>JAQWOH010000025.1 GCA_029245955.1 Fuerstiella sp. | reverse complement strand
CGCCTTCATGTTGAACCGCGAAGACGGCATGGGCATCAGCGATACCTTCCCGCTGAAGCTCGGCCTCAGCCGGACTCACCACAGCCTGTCGCACGCTGGCGACAAAAACGGCCAGTTGAATTTTGCGAAGTACGACCGTTTTCTCAGTGAGCAACTGGCGTACTTCTTTGAGCGATTGCAGTCTTACAAAGATCGCGAGGGAAGTATCCTGGATAACAGCATCGTCCTGTTTGGCAGCGGTGCCAGTACAACTCATAATCCAAGAAATCTCCCAACACTACTAGCCGGTGGTTCAAACATGGGCCTGAAACATGGTTCGTACTGGCGCGACGGCGAGACGCTGATGTCGAATGTTTACCTCAGTATTCTGCGGTCAATGAAGATCGAACGAGACTCGTTCGCAGACAGCACCGGTATCGTTCAAAGTTCGATTTTTTCTGCCGTGTAAGTTCCTGATGAGGAGTTATTGATGTCATACCCCCTTCAGCGTCGTACGTTTGTCGGGCAGGCGCTCACTGCAGCGGCGGGACTTGTTGCTGCCGGAGATGTTGCGCCTGTGGTGGCGGCCAGCAATCGGTCAGGCGAGTTTACCGACCGCATTCGCAAAGCCGTTAAGTATCACATGGTGACCGAAAAACTGTCGGCCGTTGATAAGCTGAAGATGCTGAAGGATCTGGGATTTGACGGCGTCGAGCCGCGAACGCAGTTGAAGCCAACGGATGTCGCGCAGGTGAAGGAACTGGCGAAAGCCAGTGAAACTACCGGATTGCCAATACACGGCGTCGTGAATTCCAGCAATCCGGATATCGCCGGTGCTATCGACCAGGCCAGATTTTATGGCGCAACCAGCGTGTTGCATGTAGTCAGATACGATCGAAAAATCCGCTATATGCAGAACTACAAAGAGACTCAGGACATTATCCGAAGGGCGATGGATCATGCGGCGAAGAATGAAATTCAGATTCTTATTGAAAACGTCTGGGCATCTTACCTGATCGAACCACTGTCAATGTTGCGTTTTGTTGATGAACTGAACAGCCCATGGGTACAGGTTTATTTTGATGTCGGCAACGTGGTTCGCTGGGGCTGGCCGCAGCACTGGATAGAAGTGCTCGGCAAACGAGTCGCAAAACTGGATATCAAAGAGTACGACCTGAACGTCGCCATGAACGAAGGCATGCGGAAGGGGTTCGGCATGCCGCTGGGCGAAGGCAGCGTCGAATGGGATAAGGTCCGCAGGGAACTACTAAAGATCGACTATCGCGGCTGGGCTACTGCGGAAGTACCCGGCGGCGATCGAAAACGACTGGCGGACATAGCCGCTCAAATGGACCGTGTTCTGGACCTTTAGAGCAATTTAACTGTTGTCGTAGTCGATGCTGGCTCGTGGAAATTACGAAACGACTATCGAACAGCGGTTTCAAATCTTCCGGAAGGTGACCGGTGCCGAACAAAGGAAACTTCGGAAGCATCCGCTTTCCCGAAGGTTCCTTGCGCACTAACCCCGGGCACCCGGATCAAATTTCAGTATGGAAACGTTCTTTAAGCTGTGTCCGGTTCGTCAGCCGCGGCCTGAGCCCGAATATGGTCAAAAATCGACGGCGTTCCATGGGAGTTACCCGCCCCGACAGATTCACCAGCAGCCTGGGCTCGAATCTGATCGAATGGATTGCTGCCGTCGAACGATAAAACTGAACCGTCAGCAGAATCACCAGATGCCGCCTGCGCCATGGTTGTCGACGCTTCGCCGGCATCATCCGCAGACACTGTTACAGACGTGTCGGACGCTCCACGCGTTGCCGGCGACGACTTCTGAACATTTTCCACCTGAGCAGGCGAGTCGGATACTGCCGCGCCCGTCGCTGCTGTAGATTTCCCGGCAGCGGCCTGCTGACGAATCTGATCCAGCGGACTTGCCGCGGTCGACTTCTGTGCCAAACCGGACGCCTGAGAGACTTTCGAATCCGGTGCAACGACACTCGGACGCACCGGACCACCAGGGGCTGCGGCAGCCGCGGCCTGTTTGCGAATCTGATCCAACGGACTCATTCCGGGAGCAGAGCCCGGAGGCGACACGGAAGCGTCTGCAGCGACGGAAACGGCGGTCGTTTCGTCGGTTGTGGCACTGACAGCCGCAGCAGTATTCGTACCGGATTTCGTACTATTGACCGACTCATCACGCGATAGTTCCATAGGTCCCGAATCAACTATCGTGACAAATAGCGGATCAACATCGTACCAGCTGATATCCGCGGGTGTGTCAAATTCAATTAACAACCGACAGTTCATATTAACCGTCCGAACCCGTCCGACCAAACCATCAAAACGCTTCAGTTCGGGAACGCCCGGGCGGATAATAACGTGCTTGTCGGTCCATTCACGCTTCAGCTCTTCAGCACGCTGAATTGACATTAACTCGGTACTCCAGTGCACGTTAATACGGTGTAATTCAGAGGCTCATGCGTGAACGAATCAGTGCCTATGCCCCGAAGAACTCAAGTAGTTCGTCTGTTTGAACAACAGACTGGTTAACCAGGCGGCTGGCTGCATGTCGACACTCAAGGATCGGCACTTCGGGTAGCCAATGCTGAAGTTGCTTTTGGTTCGTACTGACAGACGGATCAGAATCAACATCCACAACGTCGCAACAGTTCAGCACAATGGCTGCTGTCGTCAGCTCTCGACGGCGGGCAACTTCCACCGTCAGCAGAGTATGATTGATAACCCCCAGCCGATTTGGGGCCACAATGATCAACGGTGCCCGCAATTCAGCAGCCAGATCGGCCACCGTGGTGCGGGCAGAAAGGGGGCATAACAACCCGCCAGCGCCTTCAACAACAACATAATCCGCGATGCCTTCCCAGCCCTGAAGTCCTGTGCGCAGCAGTTCGTCGCCGACTTCGCGCCCTTCCAGCCCGGCCGCCACATTGGGCGCGACAGCATGTATAAATCGTTGTGGGCAAATTGCGTCCAGTTCTCCCGGCCAGTTGATAGCGTCTGCCAGAACCGTCACGTCTGACCACACTCTCGAGCCGTCGTCCATGACTTCTGCACCGCTGCAGACAGGCTTGTATGCTCCGATCCTGACACCATCCTGCCGTAACTGGCGCAGAATGAGACTGGCCACCCATGACTTGCCCACGCTTGTGTCCGTACCTGTTACAAATAGTGTCTGCACAACGATCAGCCTGGCAGCCCTGTACTGGCGTCACGTCCCTGTCGCTGCATGACCTCACGCCAGTCGTCAACTGACAACTCTTTCGCTTCGTCCACCAGCAGTCGCGGAATGTCATCGACAATCGGGTAACTCCAGCGCGTCTCAGGGTTCACACACACCAGCGTATCGCCATCGTGAACAAGTTCCCCCTTGCATCTGGGACACACCAGAATGCCCTTTACTTTTTCGTATTCGAATGCCATATCAGATTCAGGATCAGACAAATTTGGAAACCGCAGGAATCTTATCAGCAGGATTCCCGCCTTCAGAATGAAAAACCACGCACAGATGCGTCAGCAGTATAAACTCATTACTGTCCTGTTCGCTATTGAATCACCGGCATCGGCGATCAATCGAATATTCATGACAGCGTCGCTCTGAGCACACAAACGGTCACTGTGCACCTGCCAGCCAGTGCACGGCATTCGGCAACCATCCGCTGTGCCAGGAATGTTCTCTCTCGGTCGAATCGTCTTGATGATGCGGAATCTGCAGTATCTGCAGCAGTTCGGCCACTCGTTCATGATCATCCTGAAAGTTTCCCTTTCCGAACAGGGCAAGGCGAGGCCTGGTTTGCTTAAGTTCAGATGCACGCAGTTTCAGCTGACGACTGACCTGGTAATTGAAGAAATTCTCAGGAGTACCGAATATCGGGCCGGAACCGTACTTCCCCGGCGCGTCCATCATCATTGGAGCATCGAAAGCCGCAGCCCTGCCAAAGAACTGCGGATTGCGCAGTAACAGGCTCCACGCGCCCCAGCCGGACTTACTGAAGCCCACCAGCAACCGACCGGACACGTCAGTCCGCGCCGGATACTCTGCTTCGATCAACGGCACAACCTCCCGCAGCAGATAGGTTTCCTGCCTGAGCTGCCTGTCCGTGGGGTGATCTGCATACCACGGGAGGTCAGCAAAGGTCGGAAAGACGCAGATCAGCTGATGCTTGTTGTGCAGGTCGTGTTTGATAGTTTCTGTGATGCTGTCCCCCCATCGCGTTGTCAACCGGCTTTCAACGGGCAGCACATACAGCACTCGATACCTGCGGTCGGGCCGGATGTCATGCGGCGTCAACACCCTGATAACCGTAGCTTCGACCTGCCATTCTGAAGACACGTCGTGGGTTTTGGCTGGAGAATGTGACAGATCATCCTGACAGAATGCGGGCGCCGCGCTGACGACAACAAACACAACAGCAAGCAGACACCAGCGCGATTCGGTCACCGCATTCCACTGGTCTTGCAGTTTTCTCATTGAGCCAGCAGCCAGGCAAACAAACCTCGTGCCAGATGCATTCGATTCTCTGCCTGCTGAAACACGATACTACTGCTGCCGTCCATCACGTCGTCTGTGACTTCAAGGCCGCGTTTTGCCGGTAAATCGTGCATAAACTTTGCTCCTTCAGGAGCATGACTCATCAGCTCGGTATTAACCTGAAACCGGACAAAGGCCCGTTTTCTGCGATCGGCTTCTTCTTCCTGCCCCATACTGGCCCACACGTCCGTATAGATAACGTCAGCCGTGGCAACGGCTGACGTTGGATCGTGCACCTGATCCACTTTCGATTCCGGAAATCGGTGTGACAGATCAGAACAGAATTCGTCTGACATTGCGAATCCCTGTGGTACCGCCAGTGTAAACTTCATTCCGATCATGGCGGATGCGATTGCCAGTGACATCGCAACATTATTGCCGTCTCCGACAAAAACCAAGTGCAGACCCTGCAGTCGCCCGAACGTTTCACGAATTGTCAGAAGGTCGGTCAGTGCCTGGCATGGATGACGTTCATCGGAAAGAGCGTTAATGACCGGACAGCTGCTGATCTTCGCGAAATCTTCGATCAACTGCTGAGAGAATGTGCGCATGGTGATAATGGCACTATACGAGCTAAGTACGGTTGCAACATCCCGCAGTGACTCTCGACCGTTCAGCCCGGCTTCCTCGGTCGTGAGAAAAATGCCGGCTCCGCCAAGGTTGATCATGGCGGCTTCAAAACTGTTGCGAGTCCTGAGTGACGGCTTTTCAAACATTTGTGCAAGGACTCGTCCCTGCAACAACTGCGGACAAACACCGTTTCTGTACTTCGTCTTCAGGTCAGCTGCACGGTCGAGAATAGCCAGCACGTCCTGAGGCGTCAGATCGTAAAGAGACGTCAGATGCCTTGTCATATTCTTCAGTTCGTTTCCGGATCGAAGACGATTCGCACTGTATGTGCGTCGTAAAAAGAAAAACGACTGAGGCAGCTCCCGCGAGCCATCTCAGTCGAGTCATGTTTGAAACATATTGTTTCACGGGACTGCCGCCCGGTTAAGTCCTGATTGTGATTTTCAGTCAATTTTGCGGCAGGAATCGACGACACAGGACAGTTTTGGAGACAGAGCAGCCGTTTTCATGCCACAAGCTCGGATCCGCATCACCTTCGGAGTCATCAGATATGGCGCGCAATATCCGATTGCGTTCATTCCAGGACCGTCGGATCGCTCGGTTCCTGCTGCAGCCGCTGGTAGATCGGAAGGTGGCGGTAGTAAACCTCCAGCGTGAGGATCGACAACGTCGTCTGGTACAACTGCCCTCCCGTGTCCGAATGAGGACCGACGGGGCGCCAACTGCCGGCGGCCGGACCATCAGTGATCTGACTGCGGACAAGATGTTCTCGAAGTTCCTGGTTCCATGTTTTCCACAGAGCACCACCCCAGTGATGCAACACCTGGGTGGCATAATAGTTATAGTACATGTCGTTCCGATTGGGGCCGCGACCCGCCAGATACTGCACGCCTTTCTTGAGCGCCGGGTTGTCATTGCGCCAGCCAAGATACATCCGACACAGAAGACCGACCGCAGTCATTGACGGCTTGGCTGCATTGCCGGGCACGTACGCATACAGCGAACCTTCGTCGTCTGCCTGAGCGCTGCGAAGGAACTCACGGGCCAGCCGCAGTGACTTGCTGGAAACGCGAATCCTTCCCGACTTGGCACTCTGCAGCGCCATAACCTCCCAACCCACCACTGATGTGTCACTGGTGTCATCTCGTGGTTTGTAACGCCAGCCACCTGTGATTGGATTCTGAGCCCGCTCGATGAACCTGACGGCCATCTCAGTCAGCTTTGTCAGATTCTTGTCGTTGTGCTCCAGAGCATGTGCTTCACTCAGACAGATCGTTGCCAGACCCTGCACATACATTCCGGCATTTCCTTCGGACTCGCCACGGAGGTCCGCAGTACCCTGTGTCACCGTCGCATTTGCAGCGATAAACTCCAGGCCATTGACAACAGTCTCCCGATACGGCCCGTCCTGGGCATGAGTGTGCCCCGCGCCCAGAAAGCAAAGCAGTGCCAGTGATGTTGCACCGACTTCCGTCTTTCGAAAGCGTCCGACTACGGCTCCCGGTCCCTGGGCAGCGAAACTCCATGAACCGTCCTTCCGCTGAATCTTCTGCAACCACTTCAGACCCGACACAACGGCTTTTTCACTGTCGACAGTGCCGCCGTATTTTTTTACTGCAGCTCGTTTACCAGCTTCAGAACGGCCGCCGAATTCGCCCTGCTTGTACAGCACCTTCATCTCAGCATCGGTGGGTTCCAGTTCAAGCGTGAAGTCGCGGTCCTGTGTGTCGATCGATAAATCGTTTCTTAGTTCATTATCAAGTTCTGAAATCAACTCCTTCATATTGCTGTTCGTGTCCAGATCCTGCAGCGAATCCGGCTGCAGGATGGCTTCGATCTCAATCACTTCCAGCGGAGCCTCGGCATCTGCATCAACGCGCGTCACGATCAGACCGTAGAGCTGCTCAGCCGCGTCCGGTGGCATGACCCATAATGCCATCACGAACGCCAGGGCCAAATGAAATATGAAACTGACCGCCAACGTAAGAAACTGGTGCCGGTGTTCCATCAACCAGACAGGCAGCGTGTGAGTAATCATGCCACCACTCTGACTGGCTTTTCCAGCAAGCCAGAGCGTCCAGCCAGGCGGTTGCCCGCGTCGTCGTTTCCGCTGGGTCTTTTGCCGCACCTGCTGCAGCACGGAAGGCGCTGACGCCGGTGAAGAATCGGATCCCGACGCAGTCTGGCCTCCAACGCCCGCAGCGCCGCTTTCGAAGGCTTCAGTTACAGAGCCGGATTCGTCCATCGATCCTGCTGTAAAAAGACGGTCATCAGAAAACAGCCAGATTGCCGTTGTTGCCAAGTAAACGCCGAAAGACGCCTGGCTTCGACCAGTTTTTCCCCGCAATGCTGGATTTTAGGACGATTCCCAAAGGATAGGATCGAATGTACACATGACTGAAGCCGATTTCAGGGCATTCATGGCCGCAGAATCTCCAGAGTCACAACAGCTGCCACGGCCATTCAGACTCAACCACAGCAGGAAGAACTCGGCTTCTCCGCACATTGACTGACCTGATGTGGCTGATCAAGTTGCTTCAGCAACTGAGCGGATTCGTAATCACCAGCCGTAATTTCAAAACCTAAATCACGAATCATGTTGAAATCTTCAGCGGCCTGCTGCCCTGGAGTGGTCAGATAGTCGCTCACAAACATGGAATTCGCCGGGTACAGTCCCATGGTCTGCATGCTGCGCAGATTGACCTCGCGCCCGCCTGCAATTCGCAGCTCCGTCTGAGGATTGGTCAGACGAAACATCGCCAGCACCTTCAGACAATAACGCGGGTCCAGATCGACAGGTCGGCCCAGTTGGGCACCTTCAATCGGAATCAGAAAGTTAACAGGAATCGAAGCAACATCCAGTTCCGCCAGCTTCAACGCCACATCGACAACGTCTTCTCTTGTTTCCCCCATGCCGACAATCATTCCGGCACACAGTTCGAGCCCGACGTCACGACAGGTGTCCAGGGTCTCAAGCCGATCTTTGAAAGTGTGAGTGGACACAATCTGATCGTGAAATCGTTCACTGGTGTTGAGATTATGGTTGACCCGATCGACCCCCGCTTTCTTCAGCTTCACGGCCTGTTCCGGCTGCAGCAGACCAAGACAGCAGCAGATGTGCAGCCCGAATTCGCTTTTTACCTGTCGCACAACATTGCAGACATGTTCGACTTCGCGGTCTGACGGACCGCGTCCACTGGCCACGATGCAGTATGTGCGGGCTTTACTTTCGTATGCTTTCCGAGCGCCGTCCATCAGGCGTTCAGTGTTCAGCATGGCGTACTTCTCGATAGACGCTTCAGAATCCTTCGCCTGCGAACAATAGCCGCAGTCTTCCGGACACAAACCGCTTTTGGCATTCTTCAGATAATACAACTGCACACTGGTCCCAAAGTGTTTTTTTCGCACACGGAATGCCGCGTCCAGAATCGACAGCAGCTGGTCGTCGCCCGCCTCCAGCAGGCTCAACGCAGCTTCACGGGACAACGGCGCACCGCCGAGAACAGAATCGGCCATATCAGCCCAGGCAGAAGGCATGGAAATCGTGGTGGTATCAGCGGACATCAAGAGTTTTTCCGAAGGGCCTTCTGCGTAATTAACATGGCGACCGCTCGCAACGACGACCAGTGTACAGATGCAGAAGTCTATCGACGAACAGAATGACTCAACAGTCTTTCACGGCGTAAAATTTCTTTTCAGCCGGAGTCACGCAGGGATTCTGCGGCGGAAGCAGCAACAGACACGAATACGAACCTAAAATCGGATTCAGTGTCGACGATACATCCTGCCCTCGATCATTCCGGATCCGGCTGTCACGGAAAATGCAGTCCATGTCCTGGCTGGCCGGAAACTCAGCGATCGACTTTTCATAAGCGTCAGGCCCGTGAAAAATTCGCTTGGCAAGAAATGAACTCTTCAACCTGAAGACTGATATCGGAGAGACGACGAACGTCACGTCAGCCCACGCAGACGCCGTCACGGAATTCAAAGGCATGGCAGATGCGATGAACAGAGATTTGGGCAGCAATGGTATCGGCCCGGACTGGCACCCTGAGCGGGGCAGTTTCGAAGAACGCGGCAAATGCCCGGATACCAACCTGTCGGCTGGCACTCATACGGTACTGATCGTCTGCCACGGCTTGTCACCGGTAAACGGATCAAATAAGACAGCGAGTTCTGCAGCCGCCATCTCTCGCCCGGTTACAAATCGGCCGGGGCGCGTCCATTTCTGCAGCACCGCAGCGTCGACGGGAAACAACTTCACCAGCAACTCATCCAGATCAGTCTCGAGTTCCTTGAAGTGCCGCGCCCACTCTGTGGCTTCTTCCAGACGAACGTCTTCTTCAGACTGCCAGCGCATCGGATGAAACAGCAGGGTACTGACCGATGTGACGAACCGCTTCCGACACGCCGCAAACGGCATCAGCGCAGCGGACGAACATTCTCCGACAACAACTCCTGTGGCATCCAGTTCACGTGTCCGGATCAGCGTCGCCAGCGCGAGTCCGGCATACACACTGCCTCCGGCAGAATCGAAGTAAATCACGCCTTTGCTGCGCAGAGGTAACTCAACAAGACGGCTCAGCAGATCCGACTGACGGTCGGACAGGTCTCCCGAGATTACAAGTTCCCAGGGACCACGCTTTTCGTCGCGAGGGTTTCCGTATGCCGGTGCGGGGTAAGGTCCTATTTTTCGCACAGAAGATTCTTTATCCATGGTCCGACAAGCAGGAGTGGTGCAAGGAAAAGTGCGAAGAGCCGGGCCAGGCCTGATTCGCAGTCACGACTGAGCGGCAGACGCCCTGTCATAATCCTGAGGAACCCTGATCCTGGTCTTCGTATTTGGGAACATTGGGCTCGGGCACTTCAGCAATGAGTTTTTCGATGATGTCTTCGGAGGCCATCCCTTCCGCCTGAGCCTGAAAATTCGTCGACACTCGGTGACGCAGTACGGGAATGGCAACTTTGCGCACGTCATTAGTTGTGACATTCGGCCGACCGTCCATAGCCGCCATCGCCTTGGCCCCGGCAATCAGGTTCTGGCCCGCTCGGGGACCGGCCCCCCAGTCGACCATCTGTCTTATAAATTCCGGTGATGCGTCATCTCCGGGGCGGGTGGCTCGGACCAGCCGCGTGACGTAACTGATGATAAACGGCGAAGCAACAATCTGACGAATCTGCTTCTGCAGGTACAGGATCGCTTTTGCAGAGAGCACTTTGCGAACCTCAGCCTTCTCACCCGTCGTTGTCGCCTCCAGAATCTGCTCTTCTTCATCCAGCGACGGATAGTCCACCTTTACGTTAAACATGAATCGGTCCTGCTGCGCTTCCGGCAGCGGATAAGTCCCCTCCTGCTCAATCGGATTCTGCGTGGCGATCACAAAGAATGGTTCCGGGAGGTCATATGTCTTCTGCCCCACAGTGACTTCGCGCTCCTGCATCGCCTGCAACAGGGCCGCCTGAGTCTTGGGCGGCGTGCGGTTAATCTCGTCCGCCAGCAGAACGTTCGTAAACACAGGCCCCTCGACAAACCGAAACTCCCGACGCCCCTGATCCGTTTCTTCCAGAACATTGGTTCCTGTAATGTCGGACGGCATTAGATCGGGCGTAAACTGAATCCTTCGAAATTCGACGTCCAGCAACCGGGCGATTGTGCTGACCACCAGTGTTTTGGCCAGCCCCGGTACGCCAACCAGTAAACAGTGTCCCCCGGTAAAGATCGCCGCAAGGATCTGATCAATGACAGCATCCTGCCCGATCACAACCTTGTGAAGTTCCTCGACCATGACCTCGTGGTGTTTGCGAAACTTCAGCAGGAATTCATCAAAATCGCGTTTCTCGGCCAACGGTGGAAATCCTCAAACAATGTCCAGTTTAGTTTAAGACGGATCATAGCGGCACGGTCGATTGTGTTCTATGCGCGCAGAAAAAAGGGGAGTCCACAGTTTGGGAACTCCCCTTTGCGTTGAAAACCGACTCAGTCAGACATCGCCGCCAGCGACATCGACTTCAATCCCCGAGCGATTCATTCTGTCCCAGCTGGCTCACCACACGCATCCTGAACTGAGCAGTCAGGAGTGCAGGACTCAGGATCACAACCGTTCGGTGCACTGCAACAGACAGGGACACGAACGCAGACAACTCGAGGCACACAGCGAGTCCTGCAGACAGGAACCTGCTTGGGTATGCACTTGGTGCGAGTCACCATTTTGGTTTCGCATACCTGTCGACATGTTGTGTATGGAATCCGCTTGGTACAGGTCTGCCGAACCATGCGGCAGGTTGTGTACGGAATCCGCTTCGTCACACAGTGACTGACCATGCGACAGGTCGTGTGGGGAATTCGCTTCGTCACACAGTGATTTGTCCACGAACAGGTAACGTATGGTATCCGCTTGGTGCACGTCTGGTGCGTCATGTGACAGGTCGTGTAGGGCACCTGCCGCGTACGACATTCACGAGTAAAACTGCACGTTGTGTACGGCACCTTCTTGTGAACGGTATACGGAATGCGACAACACGTTGTGTACGGCACCTTGCGATGACAAACCTGCGGCACCATCGTTGTACAGCAGACCTGCTTCTTCACCGTACACGGAACCCAACGCCGACAGCAAATTGTCCGTGGCGGACACTGCACACAAGCACTGTCTCCACACCTGGAATTGCAGGCATCCGGCACACACTTCCGAACAACTGGTCCGGGGACCGTCTTCGTGTACGTCTCCCAGCGGCCACTGCAGACATCAACGGTCTTTGTGGTCGTGACAGGCTTGCACACGGTGTAGCACACGTCCCGGTAACATGTCTGCGTTTCGGTGCGGTACTGAGTGCAGCACACGTCCCGGTAACACGTTTTGTAGCACGGACGGCATACGTTGTAGCAAACCGTGCGGTAACACGTCTTGAAACAGGGCTTGCAGACGTTGTAACAAACATCTCGGTAACAGGTCTTGTAACACGGTTTGCGAATATTGCATGTAACCGTTCGCCAGCATGTCTCCACGACCGGTCGACAAACCTTTTGCTGTACGCAACGGTAACAGGTCTCGTACACGGGTTTACATACCGTGTAACACTGGTCCCGATAACAGGTCTGATACACATTGCGGGTATACGACACAGGTACAGTCTCAGTGCACCGGTCGTAGACCGTCTTCATGCAGGTATACTGCTGCTGGTCCCAGATCACCTTTCTGACGGTGCGATACTGCACGTCACATCCACACTTTGCCGCAGCAAAGTCAACACATTCATGACACGTATCTGTCGGACAACTCGAAAACCCTCCGAGTCCGCACAGACCCGCTGTTGCGATGCCGCTGTCAAGCAGCATCATTGCCGCTGCCACGGCTCCCAGCATGATCCTTTTCATCGTCTTGAATCCTCGTGATTTCAGTGATTGAGTTGAGTCAGACAACAGCTATAGGTTGCCCGAAAGATTTTCCACGCATAGTCTTCTTCGACCTCGTGGCTTACCCAACTTAATCTCACAGGGATGCCAGCCGCTGTGTCTGTAAACAGTTCGGCACAATGCACCGGATAACCGGAGCATCCCGCGCATCTCCGGTCGATGGGCCGTGGCGATCATACGTGACTGGGCTGGTGATTTCGGAAAATCACGTCCTGTCGTAAACGGTCACAGCAACTACGGTTTTTCACTGTCCGCGCACTCGCAGACCATTTTTCCGCACCCGGGACAGCCGTCGCCGTATTTGATTTTCATCGCTTCGGTGAGATTGATTTCGGCGACATTCGCGATTGTCGCCAGCCACGCGAGTACATCGGCGAACTCCTTAGCGATATCCTCTTTCGGTGACTCACGCAGTGCGGCGGCCAACTCACCGATCTCTTCCATCAGCCACATGAAAGTTCCCTCAACACCGCGCGCCTCATCTTTACGCGAGTACATCCGGGCGATCATTTCCTGCAGTTCGTCCAGCGTCATCGTTGAGTCCCTGTTCCTTCTTTTCGCTGCGATACGGAAGCTTTCAGAAGGCCTATGGATGACATCCAGTCAGCACAGCGAGCAGGCCATTCAGAAACGGCATTGTGGCTGGGACGAAGTCCGTATCCGTGTCCGCCTTTCGTGTAGACATGTACCTCGGCCGGCACACCTGCTTTTGTCAGTTCCGCAAACAGCAGCGCCGAATGCAATCCACGATTCTTATCATCCTGCGTCACCACCAGAAACGCTGGCGGTGTGCTTTTGTGAATGTTGAACTCCGGATTCAGCGTTTCAGCTCTGTCATCGCCGTTTGTTCCCAGATAGGCCGCGTAAACAGATACCATAAAGTCAGGCCGACAACTCAACTGGTCCGCATCATCCACGGGCTCATAGGTCTGCTGACCGTAACAGGTGCCAACGTTTACGGTCAGATTCCCGCCCGCTGAAAAACCAAGCACGCCGATTCGTTTGTTGTCGATTTGCATTTCACCGCCCCGTGCACGAATCAAACGCATTGCACGCTGAGCATCCTGTAATGGCGGCAGCGTGAAGTCCGGTTTTCGGCGAGGCACCCGATAGGTCAGCACGAATGCATGCACTCCGATGGAGTTAAGCCACCGAGCCACGTCGTGGCCTTCATGTCCCCATGCCAGTACATTGTAGCCGCCTCCAGGACACACCAGGACCGCCGCTCCGTTAGCTCGTTCGGCGGGCGCCGGATACACCGTCATGGAAGGTGACGTGACGCCGAACACGCGGTCCGGAACGTTCTTCTGCTCCGCTGCGGCAACTGCTGCGAGAAACTCAGAATCAAGCTTATCTTCACCGGGAACCGCCCGCGGCCAGAGCATGACACGTTCATGATCGTCCGCGTTTACACCCGTTGTGAACGTCGAAAATGCAATGATTGCAAGACTGATGAACAGTGGAATAACGCTTCGAGGCATGAGTTTCCGGCACCTGGCAAGAAGGAGATGTATGAAACAACGCGCATAAAAAAACGAGTGCTTGCTGTCTGCAGGCACTCGCATCAGATTCAGACTGCCTTCAACCGCCAATTGCCTGTTGCTTCGAGGCTGTACGAGCACGCATCTGGGCACGGCGTCTCTCGCGGCGTCGTTCGTCACTTGGTTTTTCGTAGAATTCGCGCTTGCGCATCTCGCGTTTGACGCCAGCATGTTCCACCAGCTTGCGGAACCGTCTAACCGCATCGCTCACATTTTCGTTGTCACGCAAACGCAACTTTACCACAAAAACCTCCACAATTATGTTTGTTCAGGAAATCCAAGACTGCAGATGAGATTCACATCCCGGATGCAACCGTTGCCGGAAAGGATACAGCATTCCAGTATTCATGCAAACTCTTCTGCCCGAAACTTGCTGGTTCAGACAGTTTACAGAGTACGGGAACGTGTGATCTTTGAAGCGGAAAACGGTCAGCACAGCACCGTTCATCATCGAAAACGCTGGAACTAAATTTCCCTATCACAAGTCGTCAAGGTGTAAGTATCGGCAAAACGCGCAATTTGGCTGCGACAGGATTGCTGCGTTTTGCCGGTTTTTGCTGACATTCCTTGTATTTGAATGAATTCCTCAGAGGCGGGAAGCGGCTTAAGATTTTCCGCCCGGGAAAACCAGATCCTCGTATGTGGCGTCCTTTACAATGATGAAGGGCAATAAAGATACTATGTCCCCTGTCGAGTGTGTGGCCTTGCTGCACACGGTGTCACCGCGTCAAGGTTTAAAGCCCAGGTCCTGCTTTTGGAGCAGGCAGTTCTCCGGAGCCGTTCATGAAGAAGTGTCGCCGTTGCTCAAAACCAGCAACATTGCACATCACCGAAATCCACGATGGCCATGCCGTCGCCGTGCATCTGTGTGAGACCTGTGCGCACGAATACCTGGAAAATGAAGGCGATGACGAAGTCAGCAACCCCGCTGCCGAACTCGCTGCCAAGCTGGAAGCACTGGTTTCTGATGACGATGAGGAATCACAGGCATGCTGTTCCAATTGTGGAATTTCGTTTTCAGAATTTCGGGCACAGGGACGTCTGGGCTGCCCCAACTGCTATGTTGAGTTTCGTCATGATCTGATGCCGCTGTTGGAGAACATTCATGAAGAAGCCGTTCACCAGGGGAAGAGACCACTCAGGTCCCCTGGCCAGAGTGAAGACCAGGCTCGACTGATCCATCTTAGGACCGAACAACGCGACGCCATCGGCCGTGAAGACTACGAAGCAGCCGCTGAGCTACGCGATGCGATTGCAAACATAGAAGCGACACTGCTGCGAAGTTGCAGGCAGAGAAACACGGATGAATAAAGCACCGATGTCGGGGGCGTGGCAGTCGCCCCCCAGCTTGGCTTTCTGTGAGATATTCTGCCGCCTATAATAGGAGTCTCCGTTCGTTCTTCACAATTACCCGAGAGATCAATACATCGATGTCCAATGGCGACGATAAGTCACTTTGCCTTGAAGAACTGGCACGCACCGGAGGACGCTGGCTGTCCGGCGAAGGTCCCGAATCAGACATCGTTGTGTCCACTCGAATCCGCCTGGCCAGGAATCTTGTCGGCTATCCGTTCATGTCCTGCGCGGATGATGAAATACGCCAGCAACTGGTCGATTCCCTGAGAAAAACGATTTCCACCACGGAGGTGGGACGTGACTTTCAATTCATAGACGTCGCCGCACTGGATGAAATGGATACCCAGTTACTGGTTGAACGCCAACTGATCAGTCGTGAACTGGCGCAATCCGAAGGGCCACGAGGAGTTATCATCGGAAATGGCGAGCGCGTCAGCATTATGCTGAACGAAGAGGACCACGTCCGCATGCAGCTGCTGGGCAGTGGATTTTCGCTGCAACAGTGCTGGGAACAGATTAACGAGCTGGACGATGCGCTGGAGGATCGGGCGTCCTTCGCCTTTGACGAATCACTGGGATACCTGACGGCGTGTCCGACTAACGTTGGCACAGGCATTCGAATCAGCGTGATGCTGCACCTGCCGGGCCTCAGAATAACCGGCGAAATCCAGAAGGTGCATCAGGCCGCTCAGAAAATCAATCTGGCCGTTCGGGGTCTGTACGGTGAAGGCAGTCAGGCGATGGGCGACTTCTACCAAATTTCGAATCAGGTGACGCTCGGTTGCAGCGAACAGCATCTGCTCGACAATCTCACGGAAGTTGTCCCCAACATCCTGGGCTATGAACGCCGGGTTCGTGATCTGTTGTGTCGAGACAACCGCGCCAACCTGGATGATCAGATTTCGCGGGCAATGGGAATCCTGACGAGCGCGCGCACCATCAGTTCCACGGAAACAATGCGCTTGCTGTCGCTGGTGCGACTGGGAATTAATCTGGGCATGATCAGCGACGTAAGCATTTCCGTTGCTAATGAACTGTTTCTTCATACTCAGCCATCGCATCTGCAGAAGCTCAGCGGCGGCCCGCTGAAGACTCCGGAACGCAACGAAGCACGAGCAACCCATATTCGAGAGAAACTGCAGGTACCGTAACCTCTGCGTGAATTCCTTCAGAGCGTGTGAGGCTGAACCCCTGATCCTGCTGTTGAGACGACGCACCGGTCCGTCAGGAACCTGCAAAACCTGCCGGTTTGAACGGAACACGATGCCGCTGATGTTGTCGTCCACAATTGCCCGGCAGATCTGACCTTGTTGCCAGAATCGGTTCACCAGTAGAACATCAACTTCGAGCGGTTTCGCGCGCCGAGACGTATTGGCGCAGATCAACCGGCATTCTTTGATTCGGCGATATCGCCAGCTGGCTTCGAAAGTGCGGCATGTTGTGTCCTCACTGTAAATCTGAAACAAGAGGTTTCAGCCACACCTCAATGGACAGCCTGCGCTGCAGGAACTGCGGGAAGTCTATGGAGCGGGAAACGAGTACCGGTCATTCCCTGCAGCAGGCAAAAGACATCCTTGCCAAATGGTCATCAAGCGACCTGCTGGACAGGATTTCGTCGCTGCCGGAACTCCCTGCGATTCCATCGCCTCATTTTTCAAGTATCCCTAAATCCCCTGAGCAGCCTGCAGGTAACGACGAAATTCAGGCGGCAAACGGGACGAAGTCTGAAGTGGCCCCGGAAATCAACGCCGCAGAACCGGATGGAGAGTCACGAGAGGTTGTCGCAGGACAGCCAGGCGAAGACCAGTCGGCCTCCGGCGGGGAAATCATCGCTGAAGCTGAGACCGTTCCCGAACCCGGCGGTAAGCCGCATGCCGAGGCGTCCATACAGAATCCGCTCCACGGTACGAGGGACAGTTCCCCGGTTGGCCCCGCAGATTCCCACGACGTTTTGAATTCAACACCACAAACAGAAGACACGTTGCCTGCGTCCACGTCCGTCTCAGCCGTGATTCCGCCGGAGCCAGCCTTCTGCGGTGACAAAATTCCCGAACAGTCGGATGCCGGAACCCTGGCATCATCACTCGCTCACGATGGTACAGAACGGTCGGAACCGAAGTCTCCACAACGAAGAAAACAGGAACGTACCGCACAGCACCGACAACATCAGAATCGCAAGCAAAGTACCGCCGTTTCCAGCAAAGGACCGAGTGCTGTGACAAAGAAGTTTCGATTTGACATTCCAGGCGACGGTTCTGACAACGTAGATGCGGAATCGACAATAGCCCCTGCCGGGACATCCATCCGCAGCAACTCCAGTGGCAGCGGGCTGCGACACCGCATTGATTCCGGGGAGTCCGTGGCAGAAACTGTCGAATCCGGAGGCTATCGTGCCCGCACACACGGGCCCGCGCGCCGCCGTTACATTGATGAGCCGCATGGTTCAGCCGTGCGCGGCCCGCATTTCCAGGTAACGGTCCCCAGACGATCCAGTATCACATCAATTACCGGCCAATTTCTGGCCTATGCAGGCGTGCTGGGTTTGACGATCGGGACCGCCATGGTGATCTACGGCCACTTTGGTGGATATTCGGAATACACACCCACCGGCTGGCTGGTAACAACCGTAGCCCAGATGATGCTGTTTCTGGGAGTCATCAACCTTGTGTCCGGCGGCATCGAACAGACAAACGATGATGTGTCTCAGCGAATCAACGTACTTGGTGAACAGCTGAGACGAATCGAACAGGTGACCGAAGAGGCCCTGCGGGGGCCGAAAATCCCGGCCCACAGGTACGTCACCCCGGACGCTGTGGAGTCAGATCGAGATCTGGTTCCCGCCGATGAACACGTCTAGATACTTCCGGCAGAGATATCATGGCGTCTAGCCATGAAAGCGGGTGATACCCGCCGAAACGGAATCTCATCCTGGCGCCGCCAGAATAAGTATCGTGCAATTTCGGTTGATCTTTCGCAATCCGAAATGCTTCTCGGTGCGGCCGGACCGCAATACAGAGTCGATCTGGCGAAATGTTCTGCGAACTACGGCCGGGCGAATCGTCTTCGTCCATTTGAGGCCGGGAAAAGTCAGATAATAAACGATGCCACTGTGCATGCTGCTTCCCATCTCATGTCGCCCTACACACTGTCATCACATGAAACACCTGCATTCGCTCGTCGCCGCCTTCGCCGCAACAATACTGCTATGTTCGGCAGCCACAGCTCAAAGCCGTTACAGGACACCGCAAAGCACAGCCCGGGGCGGCCCTGGCAGGGTCGCTGTGCATCAGAACATCGACGGGCGAATGATTCGTGGAACAACGGTTGTTCGCAAAGTCACCACAACGACTGGACTGTCAACGGAGATGGTCCAGAGCTGTGGCAGAGTAATTTTGAATTCCCCCATCCGGTACAGTGGTTGGCGAAAACGATGGTACACGCTCACTTACAAAAGTCAGTCACAGCATAATATGTTGTCCGAATCGACGACCACTGACGCCGGTGACCGCAGGCTGGTTTCTCCCCCGGCCCCAATCGGCTTGCTGCCATAACTGCCTCACGTCATTGATCCGGACAGTCATGGAGGTCGTGGACGAAAGTTCACAGAACGACGCACACGCACCCCAGCCGACACACGGAGCACACAGAACATTTACGACTAGACGCTGTTAACAGTTGTGTGAGACAGCCATACTGTGTCGTGAAATCTCTGCTCTCTGTTCGTACTGCTCCGGACTCAGGCTGCCCAGCGCAGAATGACGTCGAACACGGTTATAGAACACTTCGATGTATTCAAAAATGCTCGCCCGAGCCGTCTCTGGATCTGCGGGCACGAACTGATGCACAAGAATGCCCCGGCTTCTCACAGATCCGATGTCGATTTCAGATCAGTCATTCACCGACTCAAGCGATGTCCTGCCCGGCTGTCAAATCCTGACGCATCTATCTAGAATGGGGCAGAGATTGGCCTGGTCGTTGGGGTACTGCTGCTCCAGCAACCCATTTCGAAACCTACAGCGAGAAAAGATCGCTTGCATTGACTGCCGGGAACGCCACGCACGAGTTTCGAATTGTTCGTTTCATGTTTTGCATGGGCGTCATAACTGTGATTCCCATTGCCGGAATCTGGTTGTTCTATGACAGAATGGCGGCCGAAAAAATTGCCACATCACTGGCGATGCCGTGTGGAATCATCTGGTACCTGCTGTCGTGCAGCATCTTTATGGCCCGGGCAGCAGGGGTTCCGAAGCTCACCTGGTCTCTGATTGTCATCTGGCTGATCTTTACGGGACTGGGCAACAGCTCTCTGGCAAAACTAGTGTCGTACAGTCTCGAGGAACCATATGCGAAGATCAACCCGCTGGAACAGCAGCCATTTGGTTATGTCATCGTTCTGGGAGGTGGCGCGTCAGAAGGAGCGAATTATCGAAACCAGGGCAACGGCTCCGGAGACCGCCTGATTCTCGCGGCCCAACTCTATCATGCTGGTGTGACCCGGAAGCTCATCTGTACCGGCCAGAGAATCATCTCGATGGATGCATCATCGATGGACACGTCCGAACGATCCCGGGATATACTGATCCGACTGGGCGTCCCGCAGACAGCAATTGAAATCTGTGGCGGACGCAACACGTCCGAAGAAATGCAGTCGCTGGGAAAGCGTTTCTTCAGCTCCACAGAGCGCGTCGGGCTGGTCACTTCGGCGTGGCACATGACTCGAGTCTTACGTCTGGCCGAACGCTGCAATTTTTCGCCTCTGCCTCTGCCGGCAAATTTCACAAATCGCCCGATGTCGACCGAAGTCACCGTCGGAGAATTCATCCAGGGACTGATCCCACAGAGTGACAACTTCGCTACTTTCACTACCGTGGCCCGTGAATACCTGGGGATACTGGCCGGACGTTGACAGCGCAGTGACTGTGAGAGCGTACCGGCAAACGGTGGCCTCCATTTACGCTGCGACAGACTTCGAAAGCCTGTTACAACTTGAGAACCAATGAGAATGTGCCTACTATCCGCAGCAGGTCATTATCATCAGAGAATGCAACACAACGGCAACGAACCATGAGCACCGGAAAAGTTGAAGGCAAAGTCCACGTCATCGAGGAAACAAAGACATACGGGCAAAAAGGTTTTCGAAAACGACTGGTTGTTCTTGAGCAGGACAACGGTCGCTTTACGAACTACCTGCCCATGGAATTCATACAGGATGCGTGTGACGATGCTGACCAGCTGTCGGTCGGTGCCGAAGTCGAAGTCTCGTATCGGCTCAGTGGTCGAAAATGGCAACGTGATGAGCAGAGTGAAGTAAAGTTCTTCCTGAGTGCAGAAGCGACAGGCTTTCGGATCCTGAATGCTGCCAGCGACGAACCGAACGTGGCCGATGTCCCGTACGGCGAAACTTTCACGTCTGACGATGATCCGCCGTTTTAGGATCTGCGGCGTCGTGCCCGCACTGCGTAGACCTGACGGCGTCCGAACCGGTTAGTTCTGCAGGCCGCGACTGCGAGCAAATAAGATTTCCAGTGAGGAGTCTGTTTTTTGCACGTTGGAGTTGTCGAATCGGCAGACTCACAGTGATAATGTGTGTGGGCTGCCGCCGGACGGCCTTTGCGCAGGAAAACGATACCAGGTCGACGAAGCCGGGGCCGATGCGATGCGGCTGGTCACTGCCGGTTTGTTCGAAACAGCAGACAAACCCGTGATTCTGGCGCAGGATTCCTGAATGCCTGGTGAAATAATCGACCTACTGAATACTGACCGTCAGTGTGACTTGCAGTACGGCCCCGTTCCCGCAGAATCAGAAAAAGCCAGCTGTTGTCCAGGGGTCACAGGATGTCTTCCATTACGTGATCGCGTGCTGACACCTTTATCGACGAGGGTTCTGTTTCAGAGTTATTGTCGTGACTGATCTGCCACGGTAGAAAGCACAACGGCACATGCCACTAATCGCAACTTAAAGGGTATGTCTCATGCCTCAGCGCCACAGGGCGTTCCATCGCCACGGGTTTACATTGATCGAGTTGCTGGTCGTCATCGCGATCATCGCAATCCTCATCGCTTTGCTGTTGCCTGCCGTACAGCAGGCTCGTGAAGCTGCACGACGAACTCAATGTAATAACAATCTGAAACAGATTGGACTCGCGCTGCACAATTATCATGATGTGCACAAGACATTCCCGCCCGGATGGGTGGATCAGACGTTCGGAACGTCGTCGAACTGGGGATGGGCTGTTTATCTGCTTCCTCAGATCGAGCAGGCAAATCTTTATGGTCGTCTGCAGGTAGGAAACCCACACAGTCTGGGCATTGCATTAGACGATCCTCAGAAACTTAAATTGATGCAGACTCCGATTACAGCATTTCGCTGCCCGTCGGATACGGCTCCGGAAATCAATGACCGCCACACGCTCGTCTCGGATCGACAGCTCGAAATCAGCGTGGCCACGTCCAATCTTGTCGCCGCCGCGGGCGGCGGCGACTGGACCGTGGCGGGCAAGCTGACCGGTTCGTTCGGAAAGAACAGCCGAGTCAATCTGCGAGACATAACGGACGGATCAAGCAATACCATCGTCGTGGGTGAACGTGCGTGGCAGCTTTTTCTGCCTACTGGCGGTGCAGTCCAGTGCGGCGCCGCGACGGTGTTTGGCATGAGCGCAGGGTCAGTAAATGGAATTATGCCACGGATGACGCTCGCCAAAGGGCGTTTTGGAATCAACGAAACATCGGACGACACAATGTCTCAGCCGGTCATTGATCGATGTAGTCGAGCGTTCTCAAGTCGACATGTGGGAGGAGCCCAGTTTCTTCTGGGAGATGGTTCCTGCAGATTCATCAGCGAAAATATCGAGAGAGATCAGGCTGCCACGAACGGCAACTTTGTATTTCAGAACCTGCTGAATATTGCAGATGGGAATACTATCGGAGAATTCTGAAGGCGGTGCACGCCAGCGCGGCGAATTCCCGCAACAAAAGGACTTTCAGAAGTCGGCCGCGCGACACTGCCGGGGCCCGTCGCCGTCAGGGACTTAGTCGGCGCAGCGTTACAGAAACCGTTGGTCGTTTGATCGTCGGTGAGATCCATGGCTGGGCCACAGCGGTTATGCGTCGTTCCTGATTGGGCGCAACTCGCAGTAAACTGACAGCCTCTTTGTGGATTCGCTGAGACTGAGACAACGCCCGATTCCAGGCACTTTGCGACGGTGTCGTAGTCCAGACCGTGATTTCAACAGCGTAATCATCGCGCCGCAGCATTGGCCCCACGCCTGCCAGGGCTGCCTTTAACTCATCGTTGATCAGCGTTCCGGCAGACCGAGGTGGAAACGGCGCCAGGACATCAAACGTCACTTCTCCCTTTACGTCCCGATCCTTTTTCAGAGCATTCACCCGACGCAACTGCTGCAGGAAACGCTCATATTCGTCCCTGGTGCGGTCAAGGACACGAAGGTTATCAGGATCATCGTCAGGCCCCGCAGCCCCCGGTTCTTCCGGACGGTCCTCCTCGTCCGGAACAACATACTTGGGGGCCAACTCATCCATCTGAAACGCCTGAGCTGACAGTTTACTGCTTACTTTTCCGGCAAGCCCAAACTTGTCGACTTTAGCCATAAACGACCCCGTCCCGGAGTGAAGATTGGCACCCGTTTGTTCTTCCGCCAGCGTGTTCAGAATGATGAAGAACGCCAGCAGCGCGGTCATCGTGTCTCCAAACGAAATCAGATACGTATTGTTCGGGCCGGACGGGCAAATTTTGCACTCTGCCATGACGAACTCCGATTCGTGTCTCGTGGAACAGGTATCCCGGACGCAACGACGCTACCTTGAGGATTGACTATGACTCAACACATACTGAATCCGCCCCCTTGGAACCAGAGTCGGAGCAGCCACACCCACGGCCACTCGACCCGGCACCTGCCCGGGAACAACACCCAGGCCATCGGCATCTGTAAGGATGGCCGCCATCTGAACACAAAAGTCAGCCTGTTCGATGTCAGAAACCAGAATCTGCAGCGTGAGTGGCTGAGCTTTCAGCTGTCGGGCAAGCATTCTGAGCTGTGTCACCGCCAGCTCTGTAATTTCTCCGTTCGCATCCTGCATCATGGACATGTTCGATTCGATCTTCACGCGGTGAGCATCTGCCAGCAGGTCCGGGTTTTCCAGCGATTTCAGGCCGCGTGACAACGACTCGTAGGCTGGGTCCACATGTAACGCCGGCGTTTCTGAACCGCGGATAGTGATCGCCGCACTATTAGGGCGTTCACGAAGTACGATTGCATCATCGTCCAGCATGGCATCAGCCTCGCCTGCGACGCCGCTTGAACCGCCCCCGCCAAACGTCACCACCTGCATCTTGGCAAAGAACTCAGGTTCATTGGTCGCGAATGTGAGCAACAGAATAAAAAACGTCATCATTAAAGTGATTACGTCGCTGTACGTCATGAACCACGCAGGGACCTGGCCCGTTGGTTTAGGGCATGTACACTTGTTAGCCATCGAATCGTCCCCCAGACATTTAAGCTGCTTCTTTCTGCGCGGCTTCACGGATCTTCGGTGACAGATGGGAAAGCAAACGTTCTTCCACGGCCCGTGGCGGCTGACCTTCCACCAGAGAAACCAGCCCTGCGATCATCAAGTCGCGAATCATAGTCTCCTCTTTCGCGCGCACTTCCAGCTTTCCGGCCAGAGGAATACAGAACATGTTGGCGATAATCGCTCCATACAGAGTGGTCAGCAGGGCTACCGCCATACCGCCCCCGATTTTGCTGGGGTCATCAAGAGACCTGAGCATCTGCACCAGTCCGATCAGTGTGCCGATCATCCCAAACGCGGGTGCTGCCGCCGCCATCGCGTCAAGAATCTGCTTGCCGTCAGCATGCCGTGAATTAATGGCATCCAGTTCAGTTTGGAGTGCAGCCGTCAGATCCTCCTTGGATGACCCGCCCACAAGCTGCTCCATGCCACGTTTCAGGAATTCATCGTCAACATTGTCGACCGCGTCTTCGAGGGCCAGCAGTCCGTCTCGTCGAGCGGTTGTCGCAAAATCACGAAACTGCACAATAACTTCCTGAGGAGTTGCGATCCTCACCATGAAGCACTTCTTGACCACACCGAAAGTGCCCAGCGCAACCTTCAGCTGAAAATTTATGAGGACCGCCGCAATCGATCCGCCAACCGTAATCATCAATGAGGGAAAATCGATGAAGGGGCCAAGTCCTCCACCCATTATGATTGAACCGAGTACCAGGCCGATTGCCAGCACCAGTCCTATGACTGTCGAAATGTCCATCAATACGCCTCTCTCCAATCAGCCTTTTCACGAACGAATTCGCTGCCCTTTGACTCGGTAGATCTGCCCCAGAATTTCCGCAACGGCGCGAAAAAACTCTGCCGGTATTTGCTGTCCCACATTTACACTGCGAAAAATCGCTCGTGTGAGCGGCGGTCTTTGAATCACCGGAATCCGATTCGTTCTGGCGATTTTCACGATATTCGCCGCAAACGATCCAGCTCCCTTGGCGACCAGTTTCGGGGCTGTCATTTTTCCTGGTACATACTGCAGCGCCACAGCAAAGTGAGTCGGGTTGGTCAGAATCACAGTCGCGTCCGGCACCGCTGCCACGGATTGATTCTTAAGAGCCTCCCGCTGTTTGCGCCGCACGGCCGCCCGAACTGTGGGATCCCCCAGCTCGTCTTTCTGTTCCTGTTTGATTTCCTGGTGACTCATTTTCAGCTTTTTCTCGTGCTGTATCCAGCGCGAGATGTAGTCCACAGCGGCCAGTGAAAATGACAGAAATGCCAGGGTCAGACAGATAGTCAGCCCGATGTTCCAGCCGAAACTGAACAATCCGCCAATCGTCGCAAAATTTGCCGCCGAAAGCTCTGCTCGGCGAAACCACAGAATGCTGCAGCTAAGCAGCAGCAGCAGCACGACCTTGCTGATGCCCAGCACACCTTTGATGGCGGACTCCATCGAGAACAGCCTCTTCCACCCTTTCATAGGTGAGATTTTCTGCAGATCCAGCTCCATCGGTTTCCATGAGATCATAAAGCCCGCCTGCGAGAAACCCACGAACAGGCTCACCAGAAACAGAATCAGCACCAGGCCTCCGCAGGCGCCCGCAATCTGCAGCGACAACCAGCGAGCACCCAGTTGAGTGTGCAGATTTGTCCACTCCGGTACCGGCGCGTCTATCAGCCAGACCTTGAACCCGCTGAGGAATCGTTGCCCCAGCGCCGCACCGGACCACAGCATGAACAGGCACCCCGCCAGGACTGCAGCCGCTGACGAAATGTCCGGACTGGCAACAACCTGCCCGTCTTTGCGCGCCTCTTCACGACGACGTGGTGTTGGTGCTTCTGTACCTTCATTTTCCTGTTCAGCCACGGACCCAGCTTTCCGACGTGATCTGGTTCAGAAACTGCTGCATCGCAGTAAACACATCAGGAAAGAAAAGAATCAGTCCACCGAGCCCTGCGACCAGACGAAGCGTCATGCCATATGTCATAAAATTGAACTGCGGAGCTGTTCTCATTGTGATCAAGAGAGTGATCGACAATACGAACATCAGAATTCCGATCGGGGCGATGATCAGAAATCCCTGGTGTTCCACTTTTGAAATGGAATACATCACAGTATCCCAGGTGGGCAGTGACCAGCGCCCGACAATGGGACGTGTGGCGAACGAACTACCAAGCATGAGGAACATGGCGTGGTGAAGATTCAGACCGAAGAACAACAGCACACCCAATGCATCAAACCCCTGTGATATCACGTTGGACTGCTGATCATCGGTGGCTGACGTCAACTGAGCCATTGTCAGTCCCATTTCCTGAGCGATGTAGGCACCGGCGATTCTTCCCGGAACCAGACACAGGCCGAACAGCCAGGCCAGCGATACGCCCACAGCAGTCTCGCGGGCCGCGAGCCAAGCTGTTTGCAGCCAGACACCTGCTTCTGCAGAACTAAGATGCAGTTGCATGGCCGTTACCCCCGCAAAACGAGGCGCGAAGACAAACGTCAGCGCGACCGCAAGACCAACCTTCACTGTCTTTGGTATCGTTCGCCCGGCAACGGGTGGCAGAAATGCCACAAACGCCGCATTGCGAAACAGCACCAGAGTGCAGGAAATGACAAGAGCTTCAACCAACGTCCACGTTTCCTTTGCTACTGAGTGACCAGAACCATTCGTTCCACCATTCGCATAGTGAACGATGACGTCAATGTCAGCATCCACGGCAGGGTCACCACCAGGACCACACCCACCGCTACAATGCGCGGAGCGAACGACAGCGTCTGCTCCTGAACACTGGTGACGGTTTGAAAAATACTGACAGCCAGCCCCACTAACAGACTGATAAACACGGGCGGACCGGCCAGCCACATGGCCGTCACCAGCAGATCCCGCCCAATTTCCACAACTTCAAGCACATCCATGATTCATCACCGTTTCTACTTCGTGGCTTTGACGGTGGTCTTTCGTTGCAACACCTGCTCGATGAACTCAGCACCCAGCTTGGGATCTTCGGTCATTAGAGCATCCAGGACAGCTGAAGCGGGGCGTTCTTCCAGCGTCGCCAGAAGTTCCACGGCACGCTCCATATCACCACTATTGGCAAAATCTCGCAGTACGACCGCCGCATTCTCGGCCTCCATTCCCGCTAACATCGTTGCCCCCTCTTTGACTCTCGCCTCGTAATCCACTTCGGTATTCTTCACACCTGCGGCGGCTGCCGGGTCGCGGGCGGCCTTCTGTTTTTCCAGTTCCTGTTTCTGCTTTGCGTCTTCCATCTGTTTCAGTAACTCTTCGCTCTTGGCTCTTTCCTGCTGAGCCTGAGTCAGCAGTTTTTCCGTCGCAAGACGCTGGTCGCGACCCTGGGCCACCAGACCTCCGATCTCCTTTTGCTCGCCGTCGATGTCGGCCAGCACAAGACGATACTGAGCTTCCGTACGCTGCAGAGATTCCTCCCGCGAGCGAATAAGGGCTTCACGAGTCTTCAGTCCCAGCCCGTAGCGGACGATTTCCTCGACGCTCATTTCCCCCGGTCGGACTGCGACCGGAAGATCATCTTCGGCTCCATCAGACAGTGGGCGGGTCACATCCACGGGAGACGCGAGCGCAGCTGTTGACTGTGTCAATGGATCCGTGGGTTCGCTGGCCGCATCATCTTTCGCCTTCTTATTCGAAACCAGAAACCACGACCCTCCGGCCGACGCACCAAGAATCAGTGCTCCATAGAGTCCAAGCATCAAAATCTTCTTCATCGCTTCACCTTCCCACGAATCTACTTCTTAATTCGGAAGCTGTTCAGTCGTGATATCGTCCGCCCGATACGGCGTCTGTCGAGTCGCACCGACACCGTTGTTCTGTCTCATTGATCGTTGTCGTCGCCGATTATTTGTATCCTGACGCGTGTTCTCTTCCTGACTTCTCTGCTCTTTCTGATATGTGATAAGTTCACGCTCACGAAAGTCATCCACAATATTCAGCTGCGTTTTTGCGTGAGCGACCACCGCCACGGCCTGAATGACCGCCTTGGCCGCCTGTTGTTGTATGTCCCGAGCGTGGTTTAATTCTGATTCTGCCAGCAGTGATGCGTTTGCCAGCGACTGCAGCATTGCGGCAGAAGTATTACCACCTGTTTCCTGAACGCTGCGGCCCTGTATCGACGCCAGTTGCTGATATAAAGATTCCACCTGACGGTCTGCTTTTGCCTGTTCGCCCTGGCATACGGCGGCTTCCAGCTTCGCCAGCTGTTCCGCCTGCTGCCGTACTTTTCGAAGTGACTCAATTCGTGACTGGAAACGTTTCATTTCTTAAAATGGCCACGCATCGGCCAGGTTCTGGATTTGTTCGAGTGTCTGTTCCCACGACGATTGTTCGTTCACCTCCTGCTGCAGAAACTTTTCGATCGCTGGTGCCAGCTGAATAGCTCGGTCCACCTTTGGCGATGTCCCGACCCGATAGGCGCCGATCTGAATGAGATCCTCCATCTCACGATAGGTCGCCATCATGTTTCGAACTTTTGTGGCAGCTGCCTGATGTCCCGGCACAGTGACGTCACGAAACAAACGACTGATACTTTCAAGAGCATCGACGGAAGGAAAATGCCCGGCAGTCGCCAGCTTTCGAGACAGCACGATGTGACCATCCAGAATCGATCGAGCTGCATCGGCAATGGGTTCATCCATGTCGTCACCTTCGACCAGAACAGTAATAAGCCCCGTGATTGTGCCCTGCACCCCGGCCCCCAAACGTTCCAGAACGCTGGCCATCAGCGACTGCACAGAGGGCGGATATCCACGACTTCCGGCCGGTTCATCCAGCAGCAGCCCCAGCTCCCGCTGTGCCATTGCCAGACGAGTCACACTGTCCAGAAAGAACAGCACATCCTTTCCGTCATCACGAAAACTTTCCGCGATGGTGACTGCCGTCAGCACGGACTTGATTCGCATCAGGGGCGTCTGATCCGATGTCGCAACGACCACGACCGACTGTTTTCGGCCCTCATCACCCAGACAGTCTTCGATGAACGGCCGCACTTCCCGACCTCGTTCACCCACCAGCACGATCACATTTACGTCAGCGTTGGCCCCCTTGGCTATTTCTCCCAGCAACGTGCTTTTTCCCACACCACTGCCGGCAAACAGTCCCACGCGCTGGCCACGGCCAATACTGATCAGTCCGTCGATCACGCGCTGTCCTGTGATGAGTGGTTCCTGAATACGATTGCGGTTCATAGCGGCAGGGACAGTCGCTTCCTCCGGCCGCGACTGTGCGCACAGAATCGGCCCCATGCCGTCAACAGGACGCCCCAGACCGTCCAGCACTCGCCCGAGAAGCTGGTCACCGACAGGCACACGACGTTTCTGACCGAGGGCGGTCACTTCAAGTCCAGGACGCAGGCCGACAGAGGCGTCGAAGCACATCAATTGAGATTCGTGGTCGTCAAAACCGACCACTTCCGCAGTCAGCATTTCACCACCGGGCAAACGCAGACGGCACGCCTCGCCAACCGCTGCCGGCAGCGACGCGCGCAGCAGTCCTCGAGCGCTACGCAGTGTGCCGACGGTCCGGAAAGCGGCGGAATCCCCGGCCAGCCGGGTCATCTGCTCGACGTTCAGTCTGAGTTTCATTTAGGTTCTCCATCCAGATCCGACGAATGTCCGCCAGTCGGTCATCAAGGTCTGTGATCAGTGTGGTTCGAGCCGATTGGACTCGGCAGTTTCCTCGTGTCAATTCGACGTCAGATGCAACTTCGACGTCCGCATCCACCAGTCGGTGCGCTTCTGAGTTTTCGATCAGCTGACTCAGCAATGACGCATCTTCCGGATTCAGGAAGATCCTCACGGGCTGCTCTTTGTGCAGATGTCGCACCATAGACTCCACAAGGTCGTCCACCGCAAAGACGTCCGCGTCGATGGCCGCCCCGACTATCCAGGAGGCCGCTGCAACGGAGAGTTCAACAGTCGTCTGCTGCATCTCCGTAAGCGATTCCCGATGCTGCTGCTGCAACTCTTCAATGGCTGTGCCAATATCGTTCAACAGCTCTTGAAGGTAGTTCAACTGCTCAGCAATCCGTTCCTCATTTGAAGGCCCGGCAGGTGCTGGTTCCTTTACCAGTCTTCCGATTACCGGTTGCGACGTGACCGTCACAATCCTTACAGAGACCGGTGACTGCGACAGAACGATGCGATAAGGTTGCTGCATAACCGCCCCCTACTCATTTTCCTGATCGGTTTTCGCGATCAGTTCTGACACTGTCTCGCGCGCCGCGGTGACCTTCGACTCAGGGACACGAGTCATGAACTCTAATTCCTCCTCAATGGTCAAACGGGCTCGCCGGGAAAGATTCTCCATGATTTTTTCTACGATTCTCTCATCCGCTTCGAACATCGCAGTTGTCAGTGTCGTACCATCGATTTCTCCCAGTATCTGCTGCACAATCTTCGGGTCCAGATCGACGATGTCGTCAAATCGGTACAGCCTCCTCATCAGCGCCTTGCTGAGATCCGCGTCTTCCTGTTCAATAGCTTCCATCATCGTTTTGCGATAGGACTTCGGCACGGCTCTCAGAACTTCTCCCAGTCGGTCAGCATGATCACGACGGTCCTTCGGCCCCGCAGGCAGCGTCACTCCACGCTGAACCGTCGCCCGAGCAATTCGATCCACCAGCAGCGGCGGAGCGTTTTGTTCTTTTGACAGCTGACGAGCAACGTTTTCCCGCAACTCATCAGCGAACAGACTCAACACATTGGCAGCCAGCTCAGGAGGAACATTGTTCAGCAGAATCGCGATGGTTCGCGGTTGTTCCGTCTCCAGTGCTCCGGACAGCTGATGAATGCTGAGCAGATGAATGTCCTTCATCGCGTTGCCGGTCAGTCGGATCTTCACCGTCGCTTCATCGTTCTCACCTTCCTGCTGATCAGCCGACTCGTCGTCAAAGACGTTCATGCTTCGCGGTGATGACTTCAGAGCGAAATCAAAGAACCATTCAAAGTCCTTCAGCAGAGCGCGTTTCTGTCTGGTTCTCATACCAGAGCCCGATTCGGCCCGGATCTGCGAACGAATATCGTCTGCATATTCAGAAGGCATGTGTGACAGCACCGCTTCGGCGGTGTCCTCGCCGAGCAATTTCAATAGTGCCACAGATTGTTGTTTTCGGTCAGTCACGACAATTTGTCAGAAGTTGATTTTGAACTGCGAATGTCTCCGTTGGCTCCCTGCCAGGCTGGTGTGTTCCTCATGCCGCCCTGGAAGCAGGCAACACCGAATCAGATGTCTCGGTCTGCTCCTCCTCCGCACCAACCCACGCCGCCAGTATCTTCGCCGCCACTTCGGGATTTGATTTTGCCTGATCCGACAGCGCCGCGAGTTGCTGCATTTCCTCTACCGTCAGCGTCTGTTCACCTGATGTATCATCGACCAACACGGGTTTCATCTTCTTCAGCAACAAGAAGCCCAGCAGAAATGCGATGCCGGCAATCAGTGACGTTACAACTGTCTGAATCAGAGGCTCGTACTGCTGGTACATGGTGAGGATATCAGGGGCAGCCTCGGCGGGCGGACCGCCCGCCAGAACAGCATTCACGACCTGAATTTCATCGCCACGAACCGCGTCGTAGCCAACAGCCTGCTTGATGATATCTTCAATCTGTGTGACGTTCACTGCCGCTGCGACTGGCGCCGGTGCAGCTGCACCAGGCACCGCTGCCGGCGGTGTCAGGTCAACGATAGCGGCAACCGTCAGTCGGATAATCTTTCCAGGGTTATCCCGAGTCACTTCTTCCGTGCTGGCATTGTCATAGTCTGCAGAAATGATTTCCTTCTTGTAGGATGCATCATCGGGAGCGGCGGCGCCACCGCCACCCAGTTGCCCCGTATTGGCAGCGATGCCGACTGCGCCCCCAGGCAGAACGCCGCCGGTCTGAGTTATTGTTTCAATGTTCTCTGTTCTCTTAACCTTGCCGTCCGGATCAAATGTCTGCTGAGTCGTTGTGGATTCCCGAAAGTCAATTTCCGCAGTCACCACAACATCAGACATTCCTTCTCCCAGCAGCAGTGTCAGCATCGAACGGGCCTTGGTAGCCAGTTTCGATTCCACACGCCGCGTGTATTCAAGGTGGCCGTCCATCGTCGAACCAATCCCGTTGGACACGTTAAACTGTCGACCGGCGGTGTCCATCAGCGAGATACTGTCAGGAGACAGACCTTCCACGGCGCTCGACACCATAGAGATAATACTATGCGCAGTAGCAGCCGTAATGCCGGAAGAAGCAGCATCGATAATGATGCTGGCTGTTGTCGGCGTCTGCTCGTCAACGAAAGGTGAAGGATCGGGCATGCCGATATGCACGGTCGCTGAGCGAACACCTCGTATCTGTGAAACGGACTTCGCGATTCGGGATTCCAGTTGTCGACGGCGTCGATCTTCCTCTTCACTGGGCGAACCGGGAAACGCTCCGGACATGGCGACACCGGACTCTCCGTCCGGTTCCCAGATATCGCTTAGCGCCAGTCGTGCCCGACTGACGTCACTGCGAGGGACTGAAATCGCTGAACCGGAAAAGTTCAGTTCAGTGTCGATCTGTGCAGTTTCCAGTACGCCCACCATCTCCGCAGCACGTTGCGGTGAAAGCCGGTCCAGCAGTACGACGTAGTCGGCTCGAGTTGCCCAGACAAACGTACCAATCACGCCAGCGACGCACGCAACTGCAGCTGCACTGATGCCAGCGCGTTGCGCGTTGGTCCAGCGACTCCAAAGGGTCTGAATCTGTTGTTTGAATGTATCGAACAATGCCATCTATTCTCACCCTACATCTGCATTCGCATGACTTCCTGATACGAAGCGATCAGACGGTCTCGAATCTCCATCACCAGACGAAATGCAAGGTCTGCCTGTGAAGCAGTCAGCACCACGTCATGAATACTGTCGGTTTCTCCCGTGATCAGCTGTTTGACGCTTTCCTCCACTCGCCCCTGCTGATTATTGGTATCCTGAATAAGGTCATTGATCAGATCGGAGAACGGCAGTTCGTGACCACCTTTACCCACCCCGGCTGACTGGGCAGTGGACGAGCTGGTTCCGACTGAACTAATTGCTGAAATTGGCAAGGCCATGATTTCGACTATCACTCGATTCGCTGTCTCAGAATTCTTGCTGCCACAGGCTCCCAACAGGGCCAGATACTAGATGCCACACTGTCTTAATGAGAGACAGCAAGGTGTCACCGACTACCCCAGTCCGCGTAACAGTGACAGTGCCTGTTCCGCCATCTGCCGAAATGATTCCATCGACTTCAGGTTGGCTTCGTAAGCCCGGGTAGCGGTCACCAGATCGACCATTTCGTGCGGCAAAGTCACGTTTGGCATCAAAACATATCCATCGGCCTGTGCATCCGGATGCCCGGGGTCGTAAATCTGTGGCAACGGAGAGTCGTCCGGCGAGATGCCGACAATCCGGACGCCACCAAGTTCCGGGGCTTCAGTATGCCCTGTCCCCACCGCAAACCGATCCATGGCTGACTGAAAGCTCACGCGTTGACGGCGATACGGTCCACCGCCCGGCGTGCTGGTCGAATGTGCGTTGGCGATATTATGCGCCACGACCTCCATGCGGAGTCGTTCCCCCGCCAGCCCGGATGCACTGATCTGCATACCGGAAAGGATTCTTTCCAACGACATGTTGCTTCCCCCGTTCAGTCTTTCACTTCTTGCCAACCGTCGCTTACGGTCCGCCCTCCATAGCCCGTCTCATTTGATTCATATCTGTGCCAATCAGCTGCAGATATAACTGTTGTAGCATGGCATTCTTGTTCAAGAGTCCAAGTTCCCGATCAATATCAACATTATTGCCGTCCGCTCGTGCGGCCAGCCCCTGTGCGTGTGTTACGGAAGCCGCTGCAGGACTTCCTGTCGGCTTCTCTTTTCTTGTAATTTCCGCCGCCAGGGCGTTTTCAAACTGAAGTTCCAGACTCCGATATTCGGGCGTATTGACATTGGCGATGTTATTACTGATCACCTGTTGCCGCTGCTCAGAAGCAGCAAGCAGACGTGTCAGCAGATCAACTTGTGGGGTCTGAATAGACATGTCATCAGAATCGGAACATGTCGTGTGACTGGTGCAATCAATACAACCCGCAAAGCTTCGCGCGGAGGGGACCGGGCACCGCTGTGCAGTGATTCCCCGCACTCCCTGAGGGATAACACTCAAGTCCCGCAGCCTCGACACAGCGAGTCCGGAAGATTAAATTTGGCTGTCTTATTCCGCCCAGAATCGACACATATGTCAGACCGTCAGTCTTTCACGGGAGCATTCGCTATGCCTTCAGATTCATCCGTATCGCGCAGAACTGTTCTTGCCGGGGGAGTTGCTGCCGTGGGAACGTCCGTGCTTGGTACTGAAGGCGCCGCTGGTGCAGCCGCCTTCAAAGACGCTCCGTGGATCGATGCCCATTCACATATCTGGACGCCGGACATCAGCCGCAGCAAACTGCAGCCAGGTATGACAGTTGAGGACCTTGCGCCAAAAAGCTTCACAGCCGACGAACTGATGGCTGTCGCTCGTCCCGCCGGAGTGGGACGAGTCGTATTAATTCAGCACACGCTGTTCCACGGCTATGACACCTCGTATCTGACGGATGCGTGGCGACGGCATCCTTCGGTCTTTCGCGTCGTAGGAATGGTCGACGACCTGCGGCCAAATGCGGGCAGGGCGATGCGACAGCTTATGGCGCAGGGTGTCACAGGATTCCGTATTGTGCCGCGCATGGGAATCACCGACTGGCTGCAAACTGATGGCATGACGGAAATGTGGCAGACAGCGGCTGAAACACGGCAGCCGATGTGCTGTCTGGTCAATCCCGCCAATCTGCCTGAGGTCGCTGCGGCCTGCCAGCGACACCCCGACACCCCGGTGGTGATTGATCATTTCGGCCGAGTGGGAATAGACGGACAGATTCGCGAAGCCGAAGTGAATCAACTGTGTGCTCTCGCACAGCACAGGCACGTCAAAATCAAGATCTCAGCGTACTACGCACTGGGTGAAAAAAAGCCGCCTCATCACGAATTGATTCCGATGATCAAGCGGCTTTATGAAGTGTTTGGAGCGGATCGACTGATGTGGGCCAGTGATTGCCCCTATCAGCTTGATGGAGAGAACAATTACCCGGCGTCCATCGGGCTGATTCGCGACGTCATCGACTTCGTCACGGACGCAGAACGCCGTCAACTGCTGCGTACAACAGCGGAAGAAACATTCTTCTTTGCATAGCCACCAAGGTCGCTCTGTCCATGTCGAAACCGATCAGGAGACAGATCCACGCCTGAACGCACGCGACAGCGTGTACTGCCGGAGGTCCGGGGACGATTCCTCGCGACGCCCTGCCTTTGCAACTGACAGGGACAGCAGGTCCTCATGCCAGTCCGCAGTGCACTACTTGGACTCAGTACCGCCGGATTCCTGCATTTTCTTCATCATCTCCATCTGATCGTTCATATCTTGAGTTTCCTCGGCGCTCATTTCGGGCGCTTCCGTGGGAGGAGCCTCTTCCGCCACACCACCACATCCAACAAATGTAAACAGCAAAGACAGACACCCCAAACTGAACAAACGATTCATGGCAACATCACTTCGACAGAAAGAAAGTAAGTAGTTTGTGAACACATACCCCGCAGGTTACTTTGCCGACGTGGACGAAGGAAGCAAGGACGGGACGGACATCAGAAGTTTCTTCTGATGCTCCCGCCAGGCGACGGCTTCCCTTTTCAGCCCGAACTCTGTGTAAACTTCAGCCAGTTCCCCGGCGACATCCGGATCATTCAAGTTACGCAGTTTGTCACGCAGCACGTTGGTTTTGTCTTCTGTAAGAACGACAGTCGTTAGCTGTGTGACCCGTTCCTGAACCTGCTCGGCTTCATCCGTGCGTCCGACCTTCCTTAAACACTCAGATTGTTTCGTCAGCAGTCCCCAGTCAAACTTTGCCGGCCACTGCGAAAGTGCTTCTTCGTAGGCTGCTACAGCCGCAGCGGCATCCTGCTGCACGTAGTGGTGAAACATGGCTTTGGAACGCAGGTAAAGGTAGCTGGTGGCCCCACGCCGTGGAAACTGTTTGAAACACGTCTTTGCTTTTTCAGTTTCGCCCAGATCAACCAGCGATTGAAACAGGACAGAAACAAAAAACGGTGTCGTCATTGCCTGTGCCAGATCAGGAGTTTCCTTCAGTAATTCCAGTGACGATTTTGGCTGCCCTCTGTCCAGATAATAGGACGCCAGGGCGGCGTGCAGAAAATGCGCTTCAGGCTCGCTTTCACGAAGTATCACCAGCAAACTGATGGACGCCGGAAGTTTGCCGACAGCGCGAGCGCCCATTGCATTGTGAAAACTGGAATTCGCGGATTCCGGATAGAACTCTGCAAGAAACCAGTCGCGAAGCAAAGATGGCCGCGCCGACGGCACATACACCTCGTAGGCACGCCAAAAATAGTCTCGACTGTCGATATGACGCCCTGTCACATCCAACAGCTTCCACATCAGTATATTGGCATCAGGCGAATTCGTCTCCAATTCAAGCGACCGTTTCAATAACGCTTCAGCCGCCGCAGGTTGCTGCAGAATCAGCAGCGAAAGACGGGCCTGCTGCAGTCGTGCTTTGGCCGCCAGTGGTGAGTCATCATCAATCCGCGCGAGGTGCGCAATCGCCCGATCCACAGATTCAGCCCCCGCCTGGACATCCCCCCTGACGAGTGCTTCAGCGATCAGCAGACGGGCCGCGGCATCTTCGGGATGCCACGACAGGTAGCGGTCCAGGTAATCGCGAGCTTTATTCCAGTGCCCGCGAGCAGCAGCCTGTTGACCGTGTTCAAGACCCGATTCGATCGACCAGTACCAGCGGCCTGCACAGGCAACAGCCGCGACACCAATGACCAGAAAGCAGATACGCCACCGAGAGAAAGATTCTCGCGACTGCCCTCTGGACGGCGTTGACTGCACGTCATCATTGGGATCAGGTTGTCCGTCCGGATCTGTCATTCGAATTCATCAAACATGCACGCTGTTAATTCGTGGAATCACCGCCGCTAGAAAACACCAGCGAAGGCTGCCCCGTCTTTCCTTCACGAACCTGCCAGTAACGCCCCGGCGACAAATCTTGAAACGTCTCTGTGTCACGACCGGGCCAGACAACTGAAACGTCGACCGGTCCTTCGTGCTCTCCCAGCCCGACAACGACTCGCGGGTCAGACGAAGACAGATAACTACCGCCGCCAATGATCGGAACAACGTGACGTTGCGTGCCGGCAATCACAATCACCTGGCCACCCACCGGAAAAACACGGTCTCTCGGAAGAAGTTCCAGACCGATAAACCGATGCGACACGTGCGTTTCGTTGTGAAGCAGCGCCATTGGACGATCGATATGACTGACGGCGATATCGACCTTTCCGTCATTGTCAAAATCGCCTTTGGCCGCACCGCGGCCAACACAGGTCTGGACAAAATAGTCACCGATTTCACTGGCCGAGTCACGAAACACGCCATGACTGTCGTTTTCAAGCATCTGGGGCCTCATCGCATTGGGCTCATGCAAGGGCCCGAGCACGTGCCCATTTGCGATGAACAGATCAGCATCACTGTCATGATCAAAGTCACCGGCCACTGTTCCAAAGCCAAGTGTGTCAAAACTCGTCGCCGCAGCACGTGAACGACGACTGTTATCTTCGAACAGCAGAGAATCCAGATTTCGATACAACGTGTTCTTATGCTGAAAGTAATGGGTAAGAAAGATGTCGACTTTTCCATCGTTGTCGAAATCCGAACATGCGACTCCCATGCTGGCCTCATTACGTCCATCACTACTGACAGCACACCCGGCATGTTCCGCAACATTCCGGAACAACGGTTCTGTGTCTGACGCTGCTTCCGTCGCTCGCGTCAACAGCAGGTTGGGTACCATGTCGTTGGCCACATAGATTTCAGGCTGCGTATCCCCGTCGAAATCGCAGACCACCACGGCCAGCCCCTTTGCCAGTTGTGCATCCTGTGCATCAAATGCCGATGTGACCCTGAAGTCACCAGCACCCTGGTTCAGGCACAGCAGATCTGCGACACCCTCCCAACGGCCTGGTCCGCAGTAACCTCGTACCCCACCGTATGTGCATACCTCATGGTTCTCACGGCTAAGGTTCAGGTAATTCACGACGTAAAGGTCCAGCAGTCCATCACGGTTCGCATCGAACCAGACGGCACTGGTGCCCCAGTACGGGTCTCCGAGTCCGGCGGCGGCTGTGCCATCCCTAAATGTCCCGTCTCCATTATTGACGAACAGCGAGTTCCGCCCGTAGTTGGTCACATAGAGATCCGGAAAGCCGTCAGCGTTGAAATCTCCGACAGCGCACCCCTGGCCGAAATGACTGTCACCGGACTTTGATAGAGCCGTCACCGTTACGAATTGCCCGCGGCCGCAATTCCGAAACAGTTGATTCTCAGGATTCACCTGCCGGGGAACAGAATCCCACAGCGGAATACCGTTTGTCGCGTACAGGTCAAGCTGGCCGTCGTTGTCGTAATCAAACAAGGCAACACCTCCGCCCATCACTTCAGGCAGAAAATAGCGATCGGGAACGGCATCACTGAAACGCTGGAAAGAAACGTTTGAGGACAGAGCCACATCTCTGAATCGTAATGACGTCTCTTGAGACTCGGCATCGCCGGAATCATTCACGTCAAGTAACTGCGCCAGATCGTGACTGCCGGCCGACTTGGAAGTGATGACAGGAGATTCGGGGCGACGTTGACCCGTTGAAGCCGATTCATCTCTGCTCGTACATCCGAACACAGCGAACATCGCCAGCAGCAGGATCAAGTGATTGTCGTATCGGCAAACCATTTCGAGGTGAATTCTCTGGCACAAGCGTCACTATACAGAAACATCTGTCGCGTACCGTAGCAGAAACCAGTCGGCTGATGATTCAGGTCGTTGTGACGCCCCGCAGCTTACTGATTATGCCTGAGACGCAATTTCAGAATCATGACGTCTCTTTACAGAAGAAGCCGAACCCGTTGAAGGGTTCGGCTTCTTCTGTAAATTGATTACAACGTGATATCAGGCGGACAGCTTAGAATTCGCCTAGCACCTCACTGCCATTGCGGGTTCCAAGTGACCACCAGGTAGACGTGTCGATGTTTTCCGAGACGAACCGAACACTGCCATCTGCCAGCAATATCTGCGCACCACCCGTATGAAGACTGCCAGCTGCCATCATGGAGTCTCCACCCCAGTCAGTGCCGCCAAACATATGGTGGCAGGACGGCTCATTTGGCAACATATTGTGTGAATATGCGGCTCCTGTTCCGATGAACGCCCACGACCAGGCAGAACCCTTAATCGACTGACGCCAGGTGTTATTGCTGTTACCCATGTCTCCTGCGGCGGCATTAGCCAGACAGGAGTCTCGCAAACCGTCGTGTGTCGGAACGTTTGCGGCCCATTGGTAAGTTTGGAATTTCTTCAGATGCGGACTCTGAGTACCTCCTGTTCCGGCAGCACCCGGTGATGGAACAAATTCTGCATATGACGCCGTGTTCGAGGCCCCGTCAATCAGGCTTGAAAAACTAACGGACGAGTCCGCGGTAATCCCGCCGGGGGCGGCGTAGTACCCGACCCCATTATGTGTTCCCTGTCGACCACCACCATTGTAACGCATCACCCCCATGTTGACCGCATAGGTAAAGGATGTCTGGTTGTGCCTACTGTCAGCGTGATCCTTCGACACCGATGGACAGTTAAAGGCCGGAATTGTTCCACCAAATGCTGTGATGTTGTCTGACCCGTGCCAGCCGCTCGGCTCATACGGTCGCCGGTTTTCGTCACGCAGATTGTACTCCGCCGCTCGGTCGATATATGGCAGCATTGCGACCTTGTCAGAGAAATTCCCTTTGCGTTCATCAGGAGTCGCATTCCAGCCAATTGTTGCGGGAAACAAGTTGTAGACATCGTGATAATTGTGCTGTGCCAGCCCAAGCTGCTTCAGATTGTTCTTGCACTGGGTTCGCCGAGCGGCCTCGCGCGCCTGCTGTACGGCAGGCAGCAGCAGTGCAATCAGGATCGCAATGATTGCGATTACTACCAGCAATTCGATCAACGTGAATCCAACACGCAAGTGTCTTTGGGATTTCATTGGCCATGACCTTTGAATACGAACAATCAAAAACAAGAAAACGCAACTGCGAGAACGTGTTAAATACAATGTCGTTCCGGCGGTGGGAGCTGATGCAATAAACGTCCATCAACCCGAATATTCCACATCTGATAATAACGCAAATACGTGCCGAATTCGAACCTTGTTTCCCCTGAAATGTCTCAAACTGCTCGGATTTACTGTCATGTTGCGGTGTCCTCAGCGTTGGGCGTGTCTGCTGGATCTTGTACAGCGTCACCTGCTTCTGACGCATCGCCTGCTTCTGACGCATCGCCTGCTTCTACAGGGGCGTCGGTTTCCCGCTCATCATCAGGCCGGAACCGTGCACTTTGTCCTGCAACATCAGGAAGTAGCTCTCCATGTTCCTTGATGGTGATGTGCTTGCCATCCGGGTCAGACGTCACTGCCATCGAGAGCGGCGTACGGGCCGGATCGTAGTACTGGGGAGGCAGCATTGGCGATGGGGCCCCCAGGCCAGGAGATGGATGAGACACCATCAACAGTAACTTGTATTCGCCGACGGGCACCCCTTTCGTCAGTTTGCCATCGACTTCTGTATAGAATTCAAACGTTCCATTATCAGTAATTGGACCAATCACGCGGGTCAAACCATACCTGTCAACTACCGAAACCGCCGCGACGTGGCCGACCCTGACCGGTTCATCATTAAAGAAGACGTCACCGTCAACAGCATGAAATTCGATCTGCCTTTCACCCACCATTGCGAAACGACGAATATCGAATCCGTTCTCTCCGGTCACCCAAACATAACACGCCCAGGCGGTTACGCCAGCCAGGATGCACAGGACTGCAACGCTGACGAGTGAAGCCCCCTCTTTTACCGAAGGAGTTTCGGCAGAACTCGATCGATCATCCGGTTCGGTCGTTTCGGTCACAGCTGGACTTTCTGGCAAATCATGACGGACGATAGAAAACCAAAGGTGCGGAACCGGTCTCCACGGGTTCCACGATATCATAATCCCGCGCGGGGTCCAGACCGCTGATTCGACTGGAAACTCCCGACGGCCATAGGATTTCGATGTCAATTGTCCCGGCGTTATCGACTGCCAGAATCAAACGCGAATCATGAGCGGACAGGTAACTGCCTCCGTTTTCCACCTGTTCAATCTGTGGCACCGCAGCGGACGGGACCATGACTCTGCCGCCCACTGCGTCGCGATTGCTGACTCTTCCGATCAGTCTTAAATACAGCGACGAAGCTGGACCTGCAGCTTCCGTAATGACATCGTTACGCAAAACGGCCGGACGCTGATCCTGGTGCGTGATCACGACATCAGTGTCGCCATCATTGTCCAGATCCGCCGTGGCTAGCCCGCGCCCCGGATGCGATTTTCCAAAGTAGCTCCCCACAGAATTGCCCAGCATCTGAAAACGTCCCTCGTTGTTCTGCCACACCAGTGCAGGCTGTTCCCAGGGAACATCGCGTGACATCTGCTGTAGATTGTCGTCTACGTGTCCGTTCGTGACGATCAGATCCTTCCAGCCGTCAAGATCCAGATCAACGATCGCGGTTCCCCAGCCGACCCACGGTTTCGAGGCCGCGGCAAGGCCGTGGGTCGTGGAAACATCGTGAAAGTCATTTAAAGAATGCTGCAGATACAGCGTGTTGTATTCGCCTTCAAAATTGGTGACGAACAGATCCCACAGGCCGTCTCGGTTAACATCGCCCCCCGCGACGCCCATACCCGCCTGCATCTGACCGTTCCGATCATATGCGGTTCCGCTGATTTCCGTGACATCTGAGAATTTGCCACCGCCGGTATTCATGTACAGAAAATTCGGATGTATGTCGTTCCCGATATACAGGTCCACATCGCCGTCGCCATCGACATCGGATGCCAGAACTCCCTGAGCACGACCACTCAGTTCGTCTAGACCTGCCGCCGACGTCACGTCCTGAAACGTGCCGTCGGCGAGATTCTGCAAAAGACAATCCTGCTCGGGCTTCAGCGACTTGGGGCTGCAGAAGATCCGAACGTCGGCTGCTCGATCACCACAAAACGGATTCTCATCAAACGACCACTCGCCGTAATTACAGACATACAAGTCGAGCAAACCGTCGGCATTGGCATCGAGAAACGCTGCACTGGTCGAAAAGTTTCCTCCGGACAAAAGCGGATACGATTCAAACGTACCGTCACCCAGATTGCGATACAGGCGGTTCTGGCCAAACCGAGTGACATACACGTCCGGAAAACCGTCCGCATCGAAGTCACCGACGGCGACGGCAACGCCATACCCCGCATCGCCCAGCCCGGATTCACTGGTGACATCCTGAAATTTCAGTGCACCCAGATTGCGATAGATTCTGTTGACCGGCCCGTCGCTTTCGGAATCGAATGGAAATGAACGTCCGGTTGCAAAATAAAGATCGACTCGACCGTCAAGATCGCAATCAATCATCCCCATGCCACTTCCGTTCGCTGCCGGAAACGGCTTCTCCTTTGAATTGCCGCTGACGTGCTGAAAGTCGACACCACTTGCAGCAACGGGGACTTCGAACAGCCGGATTGTGGTATGCTCATCAGCCGGACCAGGTCGCGGTTTATCCACCGACGCGTTCGTGGTGGGATTCACGAAGACGTGGTCCCCGGCGGGCTGAGTTCTGTCCTTCGGAGGCCCTGAATCGGCCTGCTGCTTACAGCCAGCGACGGCACACGCAAGCACAATGGCACATTTGGTTGATGGTGTCAGTGGCATGTGGTCAGGACGGATCGTCAACGTTGGGACATCGCAGCCGGTAAATGATTCACGCTCTCTCAGCTCACTGTGCCGTAGTAGTCTACAGCATTTGATGCCGACATGTGGCGACGAAGAACGCTTTCTTGTTGCAGTTCCGTCGCTGTGACGAGCCAGTATCGCCTATGACAGGAAGTAAGCTGCCTCAGTATTGCTTTCCCATCAGCCGACTCAACTCAGGAAGCTGATTCCGTTGACGAATGGACTCCGCCAGATCCCGCAGCAGATCTGCGTCCGGGTGCTGCAACAGCATGTCGCTCACAATTCGTTCGGCACTAGCCCATTGCTTCTGATCTGCCAGGTCGTATGCGTGAAGAAATCCGGACCAGAAAGGATCCTTTTCCTTTCGAATCAGCTCAGCGATCTGGCTTCTCTTCTTCTCGATCTCCCGCAGGGCGTTGGCACGGTCCCGCCACCGCTCGGTATTTTCTTTCTGCTGCAGTTGCGCATAGGCACGCTGAAGAACATAAGCTGAACTGCTTTTTATGCGATTTGCCGCTGCCAACGGCTGCATCAGCTCAACGGCTTGCTGCGGCTGTCGCTCTCGCAACGCCGCATTCGCCAGTTCCTCGCGGGCCTCCACGTCCATGTCGTCACAGCGCAACGCATCCTGCCAGGCCTGACTGGCCTTCGCCTGTCGATTGGTCTGAGAATAGGCTCTGCCCAGGTACGTATAGGCTCGGGCCATTGATTCGGTTTTTACACTCTCTTCCAGAATCTCGGCTGCACGCTGTGGAAATCCCAGTTCGAGCAATTCCTCTCCAACCATCGCCTTGAACTCGCCCGCAGAAATCTGAAGATTTGTCGCCGCCGGATTCGTATTCAGCACAACTTCCCAGGCATCCAGTGCGGCCTGGCGATTCCCTCGATCGTGATGGATTGTTCCGATCATGACGTGGGCCTCTTCTTCATGACCAGAGACCGTCGACAGTTGTTTTGCGGAGTGCAGCGCGTCTTCGTATTGTCTGAGACGAATTCGGGCCACCGTCAGGCGATACAGCGTTTCCGGATCGGCCGGCGCGCTCTGATGAAGAATTTCCAGAACGGAAACTGCGCGAAGCCATTTTTCCGAAGACAACAGACTTACCGACCATGCACGCAGAGCGTCCGAGTCATCGGGAAACCCGCTCGATTCCAGCGCAACTCTGCGAAACAATGCGTCCGCAGCATCGTGGCGGCCGAGCCCGGTTAGTGCGCGGGCTTTGAGAATCTGTGCACGACTGTCACGCCGATGTCCTGCCAGAAACTCGTTTGCCAATGTCAGCGAGGCATCAAAGTCCTCTTCGGCCAGCAGTGCCGATATTTCTCGCAGAGGTCGATCCTGCCACCAGATGACCAACCCAACCGACGTCAACAACGCCAGACAAACCAGCAATCGCCTCTTCCGCACGCGTCCGCCACGTCGTTCCACCGCGATTGATGATGGGGAACGAGAAGACATTCAAAATGTGCGTCCGAATAATGCGCGGCGTGTTATTACCGAAAGCCCGGGCCCTGCGATTCAACAGCAGAATCAGAATACCAGGGAAGCTGCCTGCTTTCAACATATTGCGGGGGTGACGCAGTGTTCACCTGTCGTACACACCAGCCCTGGCGCGTCGTCGGAATGTTCCGGCATTCTCGGTTTACGCATGCCCATTTTCTGCCGGCGTTGGGTCGTCACAACACCCGTGGACGGCCCGGAAAATGCTGCATGCCGCTAGTGACGAGGTTAAGAACGACCTCTCGTGTCGCGGCAGCGACAGAACGCCGGACTTCATTCGTGCCGAATGACAATGCTCGTGGCCTAATACAAACGAAGACCGTCCTGCGCGGGGCGTTAGGCGGTCTTCATGATCGTTGGTGATACTTTGCGTGGCAGTGCGTTTAAATCACGCCACCATGGACTCGGTAGGGCGTCGCCAGGTCCGGCAGCTCAAGACCCCAGATGCGTTCCCAGATTTCCGGGATGTGCCGCAAACTTTCGGACGAGTAGATTAATTGTCGGGCGCGAATGTCCGGAGAAGGGTGCCAGATCGGCATTGCACATCCAAGATTGAAGGACATGCATCCCAGCAGTAATCCCATGAGAAGACGTTTTCGCAGTTTCATCATCGTGTCCTTCCGTGGACTCGGCTCGTGATCATTGTGCGGTGTCGCACTTTCAGATCCAGACGCCGATTGATCAGTTCCCGTTGTTTCCGATGCTCAATGAGCGGTTGTCCAATTTCGTATCCGACAACTCAACCTGAAAACATGATCTGATGCCACTGCAACAGCTTTTCAGCCGTTATTACTGTTTGGAGATGGGCCTGCTGGTGGCTTGTAAACAGGCTGTGGATCTATTGTTCCTGGCCCGTGCTGTGCAGGAGAAGTCGGCATGCTACCCGAATAGGGCAACGGCACCGGATTGGAAGCTGCCGCCTGGGCAGCCCGTTCCGCCTGTTCGCGAGCGAACTCGGCTTCTTCCAGCTGCAACACTCGCTCTTCCATTTCCTTGCCAGGTTTGAACGTAACTACAAACTTGGCAGGGACTTCCACCTGTCCGCCGGTCCGAGGATTGCGGGCCTTTCGAGCCGCCCGTTTTTTGACCTCAAACACTCCAAAGTTCCGTAACTCGATACGGCGGTCGGTGACGAGCGTTTCCACGATGGCATCAAAGGTCTTTTGAACGATTTCTTTCGTCTTCAGCTGGGTCAGCCCCAGCTCTTCCGAAATTGCTTTCACAATCTCTTTCTTGGTCACGACCAAAGTCTCCCGAGAAAGGGCCTTTTGAGTATCTTTATGCAACCGCCAGAATGACTCAACTGTATGGTTACAATAGACTTACTGTCAAGACCCTTGTTCGATACACGTTTCGCGATCAGACCGGACTGGCCCTGCCAAACCCAATGTTCGCACTGGATCATGTCTTCAGATTGAGTTGTCAAAGAACGGACGATGTGCGGAAAAAGAACGCACAACATCATGCCTTATCGACAACACACCCCCGGATTTTCAGAAAAATCCGCACAATCGCTACAGATTCTGATGTTTGGTCAATCCAACCATGGACGATTGCCCGAACTTTCTTCGTAAGTTGTTTCTAAAATGGTGTTTACAACACCCCACACCCGTTCGCCAATGAACCACCTTAAGATTCCCATCTCCCGCAACCTATACAGCCCTTCGCCTCAAGTCTCGTTCAACGTCGCTAATTTCTATCGTCGAAACGCTAATCGGCCGAGCAAACCTTCATTGTTCATCATCACTTCGACATGATGCCTCGGCTGTCGGCATCATCGATCAATTGCCGGCTGGATGCTTTGATTCATTTTTATGCTATTTTTATGCCCCTTAACGGAACCCTCATGAGCCGTCCGACTTCGCGCCCCAACTGTATCGCTGCGAAAATGAGAGTGCTGCTGACTGTCTGCGTCATAGTTGCGTCATCTATGTTGCCGGCGGGCTGCAGCGAACGCCGATCCGTTTCCCCGCCACAGTCTCCTTCGGCGGCCTCATCAAGCACTGCAGATGCCCCGGACGACACGATCGAGGAATCGACACCGCCCAAGACTGACAAGTCAAATTGACAGGGTAACAGCGTAAAACGCTGTTACCCTGTGGCCGCGAAAAATACTTTTCACGAGCAGCTTCGTTAATCCCACGAACCAGTATCGTCTACGACAATATATAAACGGCTTCCGCGGCACGAAGTGTGGTCCGGTGAGCGTCCCCTGCAGAAGACCATAACCTGCATTTGTCAGCGTTGCCGCCGCGCGGTTGGATCACCACAGGAACTTCACCTTTTTCGGACCGTAAATTTTGTTCGTGAAATTCGGACGGCGACAGCGTCAGCAGGCGACCATCCTCGTGAAGAGAGACCATGACCACATGGTCTTCGAATTTTTTCGAACCGGCGTCTTCCGATGTCATAACTCCCGCCCCGGCTGCGGTGGTTATTTCCGCCAGCAGACGGCAACCATCGGACAGCCAGTGAGGAGTCTGAAAATAGCAAACCGGGATGCTGGACTGTGCACTACGGTACAGATGAAACTCACCGTAACCGGCACAGTCCAGAATCCTTCGACCAGGCAGCCGTTATACAATTGCCCCAACTGCTTCGAGCTGCCCCGGCGACATGATTTGTCCCGTTTAGGTATTCAGCACTTTGAAGCCTGCTTCGCCGGCGATATAGCAGAGTTGAGTGTTGTCCTGCATGAAACAAAATGGTCCATCGGCTGCCGTAAGACCTGAAACTCGTTGCCGGTTATTCCAGGATCACCGTTCCGCCATCGATACCTGCTCCCGGCCAATGTGGCAATTTCTTCTCCCGAGACCGAGACCGCTACAGTCACACCGACGGTGGACGTCTGCAAGGCAGACGTCGGTCGTTTAGCCGTTTCGGGCGTCAGATGATAATTCGTAGAAACAACCTGACTGCCATCCGGCGAGAATGTCACCTCACGCGGCTCACCAGCGTCTATCTTCACACTCGATTTTCTGAATCCGGCGATGAATCGTTCCTGCATATCAGGGACAGGATCGGAGATCCGACTTCGGCGGTTCGTTGACCGGGAAGACAGGCAGTCAATGTTATCAAACGGAGCTTACTCGACGGTCAGTTAATTACTGATCAGACAGCGTTACACACAATTCGGAAAACCGGAACATTTTACAGAATAGCGCAGAAAACTCGGGCTCGACGTGTTCTGTACTCTCTGCTGCCTCCTGTCCGTAACACCACCCTCGATCTGTACGAAAAGGAAGATCCGGGGCCTTCACGATCATCGCACGTAAGCGGGAATCTGTGTTTGAAATGCATCATGTTCATGGTGGTTCACGTGCATTTTTGGTGAGATAAGGGAATAATCGCAGTCCTCCACTCACCACCCTGCCCCTGCAAGTGAACGCTTATGTCCTGTCGTGTCCTGTACCTGTCGTTGTGCACCGTCGTTTCAATTTGGTTTTTCGTCACACCATCTTCTCAGGCAGATCCGCCGGACGGTTGGCATACCGTAACGGTTCCCGATGTCTGGCGCAAGATGCCGAAGGGGGAGCTGGCGCCGGTGGACGGATTCTCATGGTACCGGGCGCTGGTCAGAGTGCCCGCTGACTGGCAGGGGACAGAGCTGACTTTATTCATGGAAGCTCTGGATGACGCACGTTCAACCTATGTGAACGGAACGAAGGTCGGAGCGACCGGAACATTCCCTCCGCAGTTTCGCAGCGGCCTTGGTGAAAAAGGGCGTTACACGGTTGCTTCAAGCCTTATCAAAGCTGGTGAATTCAACTGCATCGCAGTTCGCGTTTTTCAGAACGATCCGCGACCGAACTTCAGCGTGGCTCCGCCCGTGCTGTTAAATATAGACAGGCATCAGGGGATTCGGCTGGATGGCAACTGGCATTATCGCCCCGGTGATGATGTGAGCTATGCAACGGCGTCGGCCGCTGACTTCGGCATCGACGTCACGCAGCAACTGGCAGAAGCAGCTATCCGAAAGCGGGCCGGATACTCGCAACCGGATCAGGTTGACGATGTCGAACGCTATGTAACTCGCCGCAAAGGCGATAATGATCCATTGACACCAAAGGAGGCGGAAAAGAATTTCCAGGTGCCGGACGACCTGGAAATTCAGCTTGTTTTGAGTGAGCCACAGATTGCTCAGCCGTTGTTCATGACATGGGACACACGAGGCCGCATGTGGGTAATGGAATATCGGCAGTACCCCGATATTGCCGGCGTAAAGATGGTAAGCCGCGACGTTTACCTGCGGAGTGTTTACGACAAAGTTCCGGAGCCGCCACCACACGGTGCGAAAGGGAGAGATCGAATTTCGATTCACGAAGACACGGATGGCGACGGCGTTTATGACAAGCACAAGATCTTTGTCGACGGACTGAACCTGGCAACATCGGTCGCCATCGGACGTGGTGGAGCATTCGTTACGAATCCGCCATACCTGCTGTTCTACCCCGACAGGAACGGCGACGACATTCCCGATGGCGATCCGGAAGTGCTGCTGGAAGGCTTCGGAATGGAGGACTCACATTCGGTCATCAACAGTCTGCGGTTCGGCCCGGACGGCTGGCTGTACGGAGCTCAGGGAAGCACAGTTTCCGCCAACGTCAAAAGGCCGGGAACAAAGGACAAACCTATCCGTACCATGGGCCAGCAGATCTGGCGATACCATCCGGAACGCAAAACATTTGAAGTCTTTGCAGAAGGCGGCGGCAACACATTTGGAGTTGAAATTGATAATCAGGGACGCATCTATTCCGGGCACAACGGCGGCGACACACGCGGCTTTCACTACGTGCAGGGCGGCTATTATCGGAAAGGATTCGGCAAGCATGGTCCGCTGTCCAATCCGTATTCCTTCGGCTACTTCGAAAACATCAAGCATCACAGCGTGCCACGGTTCACTCACAACTTCGTCATCTACGAAGAAGGAATACTGCCTGCCGAGTACCACGGCCGATTATTCGGAATCGAGCCGCTGCAGGGTCAGGTCGTAATGAGCCATTTCCGCCCGTACCAGTCGTCTTTTGAAACCGAAGACATTTCGCGAGTGATTAAAACAGACGACCAGTGGTTTCGTCCTGTCGACATCAAGACCGGTCCCGATGGCAGTATCTACGTTGCAGATATGCACGAGCAGCGTATCGATCACAGCAGTCATTACGCCGGGCGTATCGACCGCACCAGCGGGCGCATTTACAAACTGAAACCCAAAGCCAAATCGCTCGAAAATTCGGTTGTACTCGGTGGCGACGGAAACCTGGTCAAAACGTTGCAGCATTCCGCCAAATGGCATCGTCAAGCGGCGTTGCGGCTGATCGGCGACCGCGCAGACTCCTCCCTGGTCCCTTCGCTGCTGAGTCAGGTCAGACAGTCCGCTGACCAGACAGCCCTCGAATCACTCTGGGCCCTGCACCTGAGCGGAGGACTGACCACCGATGTTGCCCGGGAGATGTTAAAACACGAAGATCAGTTTGTACGAGCATGGACAGTGCGTCTGCTGTGCGATCATTATCACGTGGCCCCTCAGATTGCACAGGCACTGGCAGAACTGGCGGCAGACGAAGGGTACGTCGAGGTGCGAAAACAGCTGGCATCATCTGCCAAACGCCTTCCGGCACAGGATGCGCTGCCTATCATCCGTAATCTTCTGAAGTACGACGAAGACGCGGCCGACATTCACCAGCCCCTGCTGCTCTGGTGGGCTCTGGAAGCAAAGTCAACGGGCACAGGACGCGATCTGATTCTGGACATCATTCTGTCCGATGACGACATCTGGAAGCGTCCACTGATGACGCAGCACCTGACGGAACGTCTGATGAGGCGTTACGCCCTGGCGGGCACTCGAGAAGAACTGCTGGCCGCGGCAGACCTGTTCGACAAATCTCCGGACAGGGAATCCACCGCACTGCTGCTGAAAGGTTTCGAAGAAGCGTATAAGGGACGTTCCCTGGCAGATATTCCGGATAAGCTGGTCAACGCGATTGCTGCAACCGGCGGAGGGTCGGTTGCGCTGCGGCTGCGTCAGGGTAACGCCGACGCGATCGCGGAAGCAGTGGCTGAGGCTGGCAATCCCAAAGCCGGGCTCGGTACTCGCCGACAGTATCTGGAGATCTTCGGACAGGTTCGTCGCTCGGAGTTTATCCCCGTTCTGCTGCAGATTGTTGACAGCGAGAAAGATCCGTCGCTGGTATCCGCAGCACTGACCGCTCTGCAGGCTTACGACGACATGCGAGTTGGAGAACGCGTCGTTGATCGATTCGCGGAACTTCCTGAAGATGCGATGTTGGCGGCTGAAACCCTGCTGGCCAGTCGCCCCGTGTGGGCTCTCATGCTGCTGCATGCCATAAACGCCGGCACGCTTGATTCGACCGCAGTTTCAGAAACGGGATTACGCAAGATACTGCTGCATGACAACAGAGAAATCAAACAACTGGTGAGCAAACACTGGGGCTCAGTAGCCGGCGCATCCACCGCTCAAATGCAGGCCGAAGTGTCACGGCTGTCGGCTCTGTTGAACAGTGCGTCGGGAAATCCGAAGAAGGGCAAGCCACTGTTCATGAAAAACTGCGGCAAGTGTCACCGACTGTTTGCAGAGGGCGGTCACATCGGTCCGGACCTGACGTCATTCAAACGAGATAATCAGGAACGCATTCTGGCGAACGTCGTAAACCCTAATCTTGAGATCCGAGAAGGATTTGAAAACCACATCGTATTGACGGCTGATGGGCGTGTCCTCAACGGATTTCTGGCCGACCAGGACAGTCAGGTTGTCGTCCTCCGCGGCGTGGACGGTCAGAACAACATCCTGCGACGTGACGAGATTGAGGAGATGATCGTCAGCAAAGTGTCAATCATGCCTGAGGGCTCACTGAAGAAACTCAGCGAACGCGAAATCCGCGACCTGTTTGCCTACCTGAGATCATCTCAGCCTGTGAACTACTGATGCAATCGCACGTCATCGCGTCAGTCAGCGAATGATTTGACCGCATCTTCGACTGTGGCATAGTTTTCGAACAACTTGTGAAACCCGACAACCTGGAACGCCTCAGCAATGAACCCTTCCAGCCTTGCAAACTTGACGGCTCCGTTCGCTTTCTGCATTCGCGAATGAGCACGAATCATCATGCCGAACCCAAGGCTCGAAATGAACTCGAGTTTCTTGCAGTCAAATACCAGATTGATGTGACCGCTTTCGACTTCCTTCTCCAGTTGAGCGAAGAAAGTCTCGGCACTGTCGGTGTCCAGTTTGCCTGAGAGTTCGACGACCAACACATCGTCGGCGTTTTCCCACTGGTAGGAATTAAAATTGATCATCAGTTCCCAGCCCTTGTCCTTAGCTTCTCTATGAAAAAATCACGTGTCGTATTCGATGGGAATTGAGTAACCAGCACGAACACTCGTACAGAATTGGTTGCCGAAGACGACCCGTCGGCTGCTCACTGTATGGATAGATCCCCATGAGTGCAACGATATCGTCGCACGTTGCTCGATGCCAGTAGTCAAGTGTGGACTCTTTATTCAAGAAACAACCGATTCCGAATCGAGGCATTCGTGGGAAGTGACAGGTGGAAGGTCTGTGCAGGGTTGTTACACTGGGCCGCGATTCTGCAACGTTTTCGGGGCCCGGGGCCACTCGGCCGGCTCCCCAGGCAATGGATTCGAAAGCACATCGGTCAGTCACGTTTGCAACTCACAAATCCATTAATGGCCGACTGCGAATATGCCACCCGGATTGTGCAGCCACCACATTCTCACAAACACCACGCTGGACAAAGGTCAGCGTTGAATCCGGCATTCCTTTGTCTGCTGCTGGTGACTGGCCAGACAAAGCAATGAAATGCATCACGCGGACCGATACAACGAGGCACGGGCAGAGATGGCATGTGGACCGAAAATGGTCCGCAGCGGGAAGAGTCAGCAGCAGGTCGAAGAAAAGTCCGGTCCACGAACCGAACCCGGGGCTTCAAGTGGAACTGTTAGTTTCAGAAACGAACGCCGACAGGACCGGCATCACAGTAACAGGAATGAGCGTTCGCCGCTCTCACTGAAACAAGGGAATCAAACGTGGATATCGTTCTTCAGCATCTGAACAACCAGCGGCAAACTGCACTCGACGAGCTCTTCGAGTTCCTGAGAATTCCCAGTGTGAGCGCGGATTCCGCTTTTCAGCCTGACATGCAGCGCTGTGCGAATTTCGTGCTGAAGTCGATGAACGCTGCGGGACTGACGGCTGAGATAATCCCCACAAAGGGCCATCCGATTGTCTATGGCGAACGCATCGAAGATGCCTCTCTGCCCACGGTCCTGGTGTACGGCCATTACGACGTCCAGCCGCCCGATCCACTCGAACTCTGGACGACACCCCCTTTCGAACCACAGATTCGCGACGGCAAAATCTATGCACGTGGAGCCACAGATGACAAGGGGCAGGTGTTCACACACCTAAAGTCGATTCAGGCGTGGGTCGACAAAACAGGCCGAATGCCCGTCAATGTCAAGTTTCTGATCGAAGGCGAGGAAGAGGTTGGCAGTGACAATCTGGACGTGTTTCTGGCAGACAACAGGGAACGGCTGAAAGCTGATGTTGCTGTCATCAGCGACACCAGTCAATACGGTGACGGTATTCCTGCCATCACGTATGGTTTGAGAGGAATCGTAGCGGCAGAAGTCCGGCTGACCGGTCCGTCCAAAGACCTGCACAGCGGTGTGTTTGGCGGCAGCGTGGCGAATCCCGTTAATGCCGTCGCCCGATTGTGCGGCAGCCTTGTGGACGAATCCGGACGCGTACAGATCCCCGGCTTCTACGACGACGTGATCGAATTATCAGAACAGGAGAAACAGGAATTCTCGCGTCTGCCGTTTTCTGAGGACAGTTTTCTGGCCGACACAGGCAGCTCTGCAGTCTTTGGTGAAGCAGAATTTTCAACACTGGAGCGCCGCTGGGCCCGACCGACCTGCGACGTCAACGGCATCATCGGAGGATACACGGGCGAAGGACCGAAGACGATTGTCCCGTCAAAAGCCGCAGCAAAACTGACCTGCCGACTTGTGCCCGGACAAAGCCCACAGAAGATACTGACAGCACTGGAATCCTTTCTGCAGGCACAGTGTCCACCAGGACTAACGTTTGAGTTTCTGACGTTTCACGGATGCGAAGCGTTTGTCTTCGACCCGAACAGTGAATGGATCAACGCCGCCAGTGAAGCTCTGCAGGCGGCGTTCGGCAGTTCGCCTGTGTTTATTCGGGAAGGTGGATCGATCCCGGTGGTATCCAGCTTTCAGCAGATTTTGGGAATCGATACATTGCTGCTTGGCTGGGGGCGGAATACCGATGATTTGCACAGCCCCAACGAACATTTCCACGTCGCAGACTTCCATAACGGTACCCTGGCGAGCGCCCACCTGTGGCGCGAACTGGCAACCGTCACGCGATGACCAGCCCTGATTTCACTTGTGTCAGGACAGGCAGACGTCTGAGGCTGGCACGTAGTTTCAAGGATTTCCTGCAAGCACCCCGTCCGTGTGTTTCGTACTCGAATTCTTACCGTCAGACTAAATCAAAGGACATAGCACATGCTGGATCTGCAGTTCATCTGCGACAACCGCGATGAAGTTGAGCAGAATTGTAAAGCCCGCGGCGTGGCCGTGGATCTTGACGCCGTCATCCGCCTTCGTGACGAGCGCAATAAACTGATCGTGGCCGGAGATGAACTGCGCCGGCAGCAAAAGGAAACGTCGTCGAAGATCCCCAAAGCCTCCGCCGACGAACGGCCTCAGCTCATCGAAAACGGGAAACAGCTGCGGACGCAGATCTCGGAAACAGAGTCTCGCCAGAAACAGGTGGAAGCAGAACTGCGCGAACACCAGGCTCTGATCCCCAACATGACACACCCCGACGTTCCGGTGGGAGGTGAAGACGATGCCAGTGAAGTTCACCTGAGCGGTCAGATCCATGACTTTGGATTCACTCCACAGGACCACGTGGATATCGCCGCTAAACTGGACCTGATCGACTTCGAAGCGGGGTCACGCGTTGCCGGTCACGGGTTCTATTACCTGAAGAACGACGCCGTTATGCTGGAAATGGCGCTGGTTCAGTTTGCTCTGACGAAGCTTCGGCAGGAGGGTTTCACCCTGTACACGACGCCCGATCTGGCACGGGACTCAGTGCTTGAAGGGATCGGCTTCAATCCCAGAGGTGACGAAACACAGATCTATTCCGTCGCCGACACCGATCTGAGCCTGGTGGCAACTGCAGAAATTACGCTCGGCGGAGCAATGCGGGACCAGACACTGGATATCGCTGAACTGCCGTTGAAGTGTGCGGGTCTGTCACATTGTTTTCGCACAGAAGCAGGAGCACATGGGCGAAAAACACGCGGCATTTACCGTGTTCATCAGTTTACAAAAGTGGAAATGTTCGCGTTTACGGCACCGGACAGCGCACAGTCAGAGGCCATGCATCAGGAAATTGTCCGCATTGAAGAAGAGATATTCCAGGCCCTTGGACTTCCCTACCGACTGATCGACACAGCCACCGGGGATTTGGGCGGTCCCGCCTATCGAAAGTACGACCTTGAGGCATGGATGCCCGGTCGCGGTGACGGCGGCAGTTACGGCGAAGTGACCTCGGCGTCCAACTGTACGGACTATCAGGCCAGACGCCTGAACATTCGCTGCAGGTCGTCAGAAAAGAAGGGCACTCAGTTTGTCCACACGTTGAACGGAACGGCCGTGTCTTGTGCTCGGGCAATCATCGCCATTCTGGAAAACTATCAGCAGGAAGATGGCAGCGTCGTCGTTCCCCAGGTTCTGCGACCGTGGGTCGGCAACGACGTGATTGCCGTTGCCGGGTAACAGCCGTTGCGTGGTCAGACTTTCGCTGGCTTGAACTACCGTCTCGGCAACTTATACTGCCGCCACGGATGTGGCGACCGGTGGCGGAACGGATTTCCGGCAAACCCGCCGTCGCCCCTGTTTTCAAATCATTGCTGACAACGTTTCACCTGATCAGCATCTTCTGAAGAACTCACTTTCATTCGGTTTCGCACGTTACAGTTTCCGAGGATTCGCTCGGACAGGCCGTCACTGGCAGCTGAAACAGCATTGCGAAACCCTCACATCAGTCAAGGAAATCATCAATGGGTATCAAGGTTGGTCAACAGGCTCCCGGTCTGGATCTGGCAATAAAGGCATACGACCGCACAAAGGACGGTGGCGACGATCAGTTTCAGGACCTGAAACTGTCTGACTACAACGGCAAGTGGGTTTGCCTGTTCTTCTATCCTCTGGACTTCACCTTTGTCTGCCCGACAGAACTGGTCGCTTTCAACAAGGCGCTTGGCGAGTTCGAAGATCGGGAAACCGTTGTGCTGACCGCCAGCACAGACAGCGTTTACTCGCACAAGGGCTGGTGTGACAGCCACGAAGAACTGGCCGCCCTGAAGTACCTGATGATTGGCGACGTTAACCACGAACTGTCTTCCGCCTATGACGTACTGGATGACGAAAAGGGAATCGCCTATCGCGGTGTTTATCTGATCGATCCCAACGGATCGCTTCGCTGGCTGGCCGTCCATGATCTGGGCGTAGGCCGTAACGTAGACGAAGTTCTGCGAGTTCTGGACGCACTGCAGACGGACAAACTCTGCCCCTGCAACTGGAAGCAGGGCGAAGAAACGCTGAACTAAAGAATTGTCCGCGTCTGAAGAAACGAATGACGGTATATTTTGCGGCTCCGCGTGTGCCAGTTTCCGGGTACTGATTAGAGGCAGTGGCAGACCTGGTCAGGCAGTTGCCCGTAATCCGATGCTCTGGCGCCGCGGATGTACTCAGACGAATAGCGAAGAGTCCCCGCATACTCAGACCGAACGCGCTGCCCTTGTCAGCGTGCTCGATCTGAGTCCGGGTTGACCGTTGCCCAGTTGCTGTCTCCCTTCGGCCCGGACATCAATTGAGTGCATACAGAAACTGCTTGAGAACATACCTGCTGCCCCGATGTGCAGGGCGCTGCCACCAAGCGACGTCACCTGCCGCGCAGCCGCCTTGAACGACCAGACCGTTACCTACCGGTTGAAGTTACTGTCTTCACTCGTGTTTTCCCCATGATCCGATGCCAATCGCGTCATGATCTCATCATGACTGTGGAATTTCCACGTCAGAGGTTACACACGGCGCGCCCGCGATCATTGACGTATGAAGACTGCTGCTGCGAAGCAGCAGTAAAGCGGATACAGAAGCAGAGAAAGAAGCATTACCCGTTTTTTTCGAGAATCGATGCTGCAGAAACAAGCTGGCTGAAATCGGGGCAAGGAAACGGATGACGGCTGACGTCATAGCCGACCCTGAACACAAAAACGGCGTCATGGGGATCAACCGGGCGGGCGATGCAGTCACTGTGCTGATCGGGAACCGGTTTCATGACAGCAGGGAATCAGGAATCAGCTTCGCCGACCGCAGCGAACAGCGATCAGCCCTGCGGGAGCCACCGGCCTGCAAATTCCTCGAAATCGATCATGCTGTTGTCGTTTGCATCAATCAGCTCGAACCCGATTCGAGGCGTCTGTTCGTTCATGTCTGAATCCAGGGTGTCCGGAAGTTCGCAAGACTGTCCAAAGTCGATGGAGCGGTTGTGATCCCGGTCGAAGTGGTCAAGTGACTGTCGTAGTTCTGCGTTATCAATACCAAAATTCAAGTTGACTTATATCTGTTGCAGCATCGACAGATCGCAATCTCAATTGCCGCATCGGGACAGACGCGGGAGCACTTATTCGCTCTCACGCTGATACACTGGACGTCCGTCTGTCTTCACCGGGGCAATGTCGATTAACATGCTGTCGTGAAACGTTCTGGTTTGCGAACAAACCGGTTTCTCGGTCCAGATCACGTCCACGTTGCTGCGTGGCCGGGGATCAGCGTCAAACGCTGCCAGGAGACGCCGCTGCCAGGAGACGCATCTCAACATCATCGAAACTCGCAGAGGTCAGGATTCCGATGTCGTTCCTTATTGACGTGCGAATGTGCAGGGCAACTGTTTTCGTTGCATTACTGCTGATGAGTACCCGGACTGCTTCTGGTCAGGATTCCCCCGATGACTCACTTAAGACGCTGCATCCCGCAGACGGGGTGGAAGTCTCTTTGTGGGCCAGCGAACCGATGGTCAGCAATCCAACAGCCATTGACATTGACTCACGTGGTCGCGTGTGGATTGCAGAAGGGCTGAACTATCGAATGAAGCAAAAGCAATTCGATACACTAAAGCGCGTTAACCGAGCAGATCGGATCAAGATCCTGAGCGACACTGATGGCGACGGCAAAGCCGACAAAACAACGGTCTTCGCTGACAACATTTTCCCCGTTCCCCTGGGCCTCGCTGTCGAAGAAATTCGGCACAACGGAAAACAAACCGGCACGCGAGTCTATGTCGGCAACTCGCCGGATCTTCTGGTGCTGGAAGACAACGACGGTGATGACAAAGCTGATCACCGCTACGCGCTGCTGACAGGTTTTCGAGGTATCGATAGTGACCATGGGCTGCACGGCATGACATTTGGGCCCGACGGAAAACTATACTTCACCGTCGGCGATGCACGTTACGGTGCAGATGGAGTACAGTCGCGTGAAAAGACGTTTGACGTGACAGACAGGTCAGGACGGCGTCTCAGTGCCTCCAACTTCGGGACGACGCTGCGAGTAAACCGCAACGGCACTCAGCTGGAAGTCCTGTCATCGGGCCATCGCAACAATTACGGCGCTGCGGTGGATTCCTTTGGCAACCTGTTCGCCTCAGATAACGACGATGACGGCAACCGTGGCTGTCGTATGTTCTGGGTAATGGATGGCGGCGAGTACGGCTACCAGCATGCAGATTCGACACGACACTGGGCAGAAGAACTGCCGGGGATCATTCCAAAACTTGTCGGAACTGGTAACGGAGCACCTGGCGGACTGACAGTCTACGAAGGCGACATGCTGCCAAAACGATATTTCGGCGCGGTCCTGCAGGTTGATTCCGGAACGCACCAGGTCAACGCTCATCCGCTGCACCGACATGGCGCCGGCTTTCGATCCGACTACGACGTGCTCCTGAAAGGGCACGACGCATGGTTTCGCCCGGTTGATTTATCCGTGGCACCCGACGGTTCCGTGTTCGTCTGCGATTGGTATGACGCAGGGGTTGGAGGCAATCGATTCTCCGACCAGACGACGGGCCGCATTTATCAGCTTCGTGCAGCAGGTGGCAGACGCAGCACCACAAAGGACGTCGTCGACAGACCCGTCTCAGGACTTCAGTCACCCAACGAATCCGCACGTTTAGCAGTACGAGAACAGTTTCTTTCCGGTGGGTCCCGTGCACGAGACAGACTGCTGACGCTATTTCGCAACGGTCGCCCGCATGTCCGGGCTCGGGCACTTCATGTTCTGCACGACCTGCCGGGTACCGGCATCGACGACACAACAGCGGCACTCACCGATTCGAATGCACGCATTCGGGAAATCGCACTACAGTTGCTTGCCCGTGATGCAACACGCGAATTCCTTGTAGATTCTGCCACAGAGAAAGCACCTGAGCCGCCGGCGTATGCGGTCCTGAAACAAATTCTGCCGCTGGCGAATGATGAGGATCCCGGCGTCCGAAGAGCCTTGCTGATGGCGCTGCGAAACGTGTCGACAAACAAAGCTGGTACGGCTCTCCGCCACATGGCTGCTTCCTGGGACGGCCGGGATCGGTATTACCTTGAGGCAGTGCGAGCCGCTGTGGTCGATCGTGAGCCGAACTTTGTACAGCGACTGTTCGACAGCCTTGCAGATCAAGCCATTGAATCCGGCTGGACCGACCAGCCCATTGCGGCGCCACCTTACTATCCAACAGGCACGAACGATGCTTTCCTGCAGCCTGATGATCACCTTCCACCGTCTAACGTCGCCTCTCAGATCGCTGGTCTGGCATGGGTGCTTCAACGCTCAGAATCATTGCCGGCTTTGAAGAGAATTCTTGAGCAGAACCTGTCGCCGTCCGTCGCGCACGCGGCGGTAATGGCTTTGACCGGCATCAGCGACCGTGCCGCCGGCGAACTGCTTCTGCAGCAGTGTTCCGCCGACGCAGTCAGCGACAATTACAAACGCAACATCCTGCGACGGCTTGGTAAAGGAATTTCCGGTCACTGGAATGACCTGAAGAATGACGCCTTACTTAAGAAGGTCTTTGTGGCTGCATTGAAAGATCCGCAGTTGCAGGTCGCTGCCGTTCAGGCAGTCGCCGACGCCGATCTGTCAGAATTCGGCGATCAGCTGATGAACCTTGCCATAAACGAATCCCATGACGACATCGTGCGTGCTGCCGCCATCTCTTCGCTGGCAGATATTAAACACGAACCTGTACAAAGACTGGCAGCGCGGTTAATCGATCGTGCGAAGGGCCAACAGAGTGGCGGACCACTTGCACTCTCCGCGCTTGATGCGTTCCATGCTTTTGTTGTCGATAAGGCTCAGAAGTCTCTCACAGGAACGCTGGTCGATTCCGGCATACCGCTTGATGTACGACGACGATCACTGCAACTGATGACAACCTCAGCGGACGGCGTCGATCATGTACTGTCTCTTCGCGAGGACAGCTTGTTCCCGAACGACCTCGAGAGCGAACTGCGGTTCCTGCTGCACAACCATACGAACCGCCGTGTGCGTGACCGGGCCAGACAAGAACTGCCGATCAATGCCGGTGGCGAAGGGAAGAAGATTCACGATGTACAGGCAGTGTTGGCTCTGCAGGGCAATGCGCCTCGAGGCCGTAACCTGTTCCTCAATCACAAAGAAGCCGCCTGTGCACGTTGCCATCGTGTCACCGGCGAAGGCACGCTGGTCGGCCCCGATCTGGCTTCGATCGGCATAAAATACGGGGACAAAGAACTGCTCTACCATATTCAATACCCCAGTGGAGCGATCAGCTACAACTTTGTCGCTCGCACATTCCTGCTGAAGGACGGCCGAATGGTGAGCGGTCTGGTTGTCGAACGGAAAGGCGATCAGGTGACTCTGGGGCTGGCTACGGGAAAACACATCACGTTCGCGACCAGCGATGTTGAAGCCGACTTCCCCCAAACCGTCTCCCTGATGGCAGAAGGACTCGTCGCAGGTCTGACCGAGCAGCAACTTTGTGATTTGATCGAATATTTACTGACGCTGCGGCAGGGGGATGCAATCCTGGCAAAGTAAACATCGTCGGCGGCACCGGCCTTACCGGCAGATTCGGCCGAAAAGCAGAACAACAAAGGCTGCATGCAGGGTCATCCGGGTTTGGCTTTTTCAAGTTAGTGAAGCAACGTCGTCGATTCGTGCGGCGGTGGGTCGGGTCGATTATTGCCGCAGCCCCTGTCGATGCCTGAAAGCATGCAGTACGTGTCATGAGTGGACCGGCAGCTTCTGCCGCAGTTTCCGGACGTCCGCGCAAACTAATCACGACGGCTGACTGAGGCAGCACGATGGAAAATCGGTTCGCAGGGGCACATAATCAGGCGGGACGTCGCCGACGTTGGCTCGCCAGTGTCGATCCGGAACCGGTCGGACGGGTTGATGCGAACGAGGCAATTGTCGTGGCAGACCGCAGCGTAGAACGCTCGGCCATTCTGTACACCCCGCAGCAGTTTTCGATGTTGCCGCGAGTCATCTCGCCACGACTGTGGAAGCACGTTGTCGCTCTGACGGTCCTGTCGATGGCCAGCGTAGGGGGGGTTTGGTGGGAACATCAGGCCGGGTTCGCGGACACCCATTCCATCACTCGGGGCATTGTGGGCATCTTCATCCTGCTGGCCGCCCAACTGGCGTGGGTGATCAGCTGGATTCGGTCATGCAGTGAAGTCGATTTTCAGGGGCGCTATCGGTGCTGGAAGTGGTTCGCGGTCACAGCAAGTGCGCTGGCGGTGATGGTTTTGACGGATACCTATGCGCTGGTGCCCGACCTTGTCGCCACCGTTCTGGCACCGATCACCGGAGCAATCAAAGCCGCGCGCCCGGCGGTGGTCCTGGTGACGCTTGTCCCGGTCGCCATTCTGGTGCCGGTTCGGGTCCTGCGAGACATGAGCCGGTGCGTCTGGTCCCGCGTCTTTCTGGTCGGTGCAATTCTACTGACGATCGTTCGTTTCATGCTCGTCTACGGTGCAGCGGGTGCTTCAATCAGCCTGTTGACACTGAACCTGCTGCTCGTAACGACGGCATTGTCAGTCTTCGCGTCCATGCTGCTGCACTGTCGATTTGTTGCGTTCATTTCCAATGCTCCACCGGTCTCAAAGCGTTCTAAGGCGAATCGAACGCCAGCCGTCCAAGAGACATCACTAGTTAAAGACACATCGCAAGTCGATTACAATGCCGTGAGTGAAACGGGGGGGCCCGCGCCGTCGCCGCAGGATGAACACAGTCCAGCAGAGCCAACGACTGCCAAGGCCATACTGCCTCCGAAACGCACCCCCGGGAGGCGGAAAAAGAAGGGCCGCAGGAAGGCCGCATGATTCGGTGCTATCAGAGGACAAACGTGATCATTCCGGCGGCGTGGCTGTCACTTACCAATATCCCCACTGCTGCGAGACCATGACGTAGCCGCCCAGAATCAAATTCGCCACCGCGTGAGCAAGGACACAGGCAGCAAGACTTTTCGTCTTTACGGCCAGCCAGTACATCAGCGAACCGAAGACCATTGCCGCAGCATAATCGACTGAAGCGTGAGCCAATGTGAACATGGCTGTCACGATGACAAAACTCCGCCAGTGATGTGCTCCGAACGGAATTTTCCAGAAATCGCCGTCAGGGTCAATCAGGTATCGCATCAGGAATCCTCGCCAGAAGATTTCCTCTGCCAGCGGAACCACAATCACCAGTCTGACAAACCGCATCGCAACGGCACCGCAGCAAAGCGCCCCGTCGTGCGTCGCAATAAAACTCGGATTGAAGCCGTCCGTACGGGGTACAAAACCCAGATACTTCAAAACGTTTTCATTCATTTCGAAGATGCGAAACAGAAAGCCTGGCGCGATCCAGATGACGATGCCCAAGGTCCCGATAAATGTCGCCGTTAACAACCCGGTGACCGGCCGGAAAACATATTGGTGCCAAAAATAAATAAGGACGCCGAGAGCCAGCAGTGTTTGCAATGGAAAGACCCACTGTTCGGGAGCAGTCACGTACCACGGTTGGGTACCGTCCGACCGGTCAAAACCGATCACTGACATCAGGTCGGGAATTGCCAGGCACAGCAGAAACGTGACCAGCGGACAAATGTATGCCAGAGTTCGCGTTGGAGGCGGCACAGATGTGGATTGTTCGGTCGTCATCAGCGACAGCTTGTGAGTCGGCTACCTGGAATTGAGATATCATTGTGGCTGGAGCTGAATTGACATCAACCTGCAACTTTGGTTGTTCCACGGTATAGTGCGGGTTCGGCATGACGAAACTGATACAATCTGACAGACTGGTCAGTCCCGGCCGGTCGTGCCCGGTGACCGGCTTCCCGCAGGATTAAGAACAGACAGCGGATGCATGGTCTCTGCCAGAAGTTGTTTCAGAACCCCAGGAGACATGCAAGAAGTGCAAGCGAGTGAATCAAAGTCGTGAACAAAACAGAGCGATAACTCACTTACCGGCACTGCGTAATGGTATTGAAACCACTTGCGGACAAAGCACAGTCTGCGGATGACAGAAAAATGAAATCCCCCGACGGAGTCCCGGAGATCGAGTGGCTGATCAATTCCACACAACTCGCTGGAGCATCGTTTTGGCGGCTGGCAGAAACAGCCAGACGAACGCTTCCTCTCGTGCGCTGGAAACCCTGTGTCAGACGTATTGGTATCCTCTGTATGCGTTTATTCGGCGCCGGGTAGGCAACGAACATGAAGCGCAGGACCTGACTCAGACCTTCTTTGAGCGAATTCTGGAGAAACAGACACTGGCCGATGCCGATCCTGATCGCGGGCGATTTCGAGCTTTCCTGCTGACCGCGTGCAATCGTTTTCTGGCTAACGAATGGCACAAAGCGAATGCTCGGAAACGCGGAGGTGGTTTGCAGCTTTTATCGCTCGACTTCGAGGCTGCAGCCACAAGATATTCCATTGAGCCGGCTGACAACCTGACCGCTGAGATTCTGTTTGAGCAGCAGTGGGCCATCACCCTGATCGATTCTGTACTGGCCCAACTGCGACAGGAATTTGCGGACCGCGGGGCAGAGGGTCAGTTTGAGCATCTGAAGGCCTTTCTGACCGGGACAGGACCATCCGGTTACGCTGCCACCGCTAAATCCATGGAGACGTCGGAAGGAGCCGCGAAGGTGGCCGTGTATCGTCTCAGAGTACGTTATCGTGAGATGATTCGTTCCGAAATCGCTCAAACCGTGGATTCGCCGGACGATGTCGAAGACGAGATTCGCAGGCTTTTTGAAGTAATGTCAGGGAAACATGATAAATCTCTGTAACCCGTAATGCGTTTTCCTGAAGAGAGTTATACAGGGTGAGAGTGTCGCCCGGTCACACTGGTACACGGTCTTCACCAGTTCATGACGGCAACAAGGAACGACCCTGCCGGCTGCGAACAGCAGCCAGATTCCGATTAAGGGCGGTCCCGCGATCACGTGTTTTTCTGAGGAAAGAAGATGTCCGGCGCAAGTCAATGTCCCGCATGTGGAGCTGAAGTCACAGCGACGACAACAGAAGGCTTATGCCCAAAATGTCTTATGGCGGCGGCCATGGGCGTTGGTGACGGAATAGCCGACGGGCCGGAATTGGCGGCGACGATGCAGACAAAGCAACGCTACGTTCCGCCCTCAGCTGCATCACTGGCACGTTCCTTTCCTCACCTGGAGATCATGGAATCGCTGGGACACGGGGGCATGGGTGCCGTCTACAAAGTTCGGCAAAAAAAACTGGACCGCTTTGTCGCCCTGAAAATCGTTCGCCCGGACACGGCGGACGATCCCATGTTTACGGTTCGTTTCGACCGCGAGGCGAAGACTCTGGCGCGTCTTAACCACCCCAACATCGTTTCCGTGTATGACTTCGGCGAGGCTGAATACATCGACGAAAACGGCAGCCCCGACGGTGTGCTGTACTACTTTCTGATGGAATTTGTGGACGGCGTCAATCTTCGTCAACTGATTCAGTCGGGCGAAACGACATCGGAACAGGCTCTGCCGATCGCTATGCAGATCTGCGAAGCGTTGCAGTATGCTCACGATCAGGGCGTTGTGCATCGCGATATTAAACCGGAAAACATACTGCTGGATTCGTTCGGTCGACTTAAGATCGCTGACTTCGGGCTGGCCAAACTGGGCAGTGAAACGGAGGAACAGCATCTGACAGGCACATTGCAGGTGCTGGGCACCGTTCAATACATGGCCCCGGAGCAAATGACTCAGTCGAAGGCTGTCGACCATCGAGCCGACATCTATTCGATGGGTGTGGTGTTCTACGAAATGCTGACGGGAGAAATTCCAGTTGGCGCCTTCGAACCACCCTCACAACGAGCAGCCATCGACGGTCGGCTGGATGAAGTGGTGATGAAAACTCTGGCCAGCGATCCGGACCGCCGCTATCAGAATGCCAGGGACGTCGGCAGTCAGATCAGCACAATTTCTTCGCACGATGGTTCCGCTGCTCAGCCTGAAGAACAGGCCCACTGGCCCGGACCGTCGACCATCATGGAAAACGGCGTCGCTGCACTGGCAGTGGGTGCAAAGAACTATTTCTCACCCGAAGATCCTGACAATGACGACGGGAGTCAGGGAAAAACGTGTGTGGTGCTGCCACTGGAACAGCTTCAATCGGGCCGAATGCCGGATGTCTGCATTGTCTGCGGCAAAGCCACTCATCGACGCGCGGTTCGTAAGCTTGAGCACTATTCCGACAGGGCTGCCGGGCTGACCGTGATACTGCTGGTACTGTGCTTTCCAGTGGGGATCCTCGCTGCGATGATGTCGGTTAAGCATATTAAAGTACAAGCATCGTTACCGGTCTGTGCGAAACACAGCAATCACTGGTCCCGCGTCGTATGGTTTGCCGGATTTGGCTGGTTGTTGATACCGCTGGGAGTTCTGTTGGCCACTTTGACGAATAATTTCTTCGGCAGCGTCATTGTTGCCGGAATCGCGGCCTACGTCATTCCGCTGATCTACCTTGCATGCACTCGAGTGACGGCTGTTGATATCTCCGACAGAACAATTACTCTGAAGCGGGTGTCCGTTGGATTCGCACGAGAAGCATCTGGGGATGCACACGGCACGGCCTACTGATTCGTAGAATGCCTCGGCCATGCCCGTTGGTCCCGGCTGAGCTGCTGCGGGTTTCTGTATTCCGATCCGGCCATCTGGCAACTCCGGAATCTCCTCGCGGCCCGCACATTAAACGTCCCCGAAATCACGTAATTTCGAGGATCAATTGAAAGTCCAGGTAACGCGAGTCCGGTTACGGCATGGAAACGCCGTCCACAGGCAGACCACTCGGCACGGTCAGCGGAAGTGTTGCATCCAGGCGGTTCTGAATCTCGCGAGCTGTCAGTGTCTTAAGAAACCTGACGATGTCCTGAACCCGCTTCTTTGACAGGTATCTCGACAACATGGATGACTCAATCGTCCATGCCATCGACAGCTGGTTACTCAGCGACGAGGTGGCGAGAATCTCCACCTGATCAAGTCGCTGCTTTGGATCGTATGTCAGCAGAAAAAACAACGGAAACGCGTGATGCCGGACGACATCTTCAAGGTCGTTAGAGGCACCGTTGTGCATATACGGTCCCGTAACTTCACAGTTCCGCAGTGGTGGCGTGCAGAATCGGAACAGATCCTTCGCATCTCCGATCTTGCAACCACGGCCATAATCCAGTGGTGCCGCGCCATCTTTGCCGGGTCCAAACTACGGTACGCCGATAATGTGATGTTCCTGGTCCGTAAGCGGCGGCCCCGAGTGATAGTTCGCGTACTTTGCACTTCCAGAGAACAACAGGGCGCCGCGTTTCTCGGCAGCGGAAAAGGCCTGATTGTCGCCGCCCACGTATTTGTCCCACGGACTGTCCACAAACGTGTATGCCTCTGTTTCAAATGCCGCGATCGCCATCGCTGCGTGCTCAAACCCTAATGTTTTACCGGGAAACACATCCGCAAACAGAGTCTGATCCCCGGGGATGGTCAACAGTCGCACCATCAGCGCGTCCCAGATCGCCTGCAGGTCGTTGTCGTCCGGATCTGCGAGTTCATGGTGAGCGCCGTTGATGTCTACGTCATTTACGCGACCACGCATTTCGTCACGCAAACTGACGAGAAACATGGCCTGTACGGCAAGCACATTGGGCAATCCGCCGGAAAGTGCAGCGCCTGCCGGACTGATGAAACCGGCACCTTTGTCGGCAACGCGACTGTCCCAGAACTGTGAGCACCAGTCGCTTGAACCCCGATGAAAGACTTCCGGGGCATTGCGCGGCACGAATTCTCGGGCTCCGAAAAGCTTTGACTGAACTCTCCAGTCGCAGTACAGCCAACATCAACGACACTGCAGATTCGCCTTTGACAGTCTGGCTGAGAATGCCTGTCAGTTCGGGTTTTACGCCCTCCGTCATGCGCACGAGAATCCCGACACGCGTCTTGTACCAGTCTGAAACCTCCTCTCACTTACTGAAATCTTTGGCAGGTTAATTTGCCAAGAATTTAATCGCGTGGAGCCTCGTTGGTGTTGATAATGTCCACCGGCAGCCGGAAGGAAGGAATAGCTGCACTTGATTGTATAGATCGTGAACTTTCTGAGCATTTGCCATGGCAGGGCAAATGCTCAGTATGCGTGGACCAAGGGCCGTGGCCTGCGACAGCTTCGTCGCATTTTCTGCTACTAGGGAACGTTTCCTGGGCGCAAAAAAGCTTTGACTGAACCTTCTCCTAATCGCAGTACAGCCCATATCAACAACGCTGCCGATTTGCCTGTGACACTCTGGCTGCGGCAGCTGGAGCATGGTGATCATCTGGCCGCGGAGACGCTGTATGAGCAGTTCTTCAACCGGCTGCAGCAGATGGCTCGCATGCGAATTCCGGCAACGATCAGCAGTGAGTACGACTTGGCGGCCAACGCCTTTCACAGCGTGTTTCTGAATGTCCGCAAGCAGAAATATGGGTTAAACGACGGAGGCGATTTCTGGCGACTGCTGCTGGCAGTCGCCAGAACGAAAGATTGCCAAATGCATGGCGACGAATTGCGAGACAAGCGGAACGTAGGGCGGATGGTTGGGAATTCCGTCTTTCTTCAGACATCGACCGAAACGTCCGAAGGCGTGCCGGACAATCTGGAGGCACTGGCCGGACGCGAACCAACGCCCGAACTTGCTGGGGAAGTGTCGGAAACCTGTGAGTCTCTGTTTGCTCCCCTGCCGGATGAGAGCAGTCGAAAGATCGCTCAGCTGAACCTGGAAAACCATACAGCCAACGAAATTGCCGCAAAACTCGGTTGCACGCGGCGAACCGTACAACGCAAGTTGTTGGTTATCCGTAGGACTTGGCAGCACGTCAGTGGAATCGAAAACGACGAGGCCAAGACATGTCACAGTCTCACCAGGAACAGGCAGTAAGCAGTGGTTGGCCGGGACAGGCCTACGCGTGCGAAGCAGAATCAAACCGGCACTGCCGGCCCTAGGGGTTCACTCGTGCCTCGCTCCAGCCATCCTCTTTAACTTTACGACAATTAGGCGAGCACCAGGTCGTCGACAGCTTTCATGCGTTAACATCGCAGTTAACAACCGGAACACGCAGTGGTGGAATTCGAACGAAATTGGGATCAATTGCCGATTGCCGAGCTGCAGCAGCTTGACGCAGTGTGCGATCATTTCGAGCAGGCATTAGCCGCGGATCCTGCAACTCGCGTCGAATCATTTGTGGGCGAGCTGACTGCCCCACTACAACAGTTGCTGCTGCGTGAACTTGTGCAAATTGAAGTCGAACAACGTCATGCTTCTGGCGATGTACCGACACCCGATGACTATGCCCGACGATTTCCACATTGGGCTGAGGAGTTGCGTCCATTAATTGAACAGCACCTCAAGAATCTGGATAACGAGCGAATCGCACAGGATACCGCCGAAACTGTTCACAAGGTCTCGGTTTCCTTTTCGGACACTTGGACCAGAAAACTCCGGCCGCCGGACGACTGGGCTGCCGAATGGCGAATGTCCACGTCGGTGCGACCACTGGCCGATTTGCCGGCCGACGGTGTACTGGGACATTATCATCTTCGGTCGGTAATCGGACGGGGTGGCATGGGGCTTGTCGTCCGAGCCCGCGACACCCGACTCGGACGCGACGTGGCGCTGAAGATTCTCAAGACAGAATTCTCTCACGATGCCAGCGCACATGAGCATTTTCTCCGTGAGGCTCAGGCGGTCGCGGTCATCCAGCACTACAACGTTGTCACAATCTACGACGTTGAAGAAATTCTCGGGATTCCTTTCCTGGCGATGGAATTGGTGGAGGGCACCACGCTGGCAGCATATCTGCGAGAGAACAGAAGACCGTCCGTGGGTGAAGTCGTCAGCCTTTCCGGCCAGATAGCGCAGGGACTCGCGGCGGCTCACAAACAGGGATTAGTGCACCGCGATATCAAACCCGCGAACATCCTGCTTGAGAAAATCGACCAACTTGACGGTGGCCTGAAGCATCTGTCGTGTTGGCATGTGAAGATCACAGACTTCGGCCTGGCCCGAGTGGCAGCCGGATCACAACTATCCGGTTCCGGTATGATCCTGGGGACACCAAAATATATGTCTCCCGAGCAGGCCAGCGGGGAGCACATTGACTTTCGCTCAGACCTGTTCAGCCTGGGCTGCGTGATGTACTCAATGTGTGCCGGTCAGGCTGCGTTTTCGGCAGAATCAGCCGTTACCATTTTGCGACAGGTTGTCGACGTGCCAGCCCGCTCGCTGAACGAAGTGAATCCCGAGACTCCCGGCTGGCTCGTTGCCATCGTCGAAAAGCTGATGTCAAAGTCACCGGACAATCGGTTTCAGTCAGCCGCCGAATTAGTCAGATTGCTCGCTCATCACGAATGCGACCTGCTGAGCCGAGTCACCCCGTCGCGGGTAACAGCAGCCCCCCGCGATGTACCAGAACATCGTCGTCCTCGTAGGTTAATGCTCATCACTCTGGCAATTTTCGGCGTGGCGGCAGCTGGTCTTGGAATATTATTCCGTAACAGCCACAGGACCGGAGTCGCTGACTTGAATGCGTCGGCAGGCGAAACCGCGGATGGAACTGTTGCTGAGGACATCGACCAGTTGGGGCACGGACAGACGGCCGACGTACCTCCACCCGCCGTCGCTCCTTTCACTGCAGCGGAAGCCGTTGCCCATCAAAAAGCGTGGGCCATGTATCTCGACATCCCCGTCGAATACACCAACAGTATGGGCATGAAATTCCGCCTTATCCCGCCGGGTGAGTTCAGCATGGGAACAAGCGAAAAAGAGATTGCAGAACTGTTGGAGGAAGCGAAGTTGCGGGACCTCCCGCCATGGTACAGTGCCGCCGTCTGGACTGAAGGTCCACAACGCCGCGTCACGTTGACAAGGCCGTTCGCGATAAGCATTCACGAAGTGACACGCGGCCAGTTCCGTCAGTTTGTTGAGTCGACGGAGTACGAAACTGACGCGAATAAAGACAGTCAAGGTGGCTTCGGCTGGGAAGACGGGACATGGACTCAATCTTCCGCATATCACTGGAACACACAGCTCGGGTATGAGGAAGAACAGACGCCCGAACATCCCGTAGTGAACATATCATGGAACGATGCCACAGCCTTTTGTCACTGGATGTCGGAAAAGGAGGGTATCCTCTATCGCCTGCCAACAGAAGCCGAATGGGAGTACGCGTGCCGCGCCGGGACCATTTCACGCTACACGTGCAGCGACGACGAAGGCGTACTGAAAGGGTATTCATGGAATGGCTTCAACGGTGGAATCGGCACGAAGCGTGTGGGGCTGAAAAAGGCAAATGCCTTCGGCCTGTATGATATACACGGTAGTCTGCGGGAATGGTGCCAGGATAACTTCGGCTCGTACCGGGAGACGGATGTCGTCGATCCCATCGGAGCGACGGACGACTCGTTTCGATCCTTGCGTGGCGGCTCGTTCGACCTTCATCCCGCGTTTGACCGTTCCGCCACCCGCTACGCATTTGAACCGACAATTCGAGGCAACATTGGCTTCCGTGTGACAGGAGAAATCAAGTAGTAGTGCCAGCCTGACTTACAATCAACGGCCGGTCGTCACGAAAAATCAGGTGCGGTCGCGGGATAATGTGAAACCGGATGGATGGCCGGTTGCTGGAGCGAGGAACGAGTGAACCCCGGGGCCCGGCATCGCAGGCCTGATTCTCCTTGGCGGTCTCAGTCCTGCCTCCGGCTCCGGACGACTTCACCACATTCGTTGACGACGTCTCTGACAAAGCGCCACGGTTGCAAACCGACCACCGCCTCATGGAGAATGCGGAGCGTCAGGTTCACGTTCGCGTTTCATCGTCCGGAGTATCACGTGCGAAATTTCACGCCCTTTGTCTTCCTTCTTCTGGTGAGTGCGGCCTGCCGGAATACTGTGATTGCTGAGCCGCAGGATAAAGTGTTCAGGGCCGGCGCGGCTGTCAGTAACATCACTCCGCCGCTGGGCGAACTTGTTGTCGGCGGATGGACTCCGATACCGGCGAAGCATATCCACGACGAATTGTTCGCCCGTTGTCTGGTGCTGGATGATGGCACGGCGAAACTGGCGATCGTCCTGTGTGACAACGTCGGCATTCCTCGTGAAGTTTTCGACGAGGCAAAGAAGCAGGTCCATGCGGCCACCGGCATGCCGGCTTCACATCTGTTGATGGCGTCGACTCATACGCATTCCGCAACCACGGCGCGGGGGCCCAGTAAAGTCATATGGAAAGATGAACTCACGGACTATCAGAAATTCCTTGCCAATCGAATTTCCGACGGTGTACGTCGTGCACTGAATCAGCTTGAACCAGCGCAGATCGGCTGGGGATCGGTGGACGAACCATCGGAGGTATTCAATCGCCGGTGGCATGTAACGGACCCGGCCATGCGGACCAACCCCTTTGGTGGAGTGGACGATGTTCGCATGAACCCTCCACGCGGGAATGCTGCACTGGTGCGGCCCGCCGGACCGATTGATCCCGAAGTCAGTTTCATTTCCGTGCAGAGCACCGACGGTCGGCCCATCGCATTGCTGGCAAATTATTCCCTGCACTACGTGGGCGGCGTGGTTTCCGGCGAAGTATCGGGGGACTACTTCGGGTACTTTTCAAAGTTCATTCAGGACAAACTGGGAGCGGACGACCAGACAATTCCTTTCGTTGGCATCATGTCCAACGGTACCAGCGGTGACATTAACAACATCAACTTCACCCAGAAAAATGCACCTCGAAAAGAACGCTATCAGAAGATGCAGGAGGTCGCACAGAAGGTCGCCGATCGCGTATACGATGCTCATCAATCGATCACGTTTCAGTCGTGGGTTTCTCTGGGAGCGCAGCACAGAGACCTGACTCTGGAAGTTCGCAAGCCGACGCAGGAGATCGTCGATCACTTCGCAAAGATCAAGACGGCGAAGGCAGATTCCCCTTCCAGTCACAGACGCGAACTGATTTACGCGGACCGCATCGCCAAACTGCAGAACGCTCCGGACACCATTGACGTGGCCCTGCAGGTGTTTCGCATCGGCGATCTGGGGATTTCCGCGATACCGTTTGAGACCTTTGTTGAGATCGGTCTGGAACTTAAGGATCGCAGCCCGTTCGCTCGCACGTTTACCATCGAACTGGCCAACGGGTCTTACGGATACCTGCCCACGCCCGAACAGCACAAGCTGGGCGGATACGAAACATGGCTGGGCACAAACTATGTTGAGCTGCAGGCATCGCAAAAAATTACGGAAACGTTGCTGCAGATGCAACAGGACAGCTTGAAATCATTGCAGCAATAGACTGTTGCGATCATTGCGGTCCGGGCGCAGAAGTGAGTAGTTGTAAAGCTGGAAATCCCGGGGTCCGCCGGCGCCGGTTTGCTTCCCCGTCGCAAGCTCAGTCCGGCCCGGGGCCACCCGCCGCACGCAATGGGCAGAGTTACAGTCGAACGACGACTGGGCGGACTTCTTTGCACACTGCCAATCGGGTACACTGACGATACTTGTTGGTTTGTCGATTTTCCCCGGTTATTGTTCATGCCAGACTTCACAGCTTCAACCACGCTCAGGTGTTCCGCTGCAGCGTTGCGACAATATCTTGGAGCGACGGCCAACATCCCGTCCATCAGCGACCCGGAGCTGGAACTGGAGGTCATTGATGCGCCCGAACAGGTCGCGTCCGATGCCATTATCGAATTTCGAATTACAGCGTACGGCTTCAAACAGCGGATGAAGCACAGGTACGTGGAAGTTGGCGAGATGGAGATTGTAGCGGAGCAGGTTGAGGGACCGACTCGGACATGGGTCCACCGCCAGTCGATCGCGGCCAATGACGACGGAACGTGTCTGCTTACGGACCATGTCGAATTCGAACCACCCGGGGGAATGATGGGCTTCGTGTTGACAGAAGCCAGCATTCGCGAATCGCTGGATGACGGGATGCAGTTCCGCTACGAAGCACTGCGTGGGTTCCTCGAAACAACCGGTGACTGAGGACAAGCTGATCCATGACTCCTCGTCTGCCACAACAGAAACCTGCTGCGTCCGCACCGCCGACAGTCTCTGTCGCATTGTTCCTGTGCCTTGTCTGTGGTGGCGGTTTCTTCGGTTTGCTGAGCATGGTATTTCCCGGTGCCGGCATGCTGGGCCTGACACTGATCGTGCTGGGACTGCTGTTTGTGGCACAGTACTTTGTGTGGGGTAAATGGCTGTACGCCTACGTCGTCCGCAAGGAACAGGAGGCCCGGGCAGCAGAACAGACCAGCCGCGCTGAACCTGATCAGCAGGCGTGAGCGTTCCACGTGAAACAGATGCAGCAATGACTTCAGCGGCTGCAGATCGTTCCACGTGAAACGGCATCGGACGGATCCGAACTTCAACTGCCCGTGCCACCCGCCTCAAAAGCCATCAACGCTTTTCGCATTACCGGCGTAACATAAACGTTGTCCCCTGACCCGTCATGAAAACAGATGCCGGAACCGGCCGTTCAGCCCCCGGGCAGGGTGCTCAGCCTAATCAGCCCGGCTTCCTTTCTGCTGCCACTGGCATTCCGCGGCCACATCGTCCAGGATCCCGCTTCATCAAACATGGATCACAGTGCCCGGAATGACTCCACGCTATTCAAAACAGGAATTACTGCTGGTCGGCATGGGCCTGCTGATGGGCATCGCATTTCGCGGTCTGCATACCGAGCAGTTGGCCATCGAACACTTCGACGAAGGCATCTACGCATCGTCCACATGGTACGACAGCAGCGCCGGGCAGCCCTGGCCTATGCGGCACCTGTATGCTCCACCGCTGCTGCCAACGTCGATTCAGATCCTGTCTGCGGTGCCCGGCCTGTCAGCCATTGCCCCCTTCCTGCCATCGATGGTGCTGGGGAGCCTGACGATCGTACTGATGTGGTGGCTGGGGCGTTCGATGTTTGGCCAGTCAGCGGGTCTGCTGCTGGTCTACGTGGTGGGGTTTAGTGACTTTCATATTCTGTTTTCACGGATGGCGATGACCGATGTTCCAGCGTTGTTCTGGACATCACTGGCGGTTGGTGTTGGTGTGAAAGGCATTCAATCGCGTTCTGTTCGTACCATGACAGTGGCCGGACTTTGTGCGGGCATCGCCTGGTGGACCAAATACACCGGGTGGCTGGCCCTGGCAATCCTGCTGAGCGGCACGGGGTTATGGTGGACGCTGACCGGGCGTCGAAACATGTCCGCACTGCAGCTGATACGGCTGCTGGCCTGCACAGTCGGAACTGCGATTCTGGTGTGGCTGCCTTGGTATTTGATGCTGGACAGTGTCGGTGGATATTCAACGGTGGCAGCGAACCACAAGGGATACCTGGCAGGCCTGGACGGATGGCAGAATCGTCTGGCCAGCCAGATGCTCTATCATTTCCGGCTTGACAGCTGGCTTGGCCCCGCATCAATTGGCCTCGGCCTGATGGCAGCAGGCAGTCGTCGCTGGATAGAACTGAAGCGTTCCACGTGGAACGCTGCCGTGGACAGCACGGTCACTACAGCAGCTGCATTTCCGTCGCCGGCGATACTGGGTCGCTTCGTTGGGGCATCCATCGTGCTGGCCGTGGTCGCCGCAGGAATCGGTTCTGCGGGATTGCTCACATGTCTCGCCATCGGCGGTATGGCGGGCATGTTCCTATGGCCCACCCTGCAGAAACTTCACGTCCTCAGGGTGAACAACGATCGATCCGCTTGTGCAGCAGGGGCGTCAGGATATTACGAAGCCGACCTGAACAGCGCTGCCAGTATCGACCCGGCACTCAGCAGTTGTATTCTGCTTGCGTGGTTCAGCGGTATGCTGCTGGCAACGCCCATGTATCATCCGTTCCCACGGCTGTCTCTTCCACTGCTGGCTGCGATCTGGCTGGCCGCCGCGGCTGGTATGACGTGGTGGATGGAAGCAACCATTAACGTTGCTCGACGTGGCAAAGGAATCGCAGTCACCAGACAGCAAAGGGTGATGAGACACCTTGTCACGGGAATGGTTGTGGTGGCCGTTGCCATCACAGTGACGGGGACGGGAGAATTTCGACGACCGTTGGTATGGCAGGACCGAACTTCTCTGCGCGACGCTTCATGGCATCTTGCGGCAGTCGTGCTGCAGGACGCTGATGGAGAATATGAAAGCAGCAGACCTCACGTAGTCGTTCCTTCAGATACGATCATTACCCCGAATCCGGAGACTGGTGTCGCCGGTGCAGACAACGATGAGGCCTCCCTTTCGGAACAGCAGATCGTGTCCCGCTTTGACACCACTGTTCCGCTGGCAGACAGATCACAGCCCGCCTGCGTGATCTATGCTTACGGCGAACCAGCCGTGTTGGGACACCTGCACGCTGCCGGACTGAACGTCGGGCCGGTTCAGGACCTGCGATTCGACGCTGCGTCACTATCCGGTGAACAGCTGCCCACTTATCTGATCATTGGTCCAAATGCCCTGCGTACACCCGGCATGATGCATGACTGGGCCGAAAAACAATACCGGTTTGATCATGTGGCAAACTTCTATTTCGTTCCCAGCGAGATCGTGCTGTACAATCTATTCTCTGCGGAATGGGTACTGCAGCATCCGGAGTCCCGAGTGCAAAAGCTCGAGCTGTACCGGCTGAAGTAAACCCGGGCCCCCGACGACAGCACTTGGTGTCTATCGATCGGGACTGTTCGATGCCCGTGGCTACCCCGGGGATTCACGCGATTAATCAGCAAAATCTGCCTATTCTTAACGAAACCGCGTTAGGACGGTCGATAATTCGCGTTACAGTGGGTTCCTGCCTATGACCAGAGACAGTTCCCGGCGATGCCGCGTCTGTCCGGTACGTAAGCCTGCCTGCCCCATTCTGCTGAGGTCGTTCACCGGACGTCAGCACTCACCTTATATCACAACTGAGTTGACGGTCTTTTTGACTGTGTGTGCGATAGGTTTCGCCTGCATTTTTGACCGGAACTCTGCTGTATCGTGCCTCCGTGACGGAGGTCGCCAAGCCATGTCTCGTGATTATTACACAATTGAAGAGCTGACTCGTCAGCTCGGCAAAGAACGTCGCCTTGTCGAAAAACAAGTCAGCCGTGGCAACATTCCCGGCCGACGTGTGGCTGGCGTGTGGCGATTCAACAAAACAGAAATCACGAACTGGCTGGAACAGGAAATCCCTCAGTTCAACCAGGCGGATCTGGCCGTGCTGGAACGGTCTCAACACTCGACAGAAGTGGCGTCACACTCACCGGTCAGCAGTTTGCTGCACCCGGATCTTGTGAAAGTTCCTCTGGATGCCGGAACCAAACCATCTGTGCTGAAGCAGCTTGTGGAAACCGCCGGCCGCACGTGGCAGGTATTCGATTCGTCTGCCATTCTGCAGGCAGTTCGGCAGCGTGAAGACTTCGCTTCGACCGGGTTCGACGGTGGTATCGCGGTGCCGCATCCACAGAGCCGAATGCCGGATGCATTGGGCGAACCCCTGATCGCGTTTGGGCGAACACTGTCCGGAATTCCATTCGGCGGTCCTCGGCGACAGTTGACGGACATGTTCTTTCTGGTGCTGTCTCGAGACAGCAACACACACCTGAAGATTCTTGCCCGACTCGGTCGGCTGTTCCAGACTCCCGGATTTCTGGATGAGCTGCGTGCCGCAGAAACCAGCATCGACGCATATCACGTGATCATCGAAGCCGACGCGGCACTTGGCGAATAGAGCAGACGCCCCTGCCGTGACTCCGGCTGAATATCCTCGGTGTCAGACTTTGGCTCCCCGACAGCCGCGTTCGCTGTACCCACACCTTTGCTGCTGTTTTCCGTCTGAAGCTGTTGCAGCAGCTGCTTTGCGGAAGGCCGTTCAGGAAATGCAATATAGCTGCTGTGCAATTCTTGAATCAGCTGCTTCGCCAGATCGCTGCGACCATGTGCCCCGAAAACTACGGCAGCAATGTAGCCGATCTGGGGGTCAACTGGACGCCGGCAGCAGTAACAAGCGTCACCACCACCGTACCGAAAACCGAAGTCCTGAGAACAGACGGAACAACAGGTCGTGGTATGATTAAGGTCCGTGGTTTCACACAGGAACCATGAACTCACGCATTCGGATGGGATGCGTCCGGACCGCATAATACCCACCAGCGGTGTTTGCCGCCATTGGAATCCTTCGGACAACATCACTGCCGACAAAGACACCACCCGCAGACCTGGAATAACTGCGCAGGATTGGCGGCAATGTGTATTGTTGTGACCACTGCGGTGACAGTCGTTGCTTTCCACAACGAACCGGGTTGCAGTGTCTTTCGGAACGTGTTTTCAGGGCCCGCGGCCCATTCCGCCCTTCGTTCAATATGCGAACACTGCTCCCACATGAACACGACCGGCACTGTCCTGAGGCACAATAACCGGGGTACCCACTCGCGTGAGAGGCACACCATAATCGAACCGAAGCGTGCAGGCCGGGTCGATTATGTAACGAAATCCGACTCCGACACTGGCCAGAAACTCATCATAGGGCAGGTTTGAATCATTGCCGTAGTTGAACTGCTGACCAGTATCGCTGAAGGCCAGCAGAGTCAATGACGTATCTTTGCCGTTGCAGCACCCACGTGTCGGTTTTCTGCGGTATTCAAAGTTCACATTGTATCCTGCGTCGCCGTTGACGATCCTCATGTCGTACCCACGCATCGTTCGGTAACCGCCAAACCCAAGCTGTTCTGTTGCCGGCAATCTGTTCGTCGCCAGCTGACCAGTAGCTCGCACAACAAAGTCCCGGCTACAGTCGATGTTGTAGACTCGTTCCACCCAACTGCGAACATAGGCATAGTGCGCCTTGCTGTTGCTGCGAAGACTGCAAAAGTCTTCATTCTTATTCCGAGAAAGCAAGTACCCTGGACTCGCAAACAAGTCACAGGCGTATGCAGTAACGCCATCCGAATACTTCTGTTGGCTGCTGAACCCCATGATCAAATTCACGATATGAACTTCGGTGTCCGGGCTGGCGGCCGCTGGAATACCAAAGTCGATGAGGTTGTCAGTTCCTTTTGTGTCAAAGCCCAGTTGTAATTTGTCGACCTGACATTTCGTGCGGCAGAGAGTGTGACTGTAGCGTCCCGACAATTGCCATGAACTTCCCGGACCGCGCACGCCCTTGCTGTACAGACACAGGATTCGATGAACATCAGCTTTGATCCGGCCAATCAACGATCTGTATCCGACAGTGACCGAGTCAGCATGACTCAGGCACCCACCGCATATCGCATATCATTTCGGCAATCCGGACGGAGTGCCGGGCGACAACAATGAATAGGTCTTCTACGATCCGGGACCAGACCTGCATGTCCCCGCCGGTTACCCGGTCAACATGCTCCCAACTCTGCCGTTCAGCTGTTATCTGAGTGAACATTGCGGCCCCGGAAGAACAGACCATGGCGTCTGTCATTCCAGAGATGGGAAACACCTTAACAGACATCAAAGACTAAAGCGGTGCGGCCGGCGTGAGCATTGACACCGCAGATTTTCCTGCATTGCAACGGGTACCATTCACGGTCTCCGGGCCTGAAGGAACCCGTCCGGCTTTGCAATGACTCATCGAGCTGGTCACATTCGTTGAAACAGGGGCCTCCGGCGTAAATACGGTCAGCGGCAACAGCAGCGAACCATCCGAAAATAACGTCAGCCGCAGAGATAGTGGCGTCTGCAGGCACGATCCCGGCCGTGCGAAGGTGGCGAGAACAAATGATGCACGCACTGTCGGAAAGCCGTGACGTACCAGGACCAATGACCATCGCATTAGACGACTCGAAACCACGATTCGGCATTCCAGAAAGGGTACGGGCGTCCGCAGCGACGGTCCACCCGGTTTCTGGCAGCTCAGGACTGTATGACCACCCCGCGAGACACACGAATCGCCTGTTCTTCTGCGTGCGACAGGCAAAATTACTCACCATCAGCCTGAACGACCACGCTGTTAACAGCAGCGGACTGGGCATATTGAACGCTCCAGGCAGAGCTGATTGTGGCTGACTGTTCAACCGACCACACCAGCGACTATAATCAGTAAACCCTCAGTCTCTCTAAAACTACAGACACACGCATGTCGACCGATCTGAAGCAGTCGCCCAAGTCCAATGCTCCGCAGGAACCGCCGTCTTATGTGGTGCGTTACGGAACGATGCGGCACCTGGGTGAGTTTTCGTCAAAACGCCAGCACACGATCCGCCGCGGCGACGACGTGGTCATTCGATCCAATCGTGGTGTGGAATGGGGCACCGTCCTGTGCGATGCCAGCAAAAACAGTGCAGAGTGGCTGGGCAAGAATGTTGTAACCGGTCGAATTCTGCGGCTGCCCACAGACGAGGATCGGCGTTCCCTGGAAGAGGTGTCCGAGCGGGAAAAAACATTCTTTGCCGACGGGCAGAACATGATCAACGACGACAAACTGCAGATGCAGCTTGTTGACGTCGAACAGGTATTTGGCGGCGAACGAATCGTCTTCTACTACCTTGCCGAAAAGCGAGTGGACTTTCGAGAGCTCGTCAAGACGATGGCAAGGGAGTTTAACACTCGCATAGAAATGAGGCAGATTGGCGTTCGTGACGAAGCGCGACTTCTTGCGGATTACGGAGACTGCGGAAAACCGGTCTGCTGTAATACACATCTGCGAGAAATGCCACCGGTATCCATGAAGATGGCCAAGATGCAGAAGGCCACGCTGGATCCCAATAAAATCTCTGGTCGATGCGGACGTCTGAAGTGCTGTCTGCGTTACGAATTCGACACGTACGAAGCTCACCGCAAAGAATTGCCGAAGGTTGGCGCAACCGTGGTCACCCGGGAGGGACAGGGAAGAGTTATCGCTCAGGAATTACTTGTTCGAAAACTTTTGATTAGTTTGGAAGACGGACGTCGTGTAATGATGGATCAATCCGATATCGTTACCGTCGTCTCGCGAGGAAATCAGAGCCGTAACAGTACGCCGCCGCCGGAACCCGGTCAAAATCCTGAATAGGGGCTTCTGTCCACCCGTCGGAGAATGTATTATCACAGTCTGAACGTTCCCCGCATTCAATTTCCAGGTTGTCACGAGATCCCCTTCATGACGCTTGTTCACAAGTCATCCAGACGACGCACTTATCACGCGAACGCCTATCAATTCGTGTTTTCCGCTCTCCGTCATGCGCAGGAGAATCTGGGCCGGGACCGCAGCAACGAGCATACGGGGCACGTCTCTGCACAGGAATTGCTGCGAGGCGTCAAGGAACTGGCACAGGAACATTTCGGCCTGATGACCGTGACTGTATTCTCTGACTGGGGCATCACCGGCACCGAAGACTTCGGCAAGATCGTCTTTGAGCTGATTGAAGCAGGCGAAATGCGCAGGACAGACGAAGATCACATGGAAGATTTCGTCGACGTCTATGACTTTCGGAAAGTCTTCGTGGACGATTACCAAATCGACACGGCCCACGTCTTCAGCCGCAGCTGATTTCCATCGCTGTCAGGACTCGCTAAGCTTTGTACTGTGTTCGCGCCTGCGCGAACATTTCACTTACGCGACAAGTCCGGTAGCCGTGATCCTTCAGAGCATTCCTAATGCTCTGAAGTGTTACGAGTCCCGCCGTGCCACAACAATTGACTAAATTCCTCAAGTCCCGGGGTGACCACGCTCCGAAAACAGCTCCGGGGGCATACCAGCGAAAATACAGTGCCATGCTTCAGAAACTTCGCTCAGAACAATTCCGTACGGGCATACAAACGCTTTCGCTTGTTCTTGCCTGCTGTACCGGCACCTTGGCGTTTCCGACGGATTGCGCGGCTGACGAAGTCAGCCGCGCCGTTACCGCTGCAGACATGCCTCGGATTCCACACACTGATACCGCGGACGTGCTGCAGACTTTTCGCCTGGCTGAGGGATTTCGTGCGGAACTGGTGGCTTCCGAACCTCTGACCGGGGACCCTGTAGCTGCGTGCTTTGACGAATTTGGTCGAATGTTCGTTGCCGAAATGCACGGCTATCCGTTCTCACAGGAACCGACGAAGCTGAATCCGAAGGGTGGGGGGAAAAAGGACGCAGGAATCATTCGCCTGCTGGAGGACACCGACGGCGATGGGCGCATGAACCACAGCGTTGTGTTTGCCGAAGGAATCAGCTGGCCCACATCAATCTGCTGCTACAACGGCGGAGTCTTCGTGATCGCACCGCAGTTTCTGTACTACCTCAAGGATACTGACGGAGACAATAAAGCTGACGTCCGTGAGGTCGTCCTGTCCGGCTTCGGAAGGGACAACGTCCAGGCGGTGACAAACGGTCTGCAGTGGGGCCTCGACAATCAGATCTACTTTGCAGCGGGCCGGAACCCCAAGACACTGCTGCATCGAGGCAAACCGCTGCCTGTCCGGGGCGGAGCGGATCTGCGATTTGATCCGAAGACAGAAACGTTTGCATCAGTGACAGGTGGCCTGCAGTTTGGGCATTCCATGGACGACTGGGGGACTCGTTTCGTATGCAGCAACAGCAACCATATTCAACAGATTATTTTCCCTCAGGGCTATCTCGCTCGCAATCCGTACCTGGTCGCATCCGGTCTGATTCGCAGCATCGCCGCCGACGGGGCCAGTGCACAGGTCTTCAGGATCAGTCCCCCGGAACCCTGGCGCATAGTGCGACAGAAGTGGCGGGCTGCGGACAAAGGCTACAAGCTGATCATCAACAGCAAGGGCGGCTGGGAGTTCATTCCACTGGATCCCACAAAGAAAAAGGGCGCAGTGCCCACGGAATATCCCGAAGGATATTTCACGTCCGCCACCGGCATTACCGTCTATCGAGGCAATGCCTACCCGCAGAAATATCATGGAAATGCGTTCGTTGGCGATGTTGGCGGAAATCTTGTTCATCGTAAGACACTGCAGACGGACAACATTGTCTATCGCGCTGAACGTGCAGATCCGGGCCGCGAGTTTCTGGCCTGTTCCGACAACTGGTTTCGGCCCGTGAACTTCGTCAATGCTCCGGACGGGACGTTGTACGTGCTGGACATGTACCGCGAAACGGTTGAACACCCTTATTCAATTCCCGATGAGATCAAGAAGTTTCTGCACCTGACCAGTGGCCATGACCGCGGCCGAATCTATCGACTGGTGAGTCCGAACATGAAACGAATTCAGCCGGCAAGAATCGGGGCTATGAATGATCAGGAACTGGTTCAACAACTGGATTCTGAAAACAGCTGGAACCGCGAGACCGCTCAGCGACTGCTATGGGAACGACAGTCCCCGAAGACTGTGCCACTGGTGGAATCGTTGCTGGCGAATGCAAAAACGCCGCAGGGACGAATGCACTGCTTGTGTACGCTGGATGCGCTGGACGCCTTGAAGCCACAGCATATTCGAACGGGACTGGCTGACACTCATCCCCGCGTACGAGCTCACGCAGTTCGCCTGTCAGAACGATTTCTGCGTGAGTCTCCCGACCTGCTCCCGGATCTGGTGCCTCTGTGTTCGGACGACAGTGAACACGTCCGGTTTCAGATCGCCTTCTCGCTCGGCGAATCATCTGCTCCTGCAGCAGTTGCAGCACTTGCGGTGCTGGCGAAAGACCCGCGCAACGGGCGGGACATCAGAACCGCTCTGCTGTCGTCGGTCGGCCGAACGGCGGGTCAGCTGGCCGAGACCCTGCTGGCAAATCCCGACATAACGGCACAGAATCACGTTCGAAGCATCATCTCTGAGCTGGGTCTGATTATCGGGGCCAACCCGGACGCGTCTCAGTCACTGACACTGCTTACGACAGTCGCCGGCAAGTCGTACTCGCTGGCAACACAACAGCTGGCTCTTGCAGCACTGGGCGAAGGACTCAACCGTCGAGGAAAGTCTGTTGCATCACTGCTGGCTGCTGACACCGCGACACTGAAACTGCGAAAACAGGTACAACAGCTCTTCGACGAAGCAGCTGCATCCGCCAGCGACGACAGCCGGACAGACGTTGACCGCCAACATGCTGTCCAGCTTCTGGCCTGGGCCGACTTCAGCACAGCGGCACGTCACCTGCCGAGTTTTCTTTCTTCACGCACGCCTCAAACACTGCAGAAGGCCGCAGTCAATGCTCTGGCACGGCAGCAATCAAGTCGTGTACCGGAGCTGCTGCTGGCGGGCTGGCAAAGCTACAGCCCGCAGATCCGTCGAGACGTTGTGGACGCCCTTATTTCAACAACACAGCGAACGCAGTCGTTGCTGACCTCAGTGGAAAACGGAACGGTCAGGCGCGGAGACGTCGGGCGAGACCACAAGCAGATTCTGCTGTCACATCGCGACGGTAAGATCAGATCCAGAAGCGACAAATTGTTTGGTTCTGAAATCGTCACCGACCGTTCAAAGGTGGTGGCTGACTATCAGCACGTTCTGACTCTGCAGGGGCACGCTGAGAACGGACGTCTGATTTTCAGGAAAATCTGCTCTGCCTGCCACAAGGTGGGTAATACGGGACACCAGGTAGCTCCGGACCTGGCGTCTGTCAAGAACAAGTCTGAAGCAGATCTGCTGCTGGCCATTCTTGACCCCAATCGCGAGGCACAGCCCAATTTCAACACCTACACCGTCGTCACAGCACAGGGACGTTCGTTCAACGGCATCATCGCCGCAGAAACAGCCAACAGCATTACATTGAAACGCGCCGAAGCAAAACAGGACGTGGTGCTGCGCAACAACATCGACGAACTGATCGCCAGCGGCATTTCGCTGATGCCCGAAGGTCTGGAAAAAAACCTGAAACCTCAGGACCTGGCAGACGTCATTGCATTCGTAAAATCCATAACAACGTCCACCGAAAAATGACTGACTTTCAGACGCGCACAAAGTAGCGATTTCGGTACATCCAGAAGGCGATCAGCCAGAACACAACAAACGTCGCCGATGGAACCAGCACTGCACCAATGCCGTCAGGCTGCAGGCAGCCGTCGCCATAAAACGCCGATAACAGACCTGCAAAATGTGTCTGCACAACGTGCTGCGACACCCACGGTCGCAGAAGTTGTCCCAGCATATACATAACAATGGAATTCATTCCGACGACCACCAGTGGAAACGCAAGGAGGCGCAGCGGCAGCACATCGAACACCAGATAGAACGCCGCCAGCATCCACATCACATAGCCACCGCTGAACAGCACCCAGCTGGGCGTCCAGATGCGTTTGACGATCGGGCAGACCGAATGGTGAGCGAGAATCCCCAGGCTAAAACAGATCGCTCCAGCCAGAATCAGGGTCCCCAGCTTTCGACCGGCACTGTCACCCCCCAGCAACAACTGCCCGCACAGAATGCCCAGCAGTGTTGTCGCGATTGATGGAATGAAATTGAGCGTCACATAGCCTCCTCGGCTGTGTGTATACCGTTCCGGATTCGAAAACAGCCACTGGCTCAGCAGGCTTCGTTCAGCCGCAGCAATATCGGGTGTGACATCATTGCCGGCTTCGTCAGAATCATCTGCACCGGTATCAGAAGACGCTGCCGGGGCACGCAGCAGATTCAGAAACCATTCATCAAAAAAGTGACCCGCGTTGGCGTTCTTGGACCACGGCGCAAAGTCACCGTCATAGATCTCGCCATCTTCGTGTGAGGCGTCAACAGCGGCGTAGTCGTAGTCCGCAGGAGGAGGAGTCCAGACAAAGAACCCCCAGTAGCTCACCAGGATCATAACCAGTGCCACCAGCTGAACAGACATTGAACGCCCCAGCAGCAGGTACGCAAAAACATAGCCCAGACCAATCTGCGCCAGCACGTTAGTGAAAACCCAGTTGGTCGTAACCGAATTCTGGGACGCGAGGAAGACTCCCATCAGTGTAAGAACAATGGCTCGAAATACGGCATGAAACAGGCGACGCATATTCGAACTGCCCATGGCCCCGCGTCGCGCGTACGAAAACGGCATTGCAACACCGACCATGAACATAAACGACGGTTGAATCAGGTCCCAGAATGAGACGCCGCACCAACCGGTGATGCTCTCCCATGGCGGATGCGTAAAGTGAGGCTTCAAACGCTGAAACGTTTCATAGTCCCAGATCTGCCAGACCGAATTGTCGGGCTTCAGCTGAGCAAGTCTGAAGATGCCGAATCCACTCGCAGCCAGCATCGTCATAATGAAACCACGATAGGCGTCCAGGGACACAAGCCTTTTCGGTGGCGCCGGTAAAGGAACCTGCCCCGCCGACGTCGTACTGGCAGCAGGTATCGCTTCCTGCGGACGGGCAGATTTCTGCAGTCGATAGGTATCAGTCACGATAGGTGCGATCTGTTGGGAGGGCAGGAATGGGGGCGGTACGAATGTGCTGAACATACTATCGTACCGTGCAGGCTGTCCACTCACGAACAATTGCTGAAACAATCGCTGCAGGTTGTCTGCAGAATTTTCGGATTGAACACACGCTTTCACTCCACAGTGCGCCCCTCGCCTTCCCCGCATCCGCGCAAAACCTGTGTAATCTGTGTAACCTTCGGGCCTCAAGGTTACGAATACATGACGGACAGATCCCCATGCCCGACAGCCCCCCCGCATCCCTTCCGCCTCAGTGGAAAGATCTCGTTGCCGCATCACGCGACGCTCGGTCTCAGGCCTACGCGCCCTATTCAGAGTTTGCCGTGGGCGCAGCCGTGCTGACGAAAGCGGGGAGCATCTTCCCTGGCTGCAATGTGGAAAACGCCTCGTATGGCCTGACGATCTGTGCAGAACGCACTGCGGTCTGCGCGGCGATCGCAGCCGGGCGGCAGGATATCGTGGCAGTGTGTATTTCCCTGACGGGCACTCCGGTCCCGTGTGGGACCTGCCGACAGTTCCTGTACGAATTCAATCCGTCAATGACGGTATTAATAGATGATCTCAGCACAGACAACGACGCAGCACCGGAAACTGTGCTGCTGTCTGATCTTCTGCCTCGCGGGTTTCGACTGGAACGCTGACCCTGATGAGTTCGGGCGTCACGCAGCGCGGCGGAGAAACTCAGACGTCGCGGGCATATCGATACCGGATGGGCGGACGGCAGGGAACTTCAGCACCTGAAGACCGTATTCCTGCATCTGCCTCTGGTTGCTGTATATCGGATCGTGCCAGTCACCAATTCTTCCGTCCTGCACCGCTTCCACCATTTCTCGCACACCTTCCGACACGTCAATACTTGCCTCGAAGTCCAGTACGGTGCGAATCTTGGCGAACGAAACCCGGTAGCTGCGGGGATCGCTGTCGTCACATTCCTCTTTGATCGTTGTCTTCGGCACGTGGGAGGCAACCATTCGGCCCAGTTCACTGATTGTGTAGTTCTGGCTTTCGTCTCCCACATTGAAGATCTCACTTCCCACGCGATGCAGTGGAGCCTCCAGGCAGACGTGACATGCGCGGGCCATGTCTCGCACGTGAATAAATGGACGAGCATAGTGTCCGTTGAAAACACAGATCTCGCCATCAGTCACAGCTTTCGCGCTGAACAGGTTGGCGACCAGGTCAAAACGCGGTCGGTGCGACAGACCGTACGCAGTCCCGAAACGCAGCATCGTCGGCTGGAAATACTCGTCAGCCGTTTCCAGTAACGCCTGTTCGGCATCGATTTTTGTGGTCGCATACAATGACACCGGATTCAAAGTTCCATTTTCACTGATCTCACCAACGCCGTCTGACGCACCGTAAACACTGCACGTCGACGCAAAGACGAAGCGGGAAATACCATTGGCTCGGGCCAGCTGAGCCATCATTCTGGCAGCCTGATAGTTCACCGCAATCGTGGTGTCTTCGTCAATCGCACAGGCCGGATCACCAACAATGGCCGCAAGGTGTACGACGGCATCCATGTCTCGTAATGCCTTCGTCACGTGTTCGATGTTACGAAAGTCTCCCTTTTGAACCTGCAGGCGTTTGTTAGTCAGCAAATCCTGCAACGGATCAAGGCCAAACAACTGCAGGTCCAGCACCCGTACCAGGTAGCCGGAATTCAGCAGCTGCCGCACAAGTTCCGAGCCGACATATCCAGCTCCACCTACAACCAGAACGGATTCGATATGCGCCACTCCGCGCGATTCCGACTTCGGAATCAGGTGAAACCACGACGAAATCGAATAGCGGGAAACTCGTACCAGAGCAACGCCCGCAAAGAGCATCGACCACGCTGCGATGCCGAGTTCCAATGCGGGCAGTGGACGTCCCAGCACCAGACTTCCAAAGCTGAAGTGGAGAAAAAACCCGGCCACACAGGACTTGGCGGTAGCAATCAACCGGTCCGGCAAACGGCCGCTGGGCACAGGGCGATAGACGCCCGTGATTGCCAGTAAAGCTATTGCTGTCAGACAGAACCACGCGGCATTCATCAGATAGGTTGAGTTGACTCGCTCTGCGACAGCTCCGATGGGATCAGTTGACGACAATTGATGACTGGTAAACAGTCGACATAAAGAGGCTGCAATCAACGCGAGATTCGCAATCGTAAAGTCAACGCTCATTCGAGACGCAACTGCCGTCCATCCGGCCGAACCGAACAGTCGAAAGCGAAATGCGCTGATGAGGGAATCCTGTTTGACGGAGGTTCGTCTGCCCACGGGGAATTCCTTGGATATGAACTGAGTTTCCCGGACGCACGGCATGAAATCACCGATGTGACAATCGCCTGAAAAACCTGATACTTTGAATGTTTATGGTCGGCAAACAGAGACGAAAATGGAGACGCCGCACCAGTGTTTGTTCGAAAGATAGCCCCGCCGTGCGTGTCGCGGCAGACCAGATCACGCATCGAAACGTTGAATCAGTTCTCCCATAGGTTAGTGCATTGAGTGCGTCGGCGGCATCTGCGCCAACGACGGCGATTATTGCCGAAAAGGTGACGCGCGGGCCGGCAGAATCCAGCGATACTGGCTCTGCTCAGCAATGGCACTTCTTCGAACGGCGTCAGCTGCTGGCACTTCGATAGTGATTCAGTGACCAGCGAAACACAACTCGCGCAATCAATATCCCAACGACAGCAGCCACCAGGGACACAACCGCCCAGTGTTTTTCTTCAAGAGTGCTCACGATGACTCGAGCAGGCACGGTCACCACCAGCAGGATCGGCATGACATAGGAGAAGCCAGTCTGCAGAATCTCACCCGCTTCAAAACGCGAATCATCGCGACCGTTATAAATACTGCGAGGATATCTGGCAAAGACAGTAATGTAGAACCAGAAGTCGTACAGCCCCTGATTCCGCCCCAGAAAAATACTGGAACACGCCGTCACGATCATCATCGAGTAGAAGAACATCACTCCCAGCGCAACGTAAAACAGAAAAACGCTGACCTGAAAGATACTCAGTGGGTCACCGATTCTCCACAGCGAACGTGCCAGCAGCCCCAAAGCCAGCACCACCTGGCTGAGCATTGCCAGATTGATGCGTTCGAGTGATACCAGAAACTGACTGTCAACAGGCTTGACCAGAATAAAGTCCAGTCGTCCGGTCCGAATCTGCTCACTAAGATTAGCGCAATTGGGCATGAAGAACGTCTCTACGATTCCGTTGATCAGCATTCCCGTCGCCATAAATGCGAAGTACTGATCGCGGGACCAGCCGTTGATCTCCGGCACCTCGGAAAAAATAATCTGAAACAATGCGATCTGCGCAAAAAACCAGAACGCCCGCGTGATGATCTGAATCAGGAAATTACCCTGAAACATCATCTCGCGAATCATTGCATTGCGAAAGAAGGTGAGGAAGACGCGGAAATGATACATCGGTTACTTGCTCGTCACTCTCGTTCCGGGCCGACGGAGAACGGGACGAGGCGGACCTGGCTCTAAATGTACGCAGCAGCGTATCACATGCAGATACGTGATGGCAGTCTCCGGCCAGTCACAACACGAAGGAGCAGTCACAAGACAAAGGAGCAGTCACAACACGAAGGAGCAGTCACAACACAAAGGAGCAGTCACAGTCGTTGGCCGCCCCGCAACGGAGAGCAGGAGATTAACTCTCTGATGCCCGCTGTCTCCTGCTTCGTCCGGAACAGCTGCGAATCACTGCGACGTGGAGCGGCTGCCGTTCGGCGAACCGGCAATGGGGGTTCCGTCAGGCAGTGGCCGTGCCGCGACTCTAAGGTTCAGACCGTGAGCAAATTCACGGATCCTGCCAAAGTGTCGGAAGTCTCCGGGGTACAGCCATATGGTGATCACGGTATCCGGTTCGGTCGCCTCCATAATCTGTCGCATTCTGGAGCCAACTCGCAGAGCGGCTTCCACCGACTCAGCCTCCAGCGTTTCGGCCGGCATAATCGACCAGCGTGAAACGCTCACGCGGTAAGCACCCTGCCCGTACTGCAGCGCCTGTAAAGCCGATACAGTTTGTCGTTCAACGGTGTACTTCATGTGAAATCCACCAACCGGTCCGATCACGCCTTCGTAACGGTGAAACCTCATCACGACGCTGCGCCGCGCAGAAACCTGCGATTTCAGTCGATCCAGCAGTGATTCGAGAGGAATGTGAGCAATGCGCCCTGCGTTGAGACGAAAATGAATTTCCCCCTCCGTGACGGCACTGCCAACCGGCGACAGGCGATGTTGCAGTCGGTCCGTCGCGGACTGCTGCTGATTTACGGTTTGAAGGACTTCACTCAGGCGCTGTGTCTCCTGTCCGATCTGTTTCAATGCATCTGCGACATACGTCTGGCGACTGCTCAATGACGTGAGCGTTGACTCGAACGCCGCAACCTTGCCGTCAGTCGCCTTGACGGACTCAGTAAGGTTCCCGATGGATTCGACCAACGCCGTCTTCTGCTGACTAAGACCATTCCGCCGTGTCTGTTGCAGATCTTCATTTCCACGCTGCACTGCCAGCATGACAAGCAACTGCTGCAACTCAGCTTCAGAGCTGACTGTATTCGCCTGCGCCGTTTCCAGTTCCAGTGTCAGGCCTGCGACCTGTTTGTCAAAGTCAGGTCGTTCAGAAACCGCCGTCGCTCGCTCTACCTCGTCAGAACTCTGCTGCGTATCGACGAACGGATCCGGTGTCAGAGACCGATTGGAGATTTTCTCGGCCACGGCCCGGCTTTGAGGTACGGAGTTCAGAACTGATGCGTCGGACTGGCCGACCACAGCAGCCTCAATATCAAACGAGGTGAACTCTTTGTCGATCGCTGTGGCCGCAGTGGTGGACTCTGCCGGGCCAGCCACCGCCGGCTGCCGAGCCACACGCAAGCCGGCCACAACGATTAGAATAATCAGAATACCAACGATGTTGGCGATAATGTCCAGGAACGAATCCGAACCAAACTCCTGATCACCACTGCTTCTTCGACGACTCATATGGCAAGCCTCCGATTGCGACGCGGCGGACGCAGAATTCCCGGCGGTGCAACAGGGGAGGCCTTGTCAGTCGCAGCTGGATTCGGCGGGGAATCGTTTGTCCTGACATCAAGTCTCCCCTCGAACAATCGTCGTGTCTCCGAATACGACCTGTCGACTGTCACTGCAGTCGAAGGGATGCCGGTTCTCCGCAATTGCGCCGCCAGTTGCAACTGCACCAGGCTGGCCCCCGGACTAACAACAAACCGGACCATCGGCAACGACTGAGCGTCGCTGATACTGGGCGCAAACTTCATTTCCCGAGACAGTCCCTTCAATGCTGCCGCCAGAACCTGATCGGTGTCCCAGCCAGCGGTATTGAGGGTCTGGCCACTGCCAATCGTCAAAGCTGTCGCGTCGATGAAGACCGTGACCGGCACTCGACTGACCAACCCGGACAAGGCCTGCGACCGCCCCTGATTCAACAGCTGCTGCAAAAAGGGATCCGGCATGGGCCCCGCAGCGGAAGACGTTCCGGGTCGTGGCGTAGCACCACTGACGGTGCCGGGCACAGTCACCGCAATGTCTGTCAGCGCTGGATCGCCAGCCGGCCCGGCTGTGCGGGTCGCCGACTCAGAGTGTGGGTACTCCGACGTCGGCCAGCCGGACGGGGCTGAAGGATCGGTATCATCTGTTCGCGGCGAATCTTTACCGGCTAGACTGCCTTTCGGCGGTGTGGTGGACGCACCATCAACAATTTCTCTGTCACCAGGAAGAAGGTGTCGTTTTGAACCAGGATGCTGAGTCTCCGACCTTTTGAATTCGGGTACGTCAGTTTGCATCGTGCCTGACGCTGCATGATCTCCGTCGTCAACGATAGCTCGAGGGAGAATCGCAACGCCGGACTTCCGCGAAGATTCCGCCGGTGGCAGATATGGCAGAGCTTCGACGGAATTGCCTTCGTGAGGATCAAACTCAGATGTCCACTGGTCACTGCTGCCCGAATCTGTTTTCGCGAAATCGCTGTGACTACCGGGCAGTTCTTCGGGATCGATGGACTTTCGGGGGGGCTTTACGGAACGCAAATACTGTCGCGGCGGTGCCTCACCGCCCGCATAGAATCTCCCGTCACGTTCGTGGCCGGTTGCTTCATCTCCGATCAGAACTCGACCATCCGGCAGTACTCGCGCCAGTCGTGACTTCGATGTCGCCGATGGTTCAGGCAGAACCTGAAATCTGTTCATCAAGCCGCCGTACAGGTTCTGTCGGCGCGTCAGTGCCGACAGAATCGCATCGCGTAACGCTTCGCGTTCGTCAACATCTACAGTTCCGGCGGCGATCTTCTTTTCCTGTCCCATCAACTCATATCCGAAGTGAACGTCGGCGGCCTTCAGAAATCGCTGTGCGGCATAAAATGGCAGACTACCGTCTGGCCGCACCAGAAGGAGAACGTAAGGCTTGATTGAAAGGGAACTGCCATGCCGTACTTCGTGCAGCCTCAGAATACCGGATATCAGCGGGTTGTCGTTGGCCGGAAAGCCCTGCATGTTTGCGGCCGTCACCTTAATTCCCGCGGGCAGAAATTCGAAACCGTGTTCGGTCACGTCGATCAGTATAGGCGAACGCTGAGTCCCGGTGCTGTTGGTAAAGTCGACAACCGTCTGGTCGGTGCCTACTGACTGCAATTGGCGCTCTGTGTCCTCGGCAATTCGCCGCAGTTTGATCAGGGCTGACTCGCGTGATGACAGGATCGCCTCAGCCTGTTCGGTTTTTTCCGAACTCGAATCAAGAACCGTTTGCAACTGTATCAAATTCTGTTTTCTGCGACGCAGTTCCTCTGAAAGTTTCGTTTCCTGCTGCCGCAGCGCAGCAATTTCTTTCACTTCCGCCTGGTAATCGTCTTTCGCAAATGAATTGATCTTCAGTTTATGCTTTGCGTCTTCCAACCGTTGTCTGAGTGCCTGATACCGCGAGGACTCCGACGCTAACCGCTGCTCCAGGTTTTGAATCTCACCCTTGCGGGACGCATCCTCGACATCGTCGAAATTCACATCAGAATCATTTCGGCTGTTCGTCAGCACATCATTTCCGACAGCATCCGCAAGTACGTTCTCGTCCGCTGATGCGTCGGTTGACGTGGTGCCTCCTGCTGAATTCGTGACATGTACGGAACCAGCTGCCGGCGAGTCCGTAAACACAGTCGGATCTGCCGGACGTTCATCAACCTTCGCTGACTGAGCATAGCGCTGATCGTTACGAATGCGTCTGGTTGTGACCAGCAGCAACAGGATCAATGCTCCCATCGTGCAGACCAGAACTGCAAGAAAGGGAAACAGCGATATCGCATTTTTATGTCTTCGCCGAATCATGTCTGTTACTGAGCGGGCTTTTGATTTCTGAGAACTGTTCCCCTGAACGTAATGTTTCAGTCAGCTACGTGTGTGTCCCCGTGGGAAAAGGTGCAGATCCGCGGGGTGAAAAATCTTTCTGCAGCGTCGCGTTTGCAGTCTGCAAACCGGCAGGCACAATCGCTGCTGGGGAACCGGACGGTTGTCGATCCGGTGCAACGCGTTTACGTCCGAGCGGTCCCCCCATCAGGCCGCTGACCGTTGAGACGTCTTGGCTGTCAGCACATGCACAGCAGCAGCCAGACTGCTGGCCGTCTGCTCCAGCGTTTCGGCAAGCTGAACGGCCTGCAAGTTTTCATTGAGCTGCTGCTGCAGCCTGACCAGCCGTTCTTCCGTCTCACCCATGCGCAACATCGTGGCCCCCAGTTCGTGAATCGCCTCCGTCTGGCCAACCGCTGACTGAGAACTGACACGAATCGCGTTTTGCCAGCTGGACATACGCTGTTCAAATGAACCCAGCAATTGTTCCGTTCGGTCGACAAGCGACTGGCTGCTGTTCTGAAGTGCCTGCGCATAGGCATCACGTGTGTCGGTTGCATCGTTTCGGTGCGACTTCAATGTCTGTTCAAGGTCAGCTTCAAGGGCGTGACGCAGCCCATCGGCGTGATGTTCCAAAAGTCCCGTCCATGTGTTTCGGACGCCGGCCAGTTGTTCGGCCCAGACTTCAGACTGCTGTTTGACAAGTGTTTTCAGGAGATCATCGCTGGAATCCCTGGAGTGTTCAGCCTCCGACTTTCCACTGCTGAAACGAGGCAGCAGAGCTTCGATGCCGAAGCGCTCCACGTCGTTCAGTACCGTCTGCTCGCATTGCTCCACGGCAAAGGACGCGAACACCAGCACGATGGACATACCCAAAGCCAGAGCTGTTGTGTCGAACGCAACTGCCAGCCCTCCCGTAACTTCACCCAGCGAAGAATCCAGCTGTTCGGGTGTAACGTTCGCGATGGCCATGGTGATCCCGATCACCGTCCCCAGAAATCCCAAAATCGGAATAGCCCATGTGATGGTGCGAATCGTGGCATAGCTCTGGTGCAAACGCTCACTTGCCAGTTCTGCAAGATAGCGCAGATGCTCTTCCAGTCCATCGGCATGCGAACTTCTCAGGTAGCCCGTCACATCCTGAATTCGTGAGAACAGATGCGTAGAGTGAAACTTTGTCGTTTGTTCCTTGCACCAGTCGTTCAGTACAGCATGATCATCTGACTGCTCATCACCTCCCGACACAGATGGCTGTGGCAGGGACTGAACGCTTTTCAGAATACGGCGTTCGCGGCGCAGTGCCGTCTGCTTTTGCAGCAGGATCGTCAACCCGGTAAAGAACATTGCTGTACTGATGTACTCGAGCGGATGAGTGCAGAAGTACCGAGTAACAAACTCAGAGATGCCAGGCAGGTTCGGTCCGACCGTATAGAACAGAATCGTGAAACCCGTCGCCAGCACGGCGGTTCGTATATTGCCAGAAGCCACGTTTCGCTGTTCGGTCACCGAATTGCCCCGCATCAAATGGCAGGGGCAACACGTCAATCACTCAACAGTGAGTCGAAATCGGCTGACCTCAGGTGCAGGTCTCCGCATAACGAAACGCAGAACACGCCGAGCCCCCCGGACGACGTGATATGCAGAATGATCGTCATAATCGATACAGTTTGTTGAGATGGATCACCCGGAATCGCTGGAAACGTATCGCTGACAGCCGTCCCGGAACAGTGCTGCGAGTGTGCGTTCAACGTGTATGGCAGGATTCGCCGGTACACGCAAAACAACAGGAATACGAAATCAACATCAGCCCCCGTAAACGTCGTCGTTCGAGCAGTCAGACGTTCATTTTCCGATCGGAATTCTCTCAGAAGTCCGGCATCTGACGCAGTGCCGAATACGCAGCCGCAGCAAACTGCTACAGAGAGGTCTCAACCGTTTCTGCCAGGGCACGCACATCTGTGGAAAAATGCACGCGTTGATTATCGACAATGTCGATGTCCGTCACTTTCCAGTTCCCGCCGACAGACTCCACACAGAAATCAGCTTCAAACTGATTCGTGCGAGTATGAAGGTGTCCCCAGTGCTCCACCGTGCCCGACACATTCCAGCGACACCGATACTCAAAACCCGCGGACAGCCCGTTGGCACGTGGCTGACCAGTCAGCTCACTGCGTGCGCCGTGCAGAATCTCCACTTTCCGCACTCGCGCCACGGCGCCGCCCTGTTCCTCCATCTTCAGCCCCTCGATGATTTTCAGGTATGTGGCCTGCAGCACGTCACCACTGATACTGAACGCCAGAGCATCGTAGACGTCGCTTTCCGAACGATATCGAAACGACGCATAGAGATTGGCGTGCAATGCCGCAAACACGGCATCTGCTGCTGCATCAGTCATCGACGGACGTGGCCCGGCAGGGACGGCCAGCTTCCCTAAGTCGCCGTCCCTGAAAGCCCATGCACACCCCAGCAAAAAGATGACCGCCAAAACCGTTCGTCGGTCAATCCCGGCTTTGACTGTCCGGAGCGTAAAAGCGGACACAGCAAACAGCAGCAAACCGACTGAAGCCGCGGAAATTTCAAACACCGGTCGCGGAATAACTTCTGCGGGGGTCAGTTGTAAGGGCGGCAGCCCCTTCCGAATTCCGGCGTTCCATTCAACAACATTGTTTCCTCCAACTCGCGTGACCGTTTTCCGAAAACCACCAGCGCCGTCAAACACGACAACGTTTACCGACCACAACGTTTTTGAGAATCGATTCCACTGCAGGTGCACGTGCGTCGGAACCGCGTTCAGGGGATACGACAGAATGATTCCGGCTCGAGCACTGGCCCAGGGCACTGGTTGCGGCAGGCCCCGCCGCGCCAGATCTTTAACATCCAGACCATAGAAGTCACAACGACGCACAACCGGATCTGAATGCCGGCCGTCAATCTCAACGGGATTCCCGGAGCCAAAATAATCAGCGATCAAATGAGCCGCTGCCTCCTGCTCAGCAACGCTGAAAAATTCATCGTCATCATGGGACAGAGTCACGATCTGCTGCAGAGTCTGCAGTGGTATCAGAATCTCGTGACGGACTTCAAAGTCTTCGATATAAAGAAACGAATACACGGCACCGTAACTCGTGAGGCCCAGGGTCTTCTGCTGCTCCAGTGCCAGCCATGCGGCTCGTTCCCTGTCAGATGATTTTTCCGTTAACGCCGGTCGGTCCCAGACAAACCGCAGCGTCACCGGAACACCGGTAACGAGGGCTTTATCATGCAGCACGTCACCGCCTTCCTGTTTTACCGTCAACTGCATTTCCGCGGGAAGCAGCCCTTCGTCGCCGGCAAATCGCTGACTGAATGTCAGAAATTCCGGCGATGCTTCCAGCGAGTGACGTAATTCAAACGTCAATTTGTGCGACATCAGATTGGCCAGCGCCACGCCGTCGTCCGGAATGTCAAAAGTCACGTCGACAGGCTGACGAACCTGCAGTCGGTGTCCGGCAACATTCTGAATGACAAAGCGATCGGCAACGAACGACCGATGAAGTTCGATTCCCTGTTGAATGGTCGCCGCATCAAGATAGTCCGCCGCGTCAGGCTGCAGGTCGTGAAACAGAAACAGGTCTTCCAGAAAGACCTCGACGGTAACACGAACTTCATCGCCAGCAACGTACACCAGCGAACGAGACAGCGAAACGGGATGTGCGGAGGCCGCGACGGACAGAAAAATGACAACAGTCGACACAGTCCCCATTCGCAAGAACTGACGAAGGAGTGATCTGTGCACCGATGTTCGGTCAATGAAATCCCGCATAACAATCGTTTATACACAGATGAACGCTGCGACTGAACCGCTCAGGGACAGACGTCCCGTTGTTTTATCATGAGTCAACTTCGTTCTCTCTCTGCGAGAACGAAGGAAAACGGTCAACGTTCAAACGGGACGCTGATCGACGCGATACGGACAGTCAGACCGCACGCCGTTTACGGAACGGATTCCGGATTGACGCCGTTAATCGAACGAACTCCGCTTGCGCGTCCATGACCAGACTGAAGCCGGCGGGGACCAGAATCAGGGTAAACGCCGTGGAAACAATCAGTCCGCCAAGAACGACGCTGCCAAGGCCTCGGTAGAGTTCGCTGCCAGCTCCGGAAATCCAGACCAGATGACCTTCCACAAGCGATGGAACAGGCACGACCAGCGGCAGCATGCCCAAAACGGTTGTCAGCGTACTCATGAAGATCGGACGAATTCTGGTACGGACACTTTCGCAGACAGCGTCGTTCGATGTCATGCCCTCACCGCGAATCAGATTCAGGCTCTGATGCACAATGAGAATCGCATTGTTCACCACGGTACCGATCAGAATGACGAACCCCAGCATTGTCAGCATGTCCAGAGTTTGAAACGAAAATCGATTCAGTACGGTCAGCCCAATCAGCCCACCGACCAGAGCCAGGGCGACGCTGGTCATAATGACAAGAGGATAGAGAAACGATTCGAACAGAGCAGACATCAACAGGTAGGTCAGCACAACAGCCAGGACAAGATTCCACTTCAATTCATACCATGTGTCCGCAAGTTTGTCGGCAGTACCCGCCAGCCGAATCTGATACAGCCCGGACTGAAAATTTGGTGATTGCATCAGAGGCCCGCGGATCTTTTCTTCAACCGTACGCAGTGCTGCCTCCAGCGCAATACCGCCGGCAGGCTTTAGCTGAATAGTGATGGAACGCAGACGTTCGACATGGTTCACCTGTTCCGGGCCACGACTGAGAATCACATCGGCGACCGTTGACAGCAACACGTTGTCGCCGCCGGGAGTGCTGATCGGAAGGTTCTCCAGATCCTGACTTTGGTCGGCGTAGTCGTCATCGCCGTAAAGCACCAGGTCGATACGACGGCCTTCGTGCCAGTAGTCTCCGGCGAAAGCTCCGTCGACAAGCGCGTTGACAGCGTACCCAATCGACGAAGACGAGATGCCAAGCTCGGATGCCTTTTCCAGCCGGGGGACAACGTGCAACTCCGGGCTCGATAGATCCAGGCCGGGAATCGGACGCAGTTGGTTTCCGGCGGTCATAGGAAATTCCTGCATGCAGATGCCGAAGGCTTTTTGAGCCTCCAACACAAGAACCTCCAGGTCGGGGCCTGTGATTTCGATGTCAATGGTGCGCCCCCCGCTCAAAGCGCTGTCGAACAGACTGGCCTGGCTGACAATCGGGATAACCCCCGGCTGCGCAGCGGCAGCCTGTGACAGAATCGGAATCAGCTCGGCCGAACGTAATTCGTCTACTGACCGAGCTCCCATGAACAGACTGCGCCCACTGGCCACAAAGAAGAAGCTTTCGATTTCCGGGGCGTCGTCGCCTTTCTTTCCCAGCCAATAGGGCGCCAGTTGCTTTTCAATATTCTCCCCCAGGCTGATCATTTGGTCGACATTGTAGCCGGGCGGCGGCAACAGAATCGCGATGATCAGATTACGATTGCCGCCGGGCAGATATTCGGTATCTGGCAGCAGCTTCCGACTGAGCACCAATGAGCCGGCTACAAACGCAAGCACAATCGCCAACCGGATGACCGTGCTGCCGCGCATAGACAGCAGCCACTTCATCCCGTCCGCAAAGCCGTGGTTCAGCCAGCTTCCAAGACGAACAAGGCCGAAGAGACCGCGGATGCCGAAACCTGATTTGGTGTCGGCCTGCGAATGAAGGGGCGTTGAATCGCCCGCAACGGATCGATCCGCTGTACGGGGTTCATCGCTTGAACGTCTACGACTCAATAGTCGCGCTGCAGCGGTGGGAATCACAGTAACGCTGACCAACAGCGAAAGTGCCACGGCGCAGCTGATCGCGATTGCGATGTCGCGAAACAATTGCCCCGCCTGCCCCTGAACAAAAATCACAGGAACAAACACAGCCAGCGTAGTCAGCGTCGACGCCAGCACAGCTCCCCAGACTTCCTGCGTTCCTTCCAGTGCCGCCCGCCTGGGCGGCTTGCCCATCTGATAGTGACGGTAGATATTTTCCAGAACAACGATTGCGTTGTCGACGACCATGCCAACGGCAAACGCCATGCCCGCAAGGCTGATGACATTGATGCTGCGGTCGAACGCCTTTACAAACAGACACGTTCCAACCACGCTGATCGGAATCGCCAGACCGACAATCAGGACGGACCGAAGACTGCGCAAAAACACCAGCAGAACAAGAATGGCCAGCGTACCGCCAATGTAAACGTTGCTGCGGACAAGGTCTGTCGCGGAATCCAGATAAAGAGTCTCGTCGTAAACCTGCTCCAGATAGACGCCCTTCTGTTTCAGCACGCCCTGGTTGAGGCCTTCCACTGCCGTCCGCAGACACCTGCCGTAAATTCGCTCGCATTCGGCCAGTTCAAAACTGGTGATGGTGCCGTCACCATCAAGATCCAGTTTCTGTCGAGCCGGCCCCATGATGGCCTTCAGGTTCGTGCCCGGTGACTGCTGTGCATTCACCGCCAGCGCACTGAGTCCCTGTTGCCGCACGACACCGGTTGGTTTCTTGTAGCTGATGCCGACGGTGGCAACGTCGCGAACACGGATCGGACTGCTGTCGCGGTGAGTGATGATGGTTTCTTCCACCTGAACGGCCGACTGAAACTGTCCCAGCGTGCGCACAACATTCCGTTGTTTGCCTTCCTGAATATCACCGGCCGACGTGTTTCGGTTCTGACTCAGTAACACGGTGCGGAGCGCATCTATGGTCACGCCGAGTGCGGCCAATCGCGTTGGATTGACAACGATTCGGAATTCCTGATCCCGTCCGCCAAAGACATTGGCATTGGCGATGCCGGGGACTCGTTCGAACTCCGCTTCGATAAAGTCTTCGGCGAACTTCTTCATTAACGCCGGGTTGTTTCGCCCCAGCACAAAGGTTTCCAGAACGGGATGGTCATCCACCAGATCATTAATGCGAGTCAGATCAATACGACCGGGACGGTTAAGAATGGGGGCCAGAGGTGCGGCGAGTTCCGGGTACAGCCCGATCAGATTCCGCAGATCCTCATGTGTTGGCGGCAACGGTTTCAGAATGAACCAGGCGACAGCGTTTGTGTTGGCGTTGACAGTGCTGATCACCGGCTCGTTGGCGTCGTCCGGATATTCAGGCACCTGATTCAGTTTTTCAGAGACGCGGGCGCGAGCGTCGGACAGTGATGTTCCGACGGGGAACTTTAGCGTGATGGAACCACTGGAATCTGCACTTTCGCTGTTGAATTCTTCGAGACCTTCAACACTCTTCAACTGCTCTTCCTGCTCTTCAATGATTTCGCGCTCCACCTCCTGAGCACTCGCACCGGGCCAGAGCGTGGTGACCGTGATCTCCGGTTCGACCACATCCGGCGTCAACTGGACTGGTGTGCTGAGGTACGCAAGCCCCCCAAACAGCACCAGCAGGAACACAGCGACGGTGACTTTGACGGGGTTTTCGATGGCAAAGGCAATGAAGTTCATGTCGTCAGCAAACTACTCAACGGAAGGATCTTCAGGAGCCTTAATCTGCACCGGCTGAAACGGACGCAATCGTTCAGCGCCTTCTGTAACAACCAGCGTACCGGATTCAAGATCGGTGCCTCGAACATGGATCAATTCGGCTTTGCTGATGCCTGGTTGCACCATCACTCGGCGAACACTTAATGGCTCGCCACTGACGGCGGGATTTATTGCATACACGAATGTGCCTCGCGACGTTCGCACCAACGTATCTTTCGGAACAAGAGTGGCTTGAAACGGTGTGCCGAAGAATTCCGCTTCTGCCACCATACCTTCGCGCAGAGTGGGAACAGGAACATCCTCCGTCCCCTTCATCAGGTTTTCGATCCGCACGATCACCGGAAAACTGCGAGAACCGGATTCCCAGTCACTCCGCGGAACGATGCTGCTGACAGTTCCGGTCCAGCGACCGTCGGCACTGTCCGGATCGGGAGTCCCGGCAATCTTCAAACGCACGCTTTCACCGATTCTGATCTGCGAAATAAAGCCCTGGTCGACAGGAACTTCAACATCAACTTTGTCCAGCTGAACCATCGTCGCCACAGGATCGCCCTTCGACAGCCATTGCCCGACGTACGTCTGTTCCTGAACCAGGAAACCGTCAAAGGGAGTCCGTGTGATTCGCTTTTCTTTTTCCGCAACCAACCACGCAACGTGTTTTTCCTGAGCCTGCAGTCTGGCATTCGCCTGCAGCTTCTCTTCCTTACGTGCACCGGCGGAAACTCGCTGAAACACGGCTTTGGCGGCCAGCAAACGGTGACGGACTTCATTGTAAGTCAGTTCAGCATCATCGACTGCGGAAGGATTGGTAGCGCCCCGACTTGCCAGCGACTGTAATTCCTTCAATCTTTGCTCTGCATGGGCAAACGCCGCTTCAGCCGCCAGATGCTGCGCCCGTGCTTCTTCAACATCTTCCTTACGCGGCTCCAAAATCTGTTCGTGCTGGGCGACCCTTTCGTCAAGGACTGCCTGTTGCTGACCCAGCGCAAGATCCGTGGAGACCATTCTCAGTTTCGACAGAACAGTGTCCTTCTTCACAAAGTTGCCCTGTTCCTCCGGAAATTCCTCAACGACGCCGTCGGCAGCCGATGCGATGATACTGAAATGTCGCGGCCGCACAGTTCCCACGGCCACCAATCGCGGAGCAATCTGTTCCTGCCGAACTTCACGAACCCGCACTAGTGCCGGCGGTTGTGCCGGCGGAGGTCCTGCAGCCGACAATTGTTCATCTCCCGATTTTCCGGTTACAGCAGACGAACAGCCAGTGATCACAGACAGCACCAGCAGTGCCGCAAGCACGCCACTACGTACTGCTGTCATGGTTGCGATTGAACACGAGACTCGCGAAGGGACATTGAGCTGGCATGGAGCTTGTATTCTAGCTGCGTCGACGGACACGGCAGGCCCTCTGTGAAGTCTGAAAGTCTGGTAAAAACTTCTTCGCAGCGTACCACTGAGCCTCCGGCTTCCGCCATAGTCAGCTGTGCCTGACAACATGGAATCTGATAATCCGGTCTCTACACAACTTTCTGTGATGATTACAATCACGGTCGACAGACGTAGTGTCGGACGGCAGAGGGTTCGAGCGGCTGTTCGCAAGTGACAAGGCGTGTGGCTCACCAGCAAGTCGATTAAATGCAAACGTCCTGGTGAAATCAACGACGCACGTGGCTTTCAGTCCTTTGCACGGCTGGCAGGTTTGACTGTCATTTCAACAATGTTTCCCAACTCCAACGTGTCCCTTCAAGTCAGGAAATCGTCAATGGCGTCTCGATCCGAAGAGGGATTACTTGCCGGAATGCTCTTCGTCGTTGTGTGCGGGCTCGTGCTTACAGCGACAGATGCTCAAGTCGCATTTGCGATCCCGCAGCAGTCCGCCAACACCACCGACGCAGCGGCGGACGACCGGGTGGGCAGCAAGGTCATTGTCACCGTGGCCGGTGCCCCCCTGCGAACTCCGGAAGCCATTGTCTGGAAAGCGTATCTCGGCGAAACGTTCACTGTGACTCTGACCAACGGAGAATGGCTGTGGATTGAGCAGAAGGGCGGATGGTTGTGGGAACAGGAAACTGTATCTTTCGACACCGCGATCGAAGAATTCACCAAACGAGCACAAACAGCCCCCAGCGCTGAAAACTTTCACCTGCGCGGCATCGCATTACTGGCCCATAAACAGTACGACGAAGCCATTGCCGATTTTTCGGAAAGCCTGAAAAAGAAACCCGGCCAGGCCGGCGTGCTGAACAACCGAGGACAGGCCAGGTACCTGAAAAGCGATTACGCCGCTGCTGTGGCAGACCTGAATGCCGCAGTCGAACGGGATCCCGGACACTTTGTGGCACTGAACAACCGCGCGCTGTGCTATATCGCTGTGGACCAGTTCGACGATGCATTGCCGGACCTGAATGCTGCCATTCAACTGAACACAGAATACCCTGAAGCCCTGAACAATCGCGGCGTCGTACATTCCCGCAAAGGGAACTATCAGGCCGCCGTCGTTGATTTTTCTGCGGCTTTGAAGATCGACGACATGTATATTGACGCCTACGGCAACCGAGCGTTCGCCCATGTTCAGCAGGGGAATGACCTGGCAGCGATCAAAGATCTGACAATTGCCACGACGAAAGCTCCCGACAACTACCAGCCTATCAACGATCTGGCATGGATTTATGCAACCAGTCAGACAGATTCCACCCGCAACCCCGACGAAGCCGTGAAACTGGCGTTGCGGGCCTGCCAGATGAGTCAGTTCGAAAACTGGAATGCCCTGGACACGCTGGCCGTTGCCCATGCCGCAAATGGCAACTTCGACGCTGCCAAACAATGGGTCACGACCGCACTGGAAAAGGCACCTGACGCACAGAAGAGTCGCATTGGTGAACACCAGCAGTTGATTCTGGCCGGAAAACCTGTCCTTCAGTAGTCGGACGTGCGGCTCGGCCTGAACTGCGTACCAGTGCGACGGTTCGACAGAACCTCAACGTCGCCGCAGGTTGCCACGCCAACCAGCAGCCACTTCCCACAACTGAGAAAGGAAGGGGCCTGAAACTCGTCACGTGGTGGAAGTCGAACTGCTGCTGTGAATCGCGCAAGGGGTTGGTTGCAGTCGACTTTTTCATTTGTCATAGTTCCCGCGGCATTTTGCAGCCACTCTCACCCAGTCTGCGGGCAGGGCAAATCGCCTGATGCCTGTTCAGTCCTGAGACATCTACCGCCACGACGTCGGTTGAGAATATGATCAACACATTGGCAGCCAACTCACTATCAGATGCATTCGACGGCCTGTCCGTTCCGCTGTACGGACAGCTATCCAGCGGCGACGCACTTGTTGTTGCTGCAATCATTCATGCAGTGCTGGTCTTCCATGTGTTTGCCCTGTGCCCGTTCTTTCTGATCTGGCTGGAACGCAAAGGCTCCGGACGAATTCAGGACAGACTCGGACCAACAAGAGTGGGTGGTCGCTTTGGCTGGCTGCAGTCACTGGCTGACGGCATCAAGCTGATTCAGAAAGAAGACCTGTGTCCGCCCGTGGCTGACGCAATGCTGTTTCGTTCAGCCCCTTATATCGTTTGTCTGGCGTCGTTTGCGGCGTTTGTCGTCCTGCCGTTCAGTCACAACTGGGTGGCTGTCTCTGCGGATTGCGGATTGTTCATTCTGTTGTCAATCCTGTCGCTGGAAGTCTTCGGCATCATCATGGCTGGCTATTCCAGCGGCTCAAAGTGGTCGCTCTTCGGTGGCATGCGTGAAGCCGCTCAGATGGTCAGCTACGAAATCCCGCTGGCCATTTGTGCTTTGATCCCGATCGTTTCCGCCGGTTCGCTGAATCTCGGCGAAATTGGTGACATGCAGGGCGGGCATCTGGGGAACTGGTTCCTGTTCCATGACCCGTTTACTTTTGTTGCCTTTTTCGTATTTTTCGTCGTACTGACGGCAGGTTGCAAGCGAGCTCCGTTTGACCTTGCGGAAGCGGAAAGTGAGCTGGTCGGTGGATTTCACACCGAATACAGCGGTATGCGGTGGTCCTTCTTCTTCATGGGCGAATACGCCAGCATGTTTGCTCTGTGCGGAGTCGCCGCCATTCTGTTTCTGGGCGGCTGGCACACGGGAATTCCAGGTGTCGACGGACTTCTTCAGGAGTGGCGTCTAAAGGGGGCCGAATCTCCCGAATTCAGTCCTCTGGGCTATCTGGCCAACGTGATTGGTGCGGGTGTCTTTGTCAGCAAAGCTGCATTTGGCGTATTTGTGCAGATCTGGCTTCGCTGGACGCTGCCTCGACTTCGCATCGACCAGGTGATGATCACCTGCTTGAAATACTTTGTCCCCATCAGCTGCTTTCTGTTCCTGGGAGCGACCGTCTGGCCACTCATGTGGATGTTTGCGACCGACGACGGGCTTACGTCCGCTCCGTTCCGTTCGCCACTGGGCAACCGCGCGACTCACGCGGTGTCGGAAGGAACGAAAGAATCATCATCAACACCCCAGTCGTCAGCTCCTGCTGAAGCCCCTGAAGACAACAGTGAGGCAGAGTCTGCGGCAACTGGTGAAAACACCGCCATGGCGGAACCCATCACCGTGGGCATGAATTTCAGTGAGGTACGACAGTGAGTTTGTTCTTCACGATTTTTGCCTTAGCAGCCTGTCTGGGCGCCGTTGCGGTGGTCATCAGTCAAAGCGTCGTGCGAATGGCGTTCTGGCTGATCGTGTCGCTGGGTAGCGTAGCAGGCCTGTTTTTTCTGGCCGACGCTGACTTTATCGGCGCGGCCCAACTGCTGATCTACGTGGGTGGCACGCTTGTGCTGCTGGTGTTCGGCATCATGCTGACGGCCAGCGGGCCGTACATGAAGATTCCCGCCTCACCTGGGGAAACTGTAGTGGCTGGTCTGATCGGGGTGATGTTTCTGTCTATGGTTTTTTCAACACTGCCTGCCAGTAAAGAGTGGAAACAATCTCCAAACTACATTGCGGAAACGGTCACACCGGAATTCGCGGATTCTTCAGAAGGAAATACGTTGCGTCCACTGGGGTTTGCCCTGCTGGGCGTTCGCCCGGACGTGGGGCAGGACGGAGCCGGCTACCTGCTTCCGTTCGAAATCGCGTCTGTTCACTTGTTGGTCGTGTTGATCGGGGCCGCCTATCTTGCTCGGGCAAAACGGCGGCAGGATAATGCATAACAGAATTACGGAAACGTCTTCCGCGATATCACTATTATTTATTCGTTCCGAGCGTTACTTGAATTGAAATGCGGGCCTCCCGCTTCTGGGTCGATTGAATGCTGCATGATCCTGATCTTAACTCCTACCTGTTCATTGGTGCGGTCCTGTTCGTCTGCGGCGTCATCTGCATGGCGACCAAACGCAATGCGATCGGCGTTCTGATGGGCGTTGAGCTGGTGCTGAATGGAGCCAACGTGAACTTCGTGGCTTTTTCGCGGTACACGACACTGGGGCTGGATGGTCAGATTTTTTCTCTCTTCGTAATCGTGCTGGCCGCTGCAGAAGCGGCCGTGGCTTTGGCCATTGTTTTGAACTTCTACAACAACCATCTGACAGTAGACGTAGACCGCGGCAATAAGCTGAAAGGCTGATTGGCACCGGGCGTCTGTTCCGTTCTGGTTTTGTTCTGAGATACTCTGGAAATCCGATGGTCGGCGAAACGCTGCAAAAACTGCTGATGACAGCCTGGCTGCTGCCTCTTTTGGGGTTTGTGGTTGAGATTTTCTTCGGCTTCTGGAGCAAGAATCCACGGCACAGCAAAGCAGCGGCATGGACGGCCGTCGGTTGTATCGGAGCTGGCTTTCTGTGCAGCCTGACGGCACTTGTGATGTGGGGTACCGCCAGCAACGCTTTTGACGACGGCGATGCTGAAGGCTGGATGTCACAGCAGGCGGATATCAACCATGCTCGCCACCCCCACCACGAAGCGGACAGTAGCGAAGGAGCGCCTCCGCATGAACACGAAGGTGCCGATCACGACGCTGAACACCACGGGAGCAGCGAAGCCGGGGCTGACCACATTCTGACGGCTGTTGCGACCGAAGATGATGGCGGCCCGAAACTTGAACGTGGCCAGACGGTTTACTCGGGAACGATCTACACATTAGGTGTCTTTGGCAGCCTGGAGCTCACGCTCGATTACTACATCGACAGCCTGACCCTGGTGATGTTTACGATGGTAACGCTGATTGCCACGTGCATTCACCTGTTTGCCATTGGCTACATGAGCGACGAGCTGACCGATGAATATGTTGACCATTTCGCTCACAAGGCAGACGGCAGCCATGTTCATCGGCCCGGACGATTCTATCGCTTCTTCGCGTTTCTGTCTTTGTTCTGCTTCGCGATGCTGGGACTGGTCCTGGCGGGCAACATCTTCCAGGTGTTCATCTTCTGGGAACTGGTCGGTATCTGCAGTTTCCTGCTGATTGGGTTCTATACAGAACGCAAGACGGCCAGTGATGCGGCCAACAAAGCCTTCATCATGAACCGCATAGGAGACTTCGGTTTCCTGATCGGGTTGATGGTGTTATGGACATACTTCGGCACGTTCCGCTTCGGCGACACGATGGTGGACAACGAAGTGGTTGACCAGGGCCTGTTCAGCATGGTCCATCGTGCAGAGGACGGCAACTTTGATCGCGACGAGTTGACCGGCGACGTATTGATCACAGGCACCGACGGTCACGTCCTTACAAACGAAGACGGAAGCAACCGACAGATTCCTTATTACCTGCTGGTTGTTGTCGGGCTGGGAATATTCGCCGGCTGTGTCGGCAAGAGTGCTCAGTTTCCGCTGCAAACGTGGTTGCCGGATGCGATGGAAGGTCCGACCCCGGTGTCAGCTCTGGTTCATTCTGCCACGATGGTTGCGGCGGGCGTGTATCTGGCCGGACGATTCTTCCCGATGTTTGTGCAGGAAGTCCTGCTGACGATTGCTTACACCGGCTGTATCACGCTGTTCCTGGCAGCAACGATCGCGATGGTAGCAACCGACATCAAGAAGGTACTGGCCTATTCCACCATCAGTCAGTTGGGCTATATGATGCTGGGCATTGGTGTCTTCGGCTGGGCGGCCGGATTGTTCCACCTGATCACGCACGCGTTCTTCAAATCATTAATGTTCCTGTGTTCCGGCAGTGTGATTCACGGCTGTCATCATGAACAGGAAATGCCGAAAATGGGCGGATTGCTGAAGAAGATGCCGATCACGGCCATCACAATGCTGATCGGCGTGATTGCCATCAGCGGACTCGCAATCCCCGGCGTCATTGCGTTCTCAGGATACCATTCCAAAGACGCGATCGTGGCGTCAGCTCTGGCATTCAAGAACGCCAATTCCGCTCATTTTCTCTTGTTCTTCATACCGCTGCTGACAGCCGGTATCACGGCGTTCTACATGTTCCGACTGTGGTTCTACACCTTCTGGGGTGCACCACGTGACCAACATGTCCATGACCATGCTCACGAATCACCATGGATCATGACGGCACCGTTACTGATCCTCTCCGTGTTTGCCGCTTTTTGTGCAGTTGGTGGAGATCACGGATATCTGTACCTGCTGCTGACGGGCGATGAGCCCGCTCATCTGGAAGCCGGTGTGACTGCTGTCGGCGACGGCATCACATTGCCGGCTATTCAGGACATTGTCGATGAGCACACTACCGCAGGAACATGGGCACTGGTTGCCGCCGTGTCCGGGACATTGATCGCGTACATCCTTTACGGCACGAACTTTGTAAACGTGGAAGAGATGAAACGTCAGCTGGCAGGTGTACACGGCTTCCTGACAAACAAATGGCACTTTGATGAATTGTATGACGCCCTGTTCATGAGACCGGCTCACAAAGTCGCCGCCTTCTGTGCATGGTTTGACGGAGCGGTCTTCGACAGAATTCTGCACGGCGCAGCGAAAGCCACGGTCGTCGTTTCAAAATGGGATCGCGTCTTTGACGAAAACGTTGTGGATGGATTCGTCAATCTGATCGCCAGTGCCACACAGTCTGTCGGCACTTCGCTGAAGGTTGTGCAGACGGGTCGACTGCGGCAGTATGTGATGTTTATCGTGCTTGGTGTTGTGGCTCTGTTTGCAGTCATGTTTACGACATTTCCAGGGTGAAACTCGGCGGTTCATCTGCCGTTCATTAAATAACAATTCAGTTGGTCCAGCATTCAGGCTGGGGTTAAACCATGAATCCAGACGTACTACTTTCCGCCATCATTTTCCTTCCCGCTCTTGGCGCGCTGCTTCTGGCCTTTCTGGACAGTCGTGCCGTTGTGCAGATTCGTGCAATCGCTCTGGGATTCACCGTGGCAACGTTTGTATTGACGTTGATGCTGTGGGGGCAGTTTAAGTACGCCGAAGCCGGTATGCAGATGCTGGTGGTTAAGGAGTGGATACCGACGTGGAATGTGTATTACCGACTCGGTGTTGACGGGATCAGTCTGCCGCTGGTGATTCTGACCAGCTTTGTCACCATGCTGGCCGCAGTCGCTTCATGGAGCATCAACAAGCAACACAAAGGCTACTTCATTCTGTTTCTGTTGCTGGAAACCGGGATGCTGGGCGTCTTCCTGTCGCTCGACTTCTTCCTGTTCTTTGTGTTCTGGGAAGTCATGCTGCTGCCAATGTACTTCCTGATCGGTGTGTGGGGTGGACCTCGTCGAGAATACGCCGCCATCAAGTTCTTCCTGTATACGCTGATCGGCGGCGTGTTGATGCTGATCGCAATGTTGATGTTCTACTTCAACAGCGGCGGCACCACGGACAGCTTTAACCTGATCGAACTGGCAAAAGCCGCTTCCGGCACCAGCACAACACTCACCACTACGCTCAGCCCGAATCTACAAATCACGGCCTTTGTGCTGCTGTTCATTGGCTTTGCCATCAAACTGCCCGCGTTTCCGTTTCACACATGGTTGCCTGACGCTCACGTCGAAGCTCCCACGCCGATCAGTATGATTCTGGCTGGCGTCCTGCTGAAGCTCGGTGGATACGGCATCATTCGCGTCGCCTTCCCCCTGTGCCCGTATGGTGCTTACTACGCGGCCTACGCACTGGTGGGCATCGGTGTCTTCAGCATCATTTACGGAGCCTTCGCAGCTCTTGCCCAGACAGACTTCAAACGTCTGGTCGCCTACAGCTCTGTCAGCCATATGGGCTACGTACTGATTGGACTGGGTGTCTGGAAAATTGGCGAAGCGACCGGCAAGACTATAAACCCGGATATGTGGCTGATGGGAATCAACGGGGCCATGTTCCAGATGATTGCTCACGGAGTTTCATCGGCCGGCATGTTCTTTATGGTGGGCGTCATCTACGACCGCGTGCACCATCGTGACCTGAACAAGTTCGGTGGCCTGATGGGCCGTATGCCGCTGTACAGTGGTCTGGCAGCGGGATTGTTTTTCGCGGGTCTGGGACTTCCCGGCCTGTGCGGATTCATCGGCGAAATTTTCGTTGTGTTGAGTGCGTGGAACTACAGCCCGACGCTGGCGATCATAGCGGCCAGTGGAGTGATCCTGACGGCCGGCTACATCCTGTGGGCCATGCAGCGGGTCTACATGGGAACGGAGTACAAAGGCCCTCACTCTGAGGACATTACACCAATCAACGGACGTGAACTGACCGTCGCAGGCGTATTGCTGGCGTTCGCCATTATCCTTGGCGTCTTCCCGGGGATTCTGTTTGACATGATGCAGAGCTCCACCGGTGCTCTGGTCGATTCCATGCAGCTGGGATACGAAAAGGCCGCGGCCACACTCAATGAACTGCAGGCGATGCGATAGTAACCTGCCGGACCGCAGACTCTTGGATCCAAACACCGCCACAACCTCATTCGGTAATTCAAAGTGTTCTCTGAACTTCTCACCACTCTGATCAACAATACGCTCTCTAAGGGACTGTGGAACTTCAGTGCCGAACTTTGCCTGAGCGGTACTATTGTCGTCATGCTGCTGATGCGTCTGCTGAGCGCTGATCGTCTGCTACCAACATTTATCGTCGGCCTCATCGGTGCTGCGGCCGCCGGTGGGTGTTCGTTTGCACAGTTTGCCGACCTGATCGCTGCCAACGATACTGTGTCCTACTCGTTCTTCGGCGGGATGCTGCGACAGGATCTGTTCAGTGTGTTCTTTCGTATCTTCCTGACGTTGTTTCTGATTCTGACCATTGCCCTGACGGTTCTGACAGGAATCCCCGACAACGAAGATGCTCCCGATTTCTATTCACTGCTGTTCGGAGCGACCATCGGCATGATGCTGATGGCCAGTGCCAACAATCTGTTGATGCTGTTTCTGGGTGTGGAAATGGCAAGTGTTCCCAGTTACGTCATGGTCGGCTTTCTGAAAGGCCGCAAAGCCAGCAGCGAAGCCTCATTGAAATATGTGGTTTATGGAGCCGGTGCGGCCGGCGTTATGCTGTATGGTATCAGCCTGGTGGCTGGCGTACTGGGAACCGGTGACATGGCTGCGTTGGCCGAACAGCTTCGAGTTGTGGCTCACGGCACTGCCGGACTCGATAATCCCGAAGTTCTGACCGTCGCTTTAGGCGTCATGCTGGTTATGGTTGGCCTGGCATTCAAGCTGTCGCTCGTTCCATTCCATTTTTGGTGTCCGGATGCGTTCGAAGGTGCCTCAGCCGAAGTCGCCGGATTTCTGTCTGTGGCTTCCAAAGCCGGAGCATTCGGGCTGCTGGTCCGCTTCTGCGTAGGCCTTTCCGGTGTCCCTGAAACTGCAGACCTAATGACGGCATTTGGCGTCGGACTTGGTGTGATTGCAATCGTCACAACAACTTATGGAAACCTGGCAGCATATACTCAGAAGAACCTGAAGCGATTACTGGCGTATTCCACGATTGCTCATGCCGGTTACATGCTGATGGCCGTGGCTGCCATGCTGGTTATGCTGAACAGCGACCAGGCAGCAGGATTGGGCAAAGCCATCAATTACAGCATCGGTGGACTGCTGTACTATCTGGCAGTGTACATGTTTATGAATCTGGGCGCTTTCGCCGTCATCGCCCTGGTCCGCAATTACACATTTAATGAAGACATCGACAGCTTCAAAGGTTTGATTTCACAGAGCCCTGCGTTGTGTATCACGATGCTGGTGTGCATCTTCAGCCTGATTGGCATTCCGCCATTCGGAGGCTTCTTTGCGAAGCTCATGATTTTTGCATCAGTTTACCAGGCAGCACAGATTCACTGGGCGATGTATGTTGTGCTGGCCGCGGGGGCAATCAACACCATCTTCAGCCTGTTTTACTACGTTCGCATCCTGAAAGCGATGTTCCTTGAAGAACGACCGGCCGATGTCAAACCAGTGCCGCTGCCCGCGATGGAAGGTTATTACGTGGTTGTCCTTGCCGTCATGGTCGCTCTGCTGGGCTTCCTGCCACAGCTTGTTAACGGACTAAGTTCAATCGCTAACGAAGCCGGACATGCTGTGTTGCTGGTTATCGGTGGTTAATCGGTTTCTGTCTTCTCTCCGGTGGCCGCCCTTGCGGCTTTTCCGACGTGTCATGTTCCCTGGAAGTTCTTCATGAGTCAGCAATCGGAATCAGTGCTGAACAGCGTGCTGATCGACATGGCCCGCAGTTTTCTGCAGTATGTGGCGGAAGCATGGCCCTGGGTCAGTACTCAGGATCATTCTGTGGAAGAGCAGGTCAATGCCATTGCCGCTCGTCAGCGTCAGGATGTGGCGGACATCGTTTCGTTGTTAACAGTGCGGGAACACTTCATCGATTTCGGATCCTTCCCGACCGAATATACAGACCTGCAGTTTGTTGCGCTGGAAGCTCTGTTTGACAGCCTGCACGGCAGCCAACAGATTGTTTGTGACAGCATCACCTCAGCACTGTTGGAACTCAGCAAAGATGATGACGAGGAAGCAGTGCTGCTGCTGACGGCCATCAAGACTCGGCAAACGGAAGCGGCGGCGGCTTTGAAAGAATTGCAGGAACAACTGGCGGCTGCGGCAGCCGACTGAACAGCGATAACGGAAACGCAACAATACCCGGAACGGCAGCCAACTGCGACGCGACGCTCGCTCCGCACTGCGGGGCCGGTTCAACGCAGCACAGCGTGTCGAATCTGGCTGAGTAATTCCACTTCCAGTGCCGGATCTGTGCCCCGCGAAATCCACCGGGACGGGCCGGACTGACCGACCACCTGATCCAGATCACGCTGCAGTGGATCGGAGTCACGAAATGTAGCTCCGCCTTCGTAGTTCGCCGCCAGGCCCGGTACGTCTTCGATCTGTTTGTCAGCTCGAACACTGACAATCAACATATTGTCGGCGGTGTTCTGAAACGTGACGACAACGCGGCGCCTGATGGATTGCAGAGTGCTTTCCAGCTTGCTGGCATACCCCACGGAATCATGGTGCCAGGGCTCCAGCAGGTTTGAGCCCGCTCGGTACTGAGTTTCAATCACCCCCTCAAGCTTACTTTCACGTGCAATAACGAAGTGATAATTGTTCAGCACCGCAACAGCACGTTCCCAGATGAGGTCGTATCGCTCAACCGGCACCTGAATCGCATTTGCTCCCTGCAGTGTACGACCGGGCAAGGTTCCGGACAGACAGCCGCTGGCTGTAATCACGGCAAGCAGCACACATGCAGCGGCGGTACGTTGAATTGATGCGTACTTTGAACGCACAGGCTGCTCATCCTTGAGCGTTATGAAGACGATAGATAGAGGGCGTTTCGCCGAAGTACAGCGCGTTCCGCCGCCGTTCAGCTGCGAAATTGCTGACCAGTCCCGCGACACGCACAACTGCGAATTCTGGCGGTTCAGGCAAATCAGGGCAAGATCACTTCAAGTCCGTCATTCACTGAAAAATGTCGGTCTCACACCAATACCAGCTGAAGACAACACTCCCGGCCCATCATTGCCAGCGCAACTCCGTGCGCGTGCCGCCCCAAACACCATATGGAAGGAACGCCACAAGAACACCAACTTCAAACGGCAGTCATGGATTCGATACCGAGCTTGCCCTGCACCGTGCGACTAAGCGTATCCCGGACAATTTCGATGGGAATACGGTCATAAACCTGCTGAAAGAAGCCTTCAACAATCATGTGCATGGCTTCTTTTTCTGAGATGCCCCGGCTTTCTGCGTAGAAGATCTGCTCTTCATCAACTCGTCCGGTCGTCGCACCGTGAGTACAACGCACATCATCGGCTTCGATTTCCAGACCGGGAATACTGTCGCATCGCGCGTCACTGCTGAGCATGAGTGCGTCACTCCGCTGATAGCCGTCAGTCTGCTGAGCCGCCGCATCCACCTTGATCATCCCGCGCCAGATAACGCGGGAGTCGTCTCGCAGTACTTCTTTGTACAACAGGTCGCTGTGCGTGCCCTGTGCTTTGTGATGCTGCTGAGTGTAATACGAAATCTTCTGCCGGTCGCTGGCAAAAGTGACACCGTTGACCTCCGCCGTTGCGGCTCGACCGTTCAGATTAACGTCCTGATGAATGTGACTGAGCTTGCTGCCCAGTCCGACGACCGTCCACTGCAGCGAGCCTTCGCTGGCCACGTTACCGGCCTGGTGAGCAAAATGCCACGTCTTCTGATTCCAGTTCTGCAGCTGAACGTATCGCAGATTAGCGTACTTGCCAACGATCAATTCCACACAGCCGACGTGCAGCCCGCTCTGGTCTTCGTTAGCTGAGGTTGTTTCTTCCAGCAGTGTCGCTTTCGCTTCGTCTTCGACGATGATCAGAGTGTGGCCAAAGTCAGCAACGCCATCGGCAGTATGAGCAATCAGACTGTGCAGCGGCAGATCGACTTCCACGCCCTGCGGAACATACAGCAATGTACCACTGGTCCAGAAGGCCGCATGCCATGCAGAAAAACGATCCGCATCCGGACGTACGGCCTGCTTCAGAAAGTACGGCTCCAGCAATTCACGGTTTTCCGTCAGCAGCGTCTGCAGATCGCCGAACAGAACGCCTTTGGCGGTCATGTCTTCACACACATTTTCATGTGTTGTTGTACCATCAACGTGCCTGATGCTGCCTCCGTATTCGGTTTCGCCGGCCAGCAGAGTGCTGACGGACGACGCATCAGAGTCTGCAGTTAACGGCCGAAACTTTGCAGCGTTGAAGATTCTCAGGTCAATGCGTTTGAATTCTTCCGGGTCGAGTTCTGCGCCCAGCAGTTCTTCATACTTCGCGAACGCAGCTCGACGGGCGTCCGTGATCCAAGATGGTTCGGAACGCGTGGTAAGAAACTCTTCGAAGACCTCGGCACTAAACCCGATGCGGTCAATATCAATAGTAACAGTCATAGGGGGATCTTCGATCCTGGTTGGCGTGGTGGGTGGCAGGACATGGAACGTCGCACCGCCGAGTTGATCGATATTTTGTCTGAAAATTAATCTTCGAGTTGAACTTGAGACCGAGAGCTGGACTGGCGAAATTGAATCTGCTGCCGTTCGTCACAGACATTCCGCAATAACAAAACCTGCTGCCTATTCACCGCCCTCGGCGGCGCGACCCTAGTCGGAGTCAAACCCAGCGTTCTACGCCATGGGTCGACCGGGCCATCCGGTCAGCCGACACTGCCTTCCATTTGCAGTTCGATCAGACGATTCATTTCGACGGCGTATTCCATCGGCAGTTCCTTCACCAGTGGTTCGATGAAACCTGTGACAATCATCGCACTGGCTTCCGCTTCTGACAGGCCACGGCTCATCAGGTAGAACAACTGTTCTTCAGCAATCTTGCTGACACTGGCTTCATGTTCAATGGCCACGTCCTGTTCTTCAACTTCGATGTAGGGATACGTGTCGCTTTTGCTGTCCGAATCCAGAATCAAAGCGTCACAGACGACGTTGCTTTTGCAGTGGTGAGCACCATCTTCGACCTTTACCAGGCCACGGTAACTGCTGCGTCCTCCGTCTTTGCTGATGCTCTTACTGATGATGCGGCTGCTGGTGTCAGGAGCACAGTGCACCATCTTGGCGCCCGCGTCCTGATGCTGGTGATCGCCGGCAAAGGCGATGGACAGCGTTTCGCCACGCGCCCCGGGCTCCATCAGATAGATGGCCGGGTATTTCATCGTCAGTCGGCTGCCGAGGTTTCCGTCGACCCATTCCATCAGAGCATCACCATAGGCCATCGCTCGTTTGGTGACCAGGTTATAGACGTTGTTGGACCAGTTCTGAATGGTTGTGTAGCGGAACCGACCGCCTCGCTTGACCACAATCTCAACGACAGCACTATGCAGACTGTCGCTGCTGTACGTGGGAGCCGTACAGCCTTCGACATAGTGAGCCGAAGCCCCTTCATCAACGATGATCAGGGTGCGTTCGAACTGTCCCATATTCTGGCTGTTGATGCGGAAATACGCCTGCAGAGGGAAATCAATGTGGACACCGGGTGGGACATAAATAAATGACCCGCCAGACCAGACTGCGCTGTTAAGAGCCGCAAATTTGTTATCTTCCGGCGGAATGATCGTGCCGAAGTATTCGCGGAAAATTTCCGGATGTTCTCGCAGGGCAGAATCAGTGTCAGTGAACAGTACTCCGTCTTTAGACAGGTCTTCCTTCAAACTGCCATACACGACTTCTGAGTCGTACTGAGCCTTCACGCCGGAAAGAAACTTCTTTTCCGCTTCAGGTATCCCCAGCCGATCGTAAGTCTTGCGGATATCCTCCGGAACATCGTCCCAGCTGCGTTCCTGTCCTTTGGTCGCCTTCATGTAGTAATAGATGTCGTTGAAGTCGAGTTTCGACATGTCGCCGCCCCAGCCGGGCATCGGCCGAGACTCAAAAATCTCCAGCGACTTCAAGCGGAAGTCCCGCATCCAGGCAGGTTCATTCTTCATTTCGGAGATCTGTCCGACAATCTCACGGTCCAGGCCTTTACGACTTTTGAATTCGTAGTCGTCGGTGGAATCGTGGAAGCCGAACTGATAATCGCCAATTCCAACTTCTTCTGTTTCCGGTGCGTCGGTACTCATATTCGCATTTCTATTTACAGGTCAGACCGTGCCTGACAAATTATTGACCGAGGGATCAGGCACAGCCTGACGGACGAATAACTAAACCGCGGCAGCTTCTTCGGCCCTGGCATTGTCAGCCGCAGCTTCAGGGTGGCGTTCGCGAACGGTGGCATAACCGTTCGCGTGCAGATCGTGTGCCAACGCCGCGTCGCCGGTTTCGACAATGCGCCCGCCCAGCATCACATGTGTGTATTGAGGCGGATTAAATTCCAGCAGACGTTCGTGGTGAGTGATGATCAGAACGCCCATGTCCGGTCCGCTGAGTTTCGCCAGACCTTCGCTGACGACTCGAACGGCATCACTGTCCAAACCGCTGTCGGTTTCGTCCAGAATCGCAAACTTCGGCTGCAGCATCGCCATCTGCAGAATCTCCATGCGTTTCTTTTCACCCCCGGAAAAACCGTCATTCAGATAACGCCGAGCGAACTCAAGATCCATTCCCAGCTCTTCCATCCGCGCCTTGATTTCCGTACGGAACTCACGCATACCAATCAGGCCTTCGCCCTCTTTGCGGTCCGGATCACGTATGTTGCTCACAGCATGGCGAATGAAATCCGCCACTTTGACGCCCGGAATCACGACGGGGTACTGAAACGCCAGAAACAGACCAAGACGAGCACGTTCGTCAGCTTCCTGCTCCGTGATATTCACGCCGTCAATTTCGATCGAACCGCCGGTGATCGAATAATTGGGGTGGCCCGACAGTGCATAGGCCAGTGTGCTTTTACCGGAACCGTTGGGGCCCATCAGTGCGTGAATCTCGCCCTGACGAATCTCCATGTTCACACCCTTCAGAATCGGCGTGTCGGCAACGGAAACGTGCAGGTCAGTAATTTTCAGCAAACTGCTCATCGCGTTCGCAATTCCTTATAGTGTCAGAGTCGCACAGCCCGGTCGACAACACGCCGTCGGTGGGACAGACGTCTGTTCGGGATGGTCAACTCGGGATTCAGTCAAACGGTTAAACTAATACCACGGGATTCGATGTGGCGACTTCGAATCCGATTCTTCCGACAGCATACTGTCGCCTCATTCGCACTGACTTACACGTTCAGTGCTGAATACCCGCTGTGGTGAGGAACGGGTAATTTCTGTTCACCCTTAGTCACTTTACGAGCTTTGATTTTGTCCTGAATTCTCATCAGACCTTCCAACAGTGCTTCCGGACGCGGTGGACACCCGGGAACGTAAACGTCAACCGGCACGACCAGATCCACACCCTTCACAACGTGGTAACCGTGCTTGAAGTACGGGCCGCCGCCAACAGTACAGGCGCCCATCGCAATGACGTATTTCGGATCTGCCATCTGCTCGTACAAACGACGAACCCGGCTGGCCATTTTGAACGTAACGGTACCAGCCACGATCATCAGATCGGCCTGACGCGGAGTGGCTCGAAAAGCCCCCGCGCCAAAGCGGTCGATGTCGTATTTGCTGGCACCAGTCGCCATCATTTCGATAGCACAGCAGGCCAGACCAAAAGTCATCGGCCAGATACTGGACTGCTGCCCCCAGTTCATGGCATCTTCCATGGTGGTGGTAATGACGTTCTCTTCGAAGCGTCCTTCAATCCATGTCATGTCGGTCAGGTTCCAAATGAGTTTTTCAATGAAGTCGCGATTTGACTGAATCCCATGACGCCACATCACAGGAAATGCGAACCGCAAACTCTATCAGGGTAACTACTTGTTTCAATCGCAGGCGGCGCTTTCCAAGCATTGGCTCAGGTCTTTCCCGCACTTCCCACGTGAACTTCGAACTCACAACAATGGTGCCCGTCACGGCACCGGTTCTTGAACTCCACAGGAGCTCCCAGCACCTGTTCCAAAACCTGTCGTTCTACCTGGCAGATGGCCTCATCCACGTCCGCCAGCATCGGAAACGGACAATTCGTTTCGCGCAGAATCGGTAAAGACGCCGAATGGTCACTTTCCACGTTAAATCCGCTGGTTTTCATTTCATACGCCAGCTGATCCAACCGCTCATCCACCGAACACGTCTCCGTCAACTTCCGACGAAACCGGTCCGCGAGTCGATCCCGAACCTGAGAAATCAACTGTTCCCGGATGGCGGCATCCTCAACCTGAGAAATCACCTCCCACAGCACAACCGCCAGTTCCCGATAATCCTCGCCCAGCGAATGCAGCCCGTCCGCAGTCACATGATAAACGTTCTTAGGACGTCCGCGGGCCTGAGACCGCTGCTCACTGATCATCAGTCCCCAAGCTTCCAGACGCAAAATACGCTGGCGAATTGCATTTCGCGTGACTCCCAAAACACCGCAAAGGTCCTGGACATTTGCCCCGCTATGGCAGTGCAAATGTGCAAGAAGTTCACGATCTTTGGAATCAAGTGGAGCCATTCTTTCCTCCCGCGTGCCGGCAGACACTTTCGACGGTCGTAATTCTACACGCCAACAGCTTTTTGGCAATTCCACCTGCCAAATATTCCAATAAGTGAGACGAGGTTTCAGGCCGCAGCAAGACGCGTGCCGGAACAGTGAAAAACAGTAATTGAGTCTCAATGACGGTTGAATATCACCAGGATATTAAATCGCTTACCATGTCTGGTGACTGATTCCAAAATCCCGAACACGGCCGATTCACTGAACTGGACGCTGAATTCTCTCACTGGTTAAACATGTCGCTCGACACAATTCGAATTGCCACTCGTTCCAGCCAACTCGCCCTGTGGCAGGCTCACCACGTCAAATCGCTCATCGCGAAAGCCTGTGGTATCAAGGTTAAAATCGTTCATGTAAAGACGGAAGGCGACCAGAACCAGACGGATCCGTTGAGGCAGTTTGGCGGCGCCGGACTCTTTACACGCGAAGTCCAGCGATCAGTGCTCGATGGCCACACACACATTGCTGTCCACAGCCTGAAGGATTTGCCGACGGAATCGGCCGATGGCTTATTACTGGCCGGCATCCCGAAACGTGCTCCAAGGTTCGATGCGATCCTGCTTCCAGAGGGAGCGACAAACCCGACTTCGGTTCATGAGTTACCCGAAAAATCCCGGATAGGAACAGGCAGTCCGCGACGGCAGGCGCAGCTGCTTCATATGCGGCCCGATCTGCGGGTGCTGGAAATTCGTGGCAACGTCGAAACTCGAATCGCGAAGCTTGACGACGGCGAATACGACGCGATCGTACTGGCCGAGGCCGGCCTTCGCCGTCTGGGCCTGGAGAACCGAATATCGTTCTTAGTTCAGCCACCGGAAATGTACCCGGCCGTGGGACAGGGCGCGATTGGGATCGAGTGCCGCAGCGACGACGAAAACGTACAGAACGTGCTGCAACAGATCACAGACGAAGACGTAGCCTGCTGCACTCGTGCCGAACGCTCGCTGCTGCTGGAACTGCGTGCCGGCTGTCACGCCCCATTGGGAGCATTAACGGAACTTGATGCTGGTCAAATGAAGCTCACCGGTATCCTGCTGAGTTCTGACGGCACGCAGAGACTTGAGGCAACGGCGGACGGCCCCGTGGAATCCGCGGTTGAACTTGGTGTAGCTGTGGCGCAGCAGTTATTGAGTGCGGGCGGCCAAAAGCTCGTCGATGGCCAATAGCCGGCGGTTGTTACCGTTCGCGGAAAACTGCGACGACGTTTCATCCGACCCCGTTGGCGTCAACGGCGACTGGCACCAGAAAGACGCCCACCAGCAGGTCGTAAGCGGCATGGCACCCGACGGTGATGCCGAAGCCTCGCAGGAAGAATATCGCCGCGAAGAATACACCAGCAACAGCACGGAAGGAAAACGTGAACAGATTGAAGGCGTCGGCATTGGGACCAACGTGGTGTGCCAGAGCAAAGATAAAGGCAGTCGTCACGGCTGCCATCACAGCAGCCCATTTCTTCGGAAATTCGAACTTCCGAAACGCGAAGAACGCAACCGGTACGAGTAACAGCCGAAACATCACCTCTTCGTAGACTCCGGCACCAATAAACGACACAGCCCGCGTCAGGTCACCCGTGGCCAGCATCAGCAGTCGAGCGTCGGACGGCGACGGGTGGAGGTTTAGAAACAACAGATGGTGGACCTGTCCGGCGGCGACAAGGGCCACAGCCAGAAGGAAACTCTCCGCCAGCATCCCGACCTGAGTTTCCAGACGTACCTGCCATGGATGTTGGCGAACGATGTGCCACGTCAGCAGAACGCCCACTACAAAAACAGGAAGCAACAGCACCTGACCAAGACCGGCCAGCGACAGTAATGATCTCATCCAGTAGTCCGCACCGTTTCGAAGTTGATCGGGTTCGCGGTCAGCGAGCATCAGCACGCCAAATTCGTAGATCACGATCCAGGGAATCAAGAACGTCAGACACGACAGCGGCTTGCGTGCATCCACCCAGTAATCGTTTACGGGTAAGGGAACCTTGGTCATCGGATGTCGGGCTTCTTCATTTGCGGATTGAGTTGTTCCACCGTTGTTATCGGCTGTGCATCCATCCTGCGGACAGCAAACCGGCCGATCGACGAAACCACTGCCCAGAAACAGATCGCCGACTCTTATCGCGGCTGTGCCGAGCCGCGGGGGCGACAATGTGCGGCACAGACGGCCGTCTGTGACCCGTTGCTGGCCGTTTATGCCGCATGAAATCCTGCCGAAGGAAGTCTGGGCAGAGTAGCCGGGACGCCAACGGTTTTTACGTGTGCGCCGGCATGCGCAGATGCTGTTCGCGTCACGTCAATGTCGGCTCCGCACATCATGATGACTACTGGCACTGTGTGCCGATGAGTCAGGCGGGACGCTCCGTAACGCGATCGACACGACCGCACAGAATGTGTTCGACCCTGCTGTTGTTGGCTCAATTTCACTGGATTGATGGTTCGACAGATGATATTTCGCGACGGTGACGACCGAATGATGGATAAGATCGCTGAAGCTCTGTTCACCGACACAGGTACTTTGGCGGATCCCCTGCCCTCGGTGGACGCGGTCATCACGATTGCGAGCAACTTGCGCGAACTTCTGTTTCCCGGCGTTCGAACCGCCGGAACGGCCATGAGTGCCGGTGGACGCTCTCAGTGCGCCAGAAATCTGAGACACATTCGCCAAAGCCTGTCCATTGAGATTCATCGCGCGCTGAGTCATGTCCGGAAGGCGACTCTGAGAATTCACGATGAGGCAGTTCATGATGAGGCCATGGCCGGCAACCACGCAACTGCTGCTGCTGACCTGGCAGATGCACTTCTCGACACATTGCCACGGCTGAAGAAAATCCTGCAGCAGGATGCTCAGGCAGCGTTCGATGGTGACCCGGCCGCAAGGACGCGGGAAGAAATCATTCTGTGCTATCCCGGTATCGAAGCCATTATTATGTTTCGGCTGGCTCATGAACTCCACCGCCTGGCCGTACCCTATCTGCCGCGCATTATCACGGAATGGGCACATCGGGAAACCGGAATCGACATTCACCCCGGAGCCACGATTGGACCTCTGTTCTTTATCGATCATGGAACCGGCGTCGTCATCGGTGAAACATGCGAGATCGGAGCCAGTGTGACCCTGTATCAGGGTGTGACCCTGGGAGCGTGGTCGTTTCCCCGTGATGAGGATGGCGAGCTGATTCGCGGTGCCAGGCGGCACCCGACACTTGAAGACAGTGTGACTGTCTATTCCAACGCAACAGTTCTGGGGGGAACGACAGTGATCGGAGCGGGCTCACAAATCGGCTCCAGTGTGACTCTCAGCCGCAGTATTCCACCGAATACGATCGTAACGATCGACAAACCATCGCTGCGTTTCCGCGAAGCGGGTTGAAGACATCACGGCACGGTTCAGCTGGCACCAACCGTCGTGGTGCACTCATAGCAGCCGTCCGCCTGGTAACGAAACGCGCCAAGAAGTTTGTGCCGCTCTCTCGTTTGCTCCAGAGAGTGAGTATACTGCGGTCAGCCGCCAGGGGTTTATGCTCCCTCATCATGCGTTCCTGGCAGTCCGGACGATTCGTTTTTCGCATGCAGATCAACAGGCAAATTCTTCTTCTGGCTGGTTGATCAGCAGTTTTTCTGACATGGTGTGACGCTGCCTTATGTGCCATATACACGCGTTGACCATTGTTCTTTCGTTGTGTGTTTCGTTGTGCGCCGCCTCGGAACCGGCCCGAAAACTTTCCGCAGGAATCGGGCAGCTGTCGGCTCCGATTGAGTGGATGCCGGATCCGGATCGGGGCGAACTCACCTACATGATTCAGAGAACCAGGGATGCGCGACTGTTCCTGACACCGAATGAATGCTTCTTCCCGAAACTCGGCATGGTGGCTGAAGGAGCCGGGACGATCCCCGACATCGCAAACCTGAATGGCGGCCATTCGTTTGCGTACATAACGCAGTGGGACGCAGACGACCAGGTCGAGTGGGGCATCTGGCTGCCCAACGCAGGCCGCGTCACGATTCATGTATCAACCAGTGACTGTGCGTCAGGACAATTTTCCGTCAACCTGAGCGGTCAGGAACAGATTCTGTCAGTCCCGCAGACGGATGATAATACGCTGACACTGTCTGCCGTCCTCGAATTCAACATCGAAAGAAGCGGCCGTCACATCCTTCGAATCACGAACACCGGAACTGCCCCTGAACGTGCACGACTGCACTGGGTCGAAATCTCCGGACAGGCGGTTCGCGAAGGAGCGGTGCTGCGTAAACGATGGCGCCCGGCAGCGGCACACACAAGATTTTCAAGTTCACAGAATCCGGAAGCCGTTCGGCTGTGGGTGATCGAAATGGATGCGGTTCCAGGCTCGCTTGATTTCTACGCACCGATTACGACACCGTTTGGCTATTACGGACCAACATGGAATGCAGACGGCACCGTCAACAGCAGCTTCAATTTTTCGCTGTGGTCGTACGGTCGCAAGGATGCGGCCCCCCCCATTCAGGAGCATTCACACCTGCTGGCCATTGGTCACCGCAGCGCCACATTTGGCACGTTTGGTCACGAAGGAACCGGCGTGAAGATTCGAGACTGGGAGCCGCTGGCGGGACGACAGGGGCAGCGACAGGTTCTGGCGTTGCGAGTCGAACCTGGACAGACGCAAAGCACATACTTCAGCTATTTTTATGCCGTGGATGAGAAACGCTGGAGGCTGTTCGGTGCGGGCCGCAAGAAGAACAAGCGCAAACCGCTGACCTCACTGACGGCCGGCAGTTTCGTGGAAGTACCCGGCCCGCCACCACGACAGAGAACCGGTCCGTACGAACGCCGAATGCGATACCGTGGATGGGTGATGGATGCAGACGGCCGCTGGTACGGGATCGATCGCATGTCCGCCGGCGACGTGCATAACGAGACCGGACTCACATACACCGATCGAGGCATCACTGCAGACAATTGGTTCTATCTGCAGACTGGCGGCTGGACATTTCGCAAGCCACCATCCGACGGCGAAGTCAGGGCTCAACCGTTTGAGCGAGGCGGCATTCCGTATCTCGCGGACGACAAACTCCATGTACTTAAGAGTGTACCTTCAGCGATCGAGGTCACCGGTGTCGAACGCATGGGTGACAAAGCACGTGTCACGTTCAATATTCGAAATGCAGGCACCAGGCCCGAAGTCGTGGTACACTCAGGCCGCACAGAAGGACTCACCTTCACCGATCGCTGGGCCCACAGGACTCACGTGGAACGCCCCGGTGAAGGCACGAACCAGGTAGTATTGGGCATCAGACCAGCGGAACATCCACTGTTGATACGGTTGTACCTGCGAAACGACGAGGGGCAGTTCTGGTCGACGCAGACGGTTTTAGTGGAGTGAAGTGAATGTTCCCGGCACAGCGATGTCGCCCTTCACGACAACGCTGCAGTGTCTTCACTACTGAAAGCCTGGAATGAACGGTATTATGCACCCAGGGACAACGGCAGTGTCTGTGACACGCTACTGTAAAGCGATGTTCTCAATTCAACAGTTTTTCGCACGAGTGCACACCACAGGTAAACTGAACATGACCTGGCTCGAAGATGTCCGACCGACAAAAGACGTGGTTCTCAGGCAAATCGTTGTTCGAATGGCGACTTGTGGTATTTGTGGTTTTGCGGCCATGCTGGTCTCGACAACATCTGTATCCGTGGCAGACGAATCGGCCCCGCCAATCCGGCAGAACAGGAATGAACACGCGGAACGGGTTAAGGCCGGAACCGCACTATTCCAGAAGTCGGTTCGGAAAATCCTGGTGGATCGCTGCCTCAGCTGTCACGGCGGAGATTCTCTGGAAGGAGAGTTCAACCTGGCAACGCGCGAGGCACTGCTGAAAGGCGGCGGAACAGGCCTGGCGGTTGTCCCCGGGCAGGCCGTAAACAGTCGCCTGTATCGCATGATTACTCATGCCGAAAAACCACCCATGCCGTACGACGAAAAAAAACTGGATGACAACCAGATCGCAGCCATCGCAGAATGGATTGATCTGGGCGTTCCATACGACAAACCGTTGGTGGACGGGGTGGTGGAGCTGAAGGACTGGACGGAGCGGACTATTAAACAGGACGCCCGAGACTTCTGGGCGTTTCGGCCGTTAAGCGTGACACCACCGCCGGAGTCCGAAAATGCGGACTGGTGCCGGACTGACATCGACCGGTTCGTTCTGCGCATGATTGAAAAGCAGGGGCTCGTTCCGAATGACGCTGCCGAGCGACGTGTGTTGATTCGCCGCGCGTATTTCGGACTGATTGGTCTGCCGCCAGAGCCGGACGACGTACAGCGTCTGCTCACAGATTCGTCGCCGGACTGGTACGATCGCATGATTGACGACCTGCTGGACAGTCGCCACTTTGGCGAGCGCTGGGCGCGGCACTGGCTGGACATCGCTCGCTTTGCAGAAAGTCACGGTTTCGAGCAGGACTACAACCGTGACTTCGCCTATCACTACCGCGACTTCGTTATCAAGGCGTTCAATGCCGACATGCCATATGATGAATTCGTCAGATGGCAGTTAGCCGGGGACGAGATCGCACCGGACGATTCGCTGGCCTTGATGGCCACAGGATTTCTTGGTGCCGGGGTATTTCCGACTCAGCTGACGGAAAACGAATTTGAGCCGGCTCGCTACGATGAGCTGGACGACATCGTGTCCACGATGGGTACAGCGATGCTGGGCCTGACCATCGGGTGTGCTCGCTGCCACGATCACAAATACGATCCAATCCCCTCTGCCGATTACTACCGGATTGTGTCAATATTTGGCAGAACAATCCGCAGCAATATTGAGCTCGAACTTCATTCGGCAGAAACCAGACAGGCGGTCGCGAAATGGGAGACTGATCACAAACCGATTACGGATCGCTTGCGGGAATTTGAACAGAGCCAGCTGGGCAGCAGGTTTGATGCGTGGCTGGTATCTGACGCTCTTGACGCACTGAAGTCATCGCAGAATCCGGAATGGCTGGTCCTGCATGTCACCAACGCAGAATCCAGGGGAGGAGCGACGCTCAGCGTGCAGCCGGACGAATCCGTTCTGGCGACCGGGACGAATCCCGATTTCGACACATATACGTTGACCGCCGAAACTCGGCAGCTCGCCGTTCGTTCTCTTCGGCTGGAAGCACTGGCACACGAGTCGATGGTTAAAGGCGGCCCGGGCCGCGCTTCGAACGGCAATATGGGCGTCGGTATGATCACCGTCACTGCCGAAGCGTTATCTGGTGACTCAAAACCTGTTGCGGTTGAGCTGATAAACCCTCGAGCTACGTTCCAGCAGAACAACGCAAACCTTTCCGTTGCTGCATCGATTGACAAATCCAAAAACACCGGCTGGGCCGTTGATCCTCAGTTCGGGAAGGACCACGCCGCAGCATTCGACTTTGTCGAGCCGGTGGGATTCGCCGACGGCACTCGACTGACCGTGACTCTGCACTTTAACGTGAACAACAAACATAACATCGGCCGCGCACGACTTGCGATCAGCAACAAAGCTGTTTCGCCGGCGCTGGATGCTGAATCTCAACCACTGGCCGTGGCCGAACTTCTGGAATGGATCAAGTCGGGAGAGATGCCGAAGAATGGGCCGCATCGTGAACAGCTGATGTCGTGGTATCGGACGCTCGATCCGGAATGGCAAAAGCTGTCAGCCGCCGTCGCTGCACACAACCAATTGAAGCCGAAACCGAATCTGGCTACGGTGATGGTGTCGAGCGAAGGCGTCAAACCCATCAAGCACAATGCGGACGGACGCGGGTTCCCTCATTTCTACAGGGAAACGTTTTTCCTGAGACGAGGCGACGCGACACAGAAAGTACGGACTGCCGAACCGGGATTTCTGCAGGTGCTGACGTCTGCCGACAACGTCAGTCAACACTGGAACGTCGCGCCCCCCGATGACTGGCACACATCGTACCGGCGCCGATCGCTCGCGAACTGGATTACTGACGTCGATGGAGGCGCCGGTCGTCTACTGGCGCGAGTCATCGTCAATCGACTGTGGCAGCACCATATGGGCCGAGGCATCGTCTCGACACCAAATGACTTCGGAAAACAGGGAGAACTGCCATCTCATCCGCAACTGCTGGACTGGCTGGCTCAACAGCTCATTGATGCCAACTGGCGTCTGAAACCGATTCACAAGTTGATCGTGACCGGTTCATCGTATCAACAAAGTTCCGTGATCGATGACCGGCGATTGAAGATCGATGCCGAAAACCGCTGGTTCTGGCGGCGCGAGCCACGTCGACTCGAGGCCGAGGTTATTCGAGATGCGATGCTTGCCGCCAGCCATCAACTGGACCGCACACCGTTCGGTCCCGGCACATTGAATCCGTCACAGAAACGGCGCAGCATTTACTTCATGGTCAAACGCAGTCAGCTGATTCCGATGATGCAGGTATTCGATTCGCCGGAACCACTTGCCAGCGTCGGAAACCGGCCCAGCACCACCATCGCTTCGCAGGCGCTCACGTTCATGAACAGCCCTCAGGTGCGGCAGTACGCCGCAGGCCTTGCGGCGTACACTGGAACTGCGGCAGAAACTGACGCGGTCGACCATGTCTACCTGGCCGGTCTGTCGCGCAAACCGACTCGACTTGAACGGATATCAGCCGACCGGTTCTTGAAGACGCAGTCAGTATCGTATCAATCTGATGGTAAATCCGTGGACGAATCAGCTCGACTGGCCCTGACAGATTTTTGCCAGATCGTCTTCAGTCTGAATGAATTCGTATTCGTGGACTGAGCAGAAAGTCACTCAATCATGCTTCAACACAATCGGTATCAGCGCCGTGATATTCTCCGACGTGCCGGATCCGGCGCCGGCATGCTCGGCCTGGCAACTCTGCTGCAGAGCGAAGGTATTCTGCAGCCTGCAGGTGCGGCCGACATTTCGAATCCACTTGCTCCGAAAGACGGACATTTCGATGGACGTGTGAAACGCGTGATCTGGCTGTTCATCAATGGCGGGCCAAGTCACGTCGATACGTGGGATTACAAACCGGAACTTGAAAAGAGTGACGGAAAAGAACTGGAAGGTTTTGATCGGTTCACAGGTTTTTTTGCCAACTCCGTCGGACCGTTGATGAAATCGCCGTTCAAGTTCCAGCAGCACGGGGAATGTGGAAAATGGGTCTCCGAGATTTTCCCCAATCTGTCTCAACACGTCGACAAAATGGCATTCATACACTCAGGCCATACTGAGTCGAATAACCATAGCCCTGCTTTGTTCATGATGAATACCGGATTGCCACGAATGGGGAATCCGTGCGTCGGCTCATGGGTGACGTACGGTCTGGGCAGCGAAAGTCAGAATTTGCCCGCGTTTGTCGTGATGTCTGATCCCAAGGGGCGAGGCCTGCCGAAAGGCTATTCACTGAACTGGGGGGCCGGCTTTCTTCCGAGCGTGTATCAGGGAACATGGCTCAAACCACAGGGCGACCCGATTGACAATTTGAAACCGCCAGCCGAACTGAACGAATCACGTCAGCGAGCGCAGCTGAACCTGCTGGCCAGTCTGAATCGACAGCACCTGGAACAGCGCCCTGCAGAACGCGACCTGGCGGCGCGAATGGAGAGCTTTGAACTGGCCTATCGGATGCAGGTCGCAGCTCCGGAAACGCTGGATGTGGCTCTCGAACCCGAACACATTCAACAGCAGTACGGCATCGGAGACGAAAAGTGCGATCACTTCGCAAAGCAGTGCCTGATCGCAAGGCGAATGGTGGAACGCGGTGTTCGGTTCGTGCAGATTTATTCCGGCGGTATGGAGAACCAGCGCAGCTGGGACGGACATAACGACATCGCGGGCAATCACACAGGTTTTGCGGGTGAAACCGATAAGCCGATTGCCGGACTGCTGGCGGACCTTGATCAGCGCGGACTGCTGAACGACACACTGGTCGTGTGGGGGGGCGAATTCGGACGCCTGCCGGTCGCACAAAAGTCGGCCAAACCCGGTCGCGACCACAATCCTCATGCGTTCACGTACTGGATGGCAGGCGGAGGAATAAAGGGCGGAACGTCCTATGGTGCCACGGATGAAATCGGCCACAAGGCTGTCGACGACCGTGTGAGCGTCAACGATCTGCACGCGACAATCCTGCACTTGCTGGGGGTCAACCACGAACAGTTGACGTACCGCCATAATGGCCGGGACTACCGATTAACGGACGTCGCCGGAAACGTGATCGACAGGATCCTGGCGTGACAACGAGGATGTCACCGCAACTTTGACCGCCCCAAAGCAGACGGGTGTCTTTCCGATCGCGAGGTGTTAGACTCCGCTCCGGGCAACGTCGTGTCGCCCACGATCCCGTACGCGCAGAGCTCGAATCACAGGGAAGATCAACTTTCTCATGTCAGACGTTCCCCCTCCTCCTGACGAAAACTCACCCGATCAGCCGCAAAGTCAGGAAGTGCGTCACAGCCATGTGGGAGCTCTGGTTCCGGCGCATGTTGCTCGAGGCATCTTCAGTACGGGCGCCGTTGTGCTGCAGGGCCAGCACGAATTCATTGTCGACTTTCTGCTCCGCATGCAGCAGCCCCAGCAGGTCGCGGCCCGTATCGTGCTTCCTCCGGCAGTCGTTGCTCAGTTCATCCAGGCATTGCAGGAGAATCTTAAGAAGCACGAAGACCGCTTTGGGGAGATCCTGCTCCCAACACCCCCGGTGCCGGCCCCCGACGCTCCCAAACAGTCGGCACAGGATCTGTATGACCAGTTAAAACTGAACGATGACACCATGTCCGGCGTATACGCCAACGCGGTGATGATCGGCCATACAGCATCGGAATTTTCGCTGGATTTCATAACAACATTCTTTCCGCGATCCGCAGTATCGAGTCGCGTTTTCGTGGCAGCTCCCAACGCAAAACGACTTCTCGATTCACTGAAGCATTCGTTCCAGCAGTTTCAGAATCGGCCGAAGAACACACCGCCAGGTTCACCGCCGCAGCCACCTCCACCAGAGGCTCCGCCGGAGGAACCATTTGGCTATCATCCGGAAAACAATTGAACGCTGATTAATTGTTCACTCTTACGGAACAGAAAGATCCTGGCAAAGATGTTGTGGTGACCGGCATCGGCATGATCACGCCGCTGGGAATCGGTCGCGAATCGACATGGCAACGGTTACTGGCCGGAGACGTTGCCGCACGAGAGCTCAGCGTTGCGGATATCGACAGGTTCTCTCAACTGTCGGACCTGCTCAAGCGGACGCCCGGCGGTGCCCCGCTCGACCACTCTGCCGTCGCTGCGAACGCACTTACCGCCGTCAGCGGCTTTCCGTCGAGCGTACAACAGACCTTTGTCGATTACTACAGCCACGATGCTCTCAACAACCTGGTTGTCGGCGCGTTCGGTGAAGCAGTTCAACAGGCCGGTCTGGGGGGCTCTGAGCTGGCGTCACAACAAACCGGGTTTGTCATCGGCACCAGCAAGGCCAGCTTAAGAGCAATGGAGGCCGAATGGAAACGCTGTTTCGAGGATGACAGTTCTTCCGGCGATGACCGATCGCACGAATGGCAGACGTCATTCATGCCGGACGCGCCTCTGTCTGCAGTGTTAAGTCTGGCTCAGGCAACCGGCCCCGCATCGTGCCCGGTCGCAGCCTGCGCGTCCGGGCTGGTCAGCATTCTTCAGGCCGCCGCACTCATACACTCGGGTGAATGTCATGTGTGTATCGCCGGAAGCGCCGATGCATCACTGCGGCCGTCCGTACTGGCGGCCTTTCACCGGCTCGGCGTAACGTCAAAGAGTTATAGATCGGCCACCGCCTGTCGACCGTTCGATGTGGAGCGTGACGGCTTTGTTGTGGGCGAGGGAGCGGCCGTCTTTGTTCTGGAATCACGATGCCACGCCGAACAACGCCAGGCGCGCAGCCTGGGACAGATCATTTCCGGAGGCTGGCTGACCGACCCCACCGGAATCACGCAGATTGATGCGACAGGAACGATGGTCGCCGAACTGCTGCGGCGAATGTCACCGGAATACAGCCTCACCACCAATGAACGTCCCGACTTCGTCAGCCTGCACGGGACCGGAACCGAGACCAACGACCTTGCCGAAGCCCACGGGCTGCAGCAGACGTTCGGGCAGGAGACAATTCCGGCATTTGCAACCAAGGGAGCAACCGGACATCTGCTTGGCGCAGCGGGCAGCACCGAATTCGGACTCACATTGCTTGCACTGCGGGACAGCATCATCCCCGGCACGGCCAATCTGAGAACAATCGACCCGGCGTGCCCAGTATCGTTAACAAAGACGCCAGTCGCCCGTTCGGGGCTCCATTCGGCGCTCAAAATTTCACTGGGATTCGGGGGCCATGTGGCAGGCTGCCTGGTTCGCCGCTGATTCCGAAGTTGGCAGAAACAGACAATTCCGCGGTCTCAGTTTCCCATCAAATACCAGCGCCAGCATAAGTCAGTACCGGCCACAAACCCTGCTGCTGCGGACACGTACCGGCTCCCGCAAACAGTCCTGCAGCTGAACGATGGGCCAGAGTCGCGACATATCGATGGGGGACGATCTATCGTACCGCAGAGGACCTCGGATTCTTCTGCGGCACTCTGCGTTTGTTATCAAAGACGTTTTGCTTCAGCCCTGCTGGCGGCTGTTTCGCCTGCGCAATTCTGGCGTGCAGCATGCCCGACAGCTCAGCCACGACACCCTTATGTTCCACGCCGCCGGCGAGGTTGTGCATTTCTGCCGGATCACTTTGATGATCGTAAAGTTCGCTGCCCTCAGTCCCGCCATCCCCCCATTCGGTGTATCGATAATGCAGAGTCCGAATACTGTACCCGTTGCTGTATTGAGTCAATGCAGACTCGCGTGGCCGGACGGACGCATCCTTTAACGCCGGCAACAGGCTGACGCCGGACAGAAATTCAGGTATATCCAGCCCCGCAAGCTCCGCCAGGGTTGGATAAAAATCCACCATTTCAGCCGGTGTGGAAGCTGTCTGGCCAACGGCTTCCACACCGGGACCGGCAATAACCAGCGGCACATGAGCCGCATTCTCAAACAACGTGGTCTTTTGATAATGGCCGTGCTCGCCCATGTGGTAACCGTGATCGGACGTAAACACCACGATCGTGCTTTTCGCCAGCCCGGTTTCGTCAAGCGTCTGCAGAATCTTTCCCAGTTGGGCATCCGCGAAAGTGATCGACGCGTAGTAGGCCTGGATCGCCTGCTCGGCCAATCCGCCAACCAGTTTTTCCCGTTGTTTCTTTCGTGTCACGGAAATACGTGCACCGTTCGGAATCGTATCGAAATACCCTGACGGGACGGTGGGGACTTTAATTTTTTCGACAGGGTACATGCCGAAGTACTTCTTCGGCGCCACATACGGCGTGTGCGGGCGATACAGACCGACGGCCAGAAAAAATGACTCGCCGGACTTCGCATGCCGCCTCAGTACGCTGCTGGTCTCATGCGCAGCAATACCATCGGTCTGTTCATCATCCGTTCCGTCTGCCGCCAGCCAGCTGAGCGTGCCGCCAAAGGACCCCGGCACCAGGCTGAAGATCTGACCCTCTTCGTGAACGTCTCGACCCTCCGGATTGATGGTGTAGTTCCACGAATAGGGATCATCGTGCCCCGACGTGCCAATATGCTTTGGCACGTTGTAGTGATAGATCTTGCCGACTCGTGCGGCCGTGTAACGGACATCGCGAAACATCTGGGACATCGTATTGACGTTCGGCACATGCTCACGAATATAGACTGAGTTGCGATGAATCAGCGTCTGGTCCGGATACAGCCCGGTCATAAACGATGCCCGACTGGGGCCGCACAGCGGATACTGACAGTACGCGTGTTCGAAACGCACACCGCGCGCGGCCAGCCGGTCAATGTTTGGCGTCTTCACCAGGGGATGCCCGTAGCACCCCAGATCACAGTTCAGGTCATCACAGATCAGGAACAGTACGTTCGGACCATCAGCGGCGGCCGCAGATGGCAGGCCGGTCGCCACCACCAAAAAGCAGATCAGTACCGGGAAGCGACAGTCATATCGAATCATCAGATGAGTCCTTAAAGGAATTTTCTTGAACTGCACCATCGCTGCCCGAAATCACAGACCAGGCGGAATCAGGCAGTACCTTCCAAAGCGAGCATCGCATTGTTGTGGAAGGCGTCGTCCAGACGCGATTCGTCGGAAATGAGTCTCCTCAGCAGTCGCTGCAACTGCGTCGAGTAACACATTCCCTTGAAGTTTTCGCCGGCGCCGTCTCGACACGGGCAGTCGCTGCCAAACAGAATCTGCTTGGGGTGTCGGTCGAAGAAGCCTGCGGTAAAGTCTTCGTCGCGACTCAACGCCCGATAGCCGCTGCCGGCGGACATATCGGCGTAGAGATTGGGATAATCGCCCAACAGCCTGTCCAGCAGCCCACCTGGCCTGACCGGCCCCGTCGGGTACAGCGTCTCATCCGGTGGTGGCACGTCGGCGCTGATATTCGCCCAGAACGTCTGAGCATGACCGATAATTCTCACCCGTCGGTAACGCTTCAGATAAGTCTCCAGGTGCTCTGCCATTCCCTGGTTATACCCACTTGCGGAATCCTGAAAGTGAATCGTAATCGGCCAGTTCAGTTCATCGCACAGAGCGATCACCGCTTCCACACGTTTGTCGCCCAGGGGCAGGTGTTCCTTTTGCTCTCCAATACCACGGCATCCAAGCAGGTGGTAGGCGCGAATTCGATCCAGAACGTCCGGCTGACGAATATCCGTCTGGCAAAACGGAATGATACGATCTTTGTACAGATGAAATGCATGCAGCACTGTTTCAGATCGCAGCAGCACGTTCCCTTCGCCAGTTTCCAGAGGCAGAATGAACGCCCTGCTGGTCCCTGTCCGGTCCATATGGCGGATCGTATCCTCAACAGACCTGTCAAAGTGATTGATATGCAGGTGACAGTCCAGCAGACGTCCGGGCCTCGGAAGCCGCTGCTCGTCGGGAAGCATCGCTTCAAGCGGGTTTTGCAATACCGCCCCCGCAGTCACCACGGCTGCTGTCGCCGACTGAAAAAATCCCCTTCGACTTCGCTGAACGGTACTCATATCGAATAACTTTCCGTGAGAACAGCGGGCAGCGTGAGCCGAACCAACTGAGAAGGCACTGCCGACTTCACTGCCGCAGCCAGGACAATGGATTCACGAAACCCTACACCTCAACAAGCCGACCTTCAGCAACACTCTTTGCTTCCGCATAGCAAATCCGAAGTGCGTCAAGGGCGAGGGTACTGGATAACGGACCGGCGTCCGCCTTCCCGGTCATGTAATCGACGGCAACCTGCAATTCGTTGGTGAATGCGGCACACCATTTATCGCTGCCGGAAAGATCGACAGTTTCAGCCTTTCCGTCGTTGGTAATGACAGTCAAGGGGCGGTTAACAATCCATTCGCCACCATAGGTGCCGGCATCGAACAACAGTGTGGCATCGTCAAAATACAATTCAAACCCATGCCCGAATGCCAGACCGCTGGCGGCGATGCCACCGCTGACAGCGGTGACCGCCGGGCCGTCATTGCCGTACACGTAAGACGTGTGAACATGGTTGACAAAACCGTCCTGCAGCAGGCCGGTCGAAAAGACGCTCTGCGGCTTGCCCAGTGCATGGGCAATAAAATGGTTGTCGTGGATGTGCAGATCGATCCCCCACCCGCCGAGTTTGCGAAAATCAGACATGTCGTTCGACCAGTCCGGCGGGCAGATCACACGTTTAAAGTGCCCTGCCCTGAGCTTACCAAATTTCCCTGACTGAATCGCATCGGCAATGAAGCGGAATTCCGGAAAGAACGGTAGCACATGGGCCACAAGCAACGGGACGCCCGCGTTTTCAGCGGCGACGACCATTTCCTGAGCTTCAGGCAGCTCCACGGAAATCGGCTTCTCAACAAGCGTGGGTTTTCCCGCCGCCAGGGATTCCAGCACGACGCTGTGGTGCTTGTCCGTCGGCACGCAGACGTCGACCAGATCGATATCAGGATCGGCCAACAGATCCTTGTAATTGGCATAGCACTTCAACTCGGAGACGTCGACCTGACCGCCAGGCGGGCCAAAGTTACCCTGAATACCCGTCCAATCGCCCGCCAGCTTCTGCTCATTGCGAGTGGCAATCGCAACCACCTTGGCATCTGCAAGGTCCTGGGCCCCTTCGAAATGGGTGTACCCCATAAACCCGACACCAACGATTCCAATCCGAATCATTCCTGTATCTCCCGTGAGACCGACCATACCCCGAGCTATTTGCCTGCGTCAACAACGCCGTTATTTCGAAATAACCAGTGTTTTTGTTGACCACTGACATAAATCAGACCAAAGTCAGCGTTGATTTACAAGCGTCCCAAACACCACTGCAGCAACTGCCTGTTTTTTAGGCATGTCACACCGTGCTGGTTTTTTAAGCAATGCTGCTTTTGGCGGGTTTAGGGTTGGCAGCCGGGATCTGGTTTGTATCATTCTGATGTCGACGTCACTTTGATCACTGCAGTTTCGGCAGGTGAGGCTTCGGCAAGACCTTGAGAGACTCACGGAGTGTGGCTCTCAGAGACATGGACGTTCAGACAACAGGAAGACATGGAGTAGAAGCAATGCTTGTGCTGTCGAGAAAATCTGGAGAGCGGATTTTGATTGGTGACGACGTCGCGATCACCATCGTGCGAATTGGACCGAACTCCGTACGCATCGGAATTGAGGCTCCCAAGACGATGAACATCGTTCGTGAAGAACTTTGTGATTTCGGCCCGGACTCAAGAAAGAACACCTCAAAACCGGAGGCGCTCCCGCTGTGACGTGACCCCACAACAGCGACACCTGCGTGGTATCGTGCAAAACGATAAGGCCGAGCTGAGCTCGGCCTTTTTCATGCGCAGCGAAACACTCTGCCCTGGACAGACGAAGCCACCTGCCTGTGTCCATAACTACGAATGGAAAACGCGAGGAGAGTATCCGTCCCGTGGTCGCCGGAACAGCAGCAGCGGAAGCTGAGACCCACTGCGCACTGACGGCCCGCTGCACCAGCACGAACAGGGCCGCGTGAAAATGCGTTCACACCAACAACCGTCATAGAAAAGCAAGACCACAGAGTCCAAGACAGCCACCTCGCCGACACTGCGGAAATATCCAGGTGCACAACAGCCAGACGCCTGCCTGGAACAGAGTTTTTCCGCAGCACACTCAGCTTCTTTGCGGCAACGACTTCCGAGTCGTGAATGCTTTCCTATGATGCAGCACTGTCGCACCCAGCGTCAATCTGCCTTCGGCCGCTGATTCGAGCTTTTACCAGGAAACGACCGAAAGCGGTTTCGAAACCACAGGATCACAGCGACAACTCACTTGTCAATGCTGCGTGCTGGAATTGGAACCAAATCGGACCAGCTCCCGCCGGGAGCTGCACAATTGCGGGCGGTGCGCGCAAACCAGAGATCATTCTGCACGACTGCATTACGAAGTCCACAGGGCAGCCGCTGAACACGTTAACGGAACCCGTGAAATCCAACAAGGAAAAAGGAATCATTGGAAGATGTCAGACGACGGGAATAAGAACCGACGGAACAAGCCCGACCGTTTCGAAAAAGCCAGACTGGACAAGCTGGACAAGATCGTCGCGATGGGCCTCGATCCGTTTGGCCAGAGATTCGACGACCACGTACCGATTACCGATGCTCGAAACATGGTGCCCGAAGCGTCGGGAGAAGTCGGACCGGATGTACGAATCGCGGGTCGGGTAATGCTGCGTCGCAAAGCGGGCAAGCTCCGCTTCTACGTCATGAAGGACCAGACAGGTACTATGCAGTTGCTGTTCTCCCGCGGCGACATGTCCGACGAGCAATGGGCGTTGATGGGGCACCTTGATATTGGTGATCTGATCGGCATCGACGGCAAAGCCTGGCGAACGGACAGTGGCGAACCATCGGTCAAGGTTGAGCATCTCACGGTACTCTGCAAGTCCATGGCGCAACCGCCCGAAAAGTACCATGGCCTTGAAGACGAAGAAACAAAGCTGCGACAGCGTTACAAAGATCTGATTTACGGCGAAGGCGTGCTGGAGCGTATGCTGCAACGCTCTTCGATCCTCGATTCAGTGCGGCAGACACTGCGCGGACACCGTTTTAGTGAAGTGGAGACTCCCGTTCTGCATGCCGTCGCTGGTGGAGCTGCAGCACGGCCGTTCACGACTCATCACAACGCACTGGACATGGAGCTGTATCTGCGGATTGCCCTGGAACTGCACCTGAAACGACTGATGGTCGGTGGTATCGAACGGGTTTACGAGATCGGCCGCGTGTTTCGTAACGAGGGTGTCGACAAGACTCACAACCCGGAATTCACGATGATCGAAATTTATCAGGCGTACGGCGACTACCGTTCGATGATGGATTTGACCGAGAAAATCGTCGTGAATGCGGCGCAGACCGTCAGCGATTCTCTGATTCTGCCATGGGGCAACGATGGCGACACGATCGACCTGACTCCGCCATGGCCACGTCGTCCCTACGGTGATCTGTTCCGGGAGCACGCGGGCTGCGACATGAATGATTCAACAGCTGTAACGGAAGCCGCAAAGCAGCTGGGGATCGAAACAGAAAGCTCCCACCCGGATGTCATTGTCAATGAAGTCTTTGAAGCTACCGTGGAAGATCATCTGCAGGGACCGGTCTTTGTCACTGACTACCCGGCATCCATCTGCCCTCTGACCAAACGAAAGCCGGATAATCCCGCCATTGCGGAACGCTTCGAGCTGTTCATCAAGGGCATGGAACTTGCAAACGCCTACACAGAACTCAACGACCCTCGCCTGCAGGAAGAACTGTTTCTGACACAATTGGACGGCCTGTCTGACGAAGATTCAATGGCAAAAATGGACACGGACTTCATTAAGGCGCTGAAAGTGGGAATGCCCCCGGCGGGAGGGCTGGGCATAGGTATCGATCGGCTGGTCATGCTGCTGACAAACGCACACAAGATCAGTGACGTGATTTTCTTTCCGCTGCTGCGACACGAACAACCTTCCGGCAAACAGTCATGAATTGATCTGACAGCCGACAAATCGCTCGGAAACCGGACTTGAGACTGCATGGCTCTACATCCGTCTTCGTTTTCTTTATAACTGTGTACTTGACTGATGACCGAACGCTCAATGGCGCGCGGTTGTGGTCACGATTCGTCGTTCAGAATATGCGATATCATCGAGGGGTCTTATGGAATCCAGAAATGCCCGGCTGGGGCTGCAATTATTTTGTGTGTATTTGTTGTTGTATGGCGGCTTTGTTCTGCTGGCGGCATTCTCTCCGGCCACGATGGAAACGACTCCGCTGGCCGGCATAAACCTTGCCATCCTGTACGGCTTTGCCTTGATTGTCGGAGCACTGGTCATGGCCCTGCTCTACGGAGCGTTGTGCCAGGGAGAATCGGCAGCGTCTGACTCCGCAGCCGGACAATCAGCAAACGCTAAGGGTGCCTCTGCAGCTTCAACACAGGAGGACGCCCAATGATCTACGAAGCTGCCACTGAAGCGGTTGTGTTGTTTCTGTTGTTCGTCGGATTTACGCTCGGGCTGAGTTTCTGGCTGGGCCGAAAAGCCCAGTCATCCGCTGGTTACTTTGCGGCACACGGGCAAATTCCCTGGTTCGTTAACGGTATTGCGTTCGCTGGTGACTACCTGTCCGCCGCATCATTCCTGGGCATCTGCGGGATGATTGCCTTCTACGGCTACGACGGATTCCTGTATTCCATCGGATTTCTGGCTGGCTGGATCGTTGCGCTGTTCGTGGTTGCAGAGCCGATGAAGCGGCTGGGCAAGTTTACGTTTGCCGATGCACTGGACGCAAAATTCAACAACAGGGGAATCAAGTTCGCCGCCGGCATCAGCACTCTGGTCGTCAGCATTTTCTACCTGATTCCGCAAATGGTGGGTGCCGGAGTTCTGGTGCAACCACTGCTTGGGTTTGACCACTGGGTCGGCGTTTTGATTGTTGGTGCCGTGGTGATCATGATCGTCGTGACGGCCGGAATGGTTTCGACAACATGGGTACAGTTTCTGAAAGGATCGCTGCTGGTGGTCTTCAGTGCCATTCTGACATGGATGATTCTGGAACGGGGATTTGAAGTCAAATCCGGTGGTGGTGACGGGCACGAATTCCGACGAATCAGCGTACTGCGACAGGACATCGACTCGCCAGGGCCGCTGGCGGCAATGAGCGGCTGGGACGTACTGCCGCGAGACGGATCATGGGCAGAAACGAAGCACGAGTTTGTGCGTCTTAAGCAGGCAGACACAGGACAAGTTACGGCATGGCTGGTCGAAGAAACGAATAACGCCGCCAATGTGACTCTGGTCGAAGCTCAAACTCGTGTGGCACAAAACGGCCAGCCGGACCTGGTCAACGGGCTTGAAAAAGGCATCAAGGCGGGTGAACCGCAGTTGCATCCAGTGGGCTGGGTAAAATCACTCCCGGACGGCCAGCAGAAAACCGGGCCGCTGAGCATGCCGGGTTTTTTCCGCACCATGCAGCAGAGCGAAGTTGTCGTATGGCGCAACGAAAAAGTGAAGGCAGCTGACGGCTCCACGACGACCGTCTACTACCCGAAGACCACACCAGGCTCGGAAGTTCTGCGGCCCGGTGAACACCCCAAGTTTGCCGGCATCCGCGGCGATGATATTAAGGGCAAACTGAACTTCCTGTCTTTGATGCTGGCGTTGTTCTGCGGCACAGCATCCCTGCCCCACATCCTGATTCGCTACTACACCGTTAAAGACGAAAGCAGTGCTCGCAAAAGCACAATCGTGGGGATCGCCAGCATCGGTTTTTTCTATGTGCTGACGCTGTATCTGGGCCTGGGAGCCATGACCAGCGGGGCCATGGATGTGACTGACAGCAACATGGCCGCTCCACTACTGGCCAAGAGCATGAATACCTGGCTGTTCGCCGCGATTTCCGCGATCGCCTTCACAACCGTATTGGGAACCGTCAGCGGATTGATTCTGGCGTCTGCGGGCGCTGTGACTCATGATCTGCTGAGCAGCTCATTTGGCTGGGAAATGAGCGACCATGAGAAGGTACGCGTTGCAAAGATTTCATCCGTGATCGTGGGAGCCATCGCGATTGTGCTGGGAATTCTGTTTGAAGGCATCAACGTCGGATATCTTGTCGGCTGGGCGTTCAGTGTGGCAGCATCCGCCAACCTGCCAGCGCTGGTGATGATCCTGTTCTGGAAACGTGTCACAAGCCAGGGAGTCATCGCTGCAATCCTGGTGGGGATGGTCAGTTCGCTCGGCTGGATTCTGCTCAGCAGCGACACATTTGAAACCGTCTACGGCCTGCCGGCACAGGACGCGTGGACGCCGTTCACACAACCGGGCATCGTCACCATCCCACTCGGATTCCTTACGCTGATCGTCGTGTCGCTCATGACAAAGGGACACCAGTCCGTAGAAACAGCATGATCTGTCTTACAGACTGCATGTATCGCAGAGACTGGCAGAACATACATCTATCACACTGAAAGAATCCCGGGGGCCGGCCGCTGCACGAAATCGGAACAGTCAACCGGAAAACGCCGTTTGCGTGTTACAGCCGCCCCATTAGAAAACTGGCGATCACACGTTTCTTCCGGCAGTACAGCGCATAAAAAGACCTGCGTCAGCAATAACGGTGCTGACACAGGTTCGTCTTTGCTCAGTTAGCAGCGAGTCTGCTCAGATCCGCTTTTCACCTCTGTTCTTCGCACACACGATGATTGCGTTGCAGTCACATTCATCGGGTTTATCATTGTATCTTGCGCCGGAAGTTGAGGCCTTGACACCGTTGCCCCCGGAGCTCTTACGTGACGTGATTGTGCTGGTCTCATAGCTCTGGTCCAGGTTACCGAAAGCATCGCCAAGGTCGCTGAGTTCACCCACAACGGCACACTGCAGTTCAACCAGTCCAACGATCATGCCCAGAACCAGAATCGTACCAACCAGTACGATCTCAGCTGAAAGGATAACACCGGATTCGTCGCTCCAAAGATTCTTCAACATCTGTTTGTTCCCTTATTCTTATTTGGGATGAGGAGATTGAGGCACTCTTGTGTGTTGCCCCTGTTGCCTCCGGCTAAACGCACTCTCCGCGCCAAAAGAAAACAAAAACGGGGTTCCTTTCGGGGAATCACCGCATGCCCAGTGTTCTGACTGGTCGGAAGGTTTCCCCTGCTCCGCCCGGAAAATTCGTTGTTGACACAAAACAACAAACAGGCACATTCTCCTTAACGTTCCGTGACATACAATCTGTCGCCCCTGGCGGCAGAAATGTTGCCCAAACAGGACGTGTATCAATTGTGGAGCATGCAGGCAGTTCTGCAGCCGTGTTGTCACTCCCAATGGTGACTATAGTCCGGTTACGATGAAATTCTCGGCAGGAAGTCCTGGCCTCCATGGTGACAGACTTAATCGGGTACCGACGACTGTTAATGCGAGCTGCAGGATTCCTGGCAGTATCGGTGTTGTTGATAACATTCGTGAACGTGTGCGAAGCCGACAGCGGGACAGAGATCTTTGAACGTCGCATTCGCCCATTGCTGATCGAATACTGCTACGAATGCCATTCAGAACAGGCCGGCACCCGTAAAGGTGGCTTGCTGTTCGACCGTGAACGCGGTTGGTTACAGGGCGGAAATACGGGGAAAGCGGTGGTCCCGGGTGAGCCTCAGTCGTCTCTCCTGATTGCTGCGATCCGCCACACAAGCGACACTTTGCTGATGCCGCCGGATGTCCAGTTGACAGGCCCCCAAATCGAATTACTGACCACGTGAATTCGCCGCGGCGCGCCGGGGCCTCGTGTGGGCGTTGCTGAATCCGCATTTTCACAGCTGGGCGATCAGCAATTGCTGTTTCGGAATGCAGTCGATCACTGGCGTTTCGGCCGGTCAGAGTCATTGATCCGCCGGAAACGGCCAACGACGACTGGAACAAGTCCACGATCGACCGCTTCGTCTACGCCGCACTCGCCCGGAACAAGCTGACGCCGTCCCAGCCGGCAGATTCACGAACTTTGTTCAGACGACTGAATTACGATCTCACCGGACTCCCTCCCTCGTGGACGGCCACAGAACACTTTTCCGTGGAATTTGAGCAGGACGGCCCGGCAACAATAGCTCGAACGGTGGAACACCTGTTGAATGACCAAACGTTCGGAGCATACATCGGACGAATGTGGCTGGACGTGGCCCGATATGCAGATACAGACAGCGTTTATCGACCGGATACAAAAACGCCCCATTACTTCCCGTTCGCATTCACACACCGAGACTACGTCATCGATGCGTTCAATGATGACAAGCCGGTGAACCAGTTCATTCGAGAACAGCTGGCAGTGAATCTGATGGGCTTCGCAGCAGACGACGCAGAACAGGCAGCCATCGGTTTTCTAACGATCGGTCCGCATGTTCAGCGCAATCGGGCGGACACAATTGGCGACTGGATTGACGTCCCCACCCGCGGGCTGATGGGGATCACTGTCGCCTGCGCACGATGTCATGACCACAAGTACGAACCGGTGCCGACCATTGACTATTATTCGCTGCACGGTGTCTTCGCCTCCGTCACCAGAATTGCCCCGCTCGATGAAAAACGACAGCCACTGCTGGCGCGTTACTCCCCGACCAAAGCCGACCATCAGGACTATCTGCAGAAACGAGCGGTGATCGACGCAAAGATCAGCGGAGCTGGCACGAAGAAGGCCGGCAACAACAATCGGTCGATTGCACAGAAGCTTCGGGAGACCGAACTGGCCGAACTTCTGACATCCCCCGCCGGGGGCCCCGCCCACACCATGACAGTGAAAGAGAATGCACAACCGGTGTCACCGTTCGTCTTTCTGCGAGGCGATCCCCAAAACCGTGGTCAGCAGACCGCCCGACGGTTCCTGAAAGTGCTCGACGAAAGCCAGACTCCGTTTACAGACAGGAACAGCGGGCGACTGGAACTTGCCGAAAAAATCGTTTCGCCCCAGAATCCTCTCACAGCGCGAGTATTTGTGAATCGTGTCTGGGGCTTCCTGATGGGTTCCCACCTGGTCAACACGCCTTCCAACTTCGGTCTGCAGGGCGAACCACCGTCGCATCCGGAACTGCTGGACTGGCTGACTGCCGATTTCATTACCAGTGGCTGGTCAACAAGGAATCTCGTGCAGAAAATTGTTTTGTCACGTGTCTATCAGCAGCACAGCGGCCAGCGTAAGAATATGGCCGCCGTGGATCCGGAAAACGTTCTGCTGTGGCGGGCAAATCGGAAACGACTGTCCATTGAAGCGACACGTGACACCCTGCTGGCGGTGTCCGGTCAGCTGGATCACACACCCGGAAGACACGCCGATCAATTCTGGGGACAGAAGTATATGAAGCGGCGAGCAGTTTACGGTTTCGTAAACCGCTTCAACCTGGACCCGACACTTCGGGTCTTCGACTTTCCCTCCCCGTCTTCGACTTTCCCTCCCCTATGCAGACCCAACCCGATCGCGGCGAAAGCATCGTTGCACCACAGACGCTGTTTACGATGAATTCGCCCTTCGTCATCGACCAGTCTGTTTTTGTCACAGAGCTTAAAGACTTCCAATCCATTACAGACGATCGGCGTCGTATTTCATGGTTGTCTGAACGCCTGCTGCAGCGAACTCACGCCGGTGCTGAAGTCGGACGAGTGCTTCTGTTCGCGAATCGGCAGCGACGCATGACTGCAAAGATCAAACGTCCGGACCGTCTCGGCAGCCTGTGGCCCCTGGTTGCTCAATCATTGATGATGAGTAATGAATTCCTGTACGTCGATTGACTGCTCAGACTGGCGTTGCCGTACCATGCGAAGTGCCGAACGCAGACTGCGACTTACTTCATCGTCAGCGCTGTCAGACAGGCCGATGTCGCGGCGGCCACATTCAGTGACGGAACCCGACCGATAGCTGGCAGTGAGACAAGACTGTCACACGTTTTACGCGTGAGTCGGCGAAGGCCGTCACCTTCGTTGCCCATGACCAGAAGCCAGTGCCGATCCGCCCGCACATCGCGAATACTGGAGTCAGATCGCTCGCAGGTGCCCAGAGTCCAGAGATCTGCCTTCCTGGCCTGCAGCAATGCCTGTGTGAGATTGGAGACAAGAGCAAAAGGCACGTGCTCCACTCCGCCCGTCGCGACATCGCAAACCGTTGCGTTCACCGGTGCGCTCTTGTCTTTCGTCAGAACGATTCCCCGTACACCAAAGAAACCGGCCAGTCGAAAAATGGCTCCCAGATTCTGAGGGTCCTGAACCTGGTCCAGCGCGAGCCAGATACCGTATTCGGCCTCTGATGACGGAACCGACTTCCAGAGTGTACCCAGGGGCACGGGCGACGGCGGCTCTATCCTGGCAGACCCTGCGCCAGTCCGTTCCGTATCACGACGATGACTCGGCCCCGACTCTGCTCGCCCAACCGAAACCGTTATCGACTTCGACGCCGCAACTCTTGCAACGTCATCCCACGGCGTCCCTGTCTGGTGTGAACTAACACGCACAGAACGCACAGCCTTGGGTCGCACGGCCAGAGCGGCCAGGACACTGTGTGGATTTCGCAGTTCAAGCATTTTTTAGACATTCAGTTCGTCGTCGCATCATGGTGCCGCCGGTCGCAGAGCGAATGGCTCGAAAACATGGCGGCAGTATGCTCTGTGTCATTGCCAACTGGAAGTATGGCAATGGTAAAGATGAACGATGTCGAGTCATTATCCAATTAGCGCCAAACATGACCAGTTCCTGTTAAGGAAGATGTCGGCTTCCCGAATCGGGACACTCCTGGGGGCTCACTGGATCGAGGAACATTACCCCGGTCGCCTGGCTCAGGACTCAATCTCAGCAACGCGGTCTGCGGCGACTGCATTCCGCTTCTGAAGCGACTCATATCTGATCAGCATGCACACCGCCGCAGCGGACATTAATACCACGACGTAGTGTTTGACGCCGACAAGCAGAAAACGACATGTCCCCGTCGAAGTACTAACCTGCCAGTCAGCATAGACGCACGCAGACCCCAGCCAGACCGGGGCCAGGTCCTGCATCCAGTCCTGCCAGCTACCAGCTGTCCGCGGGCGTTCGTGAAACACCAATTCCGGGTGCCTGATCGACTGTGTACTGTCGATCTGCGACACCCAGCCTTCATGATCTGCTCGCAGATGCAGATTCCCCGTCGGTAACGGCAGCCTGACGACAACCAAGCCCCACTGAGACACCATCCAAAAGACAGCCGATGTCACCAGTCCTGCCGGCAGCACAATTCTTAAGAACAGTCTTAACAGGTGCATAAAGCATCTGTCTGCGGAGATTGTGGCGTGCACATGGCTGGACGGGGTTGTGACCTGCCGACCGGTCACTCCATAATAAGTGTCACCCAGCCATCCGTGATCTCAAGCTGTGTGATTTGAAGCTTTAGATTCTCACGGTCCTTAAGTTCCAGATCGAGAGTGGAGTCAAGTTCAGTCACTGGCTGTTTAAAGGCTTTATCCAGTATCTCCTTCGCAATTCCACGAGCCTGTGCGACGGACCGCAAAGACCCCTTGCCTGCAATTGCACGCGGTCTCAAAGAAAGTATACCACGAGGATCAGTCCTTGGTGCGCTCAGAAACAAGCTTCCGTCCCGCACTTCGATGCCCAGTGGAATCTCAAAGACGTGTCGGGGAACTCGACGATCTTTATCTTTTTGATAAAACCCCGTCCGCAGGATGAAAACGACCTGTCCCTCGTCAAAGCGAACACGAACCGGATCGGACTCACTAAAATCAAAATCGGTATTGTCATCGGCCATCTGTTCCGAATCACTCAGGCTGATATCGCGATCCAGCAGATCCTTCAGCGCCGTTTCGATCGTTCCGATAACCTCCTCGACAGACATTTCGCCGGCGATGCCCAATCCGTCAATGGCTGCATTGATCGTTGATTCGTGCAGCTGAATCGCTACCCCCTTGCGCGGTGCCGGGTTGCCGGGCGGCCTCGGCGCTGCCAGATTCCCCACGGCCATGGTGCGGGAACTGACGGCAAAGTGAGTTTCGCTGGATCTGGCACTGTAGGTGGCCGGAGCAATCCCGCGTTCCCGCAGGTTATGAAGCAGGTTCTTCTCTATGCTGTCGTTGGCCTTCGTTAACTGATCGTTGGCTTCACTTTCGAACACCGGAAGTGCCTTTTGGGCAAGTTTTCTGGCCGCAATTCCCTCTGCCTGATACTGCTTCCTCTGAACTTCCTTTCGGGCGATACTTTTTGCAATTCCACCCAGAATCGGTATCCGATCGTACTTAGTACTCACGCCAACAGTTCGATTGTTGACTTCAACTTCCATGTTGGCGTGTTCTGTTGAAAATCCGGAACCGTCAAAGAGTAACGGCTTGCTGATCGTGAAGGTGTGGTTGCCTTTTGTAAAAATCGTCGCAGGAGACTTTCGCCCCGTCGTATCGGTGCTGGTACGACCATCCACAACCAGGTCAAACCGAGCCGTTCCAACGGACGGTTTCACATCGGCTCGTACCATGGTCTCCGTTACCTGCTTGCCCGTGACCCACGCACCGAGAATACAGTCGGCCACCGGTCCTGATTCCGTCCGATAGTCAGATACAATTCGCGACAGCAGAGGTTCCGACAGAGTGAAATGCAGGTTGTAATTGAAGTACTCATCAAGCACGACAGGAGCGATGCCGGCAAAAAGCTCCGGATACGACTGCTGCAACAAGTCATAGTTCGCACGAACCACCTGGGCATGAGCATCCCGATTTCCGTTTTCGTAGTCCACGCAGGCTCGCAGCAACAGGTCATTGACTAACTGGCGTGCGTCAACACCGGCTGCCCCGTCTTTCAAAGCCTGAATTCCGGCGGTCGCCACTCGGACCCTGCGATCCAGCTGTCGCTTGGCAGAACGACGGACCGTGTCCGAACCGTCAATTTCTCCGGATATCTGAGACAACTGGACACCCGCCCCCAGACGAACGTCATCGCTGAGGGTTGAGTCAAACAGCTGACGCAGTAACTCCGAAATTTTCCCGCCAGCTTCGTCTCCGGCTATCGCTGCGACGCGCGCAGCGTCGGTGGCCACACGCGTGACAGGGGGGCCTTCGCCAGCCAGAGGATTCGCTTCAGGGGAAGTGTCCGCGATGGGAACGTCCTGTTCCTGAAAAGCATGCAGCCGATTCTGACAAGTTGCTGCCGCCGCAAAGACAAGAACCAGCACTGATAATGCTGAAGACGTTTTCATTTTCGATCCTCCGTGGAATGGTGCGCAATTTTATGCAACGCCCCATTCCTTATCGGCGTTGAAACCCGAAACCTGCGTACACACACCGAATTCCGATGCGAAACACGCAGCTATCCCATACCGCGCAGGCTCGCCACCCAACGTGAAAAACGCAAGGCCCGGAGACGTCAATATTAATAAATCCCATATAAAATACGCAGCCAATCTCCTCTGCGAAAGGGGATATGGCATTAAACCGGTTTGAGATCCCCCCAACCGCAGACTCACCCGCTTATCGTATCGCCCCCCCAAATAACAGTCGTCAGCGCACATGTCCCGCGTCCGGACGTCTTCCAGTGCAGAATCTCTCATATGCCGAGCATCAGAGCTGCGCCGAATGCCTCGAAGTCACCGCCTCGGTAAACGTGATCCGCCTGGCGAATCCGGCATGCCAGCGGGACAATACGACTCGCAAGCGATGTCGACGGGTTGACATGTGAGATCACATGTTCGACGTGATGACAGGGCCGTCGTTCGGTCCACCAGCCGGCCCGGCAGTTGCGACTTCCGGACGGGCTTCGGAAGTGTACGTCTCAAATTTCTGTTGAAAACCGGCGGCCACTCAGCTTGTTGTTTCTGCGTAGGCCCCTGATCACGGCAAGACTGTTTCGGCTGCATCATCTCAGACGGTACACCTTCACAGGTGGTGACAATATCGAAGCCGAAGATGTCGTCTGTGACGACCGGCGCCGTTTTCAAAGCCCCGTTATGAATGGCACCAATAATAGCTGCAGTGAATCTCAGAGGCATGCGACTACCCACGCCATAAGCGCCACCGGACCAGCCCGTGCTGACAAGCCAGACAGTCGCATCATGCTGGCGGATTTTTCCTGCCAGAAGCTCTGGTATATCGCGACGGATGCTAAAACAGAAACGGTCCGTCAAGGCATGGGCTGAAGGTCGTTTCCGGTTCATTGATTCCCATCTCAGTCACGGCCCCTTTCACGCTATCGCCGCTGATGAAATAATACATTGCCTGCCTGGGTGAAAGTCAGCTCAGCGGCGACAGCACACCGAACGCGTCCCAGGTCAGAAAAATCACGTGTGAAGGATGATCTCCGACACACGGCATCTTTGCATCAGACACGTGTTCGACTGGTTATGCACGACGAGTATTCTGAGTGATCGTGGTGGTATTGAAATCGACGTGGTGATGTGCTTCTTCGTAAACCACGTTCTCCAGCACAGCGTTAAACCGTAACGTATCAAGACAATGCAGGCGGTACGGCAAGTTGAGATAGTCGATCACTCGTTCACGATTAACGGAAAACGCCAACCCGTCCGGCGGAAAGTTGACCGGACCCACCAGACGTCGTTTTCTGACGCATGATGGTGAACGACGCGTCTGTCCTTCGGCGACCGTCCTGTTTTCTCGCCCGGGTATACGATCAGACACCCGACTCATGCCGGATCGCGTCCCGGTACACAGCGGATGGGCAGGTCCGGGTTCGGCGCGGGGGACGGATTCCGATATTTCTCTGCAACTATGATCCCGTGAGCGGAAAGATCCATTGGATTTGCTACAGAAATCCTCCAGACACGAACAGACGGTTTGGCCTCGCCAGCGGCGGTGCCCAGGGTCGCTGTATAACGTTGTGGCAATTCACCTCGGCACGCAACTGAGCCGTCACGACGGCCCCCAAAGCCCTGCAAGTTTCGCAAACACAAGGGCTCAGATCCTGTTCCCGCGGCGGTCGGATCAGATAAAACAGCATCCGAACGCCACACATCCCCCCTGTCTCGGCACAGAAAACAACCGCCATTCAGTCGTTCTGGGGGACCGATTTCGGGAGCAGCATTTCTACAAAAGCGTCCTTCACTTTCGCAAGTGCTTCCGGCAACGTCTCTGACAAAGTTGCTCCCGATGCCAGTTTGTGCCCGCCTCCGCCAAGCGTTGCGGCCAGCGCCGCAACATCATGGGGTGGTCGACACCGCAGACTGAATTTTGTCTGCCCCGATGGCAATCTCACAGCAATAAATGCGGCTTCCGTATCGGCGATCATCAGGCATTCGTTGACCAGACTTTCCGTGTCGGAAGGGACCGCCCCCGTAGAGGAAAGATCGTTTCTGTCAGCGTAAATCCATGCCAGACGTCCTTCGCAATCGGTCTCTACACGTCCGAGTACTCGGCCGGCCAGTCGAACACGAGCCACCGTGCGTTGTTCATATAACAGATTGTAAAGAACATGCGGTTCGGCACCCAGCCCCATCAACTCTCCGGCAATCCGCATCGTGCTGGACGATGTTGACGGAAAGCGAAACCACCCCGTATCAGTCGCAATCGCCGCATACAGAGCAGAGGCCGTGGCGGTATCAAATGTCACACCCAGATTCTCAGCAGCCTCAAAAACCAATTCGCCAGCGGCGGGCGCCTCCACGTCCTTGAACTCGGTAGCTCCCATGTCATCCGAACTGACATGATGATCAACGACGACTCGCCGAGCACCTGATTTCTGGATCACGTCGGCCATTGCCCCCAACTGCTGCCACGCACTTGTGTCAACAATCACGTGGACATCGACGGCCGGAAGAGCGTCACGCTGTATGTCTTCAGACAATTTAAGAATCCGGTTTTCCGGTTTCATAAACTGCAGATTTGCCGGCGGCGCAGAAGCATTAACGATTGTCACTTCCTTGCCGAACGCTTCCAGGATCGCTGCCATGCCCAGTTCGGACCCAAGGGCATCAGCGTCGGGGCGTACATGAGTGGAAATCATGAACTTCTGATTTGTTTCGATAATGCTCCGCAGCGGAGCCCAATCCAGAGCTGACACCTTGAGACCTATAAGAGTATGCAATTGGGTAAAGAAACATGAGACGGCCGCCCGCTGACAAATGACAGAGCGGGTCAACACATTCTCCTGCATGCGCCACGCAAACCACCGTGGCATTTACAGTGGCAGGGAGCCGAAGTTATCAGATTACGAGTCGATCGACAAACTGGAACCGTAAGACTTCTAAGGCACCGGGCCGCTGCCCTGACTGCGGCGACCTCTGCTTTTCAGTCGCGGCCCGCTCAGCACGACGTCCCACGCAGTCGCTGACTGACGCCGCGTAAGCCTCCAACACCGGTGCAATAAGGTCGTTTTCCGACGGGGCCGTGCTGACGAACGGTGACACAGACGCATGTCACACCAGAGAAACGGCAAAAAGAGAGTTGCCGGGCCGGCAGATGCCACCACTGCAGACGTCCCATAGACCTTGAAACCAGTGGCCGAACGTCGCTCGGTCACTGACGTCGAAGAGATTTCGTAATTGTCTCAGACGACACTGGCTCACGGAAGTGACGAAACTGCTGTGGAAACACGTTCGTTGTCGCCACAACTCAGCGTGAAACGCCGCAGTCCAGCGTTAACACGTCTCAGTGGCCTTGCGAACTTCCTGGACGATGGTTGACAACTGGTTCGGAATGTTGAAGCCATCAACCAGATCCATCTGTTCGTCATCAACAGTCGCGCAGAGTGCATCAAGGCTGAAAGCGGCACACTTGCTGTCCACTTTAATCAGTTCTGTGATTCCGCGGCCACTTTGACGCAACTGGTCCGGCAACAGCCCTGAAAGCGTGACGGGGAATAACTTGAACATCTCCACTTCCGGACGACTCAGCGATTCGTGCAGCGAGTGATGGTAGTAAATCGCGCACAACAGGTCGTCGGGCAGGCCCCATTGCCCGGCAATAAAGGCACCGGTGGTGGCATGATTCCACCCAAAAGTCTCCTGCTCCCATTCGGCCAGGTCGCGACCGTCTTTGGCGTCGTTTTCCAGAAACGATATATACTCACTGTCGAAACGATTTGTCAGTGCGGGCAGCATGAAGTCCTGCAGCAGTCCGCCCATAAAGGCCAGGTCTGCGTCAAGCTTCAGTGTACGGGCCGCTGCCTGAGCGAAAAGGGCTTTCTGCAGTGACTCGCTCCACGCGTGACGCTGATGGATCAGTTTCGACCCCAGCGCGTTGTTGGCAGCTTTCACACCTGTCGCCACCAGATACGACGAGGCATTGCGGATTCCAACACGTGCAATGGCGGTGGAAACATCTCCGATGGGTGAAGCCGTACGAAGCCTGGCCGTATTCACGAACTTCAGCAGTTCGACCGTCAGCCCGGCGCTCGTTTCAACAATCGCAACCAGTTCTTCAAGCTTCACATCAGGGTCGGCTGCCCGCTGTGAGAATTCGGTCACCGCCTGAGGCAAGGCGGGAATTTCAATGTCGTTGGGGATGCTTACAGACTGAATCGACTCCAGAGCATTGCCGCGCAGACTTGCCCAGTTGGGCAGACTCGCACCAGAGTCAACCTCTTTAGCAACCGACATTCTAAATGCCTCCCAATCGAGTTCCGTAGAGCCTCAACAGCACCTTATCGATCGACACCGCCAATTCTTGCCCTAAAAGGGCTGAATAAGACAACATTCAATACACTGAACAAGACGAATCCCTGCCTTGCGATATGAAGCACTGCACCGATCACGACGGTGCAAAGTACCCACTGATAATGCTGATTCTATCAATTGAATCAGCATTGGGAGCGAACATGTGTACTTCAGTTTTGAATTGCCGAACTAGATGAGGAGAGAACACCTGCATCTATTCTATATGCCACAGGCCACCGCCCATGATTTCTCCAGTTTCCGCCTCAACATCCAATCCCATGCAGAAGCTGTTTGCGGAATGGCCGGTCAGCGTCCCTCGAAAGGGACTGGTCGTGACGGTCCACGGCGAACAGATTCAGTTCGTGGAATTCATGATTACCGGCGAACTGCTGCTGCTGGAACGCCAGACACCGGATCTATCCGGAGCACGCCGAGTGATTATCGACTTCAACAATATCGCTGCGACGAAGATTCTGGATGCTGTTGAAATGTCGCGTTTCACGGCCTTTGGATTCCGAGGGGCAGCTGGAGTCAGGTAGACCACTGGTCTCCGGAATACCGATCTTACGCACACTCAGGCGTTAGAATGAGCAAATCACTCAGCCAACCAACGTCGCGCGGTGCGTTGAACGGTGACCCCGCATCCGGTTCACTCAGCCGTACCCACTTTGCTTTTCGTGAGTGATGTCTGTGCTGGTATGTCGCACATTGGTCCAGCGTCATCGGTGCGGGTTTTGGGGTGATCCAGCTCCGCCAAAACCGCCGACCTGCGTGCCGTGCAACAACCAATCGATTTCCGGGTTGCCCCATGCAGAGATATTCCGGCTGCCACACACCGCAACAGAAAACGACGGTTCCTGACAACAAGCAGCTGCCGTTGACTATATGAAACCCTGTTCGGTTCGTACCACGGAACAGTACGCATCAGTCTCCGGCACGTCATTTAAAATCCAGATAGACCAGGCGTCCTGGTATCAGACGTACAAAACTGACGGCATAGGGTTCCACATCTGCGACGTCTTTGCGAGCTTCGATGCGTACAATATTCTCCGTCCATGTCACCAGGGGGTGATCCGTCTCAAACATCCAGACTCCGCTATCCATTCGGAAACCGCTCATTCTCTCAACCGACAGGTACTTCACCTTGCCCGTGTCCCTGACGGCCAGCATGCCCAGTCGCGGATGTTTATCTTCCGGAATCCTGTGTGATGTCTTTGTATAGGTTTTACCAAGCGTTCCTGGCACCAGCGGAACCAGGCTGGATTCCTCAGCGGCAGCGCCGCAGCACGGGTAGATCGGATAACGACGGCCGTCCGCCTGAGCGGGATGTGGACCGTGAATGGGCATCTGATGTACAGGACGACTATATGCCCAATAAGCTGAGTACTGACCGTAAGCAGCAACAGAACCCAGCCCGTGATACGGCGTAAGCGGCATGGTGGAAGCACACCCGATTGCCCCGCCACCACAATGACAGCCGGCCAGGGCAGGAATACTCATCGTGAACACAACAACCATCGTGACAACGATTGTGGCTTGAATAACATTCTTCATCGGAACGAACTCTCCAGACTCAGTGCACACGATAACCGCCATGACAAATCTTTTCCGTTCTCAGAAGTTACCATCTGACAATCTGACTGGCATTGGTCAAATCCAAGAGCTTGCCTTCATTTGTCGCGTTATTGAAAACCAATACACGTTGCGAAGACCTGTGAAGCTGTGACGTTCCGGCATTTCTGATGTGGCAGACTTTACTGAACATGCCGGTGGTCCGAAGTGCTCGCCGAAATCTGAACGCGAACTGTTGCCCGACTTGAATCCTCCGAAGTTGCCGGAAAATTCGGAGGCCAGTGGCTCAGGTGTTCGGTTTCCGGAGGAGTACAGCCAGTGAAGGTCGTTAAGTCGGCTGAAAAATCAGCCCGGGACTGTTGCCTGGAGCTGCCTCAGAGACCTGACCGGGTGTTTGGGGCGAAAAATCACAATCCACAGCCGCCTCCTCGGGAATTGGTCGGCAGCACAGCCGTTGCCAACGGAGCATCTAGTCCGTAAGATCGCACGTCTGTTAAGTTCTCCTTTCTGTGCATCAGCCTTCTGTGTATCCCGGCTGATTCTCAATTTCCAGTGCTGAATTCGGCGGCATTCACTTTCGCCGGTCGACCGGTCTTGCCCATGATTACGCGTCGCGAATTATTCCCCAACGTGATCGAAATGAATTTTCAGGCGCGACGCAGGTTCGGCTGCTGCGTGTATCTGGTGTTTTCGCAGAACGAATGGGCACTCGTGGACATCGGCTACGAAGATACCGTCGACGAAATCATCGACATGATTCGGCAGATGGACTTCCCGCTGTCGCACTGCCTGTACCTGATCGCCACGCATGCCGATGCGGACCATGTCCAGGGACTTCAGCGAGCGGCGGAGCTGCTTCCCGGGTCAGTGACGGTTGCTCATCCCGCCGCAAAGACAATTCTGGAGGACGGCGACCGGATCGCATCGTTTGCTGAGATACCTGCGCAGCAGATATCCATTGAGATGCCTGAGTTCAGCATCGGCCAAACAGCCGGTGACGGAGACACTCTGGAATTAGGAGACCTGAAGCTGGAGGTCTGGGACACACCGGGACATGCCACAGGACAGCTGTCATTTCGACTTGGCAATCTGCTGATGTCGGGCGACAACATTTTTCGCGACGGCTGTGTGGGCGGCATCGATGCTCATCACGGTTCCGACATTCCGGCATTCATCGAATCACTGAAGCGAATTCAGAACAGTGATGTCGAATGGCTGCTGCCCAGCCACGGTCCCGCGTTCCGGAACGATCACGATCTGCTGCAGTCAACGATCGACCGGTTAGACAAATATCAGCACATGGCCGACTTCGGAACCTGTGCCGTTGACTGGCCACTGCTGGACGATTGGGAAGATGAACTGGCAATGGGCACCAGCCCCGTCGGTTAGCAAACTCAATGAATGACTGTCGTCTGCCGTCCGGGAAATTCTTAATTACACGTTGGCGGAGGTTGGCGCGCCGCACAACTGGCGAAGTATTCTCGTCGTTGCAGGAAGACTCGGCGGCTCTGCGTGAAGCGTAAAACGTTATGAATCGCAGGGCGACTGTCTTCCGATCTCAGGAACTGCCGCGAAAATCAGGATTTCCATGATCGGAATCATGAAAAGAAGTAGGTGAATTGACCTGTGCGCGTTGATACCGTGCAGAGTGACAAATTATGATCGTGCACGTGGCGGAGCGAAGGTGACGTCTGACTCACCTGACAATCACATCAACTGCAGAATGATTCGGAGAAAATCATGATTAGAAAACTGACCCTGATGATGGTTATTGCCATCGCAACGTGCGGCAGCGTTTCAGCGGGACTTTTTCATCACCACCATTACTATGGATTCGGCTGTGCTGCACCTGTATATAGTTACGGCTATGCTGCACCTGCATACCGTTATGGCTACGTTGCTCCCGTCGTCGCATACGTTCCGCCCGCACCAGTCGCCTATTATCCGGCTCCCGTGTACACCGCCCCGATCGCTGTCGCACCGGTCTACGGGTACGTTCCATCGGTCACCACAGTTCGATACCGCAGTTACCCGCACCGTTCGGTGTACCGAGTGCGCCACTGGTAAGCTGAGCGGTTCGTTCGGGCAAGCAGTGTCAGGCAATCAGCTCGTCAATCACTGCCGCCTCACGAGTGATGTTGGTCAGTCGTTTGTCTACGCCCTGATGCCGGAACGTGAGTTTCCGGTCGTCCAGACCAAACAGCTTTAACAGGGTGGCCTGAAGATCGTTGACATGGACGGGATCAATCGCCGGATTCCAGCCCACGTCATCGGTTTCACCGTGAGTGTGTCCCCCGCGTGATCCGCCCCCTGCCATGAACATGCTGAAAGCATTCGGGTGATGGTCTCTGCCGGTGACATTCTTACTGTTGTTACGGTTTTCACCCAGTGGCGTGCGACCAAATTCACTGCCCCAAACGACCAGCGTTTCGTCCAACAGGCCACGCTGTTTCAAATCCCTGATCAGCGCTGCAATCGGCTGGTCCACGCAGCGCGCGTTGTAGCTCAGGTCATTTTCCAGATTCGAATGGTGATCCCACGACGCGAACATGATGTTCACAAAACGCACACCCCGTTCGACCATCCGCCGCGCCAGCAGACAATTCCGTCCGAACGACGGGAAGTGGTCCCCCGTTCCCACTCGGCCCGATCGTTTCTTGGGCTCGGGCCGAGTGACTCCATAAGCTTCCAGAGTGCCACTGGTTTCCCCTGACAGATCGGTCAGCTCCGGCGCGGCCGACTGCATTCGAAACGAAAGTTCGTAGTTTGCGATCCGGCTGGTGATTTCCGGATCCTGCACCCTGCTAAAGTTCAGCTGATTCAATTCGCGAATCGCGTCCAGTCCGGCACGTTCCAGGGATGCCGGCAAACCAGCAGGCAGTTCCAGATTCAGAATCGGTGGCCCCTGACTGCGTAACAACACCCCCGCATGCACGGACGGCAGGTAACCACCGTTCCACAAGGTCGCTCCACCACTGGAACCGCGTCCCGACGTCAGCACGACATAGCTGGGAAGATTCTGATTCTCAGTGCCCAGTCCGTAGCTGATCCAGGATCCCATCGACGGCAGACCGAACTGAGCCTGACCGCACTGCATCATCAGCTGCCCTGGATGATGATTGAACTGATCGGTGTGCATGCTGTTAATCATGCAGATGTCATCGGCACATGTGGCGATGTTGGGCAGCAGTTCCGAAAACCACATGCCGCTGTCGCCGTTCTGTCGAAACCTGCGACGAGCCGCCATCAGCCGGGCGGACTCCTTTTCGATGAATGCGAACCGCACACCTTCCAGCAGCGATTCCGGCAGCGCCTGCCCGTCCAGCTTCGTTAATGCGGGACGGTGGTTGAATAAGTCCAGCTGTGAAGGCGCACCTGCGTTGAAGATAAAGATACAGCTCTTTGCCTTCGGGGGAAAATGAGTCGACCGCGTCGCCAAAGCGCCATCTGCTCTGACCGGTGCTTCCGCCCGGCCGTCAGCGGCAAACAGCGACGTCAGCGCTGCACTGCCAAGACCACTGGCAGAACTGGTCAGGAAATCACGCCGCAGCATCGAAGGACATGCTTCAGCCGACGGCAGATATTGGGAATGATTCATTGCAGTCTCCGGCGAACAGGCAACGGCGTGCACTCAATGTCTCTGAACAGAAGACCGTTCTGTTCAGAGACATTATGACTTTCCCTAAGCAAAAAACCGCTTCAGATGCTCCTCTTCAGGCGGTTTCGTAATTAACGACACAATCACCATGGCGACCGTTGAGCACAGAAACATGGTCGCGACCGGCATTGTTTCGTAGTCGGTGCCGGGGACCATAACGGTGTAGCCTCTGTTGGCTGCAAAGTCTGATTGCCAGAATAGGTAGCCCCATGAACCAAACGCCGCTAATACAGCCGCGTAGGCCCCGGCCTTCGTCAGTTTTTTCCAATACAGACAGGCAAAGATCAGCGGAAACAATGACGAAAACCCACTGAAACACCAAACACCCAATGTGAATACGGCACGAGGTTCAAACAGGCTCAACCCATACGTGATCGCCACGATCAGAATGATGAAGGCCCGGGCGATCAGGATGGACTGTCTGTCACCGATTTTTTCCGCCCCGGCATAGTGCTTCACAATGTCTTCTGTGAACATCGTTCCAATACATAGAAACTGACTGTCCAGCGACGACATGATGGCCGCCAGAATTCCAGCGGTCAGAAATCCACCCAGCAGCGGTCCGGCCAGTTGTTTCACCATCACAGGCAATACGATGTTGGGATTGCCATCCAGTGCCGCCTGCAGTGGTGCCGGCAGCTGGCCGTAAAACAAATCCGACGAAGCCCAGACGCCGACAAGCACGCAGGGCAGCCACACAATCATGATAAAAATCGGGTGAGCAATCACCGGCAACTTGAACGCTTTGGCGTTCTTCGCCGTCAGCCAGTGCTGAAACACATGCGGAAACATCCCCACAGAAAGCGGGACCAGCATGTACGTGAAATACTTCAACTTAGATATGCCGTGATGATCACCCACAGCACCACGAATAAGCTTATCCGGAGGTATCTTGCTGCTGGCAGCTCGCAGACTTTCCATGAACGTCGTCTTCCCGCCCAGCTTCATGGCGATCACGTAAAACGTAACCACCCCCAGAATCATGAAGACAATCGTCTGAAAGGTATTGGCCCATGCCGTGCCACGCATGCCGCCGAAGAAGACATAGATTAAAACTACAACGCAGATGACCAGCGACGCGACCTGCTTGGGGACTCCGCCTTTTGTCACAGCCTCGTCGAATCCAAAGGACGTTTCGAACGTCCCCTGAGTCACTCCGTTAATTACTGAGCCCGACGCCATCACGCCGATCAGCAGATACGGAATGACCAGCCCGACAAGAATAGGGAACAGCAGCAGACCAATGCCCTCGCTTTGCAGACGATCCCGGAAGAACTGAATCTGAGTCGTATAGCCATATTTGTGCCCCAGTGACCAAAGTTTAATCCCCAGCAGAAAAAAGCACAGGGAATGAGTGATGCCACTGGATGATGCCAGCAATGCATAGACCCCCACGCCCTCTTTGAACGATTCGCCTGTGGATCCGACCAGAGCAAAGGCCGTCATGGTCGTGCCGAAAATCGACATCAGCAGCAGGAATGGCCCGATCGAATGGCTGGCCAGCATGTAGTCTTTGCTGGTCCCGCGAAACAACCTGCTGGAAAACAAACCCAGCCCCAGCAGTAATGCCAGATAGCAGCAGATGATGATCAACTGTGTCATGCTTCACTGCCTCCCGGGCTGGAAGATTCCACAACGTCAGCGGGCCAGGCAAATTTCGTCGCCAGGAACCAGGTAACCGCAGCCGCAATCGACAGTCCGCCATGAAACAGCAGGGTGACCGGCAGAAAACCATCAATCAGCGTCGCATCCTCCCACAGCCAGTTATCCTGGTGCAGAATGACCAGCAGCACGACCAGCCCCCAGACCACGTTTTTCATTATTTATCTCGCGTATTCAGTTCAGAGTGCGAAATGACAGGCTTTGATTCCCGTGTTTCGGTGTGCAGCTTCGTTCCTGCTGCCTTCTGAGTCAAACCTCCACGTCTCATTGCAGCGTTCCACGAAAGCAGACCATCTGTTCACGGACGGCAGCCCGGCTATACCGCGGCAGGCGGCGCGGACCGCGATCGAACCCAGTTCATGGAAGCGGCAATTGCCAGCAGAACGAGTCCTGTGATGTTCGTCGCCACGCCAAGGTTGTTTCCGGAAATGGTTACGTCCGGTGTCAGTAACATCGCTGCTGACACCACCGCCACTGTTCGGGTGACTGCATGTGCGTCCGTAAACATGTAGCCCGCAATACCAACCGCCAGGGACACGATTCCAGCGACTGCCAGCAAAACCTGTATCAGTACCGGCAGGATGTCTGCCGCCCCGCCGTCGGGGCTCAGCAGCAGCAGTTCCGGACGATACACAAACATGAACGGCAGAGTGAACCCGACCAGCGAAAATCGAAAGGCTGCAAAAGACGTCTTCATGATCGGAGCTTCCGCGATGGACGCGCTGGCATACGCTGCCAGAGCCACCGGCGGAGTCACCATGCTCATCATGCCGAAGTAAAAGATGAACAGGTGAGCAGCCAGCGGTATTACACCCAGCTCACTCAATAGACTCCCCATCAGCGTGGCCATCAGCAGATAGCAGACGACCGACGGCACGCCCATGCCCAGCACGATCGAACACACCATGATGCCCAGCAGCGCCAGAAACAGGTTGGTCTCGACAACTCCTTTGATCACGGCACTAAAATCCGTGGCGATGCCCGTCTGCTGTACGATGCCAATGATAATCCCGACACACGCACTGGCGGCGACCAGTGAAACGCCGTTCCTCGCAGATTTTTTCAATGCGTCGACAACCGACGGACGCCATGCCGGATGAGCAATACCAAAGGTCAGCAGGGCAAACATACCGACAATTCCCGATGACAGCCAGCTCTCAAAAATCTGCCGGCCGGAGGCATCGTCTGGTATCCCCGTCCACAGGAAACGACACAGCAGCGTACCGAAAATGAAACTCGCCACCGCCAGCGTCCGTGGACCAACGCCGATCGGCAGCTCTTTGCGCAAAGCCGACAGCACAAGGATCACCATTAACGCTCCGGTAACTGCCTTAAACGGTGAGAAACGCAGGCCGAGCAACAGAATCAGCGTACCCAGCGCCCCAAAGAAAACCACAGCTTCGAACTTTGAAATTCGTTTCGGCTTTTTCTTTTCCTCGAACGCCTGGGCGCCCACTTTACGCGAATAAAAATGCACGATCAGAAAAATCGACAGGTAATATAAAATCGCCGGAACCATCGCCGCTTTGGCGATTTCCAGAAACGTGACCTGAGGCTGCACCAGCTCCAGCATCATGTATGCTCCGGCTCCCATCACAGGCGGGACCAAAGCACCACCGGACGCCGCGGCGGCCGTGATTCCTGCCGCCACATGTGGACGGAACCCGGCGCTTCGCATCATGGGAATCGTGAAGGCACCGGTCGTGACCGCGTTCGCCACAGCACTGCCGGACAGTGACCCCATCAGCCCGCTGCCAAGCACTGACACTTTCGCCGGTCCCCCCGGGCTATTCCCGAATACTTTTTCTGCCAGGTCAATAATGAACTGAGTCGCGCCGGACATCTCCAGAAACGCTCCGAACACCACGAACAGAAATACGTATTTGAACATCACACCGGCCGCCGGCCCGAACACTCCCAGCGTCTGCAGAAAGGTGGTGCTGACGATATCGCGCAGGTTCTGACCGGCATGAGGCAGCATCCAGCCTGGCATCTCGGCCCAGTCATTCACAAAACTGGCATGGCAGTACCACGAGTGACCGACAAAAGCCAGCGCCAGTAGCGGTACGATCAAGCCGATCGAACGTCGAGTCGCCTCAAAGACCAGCACCAGACCGATCAGGCCGATTACAAAATCGGTCTGCGTTTCGATACCGGCGCGGTTCGCCAGAGAAATTCCTTCGGCCCATGAACTTTTGAACAGCGGTTCCGTCTGCACAACCACATAGGTGCAGCACGCCCCCGCAGCGATTCCCAGCACGCAGTCGACTACGTTCAGGAACTTGTTGTCCTTCAGCTTCGGATGGATCGGCGTGGTCAGATAACACAGCACCAGACCGATGCCAACAAACACCGCCAGCGCAGACTGCGGCTGCAGCCAGTTGTAATTCACTTCTGCCAGGGTAAACAGACACAGTGCAACCGACAGTACGGCAGCACAGATACCTCGAATACGGTCGAACACGCGCGGCTACTCCTGTGCGGCTGGTTCGGCGGCGGCTTCTGTGGCAGGCTCTGCGTCTGCAGCAGGTTCCGCGTCTGCAGCAGGTTCCGCAGCACTTTCAGTTTCCGGCCAGATACCAGCTTCCTTGTAGAACTTAACCGCTCCCGGATGAAAGTCCGTTCCGGTGTAGCGAGCGGCATTCTTTTCGTTGATGGCCTTTCCGGCCGGATGCTGTGCGGCAATGTCTGTGCGGTTCTCCCAGATCAGCTTGGTGATTTCGTAAATCAGCTGTTCGTCCTGGTCAGCCGAAGTAATCAGCTGCATCGAACCAACATTCAGCCCGGCGTAGTCACCCGTCAGGTCCGGGTACTTATCCTGTGTCACTGTAAACGGCTGAAAAAAAGGATAGTCTTCGACCAGCCTGGTGCGTTCTGCATCCCCGAAAGGAATGAAGTAAATGTCATGAGTGCTGCAGGCCTGGCTGATGGAACCGGTGGGAACAGCTCCTCCCAAGAATGCAGCATCAGCCGATCCGTCACCGAGCATATCAACAGCACCGCTCTGAGTGGCATTCAGTGGAGAGAAATCGTCGTAGGTGACTCCGTGAGCCGCCAGTAAAGGCTGTACAAACATTTCGAACCCGGCACCTGCCGGCCCCACGACCACTTTCTTACCCTTCAGGTCCGCGATGGATTTGATGCCCGAATCGGCTGTGGTGATAAACATGGCCACGTTGGGAGCCAGAGTCGCAATCGCTCGCATGTCGTACTTCTGTTCCCAACCGGACTCGCCTCGAACTGCAAAATAAGTAATGGCCGAATTCGACAGAGCCAACTGCAAATCGCCTTTCGCCAGCCGCCGGATATTTTCCTGAGACCCCTTGGTCCCCTTGGCCTGCATTTTCCAGTTGGCGTCCCCCTTCCTGGCGTTCAGAACTTCGGCGACTGCCTGACCGACAACAGCAAAGGCCCCGCCTACAGGTGCGGTCCCCATGCTGAGAAACTGCCGTCGCCCGCCGCCGCCCGAGGAAGTTTCACCGCCGCCGCCACTGCCGTCATTTGAACAGCCCGGATACAGCAACAGAGCTGCGGCCAGAAACGGTAACAAAGCAGCTTTTGCCAGCTTTGGTGACAGAAATCGCATCAGTGGAGTCCTTCAATAGGTAGCCGGTCGCGTCAGTCAGACGGGCGAAAACAGCTTTTGAGGTGGGAAACATGCCGGCATTCTGTGCTTTTCACTGCCGGCCGCCAGCACGAATGTCCCTGAGAAGACGGTCAAACGGCGGCTGGACGTCACCGTCAAACACGGCCCGCAACACAGCATACTGGAGGCACGATCGTACCAACCGCCGCCGCCGCTCGCCAGTGACGCGACAATTGAAGCACGGAACGGCCGTGGCCGCAGAAAGCGTTTGATTAACCGCAGGATGAAACGATTGTCCCGTAGCGTGATCCGATCTCGCTCAAGCCAATGGCCCCACGCTACGTAACTGCTTCGGGTACCTCAGGTTGCTCGCAACCTGAGGTATACAGCAACAGGAGCCACGCGGTAGCAACGACTGAAAACTGGCGATGGTACTGGCAGTTCAGCCGTTCAAAACCTGCACAGCCGCGGTATGATTCCCGTAATAAACGACGCCCGCAGACAAACGACGCCCGCAGACGTGGAGACGTCGTCTGAAAAACTTCGTTTAACCGCGTGGGCAACGCCCCGCGTTCCTCCGCACAATAGCAAACTTCGGCAGAGTTCCTGAACCAGAACGAGGCCCGCCCGGCTCGCGGTCAAACAAGGAGCAGTGAAGAATTAGCGGGGACTTCGGCACGTCGATTATTCGACCACTGTGAAATCTGTTCCGCTGGTCCCGACCCCTGCTACGTTGCCGGCCCCAATTGCACGAAACCAATTGCACGAAACCATGCTCGGTACTGACCAGCTGCAAGCTGCATCACTGTCGTGAAGGCCATTTCTGCCAATGATGTTTCGCGGATGATTCTACCAGCACCTGTTGTCAAATCACTCACCCATAGTTCGTAAATCATTGCGGTTGCGGCGGAAGTCCACCCCGGAACCAGGTTCTCTGACGCAATTAGAGCCTCGGCCAGCGGGCAGATAATCTGCTCGATCGCCCCTGTATCAATGTGCAGCTGCAAGTCTGGCGCCCACCAGACCGAATATGTTCCTCCGGCATCGACATGGCGAACACGCGCTCTGTATGTCCCGGAAGGCAACGGCGTCTGTGGTTGAAAGACTGTGGTGGTCAGGCCGTGAGTCGTCACGAACGCCGTCTGGTCGTTGATTTGAATGTCGTCCCCGGCCGCATCAGCGACGGCCGTCTTTCTGATCGCGGGCATGGTATTTGTGGTGTTCAGGGTCGGCGACGTGACTGTGGGCGGCGCGTCGGATTCAGTGACCCTGAATCTGACACAGTCGCTGCAATCACTCAGAGGCGTGTCTTCGTTAAATGTTCTCAACCAGACCTGGTAATCCCCGAACAATATTGCAGATCACAACTGATCACGAACACCTCTGTTTCTCAACGGGCTCCGACAGCCGTAATTGGGAGCGACCATATCAACGACTTCATCCACTTCCCCCGCAAATGGCCATCGCTCTGCACTGCTGCAAAAATGACCAAAAGGGCATTCAGGGCCTGTTCGATGGCCGCAGGGCCTTCGTTTTAACGAACGGCACGTAAAAAATGGGGGCCGGCTCGAACGACCGCCCTTAATTTGCGACACCAGCAAGGTTTTTGCGAACTAGACTTAACCAGCGGCCGTTTGACCTGCGTGTTCTCATAGCGACACGCCTCAAAAGGAATTCAAGATGAACGTTTCCAACATCACCGCAGCCGTCGTCACGGTTATCATGTTAGTGCTGCTGCTCTTTAAGGCCTCCAGTGTTGAGCCAGAGGTCGCCCTGGAACTGTCGCCCGCGTTAAAGTCCGGTCGTAAGCCGATCGCCGAACATCCAGTACAGCTGACCGACGCGAATTCGGACGACAGGAACGCACCCACCAAAATCGTCGAGCAGACTCCCGTCGTGGACATCAGGCTCGTCGCTGAATCCGACGCATCAGTCGCGAAGCGATTGCAGCCTCGTCCGGACGCCGACATCAAGAGTTATTCAATTTCCAGTCCGCCAAACGCGGCAAGTTTTTCACTGGATTCTCCCTACGTACTCGCACAACGGGACGTGGACCGGATGAAATCTCAGATCTATGCTTTGGCAACTAAGAAAATTGGCACTGCAGGCATGGCTCTATTCTACACCACAAACATTTCGGAAATATTTGACATTCCCATCGCCCTGCAACTGCAGAAGGACGTGCCTTTGAAGTTTCGCCAGTTTTACTTCGCCTTCTATTACCAGAACGGCATGCTGCGTCAGGTACGGCGTATTACCAGAGACAAAGAAGAAATGTATGCAAAGCTGTTTTACAACGAACGCGGGCAGCCTGTGCTGCTGGTAAAATACCCGGCTGGAAAGATGGAATGGATTCACTGGCTGGAATACGACAGCAGCGGTTACCTTGCCAGGAAAGTGCAGTTTTCCGTTCTGCGAAATCACTCCGCCGGCAAACAGGGACCGGCGGCAACCGTCAGCGCCATGGGCGTCGACCTCTACTATCCGGAACGCGGTTACCAAACGATGATTGAATATGACATCATCGGAGGGATGCAAAGCGGTTTCTCTGTCTGGAAGAAATACACTTACGCCGCCGACGGCTGCTCTTCACAGTCAGTCAGGAATCCGGCGCCGCAAGAATACACAAGTCGCACATTGCCCTTCTACCTGGCAGGACTCAGAAAACACGGCGTCCATCCTCCGGTGCCGATTCCGAATGACTGAAACGCGCGTACGGACCGATTGATGAAAGGCTCACTGTGGATGCGACCGGTATGCGAAGACGACGGTCAGCGCAAATGATTGGCATTAATCCTGGAAGATTCTCACAGGGAAAGCATGACTCCTGCGTAACATCCCATGGCATCGCGACTTAGAACCTCCGGAAAATCCGCACGTCATTCACAACTAATGCGGCAATCCACAGAAACATAAAACACATCGATCGAGATCTGGCAGACAAAGACGCCATGATATTCAGCAAAAGAAAAATCACCGTTTCAGAATAATGAAGGTGAACTGAAACGATTTGACATATCGTGAATTGGCAACGAAGGATTGAGTAAGCGACTGACGGCAAAGGTTTCCGCGACGCCATTGATTTCTGTGACTCCGAGCGGCAATATGCGTCACTCGAGCGAACACGGATTCTGGGGCAGAGTCACCAGGACGCTGCACCACCTGCCGGAGTACACAGGACATGACAACGACAATTCGAATTCGTTCGGTGACACTGACATCTGTCTGGCTGATTTCCTGTAGCCTCGCACAGGACAAGCCGGCGCAACCGTTCGCAAAGTTTCCCCGTCCGGTCGCCGACTATCTGAAACGAATCCATTCCGGTACGGAAACCTCAGCTGGTGAGCTGGCGTTTCGGACAGACTATCCCGGTGGTTTCACAGCATGGCAAAGTGACGCTCGGAAAAAACTGACCGATCTGCTCGGCCTGGACCGCATGCAACTTGAGCTGGACAAACATCAGCCATCCGTGCGTCTGGAAGCTCCGGTCCGGGAAGATGGCTATCAGCGTCAGCTTGGTGGAATTGAAACGGAACCAGGTGTCACGATTCCATTCTGGTTACTCACACCGTCGCACAATTCGAAATTATTGCGTCCGCTGGCGATCTGCGTTCACGGTCACGACAGCGATGGCTGGAATACGTATGCCGGGGTGTATCGCGATGACAATCATCGCAACACAACCCGAGCAAAAGACGGAGATATCGGCGTGCAATCCGTAAAACGGGGATTCGTGACGCTGGTTCCGGCGACGCGGGGGCTGGCTGCGGCTGTTTCCATTCCGGATCTTCAGGGCAGACATGGCAGACGGGACTGTCGAGCTCAGCTGATACACTGCCTGTTGGCCGGGCGAACAGCTGTCGGTGAACGAGTCTGGGACACGCAGCGACTGCTGGACTGGGCCCTGAGAGACCTGCCCGGGATCGATCCGACCAAGGTCGTCCTGACCGGCAACTCCGGTGGCGGAGTGTTGACGGTTTACGTCGCAGCCCTTGACGAACGTATTGCGAGTGCGGTGCCCAGCTGTTCATTTACGTCGTACACAAGTTCTACCGGCTTTATATTTCACTGCGACTGCTGCCTGGTGCCACGTGCTCAGGTGGAACTCGGCGATTTGTCCGACATTGGAGCACTGACGGCACCGCGGCCGATGCTGGCAGTGAACGGACGCATGGATGGACTGCACTCGTTCCCGGATGTCGAAGCGGCCATGTCGCACGTACGTTCCATCTACGCAGCGGCCGGAGCAAAAAACCAGTTCCGTCATGAGTGGGGGCCTTCCGGGCATAAGTTTTACCCGGACATCATGTGGCCGTTCCTTGAGTCTGCTGTGAAGTAGCCGCGAATGGGACATTTCTTGATGCGAGCGAATTCCAGCGACCGGAAAAGATTAAGCATCATGCTGTCAACACTTCACACATAAATCCTGATTCAGTGCAGACTGTATACATTGTTCCTTTGACGCGAAGCATTTTAGAATGGTATAGCAAATCGGGGGGAGCGACACGACTTCATTGTCTTCGCCCGTACCGTTTCCGGACCATCAAACGAATTCACTTCGAAGGACAACGATGTTGCGTTGTTTCAGCTACCTTGCCGTGGCGCTGCAGATCATCTTCTGTGTCATCGGCGGTCCGACCGCGGCAGCAGACAGACCAGCGGAGCGGCGTTCTCGACTGCGGGATCTGGGCATATCGATCGGAGTGCTTCCGACCGGTCCGGCAAACTCGTTAACGGATGTTGTCGGTGTCCACGTCGGACACCGCACGATTGTGAAGGGAGACAGTGTCAGAACCGGCGTCACGGCTGTGATCCCGCATCCCGGCAATGTATTTCTGCAGAAAGTCCCAGCCGCGATCCATGTTGCGAATGGCTTTGGAAAATTCGTTGGCAGCACGCAGATCGAGGAACTCGGCGTGCTTGAAACGCCCATCGTGCTGACAAACACGCTGAGTACATTTGGGGCGGCTGACGCGCTGGTGGACTGGGTGCTGAAACAAGAGGGCTGTGAAAACGTCAAGTCGGTGAACCCGGTGGTGGGCGAATGCAACGATGCGTTTCTGAACGACATTCGACGCAGACAGGTGACAGCACAGGACGTTGTCGCTGCCCTGCAGAACGCTGACAGCAGTCCGGTCAATGAAGGCTGCATCGGTGCCGGCACCGGTACTCGATGCATGGGATGGAAAGGCGGGATTGGCAGTTCCTCCCGCAGACTTCCTGCCAGTCTGGGCGGCTATACAGTCGGTGTGCTTGTGCAAACCAATTTCGGGGGATCTCTGACAATCGCCGGAGTCCCCGTCGGTCGCGAACTCGGACGATATTACCTGAAAGACCAGGTGCGCGAGCACGAGCACGGATCCTGTATCGTCATCGTGGCCACCGATGCACCGCTCGATTCGCGCCGTCTGAAACGCCTGGCGCGCCTTGCCCCTCTGGGACTGGCCGCGGCCGGATCACCGATCTCACATGGCAGCGGGGATTACGTACTGGCCTTTTCCACAGCCCGCGGGCTGCGGGCTGCTTATCAGGCTGATTCACCCACGGCATCTACCGAACTGCTGCGTGATGATCAGTTGTCACCCCTGTTCCAGGCAGTACGGGACGCGACCGAGGAAGCAGTCATCAACAGTCTGCTGCAGGCCGTGACGACCGAAGGACACGAAGGCCGTACGGTGGAGGCAATTGACCCGGATCAGATTGTTGAAGTCTGCCGACGATATGGAGTCCACGCAACAGACCACAACCGGACCGGTCCTGTACAGGCTGCCGGACGTCTGCGTTCCGCCGTCGCGACCTACGGACAACCGCCGTTACAGGAATTACTGAATCGGAAGGTGCGCCGATTCGAGCAGCACCTCGACGACCTGATGACAAAGCACAAAGTTCCGGGAGTCTCCTTTGCTCTGATCTCCAATCGCCAGCTGGTCTGGTCACGCGGGTACGGAGTCCGCTGTGCGGAATCTGATCATCCCGTCGATCCCGACACGATCATGGAAGCCGCCTCGATGAGCAAACCGTTTTTTTCCTATCTGCTCTTGATGCTGGTTGAAGACGGTGAATTCGAACTTGACAAACCACTGGTTGACTATCTGGTCGCGGACTATGTGAAAGACGATACTCGACATCGTCGAATTACCGCCCGTATGACGTTAACTCATTCCTCTGGTCTGCCGAACTGGCGTGCCGGTGGCTGGCGGTCTGACTCACCTTTATCATTGGCATTTGAGCCGGGCACGAACTTCCGGTATTCCGGTGAAGGCTTTCTGATGCTGCAGCGGGCGGTCGAACGAAAGTTAAAAACAAACCTCGATTCACTTTCGCTCGATCGCCTGATCAAGCCGCTTGAACTCACAAATACGCGGTATGTGTGGGATGATCGATTCACACTGCGTTCCTCCTGCGGGCACGATCGGGACGGCGTCGCAAAGACAACACGGAAGTACTACGCGGATGCCAATGCGGCTTATTCGCTGTACACGTCAGCCGCCGACTACGCACGGTTTCTTGTGGAAATAATGAAGGAGGACCGCAGTGCATCTTATTCCATTTCTGCAGAAATGCGTGCACAGATGCTGGCACCCGACTCCCATCGTAAGGATCAGGATGCAGACTGGGGGCTGGGGTGGGGCCTGAAAACTGTCGCTGATCGGCAGCGGGTGTACCACAGTGGATCCAACGGCACCGGGTTCCGTTGCTACAGCGAATTCAGTCCGGAGACTGGTGACGGGCTGGTGATCATGTCCAACGCCATTGGCGGCAAAGAACTCTGGCAGACAGTCGTCCACCAGTGGCATGACAACCCGACGCAATAACCCTCGGTCAGGCATTCATTTTCTGCTCGCTGATAAGTGCGAAGGCGGTCGGCAGGGACAACAGCGAAGGTTGCTGACTCCTGGCCGCGGTTCACGTGTCTGGAACACAAAGCGGCTGCCGCCACGAACCACAATATGCAGACTGCCCCGTACGAGAAGTGGTTTCAATACCAGCAGGCGGCGACAGCAAGTAAGTGACCATTTCGATTTTGCCACCCGTTTCAGCCACTCACTCGTGCATCATGCGGGTATGATCGAGTTATGAAACCACGTCCGAAGTCTATGAACTCGGCCCCTCGATTTTCATCACAACAGGCTGATCCGCACCATCAATCGCTATTGTTGTTGCATACGACCTTAATGTCCCCTTCCACGTGTAAACCACACTTCCCTGAGACGCTTCGCCGGTAGTCTCGGGACTGCCAATCACGTGTTGTGACAGGTCGGAAACTCGGAGTTCCCGGTTGTCGTCCATGGCTGACTGCAATTCGTCAAGCCAGGCAGTTGTTGTTTCCGTGGCGGCGTTCTTGGCACTGCGATCCATGAACGCCAGGACAACGAGAAGGATGAGCACGACGCCTGTGCCGATACGCACGATTCGTCTGGTCGACTCATTCTTCTTTGGCTGAGATTCGTTTCTGGCCATCTGCACTGCTCCTTTTCAATTGTCGCAGGGTAACCGACGTTCCGTCATTCTATCAATTCTGTTGCCCCAATCACACTCCGCGTTAAACGCAGACTTGTGGCCGTGAAGAACGTTTTGAGAGCAGTTTCGTTACACTCATGAGTCAGAATCTTCTACGACACGAAATAAGAGCACCCGTTCTGCTGTTGAAACACACCCACCGCGGCGATAATTCATGAAACTTCGCCGTACGGCCGACTGCAGTGACGCTTGCTGTTATTGGACGTAGCGCGCGACCAGTGTATCACACCGCCGAAACGTCTTAGCCCTATCGCAACACATCAATCCAGTCTCTGTAGTATTCCCGGATCGCCACCCCTTCAAATTCGGGTTCGAAAAGACATGAGAGCTATGCACCGTCACCAAAGCGGATAAGGTGTTGTCGCACAAAGGGGATTGATATTGCTTCGTCCCTGTGCCACCGTCAGGTCAGGGAACCGGTCCCCCTGGACTGATCGGTCTGTGCGTCTGTGACTTGAAGTCGCACTGAGCCGTGTCACCGACTTCCACCAGAGCGATCCAGCAACGTCCGCGATCCAGCAACGTCCGCAATCCATTCATGAGCTTCACAGGACCTTTGGGATTTCCCGACTCAACGCCTCGTCTCGTCAGTCGACGCCTGTGTTGCGACACGACCGTCCCACACCGCCGCGTCCTGCGGCACCGTTGCTGCAGGATGGAAAATGCTCGATTCAGTGCTTTGCAGAAGGGGTGCTACAAAGACCAGTACGACACCCTAATTCTCCTGAACACCCTGAAGTGTCATAGTCACATTTCGGTGACAGCGTGTTGACGGGCCCCGCCAATTCCACTTAGGGTCGGAATTGGCGTTTGCTGGACCATTCAGGAGCAGCTGAGCAGGGGCATGAACGGCCTTGTCCGTCGTTCTCCGGAGCAGCGTACCAAAGCTGGCACGAAGCTGACCAGAGTTACTCAGCAAGGCCGCAGTCGCCAACCGACTCGCCGCGCACGTAATGTCCGGTGCGGCCACCTGACTTTTCCAGCAAACGAACGCCGGTGACCTCCATGTCGCGGTCGATCGATTTGCACATGTCATACACGGTTAGAGCTGCGATGCTGACCGCGGTCAGGGCTTCCATCTCCACGCCGGTGCGTCCGGAAACCGAGACGATCGACTCAATCCGCAGCTGCGTATCTGACACAAACGCAAAGCTGATGGCCGCCGATTCCAGTCCCAGCGAATGACACAGCGGGATCAGCTCGTCCGTGCGTTTCGTTGCCATAATGCCGGCCAGACGAGCGACCTCAAGTACGTCGCCTTTCGACATTCCCTTCTGCTGAATCGTCGACAGTGTGGCTGGGCTCATGGACACAAATCCTTCAGCCCGGGCCATACGCTGCGTGACCGGTTTGGCGCTCACGTCAACCATACGGCTGGCGCCGTCTTCGTCGAAATGAGTGAGATCATTCATGGTATCGGTGTTCGTTTATTGCTGCTGTGCCAGTAATTCGGCGATCTGCACGGCATTTGTCGCCGCACCTTTTCGCAGGTTGTCGGACACACACCAGAATGACAGTCCATTGGGATTCGAAAGATCCCGGCGAATCCGTCCGATAAACACATCGTCACTGCCGTCACAATTCGAGGGCATCGGGTACTGACCGTTATCAAGATCGTCGACGACCTGAATGCCCGGAGTATTAGCGAACAGCTCGCGAGCTTCGTCAGTACCAATCGGCCGTTCTGTTTCAACCAGAATGCTTTCGCTGTGGCAATTGGATACGGGGATTCTGACACACGTTGGACAGACCATGATGGAATCGTCACCAAAGATTTTGCGAGTCTCGTACACCATCTTCATTTCTTCGCTGGTATAACCTTCTTCCTTCAGACTGCCGATCTGCGGAATGGCGTTAAAGGCGATTGGATGAGCGAAAGCCTGATAGTTATAGCTTTCCCCGTTCAGCGCAGCCCGGGTGCCTTCCAGCAAATCCGTGTTTCCCTGCAGACCAGCTCCACTGGTTGCCTGGTACGTACTGACGACAACTCGACGAATTCGCGCCGCGTCATGCAGGGGTTTCATCGCCAGGACCATCTGTGTGGTTGAGCAATTCGGACTGGCGATGATCCCTTTGGCGTTCAGAGCGGCATCAGGGTTGATTTCCGGTACGACCAGCGCAACGTCAGGGTTCATTCTCCAGTAGCCGGATTCATCAATAACTTTCGCACCGGCTTTGACGGCGGACGGCAGGAACTCGGCGGCGGTATCGTCGGGAGTGCTGGCGATCAGCAGATCAATGCCATTGAAGCAGTCGTGCGTCAATTCTTCGATCGTGATTGTCTGACCGGCCAGAGTGATCTGTTTACCCGCGCTGCGGGCCGATGCGAGCAGCCGGAACTTCTTTGCCGGAAAATCTCGTTTCTCCAGCAATTCAAGGATAATCGTGCCAACGGCTCCGGTGGCTCCAACAACGGCAACGGTCTCAAACACGACGATTCCTGATCACAAAAAGGGAAATAGTAAGTAACAGCCGGACGACACGCGGCAAATACGTTTGTGAGTTCACAACGGACGATTTGTCAGTGGTATCCCAAAGTGACGACCGTGTAGACTTCCAGCTGACACAGCCTGCCAGATCTGCAGCCGCCAACGGACGCAACGGTCGGTATTGTTGTGACATATCCGGATGAAAGTACTGATTCCTGACCTTTTTTCCATTTCTTTCAGACAAAGATTTCTGATTCCTGACTCGGGAAAAGTGCCGTGTCTAATCAATTTCCTACAGATTTCCACCAGGAATTCCGGTCTTGCGTCGGGCGACTGACGAAGGACCCGCAGAAAGCTCTTGGTAAGCTCTTTGACCTCGCCGCCATGCGACTGGTTCGCCTGGGGATGAGTGTTACTGGAAATCAGGCAGATGCAGAAGATGCGGTTCAGGGGGCTTTTTCAAGAATTGCCGGCAAGCCAAAGCTGCTGGCTCGCGCGGACGCCCCGTGGCCTTATCTGATCAGGGCCGTCAGAAATGAATCACTGCGAATCGTTCAGAAACGCAGAACCACCAGTCTGGGAGAAATCGATACTAAGTGTGAGACAGACACGGCCGAATTCACGGTACAGCGTGAAGAAACAGCGGCTCACGTGCAGCGCATTCTGCGAACGTTGCCAAAGGCACAGTACGAGGTCGTGATCCTGAAGCATTGGGAAGAGCTGACATTTGCGGAAATCGCTGACGTACTTGGAAAATCACAGAATACAGTCGCCAGTCGGTATCGATACGCGATGGAAAAACTGCAACGCAGTCTGGAGTCACTCGTACACGAGACAGACGAACCCAACCCGACAAAGAAGCGGCGGCGTGCCGCGTCTCAGGCTATTCAATAGAACATTTGAACACAACATCCCAAACCGTACCTCCACCACGTTTTCCCGCCAAATTGCGAACCATCCGATGAGTCAGAAACTGAGTATTCCCGAACCCGCTCTGCCGGAGCATGAGCTGATCCGTGACGCAGCACCGATGCCGGAATTGTCGGCAGGCTTCAGATCCCGATTGCTGGCGGAGTGCGGCACCAGCATTATCGCCGCGCGGCAAACGTTTCGTCTGAAGGTGGCCGGCAGCTTCGGAGCGGTCTGCTGCCTGAGCCTGCTGTTCTGTCTGTCACTGCCCATGGACGATACGCCCGTTCAGCGGATTACCGTTCAGCCACCGGCGCCTCAGCCAGTGTCACCTCAGTCGGTCAGTCCAGGCGTTTCGTTTGGAATGGCGCCGGGGGAGTCGCGAATGGCGGTCGACGCTCCAAAGCCAGCCGTCAGCAAGGAATCGGACAGCAGTCAGATGAATCAGATCATCGAACAGTTGAATGACCGTCAACAGATGTTCAACGCCAATATGCTGCCGAAGTTTTGATGAGGACACAACCGTCATTGCCAGTTCGAGCTGATACTCGAAACTGACTCCTCGCAGCCGTTGATCGCATACTGCGACACAGCGACCGCATGTTTTCATAAACACACGCCGCGAAGCCGACTCACATGCCTCACGATTCGCTGGCTGCTGAATTTTCCGACGCAATGCGGTCGTTAAGAGACAGCGACGCCGAGTACGTGCCTCAGCTGGTGGATCTGATGCTGAGACAAGCCCGCGAGTTTCGAGCCAGCGACGTTCATCTGGTGCCGCAACAGACCGGCCTCAAAATGCAGTTACGCATCGACGGCGTACTGCATCACGTCACCACGTTCGATGGAGACATTTGCCCCCGCATTGTGGCTCGACTAAAAGTCATGGCCGGGCTGCTGACGTATCGCACGGATGTGCCGCAGGAAGGTCGAATTGCAAACATCGCATCCGATGCCGAACAATTGGCCGGCGAGGTTCGGGTGACGACGTTCCCGACATTGTTTGGCGAAAAAGCGGCCGTGCGACTGTTCGCGGACAGCGACCATTATCAGAGACTGCACAAGCTGGGACTGCCGGACGACATTGAAACCGCGATGGGAAACCTGTTGCAGGCAACATCCGGTGTCATTCTGCTGACCGGCCCTTCGGGCAGCGGCAAGACCACAACAGTGTACGCCTGCCTGCGTGAACTGGTCCGACTGCACGGAGATGGCAAGGGACTGATGTCACTGGAAGATCCCATAGAAGTGGTCGTTCCCGGTGTGACGCAGTCTCAGGTCAGGCCAAACGTCGGCTTTGACCTGGCAACAGGAATTAAGTCGATGATGCGTCAGGACCCGGACGTGATCATGGTGGGCGAGATCCGCGACCCGGAAACCGCCAAGTGCGCCTTTCAGGCGGCCCTGACCGGACATCTGGTACTGACCACCTTTCATGCCGGCAGTGCGGTCGAAGCCGTCACTCGTTTACTGGAGATGGGCATTGAACCCTACCTGATCAGCAGCACCTTAAGAGCCGTCGTATGTCAGCGGCTGTTCAGAAAAACGTGTCCGCATTGCAGTGACCAGCCAGCTGGGGAAAAAAACTCCGCTGAATTTGAGAAGCCGACGGGATCCGCAGACAACTCTGCAGCTGACGAGACTCCTTCCATTCGGTGCCGCACCTGTGGTGACATTGGTTACCACGGTCGGTTCGTCACAGCGGAACTGCTGGATCCGAACCGAAGTGAGATCTCTCAGGCATTGCTTGAGCGAGTCGACGCGAATCGGCTGGAATCCATCGCGAAAGAATGCGGAACCGTTACACTCCATGATCGTGCTCGGGCAGCCGTCCAAACCGGGCAGACTTATTCTGAGGAAGTGTTCCGCGTACTGGGCAGGAGTGTCTGATCGATCAAAGTTGACTGGCTTGTGTCTGTTTTCCTTCACTCAACAAAACGTCTGCGTGCATGTCGTCCGTGACTCTTGAAGATATTCGCAACCTCAGCACTGAAGTGCAGGCCATAGTTGCAGCAGGGCTGCCGCTGGAAACAAATCTCGCCCGGGCAGGCCAGGGGCACGGTCGGCATCTGGCACAGCTCACCGAAACGATCTCCACCAGTCTTTCTGAGGGACAATCTCTGGAAGACACAATCCGTGACAGGCGGGTCGGCGCCCCCAGAATGCTGGCCGCGGCCGTCGCCGCGGGTGTGCAAACGGGACAGCTCGGCGGAACGATCGAGATGCTCGGGAATCTGGCCGAGGATCTCGTGGATCTGCGTCAGCGTGTGCTACAGTCGATGACCTATCCGCTGACGATTGTCGCCATGGCGATGCTGCTGTTCCTGATGTCGATTCGACATTTCCTGAACGCTGTCGGCAGCATCCTGAACGACGCAGCGACGCAGAACATGTCGTCCTTTCAGTACATCATTGCTTTGGACGCACAGTACTGGTGGTGGCCGCTGCTCTTTCCCGCAGTCTGCCTGTTCTTTGCGATGCTGTGGATTTTCTCGGGGCGAGCTGATTCGATGGCGTTTAACGGACCGGAAAAGCTGCTGCTGCTGTTGCCCGGTGTGGGCAGCATGATCCGCGACCTGCAGTTCTACACCCTGACGCGTATGTTGTCGCTGATGGTGGAACGCGAACTGCCGTTGGCTGATTCTCTGCTGCTGGCAGGCGCCTGCTGCGGAAATCCCGGACTGGATACCGCCTGCCAGCGGACGGCCAATGAGCTGCAGAAAGGAAATGTTCCGGTACACGGCAGTAAGGAAAACTGGCGTCCGGGAAATCTGCCTCCATTGCTGATGGCCTGCATCAGGAACTGCAGCCAGAAAGAGGACCTGTTTAAGGAACGACTCGGCAGCGTCGTCGGCTACTACGCTCGTCGGCTGAGCGTCAGTGTTTCGTGGCTGCGAAATATTATTCCGGTCGCCATGTTGCTGGTCATCGGAGGCGGCACCGTGGCCGTGTATTCCCTGACGGTGTTTCTACCCATCACAGAACTGTACCGCTTTCTTACGACGAATTGATACGCCTGAACTCTAAAGAGATCCTTGATTGATGACGCGATACCGCTACGAAGCCACTGATCGATCGGGCATTCCGATCCACGGGACAACGGACGCTGAAAGCGAATCCGATCTTGCCCGCCAGATCACTGCGCGCGGACTTCGGTTGATCAGTTCCAGCGAATTATCACTCAATTCACTGATCGATGGACACGTTATGCCTCTGCCACGACTCTACCAGCTGCGCGTGGGAGAACAGCTGCGCGAAGCACTGATGACCGAACTGCCGGCACACGAGGCCGTCCGAGCAGTCGCGGCCGAGCCGTTATCTCACCCGCTGCTGGGTATTGCGCCATGGTTTCAAACGCTTGCCATCATCATGTTTGTCGCTGCAGTTGGCCTGCAGAAACTTTCAGGCGACTTTCTGGCCGTCGTCGGTGGAATGGCTGCATTAGCCTTCATCATCGCCCCGGCGGTGTGGCTGGTGCTGTACGTGCTGTATCAGCATCGGCCAAGGCAACTGTTGCGAATTCTGGCCGACAGGCTGGAGTCCGGTGAAAGTGTGCCAGCCTATCTGCGAGCCGCCATGCCCGCGGAGGCACGCTGCGTAATGACGTCTCAAATGGACGACGACAGCAAAGCCAGAGTCGCGGCAGAACTGCTGCCGAATCTGCTGGGGCGTGACTTCCGCAGCCAGCAGTTCGTGATGACCCTGCTGGGGCCGCTGATGATGCTGGCAGTTGTGATCGTGGCCATTCATTCCACTGTTCTGCTTGTCGTGCCGGGCTTCAAGAGCATTTTCCAGGACTTCGGCGTGTCGCTGCCCGCCATCACTGAGTTCGTAATTTCGGTTTCGGACATCGTGGTGTGGTGCGGGTTCACAGGTTGGGCCGTCGTCGTGGGTTTCATGATGACGGCGCTCATCCTGACCGCCGTGAGTCTGTCTTCAGGGCGAGTTGGTGAAATTCTGGAGTCTGTTCCATTGCTGGGCATGGCCTTTCGCTGGGCCATGCAGGCCAGAGTCGCTCGAATTCTTGCAGCCACAATTCGCTGTGACGTGCCGTTTGGAGAATCGTTGAGAACAGCAACGGCGGGAAGTGGATTCCAGTCCGTACGAAATCGCGGGAAGGTGCTGGCTGACGAACTGGAGACGGGCAGTGGCAACATGCTGCCCACAGAAAAACTCTCCGGATTGCCACTGTCTCTCCTGTTTGCGACAGACGAAGGTACAACTGCCGAGCAGCGACGTAATGCGGTCGCGGATACATTCCAAAGTCTGTCCGAAATGCTTGACTCGGCAACCATTGGACAGGGGCGGCTGTTGTCCATTTTGCTTCAAATGTTAACTGTGTTTCTGGCGGGACTGATTATCGCGACAGGTCTGCTGGCCATGGTTCTTCCGCTCATCAAACTCCTTAACGATCTTTCCTGAACAATGACCGGTGGCAATCTCCAGGCTTTGCTGTTTCTCTTCAACCGACCGGAACCCATTCGGCAGTCATCACTGCTGATGGTTCTGGCCACCGGCCTGGGGGATTCCACGTCACTGCTGAGCGGTCTTAAGGCACTGGCGATGGAATCAAGTTCGCCGTGGAGTGATAAAATCACTGAGTTGCGGCTGTTAATCGATCAGGGGCAGACGCTGTCAGAAGCCCTGTCCATCGCAACGGGACTGGTGCCGGATGCGACACTGCTGGCGATTCGTGTCGGCGAACAAACCGGAACGCTCAGGCAGGTGCTGGCCGAAGAAGCTCGACGAATCATGAATCAATCAGCTTCGTCCAGTCCTGCTCACCCCATGATTTCAACGACGCTTGCATGGATGCTCACCGTCGGAATTCTGGCGCTGTCGATCGTGACATTCATCATGATCTTCATTGTCCCGAAGTACAAAAAGATCTTTTCCGACTTTGGCACCAATCTGCCGGCAATGACAGAAACGCTCATCAGCGCATCCGATTGGGGCGCGAAATACTGGCCGCTGACAATTCTGCCAATGATGAGCTGTCTGCTGGCTGCGTGTGCGTATCTGGTTTGGGCTAATCTGCAGCAACTGACTTCCGGACGGATTGTCTGCTCGGAACATTTCCCGAGATTCTGGACACCCGTGACGCTGCGTTTGTTAAGTATTACGGTCGCCGCCGGCGAATCAATAAACGATGCCGTCCATGCCATTCATACCCAGTTGCGTCCTGGCCGGGCCGCCGGTCGACTGAGCGCAGTGCGACAGGAACTTAACGCCGGGAACGACTGCTGGGCTGCATTGCGGAACAACGGATTTCTGCGACGACGCGAAGTGGCCTTTCTTGAATCCGCCGCCAGGACACGTCACCTGGACTGGGGACTGATTCACCTGGCGCGAACAATCGACCGCCGGCGTGACCGCTGGATTCAGCGACTACTCACAATTGTTCAACCAATGATCGTACTGTCAGTGGGCATGGTCGTGGCATATGTCTGCATCTCCCTGTTTATTCCCCTGGTCAAATTACTGAACGACCTCTCCTAAGGTTCCTGAGTTGATATCGACAATGTCACATACGGCTGAACTTCGGCAACAGGAATGGCGATCCGCTGCGTCAGCACGTCGGTCGCCTGCACCGCTGTCAATGCGCACCGGCGCTGCTGGCCGTTCATCCGGCAATCGCCGGGGATCGCTGATGGTTGAGATGGTGGTGGCGGCGGTCATGCTGTCCACCGTTGCAGCGATTCTTGTTCCCGGCATTTATGCCGTACACCAGCAGCGTCAGGCGACTCGCTTCGACACACTGTCATTGATCGAACTGAACAATCTAAGTGCAGTCAGTCGAAACATGGGCGTTGCTGATCGCAACACGCTGAAACTCTCTGAGTGGTTCACCGAACGCTATGACGATGCAAAGCTGGATGTCCAGGAAGTCACCGCGGACACCGTCGAACCCCCTTTGCAGGCGTTCAAATTTACCATCATTCGACCGGCCGGCGACGACCGTCCGGACTTCCGCCACAGTCTGGTCGCATGGGTCGCCACACAGGGAGTACCGGAATGATGCGCATTATCCCCGTACCGCGTCAGACGCAGCGCCGCACAGGCACTTTGTTTCACTACTACCTGACCTATTTGTTCCTGACCAGCGTTCTGTTAACAACAACCGGATTGTGCCTGCACACGGTGCTCAAAGCCGATCGACTGGACAATCAGGCATCTGCGCATCTGAAGACGCTGCTGCGACTGGAAGGCAGCCTTCGCACAGATGCAACAGCAGCGGTGGACATGGAAACCACGGCCACCGAGTTGAAATTTTATCTGCCGGAAGCTGACAGTACTGTTCGCTGGGTGGCCCTGAACAATGTTCTGACTCGTGAGAATAACACCGCTGACACACTGACGAACTCTGACCGGTTCGTTTTTCACAAAGGGACGTCGCTGGAATTCTCCTCGAAAGACGAAACAGCGGTCCGTTTGATTCTTACGGAGCCGCCGCGAATGAGGCATCCTGAAGACAGTTCACCGGCAGGTGAAAACACTTCTCATTCCGTCGAATTCCTGCTGTTCGTCCGACCTGCGGTCGTTCCTGTAACGTCAGAGCCATCGGCACGTGCGAATGAATCAGACACAGGTACGCTGAGGGCAGCTGAATCCGAAAGAACAAACTGATGCAGGTCGCCGAATACAAAGATCGCCACCGTCGTCACGCCGCCGTTATTGTCATGGTGCTGCTGATTCTGATGATCATGTCCGGACTGGTCGCTCAGTTTTTTCGCCGTGCGATCACCGATCGCCGTCAGGTTCGCAACGAATTCCAGCACCAGCAGGCCATTCAGCTGACCCTGGCGGCGGAACAACTGCTCTCCGAAAGACTGGCTGTCGACGCCGATTACAAAGGGGAGACGTGGGACCATCCTGCTGGCGTTCTTCACCAGACAAATACGGCGTCCGTCGTGATCGCTATTGCGAACACCGCGACCAACGCCCGCATCGCCACTCTAACGGCCCGTTACCCGGCCAATGCCGACCTTCCTTTCAAGGTCACAAGAACAGTAAGGCTTTCACCATGAATTCGATCAGTCAACACAGCGGTGAAAACGCACCTGCGCATCATCAGAGTCCGCAGTCCGCAGAAGCCGGTGAGGCACGCAGGAATCTTCGAAAGACCAGCGGGTTTACGCTGATCGAATTGCTGGTCGTGATTGCTATCATCGCGATTCTGATCGCATTGCTGCTTCCGGCCGTTCAGCAGGCACGTGAAGCCGCACGACGTACGCAATGCAAGAACAACATGATGCAGATCAGCATGGCACTGCACAACTACGACATGTCGTTCGAAATGCTGCCCCCCGGAAGCGTAAATGCAGCCGGGCCCATTCGCAACGTGGCCGAAGGATATCATATGAGCTGGATTGTGCAGCAACTGCCACTATTGGAACAGAACCCACTGTTCAGCAGCATCAGTATGGACGAAGGGGCCTACGGAGGAAGTAATGCGGCAGCCCGACAAATTCAAATGTCTGTGTTCGCGTGCGCCTCGGATTACAACTTTCGATATACGGACGATGTGGCAGGCAACGTGACCTCAAGCAGCTATGCGGGATGTTTCGGTGGCGACGACGTGCCCATAGATGTGGCGAACAACGGTGTCATGTTTCTCAACAGCAGTATGCAGTTCCGAGGGATTCGCGACGGCGCGTCCAATACGATCATGATCGGCGAAAAACTGAATCCACGAGAAACGGTCGATCTGGGCTGGATGTCCGGAACGTCCGCAACACTGCGTAACACAGGTGTCCCCATCAACCGGGGCTGGGACGTAGTGAATTACTTTTCACGATCTGACGGTACACCGAAAACGCCGGCGACGGCTCCCAACGACACCAGCACGGGAGGATTCAGCAGTCAACATACGGGCGGTGCAAATTTTGCACTGGGCGACGGGTCGGTACGGTTTATCAGTGAATTCGTGAGTCCCGAACTGTACAGCAACCTTGGCAACCGAGAAGACATGCAGTTGATCGGGGAATTCTAATGGGGTGGACAGGCATGAAAACAGGACGCAGAAACGCGTTTACTCTGATCGAAATGCTGGTGGTGATCTGCATTATCGCCATTCTGGTCGCCCTGCTGCTGCCAGCCGTTCAGCAGGCCCGCGAAGCCGCCCGACGAACTCAGTGCCAAAACAATCTTGTCCAGCTGGCGATCGGACTACACAACTATCAGGCGTCGTTCAGTTGCCTGCCGCCTGGCGTCGTTAGCGAATCCGGCCCCATACGGAATATTGAAGAGGGTTATCACATGAGTTGGATAGTGCAGACTCTGCCCATGCTGGATCAGGGCCCGTTGTTTCAACAAATCGATTTTAGTCAAGGCGCTTATGGCGCGTATAACTCCACCGCTGGCGCCGCGCAATTGCCGACATTCATGTGCCCTTCTGACAAGCGCTGGCAGAAAGGTGGTATTGTGATCAGCAACTACGCGGGAGTCACTGGAGGTGAAAACGTCCCGATAGACACCAACAACAGTGGTCTGTTCTTCCTCAACAGCAGCATCTCAGCCAAACAAATCAGAGACGGTGCCAGCAACACAATTATGGTTGGCGAACGCCGGGCCGATGACACGCCGGCGACAGATCTGGGCTGGATGTCCGGTACGTCCGCAACGCTCAGAAATACGGGCCTGACAATCAACAACGCCACCCCGTGGACGTGGAACACTGCCGGCCGTGCGGCTGGCGATGAGTCAGGCACTGATGAAAGTCAGCCGACTGATACCCCGGGGCCGGATTATGCCACGGGAGGATTCAGCAGTCCACACGTCGGCGGTTCGCAGGTCGCACTGGCGGATGGCTCAGTACGATTCATCAGTGAAAATATCGACGTGAAGGTTTATCAGAATCTCGGCAATCGCGAAGACGGAGAAATGATGGATGAATTCTGACGCGATGAATGAGCAGCAGAGGATTGTGGCTGTCTGAGAACCACTCGTGTACGCCTTTCACCCCGGGAAAAACCACACCAATCACCATTCTGTCGCACTACGATCTTCGAACAATTTGCCTTTCTGTCGGCAGACACTTCTGAACGAACGACAAGCTATGAGACATCACAAGAGAATCATTCGCGGTTTTACGCTGCTGGAAATGCTCATGGTGATTGCCATCATTGCCGTCCTGATCGCCCTGCTGCTGCCCGCCATTCAACAGGCCCGTGAACAGGCCCGCCGTACTCAGTGCACGAACAACATGGTGCAGCTCGGCATCGCTCTACACAATTATCAAACGTGCCACAACGTCCTTCCACCCGGTTGCGTCAACCTCACCGGACCAGTCCTTGAAGGAAACCCCGGCGGCATGGCACTGGGCTATGAGGCGGGCGGCGGCCAAATTAGTGTGGAAGCTGCAATCAGTGATGACGAGCAGCTGGACGATGGATTGCCGGTCAACCGGGGATATCGTATGAGCTGGATCGCTCAGATTCTGCCTCAGCTTGGAAAAGATAATATCTACCGCCGCATCGACTTCGTTAGTCCGGAACGCAGCTTTCTGACAGCCGAACAGCTCAGGTATTTTGAGTCATCACCGGAACCAACGACCGATGGACCCGTGGGCCAGGAGGGAATGTACGCCTTCGACGGGGGGCCACAGCCACCGGAAATGCCCCTTGTCATTATCTCATTGCTGAATTGCCCCAGCTCTTCGGCTGGCGGCGTTAACTCCGGGGCTTACCATTCGGACTACGCGGGCTGCCACGCCAGCACATCCGTGCCGATTGACGTCGACAACGATGGCCTGCTGTATCTCAACAGTTCCGAATCTCTATACGAGATTCCTGACGGCACATCAACGACAATTCTTGTTGGCGAAAAACAGATGCTCAGCGGTGACAACGGCTGGATGACCGGAGACTACAGCACATTACGCAATACGGGGGTCCCCACCAACCTGTCCTACGTTTCCGTGCCGAACCAATACTCTTCTCAGGAATCCGAAGGAGCGGCGGCCGTCAATGGAGCCGGCTTTTCCAGCTATCACACCAGCACGTGTAATTTTCTGATGGCCGACGGATCCGTGCGCTGCATTGGCAACCGAATCTCTGTGTCAGTCCTGCAAAAACTTGGCAGCCGAAGTGACGGAAGTCTGATTTCCAACTTTGACTACTAGATTTGATGTGACGGCCTGAAGCCTGCCTCTTGCTGTTTCGGTCCGAATACGACTGCAGAGTCCAGCGGAGCATTTTGACGCACCACCCTGGCTTACAATAGCGCAAAATAATACACAACCTGGCCACCAGGCTGGTCTCGCAGCAACAGCGCAGGGTTTTACTGTCCGTAACGATTTTTCCGAATTGGCACGCCAGATGCCTGTAGAGTCACTCGTGAGGGGCAGCGGACGATGGCCCGCTTCGCTGTCTCAGGCACTGAGCGTTCCGGGAATACCCGGAACGCTTATTTTTTTTTTGGGCGGGGCGAGAAGGACATCAAATAACGGCCTTCCGGATGGACACCGGGATTCTCGGCCCCAAACTCCAGGGACTGCATTTCTCTGCAGCTGAATCACCACGAGGTCGGTGCGGACGCCGGATTCCGGTCACGAACCGTTAGATCCGGCCTTTGACGGCTGAGTGCAAGTCCGCTTTTCAGTTCGGCCACGGACTCTGCCAGACGCTCGTCGAATATGTCCCATTCAGCGAACACTTCTGGCAACAGCGTCCGTTCCTTCAACAGACGTGCATCAAACAGCGAAACTGTTTAGATTTTGTGTGCACCTTCCCGCCCTCCACCCACCTGAATCCGGAGACAGACATGCCGAACCGCAGAGATTTCCTGCAGACAGCCAGTGCCACGACCGCATCATTAATTGCCGCGCCAGCATTCGTGCGAGGTCAGAATCTTAATTCCAAGCTGCAGCTCGGCGGCATTGGCTGCGAAGGAAAAGGCTGGTCTGACATATCGGAGATGGCCAGCCATGAACAATCGCAGTTCGTCGGCTTCTGCGACGTCGACCTGTCACGCACAGAAAAGGTCCGCAAACTGAACCCGGAAGCTCCTGTGTTCCAGGACTACCGCGAGCTGCTTGAACAGCTCGGCGACAAAATCGACGCCGTGACTGTATCCACGCCTGATCATATGCACGCGTTCATTGGACTGGACGTCATGCGCCAGGGCAAACACGTTTACTGCCAGAAGCCACTCACCCATAATGTCTGGGAAGCTCGCCAGATGGCTTTACAGGCAAAGAAGTCAAACGTCATCACCCGTCTGGGCAATCAGATTCATTCTCACGAACATTACCGTACCGCCGTGAGGGCGCTTCAAACCGGGGCCATCGGCAAAGTCAAACGTGTGCACAGCTGGTGTGCTGCGACAGGCCACGGAAAGTCGTTTCACATCAGTCGGCCGAAGAATCCCGTCGCACCGCCGGCTTCGCTCGACTGGGATTTGTGGGTCGGTGTGGCACCAACACGATTATACGGCGACTGGAAGGTCTATCACCCGTGGGGCTGGCGCGACTGGCAGGACTTTGGCAACGGCGCCTTAGGGGACTTTGGCTGTCACATCCTGGATCCGGTCTTTACTGCTCTGAAGATCGACAAGGCCCCGCTGGATTTCAGGGCTGATCATTCCGGCATAAATGACGAAGTCTGGCCCGCTCAGACCACGGTGGACTACACCTTCTCGGGCACACAGTACACCGCAGCCGGAAACCTGCAGATCACCTGGTACGATGGCGGACGTCTGCCCAGTACCAAAGGCTCACACCTGCCGGCCAACGAGGCATTACCACGCAGCGGTTCGCTGTTCATTGGCGAAAACGGAAGTATCGTGCTGCCACATGTCGGCGCACTCCGAGCCTATCCGGATGCAAAGATTGAACAGGCCGACAGCCAGAACCATTATCATGGCTGGATCGACGGATGCATTACCGGCAAACAACCCAGCGACGGTTTTGCGTACGGCGGACCACTGACAGAAGCGGTATTGCTGGGCAACATCGCCGTTCGTTACCGAGGCACTAAGCTTACCTGGGACGCTGCGGCGATGAAGATCACCAATCACGCCGAAGCCAACACCTGGCTGCGGCGAGACTACCGAGATGGCTGGGATATCAAACCGGTTTCGTCATAGGTGGCAGCTGAACTACCGGCCACGGGGCCACGGCGGACAGGCCCGTGGCTTCCTGGTGAGTATCAACAAATGCAAAGATGTCCTCTGGGTTGAAACGGCTCAGATCAAGATCGCCGCTGCACCGCCATTCGCATTCCTGGGACCAGTCAATCCTGTGACCTTCGTCAGATTTCGGCTGCAGATACAAGCGACCATCCTGTGTCATGTCGTTGTACGTATCGCGTTCCACATAGATGACAGGACGACAGCTGACCTTGATCAGAGCCGATTTGCGGACGGCAATTCCCCACGGTTCGAAGTCGAAACGCTGTTTGTGTTTGCGGTAAACACGTCGATTGCGAAATTCCCCCAGTGGCACGGCCGTGAACGAGACGGTTTTTGCAGCTTTCCTCACCGACCGAGTCGCAATTATCTGACGCTGCTGAACGATCCGCAGCAGAGCCGCATACGCAGAGCGGTCGGCCGTCTGACAGCCGAGTACTAATTCGTCCAGAAACTCCTGCTCAGGCTGCTCGGCCCAGGGTCCCTGACGTGGTCGAGTCCAGTGACACAGCCATTCGTCCGGAAACTGAAGCGGTCCATCTGCCATCAACGTACGGTCGGAATCTGAATAGTCAGCATCCATCGGACCGGCGCGGCTGCCGAAAACCCGCCTATCCTTTATGCCCGTTATGCTCCCGTCAGCACGTTCAAGCATCCACGGCACCGCGCCCTGGTCCACAAGTGCCTGAGAAACCCCATCGCCTCTGGCTTCCGGAACTGTCGCAAGAAGGACGGGCGCTGAGCGATTCCTGTCCTGCAGGTGCCGCTGCAACAGACTCTCGGTGTGGCCGCCTGCCCGGCATGACAACGCTGCAATTCGTTCTGCTGCCAGCACAAGGGCTGTGTCCTGCACAGGCGGCCGACGATTCATGGCTGCGTCGCACACTTGTCTGGTGATGTCCGGCTGGTAAGCAGGTGACACATAAGCCACATGCTCCAGCGGCGATTCTGACGATTGCTGCCGCCAAACCTTCACTTCGAGCCACCGGATCAGTTCCTCCTTTGATACGCATCCGGCCGAATCAACTTCGATACGCAGTCGTGTCGCTCCGAATAGTTCACTAGCTCGAATGACAGCCTCCGCTGCAGCTGTTCCGTCAGCACAGCACAGACACTCGGCCTGACCTTGCCGGACAACAGATGTTCTCAATGCGTCGAACCAAGCGCGCTTCAGATCTCTGCGTTTGCCCAGTCTTGACGACACAATCGCGGTCCGCCGATCATTGACGACCCCGGCAGGCCAGACAACCAGTCGAGCTCCCAGCCAGTCGAGGAAAACGCCAGGCGGCACGCGCGGGAAGGATAGCGTGACGGCTGCTCGCAAATCGCCGGGCGAAAAGTTTCCGGCGATGGCAAAGGAGGCCGGCGTCAGCGTCGCGCCGGCACCTCCACCGTCTGTGGAAAGCTGTTTCCAAACTGATATTGCCGCCCCCACAATTTCACAGGAGGTCTTAGCGTCGTGGATGTGGTCATCTGCAGACACGGCGCAACCCCTTCTGTCAGTGACGCCGATTGCAGTCGGCGTCGGAGTCCGTAATCAACTCGTTTCAGCCAAAGCCGGGAACTCAACCAAAACCTTGATCGCCCCTTCCCTGCGGTCACGAAAAACGTCAAATGCACCCTGCATCTGAGCCAGCGAAAACCGATGTGTCAGCAACGGCGACAGATCGACTCGGCCTTCGGCCAGCCATTGCATCGCCAGTGGAAACGTCCGCTCAAAATCTGGATGCAGGCTGGTGCGAACTGTAATGTTCTTCAGCATCGCTTCCTTGAAGTGAATTCCATCCATCGGTGCGGGCGGCACACCGAAAAAGAGGATATCGCCGTGATGCCGAGTCAACAGGACAGCATCATTGAACGCCTGAGCCTTGTGGCCGACAGCTTCAATGGTCACGTCCGCAAGTTCGCCGTTCAGAATTCTCTGCACATCGCCTTCTGCTTCGCCACCGGTCGAGTTGACAACGTCGGTCGCCCCCATTTTCAACGCCAGCGCTGTGCGTTCCGCGACCGGATCAATACCGATGATCCGCCGTGCGCCCATGTTCCGCAGCCCGGCCACAAACATCTGCCCAATAGGCCCCAGCCCCAGCACAACAGCATCCCGATCAATCATGTTGGGCAGCTTCTTAAGTGCCCAGACGACAGTGCCGAACGGTTGAGCCAGCAACGCGATTTCATCGGACAGCCGATCGTCCAGGGCAATGGCGCGGTCCTCCGACAGGACGTACCGCTCCCACAGGCCCTGCTGTTCCAGAGGTACCGCCAGAACGCGCGTGCCCGGCTGCCAGCGACTACCGTTTGTAGCGACAACCGTACCCACCATTTCATGCAGCGACTTGCCCAGAGGCTGGGGATAAGGAATATCATGACCTTCAAAATCACCGTCAAAGAAGGGCAGGTCAGATCCGCACAGGCAGGTCATCTCAGGCTGAAAGATCATCATGCCCGGTGTGTCGTTCGGAAGCTGCGGCTCTGCGACATCAAGTAATTCAATTCGGCGACGTGACGTAAATTGTCCAGCGAGCATTGATTTCATTCACAAAGGCTTAAGGGCTGGTCCCCCGGCGGACGCCAGTACGAAGACGGCGGCGAACATCCTGAAGACACGGACATCCTGAAGACGCGGACATTTCCACTTTCAAGAAGAACCACAAAGCCTACCGATCCTGCCATCCCCTTCCAACTGACGGACAATAATCCGGTCCCATACGAATCCTAAAACTCAACTCAGTTCCGTCGGGTGCAGAGCCGACAAAACACTTCGGAGCAGCGGAACGCCCGGAAAATCGTGGTTCGACCATTTGATTTCAAATGTGGGTGAGATTATTATCCCTTCTATGGACCTATAGCTCAGTTGGCTAGAGCGCCACGTTGACATCGTGGAGGTCACTGGTTCGAGTCCAGTTAGGTCCATTAATTTTAAGTCGTTGTCTTTCCCTGACTTAGGGAAACCCGCCGAATGGTGGTGAGACGCGAAAACGAAGCGTGTACCCGATTTTGTACCCGATTCGAATTCGAAAGGTCTCCCACCCATGCCAAAACGCCTCCCCAAGTACGTTCACCATCGCGCCCGAAATACGGGCAAAGTCACCATAAACGGTAAGACGCATTACCTACCAGGTGACTATGACAGCGAACAGTCGTGCGCTGAGTTCCTGAAAGACGCCAGTCACCTCATCATGGATCGAGACGCCAGCTTCATCGCCATGCGGGAATTCCTGGAGCAGAACACGGACACCGAAGTCGTCCTGCTGCCACCGAAGAGTCCCAACCTGAACGCTTATATGGAGAGATGGTTTCGCAGTCTGAAGTCCGAGTGCCTCAGTGGAATGATCTTCTTCGGAGGTCAGTCACTTGAGAACGCAGTTGGTGAATACGTCAAGCATTATCATGGCGAGAGAAACCATCAGGGCCTCGGCAACCAGCTCATCGAGCCTGAGGATGATGCTGGTTCTGTTGCTGGCAAGATCGAGTGCCGAGAACGGCTCGGTGGCATGCTCAAGTACTACCACCGACGAGCAGCCTGACGTCGCCTGTAACTGACTCTGACGTTGTCCTTTTGCGATAAAGGAACGCACTCACCGTGGCCCGACAGGCTGGAGAAAGCAGATTCGTTACCCATAATAGCAGGAACACAAGAACGGAGACACAAGAAGCTGTTGTCTCATCGCTGGCCCCTTCGCACATGGAATGAATAGAGGTCGGCGCTGCGAAGCTGAATGCGGATTGCGATCGTTTTTCCATTTAGCCGAGCCCAATTCGCATCGCGCCATCTGACGACCTGAGCAACGCCCGCGCCCCGTAACGGAACGCTGTCACTCAGTGTGAAGCCCGGCATGGGTTCACCGTCGTCGCCGAGAACTTCGACTCGCGCCTCGCCACCGTCATGCACGTCGACATTCAGGACCAATTGATCGTTCGCGGCGACGAACGGTTTTGTGATGACCTGACCGGGATTCCTGCCTGCCGTCAACGAGACGAAACCATCGAGTCGCAGCGTGGCAAGGCAGATTGCGATCCAGCCGTCGTCGAAGTCGGCTTTCTCGTCAGGAGTGAGCTTTGCCTCATTGCGTACTGTCCCGTCCGGCCAGAGCTTGTAAGGCAGTGAGCGGCCTTTCGCTCCGGTGTAGTAGAACCACAGTTCGTCTTTCATTATGACCGGGCGATTGAGTACGCCGAGTTGCTGACGGTCGAAGTTACCTGCCAGCCCCTTGTCCAGTCGCGATGTCTCGATGAAGGGCTCGCGATCGCCGAGTCGCTTCCAGTTATCACGTCGCAGTTGCGGATCGCGACTGAAGGCGAGTTGGATCTCGTGAAAGCCCACCGTGTTGTTTCGCGCGGGCAAGGCCGGACCGGTCGGGTAGTAGATCTGCGGCAACCCGATATAAAGACCTTCGTAAGGGAAGACCGCCAGCTTATACGTCTCGGCTCGCCAGGTGGGAATTCTGCTCTTGCCAATACCGGAATCGAAACCGGGAGGCATCCAGCCTGTTTCCGGGTGCGGATCGTTGAACCTCGGATTCTGCATGTTCGGATCCGCAAGACGTTTCTGGATGCGGTCAAGGGCGATTCGCTGATCCTTCTCATCGGTGTGGAACGTCGTCCGTGGAGTCGTCCAGGTTTTGAAATCGGTGCTGAACGCGACTGCCGCGCTGCGCCCGAACTTCGTTCCGTTCTTCAGGATGGCGAGATAACGATTGCCCTGTTCATCGTAGATCAGCGTTGACGTGTCGCTGGACGGAATCGTTGTCGCGCCGATCGTCTTCCAGTGAATGCCATCCGGACTGACAACGGGCCTGCGACCGCTTGCTCCCAGCAGCCCTTTGTAGCGACGCTGCGGATCGGGATCGCGGGGGTCATGAATCACCTCCATGAACTTGTTGGCCCCCCATCGCAGATCGCGATTAACGACGAAGAATCGGTTGTTGGCTGTTGAGCCGCCGATCTCCACCTGATTGAGCATGGGCCGTTTCCAGTCAAGCCCATCTGATGACACTGCCAGAGCCGATCCAATCTCTCCAGCGATCCAGCCGTGGTCGCGGTACGGAAAACCCATGTAAAACAGCTTGAAGACTTTCTCTTCGGGCACCCAGACGGGCGCAGAGGCTGTCTGCACCCGGATTCCATCCGTTTCGCCGCGGGGCAGGAACACTGCCCCCTTCTTCGCCGGGCGATGCATCACTCGCTTCAAGCCGGTCATCCGGGCGATGTGGTGATCATCCAGGAACAGCGTTTTGTGCGACCCTGTCCTGGAAAGATCGGCCTGGGCCGCTGCTTTATTCGCAAACGAGTGCGGCTCCAGTTCCAGACCACCAGCGACAAACAACATGACCATCAAGGTGAAGACGAGATGAGTGGCGGAGTTCATGTGGCACCGTTTTGTTTGAAGACAGGTTTTCGTATTGGCCTTTTCAGGGCTCAATGCTGCATGCGTTTTGCGGCAATGATGAAGGGGCCGGATGGCTAATGCGATTTCGTTTGAGGCCTGACAAAGAAGACGTATGAATTGGTATCTCGGCCTTTGTATCGAACGCTGTATTCAATCATCAGTTCGTTGGGGGTATCCGGATCATACTTGTTAATGACACAGTTGTGGCTGTAACCGTCATATCCTCCGCGTTCAGCGCTCACGATAAGTCCGCTTTTCCAATTGATCCCGTCATCGGATTGATACAGCACAAACCGATTCGCTCCTTTGCCTTTGTGGCCGGATCGTCCGTGGAGATAGTATTTCCCGCCGATAAAGGCGAGTTCCGGGTCTCGGATCTTCTTGTCGAGCTGAGCCCGCATCTGCTCGGACCAGCTGCGACCTCCATCCCGGCTGATGCAGAAATGCAGATGATCTTCATCGGCGGTGACGTACGCCCCGGCCAACAGGGAGCCGTCCTCCATGATGCACAATGCCCCGTACCAGGCAGGTTTCTCCAACGGTAACGCGCTTCGCTTCCGCCAGGTTTTGCCGTCATCAGTACTGGCGTACAGGATGTGCGGCCCCTTCGCGCCGTCGCAGTCGAAGAGAACGTAGTTCGTGCTCTCCGAAACGGCGACCGCAGCCGGAGCGCCGAGGAAGTCACCGTCAACGGGTTGCGCATCGGACCATGTCGCACCGTAGTCGTGGCTCCTCATGAAGACAATTCTGACTCGCTTGTCATTTTCCCAGTGGCTGACGAATACCACGCCGGTACCCTTTTCCGTAACGAGTCCTTCCTGCACCCACGCCGATCGCTGGGGAGTTTTCCGGTACGTCTCGTAGCAGTAGCGGAACTTCTGGTACTTCTTCCAGGTCTTCCCGCGGTCTTTGCTCACGGCGTATTCGCTCCATCCGTCCAGATTGTGGTCGCTCGCGTTCGTGTGAAAGGCGACCAGGCTGCCGTCCGGATACTCCATGCACACGGGCCCGCCGTGAGAGTTTCGCCCGGGCGAATCTTTCTCGAAGTCGCAAATGACGTTTCCGAAAACGTCATCGCTCACATTGGTCTCTGGATTGTGGTCATAGACCACGGCGCCATCGATGCGATGGGCTGCAGATATCGATGTGCGGACACCGGACGCCGTGGATTCTGTCTGCCGGGCATCCGTCGCCGGTGGAACTGCCAGAATAAGGGACACGATGAATTGTGCAACGACGGTCACGATCTTCACGGCAGCTCCTTTGGCAAACTTGCAGTCGCAGGTTTGAGGTACCAGTAATCTCCTCGGTGCTCAATGCCCGCTGCGCCGTTGTCCGGCCACCCATTGAATTTCACTGCATCGATTCGGAATTCCTTGCCCGTGTCGCATGACTTAAGCGGGTTGGCACGAAAGCGGAAGAAGTCATCGTTGTCAAAGCTGCGGATTTCGACCGGGTCGCCGTCGTGCTCTTTCAGCCGGATGAACGTTGCACCCTGCTGCCTATCAGCCAACGCGAAGTCAAAAACCTTTGGGCCTTCCGTGTGGCTCGACGACATATCCAGCGACATGCCGGGTTCCCAATGCTCCGTCATCAGGCGAATGCAACCACGATCGGTAATGCTCAGCTTCAGGTGCTCACCGTCGCTTTTGTAGCTGTTGCTCGTCGCCTCTTTCTTTCCGGCGCGGACTCGGTTTGATCGAATGACGATCGTCCCGTCCTGATTGCCCGCGACGAAACGCTGGTTGCGAATTTCCACATTCAACTCTGAGCCGAGGTCGAGGATGCCAGTCTGAATCATCGCTGTAGAATACTTGTTACGGAGGTATTCTGCTCCGTGAATCGCAAGCGTGCCCGACCCGTTGAGTGATAATCGGTCGGTCTTTTTCTCCAGTCGCAGTTCAATTCGTCCGACTCTGACGACATCATCAACTTGTATCGTTTGCCCTGCGGCCCGCCCGTCGAAGATGACGACATCGTGCTGGTCCGGAATTCCGAGATCCCAGTTGGCGGGATCATTCCAGTTGGTCGTCTTCGCATTTCCTGTCCAGTGGGCCGTGTCGCGTTTGCCCGGCCGGTTTCGCGGCTTCAGGAATTCCGTCAGTTTCGGCGTCTCGAGAGTCCGCGTCAGACGAAAGACTCCGGCCGGTCCGCCGGGATGGCCGCTGTAGAAAAGGATATGCTGGACTCCGCGCTTTGCGTCGACGACGGCTCCGCCCGTGTGGAAGCCATCGGCTGTTGAGTAGAAAGAACCGGAGCGTTTAAAGAGTTGTCCTTCGAATCGCCACTTTGCCGTTTGCCAGTCTTCAGGAGCGATGCTGAACAGGTTGATACTCATGTCTTCTCGCTTCGACTGGACAACTTCGTAGCGCTTTGTGACCGGGTTGAAACAAATCGCGGACGTATCAACCGAGCGACGAGTCTTCATGTTCGTGTTGGCGACATCAACAATGGTTGTGTCGCCGAACTGGAACCGCATCTGCGCGAGAATGTTGGCCGGAGCCTGATTGCGGACCATCGCGGCAAACTGGTTGTCGTGAAAAATGACGTCGGGTTCTGCCGGCTTACACCAGTCAGGCAGCACCAGTCGAGTCTTCTCCCAGCTCTCGCCCCGGTCGCGTGAGCGGTAAATCGCCAGTTCACGCACGATTTCGTGTGGACGGTGGTTTTTGTAGATCGTGTGGTGTGCAAACAGCAGCAGGCCGTGCTCAGGGTGATCGATAATTCGCGGGCCGACCGAGACGAACGGACCTTCGTGGCGGTCTTCCCGAAAGGCCTCCCGCAGGTGTTTCCACGTGCGGCCCTCGTCTTCACTGCGGAACGCGCCGTGATCACTGACGAGGATGACCGCTCCGTCACCCGTTGTTCCAAGCGCGTTGAGATGAAGTTTGTAACCGAGCGGGCTATGGTTATCGGGATCGAACTTGTAGCGGTGAGACAGCGGTACCGACCCGCCGCGGTTGCGATCTTCTTTCGTCATGCAGCGTCGCACATCGTACGGCTCGGACCACTCCTGCCCGCCATTGGTTGAGCGGACGATCGTGGAATACGTGGTGTCGGAATCGGCGTCGCCCGACAGCTTGCGGTTATGACCGGGCATGGCTCGGTGAACGACGATCAGCGTATCGTTGACCATCGTGGCGACAGGCCAGCCGAAGTGATTGTTGTCACCCTGCGGATTGGTTGGCAGATTGACCGGGGCCAGTTCAAGCAGGCTTTGTTTGGCACCCAGCGAAATCCGCTTCAGCGCAGAGTCATCCGCCGCGAGCAGCTTGCGAGCGAATGGACTCAGCGCCGTTGACTTTGTGCGGTTTTCGTCCGCCAACGAGTTCTGAATCGTCTGCGCAACAGCCCCTGCCAGCACAGTCTGTCCATGACGCGTGAAATGCACCCCGTCGCTCAGCCATCGTTCGGCTTGCGGCTTCACCAGCGAGTACAGGTCGTTGGTTTCGACGTTCTCATCTTTCAGCAACTCTTTGGCGGCATGGTTGTAAGCGATCACGTCGCTGTTGCGTCGGAAGCCGTGGACTTCGGCCTTGCGTCCGACGGGAGTGGTCGAGGCCCAGATCAGCCTGGCGTCCGACTGGCGGAGTCGTCGCAACAGTTGTCGAATGTTGTCCCGGTACTGATCCAGTGGAATTTGGGGTTCGCCCTCGGGTGGAGGTGCGGCTTTGCCTGACTCATTCAGATGCGTCAGGTCATGAATGCCCCAGTTGAAGTGGATCACATCCCACTGCTGGTGGCCAAGATACGTCTCAATCTGATTCAGTGTCTGCCGGGTTGAACGGCAGTTGTCGGGTGCGCGGTAGACGTTGGCGATCCCCGCGAGCTTCTCGCGAACGCCCACTGTGTAGGACATTGAGATCGAGTCGCCAATCAGCAAAACGTTGGGCAGTTCCGGATCTGCTTCAACGAATGCATATTCCGGCCGCCTTCGGTATTTGCCCGGGACAGCCTGCCGCCAGGCTTCCGGCGTGCGGTAGGGACACGAGCCATCGGGGATCTCCACATCGTCGTATCCCAACAGTGTTGCCATCGCTTCTGCGTAGCGGCGTCCGAGTTCGCGCTGTGATGGCGTCGAGAAGTGTGTCTGATCTCCCGTGCTCTTCAGACCGGCCGAATCGACCGTCACCGTGTGCTGAACACGAAGCGGCAACTCCCTGAGAGACTCCGAAACAAGTTCCGCACCGGGACGATCGTCCAGTTCAGCCAGTTCGACACATGGCAACGCTGCGACGAACGGCAGCTCGGGCATTCCGAATTCACGACGGAGATCCAGAATCATTGCATCCAGTCGCTTGCTGTAACTCTTCGCGAGCGTCAGTTCCTTCGCGTCCTTCTCGCCCTGCATCCAGAGGATTCCCCTCAGCGTGCCGTGTTTCGTCGCTTCGCGAGCACGTCGAACGGTCGCTGCGTACAGATCCCCCCCTTTCTCCCATCGCGAAAGCGGCGAGCCGCCAACGGCACAGGGAACCAGCCCAATCGTGATGCGCTGATCGACAACGTGCAGCATCCCGCGTGCGAAACTGACGCCCGGTCCGACGCGGTCCCGTGAGCTTGTTTCGTGCAGCGGATCGACCGCGGAAATCCACTTGCCGGCCCTGTTGAAACTGAGAACTCGCGGGTGAGGCGGCCAGCGAGTCATCTCGCCCCGCCCCACCATGTTGGATTGGCCCATCAGCAGATAGACATGACGGTGTTCCTCGTCCGCACTGACAGAGAGTGGTACGTCAAGCAACAGAACGGTGACGGCGTAGAGCGCGATTCGGGTCATAGCGGGATCACTTGATATAGAGCTCAGAAAGGCCGGACTCCGCGCAGCGCCTTTCCGGCGGCGTCAGTATAAACTACCCGCAGCACGTATCCAATTGCCGGAGCGGCGTCGCTTCGCTCCGTGTTCCGGCCGACTCAGTCGGTGGCGGATTCTCATCCGCTATCTTGTGATGTACTGCCTGCCAAGCGCCTCGCGATCGTGATGCCGAACCGTCGCGGCCGCGGCCATCGCCGCGAGTTTTCCCCGCCACTCCAACGAGATTCGACATGCGAAGCCCTTTATCTACTTTTTGCTTTCCGTTGCCAATAACATCGCCTGGGCGTACCCGCCGGCTAAAAAGGATCGTTCCACGAAACAAGACCCTTGCGTGCTTGGCAGGAACAAATCCTCGTCGTCGTCTCCGTTGATGTCCGCCATCAGCACGCGCGGCTGGACGATAGGCGGAAGCTCAGGATCAAATCCGTCCGCGAAACGCGAGCTGCCCTTGTCGCCAAGATTCAGGAATACCCGGACTCGTCCGTTCGCGGCGCTCGCGATGACGTCGGCCCAACCGTCCTGATTCCAGTCGGTGGAGTCCACCAACCCACGAATCCCCAATTCGCCGATTTGCACGGGGGATTCAAACACTGGCTGGTCACTCGTCGTCTTATCTGCGTTGCGGAAGTAACGAATCTTGCCGTAAGTGTCTCCCACGACCAGATCGCGACGCCCGTCACGGTCGAAGTCCGCCGCTGTCAGAACGGTTCGCGCTCCCTGCAACGCGTCAAAATCCCTGTCTGGGTCTTTGTTGAGCGGGCCGACCTTGAGCAATTCGCCATCGGCGAGCCGCAGTAGAAAACCCTTCAAGTCAAATCGCCGTTGTAATTTGGTCGATTCGTTGCGGTGAAACCACACGTGGCCGTGCCAATCGCCAAACAACACGTCGACGTCCTGGTCGTTATCGAAATCATTCAGGTAAGGCCAAAACCAATCGTCACCAATCCCCGACGGATGAGAGATGTGTTCGCCGTGAGGCAAAACCGATTCGGTCTTTTCCCATTGAAAAGGATTGCCTCGTCCTGAGTTAAGTTTCACCCTGTAGCCGCGGATCAGATCCAGACGCCCGTCGCCATTCCAGTCGCGAAACTGATCGACCGCAACAGGAGCCAGCCCCCAGGCAACGGTCAACGGCTTCGCGTGAAGCTGAAAACGAGGCTGTTGCTTCGTACCCTGGTTTTCGTAGAAGTAGATGTTCTCTCGCGCGCTGACGACCAGATCCAGGTCGCCGTCGTCGTCCCAGTCGTAACTGCGAGGTGTGGCGAGGCGCTCTCGCGGGAAATCACCAACACCGGGAAAGGTCGAAGCCTGAAGAACTCGCTGGGTTCCACCGTCTCCGGCGAAGAACTGCAAGAAGGTGTCGGCATGCTTTTCACGCTCCGTCGGTTGGACGTGCATCGGCATGTTCCCCGACATCAGATCCCAATCGCCGTCATCATCCAAATCTGCAACACAGGGCGCAGCACACCAGTGGCCAACATTTAACGGTCCTGCACTGGTGCTAATCGGACCGTGCAAACGCAGCCGCGGTGTACCGTCCTCGCCTTTTCCCTGGTTCTCGTAAAAGAAGATTAATCCGGTGATGTAGCCGCCCAGCAGCAAATCCAAATCGCCGTCACCGTCCCAGTCGACCGTTTCCGGCACGGGATAATAGTCGCGTTTGAATACGTCCGGGCTGCCGCGATGCAAAGGACGCAACGGCAATTCCAGAGCCTTTCCCTCGACGCGTACAGGCCCCCGATATTCGAGTTTCCGCTCGCGGTTCGAACCCGTATTTTCGAAATACAACAGCCGGTTCCAATGCGTACCAACCAACAAGTCCTTGATGCCGTCTCCGTTCCAATCGACAACTTTCGGAGCGGCTGCAATTCCGGCGTCCAGCGGCTGTCCGTCCGCCGATACGAATTTGGAGTAGCGAAACACGGGTTGCTTCCTGCTTCCCAGGTTAGGCCACCAGAAGACATGTCCGTAATGTTCGCCGACGATCAGATCGACCAGTCCATCATCATTCCAGTCGTCTAAATCGATGCGGCAATGGTCCGCTCCCATCGTACTGTGACTCGTCTTGTCGCAGCGCGGCAGTCCATCGCCCAACCAACCTCGCGGCGGTAGTTGACCAGGCATTTCGCCTTCGCCCAATAAGTCGAAATAGATGGCGTAATGCGAAGGTTGTTCACCGACTTGTCGATGCAACCATGCCAGGCGGCCTTTCCGCCAGTCGCCAATCACGTTGAACAAATAACCGCCGCGAACTCGTGACCGACGCACGATCTTGTCCCTGGTGCGTGAAACCGCATTGGCGAACTCGGGAAACTCATAGGGGATCGCTGCGTCGTACCAACGAAAAGGCCGCTCGGCGTCGCTTTTGCCATAAGCGTAGTTTCCGTCGGAAATGGCCTGGCCGGTACGTGAGTCGTAGCGAACAATCTGAAGCGTTGATAAATCGACAAGTTGTTTTAGACCGAGCTTGCGCAGCTCCTTTTGAAAGTCGATCGCCAACTCGGCCGGCAGTTCGTCGTCCGGCCGTCCGGCGAGCTTGCGAGGCAGGACTTTGACAAGCAATCGGTGCTTCCCGTTTCCGCTCCAGGCGATGGTTGGTTCCGCTTGAACTGTGAGGCAGTTACCGAGTAGCGCCAATAGAACGACGCCCAGAGTGAATATGTTGTTGAGTTTCGTCGTGTTCATCGTTTGCTTCCCCTGCGAATTGGCACGCTACTGATGCGCGAGTGCGGGCTGTTCGATCTTCACACGCGCTTTGCCTGCGAGTTCAACCAAATCCGGTAGATCGTAATGTCGCAGTGCACCGTGGACGGCGTTGACCAGCTGGTTCTTGCTTTCCGGCGCGGCGACGACTTCCGCCCAGGAACGAATCATGCCTTTCAAACGAACTGATTCGAAACGTGACGGTTCCAGAGCCGCCGCGTGAAGCGCCGGGATGGCGGCCTCGCCGGTCGCGATCAGTTGAATCGGGAGCGGCTTTTCGTTCGATCCGTGACGAGACAGACAGTCCGACCAGCGCAACACGTCGTCCGTCCGCATGCCCACGAACGAGCGGCCCATCAAATACGCCAGATAGATTTCCTGCACGTCCCGGCCGAATCGACCGCGGCCGTAGTCGCGTTTGTCGTGGCCGGTTTCTGTTTCGCCGATGCCGCTGAGTTCGGCGGACAGGACAATGTGGCCTTGTTTCACGAGATGCTCGCAACGGCCGCCCGGTTGGGCCTCCACTTTCATACTCTCGCCTTGCAGATAAAGGACGGGCGGCTTGGACACGGCTTCAGGAACGAAGAGCAGGCCCGGTAACGCGAGCTGGTCTTCGTTGTCGGCGAGAATGATTTTCTCGATTCGGTAACCGTCTCGTTGGACGGTTTCGATTGTTTTTGCATTGGCGTAGCGAAAGTCGCCAAGACTTTCGGCCCACTTCCCGTTCCTACCGAAACTCTTGGCGAGTTTTGCTGCGACTAACGGACCAATCGTCTTGCGCACCAACTCGCGACGCTGATTCGCGTTCAGCTTCTCCCATGCCGCCTCGCGTTCCTCTCGCAACTTGCGTTCGATACCGACGTTGATTTCGAAAACGGATTTTTCGCCTTTCATCAGCAGCGCCTGGCCTTCCGGTGTGCAATAGAGCTGCTCCTTCGTCCAGTCGCCTTCGCTGAGTGCCCGCAGTTCCTTGTCGCTGATGGGATCGGGCAGCGTCTTCGGATCAACTTCCCGAATGACTTTGTCCGTGCCCAGCAACCAACGATGCATCCAGCGGGCGATGGCTTCCCGGTGTTGCAGGTACATGCCATGCGGAACGTCGGCTTCATTCAATTCCACGCGTTCGGGAAAACCGAGCCGGGCGTAAAACCGTTTCGACTGCCGAAACAGATTCCACGTCCCGCCGATGTCGAATGTGACGTCGCGCGTGCTGGCGCAGATCAGCGTCGGCTTCGGTGCGCGCATCATCACGTAATCCGGCTCGTCCATGCCGAAGGCGATCTGGCCAAAGATGTTCTGTTCGGCGTCCTGTGCTCCTTTGGTTTCGATCAGTCGCCGGAACGTTGTCAGGTAACAAGCCGGAGCCGCCGCGACGATGCGGTCGTCGAGCGCCATCAAATAAGCCGTCAAAGTTCCGCCCCCGGAATTCCCCGCGCAGCCGATCTTGTCGGCGAGGATATCGTCGCGGCTCTGCAGATAGTCGATCGCCCGAAGACCGTCCCAGATGCGGTATTGAGCCGTGTTCGTCCCCAGCAGAATGCACCCCACGCCCATCAACGTGTGCTCGGTCGTGCAGAGAAACCGCACACGCGGATGCGGTGTTTCCAGCCGATACGACACCGAAGCAAACGTCTCGTGGTCATGCTCAAAGTCGAGCGACTGATACCGCTCGCCCTGCCCAATCGGGTCGTAGCACAAAGCCGCCATGCCGTGGCGAGCCAGCAGAATCGACATGCGCTGATATCCGCCGGCGGCCTTCCCCGTGTGGCTGTGTCCGCAAGGAATCAACACGCCGGGATGAGGTCCCTTCGTCACCGGCAAATACAGGTTGGCCGTGACGTGATGATTCGGCCGGCTTTCGAAGAGCACCTTTTCGACCCGATAGCCCTCGCCCTTTAATGAGCCGACAACTTTCACATTCAGCGGAGTGCGTTCCGGAAGGCCGCCAATCCGCCGAATAAAGAATTCACGTCGCTCACGTTGCCACTTCTCGCAATCCGCCCGACTCCCGATGGCAGCGTATTCTTCGAGCCGCCGATCGAGGTGTTGGTAAAACTCGCGCATCAACAGCCGCTGCAATTGCTTGCCGGGCTCGTTGGTCAGGACGGCCAGTTCGTCGGCTTCCGCCGCCGACACCGCGAAAACAACTGTGAGGATGCTTGAAAGTATCTTCATTGGAATGCGTCTCAAACTCCAATAACGGCCGCGAAAAGACAAAGCGTAGTAGTTATGTGCATTGAGAATAACTTGTGGCTCAGGCGATCGGGTTCTTCAGGATCCCGTTGACACTTTTTGCCGGTTGGCCGTCCGTGAGGGATTCCTTTCGCGTCGATCGCTCGAAGACCACGTCGCGGTGATCGAGACCGAACAGATGCAGCAGCGTGGCGTGATAGTCGAAGTGCGTGACGGGATCGGCGATGGCGCGGAAGCCGAGTTCATCGGTCTCGCCATGGATGTGGCCGCCTTTGACGCCGCCGCCGGCAAGCCACATGCTGAAGCCGTACGGGTTGTGATCGCGGCCGATTGGCTTTTGCATTTCAATGATCGGCAATCGGCCCATTTCGCCGCCCCAGTGAACCAGCGTCGTGTCGAGTAGTCCGCGTGACTTCAAGTCCTTGACGAGAGCGGCTGAGGGCTGGTCCGTTCGTCGACACATTTCCGGCAAACGGTTGTGGATGTCCGCGTGATGGTCCCATTCCTGATACGCATTGTGGAGCTGCACGAAGCGAACGCCGCGTTCGACCAAACGACGCGCAATCAAACAACGAGCTCCAAACTCACGAGTCTCTTCCTGGTCAAGCCCGTAGAGTTTCTTCGTCGCTTCGGACTCACGAGAAATGTCAAATGCTTCTTTCGCTGCGACCTGCATGCGGGCGGCAAGTTCATAGCTGGCGATGCGGGATTCAAGATCCGTCTCGCCCGGCCGCTGCTTCAGATGCTCCCGATTGAATTCGTTCAGGAAAGCCAGCCATTCGCGTTGTCCACGTCCACGGAGATGCGGCGGAGAGTCCAGATTCAGAATACGAGGATCGCGAGGCCGGGCCACCGTGCCCTGAAACATTGAAGGTATAAAACCGTTGGACCAGTTGGCCTCACGATTGACTGGCAGGCTGACTTTGTCTGTCAGCACAACGAAAGCCGGCAGGTTCTGATTCTCGGTGCCGAGTGCGTAAGTGATCCAGCTTCCCAGCGAAGGTCGACCTGCTCGCGGCCGGCCCGTATTGATGATGTGAAGAGCCGGGACGTGCGAACTGTTACCTGTCTGCATCGAACGTACGAGCGTCAAGTCATCGGCGATGCTGCCGATGTGAGGGATCAGCTCACTCATCTCGATGCCGCTTTCGCCGTAGTGCCGGAACTTCCACTTGCTGCCGAGCAACTCGCGGCTGTTCCGCGCGGTCATGGCGGACGAATCGAGTGTGAGGTCGCCTGTAAACTTCGTGCCGTTCCGCTTGTCGACTTCGGGCTTTGGATCGAACAGGTCGATCTGACTTGGTCCTCCGCTCGTAAAGATTGAGATCATGGCTCGTGCGGATGGTTCGACGGCAGTGCGTCTCGGCGTGAGGTCAAACGTTGGCCGTTCGAGCGTCGGCTTGACCGGATCCGCCGCGTAGCCATCGTTAGCAAGCAGCCACGTCGCCGCGAGTCCGCCCAGCCCCATCGTTTGCGATGAGAGAAACGCGCGGCGCGAAAGTGTGGTTTGAATGTCGTGTTGCATGTTTCTTCTCTTCGTAGCGAAACTCGCCAAGAGTTTCGGTGCGGCTGACTGGCCGAAAGTCTTGGCGACTTTCGCTACAGGTCACCGTCGTCAATCCACATATAAAAACGCATTGTTACTGAGCAGGAACTGGCAGAATGTCGCCAGCGCCTGTTTCTCCGGGTGATTGGCGAACCGCACCTGCTTTGCTTCTTCTGGAGTCAGTTCACGGATTCGCTGTGAGGCGAAGTCCTTTTGCGCCGCGAGGAATGGGGTGCTTCTCTCGATCTGTTTTGCAGTCGGTTCACTCGCGAGGGCCAATCGCCACGCTCGTCGAATCTGTGCTGAGAGTTCGTTGCCCGCGTCTTTCACGACGCGTTCGGCGAAGATTTCCGATTGCTTCAATATCTCCGCGTTGTTCATAAACAGCAACGACTGGCTGGGGACCGTCGATGAGTTTCGTTGCTCGCAGTTAGGGGTCATCGTCGGCGAATCAAATGCGGCGAGCATATCCAGTTTCCTTGTTCGTCGGGCTTGCACGTAAATGCTGCGACGAAAACCAGCATCGCCTTTCAGCGGCGTGACGCGGCCAATGCGATCGTTGCGTGATACACCGATGACGATCTGACCGTCGCCATTCGACGTCACCGGCATGGGCGGGCCAAACAGTGTCTCGTTCAAGTTGCCCGATACGGCCAGCACAGTGTCGCGAATCGTCTCGGCATCGAGCCGTCTCAGATTCATCCGTCCCCAAAGCCGATTGTCTGGATCCACAGCATTGAGCGACTCGGTTCGGATCGAAGATTGCCGGTAGACAGTCGACATCATCAGCATCTTGTGCAGCGCCTTGAGCCGCCAGCCGCTTCTGACGAAGTGATCCGCCAGCCAGTCCAGCAGCTCCGGATGCGTCGGCCGCTCGCCCTGCGAACCGAAGTCGCTCGGTGTTCCCACGATGCCGCGACCGAAGTGATGCATCCAGATGCGGTTGACCAGAACGCGTGCCGTCAGGGGGTGCCAGCCATTCGTGAGATGTCTGGCGTACGCGAGTCGGCGCCCGGTCGTTTCCAGTTCGGCGTTGTTCGCGGGCACGGCCGACACATCGTCTCGCGTCAGGACGGCCAGTTCGCCAGGCGATACTTCCTCGGCTGGCTGTGTGTGACTGCCTCGACGAAACAAATGGGTAGCAGGCACTTGTCCGGGAGTCTCGAACAGAGCCCGCACGAAATTATCTTTCGGCCGTCGTGCGGTGATCTTCGCGACGCGTTCGTTGTACTCCTTCAGTTCCCGCTGGTAACGCTCCTTATGAGCCTGAGCGAGCGTGCCGATGTCGACGACCAGCTTCGGATACTGCTTCAGCAGTGCCGCCTGTTCCGTCGTGCGATCTCTGCTGGTCCGGTTGAGGACGGCGTCTCGAATGATGTCGGCCTTTGACTGCACATCGGCTGGCAGTCTGGCCAGCTCGACGTCGAGTACATCGGACCGATGTTGCTTCAACTGCGCGTTGCGTTCGTCGGTCGCCTGCGCCAGATCAGCATCGACTTCCTCGGCAAGCTGACGTTCCTCGTCACTCCACAGCGACAGTCGGCGGTCTTCCGGTGAGAGCCAGTTCTTCCAGTCGTAAGCGGGTTCGAAGATGGCTCGGATACGGTGATAGTCCACGTGGGTGATCGGGTCGAAGCGATGGCTGTGACATCGGGCACATCCAACCGAGAGCCCCAGTAACGACGTCGAAACGATGTTGATAGTATCGGCCACGACTTCGTTGCGGGCGATGTCCTGATTGACTGCTCTATCTCCAGTCCCGTCTGGTCCATTGCGGAGAAAACCGGTCGCCGTGAGCCGGTCCTTGTCGGCATCCGAAAGATTGCGGAATCTTTCGTTAAACGACCCCAGCCCAGCCAGAACCAGTTCATCCCCGGCGAGTTGCTCGACAAGGAACTGATCGAATGGCTTGTCCGCGTTCAACGAACGGATGACATAGTCGCGATACTTCCACGCCGATTCACGGACACGGTCGTGCTCACTGAAGCCGTCGCTGTCGGCATACCCGGCCACATCCAGCCAGTGCCGAGCCCAGCGTTCACCGTAGTGCTCCGAGTCGAGCAGACGATCCAGTAACCGCGGCCATGCCTGCGGAGCATCGTCGGCCAGAAACGCATCGACGTCTTCGGGAGATGGTGGAAGCCCAAGCAGATCGAAGTAGGCCCGCCGGATCAGAGTCCGCTTGTCGGCATCCGAAGAAAAGCTGAGCGGCTCGCCGTTAAACGAAGACACTTGCTCAAGCCGCGCCAGTACAAACGCATCCACCGCAGTCCGCACGCGATGGCCCGCTTTGACCTTGGGAACTGGCGGAGCCACAACCGGTTGAAACGACCAGAACGCTCGCTCTTCCTCAGTGAATACCAGTTGATCGGCGTTAGCCGGTTCAGGCCGCACTGTGCGAGCCCCCTGATCAATCCACTCACGAATGATGCGAAGTTCTTTGGCCGAAACTTTCGCCTCGCCCGGCGGCATCTCACCGCTTTCGAGCCGTTCGATCAGATAGCTCTTTCCCGCTTTTCCCGCCACCAGCGCCGGCCCCGAATCGCCTCCCGCAACGAGCAACCGAACAAGCCGAACGTCAAGTTCCCCCTCGGTCTTTCCCTCTTCCCCGTGGCAGTGAAAGCAATGGGCTTTGAGAATCGGCCGCACATCGGCTTCAAACGTTCGCTTCAACTCCGCGCTCGTCGGCGTCGGTACGAGCGCGATACAGGCTATCGCCGACACTGCAAAACGAATCATGTTCCAATCGTTCGACATCATCATTAATCGCTTTAGTTTTTCGAGTCAGCTTTCGCGATGGCAGCATTACTGATCCGCCAATACGGGCTCGTCAGCCCTGAATGCTCACGGACGCGGTCGGTGTAATAGTATTGCCGTTTGGGGGCGGGAATTCCAGGCCGTGTTCCATCGCTTCACGAGCACGTCGAACGGTCGCTTCGTACAGATCCCCCCCCTTTCTCCCATCGCGAAAGCGGCGAGCCGCCAACGGCACAGGGAATCAGCCCAATCGTGATACCCTGATCGACAACGTGCAGCATCCCGCGTGCAAAACTGACGCCCGGCCCGACGCGGTCCCGTGAGCTTGTTTCGTGAAGCGGATCAACCGCGGGAATCCACTTGCCGGCCCTGTTGAAACTGAGAACTCGCGGGTGAGGCGGCCAGCGAGTCATCTCGCCCCGCCCAACCATGTTGGATTGCCCCATCAGCAACATGACAGAGATCCTCGGACGCACTGACAGAGAGTGGTAAGACAAGCAACAGAACAATGACGGCACAGAATACAATACGGGCCATGGCGGCATCACTTGATAAACCGAAACGAATACAGGTCAGCGTCTTTCAGCTCGAACTTCAGCCGTACCGACTTACCGGCCAACTGACTGACGTCGGTACCCGACTTCCATGAGACAACCCGGTCGAGCTGATCGCCGTACAACGGTTTGCAGTCGCTCATTGCGAAACCTGGTTTTGCTTTTCCGTCAGGGTCTTGGATCTCGACTCGCAGCGAGCCGCCTGCCGAAGTGGAGAAATTGATTTCCAGTCGATCTCCTTCAAAAACCAGCTGCTTAGTGACAGCAGTACCGCCCTTTAAAGACGCGTTGAGCGAGGCGAAGCCATCGAGGCGCAGCGTGTAACGACGTAGCTGGCCGGGTTCTTCGATCCGCCCGTTCTCCTTGACATAAAAGGACAATTCGTTGGGCGCGCCCTCATGGAAAATCGATTTCGTTTCCGCGAAGCCCAGCGCGATGCCTGCATCTCCATAAAACCAGATGCCGCGTCGCTGAATGCCGGGCCGCACAAACGCTTCCGGCCAGACGTGAAACCTCGCGCCGTCGCGGCTGACGATGAACATGGTGTCGGTTAATGCAGTGCCAAGGCGGCGAAGTTGTTTGGAGACACGTTTGCGATCACCCAATGCAGGAAGCAGGTCGGTGGATTCCTTCCAGCCGCGATCGATGTACCGCATCGGGAATCCCATCAGAAGATGCGGCGCGCGATAGTACGGGTGAATACCATTGGTGTAATACTGATGCGCTTTGCCGTCGTTGTCGGCCGAGCCGCGGCGGCCGGGCTCGTACTCGAGCATGCGGGAGCTTTCCCACGTCAGGCCATCAGCCGAGGTCGCCGTGCGCACGTCGCGTCCATCGGGGATGCTTCTGTCGCGTTTCCTGGAATCACGCCAATAGGCCCGATAGGCACCGAGCTCGGTATCCCGGAACAGGATGTTGTGCGAGTCAAACTTACCCTGCGTGATGACCGGTTTCTCACGGACCGGTTTCTCACGGACCGGTTTCCAGTGGATACCATCCGGCGACTTCAGCAGGTACAGGCCATGCTCGTAAGGGTTCGGCTCGTTGGCCAGCGGCCGGCCGCGACCGACCGCCTTGTAAATCGCATCTGGTGGACAGTCGGGATTTCCGTCCTTCATCACACTGAAGTTATGCGAGCCGACGCCGTCCCACATGATGTTATTGTCCTTCGACCCCTCAAATTCGATGAGGCCCAGTGAGGGGCGAGTCCAGCGAATCCCATCCTTGCTTTCCGCATAGCAGGTCACCTCGCGGCGCGGTGCGTTTTGTTGCTTCCCATATGACGGCGGCGTGAGTGAGGACCGGTAATACATCCGATAAAGCCCGTTTTCCTTTTCATGGACATGGTTGCGTAACCCGGCGACTGCGATTCCCAGGGCTTGTCGAATCGTATCGCCACGTCGCGCGGCTGCGGTCGATGCAGCGCCAGCCGGACGCCCTCGAACTGGTCGACGAGATGCCGATCCACAAAAAGTTTTCGCCGTGAGCCGACACTAGGTGGATCTTCTGCGATGGCGGCCAGAGGTAGTGCCATCGCAATCAGAGGTAATATGTTCTTCATAAATGTTTCCGTCGTCGTTTCATGTTGCTTGGCGTCTTCGGTCTGCATGGGATTCCCTTTCCGGCTGTACCGGCAAGGCAGCCCGCGGCTTGGACCACGCTTCGAAGTCCAGGATGACGCTTTATGGCGACTTCTTTTTTGTCCGGGCATCGACCGGTTCTCGTTCTTTCAGTAGAGCCTGAAGTTCAGTTTCCGGGTTGAATGCTGGACCTTCGTGGATGACTGCGGTGAAGCGGATGCGAAACGGCTGACCTCGTGGGATGATGACGCTGCTCTTGTCGCCCTGTTTCATTGCCGCGCGGCCGAACGGATTGGCGACGAACACACCGTAGTCGCGGTTGTGCCACCAGCTTGCCCGAAAGTTGTCTGCGTCGGGGATCAACGTGATGCCGACCGGGTGCGATCTGAGGTTGCCCGAGTAATCGCACCACGCGGCCGCCTGTCCCCAGGTGGATGCAGCCGTTCGCCGGCCGGTGGAACTCGTAATCACCCCGCCATTCTTCTCCGTCAAGGGCGTGGCGACCCGCGCGCCGAATCCCATCTCTTCCTGATCGCCAAAGGAGAACTCCCGCGTGTCAGATTGGAAGGTTGCATCCCAGTTCAGCAGCCAACCCGCCGGCCGCGCGAGCAATTTGAATCGGCTGCGCATGTCGCACAGTTCGTCGCCATCAGAACGCAGCAGTCGTGACTGCGTCGCAAAGGTCAGCGAGTTGTTCTTTATGTTCGGCGGTTCGGTGAAGCGGAGGTGCTCGATACGGCCCTTGTTTCGCCAGAAGTCGTGTCCGCTGACGTCGCCGAACGCCAGCCAGATGCCGGGGTGCATTGTGTCGTGGTCGGTCGCGTCGACACCCGCGACGGGTGGATGATTGCGGGTCACTTGGTGGCCGCTGGGGGTCCGCACTTGCGCGAAGTATGGGCGCAGGATCTTCGGGTCGGAGAAAACGAACTCGGCAATGGACTGCCCGGACAGTGAGATGATCAGCCGATCGTGTTCTTCCTTCACCGAGAATTCGGCGTAGGAATTCGCGGCCGATCCTGACACGGACGTTTTCTGCATCGCCAGAAACGCGGCTACGTCGGCGACCTGCTGCGGCGACAGCACGTTCGCCATCGTCGGCATGGCCGACACGCGGCTGGTGCGGCGTTCTTCAACCTGCGACTTCGGAATGTCGACCCGTTCTCCGGTACTCATACCCAACGAGACCGACAGGCCGCTTTCCTCCAGCAGCACGCCGGAAAACAATTTGCCGGCATCGGTCAGGACCGCCTGCATGGTAAATCCTTCGGTAATGACGGCGCTGGGATCGATGATTGACTGAACAAGATGACGGTGATTGGCACGCTGGCCGACGCCTCCGAGGTTGGGACCGAATGCGTTTCGTGCCGCGTCAAGGCTGTGGCACTTGAAACATCCCGCTCCGCCAACGTGCCGGAACAGGAGTTCTCCGCGGGCTGCGTCCGCAGTCTCAAGCAGCGACAGCGCCTGTTCCACGGTTGCTGGCGTTTCCCGTTTTGCAATTGGCTGCGGCTGAACGGCGACGATGTAGTTGCCCTTGCCCCCGGTCTTTCCATCATCGGTGTTGCCGTTCAGCACGACCGGGCCGGCGGGGAACTTGCGCACATATAGCTGAAACCGTGCGCCCTCATCGATGGCGACGATGTGCTCGGTGCGGCGGAACTCCTCGCTCAACCATTGGGGCGGTGTCTGTCGCATATCATTCCCGACATACACGTGAACGGGCAGCAAGGCATCGACCGACAGCCAGTCGTCGCCCCGCGAACCATCGTCATTATTGGCCGTCTGAACGAGATCCAGCCCCACCAGTTCGTCCGGCACCGTGCTGAAGCGATAGTTTCGGTCGGAGTAGGCGGCCATGCCGGGCAGCAACCCGCCGGGCTGAATACGATACCTATGGTGGCTCTTCGTCGACAACTCGCCAACAACCGCCACTCCATCATTCGAGTGCACAGCGGACGACACAGAAGACGCGTCGATCGGCCGTCCACGAACCACCGGCGCGGTCGCTCCGACACCAGCTTTCGCCAACCACAGTTCGGCGAGTTCGCGAACTTCGGGAGCGTTGTTTTTCTCCAGCACGGCCGCGACTTCCTGCCGGGACAGCGAATGCGTTTCAAGCAGGGACAGTAATGCCGCACGTTGCACCGGGCCACGTGGATCGTCGAGCAGCGAACGAAGATCTGCCTTGCTCAGGAACCGCCGCAATGCCTGCCATCCGGCGTATAACACGGTGGCGTCCGATTCGCGTTCCAGCAGGCTGCAGAGTTCCACGTACAGGTTTTGGCGGTTGGCTCGCAGCACGGCCTGAACGGCCGCCATTCGAACGCGCGGCTCGTCGTCGACCAACGACGTGCGCAGCGCATCGTCCAGCCCCGCAAACGATGCCCCACGTCGCGCGCGTTCGCCCAGAATTCGCACTGCCTGAATCCGCAGGTTCCGCGAGCTTCGTGCTTTGGAGCCGCTGGCCGGTAGTTGGGCGAAGAACTGATCGATAGATTTGTCATCGTTGGCGATCCGCCCCAGTGCCCAGGCGGTCCAGGTCTCCTGCATCTTCGTCAACCGACCGCTCCGCAGGGTTTCAGTCAGAGCGTCCCGGCCCGGCCCACCGCGTCGGACAAGTTCATCCTGGGCGTCGATGCGGTGGACACCCATTGGACTGGAGAAATCGCAGATCAATTCCTCGACGGAACACTTCTCAATGGAACGGCCTTCACCGGCCGACATCTTCTTGACCGGAGGAGCCTCTTTCCAGGTGATGCGAAAGATGCGGCCTTCGTTGGTGAGCTGCCCGTCTTTCCATTCGGCCCCGTAACCGCTACTCCAGCCCAGCACCCACAGCGCGCCGTCCGGGCCAAACTCGATATCCGTCGGCCGGAACAGCGACTTACCTCCGACGATGAACGACTCCCAGTCGCCGCCGCGGGGACGCATCAGGGCTCCGTCCCAGTGTGGTCGCCAGACGAAGGTCGTCTTCCGCAGCCAGTCGTTGATGAAGAACACGCCGCGATACTCAGGTGGGAATTGCGGTGAGTCGCCGAAGACGACGCCGGTTCCCGAACCCTCAAAAAACGGGCCGCTGACAGGAGCGGTCGGCGGATGCGGCGCGGCTGACCAGTGGGAACTCCACGGATGGTTCCAGCCGAAGTGGGCGCCGTCGAACGGCATGAAGACGCGGTCGCCGGTGGTCTGATCGTTGTCCGTACCCAGCCAGTTGAAGCCGTCGTCCAACGCGATGTCCCATGGATTGCGGAAGCCGCGCGACACAATTTCCAGATTCCCGCCGCCGTTGTCGCAACGCAGAACGCCGCCATCCATTCCCCAGTCGTCGGCCGGATCGTGATAAGCGTGCCGATAGTCCTGTTTCGAAAAGACCTGCGGTTCCGGGAAATCGGGCGTGCCTGGCGGTGCGGTCACACCCCACAAATCGCGAAACGGCTTAGGAGCGACGCGTCCCGGCTGGGTGAGTCCTTTCGAGTTCCCTTTGCTCATGTACAACTTGCCGTCGGGAGCCCACGTGAGGCCGTGCAGTCCATGCTCAAGGTTCCCGAGGTCGGTGTAAATACGCACGTACTCGTCGGCTTCGTCATCACCGTCGAGGTCACGAACGACCGTCAGGTCGGGCGCGTTGGCAACCCACAAGTCGCGACCGTGCCATGCCAGTCCCTGTACGGCGTTGAAGCCAGTCGCGAAGACTTTTGTCTGATCCGCCTGCCCGTCGTGGTCGGTGTCGAGCACCATCACGACGCTGTCGCCGGGCGTCTTGGGAGTCGGATTTCGATACTGCGGCCCCATGCCGACAAACAGCCGCCCCCGCGCGTCGAACGCCATCGAGCACGGCTGTCGCACCAGCGGCTCGCGGGCGAACAAGGTCACTTCAAACGCCGTGGGCACGGTGGGCAGGGCGTCGACGTCCGCCTGCTTGTCGTTGAAATCAGCGGCCTTTGCGGCAGCCGTAACACATAACATTGTCAAAATCAGTAAGGTCCACGTTTTCTTCATGCCGGTTATTCCTGCGACTTTCACCTTCTTCAGGTAGATGGATGTCTCGCTTTATTCAGTCATGACAGTGGCAGGTAGATTCTCGTCTACCGGACGCTCTAACACCTACTTCAATCCAACACGCCGGGTGGTGCCATCGGTGTCGATGGCAGGAGAGTCAGGGAACGGCGCTGACCGTGGGAAAGCAGAACTTTCGCTTCCCGGAGCTTCTGAATAATCTCTTCTGTCTTGAATCGTTTATGTGGCATCTTCTGCCTCCCTCTTCTGTGAACAAACCCAGAGTTTACCACTCAAGGTCTGGTCGCGGTTAGCGGGGGCAGGTCAGTGTTCTCTGCCAGTGAAGCGAACCACTCGTAACCGATCGAAGCTTCCACAACGAGCTGGTGCGGCGCGTGTGAGGCAAGAGAATCTGCGATGCGATCCGTTTCGCAGCAGAATATACGAATCCTCTGATGCACGATCGTCTTTCCGGAAACTACTTCTACAACGCAAAACGTGATACTCTTCTTGTGGAGGTCTGCACCGATAAATTGCATGACTTGATTTCCTTTTGTGGCGGATTCGGAAGGGGAATGTCTCTTCCAAAGACTGACCACGTTCTCAAAGACTGACCACGTGCTCAAGGACTGTCACGCGTTTGGTGCAGATCTCTTTTCGCCCATACTTTGGCCCATACTTTCGGCCTGCTCAAGTGGCATCCTCAGAACGGAACACCTGTCGGCCTTGCACCTCTTCAGGAACTTAGAAATCGATTAATGGACTGAATACCTTTTCGACCCGCGTCGTAAGGATCGGGGATTTCCCAGCCATCGATCATGATCCAGCCGGCAAATCCACCATCCATCAACGTTTGGAAGGAAGCGTCAATGTTGATGTGACCGTCTCCCGCAGGCAGGTGTTTGGACGTAGCACCGTCACGTAGAGTACCGTCAGTGTCAGTGAAGTGAACGTAGCCGACGTTTTCAACACCAATGTCGCGTAGCATCTCGTGGGGATTCCCGGTTGCTCCACTCATCAGGTCGAAATGACTGGGGTCATAGATGATCCGGAGTTTTGGTTCATTAGCTGCGTCAAGGATCTGAGTCCAGTGTTCTTTCCTGTTGAATTCAAATGGGGGCTCGATCTCAAACGCAGCAATGATTCCATGATCATCCGCGATGCGCGCGACCTGGGCGAATGAATGCCCCAGGTGCACAATCGCCTGTTTGATTGTTTGTCCCTGTAGTGGACCGTAGGGCCACATGCCGATACATGAGCATCCAAGTGATTTGACCAGCTTGACTCGATCCTGCATCATGGCGACGTATTGTTTCCTGGCGGCGGCATCCGGAGAAAAAGCGGCGGCGGCTCCTGTTTGAATGGAAAACATCCGCAGATTGTGTTTCGCGTGCTGTTTGCGAAGCTTCTCGATCGCGTCCGTGTTCTCTGATCGGGGATAACCAGTGTGAGGCCAGTTTTCCACCAGTTCCACTCCCTGAAAACCGACCTCGGACGCAAACGCGAGCACGTCTTCAATCGGGCAGTTTTTATTGTATTTGCGAATTGCCGAGGCAAAGCCATTCATGCCGAGGGCCGTTTTCCATTTGGCCTTCGGTGGCGCTGCACTGGCGAAGCTCGACCTTCCGCATAACGTGAATCCCGCACCGATGATACTGGCGATTAAACTACGCCGAGAAAGTTGGGGACGATGCAATGATGACTCCAGGGGTTGTTGGCAACAGATTCGGCGGTAAAAGGGTACAATGCCGGAAGTTCATTTTGAATCGTGACCTTCGATGGGTGATGCTCGCGATGACAGCCATTTTCGATCGTACAACCTTTGTTTTTGCTCTCACAGCCTGCTGGCTTGCGCTGCCAGTCACTCTCGACGCAATTGAACCACAACCAACTGACCGAGTCATTGGTTACACCATGCTGCGCACAGACCTGCCGCGTGGCCGACACGCAAATGTCCGCACAATGCGCGCCATGACGGTGAAAGCCAACGGCAGTGAACGGCAACTCGTTGCAAAAAACCTTGTTGATGATCCCAATGCGTGGACTCAGTTTGCAGGTTGGTCACCCGATGGCAGACAGGCCATCGTCTCGCGCGGCTGGCAGGATCCAGAGAATGCGAAATGGGAAGAGGAACACCGGCGTTTTCGCATGTTGCCGGACAAGTGGCAGCTCGATTCGAATCTCGTTGAGCTTGCCACGGGCACCATTCTGAACGTGACCGCGGTTGATCGCGTCAGCCACTACAACAGCGTGGCATTTAGTCCGGACGGCAAGCGACTACTGATGACGTCGTTGATCAACGGTGTGTCAAAGCCGTTCGTGATGGACGTGGTCGGCCGCAACAAACGCGACGTTTCGGGCGAGGGAACCGGATTCACATATGGGTACAGCGCGTCACCCGATGGCGAGCTGATCAGCTATCACGAGAACTATCAGGTTTACATCGCATCCGCCGACGGTACGAATCGCAGGCACATCGAGACGGGAAATCCATTCAACTTTGCCCCTCGTTGGTCGGCCGACGGACAGTGGCTGCTGTTTGTCAGCGGAGTGCACGGTCGCAGCAACCCATACGTCGTGCGGCGAAACGGGACCGATCTGCGAAAGCTCGCTGACCTCAATGGGTATCAAGGATGGATTCTGTTCCTTGATGTGGCTGACTTTCACGAGGGAAGCAGCGACATCCCCGTCTGGTCGGCGGACGGCAAGTCTGTTTTCTACACGGTCACGGTCGGTGACAATGTCGAGTTGTTTCAAACGTCACTTGATGGCAAAATCAGACAGCTCACGAAGTCCCCTCCCCTCACGCTGCACTACCACATCACCCCGTCGGCCGACGGCCGCTGGCTGCTGTACGGCTCGAAGCGTGACGGAGTGCGACAGTTGTTTGTTCGGGACCTGATCAATGACAGCGAGACACAGATAACAGAACTGGAACGCGGTCACGCAGCCATGTGGCCACACTGGCAGCCGGTACCCTGACGCGTCGTCAATTGAGTATCCCACGACTTGGCAATCCCACAATCATCGTTTGAGCATATCCTGGATCGTGACGCTTTTCAGAATTCGTAAAGGTGTGCCGGACCAGCGATGCCAGGTATACTGAGTACTCTTGGTCACGGACGGTCCAGTTACCATTTCAAGTACCGACAGATGACACGCTTGCCGACGCAGATAATAACGGTTGCGATCCTATTCGCTTCAATTCTTCTTGACGCTGCGCTGGTGGATGCCGCAGACGTTCCCGAGAAGATTGTCTGGACGCTGCCTGGATCAGCCGTCAGTGACGCGGATCTGACTGAAGCGAGCACGCTCATTGACGAATACGGCTACGAGTCGTGGTTTCTTCTGCGAACGACCAACTCGAAAGGTGCTGTCGCCTCACGGACGTGGGCGCATGACGGCAGATATGCGCCGCTGGACCTATCGGGAAGCGATCTGTTCGGCGTGCCGGTCAGGGGCGCAGTCTTTCGCACCAAGCCAACAGCGCTCGCTCCATTCATCGCGGGTGTCACGCAAACATACACCATTGACTGCGCCATGAAACAGGGCGAACTGATACTCGCTCCGGGCCCGGATCATGCAGTCGTGCTGGGGTGGCGCAGTCCGTTTGACGGGCGAGTCGCAATCCGCGGATCGTTCAACAATCGCCAGACATGCTGTGGGAATAACTCGCAGGTCAACTGGTATGTCGAGCGCGGAACGGCTCCTGATCTGACGACCGGGTTCAAGCCTGAGACGCTCGCGCAGGGCGTGTCGGACGACAAAGTCAACGGTGGCATTTCTCCGTTCGAAGTAAACAACTTGGAAGTGTTGACCGGCGACTGGTTCTACTTCATTGTTGACAGCAAAGCTGACGGAACGGCCACACCGCATCACGGTGACGCCACGATTCTGGACCTCACCATCACAATGGCGGGAGCGACGCTGCCTCCGCCACCTGAGTTCGAAACAGACATCCGTCCGCTGCTGACGGCTCATTGCGGAGACTGCCACGGGGCCGACGCGAAGGAAGCGGGGCTCGATCTGCAAACCGTGTCTGCGATGATCCACGGTGGCGAAAGCGGATCGTCGCTGACTCCCGGCAAAGCGTCACACAGTTATCTGTGGACGATGATCGACGGTGGCGAGATGCCGCCGGCAGGGTCCGAGCCGCTCTCGCGCAAAGCCCGGTCGCTGATTCGACGCTGGATCGACGGCGGCGCCCGGTCGACGGAAGACATCTCAAACGTTCAACCCCGACCGTTCGTCACGAATAAAGATCGCGAGCACTGGGCGTATCGAATCCCGGAACGTCCTGCTCGTCCAGACGTGAAGCAGGCAGACCTGGCAGCAACACCGATTGACGAGTTACTGCTGCAGCGGCTTGAAGAACGCGGGTTGAGTTTCTCACCAATGGCATCCGACGAAGTGCTGGTTCGCCGTTTGTACTTCGACCTGATCGGACTCCCGCCGACGCCGCAGCAGGTCGATGCCTGGCTGGCCGAAAAAGCAGCCGGCGACGATCCTGACGCAGCATGGGCAAAGCTTGTTGATTCGCTGCTGGAATCACCGCGGTATGGAGAACGCTGGGGCCGTCACTGGATGGACACGGTCGGTTATGTCGACGTGCGGCTTTACGACGGCGATGCCACGACGCTCTATCCCAACGAAGGGATGTGGCGCTACCGCGACTACATCATTCGGTCATTCAACGAAGACAAGCCGTGGGATCAGTTTATTGAAGAACAGCTCGCCGGCGATGAAATGGTCGACTGGCGCAACACGACAGAGTGGACTCCGGAGATCGCAGAGAAAGTCATCGCGACCGGATATCTGCGAAACATCGAAGACCACACCTCCGAGCCGCAGTACGGCATCGACCGCCGCTACGAAGTGCTGTACGACATGATGTCGATGGTCTCGACCAGCCTGCTGGGGATGACGTTTGAGTGTGCCCGCTGTCATAACCACAAATACGACCCGATCAGCCAGCGAGACTACTACCGTCTGATGGCGAGCTTTGAGTCGTCGTACAATGTCAACAACTGGCTGAAGCCTCAGGATCGCTGGATTCCGGATGTCGGCCCCAAAAGCCGGGCAGAGATCGATCAACACAACGCAGGCGTCGATGCTCAGGTCAAACAGCTTCAGACCAGAGTTGCCGAGCTTCAGAAAGTCGGCGAGGAAGCTGATCAGAAACAGATCGCAGAACTCAACGATCAGATCGCAAAGCTCAACGCATCAAAGAAGTCGTACGGAAAGATCCAGGCCCTGTTCGATGTCGAGACGTCACATGCGTCGCGCGTTCTGCGTCGCGGTGACTGTTTCAAGCCCGGCATTCCCGTCGTGGCTGAAGTCCCCGAAATCCTGGCGACGGCTGCTGCGAATTCTTCTGAATCGCCCGCGTTGAATCTGCCGCCATCGACGGCCGGTCGACGTCTGGCACTCGCGAAGTGGATCACGTCACGTGAGAACCCCATGACAGCCCGCGTGATCATGAACCGGTTGTGGATGCATCACTTCGGTTCGGTGATTGTCGCGACTCCGGGTGACTTCGGACGCAACGGGGCCCGGCCGACTCATCCCGAACTGCTCGACTGGCTGGCAGTTGAATTCCAGGAAAACGGCTGGAGCCTGAAGCACATGCACCGACTGGTGCTGAACTCGCGAGCCTGGCGGCAGGCGTCTCGCCGTACGTCGGACCGGGCCGAAGAAATCGATTCGGGCAACACGCTGCTCTGGCGACAGAATCTGAACCGACTCGAATCGGAGATCATCCGTGACGCCGTTCTGGCCGTGAGCGGCCGTTTGAATCGAAAGGCATTCGGGCCGCCTGTGTCAGTAACCAAACCTGCCAGTGGCCTCTCAATGGTCGAACCCGGACCGAGCGGCAATGGACACAACCGCCGCAGTGTTTACATTTTTGCCCGGCGAGTTTACCCGCTGAAATTCCTGGAGATCTTTGACTCGCCGATCATGGCGGTCAACTGCACGCGACGCATGAACTCCACCACCGTGCTGCAGTCGTTCGCGCAGCTCAACAGCGATTTTGTCATTCATGCCGCGAAGGACACAGGCGATCGACTTGTGAAGGCAGCCGGCACTGAGAAGAGAAAATTGATCACGCTTGCCTGGCAAAACGTCGTCGGTCGACGTCCGACGGACGACGAATATCAGGCATGCGAACAGTTCCTTGCCGAACAGACAGCAATGTGGCAGCAGACGAATCCGTCCGAGGCCGGGCAGCTGGCTATAGCCGATCTGTGCCACATGCTCCTGTGCACGAATGAGTTTATCTATGTCGAGTAGCAGCACCTCAACTCTGCCGATCTCTCGCCGAGTAGCTCTGACATCCTGCGCCATGAGTCTGAGCGGACTCGCAATGCAGGGAATGCTCCACGCTGAAGCTGAGTCTCATGAGTCAGACCAGCCGCAAAGAACGCGCTTCGACATGAAGCCGCGCGAGACTCATTTTCGGCCAGGAGCCAGAGCCGTTATCCAGCTCTTTCAAAACGGAGGTCCGTCTCAGATGGACCTTTTCGATCCAAAACCGGAGCTGTCACGGCAGGCTGGTAAGCCGCATCCTGGTGATGTCGAGACGTTTCAGCTTGGTAATAAGAACGTCATCTTCCCGCCACAGTTTGAGATCAAACCGCACGGCGACAGCGGTATGAATTTCGGTTCTCCGCTGCCGCACATGGCCGGGCTGGCTGATGTCTGGTGCATGATTCGTTCCATGCATACGGTAAATAACAATCACCCGTTCGCGATCAGCATGTTTCAGTCGGGCAAGCCGTTTTTCGGTTATCCAGCACTGGGGTCGTGGATCACGTACGGACTCGGCAGCGAAAACCAGGACCTGCCTGGTTACATCGTGCTTCGGGATCCGGCCGGCTACAACACGTCGGGTAAAGCCGTTTGGTCGAGCGGCTGGATGCCGGCTTTGTATCAGGGTACGGAATTGAACACGGGCGGCAACGCCGTGCATTATCTGTATCCATCAAAGCAACGACCGGCTGGCGTGCAGGCAGGATCGCTGGACCTGCTGAAGCGACTCAACCAGAAGCACGCCGAATTGCACCCGCGCGAGCTGGATCTCGAAGCGCGGATTCAGAACTTCGAACTCGCCGCACGAATGCAATTGGCCGCCGGCAACATCCTCGATCTGTCGTCCGAAACCCCGGCTACACGCGAGATGTACGGCCTCGACAATCCCACCACAGCCGCCTACGGCATGCGTTGTCTGATGGCGCGGCGTCTGGTGGAAAGCGGAGTCCGATATGTCCAGGTTTTCCCGCCACTCAAGCCAAGCTTTCAGCCATGGGACTCCCATGGCGGATTGAAAAGCGGAATCCAGACAATCGCGAGCATGGTTGACCAGCCGACGGCTGCTTTGATTCGCGATCTGCAACAACGCGGCCTGCTCGACGAAGTGATCGTCATGTGGACGGGCGAGTTTGGTCGTATCCCGATCACTGAGGGAGCTGACGGGCGCGACCATAACCGCAACGCCTTCACAACGCTGATGGCCGGAGGCGGATTCAAAGCGGGGTATACTCACGGCGCTACCGACGAGTTCGGGTACAAAGCCATTGAAGACCGCGTCAGCGTCCCGGACCTGCACGCGACGATCTTTCACCAGCTCGGGATCGACCATCGCAAGCTGAAGTTCCTGCACAAGGGCCGCCAGGAACGCCTCACCGACCCCGAAGTCACCGGCGCGAAAGTCGTTCAATCCGTTCTCGCGTAGTGGACTTCACCTGAAGCCCCCTTTTTCAGCGGTCGGTCGAAACAGACGCTGTCGAGCGGTTCGAATCAGTCGTGACCGTTAAGTTGTCCGAACACGTTGAGAACGGCTGCTGATCGAGGCGGGCCGGGACATGTTGTCATGACTTAAGCTTCCCGTAGAGGCCGTGAGTTTTTAGTCCGAGTTGCGGTTTGCGGGGCTGCCTTGGGCAATCTGAATAAAATGTTGAGTTGTTTCATTCAGAGCTGACGGGGTCCCGTAGGGCCAAAAAACTCCGCCGAACTCAAGACGCCGTAAAACACGGGACTTATGGCTCACCAAAGTCTCTCATCTCCGCCGCTTGATTTCACCTCTCGGCACCCGTAGGGTCGAAAAACTGAACCGACGGCAAAGCTCTTTGACAATCAGGTGTTAGAAACAGAAATCGTTCGCGATTTCGGCCGTGCGTCGGCCAGAGATAGCGACCACTGACCGTGGAATTGGTGTCGATTCACGGTGAGTGCGCACCTTCACCGCAGAATGACCACGATTCGGTGCAGCTCCGACGTCAGGCTGCTCGTCGGTGGTAGTACTTCAGCATGCCACCGAGTCGCTCACGGCACTCGATCCTGCCGGCGACGATCTCAGTATCATCCTCAGGCTCGATG
>JAQWOH010000083.1 GCA_029245955.1 Fuerstiella sp. | reverse complement strand
CGGCAATAATCCCGCCCTCACCAGCGACGATTTTCCGCAACCACTGGGGCCGTAGATCAGCCCCACACTGAATGTCTGTTCCGGATCGGTGTCTTCGAACGCCTTCTTCCAGAAGGCAATGCTTTCCGGCAGACCGTCCCGGTTCCGCTGGCCCGGTAACAGATCCGGAAAGAAATCCGCATCACCGGCGTCAAACGACCGTAAGCCGCGAGGCACGACCTGCGCCACCATGTCTGTTGGACTTCCTGCTGCCTTTGGTTTCAGCCATTGTTCCAGATCGTCAGCTAACTCAGCCGCCGTGGCATAGCGATCAGAGGCCCGCTTGGACAACGTCTTCAGACAGATGCGCTCCAGCTCCGCTGATATCGTGTCGACCAGTTCTCGCGGTGGCCGAGGATTCTGAGAAATGATCTGCTGCAATGTGTCCAGTGTGGAACTGCCACGAAAGGGTTTCGTTCCTGTCAGCAACTCATACAGAACCACGCCCAGAGAAAAAATGTCACTGCGACCGTCCAGACGGTGACCTTCCCCCGATGCCTGTTCGGGACTCATGTAGGCGGGTGTGCCGGCAATAGCATTCTCCCGCAGAACGTCTTCTTCACGAATGGCCAGACCGAAGTCCGCCACATACGGCGTGTTGGTTCGTTCTTCCATCAGCAGATTGGCCGGCTTGATGTCCCGGTGAATCAACCGACGCTCATGAGCATGCTGCAGAGCCAATGCGATCGTTGCCAACAGGCCTGCGGTTTCTCTCTCGTCAGGACGGTCGTTCCGAATTCGATCTTCCAGGGTGCCGCCTTCCACGAATTTCGAGACGACATAGATGGAACCGTCACCCGTTCGTCCCATGTCGTAAACCGGAACGATGTGGGGATGATCCAGGCCGGCGACCGTGCGGGCTTCCGCAAGGTACTGGTCCGCGTCCTCTGGTTTCTGAAAGCGTTCTGCGGTCGGCATCTTAATCGCCACCTCCCGCTGCAGTTCGTCATCAATCCCTAAACAAACCCGTCCAAACGCGCCCTCACCCAACACACGCAACAACCGATAACGCCCCACGAATGACTTGCCCGCGACTATGCCACTAAAATGTGTCGTGGCGTGCTGAAGCCGCCGGTCTTCATCGCTGCCTGAATCCGCCTGAAACAGTTTGTCGCGCAGAGTGTCTCCGATCTCCGGAAAGCGTGAACTGATCTCATCCTGACTGAGCGGTCGCTCTGTGTCACGACGAGCCTCGAATTCTCCGACCGCCAACTGCAGTTTCCAGTCCACGCCCCCAGGAAGGTCTGGCAGGCTGGCCAGATAGTCCTCCACCCGCAGCGGACTACTCGTCAGCCACCTTCGTTTCTGATCTGACAACAGCACGGCCAGCCACTGTTCAGAATCAACAGTCGTCTGCTGCTGCAGAAAGCTGGGCAAATCCGGTGGGGCGTCGGCCGAGTCCCACAGTTGGTCGAATTCCTCTACCAGATGCATTGCCATCCCTTGAGATCGCTTCAGCAGTTGAGAAGGCCCGTCACGGCTCGTACATTATTGCTCAGCCCTAAGGGATACCCGAAAGTGGAAAAAGTTTCAAACGAGCGAACAGACGCGGAGGCAGTAGGAATGGCTTTGCAGCCTGCGGAACTGAACACTGACGACGGTTACGGCAAAACGACCTTCACAGAACCAGCCAATGATCAAGCTGGTCCCCGACCAGTCGGTGAATGCCGACCTGTTGTAGGAGACTGACCGACGCTGCGGTATACACCTGCGACCGCAATTGTATTTCTTCGCTGCCATGAATTGTTCCGGGGCATAGCGTGACGAGTTTGGGCAATAGGTGCAATGCGACAGGACACGCGAGGGGCGGGATTTCCCCGGTGAATTACTTGACAGGTCGTTGACAGCACGCTTTACTGCCGAGAGTCGTCACCACACCGATCGCAGTTCGTTATGCTGTGGGATTTCGGGTTGATTGCATCCAGGAAAGGAAAAGCAATGTTGCGTTGGGGAAGTAGTGGCGGGTGTTTGTTCGTGGCACTGTTCTGTGCGTACGGCTTTCTGGCGAGTGGCGAACTCCAGGGCACCCGAGAGATTCTCTGGAAGACGGTGTATGCTGTGACTGGCGCGGTTTGTTTTTTCGGCGCTTTGTGGCAGGCTTTCAAGGGAAAGTGAGGGTCGGTGTGAGCTGTCCTGCGGTTATGCGCGACCAGTTTCCAAACTGGCACACGGGCCATTCACACCGCATCACACGCAGCCAGCCTGCGTTTTGATTTCGGCGTCAGACCGTACATGGCCAGCTGGCTGACGATCTCGCCGCTCAGAGCGGGGTGGTAGTTGTTGCCCATGCCCTCGGCATGGTTGTGGGATGCCATGCAGAGCACGTAGAGTTACGCAGTACAGGTCCATGAGACCGATCAGTAAAGGCTGTCACGATGAGGCATATGCTGTTTGTTCTGTGGTTTGTGGGTGCGGTTGGGTGCGGTAATTCGGACACGTCACCTGATAAGCCGGCCGTGAAAACCGGCGCTGACATGACTAAATCGACGAATGCTGGGACGGCTGAACCGCAGCCCACCTCACGCGCTGTGGACGGCGTATCGGAACCTGTCGCCGCAGGCTCGGGCGACACCGAGAAAACCTCCAGATGGTATGAACGCTTTGTTGTCAATCAGGACAATGAGAGCGTTGTACTAAGCGGGACGATTAAGGTCGGCGAAACGGTCACCATCGACCTGGCGGCGAAGAAAAAACGAAACATAGTTTTGGGAACCAATGTGTTTCAGGAGGATATAAGCTTCAAGGACGGTGAAACCATTACCTTCCATCCGATGAAGGGAGCCGTGGCCAGGACAGGGGGACCAGCAGAGACGGCAATGGCGGTGGTCAGGACTTCACGCCAGTCGATGGACCACTCTCCTTTCCGTTAAGAAATAACAGTATCCACACCCTCAAATTCGTGATCTATGAGGTCGTGGGAAACGAAGAAGGTGTGTCGCATCCCACGTCTTGAAATGCCACAGACATGCAGAGCCGGACGCAGGCTTGTGATCCGATTGTGAACAGCATCGACATGCGTTTTGTGTCGATCCCCGTCTGCAACATTCACTCGAGTTCAGGGAGAAACAGCCCACGAGGTAATTTTAATCGGGCCGTTTTATCCGGGACGGTATGAACTGTCACAGGCGCGGTTCGAACGGGTAACAGGGCGGAACTCGAGCTTCTTTAGAGGCGCAGCCCGTCCTGTGGATGCAGCAAACCGGAAGGAAGCCGTTGAGTGCTGTCAGAAGCTGTCTGCGATACCGCAGGAACAGTCGGCTGGCCGTATCTATCGTTCGCCAACGGATGCGGAATGGGAATACGTATCCCGTGCGGGCACCACGACAGGTTTCAGCTTTGGCGAAAAACCGGGGGGAATGGGAAACCACGGCTGGCTTTCAGACCATGATTCACGGTGTATTCGTGGAGCATGCGCTACTGGCTGAGGTGCGACGAATGAAGAGCGTGATTGATGTTCGTGACGTTCAGGTCAACGAACAGCATGAGCGATTGTGAGGGGGATTCCGGGTACTGGCGGTTTCCCACCAGTTGTACCTGCTCCCCCAACTCGTCACGCTATGCTCGGGAGCGAACTATGGCAGCGAAGAAATGCAAATGCGGTCGCAAGGTGATCCTCGAAACGGACAGGATTCGTGGCAGGTGTTTTCAGTGCGTCAAGGATCAGTGATGCAGCGAACGACTGGAATGACGGCGTGGACATAGCCGAGGGAAGTGATCCATTGGCACGAAGGGCACAAGATTGAGACAGCACCACGACAAAGCTAGTGGGAGACGCGGGCAATGAACGAAAAGAAGAGCGGCGGTTATTCCGGATGTGGTTGTTCTGGTTTCCTGCTGATCGTGCTGGCGGGACTGCCACTTCTGTTCTTTGCCCGTAACTTCTCTCCAGACGTTGAAGATCCGCAATCAACTGAATTGCCTTCTGCCCCGAATACAATCGCATCTCCAGCGAAGTCAAAAATTGTCGCCCCCCCCGAGACCAGCGCGAAAATACTGCGAGTGACCTTGTCGCCCTACAACAACTTCACAACGGGTGGACGAAACCAACAGGCGTATTTTGTAATCCGTAATACAGGCGGCACAATGCTCCGCGCAGTGGAAGCAGAAATAACTGGCATGGACCAGAATGGCGACGTCACCCACCACGTTGACAGCTATACCATTTACGCTGCCTTCGACAAGGAGCGTGATGGCCTTAAGCCCAACAAGACCTGGCGGACGCCGACCGGTCAGGGATATTTATTGCCTCCTGCGACAAGGAGCGTGAAGGCGAAGGTAACTGTAACATCGGACAACAACGGAATCCTGTAAGCTCATACATGAAGGCGCTATCCGGCTTGTCGACATAAGGGCAGGAGAAATGAATAATGCCCGAAGGTGTCAATGAATCAGATTCAACAGACAAGCCTGACGGAGTTCCTGAATCTGTCTGGACAGCCAGCCTTCACGGCCCACAGATCACTGATGCAGGGCTGGTGCATCTGCAAGGGTTGACCAGCCTGACACGACCGGGCGCTGCAGCCCTGATCAAGTACGGAGACCGCGAATTCGTTACGAAACTCTTGTCAATCATCAAAAAGAATCAGTCGCCACAAAGTGTCCCACTCGTGATAGAGGCCATCCGTACCGTTGAACAGCGGAACCCGTAGAGTGTGACTCAATGGTGGGAGCTTTGTTCCTCAAACGTGAACTGGTCCGCCGTGGCCTGGTAAGGCATTACAACGAGTACAGCGACGACAAACGGTTGGCAGACGCTGAAGACGTAGCACGGGTGAAGAAGCTCGGCCTATGGGGCGGAAGCCATAAGCCGATGGCACCGTGGGACTGGCGGAAGTTGAGCAAGGGTGAGCGAGATGAGGTCAGGTAGGCGGTGCCAGTCAGGACGGATGTGGGACGAACTGCGCGTCCCCGCCAATCGCCACACTTTCTCACCGGCGTATACAATTTGGACAGTGTGGCGGCGCAGTCTGTGGATGGCCCCATAAATGTCATCGAGTAACGCCCGCCACAGTGAGAAAAGTGCCGTCGGCAGATCTGACAACCTCATGAACGCCGAGGACTGTAGATGGATGGATCCCACCTAAGATATGTGGGAACAACTTGTGATCGGTACCGGTGAAACTTGCCTCCTTTTTCCCCCCTACAGACGCTGTACCTTCGAACACGACTCTAACTCCACTGGCTCGCAAGCTCTTGATGGTCATCCTCAAGCACAAACATTTTCCAGGCACATCAAGATAGAACTGGTTGGCGACATTAATCAGGAGATCGGGATTGGCAGTGGCGTGAGTGAAACCATCTTGTTCATAGGTTGGCGGAAAATACATCACATTTTTTTCGACAGCGGCTTGCCAAAGGTCCGCCTGGACGAGGTGAAATAAAAGGGGATCTTTTAGGTTCTCCTGCGCGTCGCGACTTGAGCCGGCTGGCGAACAACCCGCCACGGCAACCAACAAGGTGAGAATGAGTCGAAATTCTACAGAACAAATGCTAATGCATTGCGCGGAAATCCAGTCACTGTATCTGCTCAAGTTGCGATTCCCTCTATGGACTTCGATACTATCGTGCCTTCAACTTCATTTAGCTCCAAGTGCAAGTTCGTACGACCTCGCCGTGACGCGTGACGAATTGCGATCGGTGTGGTAGCCACTCTCGTCAGTAAAGCGTGCTGCCAACGACCTGTCAAGTAGTCCACCGGGGACATCCCCCCTCGTGTGTCCTGTCGCATTGCACCTATTGCCCGAATTCGTCACGCTATGCCCGGCAGCGAACTATGGCAGCGAAGAAATGCAAATGCGGTCGCAAGCTGATCCTTGAGATGGACAAGGTGCGTGGCAGGTGCCACGAGTGCGTCCGGAAAGAAATCCGTGAACGGACGAAGCCGAGGAACCATGATGGTAAAGTTGACAAGTAATTCAAACAAAGGGCAGCTAAAGTCTCAAACACCTCGTCATGAGTCGGCAACCACGTTCCATCAAGGATTCCTTCTAACCAGAGCGCTGCACGTTGGGTTGATGTTTTAGAAGTTCTCTGTGTTCAACACTCTCGGGAGATGGCAGCGTCTTCTAAGACGCTTCGCGGACCTCGATCTGGCTGTTTGAGAACATTCGGCATTGCAACTTCGGAACGGAAAAGTTCTCTGCTGGATTGCTTACCAGCGGCGATCCTCAACCTGAGCTCCCCGAGTCTTCCACGATGCGAACACGGGCTCGTTGAGTCGGGACTTTTTGAATCAACAACTTGCGTCGATCGCCGTAAGTCGCGTTTTACACATGAAACTCCATTTTGGCCATTCTGAAGCCCACACGCGAACAAAAGAATCGTTGCCCGGATGGTATGGATTGAGCCAGGCATTGCCAGTCGTTGCTTGACTCTGGAGAGGGCGGAACCCGGGCGGAACCTGCTCGGTTTCCGGGAGTGAGTCAAACTGGCGTGCCTCATGTCTTGAATCGACTGAAATTGAGCGGCAGGTCGTGAGTTGGCAGGTATCGCCGCCTGCTGTGCGAAATGCGGTTTTCGGGGTTATCGCCGGATTAGCCGATAGTTTTTCAAAAAACATGTCCACACTTTCTGATCTGGCGCATGATAGAGTTCATGGACCGTACTGAAATCCTCAAAGTATTGATGCCCGAACGGACGACGCAGATAGCCCTGGCGTGGTCGATTCTGCGCCAGTCCCACCTGTCAGAAGATGCCTATCAGGACATGTTGGCAAGGGTGTTCGAGAATGATGGCATTTTTGAGGGGCCTCAACATCTGCGTGATTGGTCGTGGAAAGTGCTTCGTAACCGATGTTACAAGTTGATTCGTGAACGAAAATACCAAGTCGCGCTGCTTGACGACTCCATCCTGGATCTTGTGGACGCGGAGCTTGAAAGCCGCAGCACCGCTGACATGCCTCAGCGAGCGGACGCACTTCACGACTGCCTTGGCGAATTGAGCGAAAAGTCACGTCAAACGATCAGATTGCGTTATTTTGAAGGGTTACGCGGCAATCGGGTGGCTGAGAAACTCGGGAGAAAGCCAGATGCTGTGTACAAGGCTCTGCAGCGCATTTATGTCACGCTTGCACAGTGCATTCAAAAGAAGCTGGCTGCACTCGACACGGGAGATTCCATTTCATGAATGATGAAGAATTCCTGCGTCTGACCACCTTGTATCTGGAAGACGCGATCGATGCCGGCGATCTGGAGTTACTGAATCGCGAGTTGGCAAACTCACCTGATTGCGTTCGGCAATTCAACGACCTGCGTCTGCTGGCAGGTTTGATTAATGAACATGGTCGTGCAGTCGAATCGGGCAACGCTGCTGATCTCGCAACGAACAGTCCCCCAGAATCCGGACGCTTCGATTCTTCCGCGGGCGGCTCTGGAGCGAACGCAGAGTCACACCTCCCGTCACGGCGGTCAACAGCTATCGCATTGGCGGTATTGGCTACAGCTGCATCGCTTTTCCTTGCATTGAATTGGCCTGGCACTCCCCACCAACGCGATGAGACCGCTCCCGCAATCGCCACACTGGCGTACACATCCCATGCGAGATGGGGAAGCGAAGAACGAGTGCCGGGAGACCAGCTCGGCAAAGGCAGGCTGCAGTTGGAGACGGGTCTGGCACGATTGGACTTCCGTAATGGTGCCGCGGTGACGCTTCAGGGGCCTGCCGAATTCGAGGTTTTGTCGGCTGACAGAACAATCCTGACCAGTGGAATCCTCACAGCGTCAATACCGGAGTCTGCGGTGGGTTTCGAAGTGCTCACGCCGGCAATGGATGTCGTTGATTTGGGAACTGCGTTTGGTGTCTCGGTGGGAGGAGACGGTGAAACCGACGTCTGCGTCTTTGAAGGAGAAGTGGAGGTCAGTCTTACTGACGGCAAGGATACGCCTCAGCTTGTCCGCGAAGGCAACGCCGTTCGATCCCGGCCGGAAGCTGATTCAATCGATCCCGTCAGTTACTCAACCGAACGTTACGAAGACGCCTGGCCGGTGACGTCAGGTGTTCTTCAGGCGACCGGACTGATGAAGTTTGTTTCGCCCGGTCCTGAATTCGCGCCAGGGCTCTACGAAGACAGCGAACACATTCTGGTATTCCTCGAGCGTTCACATGTTCGGCTGAATTCGGATCTCGAAGTCAACGTGACAGAACCGGGGCAGTACATTCGTGTGCGTCGCAAGGACAACCATCCTGTCAGCGCGGGACAGGTGATTCGGAGTTATCTGCTGCAACTCAATCCGATTGGTGAGTTCACTCGTGTTGAAGCCGACAGCGCACGAGTCATCGGACAAATCACGTTTGATCGACCGATTCTCGGACTGATTGGCAAGACGACACTGCTGACCGGGACAGATGAACTTCTTGGGCATCCGCTGGGTAATTATGGAGAGCCTCGGCGTGGTATTGAGCCATCGCGCCCGGAAGACCTGCCGGATTCGGGTCGGGATATCGTGACATTAAGCCGAGACCGACGAACATTGTCGTTGGATCTTTCCGCGAGTTCGGCGGTCGACCAGATCCGTGTGATTGTTTCAGAGTCGGCTGTGCCTTAACCGTAGGACTCATGTCCGAGTCACTTACGAAACCTCAACACGCCACCCACGCCATATGAAAACACCAATCACGACAAGTTTCGCCACTTCCATGCTTTTGCTCATCAAGTTTCCCCAATTCACCTTAACAAACTCGAGTCGTACGATGCGAGCAATTCCGATCCTGCTGTTGATGGTTGTCGGCTGCAGCCAGGCCACGACGGACGAAGAGTCTGTCCAGAAAACAGATTCCAAAATCCAGAATTCGACGATCAATGTACAACTCGGCGTCGCCAATGCTCCGAACAATCAACAGACTTCGAACGTCACAACGCCGAGCAACATTCCTCTCGATGAGAATGGACAGCCGGCGAAAGACGAACTCGCGTTTGAGGCTCCAAAGGGTAATCCGTATTTGCTGACAGGCTC
>JAQWOH010000081.1 GCA_029245955.1 Fuerstiella sp. | reverse complement strand
AGTGGATGGTTCTGGACGTGATTCCTGTCATTCCACCGGACCTGCGGCCCCTCGTGCTGCTCGATTCAGGCAACTTCGCTACCAGCGACCTGAACGACCTGTACCGTCGGATCATCAACCGTAACAACCGTCTGAAGAAACGGTGCGATCTGAATGCGCCGGAAGTCATCGTTCGCAACGAAAAGCGAATGCTGCAGCAGTCGGTGGATGCGCTGTTCGACAATAACCGCTGCAAACGGCCCGTCCTTGGTTCGTCCAATCGTCCGTTGAAATCATTGACTGATATGATCAAGGGCAAGCAGGGACGGTTCCGTGAAAACCTGCTGGGGAAACGTGTCGATTATTCTGCGCGAAGTGTGATCGTGGTTGGCCCGGAGCTGAAACTTCATCAGTGCGGGCTGCCCAAGAAGATCGCTCTTGAGCTGTTTCAGCCGTTTGTGATCCGACGCCTGAAGGAGTTGGGTCACGCGGACACTATCAAGAGTGCCAAGCGGATGCTTGAGCGTCGCGATGAGGACGTCTGGGACATCCTTGATGAAGTCATTCGCAATCATCCCGTTCTGCTGAACCGTGCTCCCACACTTCATCGTATCGGCATTCAGGCGTTTGAACCGGTTCTGGTGGAAGGGAACGCCATCCGTCTGCACCCTCTGGCCTGTAAGGGCTTCAATGCAGATTTCGACGGCGACCAGATGGCCGTACACCTTCCGTTGTCGATCGAAGCGCAGGTCGAGGCGACCACGCTGATGATGTCTACCCATAACATTTTTAGTCCTGCCAACGGCGATCCGATTATCACGGCGTCTCAGGACATTGTGATGGGATGCTATTACCTGACGATGATGCGAGAAGGCCATGTTGGTGAAGGCATGGTGTTTGCCTCAGCCGAGGAAGTCTTCATGGCATTTCAGCTGGGTAAGGTGTCGCGGCATGCGACAATTAAGGTTCGGCTGCCGCAGGGCAAGCGACTCAAGGGAGACGGTGCAAGAAACTATCAGCAGGGCGGTTTGGTGGAAACATCGCCCGGGCGTGTTATGTTCAACGACACGCTGCCTGACGGTATGGCATATTATAACCTGACGACCCGCAGTAAGGATCTTGCGCGGGTGATCTCGGACTGCCACCTTGACCTCGGTCGACGTGCTACAATTGATTTGCTGGATCGTATGAAAAAATGCGGATTCCAGGCGTCAACGGAAAGTGGTCTTTCGTTCGGAGCCAGTGACCTCAGTACGGCCCCGAACAAGGAGCAGGTGATTGAAGAAGGTGAGAAGAAAGTTCTGAAGCTGATGAAGAACTTTCAGCGGGGCCTGATTACGGAAAAAGAAAGATACAACAACGTCCTGGACATCTGGACTCATGCCGGCAAAGAAATCACTGACAGCATGATGAACCAGCTGGAACACGACCTTCGTGATGAAGGTCGGTACGTCAACCCGATCTACCTGATGGCCAACTCCGGTGCTCGAGGCGGTGTCGGGCAGATCCAGCAGCTTGCCGGAATGCGAGGTCTGATGGCGAAGCCGAGTGGTGAAATTATCGAGACGCCGATTAAGTCCAACTTTCGTGAAGGTCTGTCGGTGCTTGAGTACTTCAGCTCAACGCATGGTGCTCGCAAGGGACTGGCGGACACGGCTCTTAAGACGGCGGATAGTGGTTACCTCACACGAAAACTGGCGGACATCTGCCAGAACATGGTGATCACTATGCACGACTGCGGCACAACCAAAGGGCTGACTCGCGGTGTTGTTTATCGGGGCGAAAAGGTTGAAGTCGGTCTGGCAGATGCCATTCGAGGCCGGGTCAGCCGTACGAACATCGTCAATGCGATTACCGATGAGGTAATCGTTCAGGAAGGCGAGCTCATTACGGTCGAAAAGGCCCGCAAGATCGAAGAAATGGGATTGGAACGCATTCAGGTTCGCAGTCCTATGACCTGCAATTCCCGTCTGGGACTGTGTCAGCTCTGTTACGGGATGGATCTGTCGACCGGTGACCTTGTGGAAGAGGGGCTGGCGGCCGGGATTATTGCAGCACAAAGTATTGGTGAACCTGGTACTCAGCTGACGATGCGTACGTTTCACATCGGTGGCGTGGCACAGATGGGTACGGAGGAGAGCGAACTGCGTGCCAAGCGCGGTGGACGAATTCGTTTCACACGCATCCGCAGCGTGATGAACTCTGACGGCAAACCTGTGGTGCTGGGGCGCAATGGTGAGATCAGCATCGTTGATGCCAAGGGCCGGGAAGTCGAAAAACAGACGGTGCCGAACGGTGCAATTCTTCAGGTCAAAGAAGATGAGACCGTGGCCGACGGCGTCGTGCTGTGTAACTGGGACCCTCACGCTGTTCCTATTATCTCGCAGGTGGGTGGAAAAGTACGACTCGACGATTGTGTCGAGGGGCAGACCATCAGGACCGAGAAGGAAGCTTCCGGAAATATTCAGCGAACGATTACCGAACATCGCGGGGGCCTTCACCCGCAGGTGATCGTTGAGGATGGTGCCGGACAGATTCTGGACTTTTATTATCTGCCGGAAGGTGCCACTGTGCTGGTTCAGGATGGCGATCCGATTTCGTCCGGATTTGTCGTTGCCAGAACACCTCGTGACGCGGCGGGCACACAGGACATCACCGGTGGCCTGCCGCGTGTCACCGAACTGTTCGAAGCACGAAGTCCCAAGGATCCAGCGGTCGTAGCGGAGATTAACGGCGAAGTTGAGTTGCTTGCTGAAAAGAAGCGTGGCAAGCGAATCGTTCTTGTTCGCGGCGAAGACGGTACGGAAATTGAACACGTCATCCCTCACGGCAAACAGCTTCTGGTGCATCAGGGCGACATTGTGATCGCGGGAGACGCCCTTGTTCGTGGTCCGTTGGTGCCGGAGGATATTCTTCGTGTCAGCGGTCCGGAAGAAGTTCAGCAGTACCTGCTACATGAAATTCAGAACGTTTATCGTGCTCAGCGCGTTGAGATCGACGACAAGCACATCGAAATTGTGATTGCCCAGATGCTGCGGAAGATAAAGATTTCCAGTGTCGGTGACACAGACCTGCTGCCGGGCGTACTGATTGATAAGTTCGAACTGCAGCGGGTGAACGAGGAATTAAAGTCAACGTGTCGGATCACCGATCCCGGCGATACCGAGTACGAAATTGATGACATGGTGCCTCTGCCGGAGGTGGAAGAGGTGAACGCTGAAGTTGCGAAGCCCGCCAAGTTTACAACACCGCGGCCAGCCAACGCGATTCCTCAGTTGCTGGGTATTACGAAAGCGTCGGTGCAGAGTGAGAGCTTCATCTCCGCAGCAAGTTTCCAGGAAACGACAAAAGTGCTGACTGAAGCGGCTCTTGGTGGTCGGGTGGACAATTTGGTGGGTCTCAAGGAGAACGTTATTTTGGGACACCTGATTCCTGCCGGGACCGGTTTTCACACCCATCAGGAGTCACACGTTCGTATTCATGATGACGCAATCCGGGAGCAGGAGGAGGCCAAGGCTCGAATCATGGCGGCTCGCGATGTCATGATGTCGGACGCGGATCTGATGGCTCGTCGCGCGGCGGATAGTGATGACAGTCGTCCCAGAGCTCCATCGCTGGCCGACCTGACACCTGATGAATAAATCTCTCAAGGATAGGATTGTCTTTCCCTGAGAGCTTCCACAGCGGGTGAGTCCTGTGTGACCCGGCCCGAAGCGTGGAATTAAATTGATTGCCACAACACAAGGTTGACGATCAATCTAAGCACCGGTAGAGTGCTCGGTTCGTTTCCATTTTGCTGATTTCTGACGTTAAAGTTCAGGTTCATGCCGACAATTAATCAACTGGTTCGAAAGCCGCGGAAGCAGCAAAAACGCAAGAACAGAACACCGCTGCTTGAGGGTTGTCCTCAGAAACGCGGCGTCTGCCTGCAGGTTAAGACCGTGACTCCGAAAAAGCCGAATTCGGCTCTTCGAAAGGTCGCTCGTGTCCGCCTGTCGAACGGAAAAGAATGTACCGCATACATTCCTGGTGAAGGTCACAACCTGCAGGAACACTCCATTGTGATTGTTCGTGGTGGTCGTGTTCGCGACCTGCCGGGCGTTCGATACAAGGTGGTTCGAGGCGTTCTTGATACACTGGGCGTGGGTGACCGGCGTCAGGCCCGCAGTCGTTACGGGGCCAAACGGCCTAAATAATCCGCACAGCAACAACAAATCTGATACTTCGACATGGTCAAAAAATTCACAGCCAGTGCTCAGCAGTTGAAGCCGGATACCCGGTTTAACTCAAAATTGCTGTCGAAATTCGTTAATTGCCTGATGTATGATGGCAAGAAGAGTGTGGCGACGCGTGTCGTTTACGATGCGCTCGACATGATTCAAAAGCAGCTTCCGGACGAAGATCCGTTGGACGTATTCGTCACGGCGGTTGAAAACGTCAAGCCGGCAATTGAGGTGCGATCTAAACGCGTTGGTGGTGCCACCTATCAGGTGCCGACTCCTGTGAGTCCCAAGCGTCAGCAGGCACTGTCGATCCGCTGGATTCTGGAAGCCGTTAGAGGTCGCAAGGGGCGTCCGGTGGGGCGTTCGCTGTCGGATGAACTGCTGGCAGCCTATCGTCGTGAAGGAAACGCCATGACAAAGCGAGAAAATGTGCATCGTATGGCGGACGCGAACAAGGCGTTTGCTCACTTTGCGTGGTAGTTCACGCTTTCCAGCGATGGACCGAACTTATTCGCCAGACAGGTGTCCCTGTTTGGCGTTTTTTTTTGCCCGGATTAAGGGCCGGAAACAATGACTCGATCAATTGATGGAATTAGAAACATCGGCATCATTGCGCATATCGATGCCGGCAAGACGACCACGACGGAGCGGATTCTGTACTACACCGGCGCTTCCTACCGCATGGGCAACGTGGACGACGGGACGACTCAGACGGATTTTGACCCTGAAGAAGCACAACGCGGCATCACCATTTACTCGGCGGCGGTGACCTGTGAGTGGAATGATCACACGATCAATATTATCGACACACCAGGGCATGTGGATTTCACGGCGGAAGTGGAACGCAGTCTGAGAGTTCTTGATGGTGCCGTTGTGGTCTTCAGTGCGGTGGAAGGTGTCGAAGCTCAAAGTGAGACCGTTTGGCGTCAGGCCGATCACTACGAGGTTCCGCGATTCTGCTTCATTAACAAGATGGACCGTATTGGTGCCAACTTCGATCAGGTTTTGCAGGCGATGCGCAGTCGGCTCAAGGCCACACCGCTTCCCGTGCAGATACCAATCGGGCAGGGGCCTGCCACCAATGCTGACGGCTTTCGGGGGGTAGTTGACCTTTTGACAATGAAGGCAATGTACTGGGACACCGAGTCCCGGGGAGCTGAGTTTCGGACGGAAGATATTCCTGACGACCTGGCAGACGATGCGGAGTTGATGCGTTCAGAATTGCTTGATCTCCTGTCGGATGTCGACGAAGAGCTGATGGAGGCTCACATTGAAGAGCAGGATGTCTCTCGAGAGTTGATGATCAGGGCCCTGCGAACAGGAGCACTTTCAGGGCAGTTCCAGCCGGTCCTGTGTGGGTCGTCACTGGATTATATCGGTGTGCAGCCTGTGCTGGATGCCATTGCCGAGCTGTTGCCGAGCCCGCTTGACCGTCCCGCTGTGATTGGCATCGACACATCGCCCAAGGCGAACGGCAGGCAGGTGTCACGTAAGGCCACGACTAATGAACCTGTTTCCGTGCTGGTTTTTAAGATTCAGTCGGATAACCACGGTGATCTGTATTTTGCCCGCGTGTATTCCGGCATTCTGAAGAGTAATTCCCGGTTGCTGAATCCCCGCACAAAGAAAAAGGAGCTGATCACTCAGCTCTGGCATATTCAGTCGGATTCCCGCGAAAAAGTAGAGCAGGTTGAGGCCGGCGACATCTGTGGGATTGTTGGTCCCAAAGATACCGGCACGGGAGATACTCTCTGCGATCCTCAGAAGCCAATTGCGCTGGAGCAGATCCGTTTTCCGGATACGGTGATCTCAATGGCTATCGAGCCCGAGTCGAGTGCCGACCGCAAGAAGCTGGTTGAAGTGCTGGAAAAACTGCAGCGGCAGGATCCGACATTCACTGCAAAAACCGATGAGGAAACCGGTCAGACCATTGTTAGTGGTATGGGTGAACTGCACCTGGAAGTGGTACGGCATCGCATGGAGCGCGACTTTCGCATGAAGGTCAGGGTTCACAAGCCCAGGGTCAGCTATCGAGAGAAGCTTGGCGATCCTATCACTGTGAATGCTGAGTTTGACGTAACGACGCCGTCCGGAACTCTGTTCTTCGGGCTCGATCTTACGGCCGAGGAATTCACAGAAGGCGAATCCCCAATAACGGTTTCGTACAAACTCAAACCTGGGACGCTTCCTGAGCCGTTCAAGAAAATACTTCTGGAGGCTCTTGAGGCCGAAGCAAACGGCGGCGGCAAAGACGGATATCCGATGATGAACCTGCGGCTGAAGGTGAACAGAGTCAGCTACCGTGAGGGAGAAACAACGGATACTGCCGTGATGTCTGCTGTTTCGCAGGCTTTTAACAAAGTTCTGCAACAGGGGAACTTCCGGCTGATGGAGCCCATCATGACACTGGAGGTAGTGACTCCCGAGGAATTCCTGGGAAATATCCAGTCCGACTTGAACTCCAGGCGTGCGATGATTGTAGACTCCGACCGTCGCGGAGATTTGTGCGTTCTGCACGCGGAGGTCCCGCTCATTGAGATGTTTGGGTACTCTACGCAAATTCGAAGCTTGTCTCAGGGCCGGGCATCCTACTCAATGGAGCCTTGTCGCTATTCAGAAGCACCAGCAGACTCAACTCGCTAGTGGCGCTGACCGATAATCTGCGAAACACTCTCGAAACTGCTGATCGAATCGTTGACAGACAGAGGCGACATCCCTAACATGTGCGATTCCCCGTTTCGGGGTGACGGAAAATTTACGTAAACTCTTTGGTGAAGGTGACTTGCGGTGGCTGCGGGCGAAGAAAGTATCCGAATTCGGATGGAGGCATACGACCATTCGGTGCTGGATCAGTCTGCGGCAGACATTGTCGACACTGCGAAGCGCACAGGAGCCATTGTGCACGGCCCGATCCCGTTGCCGACTCGAATGGAGCGGTACACGGTGCTTCGAAGTCCTCATATTGATAAGAAGTCGCGTGAGCAGTTCGAGATTCGGACTCATAAGCGACTGATTGATATCTGTCAGCCTACTGGTAAGACGATCGATGCTTTAAATAAGCTGTCTCTTCCTGCAGGCGTTGATATCAAGATTAAGGCAACTGCGACTGCCTGATTTGTGCTGTTGTGGTTGTTGTTGCTTGCTGGTCCTGCCACGCGTGTGGTTGTGTTCCTGTTTCCTTTGACGTTCAGCGCACGGGTGCTGCACTATGCCTGTCGGTTTGCTTGGTAAAAAAGTTGGAATGACACAGGTTTACAATGACGATGGTGTCGTTGTGACTGTGACTGTGATTGAGGCTGGACCGTGTGTTGTGACGCAGGTTCGGACTGTCGATCGCGATGGGTACGATGCTGTTCAGTTGGGGTTTGGTGACAAGCCGCGCCGTCTGGCGTCACGCGCTGCTCGTGGGCATGTTGCGGATATTTCGGGGCGTCGGCAGAAAGAGCGGGCGGCTGCTGGTGTTGAGGCTGCTGCGAAGCCGGGTTGTGAGCCGAAGTCGTTTGTTCGTGAGTTTCGTTGCGAGGATGCCTCGCACGGGATGGAAGTTGGGCAGTCTCTGGCGGCGGACGTCGTGGCGGGCTGGAAGTATCTGGATGTGATTGCGACGTCCAAGGGGCGAGGTCATGCCGGTGTTATGAAGCGTCATAACTTTAGTGGGCAGCGGGCGACGCACGGTGTTAAGCGTGTTCATCGTCATGGTGGGTCCATTGGCCAGAGTGCGGATCCGGCTCGTGTGCTGCGTGGGACGCGGATGCCTGGGCGTTACGGTGGTAAGAGAATTACAGTTCGGAATCTGAAGGTTGTTCGGGCTGATGCAGAGAATAATATGTTGTTGGTGGAGGGGGCGGTGCCGGGGCCCAATGGCGGCTACGTTGTTTTACGGCACTCTGCGAAGAATCGGGGTTAGGTGAGGGTATGATCAGCGTTCCGGTTCGAGATGCGGCAGGCGGTGAGGCGGGTTCCTATGAGTTTGATCCCGCTGATCTTGTTAGAGGTGAGATTAATCGCCAGTTGCTGCATGATGCAGTGGTGATGTATGAGGCGAATCGTCGTGTGGGGACTGTGCAGACGAAGTCTCGCGGGATGGTTCAGGGTAGTACAAAGAAGCTGTTTCGGCAGAAGGGCACCGGTCGTGCTCGGGCTGGGAACGCTCGCACGCCTGTTCGACGTGGTGGCGGGCATGCGTTTGGCAAAAAACCTCGGGATTTTGGGTATCGGTTGCCTCGCAAGGCTGTTCGTAGTGCCACGAAGATGGCGTTGCTCAGTAAGTTTCAGGATGGGCAGGCGGTTATTCTTGATGACTGGAAGTGTGATCATGTTGACGCGGGGGGGAAGCCTGTTCCGAAGACGAAGCCCGTGGTAGCGGCGTTGAAGGCCCTGGGGGTGGATGGCTCAACTGTGTTGATTGCCACTGATGGTGTGGATCAGATTGTGTATAGGTCTGCCAGGAATGTGGCTGGTGTGCAGGTTGTTCCTGCGTCGGATTTGAATGCTTATTCGCTGTTGCGTAATCGCCATTTTGTGGTGACTGTTTCGGCAATGGATAGTCTTCTTGGTCGCACTGCAGAGGTGTCGGCGTAATGGGTGGCAAGGTGTCTGAAAAGAAAACCGGCGTTCAGCTTGAGTCTCATATGGTGATCCGGCGTCCGCTGGTGACCGAAAAAGGTGTGCATGCTTCGGAGAGGCTGAACGCGTACACGTTTGAGATTCACCCGCTGGCGACTAAGGCTGACGTTAAGAAGGCTGTTGAGCATCTGTGGGATGTTCGCGTTGCCGAGGTTCGCACTCAAAATCGTCTGGGCAAGCCGCGGCGTGCTCGGGTGGCGTTGGGTCGGACCAAGAGCTGGAAGAAGGCTATTGTGAAGCTGCATGACGAAGATCGGATCTCGTTCTTTTAGGTTGTGTGGGTCTGGTTTGGTTTAATTCTGCTCGCAGGATTGTGTAATGGGTATTCGATTCTATAAGCCGGTGACTCCTGGGCGGCGTGGCGCTTCAGTCTCGGATTTTGCTGAGATTACGGATCGCAAGAAGCGTCCTGAGAAGTCGCTGACTGTGCGTAAGAAGAAGACGGGCGGCCGGAATAATCAAGGCAGGATTACTGCTCGTCACCGTGGTGGCGGGCATAAGCGGTTGTATCGGATTATTGATTTCAAGCGACGGAAAGACGGTGTCGTCGGTACGGTGACACATATTGAGTACGATCCTAATCGTTCGTGTCGTATTGCTCTTGTGCGGTATGAAGATGGCGAAAAGCGATATATTCTGGCTCCGGAGGGTTTGGCGGCCGGCGCTCAGGTTCAGAGCGGTGATTCGGTGGAGCCGATTGTTGGTAACTGTATGCCGTTGAGTTCGATTCCGCCCGGGACAGACATTCATAATATTGAGATGCAGCCGGGGCGTGGTGGTCAGTTGGTGCGGAGTGCCGGTACTCGCGCGGTTTTAAATGCTCGTGAAGGTCGGTGGGCTCAGGTGACGCTTCCCAGCGGTGAAGTTCGTCGGTTGCCGAGTCAGTGTCGAGCGACCATCGGTGTGATTGGGAATTCAGAGCACAGTAGTATTGTTTATGGTAAGGCCGGTCGGCGTCGTTGGCTTGGCTGGCGTCCTCATGTGCGTGGTACGTGTATGAATCCGGTTGCCCATCCGATGGGTGGTGGTGAGGGGCGGAATTCGGGTGGTCGTCATCCGTGTAGTCCAACCGGTAAGCCTGCTAAGGGAGGGCGGACGCGAGCGAAGCGGAAGGCTTCCAGTAAGGCGATTATTCGCCGCCGTCGATCGCGTCGCTATGGTGAAGTTAAGGTTTGATTGGGGCGAAGTCTTCCGTCGGTTTGGGTTTGGGTTTTGTGGCGAGTCATTCTGTTTTGTGAGGTGGCTTGAGTTTCTTGTTGCGGCGATGTCGCAATGGCTGAGTACTATGGGATTCTGATTCATGGGTCGATCGCTCAAAAAAGGGCCTTTTGTTGACGCCAAGCTGCTCAAGAAAGTGGAAAAGCAGAATTTTGCTGGCCAGAAAGAGCCTGTCAAGACGTGGGCGCGGGCGTCAACGATTTCTCCCGAGTTCGTTGGCCACACGTTTCTGGTGCATAATGGTCGCGCACATCTGAATGTGTATGTGACGGAAGATATGGTGGGTCACAAGCTGGGTGAATTTGCTCCGACGCGAACGTTTCGTGGTCATGGGGCAAGGGGTAAGGGTAAGTAGTCGTTATGGGTCTTATTAAAGCTACTCATCGTCACGCACGGATTTCAGCGACCAAAGTGCGGCCGTTTGCAGACCTCATTAGAGGGATGTCGGCCGGCGAAGGTGTTGAAGCCCTGCGTTATGTTCCCAACCGCGGCGCTCGTTTTCTTGAGAAGGTTCTCAAGAGTGCGATCGCTAATGCGGAGGATCGCGGCGTTCGGAATTCGGATCGCCTGAAAATCAGTGAGTGTCGGGTTGATGGTGGTCCGATGTTCAAGCGAGTGCAGCCGCGTGCTCGCGGTATGGCTTTTCTGGTTCGGCGTCGCACTGCTCACATTCATGTTGGAGTGGATGCGCCTGAATTGGGATAGGTGTTGGTTGCTCAACTTGGTTGGGCGGGTGCAGTTCAGTGAGACAACGGTTGGGTCCACGTCGCCTCGAGTTACGGTGAGGCGGTCAGGAGAGTCTGGCGACAATTCTGATTTACACGGTTTGGTTTAAGAAGAGGTTGTTACGATGGGTCAAAAGGTCAGGCCGACGGGTTTTCGAGTCGGTGTCATGGAGAATTGGCGAAGTCGGTGGTACGCACCGAAACGCGAGTTCGGTGACCTTTTGCTGGAAGATTTCAAGATTCGGCGGTATGTCAGCAGCAAGTATCAGTTTGCTGAAATTGCGAAGGTAGAGATTGAACGAACGCGTGATCAGGTGATTGTGCATCTGTTTACGGCCCGTCCGGGTGTGATTATCGGTCGCAAAGGGCAGGAGGTTGACCGGTTGAAGGGCGACCTTGAAGAGTTGACCGGTCGTCGGATGGATCTGAAGATTGTTGAGATTGGTAACGCGAATCGAAACGCAAAATTGGTGGCGGACAAGGTTGCACAGCAGCTTTCGAAACGTGGCAGTTTTCGTCGAGCCATCAAGAAAACACTGGACGAAGTGATGAGTTCCGGTGTGCATGGGATCAAGATCGAGATGTCGGGCCGCCTTGGCGGGTCCGAGATGTCTCGTAAGGAAAAAGCGAGCCGTGGGTCGATCCCGCTTTCGACACTGCGGCGACATGTGGACTATGGGTTCTCAAAGGCCAAGACTTCCCAGGGGATTATTGGCGTTAAAGTTTGGATCGACCTGGGCGATTATTCGGACGAGGAGGCTGGCGATGGCGTTAATGCCAAAACGGGTCAAGCATCGAAAAAGCCAAAGAAGACGTATAAAAGGTAATGCCCATAAGGGTAACACCGTAGTTTTTGGTGAATGGGGCCTGCAGTCGATGCAGCAGGGGCACGTAAGTGCGCAGACGATTGAAGCGTGTCGTATCGCGGCAACTCAGTACGTGCGTGGAGTTGGTAAGGTTTACATTCGGATCTTTCCACAGAAGTCTGTCACCTCTCGCCCGCTCGAAACGCGAATGGGTAAGGGGAAGGGAGAGCCGGATCGATGGGTAGCCATCGTGAAGCCGGGAACAGTTCTGTTTGAATTGGCGGGTGTGGATCGGGATGGTGCGCGAGACTGTTTCAATAGAGTCGCGCATAAGCTGCCAGTTAAGGTTCGTCTCGTTGGCCGTCGACCGGTCGTCGAGTAATTGGGTTAGTTGGGGTGGTGAGATGTCGAAGGCGAATGTGCTGCGAGAGATGTCGGACGAACAGCTGGACCACGAATTGCGTGAAACGCAGCAGTCGCTGTTTCGCATTCGGTTTCAGTCTGCAACGGAACGCAATGATACTCCGAGTAACGTTCGCAAGTTGCGGCAGGTGATCGCTCGGGTAAAAACGATACAGCGTGAGCGGCAGAGTGCTGTCGCTGCAGAAGATTAGTTTTTTCAGATGAGCAGAGTTGCGGTTTTGCAATGAAAAAGATTCTTGTCGGTAGAGTGGTCAGTGCCAGGGCATCCAAGACTTTGCGTGTGGATATCGAACGTCGATTTCCGCATTCAAAGTACGGGAAGATCGTTCGTGGGCGCACTGTGTGTCATGTTCATGACGAAGATGAGCTGGCGGCGCAGGGCGACCTGGTGGAAATTGTGGAAGCTCCGCCTCGATCGAAGACAAAGCGCTGGGATCTTGTTCGTATTGTAAAGAAGGCAGATGACGTCACTGTGGAAGCGGCGTCGGCTGTGGTGGATTCAGAATAGATCTGTGGGCAGCAAGGAAAACGCTTGCTGCGATGAGGTGTTTTTATGATACAAATGCAGACAGTTCTGGATGTCGCTGACAATTCGGGCGCTAAGCTGGTTCGGTGTATAAAGGTGCTGGGCGGTTCACGTCGGCGCTACGCAACATTGGGCGATGTTATTGTCGTGAGTGTGCAGAAGGCGTTGCCGGGCAGCAGCGTGAAGACGGGGTCCGTGGTTAAGGGCGTGATCGTTCGCTGTAAGAAGGGGCGACGGCGGGATGACGGCAGCTATGTCCGTTTTGATCGCAACGCCATTGTGATTCTGGACGCAGACGGCAGTCCTCGCGGTACACGAATTTTTGGTGCGGTGGCTCGTGAGTTGCGGGATCGCAAGTTCATGAAAATCGTCAGTTTGGCCAGTGAAGTGGTCTAGTCTGTGCGGCAGTTGTATTGCACCCGAGTAGAGATTCGAAAATGGCACGCTTGTTAGAAAAATACAAAACTGAAATTGTCCCGGCGCTGCAGGAGTCGCTGGGGCGGAAGAACGCTCATGCTATCCCCAAGCTGGAAAAGATTGTCGTCAGCATGGGGGTTGGGGAAGCTGTGCAGGATCGTAAGAGGCTGGACGCCGCTGTCGGGCATCTGACGACGCTGAGTGGTCAGAAGGCTCAGGTTTGCCGGGCGAAGAAGTCGGTTTCCGGATTTCGTTTGCGTGAGGGCATGCCGATCGGCTGTCTTGTCACGTTACGCGGAAAACGGATGTACGAGTTCCTTGATCGTCTGATCACACTGGCTTTTCCCCGTGTTCGTGACTTCCGAGGGATCAATCCGAAAAGTTTTGACGGACGTGGAAACTATAATTGCGGTTTGCAGGAACAAATGGTTTTTCCTGAGGTCGATCCTGAAACGGTCAATCAGCCGCAGGGCATGAATATTACAATTGTCACAAGCGCAAAGACTAATGACGAAGGTCACTCTTTGCTGAAAGCTCTCGGGATGCCGTTCAAGAACGAGAACTCCGACAAATAACTGCAACACCATCCCTGGTAAACCAATCTCATGGCAAGTAAAGCAAAGATCGAAAAAGCAAAACGTCCGCCGAAGTTCAGTTCTCGACTTGAACGTCGGTGTAACCTTTGTGGCCGTCCTCGGGCAGTTTATCGCAAGTTCAAGGTCTGCCGAATCTGCTTTCGCGATCTGTGTCTGGACGGATTGGTTCCCGGAGCCAAGAAGGCCAGCTGGTAGGTCTGTTCGCCGCGTTTTGCAGGCGGCAGAAATATTACAAGATTAGACGAGTACCTGTCTCATGATGACTGACCCGATCGCAGATCTGCTCACCCGAATTCGCAACGGCATCCACGTCGAGCGTCCTTATGTCGACATGCCTGCATCAAGGCAGAAGGTACGGGTTGTGCAGGCCTTGGAACGCGAGGGGTATGTCTGGGATCATGAGATCGTAGAGGTCGAAGGTGCCCCAACGGCGTTTCTTCGAGTGAATTTGAAGTACGGTCCGAATGGTGAGCATGTGATTCAGCACATTGAACGGATCAGCAAACCTGGCCGCCGCGTATATGTGGGTACGTCAGAAATGAAGGAGGTCCGGCAGGGGCTTGGCATTTCTGTGTTGTCGACATCCAAGGGTGTTTTGAGTAATCGCGAGGCGCGAAAAGAAGGTGTCGGCGGAGAGCTTCTCTGTCAGGTCTGGTAATCTTCCTGCTTCACACTTTTCAATCCAATAACTGGTATTTGGGCAATGTCTCGAATTGGAAATAAACCGATCAGCTTCCCGGCTGAGGTAACCGTAGCTCTGGCTGGTCAGGAGATCAGTGTTAAAGGGGCAAAGGGTGACCTGAAGCTGACTGCACACCCCAATATGGTGTTAGCCGTCAACGATGCTGATCGCGTGATCACGGTTTCGAGGCCGAACGATCTGCGAGAGAATCGGGCGTTGCACGGGCTGACGCGCAGCTTGATACAGAACATGGTGGATGGCGTAGTGAAACAGTTTGAACGACGTCTGACGGTCGTCGGTGTAGGGTATAACGCTTCGCTGGCGGGCAACAAGCTGTCCCTGCAGGTTGGTTTCGCAAATACTGTCGTGCTGGAGGTGCCGGCAGGTGTCGACGTTGAGGTGCCTGCACCAACCAGCGTGATTGTTCGAAGTGCGGATAAGCAGGCTGTTGGACAGTTTGCTGCAAATGTCAGACAGGTTCGGCCTCCTGAGCCGTACAAGGGCAAAGGGATTCGATACGAGAACGAACAGGTACGGCGTAAATCCGGTAAAGCATTCGGTTCCAAGTAGCGCTGGCCGCGCAGCGTATAAGGTTGGTTGAGATCAATGAAGGCTCAGAAGCGATTAATAAAGCGAAAAGTTCGACGTGGATTTCGTGTCCGAAATCGCATTCGGCGTGATGCCCATGGTCGTCCGCGACTGTCGGTGTATAAGAGTAATCGGCACATCTACGCACAGATTATCGACGATTCGGCCGGTAAGACACTGGTGGCGGCGAGTACTGTAGAGGCATCTATCGCCGGTGCGGGTAAAGTCGCCGGAGATTGTGAAATCGCCCAGACAGTGGGCAAAGTGCTGGGTGAACGGGCGAAGGAAAAAGGCATCGTGGATGTCGTGTTTGACCGCGGCAGTTTCCGCTACCACGGTCGTGTTGCTGCGTTGGCAGAGGCCGCTCGCGAGCAGGGTCTGCGGTTCTAGACCGGGTTCGGTTTCAGATTTGAGGTGAAACGTGTCATCAACAGATACACAAAGAGATGCAGGTGAGTCAGTTATTCAGATTCGTCGCTGCGCATGCGTGGTTAAGGGCGGGCGTCGGTTCAGCTTCGCCGCTTTGGTGGTGACTGGTGACCGAAACGGTCGCGTTGGCTACGGTTATGGCAAGGCTATTGAAGTGCCACTGGCTGTGGAAAAGGCAACCAAAGCTGCAAATCGGTCGATGCGTCCGTTTTCGCTCGTGGACACAACCATCCCGCACCAGGTGATGGGTGAGTTCCGAGCTTCTCGCATTTTGCTGTTACCGGCGAAGCCCGGTACCGGTGTTATCGCCGGTGAGTGTGTGCGGCTGGTACTGGAAGCCGCCGGCATTTCTGACATCCTGACAAAAAGTTATGGCTCGACGAACCCACTCAACCTCGTCAAAGCGACGTTCGATGCTCTGTCACAGTTGCAGACCAAAGAAGATGTTGAACGTTTGAGAGGAGTGTCGCTGTAATGATCCTGAACGACGTCCATAACGGCATAAAAAAGAGAAAAGTTCGCAAACGCATCGGACGTGGTCCGGGTTCGGGCCACGGCAAAACCAGTGGGAGAGGGCATAACGGCTATTTCAGTCGATCCGGTTCGAAGCGCCGCGCCGGGTTCGAAGGTGGTCAGATGCCATTGTTTCGACGTGTTGCGAAACGAGGCTTTAATAACGCTGCATTCGCCGACACGGTCGTGATCGTGAATGTTGGTCAGCTTGAAAAGTCCTTTGAGGACGGTGCGGAAATTACTGTGGAAACGCTCGTTAATAAGGGGATTGTTCCGAGTCGACACGATGCGTTGAAGGTGCTTGGCGACGGTGAGCTGAATAAGAAACTGACTGTGATCGCACACCGATTCTCCCGCAGCGCGGAAGAAAAAATTGTTGCCGCAGGCGGCAGGTTTGAACGAATTTGATAGGCATTGCGGACGCTGTTGTTCGCAGAAACTTCGTAAGGATTGAAGTTTCGGAGAGGACCAATGTTCTCAAAATTATTAACCGTGTTCCGCGTGCCGGAGCTCCGACAGAAGATCCTGCTGACATTATTTCTGTTAGCGGTCTACCGTATGGGGTTT
>JAQWOH010000079.1 GCA_029245955.1 Fuerstiella sp. | reverse complement strand
ATCACGCTCAAAGGTAAGCCAGCCGGCAGGGTAACTAAAGCCATGTGGCGCGGCACTCGCGACATGCTGACATCGTGCTTCGGAAACTCCAAGCCGCTCGACTCCGTCACGCTGGCTGATGCGAACGAGTTTCGTAAGTGGCTATCGAAGCGAAAAATTCCGAAGACGAAGCGATCCACGACTGGCAGAATGGCTGAAAGCTCAATCCGCCAGCGAATGGCGAATTGTAAGTCAATATTCAACTATGCCGTACGAGAAGAACTTGTGCCGAACAATCCATTTCGGAATCAATACAGTAATCCCCAGGCGAGCGAGAACGGCAAGGAAAACATTTCCACCGAAATCATCGACAAGGTTATCGAAGCCGCACCAAACGCCGCATGGCGGCTTCTAATCGCACTCTGGCGGTACTGCGGACTGCGGAAGATGGAACCGATGGAACTAGACTGGAACGACGTTCTTTGGGCCGAAGGGAAGATTCGCGTTCGTTCTCCAAAGACGGCACATCATGTAGGCCGAGAAATGCGGTACGTGCCGATTCGGGACGTTGAGACGTATCTAAGCGATGCGTTCGCCGTGGCACCCAAAGGCGAGGAAAAGATATTCGGCCGCATCGTCGGTTCGGATATCTTCAGGCATTTCGAGAAGATCGTTGAGAAAGCAGGATACGAGCCGTGGCCGAACCTGATCAAGAATCTGCGGCTGAGTTGCGAGAACGATTGGCTGACGGCTGGTGAAGCTCCTGCACACGTTATCGCCGCATGGATCGGTCACAGCGTCACCGTTCAGAACAGCAGTTATGCGATTGTCTCAGATGGACACTTTGAACAGTTCAACGCTCGGACTCCTGACGGTTCAAAAAGTGGCAACACAGGTGGCAACAAACGTCCGCGAATTGGTGCGAATCGCGGCGAATCCATGTTGCCACCGAAAATGCTGCGAGTCGACAAAACGCTGAAAACCAATGAAAACGCGGGGTTTGCGGTACACGCCGGTGAGTCTCACTCAGAGTAATGCACTCTCGGACTGTGACGTCAGGAGCGGCTGGAATTGCCGAAAACCAGAAACGGCCCGGTCAGACTCCGGGGGCTCGCTGCGATGACCTCAGGTGGGCCCTGAGCCACGATCGTCCCCCCTGCCGACGCACTTTCCGGGCCTATGTCGATGATCCAGTCACTCGCCTTCATCACATCAATATTGTGTTCGACGACGACCACACTCTGTCCGGAAACCACCAGGCTTCGCAACAGAGCGTTCAGGTACTGAACGTCCAGAGGGTGCAATCCACTGGTCGGCTCGTCCAGCAGATAAAGCGTTTTCTCCTGACGACCGGCGGCCAACTCCGCTGCCAGACGCACCCGCTGAGCTTCGCCGCCGGAAAATGTGGCGGATGACTGTCCCAGCGTCAGGTACCCTAAGCCGACATCCTGAAACGTCTGCAGCAGTTTCCGGAGCCCAGCGAATTCACTAAAGAAGTCACAGGCTTCGTCAACTCTCATTGCCAGCACATCAGCCACGTTCTTATCTGCAAATCGTACTGCCAGAGTTGCTTGGTTAAATCGTCGCCCACGGCATTCCGGACAGGTTACGACCGCGTCCGGCAGAAAACTCATTTGCAGATCGCGTACGCCTGTCCCCTTACAGGCTGCACAACGCCCGTCGCCGGAGTTGAAACTGAAACGCCGGCCCGCGTAGCCTCGCGCTCGTGCCTGGCGAGTTTTGGCAAATATCTTTCTGACGTCGTTCCACAGCTTGCTGTACGTGGCAATACATGACCGACGGGTACCCGACAAAGGACGGTTGTCAACCGCTACGACTCGCTGTATGTGTTCCATTCTGTCAACGCCGTCACAATCGGCGTCAGCCGCTGCCAGCGAGCTGTCAAGATTTGTGTTCAGGTGAGCAGCCATGATCGGCAGTAGCGTGTCGATGATCAGCGAACTTTTTCCGGACCCGCTGACTCCCGTGACACACACCAGCTTCTGCAGCGGAATACTGACGGTTACGTTCTTCAGGTTATTGCAACGTGCGTTGCGAACGGTCAGCTGCTGTGAAGTGGATTCGTCCTCGATGGGAAAGAGCCGGGGGTGCTCCATGGACATGCTGGCCGACTTGTGCGATCGACTGCCCTGATTTCCGAGCTGATCAATCTCGTCGCGAGCAGACGCAACAACAGACGGAAGCTCGCCAATTTCGCCTCGAAGATAGCGGCCGGTGGGTGCGTCGGATGTTTCAGCAGCGTCTGCCGGACTTCCGGCGAACAGCAATCGGCCGCCCTCGACGCCGGCTCCCGGCCCGAGATCCACCAGAAAATCGGCTGCGCGCATGATCAGGCCGTCGTGTTCAACAATAACGACTGTCGCACCGGAATCGCGGATGTCGAACAGCGTCTGCAGCAGATTCTGAGTGTCACGAGGATGCAGACCAGCCGTCGGTTCGTCCAGTACAAAACAGGCGCCATGGAGTCCTGTTCCCAGGCATGCAGCAAGACGTGCACGTTGAAATTCACCGCCGGAGAGAGTCCGCGTGGGACGATTGAGTGTGAGGTATCCGATTCCGGACTGCTGCAGACAGCTCAGACGTTGCTGAATGTCCGGAAGTGTTTTTGCTGCGACCAGGACGGCTTCGTTTGAGAGTCCTTCTGCAGCAGTCCCGGCTGATGCTTCTGCGGCGTCCAGAAGAGACGATTCCCAGAAGCGCAGGCGTGTCAGGGCATCATCGACGCTGAGCGACGTGAAGTCGGCGATGGAATCCCCGAGAAACGTAACACCACGTGAGAACCGCTGCAGACGTGCGCCGTCACACGCGGGACACGGAGCCTGACGAAATACGGTAATGTCAGCGACATCGTCCGCAACGCCCGTCACTCCGAATCCCTCGCAGTCAGGGCACGCTCCACTAACGCTGTTGAAGCTGAATATCCGGGGTTCAGGCGACGGAAAACTGAGATTGCAGTCGGGACAACTGAATCTGGTACTGAAAAAACGATCTCGCCACTGTCCGGCGATCTGTTCGCAGACAACACAGGTACCATCGCTTTCCCGAACGGCCAGGTGAACGGACTCACGCAGTCTCTGATCAATTCCGTCCTTCACAATAATACGATCAATCACCGCATCAATATGGTGCTGTCTGTGGGGCGGCAACTCCGGTACATCGGCAATATCCAGTAATTGGCCGTTGACCCGAACACGCACAAAACCGTTTCGACTGATACGCTCGAACACGTCCTTATGGCTGCCTCGGCGGCCACGAACCATCGGTGCCAGGACCATCAGCTTTGAACGTTCCGGCAGGCCCAGAATTCGCTCAACGATCTTATCAACGGACTGACTTTCCACTGGTTTCCGGCACTCAGTGCAGTGAGCCGTACCGGCTCGAGCAAACAACAATCGCAGGTAATCGTAGATGTCCGTCGTAACAGCCAGCGTACTGCGAGCAGGAGCGGTCGTCACCCGCTGATCGACGCACACGGTCGGCGGCAGCCCGTGGACTTCATCGACGTCCGGTCGCGGCAACTGTTTCAGCAGCGTCCGGGTGTGGACCGACACACTTTCCAGGTATCGTCGCTGACCTTCTGCAAACAACGTGTCGAATGCCAGCGAACTCTTCCCCGACCCACTGACACCGGTCATCACGACCAATTGGCCAAGCGGCAGATCGACGCTCACATCCTGAAGATTGTGCGTTCTGGCACGGCGAATCCGTATGGACGGCGGAGCTTCAACGCTGGTCATGGCCGGGTATCCTTTGCGGGAACCGTGACGAAGCGGTCCGCCAGCAGCGATAGTTCTCCGTCAAAGCGATAAGCGCAAAGAAACCCGAACTTGGCGACGCTGTAATCGAGACACGCAATATTCGGCCTCAGCGGTGCCGGAGCCGCATGTGGTAACCAGTAATGTCCCACGAACACCGGAGGCTCGTCGGCAGAGTAGGGCACTGCGGGCGCATCGGCGGGAACCGGCTTCATGGGAAGAAAGGATTGCGCGGGCAAACCATAGGACGCCCATGTCTCGCCCGCAGGCTCATCATACCATCGAATGCGAATGCGACGCCGCACGTTTCCTTCCTTGTCTGTCACCGTCACTCCATCGGGCAGGGCAAGTTCCGGTCCTTTCATCACGCACTCCACGGCCTCAAACAGCGGAGTGCCAGGGGCTGTGGCCCGCTTCAGAAACGCAGGGGTAAACTGGCCATCGCTGCTGAGTGCATCATTAATCTTACCGATTCCCGCAGGATCCCAGCACGCATGCACCACACGAAGATTTCCAAGATCCAGGGCGGGGGGCAGCGTCCGAAACCAATCCAGAGCAGCGGCGAGTTCTCGCTCCGTGAACTGTCGCAGAGTCTGGATGTGCTGTTGTTCGTTCTGCTTCGAATGGGCGCGAAGAAATCGTCCGGGGGCCGCGGGATCAGGCGTGTTGTACGCCAGTGCATTGAATTCGTGATTGCCCATCACGGCAAGTGCCGATTTGCCTTCGGCCATAGATCTGGCGATTCGCACAACGTCCGGAATATGCGGGCCACGGTCTACAAAATCACCACAGAATATGACACGACGACGAGGATGACGAAAACAGCCGGATTGTTCCGAATAACCCAGCTTCGTCAGCAATTCGACCAGCTCGTCCGCGTGACCGTGAATATCTCCGATGATGTCGAACATGCTGATGTGGTGTCGGGCCAGATTAACTGTAATCGCTGCCATCTGGATTCTATCAGACGGCGTGCATCCGCTCAGGCGACCTGCCTGTTCGGCTTCGACGTCTTCACGCGCGGCGCCGACTTCCAGCGACGGTGTACCCAGAAGTACTGATCCGGTGCCCTTCGAATCAGCGATTCCAGGGCCGCCGTGAATCGCTGAGTTATCTGCACGACTGCATCAGCGGTGGTGAAATCACGGCTGTCAATAACGTCCTCAGTGGCCAGTTCGAACTGTGTCCAGCGACTGTTGTACTGTTCGTCGTCGGGAAGCCTCCACGCGCCACCGACAACAATAATGGCGTCATACTGAAGAGCCAGCAGAGCGATAGACTTGAATGTCGATGCCGGCCTGTCGAAAAAATCGACAAAGACGCCGCGACGTCCGGCGTCCTGGTCACCCAGCAGAGAAACACTGAACCCTGATGACAGCTCTTCGACAAGTTGTGTGCTGGCACCGGATTTTGAAATTGTCCAGTTGCCTGTCGATTCTCGAAAACGTCGGAACCATGAATGCAGCCACGGATTGTCAAGGTCTCGGGCAACGACACCCATCGGAAAATCGAAGTGTCCGAACGTGTTGACTGAGACCTCCCAGTTGCCGAAGTGCCCTCCGAGAAACAATACTGGCCGACCGGTCGCGACAGCCTGGATGCATTCGTTGCGCTGATAGAATCGCAGTACGTCAGTGCAGTTGTACAGCCGAAAGCGACGTTCCAGCTGAATGATCTCACTGACCATGCGGAACAAATGTCGCCACATGCCGAAAGTGATTCGATCTACGTCTGCATCTGAGAAATCATTGCCGAAAGCATGGCGGATGTTTTCCGCAGAGACGCTGTATCGCGTCAGTCGTCGCGGCACTACACGGTACACGAACCATGCAGCAGCATCCGCACACCGCCGAACTGACCGCACCGGCAGGCACCTTAATATAAAGAGAATAGCGCAGAAGAAGGCGTATTCACAGAAGTGTCTGACTTTGCGGGCGTCCATGCCTGATCGTTTCGAAGGGATTGTGGTCGCTGTCGTTCTGCAGTCTAGCGCACTTTGCTGCCGCTCGCCAGACCGGCCTGTGCTGCTCGCTCACCGCTAGTGTACAGAAACCTGTTCTTCCAATGGCAGCGCCGCCAGGCCGATTCCTGAATAGTAAAATCCATGGCGAGCCATCTGATGGCGTTCATACAGATTCCGTCCGTCGAAGATCACCGGAGCATTCATCTTCAACTTGATATAGTCAAAGTCAGGACTTCGGAACTCGTTCCATTCTGTCAGAATGGCCAGAGCATCAGCGCCGTTACACGCATCATAGTGGTGCTGACAGTAGGTAATACGGTCGCCAAGTTCCTGCCGCACGTTATCCGCGGCCACAGGATCCGATGCCTGCACACTGGCACCGGCATCCAGCAGCGAGCGAATCAGAATCAGGGACGGAGCCTCACGAATGTCATCAGTTCGAGGCTTAAACGAAAGACCCCAGACAGCGATCGTCTTGCCGGCCAGATCTCCACCGAAGTAGGATTTGAGTTTCGCGAACAGTACGTTTTTCTGTTCATTGTTGGTTTCGTCAACGGTGCGAAGAATCCGAGGTTCAACGCCGTTGACGTCAGCGACAGCGGCCAGAGCACGCACATCTTTAGGAAAACAGGAACCGCCGTATCCGACTCCGGGGAACAGAAACGAAAATCCAATTCGCGCATCGTGACCGATGCCCTTGCGGACCTCGTTAATATCAGCATTTACCTTTTCGCAGATGTTGGCAATTTCGTTGATAAAGCTGATCTTCGTCGCCAGCATGCAGTTGGCGGCATACTTAACCATTTCCGCACTTTCAATTCCCATAGAAATAAACGGTTTTTCGGTACGAAGGAATGTCTTGTACAGTTCGTTCAGAACGTCGGCAGGCGCCTGTTCATCAACACCTACCACAACTCGGTCCGGTTTCGTGAAGTCGTCGATCGCGGCGCCTTCCTTCAGAAACTCCGGATTCGACGCAGAGTAGAACGGAGTCTCCGTTTTCGCCTCAATCCACGCACGAACCTGCCGATTGGTACCTACAGGAACCGTACTCTTACATATCACAACGGCGCCTTCGTCAAGGTAAGACGCCATCTGCTCGGCTGCGCTTTGAACGTACTTCAGGTCGGCTGCCCCGTTGTCGTCCTGAGGCGTGCCCACACAGATAAACACGCACTTCGCACCACTGATCGCCTCGGCATAATCCGAGGTAAACAGCAGGCGACCAGCGGCAGCGTTGCGAGAGACAAGTTCGTTCAATCCCGGCTCATAAATCGGCACACCGCCACTGTTCAGCAGGTTAACCTTCGCCTGATCCACATCCAGGCACGTGACGTCGTTGCCGCTTTCGGCAAAACAGGTGCCCGTGACGAGCCCTACGTAGCCTGTTCCGATCATCGTTACTTTCATCGCACTATCCTCTTACGTTTCCTGTTTTCAGTGGAAGTAAATTGTTCCGGGTCGTAGCAATCCTCTGACCCGTAGTATTTGATTCGAAGCAGATCCACAACTATTTTAGTTCCGAACAGCCGCCACGTGGCGTTCGACTTCTGCCGACGCCGAACGATTCCAGCGAACATCAACCTCTTCCAGAATGTCATGGAAGTCCCGTGAGGTGATGCCGGAATTCCGTTCAGTTGACACGACGTCATTCCTCACTTCCTCTGTCAGGAAAATCGGTCTGGCACGAACCTGATCGTAGATTCGTATCACATATTCACCTAGCACGCTTATGCCGAAGGCGTTCAAAGCGCCAAAGAACGACGCCGTGATGATGATGGACGCCCACCCGGGAATCGCGAATCCGGTGAACGCCTTGTGATACAGAACAAAACCGACAGACGTAAGGCACACCACTGAGGATATCGCGGCAATGCCGTAGAAAAGTTTCAGTGGAAATGAAGAAAACGAGAAAATGGCTGTCTTGGCGAGTTTGAACAAACCCAACAGGGAAACTCGCGGATTGTCGTCGTGACGTGCCAGTCGTTCCACGGGAATGCCAGTCTGACGAAACCCCGTCCAACTTCGCAAACCCGGCAGATATCGTTCACGTTCGGGGAGGCTCAGGATGGCGTCGACGACGCTGCGATCCATCAGACTGAAGTTTCCGGCGTCGTCGGGGATCTTACTGTCGGCAACAGCATTCAGCACACGATAGAAGCAGTGAAACATAATGCGTTTCAGCAGTGATTCTTTGCGGTTAATACGCTGAGCGTATACAACGTCGAAACCCGCTTCCCACTGCTCAAGGAAGTCCGTAATCGCGTCCGGATCATCCTGCAGGTCAGAATCCATCAGAATAACAACGTCGCCCGATGCATACCGGAGACCGGCCTGCACCGCGGCCTGATGTCCAAAATTCCGGGACAGATGAACAACAACAATTCGATCGTCCTGGTCGGCAAAATCGTTAAGCAATTCGCGACTTCCGTCCGCAGAACCGTCATTCACGAACACGATTTCGCAGGTGCGACAGCAGCTATTCAGCACATCGCGCACGGCACAGGTCAGCTGTCGCAGAATGGCGGCCTCATTGAAAACGGGCATCACAACTGAAACAAAGCACGCTCGACGATCTCGAATTGGTACATCAGGCACCGCAATCATTTCCGCAGAACTCCTGCCAGTGACAGTCCGGCAGGGACAGGCAGCTTATCAATGCACCATCGTTCTGCTGCAGCCGCCGACAGCAGGGCCCGATTGGTGAAACCGGAAACCTCCGGAAAATCTGGCTCCTCACGGCTGGGGAAAGCCCTTTCCCAGCCGCGAACCGCTATTGCGGCCGGCAAAGTGAAACTGTTCCAGTGATTCAACCACTGCACACGGAAACCCGCCTCATTGGCATGGCGGCGAAACTCTCTGACGGTGTACCGCCGGAAATGCCCAAGCTGCACGTCCCAGCGACTGAACAGCCATGGATAGGCGGGCACTGTGACAATGACAGCACCATCGTCTGCCAATGCTCGATGCACATGCCGCAGTACCTCAACCGGAAACTCAACGTGCTCCAGGACATCCAGCAGGACGACTGCCTTCAGACTACCATTTTCCAAGGGCCATGCGTCCTCCAGATCGTGGAGGTGCACGTCCTCCACACCGCGCGTACGCACGTGTTCGACTGACTCGGCCATCAGATCGAAGCCCGTCACGTTGTACCCAAGTTCCTGAAACTCGACCAGGTTCCGTCCGGATCCGATGCCGCCTTCAACCAGGCGACCGGGTGGCGGGCAATGTTTCTGCAACAGTCGAGTCACCAACTGACGTTTGGCAACGTGCCACCAATAGCTATCTTCAAGGTCGACGAGTTGTTGCAGGTGGCTGGATTGCATATGTCTGTGGTTTTCGAAGCAGAGCGATTTCCCAACGATACTCAGCTGCCGCAGCGCAGAGTCTCGGTCTCATGGACCAAGCTACCACGTGTGGGCGTTCGCGCCGGACTGACATCTGCAGCGACAACGTATTGTGCGGAAGTTTCGGAAAGTATGACGGTCGTGCGCATCATGTTGATTTCTGACAACGTCGGTCGCGGGGAAAACGACCTGCTGGGTGTCTCAGACGGAAAAACCCACACAGCCGTCGTTGTATGAACAGATGCGGCCTTCGATGACAGCGTCGCCAAAACGCAACACACAGAAGGTTTCGAATTGACGAAGTTCAGGCAGTGACACAGGTTTTCATTGTGACACAACGGCGGACGTCCCGCAAAATGCACGACAACAGTTATCGAACGTCGTGTTTACGAACGCTATCAGCACATTCATTTCCGCTTCGCATAATCAATGTCAACATCCACATCTTCTGCAGACACCAGCAGTACCGCGGTCGCCTCTCGGCGAACGCCTGGCCGCAGCTGTGCGCTGTTACTGTTTGTGCTGGGCCCTCTGTTTGTGTGCATGCCATTGAATTCGGACACGGCGTTGTTTGATCTTCAGGCGGAATGCGTGCTGGATGGCGGAGTTCTCTATCGTGACATCGTGGAGCCGAACCTGCCCGGCGTTGTCTGGATACACCTCGCCATTCGGCCGCTGGTCGGCTGGTCCTCAGAGGCAATCCGTGTTGTCGACCTGCTGATCTATTCCGGGATCGTTTTTCTCGGCATGCGAGCAATCGGAAATTCCGGAGCTGCAGCTCTGTTTGCGTTCACGGCCACCGCATTTTACCTGTGCTGTAACGAGTGGTGTCATTGTCAGCGAGACACGTGGATGCTGCTGCCGGCCCTTGCCGCGCTGCTGCTCAGACTGAAGTCCGGTCACGGAAAGTTACGCAGCGTCTGGCTGGCCGTTCCGGAAGGAGCACTTTGGGGCTGCGCATTCTGGATAAAACCCCATATCGCTGCACCTGCACTGTTCGTTGTTGTAGTTGACGCGTTGCACCACAGACGTCTGCGGCATACGACCACAGACGTTGCTGCAGTGTTGACCGGCGGAATCCTCGCGGCTCTGCCGGGGATTTGGTGGTTGATCGACAACGGCGCCTGGCCACATTTCTGGGAGATGATGCTGGAATGGAACCCTGAATATTTTGAGGCCGGGCGTCAGAGAGGAAGCCTGGATCGCTGGCTGATGATGACCTACCGTTTTCACCCATGGTGGATTGTTCATATTGTGGCGATCCCACTGGCATTTCTGGCCCTGAGTCGCGTCATCAGGCGAAGAAACCAGGATCAGGCAGACCGCTGCCTCAGCCTGCTGGCGGCCATCTATCTGGGATGGCTTTTACAGGCCTTTTTTCTGCAGCACGCCATGGACTACATCCATGCCCCTCCAATCGTGCTGGGGCTGCTGCTGATCGGCACGTGGCAATGGCAAATCGACGTGGTCCTTCGCAGAGTTGCCATCGGTGCCTTTCTTTGCCTGGTGCTGTTCGCGGCGCCCACCATGAGTCTGCAACGCCTTGTCCTGTGGCCGCGTTGCTGGACAGAAGGAAGTACAACACAGCTTCGAACTACTCTGGCTCATGGCACATTCCCTGCATGGCAGGATCTGAATCAGGTCGTCGAATTCCTGCGCAGTCAGGGTGTGAAAGACGGCGAACTGACGTGTCTGAACGTTCACAGCGTTCACGTGTTCCGAGAACTCAGAGTGCAGCCGGCGACACGATACTGGTGTACTTTAATGCTGCAGGATCTGTTCAAACGTCGCGCCGCCAGCATTGCCGCGACCGTGCAGCGAGACACGCCCAGATTCATCGTTACAGAGTCCGTCGAATCAGAACTTACGAATGGAGGTTCTCGTCAAAAGTTCCCGTGGGACCTTCCGGTCGTTTTCGAAGCCGGAACATACAGAGTTCACGCCACAGCCCCCCCAGGATCAGCAACAAGCCGGAATCAGACATTCTCCGCCAAAACATCCGGTTCTGGCCAGCTGACGGAAACGCTCTAACCTGCACGCCCCGTGGTGTCAGCAGCGGCTCACTCGCCATCCACACGATGGTGTGACTCATGCTGCCGGCAGAACCGTTTTGTTTTCAGAAGCACGACTACGGAACATCATCTTCAGGCGCTGGCGGTGTACCGTGACTCAGGATTTTCCGTTTCTGCAGGTCATACTTTGCACCAACCCGGAGCGGAACGTACCTGTCACTGTCAGTGAGATCTGAAGTCCACGTCTGCGGGTCGTAGAGCAAGACGACGCCATCTTTTTTTCCAACGACATGAAATTGGTTTCCAACCACGACGATCGCCGTACCTTCGTCAATGCCGATCCCCAGTAATGCCTCGCGGTCAATCGATGGTTCCATCTTCTCGTCCGGATCCGTGAGCACTTCGATCAGACCCTGCTGGCGTTTGCGAGGAATCACGTGCTGGTCGATGGCCGAATTCTTTATGTAGCCCAGTCCACGCTGGTGATCACCAATCAGAATGCCACTACCGCTGGTGTCTCCGCGAACCAGAAACGACCCCTGAATCGAAGCACCTGCTGAACTGCCCCCGATAACTCCGTCCCGGTCGAGTACGTTCTGAAATTCCGTTTCCGTCAGCGTTCCAAGATATGCGTCCGCAATCCGCCACTGCCGCCCCCCGGTGAACCACACGGCGTCGGCGTCGCGAATGGGTTGCACAAACGCCTCGGTATCTGCTTCGGCTCGATCATGAGTGTGGACCACTGTTACATTCTTCACGTCCAGTTTTTCGCGGGCATATTTAGCCGTCCTGTGCCCGAAATAGTCATACCCCTCCGCACTGGAGGAAGCCGTCGGCACGATGACCAGTTTTGCATCCCGACCACCGGCCAGTTTGACAAAATGCCTGAAGCCGTCACCGGCTCCGCCGCCATCAATAAGGAGCGTGCCTTTCGCAGGACCAACAGATTCATTTGCTCCCGCGTGCAGCACTGGTCCCGCAAAGGTGACCAACAGACACACGGCATGGAACATGCCAACGCGTCTTGTGCAAGTAAAACGAGCACCGGGGACAGCAGTCCCCCCGGGCGCTACGGTAACGTCAGTCAAGGGATTCACCTGGTATTACTCCGGAACGTGGTTAGAACAATTCCGGCAGCGGCTGCCCGTTTTCTTCAACGAAGTAGCGTGGTCGCTGACGTTCGTCAAGATAGGTACCGTCCAGCGGGACGTCCATGTGTCTGTAAATGGTCGCCGCCAGATCTGCCGGAGTGACCGGGCGTTCTTTGATAGTACCACCATCATTGGTGCTGGCTCCGATCACCTGACCATGACGCAGGCCGCCGCCGGCCAGGCACATTGACATAACCACGGGCCAGTGATTTCGACCGTCGACACTGTTCTGAGTGCCCATGTTTGGTGTCCTGCCGAATTCGCCCATCGCAATGACCAGTACGTCGTCCAGCAGACCTCGTTCGTCCAGATCTGACACAAGCGTCGTCAACAGATGATCGAACAGCGGCAGCAGTGGTTTAAGCCCCTTCGAGATCCCTCCATAAACACCACCCGGAATACCATGGTTATCCCAGGTTCCCGACGCCGTGTGATGACTCAGATCCAGTGTCACGAAGCTGACACCGGATTCAACAAGACGTCTGGCCAGCAGTGCCTGCTGACACCACAGATGATCTCCGTAGCGCTGGCGATATTTCGCCGGTTCGGAGGAAATATCAAAAGCCTTCTGCGCTCGCCGCCCCAGAACCATGTCGAAGGCCTGCTGTCCGTACTGATCAATCGCATCCATGGAACCGGACTGATCCAGTCCGCTGCGAATTCGATCCAGATCCTTCATCAGCAGACGTCTGTCACTCAGCCGGTCAACGTCCAGCTTCCCGGGCAGTCGGAACAGGTCCGCGCCGGTTGTTCTGTTAAGCGGCTTGCCCAGTAGATCATACTGCGGCAGCACCGATGCCTTGCCACCGATAAACGGATCGTATTGCTTGCCGAGCCACCCTCCCCATGCCACGTGCGTCGGATGTTTCATGAAAGCAACGTATGGCGGCATCGCCGGGTGATTGGGGCCGTGATGTTTGGCCACAATCGAAGCGATGGCGGGATGACGGTCTCCCTTGGGATTCGTGCGCGGCGCAGCTTCACGGTTCCCCGTCTGCATGACCTGATTCGGCTGATGACTGCTCTTACGAGGATCAACGGAGCGAATGACCGTAAACCTGTCCAGCATCGCCGCCTGCTTCGGCAGATGCTCGCAGATGAATGTCCCTGGCAGCGCCGTCGGAATCGGAGCAAACGGGCCACGATTATTGAACGGACGATCCGGTTTGGGATCCCACGTGTCAATGTGGCTGGGCCCTCCGGTCATCCACAGCAAAATCACACTTTTGTGGCTCATCGGTTTCCCCAGATCGGCAGCGGCCGCACGGGCCTGCAGCAGATCCGGAACGGTCAATCCGGCGATTCCGGCCAGTCCGGCCTTGAGCATGTTTCGTCGACTGCAGACCGTCAGCCCTTCGTCGACCAGAGGATAATAATCAGTGAAAGCGTGTTGAGCGTGGCTCATGGGTAGGCACCTGAGAAATGGAGAATCTGATTGTCTATGGAAACCAGGTGAATGTCCACTGCGAATGTGCGGTGCCGGCGTGACCGGAAGACGGGAATGATGAAGTGGGAGTGTATTTCCACAGTATTCCGTCAAACGTTTCGACTGCGATACTCGTTAAACTCCACGCTAAGACAGGGGAGCAATTATGCGGGGCGGGTTCAGCATGGACCGCAACAGCTACGATATCGCAACCGGGATCCTGTATTCCTGAGGATATCCGGGTCGGTAGAATGATGAAAGATCGAGTGGATAGCGGAATGCTGTCGCAACGTCTTATCATTCCGGCGGCAACTTATCCGGTCTCACTTCGTTCCGAACGATTTCCAATCTCAACTCAGACTGCAAGACATGCACCCGGACAGAATCGGCCAATACCGAATCGACCGTAAAATTGGCTCCGGCGGTATGGGCAACGTCTATCTGGGTATCCATGAACAGACCGGTCAGGAAGCGGCCATTAAAGTGCTTCCAGCGTCCATGGCTCAGGAAGACGGTTTCGTCATCAGATTCTCGCGCGAAATCGAAGCGTTGAAGACGCTCAGCAGTCCGTACATCGTCAAACTGTTTCAGAACGGCATGACCGACGACGGCAGCTATTACTATTCCATGGAATTCGTTGACGGTGAAACTCTGACCGCCATGATTGCCAGACGAAAGAAGGTCCCCTGGCAGGAAGTGATCGACATAGCGTTACAGATTGCCCGCGCACTCAAAGCCGCACACAATGCCGGAATCGTTCATCGGGATCTGAAACCGTCGAATCTGATGCTCACGAAGGACGCCACAATCAAGCTGACAGATTTTGGGGTGGCGCACATTTTCGCCACAACACGACTGACTCGCACAGGCGGTGTTGTGGGCACGGCCGAATACATGTCTCCCGAACAGGCAAGGGGACAACGCGCCACGAAGCACAGTGACCTGTATTCCCTTGGCGCCGTCATGTACGCGATGCTGACTGGCCGCCCGCCGTTCACGGGAAAGATGGCCAACGATATCCTGCACAAGCATCAGTTCGCGCAATTCGACAAACCGAGCCACTACGTTCCGGAGATCCCTCGACTGCTGGAAGACTTCGTCTGCACACTTCTGGAAAAGAAACCCGGAAACCGATTTCCGGACGGCCTGGTTGCCATCAAACAACTGGAGAATGTGAGGGCGCGCATTGAGTTTGCCGGACAGGCCACTGCGGAAACCGTGACTGGCGGCCAGGAAGCAGCAGCGGACCACACAGCAGATCGTGCGTCGGACCACACCCTCGGTGCGGAAACACACGATGGTCTTGCACACCACGGCCCCGGCCCGGCCACGATGGTTCGGAATTTTGTAAGGGATGATATTGAACGACAGTTACAACAGTCTCCAGTCGCTAAGTTCTTTGACAATACCCTGGTTCTGTTGACACTGTTCGCGATCGTGATCGCTGCGGGATTCTACCTTGCCAGGGAAACAGCTCCGGACCCGGGCGAACAACTACTGCTGGCGGAAGACTCTCTTTCAGGTGATGCGACTCCCTCATGGCTGAGAGTTCGGGATGACACGCTCATCCCGCTGCTGGAGGCCGATACGCTCCCCAATCGCAGGGCTGAGCTTGCGGCGTGGATTCGTCAGGTTGATCAGTATGAATTCTGTCGGGATATCACGATTTCAACTCCAAGTGACCCGTCCGTCGACTCAGAATTGCAGCGTGTAATTCGCCACGCATTTCAGATTTTCGCCGACGGTGACATCTCTGGCGGTCGCACCGAACTGGAAGCTGTAGAGGAGATCATTCGGGACAATCCTGAATATTCCTTTCTGGCAGAATTCGTAACGGCGACACTGAAAGACTGGGGCGACGAGCAGAACATTGCCGGACGCAGGGATTTTGTAAGAACAACGTGCGAACGCGCCACGACTTTGGCCGCACAGCACAACAGCGTTCGAGCAGCCTCAATCCTGCGTTCGACAATCGAGCTCTACAAACAGGATCCAACCGTCGAACAGGAGCTGGCAGAATGCAACCGACTACTGACCCGGTTGGAATCGGCTGAGCAGGACAAGCCGACACAGGCAGGAACTGTCCGACCGGTGCCGTGACAGACGAAGTTTGCGTCTGTACATTCTCTGCATTGACCGTTGTTCAGTAAACACGAAAAAGATCAGCCCGTTATGGACCTCAAAGATTATATTAGATCAGTTCCGGACTTCCCAAAGCCCGGCATCCTGTTCCGCGACATTACGCCCATGCTTAAGTCGGCCGAGGCCATGAAAGAAGTGATCCGCCAACTAGCCGAACCCTTTCGGGACGCCGATGTGTCCTCTGTGCTGGCGGCAGAGGCCCGGGGGTTCGTATTTGGCGCTCCGCTGGCAATGGAACTCGGGGCGGCATTCGTACCCGTACGTAAACCGGGAAAACTGCCGTTTGAAACAGACACACTGCAGTATGACTTGGAGTACGGCACGGATACGCTGGAAATTCACAGCGACGCGATCAAGCAGGACGACCGTGTACTGCTGGTTGACGACCTGCTCGCGACCGGCGGAACCATCGAGGCCTGTCGCGAACTGGCACAAAAGCAGGGAGCCGCCATAGTCGGCGCAGCATTCGTGATTGAACTCGCGTTTCTCAACGGCCATGAACGGCTGAGAAACACAACGATTCACAGCCTGATTCGATATCAGTCAGAAGACACTGATGAATAGATCGTGCCATGCCTGACGCAACACTTCCCCAGCTGGTCGAACGCTTTCAAAAAACGATGGCGCACGCATGGATGGTGCGGACCTTCATCAAGCACTGTGACGAAATTGAGGACTACCCGGAGCTGATGGGCATCGTACGGTCGGTGTTCGATATGAGCCGTGCGATTGAGTCAAAGACGGAAGACCCGCCCGTCTACTTTCGCTTTGCAGAAAAAAAAATCGGAAAGCTCCGAAAGGCTGCGGAGCAGTTTCAGCAGAATGCATGGAGTGCCTCCACACACACCAATTTCCAACAGGCTGTTCGCTCCGTGCTGTATGCCACGGAACAGATGGAGGACATTCTCGCGGAAGCTACGGCGGCAATTCGCAGCAAAAGTCAGGCTCCGAGCGAGAACTGCCCCTCAAAGTGAAGCCGTCAGTTTGACCCTGCGACGTGTGTGCCTTAAAACGGAGCCCTGCGTTCTTACCCAGCTCACCAGATGAAGGGCCTTGCCGATGCGACTTTTGATTCCCTCTACCATTGCTGCTGTCTTCGTGATGTCGATAACTCACGTCAGTGCAGAATTGAAAGCAGGAGCTGCCGTTGTCGACGTCACGCCGTCAAAGTTTCCGGTTCTCATCAACGGGGGTATGACAAGTCGCAACGCCTCGGAGGTAATCACGCGAATTAACGCGCGAGCCATCGTGCTGGACGATGGCCGCGAACAGATCGGCATTGTCGTCGTGGACAGCTGTATGATGCCGCGACCTTTGCTGGATGAAGCCAAGCAGCTCGCGGCACAGCAAACTGAGCTGAAGCCTGACCGAATTCTGATTTCCGCGACACACACACACACCGCACCATCATCAATGGGAGCGCTTGGGACGGATGCGGATGTTGATTATCTTCCGGTTCTCAGAGCCGGTATCGCCGAAGCACTGGTAAGAGCAGCAGCCAACCTGGAGCCCGCGAAGGTCGGCTGGGCCGTCGAAGACGCGGCCGAATTCACAGCGTTGCGACGATGGATTCGTCGACCGGACCGGCTGGCAGACGACCCCTTCGGCAACCCGACTGTACGGGCAAACATGCACTCCGGCAGTAACTGGGACGACGTAACGGGAGAATCCGGACCGGAAGACCCCGATCTTTCGATGATCTCACTGCAGGCGCTGGATGGGCGACCGATTGCTGTTCTCGCGAACTTTTCAATGCACTATTTTTCAGGGCAAAAAGCGCTGGCCGCGGATTACTTCGGTATGTTCAGCGAAGGCCTGCAAAAAGAAATCGGGCGGTCCGGCGGAGACCACCCGCCATTCGTCGGGATCATGTCGCACGGGTGCAGCGGCGACATCTGGCGAAGAGACTACAAAAAACCGGCTGCAGAGCGGGACCCGTTCAAGACGATCGAAGACTATACAGCGGGACTGCTGCAGATCGCAGTAAACGCCTACAGTACAATCAAACACAAGCCGGACGCTGACCTGGCGATGGCAGAGGCCAGGCCCGTGCTGAAGTATCGCGTACCGGATCGGCAGCGGCTGGAATGGGCAAAGAAAATTGTCGCGGATCTGGGCGACAGTCCCCCAAAGACTCGTGAAGAAGTCTATGCCAGGGAGCAGATTATTCTGCACGAACGACAGACGACACAGATCGTCGTTCAGGGCCTGCGCATCGGCGACATCGGTATCGCAACGACACCGAACGAAACATATGCGTTAACGGGTCTGAAGGTCAAACTGCAGAGTCCGTTGCCGAAGACGATGGTCATCGAGCTTGCCAATGGCGGCGATGGATATATCCCCCCGCCGGAACAGCACGTTCTGGGAGGATACAATACATGGGCCGCCCGTTCTGCCGGACTTGAAGTACAGGCAGAGCCGAAGATCGCGGAAACCGCGCTGCAGCTGCTGGAAGAATCCGCCGCCAGGCCACGACGTCATTATCAGCAGAGTCGCGGCAGGGCAGCCACAGCCCTCGCGAAAGCCAGGCCACTGGCATGGTGGCGGATGGACGAAATGAGCGGAACGCATGCCGTGGATTCATCCGGCAACGGTCGCGACGGTCACTACGAAACTGCTATCGCATATTTCCTGGAAGGTCCGGCTTCTGAAAGACTGTGTGTCGACGGAGAAACCAATCGGGCGACACACTTTGCCGGCGGTCGCATGCTGGCCCGACTGCCGGAATTGACCGACGGATACACAGTGACAATGTGGTTCTGGAACGGAATGCCGAACGATGCACGTGACGTCGCCGGCTGGATGTTTTCCCGTGGCCACAACAACGGACTGAGCTCCGGCAGCGAACATCTGGGCGTTGGCGGAACGGCCACGCGGCCCGGGCGTCTGGTGTTCGCACGCGGAGACGGGGCCGAGCCGCTGGTGGGCTCAACAGAGATTGCCCGGTGGACGTGGAATCATGTCGCGATGGTCAGGGACGGCACGACCGTTCGAGTGTACCTGAACGGCAATCCAAGTCCGGAAATTGAAGCCGAAACGTCCACCGGCGTCGGACTGACAAGCGACCGATGCTTCTTTGGCGGACGATGTGACAATGAATCCAACTGGGAAGGTCGCCTGGATGAAATTGCACTCTTCACCCGAGTTCTGTCGCCAGCTGAAATCAGCAGCTTAGGTTCCACGAAAGAACACGTCGTCAGCAGTCCAGCAGTTCAAACAGCGTCTGAGTTCTGAGGATCGCGGCATTCTCGGGAAACGTGTGAAACGCATGGACCACCAGGCCCTCCTGCAGCACGTCACATTTCAGCAGACTGATACAGTCCGGACTTTGCGGCGTTGCGCCCGGTACAACCAGGGAGATCGTGGCGTTCTGTGCATCCATTTCGAATTCCCGGTGCAATTGCAGATAGACGTCCAGCGGGACACTCTCAAGCTGATAGCTGCAATGGTACCTGACCTGTGGCAGATCAATCATGTGCGTGCGGTAACCGATCAGCCGCCGATCAATCACCTTCAGATGTTCCGGGAACCCCTCATACTTCGTAGCTGCGACTTCCGTAACAACAGACTTATCCGTCCGAAACTCCAGCAGGTGGCCCGTGGGGCCAAGCCGCATCTGAGCCTTCTGGCCCCCGAAGCGAATCGTACACTGCTTTGCCGCATCGAACAGTTCCGGATGAATCGGCCGCTCAAAAGCGCGAAGAACCATATCAGCAGCATCCGGACGAATAAGTTGCAAAGGCATAGGACCGGCCCTGTGATCGTACATCATAAGAACAGAAAAAAACATATCGCACAATGCGTTCGGAGCCGACCGCACAATTGCATTTAATGGATCAAGTATAGATCTTCAGGCAGGTCATTCAGAGGAAGAAAGAAAGTCTCTGCAGGAAAATATAAACTGTGCAAGAACGGCCTCACTCTTCTTTCGTTGAGAAGTAAAGGAGGGTAGGGCCACCCACGGCAGAGGCCCCTGCAATGCGCCAGGAGTTAACCAAGAACGCCGAACATCGTCGGCCAGCCTCGGCGTGCTGAATTTCAACGGTGCAGCAACACAGAGTCAGAGCCTTTACATATCGAATCGAAAATTGCATTCGCAATTCACTCCACCACATTGGTCTTCTGAATTCGGAAGATAGCCCGTCGAGTTCTGATGAACAGAGCGCCATCCGCAATGGCCGGAGTTCCCAGGATCGAATCGCCCATATCATTCACGGCAAGAATGTTCAGTTCCGGACCGTCGCTCAGAACAACGACTCGTCCGTTTTCACTGGCAACATATATTTTTCCGTCACCGTAGACCGGTGATGCAAAGTAGTCGCCTTCGTTACGAATTCGAGCCGGACCAAACAGAGACTCACCGTTCTTCGTGTCGAAACAGGTGGCGATTCCGCCGCCCTTGACCAGCAGCATGCGGTCATTGACAACCATCGGTGAGACAATGTGATCGGTGTGCTTCGTGGGATGCTTCCACAGAACATGAGTCTTTGTCACGTCGCCTCGCCCACCACCTTTGACTGCCAGGATGAATTCGGCAGCCGGATCTTTCGCGTCGTACGCCGCCCCTGCAAAGTTGTCGGGATTAAGAAATGCGACGTCCAGTTCCTGCCCTTCCAGGTCGCCGTCGCCGTCCAGGTCCCCACGACCGAACGTCTTGCGGTAAAAGCTTTCCGGTACCGGCCGTTTACCCACAAACGCCTGAATCTCATCTCTTGTGATCCGGTCGTCGCTGTTGCCCGTGTCAGCACGATCAACGGATGCCAGCCATTGATTGGCGATACCTCCACTTTGTAGTGAAATGTAAATGATGCCGTCAGCACACACCGGCGTCGTTTTTATGTTCCGCAGCAGTGTGCGAGCGTGCCACAGTCGTTTACCCGTTGCCGGGTCGTATCCAATCAGCAGACCTGTGCCGCCCACGACAATCTCATCACCACTTTCCGCCTGACAGATCACTGGATGAGAATAGTTAACAGCCATGTCGCTGCGATCATCCTTCCACCGCAACTTGCCCGTTCGTTTATCAAATGCGTAGAAGGCCGGATTCAGGTCATCGTCCTGGCAAAACAGCAGCAGGTCCCTGTACAAAACAGGCGACATCCCGGCCCCCCATTTAAACACAAAATAAGGAACCGGCAGTTCCTTATTCCAGATGTCCTTTCCGGTCGCTGCATCAACTGTCAGCATTCCCAGCGTACTGAAATAAAAATAGACTCTTTCCGAGTCGGCTGCGGGAGTGGTCGCTGCATGGCTGTTCGTCTTGTGAATTTCGTCAACATCACCGGCGGACCACGAACGCATCCACAGTTCCTTGCCAGTCTCTGCGTCAAACGCGTAAAGTCCGACGGTCCTGTCATCGATCATGGCCGAAGTGAACAGTCGTCCGGCGGCCACGACCGGGCAGCCGATTCCATCCCCCAATTCCGCTTTCCATCGAACGGCCTGAGTCGCTGAGAACTGTTCCGGCAACGGACCGGTGGCTTCTGCAATTCCGGTACAGTTGGGCCCGCGAAACTGGGCCCAGTCAGCCGCCTGCAGTATGGCGGCGCTACAGACTGCGAGAGTCAGGAAAACTGCCTGCAGACAGCGTTTCCCCGGACCTGGCGGTCCGCCCCTGTGTGTTCCGGCGATACGACGATCCGCCGACTGAATCTCAGGTTGTACTGTCCGATGGTCACTGGTGCAATAAGTGTGGAGCATAACGTGGTTCCTGTTGGGATGGACGATGCGTCATGATTGCACGAAGTCGTGTCATTGTGAATCCAGTCAGATAAATCTTCGCCGGGTCAACGATTGGAATAGGCTCAAAATCCGTTTATTTCTACGATCAGCAGCCTGTTTCGTCTTCCGACACTGAGCATTCCGACTCTGCATAATGAACTACCTTGCCCATGGATATCGGTTTCTGGAGTCTCCTTTGTTTCTGGCAGGAACGGCAGTTCCTGACTGGCTGAGCGTCGTGAATCGCCGCGTTCGAGCCAGAAGCCATTTGGTGCGTCCGGCCATCGAAGCAACAGACTGCCATAACGTCCGCGACGTTGGTCAAGGAATTCTGCAGCATCACCATGACGACGATGTATTTCACCGTTCCCAATCGTTTCAACAGATGGAAGCTGAACTCAGCGTGCAGTTTCGGCGACGTATGCCGGACAGATTCGATCATCGCCCCGGTTTCCTGGGACACATCGTCGTTGAGTTGATGCTTGACGCCACACTGGCGGTCAGAGACGAAACTCTGCTGGACCGGTATTACTCGGCAATGAGCCTGGTTGACGCCGCGGCGGTGGAGTCGGCCGTCAATCAGATGGCCGCACAATCAACGGATCGACTGGCGTGGTTTATCGATCGATTTCGAGAAGAACGATTCCTTGATGACTACGCGGACGACGAACGCATGTTCGTTCGTATTAATCAGGTATTGAAACGAGTGAAACTACCGGCAATGGATCACTGCAATATCGAGGTGCTGGCATGGGCACGCCAACTTCTGCTCGATCGCGGACAGGAGCTCGTGGACGTAGTCACAGAATCAGCGCCAGCCGCAACAGCACGTGACGACGCAACGTAAGCATCCGCACCTCGTCGCGTCGATAGCTGCCCAGACGCTTCCAAATGACGTCATTCCCGCATAAAGTCTTACTATGCCCTGGACACTTGAAGCCGTCCGAAGCGGCATTTCAGCAAAGAACCTGAGAGTGATCAGCATGGCCAAAAGCAAAGGCAGCAAGAAGAAGAAAACTGACGCCGAGCCGTCGATTGAAGCTTCCATGGACGAATTGCAGGAAATCGTGCAGGTCCTCGAGTCCGGGCAGGAATCGCTCGAAGCGTCTCTGCAGAAATTCGAACGCGGTATGGGGCTTCTGGGAGTGTGCCATCGCCAGCTTGACAACGCTGCCCAGCGAATAGAGATTCTTACCCGGATCGGGGACGATGGGGCGATCCGGACCACCCCCTTCGATGCAACGACCACGATCAGCAGGCAACAGAATTCCGCGGCGGAAACCAACGCTGACGATGATAACGCCGAATCATCCACGTTATTCTGATATGGGTATAACGCCCGGGTGCATTCTTACGCGATTCGTCAGTTCGCCGCCAGGCAGCAGCGACCAGAATAGTAACTTTGTGTTGGCATAAAGCAGCAATTCAACCAACCACTGTCCGGCACCGGCGATCTTCCTTTAACCCATTGAAGTATCCATTCCATGGCCGAACCGACACTTCCAGACTCCACGACCGCCGATCGGCGCGGGGCTGAACACATCGTCGAGCCCCCGACCACAGTGCGAAATATTCTGCGACAGGTGGGGCCCGGACTAATCATCGCGGCCAACATCGTTGGATCCGGCGAACTGATCATGACCACGAAGACCGGTGCCGAAGCAGGAATTGCGCTGCTGTGGCTGATCCTGCTCGGCTGTGTGGTGAAAGTCTTTGTGCAGCTGGAACTCGGACGGTTCACGATCAGTCACGGCGAAACAACGTTGTCGTCCCTGAACCGAGTACCCGGCCCGAGAGGCGGCCGTGTTAACTGGATCGTAATGTTATGGGGATTCATGATGATGACGACTGTCGGCCAGCTCGGCGGCATCGTTGGCGGCGTTGGCCAGGCTCTTTCGCTGACGATACCCATCAAAGGCGATTTCAGCGAGGCAGTCCGAACACCGGCGGAAAATGACATTCGAGCGTTCGCCGACTGGGAATTATTTCAGGCCGGCGATTCACCGGTCAACACGCCGGACAGTGTTTCCGACCTTGCAACCCTTTCGCCCGAAGCCCTGAAGATTCAGGAAACCCGAATGGGCTGGATCCGACACGATCTCGAACAGCTCGGCGAACGCGGTGTCGAGTTGGTCCGCCTGGCGAAAGCCGGCCTGCCGCTGGCCGATTCAGCGGGAAACAGTCTGACCACATTTGAGACCTACGATGACAGAATCTGGGTTATTATCGTTGGGTTGCTGACGGCCGCCGTCCTGTTCGTCGGTCGTTACAAACTGATTGAACGATTTTCCGTAACGCTGGTTGTTTCATTTTCGATCATAACAATGGGGAACGTCATCGCGTTGCAGATGACAGACCGCTACGCCATTACGACGGACATGCTGGTGCAGGGGCTGAGCTTCGGTTTTCCGGATGTCCCAAACGCACTGGTAACCGCCTTCGCGACGTTCGGAATCATCGGAGTAGGTGCTACCGAACTGATTAGTTATCCGTATTGGTGCCTCGAAAAAGGTTACGCTCGTTCGGTGGGTCCGCGTGAAGACAATGATGCGTGGCTCAATCGGGCCAGAGGCTGGTTTCGAGTGATGAAGTACGACGCGTTCGCGTCGATGGTCATATACACCGTAGCAACCGCGGCGTTCTTTCTGATGGGGGTTGCCGTACTGCATTCCGAGGGACGCAACCCGGAAGGCGGACGCATGGTCAGCACGCTGGCTCAAAGTTACGTTCCGATTTTCGGCAGCTACGCTCGCTGGCTGTTTCTGGGCGGAGCTATCGCAGTTTTGTATTCCACATACCTTGTTGCCAACGCCAGCAACGCCCGCATGGTGTCTGACTTTCTGGGAGTCATTGGTCTGGGAACAAAAGACGCCGACTCACCAGCTCGCAGAAAAATGGTCACCATCTGGTCAGTCGTCCTGCCACTGGCCTGTGTCGCCGCGTACAACCTGTTCCCCAATCCGGTCATACTGGTAGCGATCGCCGGAGTCACTCAGGCTGTCATGCTGCCGATCATTGGCTTCAGTTCCATGTACTTCCGTTACCGTGAAACTGACAAACGCCTGCGCCCCGGCAGACTCTGGGATACGTTCCTGATTTTATCTTGCGTCGCACTGCTCACTGCCGGCAGCTGGGGTGTCTACAAGACGCTGCTGAAATTCCTGGGGTAGGGCAAAACTCCGCAGCGATGCGTCTTATTTCATCTGAAGCCCTATTTCATCTCAACCAGCGTTTCCAGCGAACGCGCAAACGCTCCGAAGACGCCTTCACTGAACAGAATGAAACGTACTTCACGAGGCTGCTTGTGCCATTTCTGAAAGTCGATGCAGGTTTTCAATGCAACGTTGGCCGCCAGATCGAGCGGATAACCGTAGACGCCGGCACTGATCGCAGGGAACGCGATGCTTTCGCAATCGTGGTCCCCGGCCAGTTGCAGACACTTTCGGTAAGCTGACGAAAGCAGTTCCGGTTCGCCTGATTTTCCGCCGTTCCAGACCGGTCCAACGGCGTGAAAGACGTGTTTGGCTGACAGCAGCCCTGCCACAGATTCCACGGCGCTACCTGTCGGACACCCGTCAGCGTACTTCGCCTGCGTGTCGTCCATAATCGCCGACCCACCGGCCGCGTGGATCGCTCCATCGACACCAGCACCGCCTGACAGCCCGGAATTAGCCGCGTTCACAATAGCATCAACCGTCTGTTCCACAAGATCGCCCTGCAGCAACTCCAGTATGCAGCCGGACACGTTCACACGCATTCCCAATTCCTTTTCCAATGTCAGTGTTCGTTATGGCTTCGCCGAACTCAATTCCGGGGATAATCAAGACCGTCAACATCAGACTCATCGACACCCTGCATGCTGTTCAGTCGAGCATAATGATCGGCCAGTTTCCACTCGAGATCGATGTCGACGTTAGAAGATTCGAGTGAGTTGGTCATGACCGGAGTGTCCTCTGTGGTGGGAATCGCTGCTGGTGCGGCCGACGTTGTAAAGAAGACTCCGTTCAAGCTGTCCAGGTCACCCAGACCGGTGACAACGGCCAGCCTGAGGTTCCCGACAGAGTGAACCTTGCCTTTGAAATCGTTAAATCGAACGACTCCGGTTGTCGAGACGAACATGGCGCCCACTTCTTCAGGAATGACCAGCTGCCCGGAAAGTGCAACCGCCCCCTTTGCAGTTTCGATGCCAAGCCTTCCGTCTGCCAGACGTATAAACGCGCCACTGCGTGTCAGCAGATTTCCCGGTTGCAGCTGAAACATCAGCTCCGGGTGATCGACAATTGCCAGATGAAGCGGTTGTCCGGAAGGATGAATTGCACCGGGCCGAAAATCAAAGACCTGACGCTGTCGAAGCCCGTCTGCAGACTCCGTCGAGGCGGAGAAGGGTTCAGGGCCGGTCACGATTCTTCGCCTGCGAAAGCCAGGAGTCGCCGCACGCCGCAGATTCTGATGAATGACCGTAGAGGCCCTGGCAAACGGCCCCGGACTGACAATTGGCCCCGGACTGACAATTGGCGTCGGCTGCAGCTTGCTGAATTCGGACGAAGCCTGCGATAACACTGATCTGCCGGGAAGAATGGATGGCAGGCTTTGCCGTTGTTCCAGCAGCAGCTCAAGTTCGTCCAGAGGAGTTCCTTCATAGGTGTCCGTCCATCCGGACACAGCTTCGGCAGAAAGATGCGGAAAACGTTCTGTGATAGCAAACCGAACCTGGTCACGGGTCACCTTCATGGACGGCCGCACATGGGTTACGATCTCTGCCCCTGCCGTCGACCTGTTCTCGGCAAACACCTCAAATGAGGCCCGAACAGTTCCATCGCTGGCCTCCCCAACAACGTCAGCTACCGATTCAAAAGGAGCGACAGCAGTCGTCACAGGGTTGGCGCCGGCCAGAGGATTCGACGCCGCAGCCGCAACGGATTGCGGCTTACCAGGCACAGGAACGTAATCTGGTGACACGATCCAGCGTTCAGCAACCAGGCCCAGGACAAAGACACCACCAAATATCAGAATCAAAGCTAATTGCTTCACCTGCTGGCCTCCTGCCAAAAGCGAGATCGTGTCAGGCGCTCCGTACGAGCGACCGCACAACGATACTCCGAAACCATTTATTTTGTCTAAAGAAGGCGCCCCCGCAACGCCCCCGCAACGCCCCCGCAACGCGACGGAAGTTTATCGATAGTACCGTGAATCCGGCAACCGAAAAGCCGCCGTCGTAAGCATCGGCATGTCCAGACAGCAGCGAAGTAGCAGCATTTGCCGCAGTAGGGCCTCGAAGAGGCCCTACTGCGGCGCTTTGAATTCGAAGAATGAAAACACGAAATGCACCATCAGTGTGAACAGGGTCGACCACAAAATCGTTCGAGTAACCCCGAGGCTGATCTCGGGCGCAGATTGTTTCGGCGATGCGCCACACTTCCATGAGATCATCGCGATACCTACAGCACAGGTCAGCAGCTTTGCTACTAACCAGCCGGTGCCTTTGTAGAAAACAGATGCCGGCAAACGCAGTTCGCGGTGAAAATGAGCATCCCAGAATGCGACGCCTTCCCTAGCGTGAGTTGACAGAAAAGCAACAGCACTGGTAACGCTGGCCACTCCGTAGCTCAAAAACGTCAGCAATGGCGTTCCGACCAGAAAAGCGTACAGAATCGGTGTCCGCACGGAACGCAGTGGGTCCATACCGATTGTCTTCATCGCGTCCAGCTGATTGCCATACACCTTACTGCCAACATCAGCCGCAACTGCGGCACCTGAACGGGCCGCAATCAAAATCGTACACAGAATCGGTACCAGAAATCGATACAGGGAAAATCCGGTGGCGTGCAGCAGATTCTCGATCAGCAACGGTTCCGTGTATTGCCGAAATGGCAAGTATCGAAAGATAAAGTCCTGTGCCACGAAGCCGATGATCATGCCGGCGATCGCAATATAAACACACGCAGACCAGCCGGCCACAAGATTCAGATAATGCCGGGTCAGACGCCCGCCCCAGCGAAAACTTCGCCAACGCGGCAGCAGAGCAACCGGAAGCAAAAAAAACTGTTCCAGAAATTCACCGGATGCTGCGAAAGCGTTTCGCACCGGAGCGAAAATGCGCCGCAGCATCGGCAGATCCACAGACGCGGCATCATCTGCCTCGGGAGGTATTCCCAGAATCTCAGAAAGGCGACTCCAGTCTTCGGTGGCCAGTTCCTGCAGGCTGCGATTGTGATGATTCAATACCACGACGTGATCCGCAACATCCAGTAACGTCGCGTAGTCGTGAGTCACAATGATCGACGTTCGCCCGAAATGCGTCTGCGTGTCACGAACCAACTCCGCGACCTGCGCAGCCGTATTGGTATCAAGTCCGGATGTCGGTTCGTCATACAAAACAACGTCAGTGTCCATTCCCAGTGCTCTGGCGATCGCCAGACGCTGTTGTTGTCCTCCACTCAGCACGGACGTCGGACGATCACCGGGCACAGCCAGTTCCTTAAGCAGGTCCCTGGCCTTTTGATTCGATGATACTGCTGCCGCCGACTGCGAGGAATGTTCGATAGCAATTTCTATGTTTTCGGCAGGGGAGAGTTCGTCAAACAGGGCGAAGCTCTGAAATACCACTGCAACCGGCTGAATCCGATGATCGCGAACTTCACCGGATTCACCGCAATCCCCGTGAGTCTGAAAACTTATTCCCCCCGAATATCGAATCGCTGCGTGATCCCGGTCAATCAGCCCTGCAAGAATGCGCAGCAGCAACGATTTCCCGACACCACTGCAACCAAGAATCAGCGTGAGCTTTCCGGCTGGAAACTGCACGGACGTATTGTCAAGCAGGAGTTTTCCGCCGGCCGACAGTGAAAATTCCTGCAGAACAATTTCGGTCCCCGTGGAAGGCGTCTCTTTTCGATCGCCATCAGGTGGCTGCGTCGCGGAACGGACCTGTGATGTTTCCGTTGAAGGAATCTTTGACCCGGAATTCGTCATCATTCAATCCCTCAACGAGTCGGCGTTAAAGGACTCTGACCGTTACCGCCAAACCCCATGGGGTACGTCATCGGTGTGTCCGCATAGATAATTTCGGTCGGCGCACCGGAAACAACATCGCGATCTGTCGGTACCATCACAAACCAGCGACGATCCTTCTTCAGAATCTGAGACCTGAGAATGCGTGAGAACTCAGGAGTAATTCCCTTTTCTCGAGTTCCGAAGATCAGATCACCAATCTGCCGAACAACGGGTTCGAGTCGCTCTCCGGCGACGTCGAGCGCTGCCCGGGTCTGCTGATCGTCCATGTACGCCTCCATTTCCAGCCGCAGTGTCTGATTGTCGACAATGGCTTCGCGGACGATTGCCTTGATCAGTTCGTGCATCTCCGGATCCTCAGCGACACGACGCAGATTTCGTTTCAGTACGTCTTTCACCTTCGGATTCTCCATAGACCTCTTAATAATATCTTCGGTGACCTGAATGAACTGATCGCTGCGTGAACGAAGCTCAGGCAGCGCCACTTCGTCAATGAAACGCTGGAACTCCGTCTTCAACGCATCACGTCTCGGCAGTGGAGACTTGTCATACAGAAAACTATAAGTGAACGACAGCAGCGACACGCGTTTCCACAGCGCTCGACCGACGTCTTCGGCAACGGGTAGCGCCTCGTGCTCGACAATTGGCAAAATCTCGTCGCGAACAAGCGGCAGAACTTCAGCCTTCATGATCTCCGTTCCGTAGCGGTCACCCAGCTTTCGAAAATCATCCCGGTGTTCTCTGAGAATCTGCGGCAGTTCCGCCTCAACAGCTTTCATTCCCTTCCGCAGCCCATCCTTCATGACCGGCCGTAACCTGTCCATGATCTCTTTCTGATGAACCTTCCAGTCTTCTGCAATAAGCTGGGCGATAGCCTTCTGTCGTTCGGGGGGGATCATCGTCATGACGACCCAGTCCAGTGACATGGGCGTCGTATGATACTGCAGCCGGAAACGGTCGCTACAAGCCGTAATGGCGTCTTCGTAAATCAACACCTCAGTGGCTGTGGTAATAAAAGGGTCACGACTGAATTCTCCATTGATATCCGTCGCCAGACCGACCTGTCGCCATGTGCCGTCTGCTGACTGCAGAAACACCGGATCACCGACAGCGACCATCAGCCTTTCATCGCATACGGCCTGCAAATGTCGATGCTGGCCACTCAGCCATCGGGAAACGTCATACGAGAGGTGCGACACGTCGCTCGACTGAGCGGTAAGCTCCGCGCGGAGAACGTACCAGCTGCAGCAGGCAGCTGCACTCCAGAACAGAACCCCGAAGATGACGTGACGTTGTTTCATCAGGAACGATTACCACGAACAGCCGGACAGGACCTGAGCCTGCAAACACAGACAGAATCAGGTATCTTTTAGTCTAGATGACCGGCTGGCGGAACATTGTCTGCCGTAATGCAGCCGATCTGACGGTTGTTCGTCCCGGAAACGCCAATATTTGCAGAATCGTGACGTCGTGGCGCTGCAGTGCAAGGGAATCGGACACATGGTTCGAACCCGTTTCGATCGAGGCCGCAAGGAAAACAGTGCGTCCGGGGCGCCCACGGCTGGCAGATTTCTTCCCGCAATCGCCTCAATATGGCAGCGACCCGGTCAAGCCCGCGATCGCACCAACAGCCAGCAGAACGAAAAGAGGACAGGCCGGTCAGTTCACCGTCCGGTCACCCACCACACCAGTATCATTTCGTCGCTGCTGGTGCGAAGCTGGCGATTTCCTTAGCGTCCTTGCCGTTCCAGACGCGCAGTACGCCGTCTTCGCAGCCTGCCGCCACGATTGCGCCGTCCGACGTCGTCGTCGAACAGTAAACGTAGTCGGGACAGCCCTTAAATTCGCGAACAGTGCCGCCGTTACTGGCTTTGTGACGGAAAACTCTTTTATCGCCGCTGCAGCTGATAAAGTCGTCCTCCATGCCAATAAAGGACAATGACGTCACTTGCTTCTTATAGGTCGTAATTGTTCGAGACTGTTCACCCGTCTCCGCATTCCAGACCTTGATGGCATTGTCGGCACCGGCACTGGCCAGAGTTGTGCCGTCGCCCTTCCAGCTGACATCCATCACATGATGTGTGTGACCTTCGTACGACCGAACGTGTTTACCGGTAGACAGGTCGAAAACTTTGACAAACTTATCTGCCGCAGCCGACGCAAGGAGCTTTCCGTCAGCAGAAAAGTCGACGCCGTACACCGTGTCACTGTGTGCATCTGCAAACGTGCGAACCAGTTTTCCATCCGCAACGTTCCATAACGTAAGCTCACCACTTCGTGAGGCTTCACCGCCGCCGACTGCGAGAGTCGTACCGTCCGGAGAAAATGCCAGAGCCAATACCCGATCAGCGAATACCGATGGCTTATCGTCTCCCTGAGGTCCCAGAACCTGTGTCAGCTTCCACTGAGGAAAGGCGTTCACTCGAACAAGCTGGCCGTCCGCCTGCTGCACCAGCAGACCTTTCGACCCGCCCACCACGCCAGCAGGCTTTGCAGTTTCGGGCAAAGCCCCTGGAAACACGTCTACAGCCGCTCCATCAGTACTCTTCCAGAGACGAGTGGTACCGGCGTTGTCGACCGTTGCGACGAATGAGGTTCCCACGAATCCCGCAAACTGGCTGGTGATCGTCTGCTTGGCGGCAGCATCAGCCGCGACCTGGGATTCGGTGGAGGTCTTCGCTTCCTGTTCCACCGCAGCCAGCACCTGCTTACGATCTGCCACTCTGGCTTCAGCTCGCTTGATAGCCTGCTCAGACAGTTCCTTACCCTTATTGGCCGACTTCAACGCATTTTCTGCCGTGGTGAGTCCGTCTTTGGCCGCCTGCTCAGCCTTTGTCGCTTCTTCCAGTGCTTTCTTGACAGCGGCGTCTTCAGGCTTTTCTTCAGCAGCCTTCTTTGCGGCAGCTGTCTTCGGCACAGTTTCATCGAACTTCTTTTTTGCTTCTGCCGCAGCGGTCGTGGCCTTCTTGAGCTCTTCTTCCGCCTTGGTCAACGACGCCTTCTGTTCGGTCACACGTTTCTCGTCTTCAGTAATCTGAGCTTTCACGACCGTCACACGTGCATCACGAACAGTCTTGTCGGCAGTCCGACGAGCAAGCGATCGTGCGGCCAGCAGATCTGTATTGAGTGTCGCCAGAAGCTTTCCATCCGCTGCGTTCCACAGCTCCGGTTTGCCGTCAGCCGTAACTGTGACGACTCGCTGAGCATCTGTGGAAATGGCCGCATGCCCCAGAGCAGTTCCGCTCTGAATGTTGATCGCAGGTTGCAGCGAATCGGCCTTCCGAAGCTCAACGGCCTGCCCTTCGATTCGGCACAGCAGAATGGCACCGGCCACCGCGATCTGACGAACTGCACCTTTGTCAGATTTCACAGGTTCGCCGGCAGTAAGTGTTTTTGCCGCTGCGTCGAATACCAAGGGTCGCAGTGCCCCGTCGTCCTGAAGCACGACCAGCTTGTTACCGGCGACGATGAATGCCGCTTCGACAGGCTTGGCCCCCAGAGCTTCACTGCTGGCAGCAACCGCTCCGTCCGCCCGATTGATTAACTTCACTACATCATCGGCACTGGCAACAGAAACCCACTGGTTCTCCGAACCAGTGAGACCAAGCAGGGTGACAGTAGCCGGATCGTGGCCGGAAATTTCGCTCGCAACAGCATTCGTATTGAGATCAATCACACGAATGACTCCATCCGCCTGATGAACAGCAGCAAGGCTGTTGTCGGCACTGCTTACCGTCGTGACAGTTTTGTTCGGCAGAGCGATCGGGACAATGGTACTGGCGACATCCCGGTTCCACAGTTTTACAACCTGAAATCCTGCGGTTGCCAGCATCTGACCTTCCGGATGAAAGGCGATGGCGTGCACATAATCTCGGTGAGATGTCTGCGCAGGTGACACATCACCGACAAGCGCCGGATCGATCAGTGAGGCAATTTCATCCTGGGCCAGCAGATCATAAACACTGACCATGCCAGCTCGACCTGCCGCCACAAAACGACCAGACGGGTCAGCGTCGACGGAATAGATGGCCGTCAACCGCGCGTTGATCGTCTGCCACTGCATGTTGGCAGCAGACGCGGCCGCTCCGACTTTAGCCCCTTCCAGAATCCATTGTCTAAGCAATCCCACCTGACGGGGCGTCAGTTTTTGCGCCTGAACCTCATTGGGCCACGGGGGCATCTGCGGCTCTTCGATGCGAGCAGCCACCTGATACAGATAACTTTCGTCTGGTTTCCCAGGCACAATCGCCGGACCGGCGGCGCCGCCTTTCATGATGGTTTCCGCATTCTCCAGACTAAGCTCACCTTCCGACTTGACCTTATTGTGACAGGCAATGCAGTTAGCCTGCAGCATCGGATAAATGTCCCGTTCAAATTCCACCGGACGCCCAAGTTTGACGTCTTCCGCCATGATCGCTTTTTCTTCTTCGTCGGCAACTACGGTTCCTGTCGCGATGAATGCAGCAGCAACAACAGCACACAGCGTCAGACAGTGGACCATGCGAGATGTCAGGGGCAATGCACGAACCGCGGACCTTAACAGAGACCGGCGCGACGCAAACGCTGGAACGGAGACTGGTAGAGTACTGCAAATCTGTTTCATTATTCTGTCACCTTCAAGGCGATGGGGGCATCAAAGTTCGCGACACGGCCGTTGAAATCGGCCGCGGTCGCTCGAATGACCGCGTTGGCGATGTCTGCCGGAGCAGCATCCGCAGCGGCGGAAAGTGAAAGGGTCGCTTCCGTTTTGTCGGCGGGAATTTCGACGACGTTGGAAGTCACACCTGTTGTGCCTGCGGGCAAAGACAAGGCGACTTTCACGGGTCCCGCAAACTTATTCTTGCGTGTTAAAGTTACCTTCACATCGATAGCAGCGCCCTTCTTGATCGCTCCCTTGTCGGGAACGGCAGCGACAATCTTGCCGGGAGTCGTGTGCACGGTCAGCCGAACAGGAATGGCAATCGTACGAACATTGATATTCTTGGGTTTGGCCGCATCTGTCGCTTTCTTGGCCGCAGCATCCGCGGCCTTCTTTTCGGCCTCACGTGTTTTCAGGCTCGCTTCAGCGGCAGTTACGCCCGCTTTCGCCTTCTCCACGACCTGCTGCTGAGCTGCCATCTGCTTCGTTGCGTCCGCGATCTGCTTGCTTTTCTCAGCGACCAGTTTCTGTTTCTGAGCGATCTGCGAATTCACGCCGTTGATCTTCACGACCAGTGCGGCCACAGGTTTTGCTGCCACGTTGACGGCTGCAGTCGCATCCTGAACAGCCTTGATGGCAGCATCCAGGTCCTGAGACTGCGGCGTCTTGTCTGCAGCAGCCGCATTGAGCGTCTGCTGCAGAGCGAGAAGCTGTTTCGTGGCCTCAGACTTTCCGGCGATGGCCGCCTTAAGATCCGCCTGAGCCTTTGTCTGAGCCGCCTGTTCAACCTTCAACTGCCCGTCGTAAGTCTTCAGAGCAGCTGCCAGTTCGGCCATTTTCTTCGCTCCGGCTTCAGCCGCAGCCTTGGAATCCGCCAGCACTTTCTGTTCGGCCGCCAGTTTCTCAGCCGCCTCCGTCACTTTCGCAGTCGCTCGCTCCACCTGCCACGGATTGCGACTATAGGGTACTGCTGCTGTTGTATACATTAACAATGTAGCGGGCCCGACCGTGGCATTCTCTTTGAAGAAGAAGCGAGCGACAGCGGAGTCCGTGCCTTTTTCGATCGCAATTTTCGGCACGTCGACGTTTTTCGGCTGCCCTGCGAATGCAATATCAACCTTGGCATCAAAGCCCGCTCTGCGAGTCAGCTTCAAAGGGATGAGCAACTGCTGATCCTGCGTCATGTCTGCCGTGACCACCGCAGGCTGTATGTGAAATGGCTGTTCGTCCTTCATTACGCTGACCAGCAATGCGCTGGAGACTCGACCGGTACGCGGCAGTCCATTGACGCCGGCATGCACAAGGGTCGCGATTCGGGCAGCATGTTCAGTTTTCTGATCTCCGTTAACTGAAGTACCGATGATACGGACGGGAGCGACAATTTCGCCAACGCTCGCCGCTGCCGTCAGCACAAGCAATGTTGAAGCCGCTCCCGCACGAATGGTTGCTTCTGCCGCTGTGATCCCTTCGGGCAGTCCCTCAACTCGCAGTTGAATGTCGGCATTATGTCCCCCTGACCGATAAACGTAGACGGGAACCTGATAGGTACCGCCCTTGCGAATACTGATCGCTCCACTGCTCGGTGGAGCTTTCCCGTCTGCGGACGGGAATGAGTCGAAAACAACCACCTGAAAATCAGCAGCGGGCTTTCGAATAGACAGGCCGTACGTGAGATCAGGTGCTCCACGCGATGCGGCGTATCGATCCTTCAGTCGGATTTGATACTGACCGTCTGCAGGAGCTGTCAGCAGAAATGTCGGGTCACTGGTCAGTGTCGGCAGATTTGCCCCGCCGGGATTCTGCTTATCTTCATCGACCCGAGCCAGTCGCTTCAGGGTTTCTGCGCCGTCAGCGGCCTTGACAACCTGCTCAATGATCAGCATCGGATCAGCACTGCTGCCAAGTCGGTGCGCCATCACGTCGATTTGCCACTGTTCGCCCTTCTTTGCGTCAAACCGAAAACTGTCTTCGTCCAGTTCCGTGGCGAAACTGCCGGTCACGTCGGCAGGCACAGCCAGAAGCTGTGCGGTCGCAGGTACCTCAGCTTCTGCGACAGCTGCAACAGCTGCGCTGCGAACCGCGAACGGCAGCAGACTGCCATCAATTCCGGCATAGATTGCAGTGCTGATGGAAACAGCTGATGAATCCGTACCGACGGTGCGTTCCTCCGGCTTAGAGAATTTTACGGTCACGTCCTTCTTCATCAACGGGACACCGTCGAGCTCCATGTCTGTCGGCTGACCACCAACCAGATGTCGCCCAAAGATTGTCACCTTTGAATCGACGTCAACCTGAACAACCTGCGGCTGCACAAAATCGACCACGGATCGCGTATCGACGCTTAGCCGGTAGCCATAGTCGTTGCTTCCGGCATACACAATATCATGAACCTTCAGCAGCAATACCTGGTCAATCGGGCTGGTATACACAATGACAGCTTCCTGCTGCCTGCGTCGTCGCGCCTGAGTGACGCGTCTACCTGCGGCATCAAACACTTCCAGCACCGGCTGCATCAGCGAATCCAGCACAGCGGCTTCCGAACGAATGATGATGGTTTGACCGGCCGTTACAGCCAGCTTGAACGTGTCGACATCCGCACCGCCATTGGACCGGGCATTCACGATGGTGTTCAAACTGACTTCCTGTGCCTGCTCATTCGTGTTGTTAGGCTCAGCTTCCTGAATTTCAGGGATGGTATCCACACGAAAAACGCGGGGGTTACTGACTCCGAACAGACCTCGCAGTCGAATGTCATAGAGTCCGGCTTCCAATGCGGGATCAAGCGACAGCACAAACTGATTCACGACTGGCTTTCCATTGCCGTCCAGCTTCGGCGTAGCCTTGATACCGGGATGGCTGGTGACCAGTTCACTGGCTTCGTCCAGGTCGGTCCCCGCCGTCACAGTCACGTCCACACTTGAGCCGCGCTGGGCTCCGGGCGGAAACACACCGGTAATCCGAATTTGTGGCAACTGACCCTGGACGGGCGGGGCGAGAACCAATGCAAGGCCGAATAGCAGAAATCGTTTCATGGCGTTTCAGCGGGGGCAGGAAGGAAGAGAAGGACGGAAGGTAGTGTGGTGGCCGTGAATCGCTGGTGGCTTGCTCTGGTACCCGACCGCGTACACAGCCGACAATAAACCATGCGGTCCACAGGCAATCGCGTGCCGCACTCAGACTAACTGATCGCCCCCGCTGAACATTGCGTCCACGGGAGACTCTGAGTCAATTCAAGGCGAGATCGCGCATCCTGCGCCACCGTGGCAATTAATGATTAAACAGAAACTCTTTCGTATTAATCAGCGCCCAGAGAATATCTTCATACGCGATCCGAGGATTCTCTTCATGGCGACCGATATAATTGACGGCGACTTCCATTTCATCCGGGCGAGGATTGCGAGCGAAGACCACCTGGTACAGCTCAGTCATGCGATCTTCATTACTGCGTTCTGTGTCGGCCGCCAGTTTTGCGGCTCGAGCTTCGTTCTTGGAAATCTTGTCCTGGATTTCTTTACTGTTCAGGAGATGCAGACTTTGAGCCAGATTGGCGTCCTGGCTGCGTTCGCACTCGCAGGCAGTGTCGCCCTGAGGCATACCGAACACCTTCAGAAAATAAGGACCGCTGGACGAATCCACCAACTGCAGAGCGCGTGTTCCGGCAGGCATGCCACCAAAATTCTCGGACGTCATGGTGACTTTATGAAATCCGTCGTACAGCGCTTCGGCACTAAGTCGCCGTGGATAGTAGCGGCTGAAATTCTGTTTATCGTTGGCATTGTATTCGTTTGGCAGAGAACTCAGCTGGTATGTTCTCGAACGGCAGATCGTGCGAACGAGTTCCTTCAGGTCGAAACCCGATTCGATAAAGTGCGAGGCGAGACCGTCCAGAAGTTCCGGATTAGACGGCGGATTCGTGGCCCGCATGTCATCTTCCGGCTCAACAATCCCGCGGTTGAAGAAATGCTTCCAATACCGGTTGACCAGGGACTTCGCAAAGAAAGGGTTCTCAGCAGCGCCCATCCAGTCTGCCAGTTGCACACGAGGATCCTGTTCCGCAGAAATCTCCAGTGCCTCACCTCCCAGACCAGCCGGCTTTAACGCCGCTCCGGAACGAGGATTGCTGGCCGTAGCCACGCCTTCGTTGTGAAAAATCTGACGATCGCGAAAACCTCCGGCAACACCAGGAATGGCCTTCTTGCCGACACGTTTAAAAAAGGCGGCCAGACTGTAGTAGTCGTTCTGACTCCATTTTTCGAACGGATGATGATGGCAGCGAGCACACTGAATACGAATCCCCAGAAACAGCTGTGCCGTGTCCTCAACCTGTTCTTCCACCTGGTCAACTTCGCGATACCACGTTACAGCGGGATTCATCAGCGGTTCGCCCGATGCCGTAATAATTTCCCGCACAAACCGATCGTACGGCTTGTTTTCGTAGATATTGTTCCAGACCCACTGATGAAACAGATGTGTTCCCGATGAGTCCTCGCCTTTGGACTTCTTGTTACGAAGGATAAAGTTCCACTTGTTGGCGAAGTGATCGGCATATGCGGTACTGTCCAGCAATTCGTCGATCAACTTATCGCGTTTCGCCGGATCAGTACTTGCCAGAAACTCTCTGACCTTAGCATCCGACGGCAGCGTTCCTGCGATATCCAGAGACACGCGACGCAGAAATGTTGCGTCGTCACTTTGTTCAGCCGGCGGAATCCCCAGCAGATGCAGCTTGTTGAAGACGGCTGTATCGACAAGATTTAACGCTTCAGGCATGCTCGAAGTGTCTGCCCCCAGCGGGATGGTCGCGCGATATGTACTGACCTGCCCCTGATAGCGAGCCATAATTGCAACTTCGCCAGCCAGATCCAAAGTCGAGACCAGACCTGTTTCGCTGCATTCAGCCATTTCTGCATCATTGGGTTCATACAGAGCCATCCGCGTGACATCTTCAGTTGTCCCATCGCTGTATGTGGCAATCACACTGATCTGCTGCTCACTGCTTTGCGGCATGACCCGCGCCTCAGGAAAACACTGAATGGACGTCACATAGGGATTGTCAGGCGAACCATAGGGCATCCCCTGTTCGATCCACCCGATCAACATACGATATTCGTAACTGTCATGATCCATCCGTTTGCCGCCACCATGAGGCGAGCGTCCGGTAGCCTTCGTCATCAGCAGACTTTCCGACGGAGCACCTGGAAAGACGCGACGTCCCCGGGATTCTTTGCGAAGAAATTCGAAGTCGTCTTCCGGATAAAAGCCCAGTAACGAGAGCTTGAAGCCGTTCTGGCCACTCGCTTTTCCGTGACAGCCTCCGCTGTTGCAACCCAGTTTGGTGAAGATCGGAACGACCTGGTTCCGAAAGTTGATCGGCAGAGGGTTCTCAAATCCACTCACAACGACCTTCAGCTCAACAGTGTGATCACCCTGCTGAGCTTTAACGACAGCCTCACCATCAGCCAGCGGAGTGACCAGCCCCGTTCCGTCGATCTGCAGGACACCTTCCGGCTGAACGGAAAACATGGCTGTGCGAGTCACGTCGATTTCGCTGGTGTCGGCGGAGTGGGTAACGAACAGTTGCTGTCGAGTGTCGCGACTGCGAATCTGAACAATTCCAGTGTCATCGACAGGGCCGATTTGCAACGGTGTGTCGGCGTACGACGTGCCGATTGCACAGCACAGAAAAAAAGAGACGAAGCTGATCTTCATCATGAATTGATCTCCAGGTGGTGAGCACGGCATCATGCCGTATGGAGGGAGAGGTCACGGTGGGACAGAACCGTGTTCTGCATACTGACTAGGGTATTTGTTGAGCGATGAGAGTCAAGACACAGGATGGCCGAAGTGTTGCTGGCTGCAAAACTAGAGACTGGACCTGTCATTTGACGTTGACTTTCCCGTCGAATCTGCACGCTTTTTCCCTCACAGGCAGCACCGTGTTGTCGATTCGGCCGCCGCTCGTAGAATGAATGGCCAGCGGCTCGAACAGTAATGGAGTCGATTTGCAATTGGATTGAAGAGCCCTGCAACGCCTCGCCGCCAGCGTTTCGCCCGGCAGCACCGGAGCTGATTGCTCTGGCTGAAGGGTATTTTGCCCTGCCAATCACCGACCCTTATCCCGAAAATGGTGTTTCTGTGCCGTTCGATGCAATTGAAAACGTGTTGTCCGCCCTCAAACGCGGTGAAATGATCATCGTGGTGGACGATGAAGACCGCGAAAACGAAGGAGACTTCATCTGCGCGGCGGAATCCATCACGGCCGAACAAGTTGATTTCATGCTGCGGATCGGCCGCGGCACTATGTGTGTGCCGATGTCTGTCGACGAAGCAGAACGCCTGCGACTCAAACCGGTCATCGGCGATTCCTACAACACGGCCCCGCACAAAACGGCATTTCTGACAACCGTCGATCACCTGCAGGCAGGTACGGGCGTCAGTGCCGACAATCGAGCCAGAACAATCAAGGAACTTGCCAATCCTCATGCGGGGCCGGACGATTTTCTGCGTCCCGGTCATCTGTCGCCACTGGCGGCAATGGACGGCGGAGTCCTGCGCCGAGCCGGACACACGGAAGCAACGGTCGACCTGATGCGACTGGCAGGCTTACGTTCGGTTGGTGCCATCATCGAAATCTGTAGTCAGGGTGGCCATGGAATGGCTGACCTTGAGGAACTGGAAGCCATTTCCGCCCAATATGATATTCCGATCATCACGATCGAGGAGTTGATCAAGTATCGTCGGATACGAGAACAGCTGATTACTCGAATCGTTGAAGTGCGAATTCCTATGCGAGACTGCGGGACACCTCGAGTCATCGCATATCAGGTTACTCACGAAGACCAGGAACCCATGGCAATCGTGTGGGGGGACCTGTCCAAAGTCGATGCCCCACTCGTACGAATGCACTCGTCCTGCTTTACCGGTGACGTGTTGAATTCACTTCGCTGCGACTGCGGCGATCAATTGCATATGGCCATGCAGATGATTCAGAAAGAAGGCGCCGGCGCTGTTGTTTATCTTCCACAGGAAGGCCGCGGGATCGGCCTGCTGGCAAAACTGAAGGCCTACAAACTACAGGACGAAGGGCTGGATACGGTCGAGGCCAACCACAAACTGGGCTTTAAGGCAGACATGCGCGACTACATGGTCGGTCTGCAGATCCTGAAGGATCTGGGGCTGCACAAAGTCCGCCTGCTCACCAACAATCCCAAAAAAACAGAAGACTTCGTCTACAATGCTGTCGACCTGGAACTGGTTGAACAGGTGCCCATTATTGCTCCGGCACACGAATGTCGAAACAGCTACATGGCCACCAAGAAAGAAAAGATGGGCCACATTCTGCCGGACGATTCCGCGATCGATTGAGACACCACCATCGACGAGTGCCGCGAATTCGCTCAGACATCCGCCACCTGCTGATCAGACGGTTTAATTTCGCCTGGTGTAGAAATACTTTTCGACCAGTTCCTTCGGTGGCGGCGGCGTCAACAGTGACACAACAATGCCTGCCGTGAACGACATCACGATCCCAACTACCACCGGATCAAGAGAAAACGGCCTCATGGGTTTCGTAAATCCATCTCCACGATACCAGCCGACGACATACAGCGACAAATGACACAGAAAGCCACCCAGCATGCTGGCAAAGGCACCGGATGTGGTCATCCGCTTCCAGTACAGAGCCAGCGACATGGGTGCCAGAAAGCAGGCCGCCAGGCCACTGCCGACGTACACAATGACGTACTGCAGAAACTCCGGCGGATTCAGTGCCGCAATCACAACACCAACGCCCACAACGATGGTACAGGCGTAGCTCATCCGCTGCAGCGTTCGCTGAGAAGCATCGGGATTAACGTTTCTCTGGTAGTAGTCCCGTACCACGGCCGAAGAAATCATCAGAAGAAAACTGTCGACGGTGCTCATCACGGCCGCAAAGGGTGCGGCCACCAGCAGACCGGCCAGCCAACCGGCACCAATGTTGGAAGTCAGAGTCACCGCCATTTGCGGCATTATGCGGTCGGATTCAACCTCCATACCGGGCAGTAGCAATCGTGAGCAGCAAAAGATCACCACCAGTGGAAAGTAGATGAAAGAAAAATACATAGCGACGCTCGCAATGGAGATGCGCAATGTGCGAGTATCTTTGAACGCCATCAGGCGAACCATGCTGCTGGGCTGCCCCGTACCGGAAATGGCCCAGTAAAAGAACATGGAAAATGCCAGACTCATCGGCAGCATTCCGTCCATTTTGTTGGCGTCGGGGCCGGGAGCCGTTACGTAGACACCGGGACGTTCGTCACCCGGATAGGCTGCCGGTGTTGAACTTCTGACATCAACGATGGTGACAGATTGCTCAAAACTGACATCTACCGCGCCGGACCGGATACGCTGCTGGTCACCCGCGTCGACGACTTCAATACCCGATACCGTCGCTTTTCCGGCCTCATTAAATGCTGCTGCTTCACCGATACGAAAGATTCGTGAAGGTGAATCCGCCGTCTGCAACCATGTTCCTTTCGGAACGTCCGGATTTTCGAGATGCGTTTCAATTACGATTTCGGCCCGATGCGGCGGGACCATCTGTGCCAGCGTCTCCGTCGCATGCTGCAGACCACCCACCTGGTAGATCGCCAGTGGCAGCATGATGATTACTCCCAGAACCATGACCACACCCTGCATCACGTCAGTCCACACGACAGCATGAAATCCTCCCCACGTCGTATAGATGATCACTGCGACACCGAACGTAATCAGGCACAGAAAGTAGCCAGGGTCCAGCCCGGCCAGTATCTGCGACGACTGCATGAAGTTTCCAACCAGACCGCGCAAAGCCTGGTAGGTCGCGTTTTCACCCAGCAGCGTCTGCAGAATCATGCTGCCGGCTTTGAACTGCCCGACAAGATTGACACAGGTAAAAAACACCAGCAGCGCCGTGGCCAGAATTGCAAACGACGCACTCTGAAAACGGTCTCTCAGAATATCAGGTACGGTGATCGCACCCGTTTTTCGGGCAACCTGATTGATGCGTTTTCCCAACAGACCCATGGTGCAGATCGGGAAGATCATGTAACTGGCAATCCACAGCGCCAACACCCATCCGTGCGTGTAAATCAAAGATGGAAATCCCGTGAAAGAACCTCCCGAAGCACTGGTGGCGGCAAACGTGAGTGCCAGGGCCCAGACACCCAGACTGCGACTTCCGAGGAAATACTCGTTTAAGAAGTTGCGGTTCTTCAGCAGGCGACTCGACAACGCGGCCAGACCAAATACAGCCAGCGTATACAGGCAAAAGGTCACCAAAGCCGACGATCCCGCTGCGGCCAGCATAGTGGGTGGGTACAGTGACAATTCAAACATTGCTGTCTCCCGCTGCCGGAGCGGCGGCGGAATCGGCAGCAGGGGCTGCTTCTGCCGCGCCGACATCGTCTCCCAGATCTGCGTCTTCCATCACACACAGACAGAACCAAATCGTAACAACATTTGCAATCAGCCACGGAAACGCGATTCCCCAGGCGACCCAGGCGGGGATCCCCAGCACCGTTGGAAAGCTCTGAGGATCAACTGTTTCGGGATATCCAAAATTCAGGCAGACGGTCAGCGTCCACACAAAACAAGACACCCACATCAGCAGAATCCAGCGAGCTTCACGGAAGCTCGCAACGAACAGGGGATCCGGTTCAAGGTCCGGGTCAGCGTCGAGCGCGGCAGTGGGCATGTTCACGGCAGGTCTCAATTTCGTGAGGAGTTAGCGACGGTAGCCTGCAGATTCCACACACTTCGGACGCCAACGTCAACCGGGTCGCCAGAAACGCAACCTGCCACGGTGTTGCTACTGTTCGGAAATTTCCGCCGGCGAAACGGATCTGTGTTCCCGAGCGGACAGGTACGCGGCATCAACTAATGCCATGGTGGCCAGATTTTCCTGCCCGCTGCAGGAAGCCTGCGTGCCTGTTTCCACGGCACACAACAGATCAGCCATTGGCCCGATAAACGCGTCCGGGAACCAGACAGAATCCCACCGCGGCTGATGCCATTTCCCGGACCCAGTTGTGGTATAGTCCAGAGTGCTGGGGCGTCGTTCGGGATAATCCGGCCAGCCGATTGTTCCTCGAGCCATCCCGATCGTCCCTTCCACACGCCAGCGAATACCTATGTCGCTGGCCGCACCCTCACGGGCAGGACCGGCCCACACGTCGTCCCATGAAGACGCACGGACCCCGGAATCATATTCCAGAATATACAGTGCGATGCCGTCTGAATGCTCGAACTGCTGTGCCGTTCTGGGGTCCGGACGAACGCTGGCAAAGATTCGGTCAGGGTCGCCCAGCCAGTATCGAAACGTATCCAGGTGATGGATACTCATGATTCGCAGTGTCACCCATCCCTGTCGCTGCTGCCAGGGCATCCAGTGAGGAATCGCCCGCATGTCGATTGTCGCCAGCACTGGTTCGCCAAGTTGCCCTGTGTGCAGTAAATGATGGCAGGCTCTGACCGACTGGTCGTAACGCATGTTTTGATTGACGGCCAGCGTCACACCAGCCTGTTCACACAACTGAACGATCTGCAAAGCTTCCGCGTAGTCCCGGCCCAAAGGTTTCTGAGCAAGAATGCCCCGCAGGTGATGTTTGCTGCTCAGCGCTTTGCGGATTGTGTCAGCCTGCAGATCAGGAGGCACCGCAACATCAAGAATCTGAACATCAGAACGTTCACAAAGCTGCTTGACAGAATCGCAGACGGCACCGATGGAGTGCCTTTCGGCAACCGCCTCTGCATTTCGGCGGGTACGAGATGTGATGGCGACCGGATTGAGTCCGTGCTGACGATACGCCACCAGGTGGCAATCCGCCATGATAAAGCCGGACCCCACGCAGCCGATTCCAGGCGTCGTGTCAGCTGGCAGCTTCACGTTAATCGATTCTAACAGTAACTCGTCGGTCATTCACTTACCCTCCGACAGAACCAGCGAGTGTAGCGCCCCTGATGGATGTGACTGTCGTAAGATGAAGGAAAGCAGCAGGGTGGCAGTCAGCAACTTGCGAGTACACTCAGGGCACGCGGGTGGCCGGCGACTCGTCAACATTCACGGAAATGTCAATTACTCCGACAGACTTCGTCCGGTGCGCCGTCTTCCATCGCGGCCAGCTGGGCTTTACGAGTCATTCGGTAAAAGCTGATCCCAAAGCCTGTGAAGATTGTTGCCGGCATTCCCATCATGAACAGAATGCTGTACATATACGCCTTGGGTCGATTGCTTTCCGTCTCGTTAGCGAACTTACAGTTTGGGCAGGCCGTGACAGTGGACACCCCGACGGTCGCGAAACCGACAAGAATGGCTGTAGAAATGAAGCAGTTCCGCAGAATATTTCGCATCACAAAAGCTCACTGGAACACGGCTGACCCGATATCTTCCTCTAATCTACGCACAAATCCGTCATATTGACAGCGTCAACTGTCGCCCCGACAGACGATTCTCAGTTGCGAAACTCGCGTTTCCGGTTGGCTATCCGACACTGCAGCGGTCTTCGCGTGCCAGCACCACAGTGTATCAAGACGCGTTTAGTGATGCCGAAGTCAGAGAAGCGGCGTGGCTGATGCGTTCTGAACCAGCGATGCTGCAGGCCTTCAGGCCACCTGCCAGATCAATTCACTCAACGAAACCGCTGCAGACTGATTACGGAAGATCGGCACCTTTTGCGTGTCATCAGGTAAGCCGAGTCTGCAGACAGCAAAGCTGACTTCGGCTGCCAATCCGTGCTGCACATTTCTGCTGCCACCAGAGCCACGACGGATTGTGCGTTTAGAAAACAATGCTGAAGCTGCACAATTTGGTGGGGTCGCAGCGGTCAGGGTCCGAAATTAGTGTCAGGGGATTCTCCGTCGACACACGTCGTCGAGAGAGTTATGCGAACTGCGGTGTATCGAGGGGGGCCTCGGACACGGCTGAACAAAGTACGCGTCGTCTTGTGCTGCGATTGACAATCGTGACAGCCAGGTCCAGGAGCTATCGACGCTATGGGAACAGTCTTGGTGCACTTTCAAAAGATTCATTCGAGGGCAATTGCCCTCGCATTTGTGACGAGCCTGGGTGTCGCAGAAAACGCAGACGCCGCGCCACGACTGGAAGACCTGGCCCGCAGAGTTGGCGTCACGATTCTGGCCGACGCCACGTCTGAAAAAGAAGTTCTGCAATCCACAACAAGGCAGATACCGTACAGAAAGATGTCCAGAAACGCCCAGACCCGGGCGACATATATTCTGAACAACATTTCTCAGTACCGTCGTATGCCAAGTCTCCAGTATCCCATCAACCCCGACATCTACCAGTACCTGATCAACCACCCGGATGTTGCCATCAGCACCTGGCGGGTGATGGGAATTTCGACGCTGCAGATGTGGCAGACAGATGAGTTTGAATACGAGGCGAAAGCCACGGACGGGTCTACGGGAACCGCTGACGTGCTGTGGCGCGATGGCAATCAGTGCCTGTTCATCGTTGAAGGAAGATACGAAAGCCCTCTGCTGCCAGGGTCCATTGAAGCCTCAGCACTGGTCTGGCTGCAGTTCCGATTCGTCAAAGCCAAGGACGGCTCACTTCTGGTCAATCAGCAGGTCGAGACGTTTGTGCACTTTCCGTCCACGGCCATCGATACGATAGCAAAGCTGACGTCACGATTGACCAACTCGATACTCGACAGGAACGTGTTTGAAGTGTCCCTGTATGCCCGCATGATGACAAAAGCTGCCGAGAAAGAACCTCAGTGGATCGGGCATCTGGCCCGGCGGCTGGAAGGTGTGCCGCAAGAACGTGGTCGGGAACTGGCATCATTGGCACGCAGACAGAATCCGACCGCAACGGATTTTCATGCCGTCTCAAGCAGCAGGCAGCCCGGGCCCCGCAGCCTGCCAGCATCGGGAGAATTTCGCGCGTTCGAAAAATCACTACAGCAGGTCACGTCGCATGTACCGCTGGTACCACGGCCCGTACAGCATGCAGCCCCGAACAGTCAGCAGGTTAATCCGAATCAGAAGAACATAGCCAGACCTTATCAGTTCATCTCACCGGAGCGGCCGTCAGCGGCCACCACGGAAACAACATTCACTCGGCTCGCCGTGCATTACGGAAACCCTCACCCGCACTTCGACACCAGCATAACGACCGGTGCCGTAAGCTCCACGGCAGTGAACGAGCCGTCGGGCCACACCCTGAAGAGTCTCGTTCCTCGAGTCATCTCGCCGCTCACTTCCTCCGTAACGAGTGCTGAACGGCCTGACGCGGAGACAACGTCGGCCCGCTCCGAGAACTCACAGTCAGCAACCGAGAAAGCAGAGAAACCCGACGGGCCGGGGTCTCAACAAACCGACGTCCCGCAGCCGTCTGCAGACGACGACTGAAATATCGCGTTGTTCGACGCCGGCCGGGAAAGCATATCGAGTCCGGTGACGGGCAGCTTGAGCAGGACTCTGGTATGGCAGGCGAACGACACGGGCTTTAGCCGTTTAATTCGCGTGCTGCAGGAACACCGTCGCTCTCACCGGCCGTCGCGGGATGAATTTCGAAGTCACACCAATCAAGCGGCAGCTTTCAATGTGCGTGACTGCTGAGCCCAGCTAACCCAGTCAGAAATCTCTTCAAGATCAGGCCTGGTGCCACCGCGAATAATTCGCTCCCCCTCGCTGGTCTCCGAAAACGGCCGGACAAGTGCGAACAGATCGGCGGGGCGTTTCTGCGCCAACTGTTCCGCATCGTTGATTCCGCAGGCGACCAGGATCTGCGAATCATGCTCGCGCAGTCCCGGGACCGTGCAGACCAGACGAGCCTGACACTGCCACTGCATAATCGTCTCTCCTGAAACTCTGCGATTGGCAAGACGTCGGGCGATAGAATCGGCATTCGCATTAAGCAGGTCGTCCACCGTGAAGACTTCGACCGTCGCCAGGCGTTCCGCAGTCCGCGGACCGATCGAAGGCGCAGCGTCCACATCTGCTGAACGGTTCAGATAGAACTTCAGCGCCGCCGCTCCCGCGTTATCGTTATGACTTTTACCCTGCGATGTCCGATAGGACGCAGAGTGCCGCGCCATCCTTTGGCGACGATTCCTGTGCCTCTGTTCGCGGAGGCGACAGTCGTCGTCCGATAAGCCCGGTCGTTTTAAGCGTCGAATTGTACTTTGACCGCCGGCAGAATTCTGACGCCGGCCGGGCCCTGCGGTACCACCGGGCACCGGTTCCGACGCCTGTCCCTCACCTGCCCCGCGGGAATGTACAAAAAATCGGGAACGAGCGTTCCGGGCTTCCGTAAGTGTCCGGGAGTGTTGAGACCATCGGCTCCAGCTGATTGCCTGCTGGCGGTCCAGAGTCCGACCGGATCGACAGTACCGCGTCCCGGACTGCGTCTTTTGAAATACCGCGACCACTTCGTACACCGTCTCAGGCCGCATTCGACTCAGTTCCACTGCCCCCTGAATCCCGGCCGCGTACAACAAGTCAGCGTCGCTGCGACGCAACATCGGGACCAGGGTCGCCAGTTCCGCCTGCCCTCTCCATGCGCGAATTCGGTCCGTACTGATCGAGTAGCCCCCCTCACGAAACCGATCCCTCTGAACCTCAACAGACAGAGTCATCAATTCATCGATGTTAATTATTCCGGACGCACGAATCGCCTCCAGTTCGGCCACGGTGAGTCCCGACAAATCTTCAATCGAGCTGTCCACTTCAAGATAAAACAGCCAGTTTGTTGTTTCGGTGGGCTTTGTCGTCTCCGTGGTTTTCGCCGTTGCCATGACGGTCGGCTGTGGCGGCACACAGGTGGCCACGGGCGGCTCCGGTACAACAGACGGCTTCGCGGTGTCCTGCGGGCCCAGATGACGAAGACATGCATTCCTCTGTTCGAACAGATCGCGAACCTCTCGCTGGCAGGTGAAGAAAATGATCTGCTGCCCGTCCGCCGCCACCTCCGTCAAAAGGTCCGCCGCTGCAGACGACCGAGCGTCATCAGTCAGGATGAATACGTCGTCGATGATCAGAGGTACCCGTTCAGAATCTTCCGCCCGATGCTGAATGATCGCAAGGCGCAGAGCAAGTGCCACCAGATCACGGGTGCCTCGACTGAGTTTCTGCAAAACCTGAAGGTCGGGCGACTGCTGTATTGCCGCCAGAATCGTTGTCCCCGTCGAGTCCGCAGCCAGTCGATAGCATTCGCCGTCAGTAAGCCTGTCAATGTATTCGGATGCGATTTCCAGCACATTGTGATCCAGAAACTGGCCGAGGCGTTCTATGACGGTCTGCAGGTTGGCTTCCGTTGTTTCCAGGACGCGACGGCGGTCGTTCAGCAAACAAAGCCGAGCGTCCGTTTCGGCGATTTTTCCTTTGATTCGATCCAGATCCTGCAGACGTCCGGAAGACCGCAGCGCCACCTGCAGTTCGGTCAGACGGTCTTCGTGCCCGCGAATACCGTCTGCGACTCGGCTCTGCTCACCTTCCAGATCCTCCAATGCCTGCCGCTGCCGTGCCAACGCTGACTCAACCTCCACAATGGATCGGCCATCCGCTTCGATGGATTCAGCTTTGCGGCAGGCAGCGTGTACAGCAGAATCGCAGGCAGAGCCGTACTTTCCGGTAATCGAAAGAACATCCGCACTGCGTTCAAGCTCTTCCTTCAAGGCATCAATCTGCCCCTTGACAACAGTGTCCACGTGCTGAATGTCCTGCAACATTCTGCGGCCAGGAACCGATTCTAGCGCTGTCAGATGAGAGGCGACCGAGGAAGCATGCCGGGCCACATAGTCACAAAGTGCAAACACCTCACTGCGAATATCATCGGGCACCGATTCCCGGTCAATACCCGTTGAATTTGCACCAACGTCTGCCGTTGCCATTCTCTCTTCCAGCCGACTCACGATGGCCCGCACGGAGACCAGCGATTCCTGGCACTGCAGCGGTGCCGCTGCCTCCGACGTCAACTGCGAGATTTCACGCTGCACGGCGTCCTGAATGCCGGACCACCGTTGCCTGCGTTCGACAAGATCCGAAATTCTCTCTTCAATCGGCCGGACCGTCAGAGCCACACTATTCTGCTGCGTTAACCTGCTGTGCAGCATTTCGAGTCGTGCAACGTCGCTGCTCACCTCCTGAATCCTGAGATTCAGGGGTTCTGCCGACTCTCTCGACCGTTGCAACTCAGCTTCAAGGCGTGCAATCTGCTGAGGGATCTCAGGAGAAACACGTCGCATTGTGGCCAACTCGGCAACCAGTTCCTCACGAAGACGCTGCAAAACGGTGATCCTGTGGCGCAGCCCATTATTCAGCCCGGCCCCCTCACGTTCCTGCACAGACAGCATAATCGCATCTTCCGCGCGACGAATTTCGTCTTCCGTGGCCACACCGGCATCGTCCAGGCAAAGACGGCACAACAGATCGAAGCGAACAGCTTCCTGCTCACCGACGCTGAAGACTTCGCGGAAAGTGTTCTCATTCACCCAGGCCGGCAGCTCACCGTTGCAAACGGTCACAGGAATCCCCGTCGTAAGATCAACTGCGGACAATTCTGTCGAAACGCCGTGACTCCGTTCGCGCGACATGCGCAGGGACCGCCCTCGCGATTCCAGTGAAACCGAACCACCATACCGCCCGTCCTCTGCCTGAAAGGCCTGATGCTCCGTCGTATATCCAAACAACAAGCCACGCAATAAATGAACCAGAGTGGTCTTTCCGGTACCGCTGCCCCCGTAAACAACAGTCAGTCCCGGCGAGAGCTCCTGCAGCTGCAGATTCTTCAGGACTCCGAACTGCTTAACACTGAAATCAAGAAAACGCATAGCACACCCCGTCTACCCGACAGACATAAACCCTGACTCAAATTCCGGACGCAGCAACGGACACCAGAACGGTTCGCCGCCGCGACAATAAAAATCTCGCTTCGCTGTTTCGTCATGCAGCCCGTCGAAACAGACTCAACCCAGCCACCAGCTCCTGCGAAACACCACTTCCTGCCAGCGACGAGAGCCCCCGGACAGACCCCGCGGGGTCCTCAGGACTGCTGCGTCCTTCGCATACAACATCCATGTACTGTTCTACAGCCAGACCCTGAGGGCCGGTCAGATGGAGCTCAGACTTCTCGCTGAATCGAATGCATCGCGGCCAGAATCCGCGATGGCCCCCCTGCAGATACTGACGTAAACGCGTCAACAGATTTGATTCACTGAAAAACAAAAGGCCTTGCACATCGGTCGTCAGCCGAGTCTGAAAAAGCCAGTCGACAATGACAGTCCGGGTGCTGCGCCGATCGAGCGACTGAGACGTCCGACTGATCTCAGCAATCAATTCGTCCACGGTTGAAATGTCAGGAAACACAAGGCATTCGGTGGCGAAACGAATTACATCTGTAGCCAGAAAAGAGGCCTGCATCTCTCGCGTGGCAAGATCGACTTCAATAAGCAGACAGCCGCAGTCTGAGGATTCCTGCGGACTGACCGACTGGACCGGCCCGGCAGACAGCTTCAGACTTCCATCCGTCCCGGGACGATCTGAATCTGCTGTCCTTGAGATCGAGGGCGCCGCCTGATAAACGATGCGATTCGGAGGACTACAGCCTCGATCATTTCCAATTGCGATCGTGAAGGACGTATCCGGGGCAGTTGTGGCGGCCACAGACTGCAGCCCAATACCACCGCCGTGTTCGTGCTGAACGCCAATGATTCCCCCCGGACGGACGATAACGTCACAAACGTTTTGCAGGGCGACGGCTGACGCTTGAGAATCAGCCGCCACGACGATCTTGATTCCACGACGACGCAGAGGCTCAAACTGTTCAGCCAGCCAACGGCAGATTGCTTCAATATCTTCGTCAGATTCAGCCACACTGCCGGCGATCAGCAGAAAATCGGCACGCTGAGCAATCGTCGTTTGAATGAGGTTCTTGACAGCCTGTCTTACGCCGCCAGTTGCCAGCCGTCGCAACCAATCCGGCGAACCCGCCAGTCCCCCGATTGGCGTATCCAATCGAAGAAAATCGGAATGAACAAACCTGACAGTCGCCATCTGCGCCTCCCTGCATTCACTAACGGTCTATCCGGCCTTCGCCATGATCATACGCCCACTCATCCATGAAGGGGCCTCCGGTATCGAACATCGCACGTTAGTTGAACAGCGAAAAGTCGCCTAGACCATTCCGGCAGTTTCGGCCGAACGCAACGTTCTCCTCCGGATCGTGTTCGTGACACCAAGGCTGGTACACCGGGCGATATGCCAACAGCAGTCGCTGAGCCCCCTCTATGATTGCCTCTGTAGGTGAACAATTGGGGGAGATTCCTAGTGGGCAAAAACCCGAAGTTTGGGCACATCCTCCGCCGTCATCCCCTCTTTGGCGCATGGTTGAGCAGTGTGGCGAAAATGCAACAAACAGAAAGCCCCGGAAACCTCGGTAAAGATGGGGGCTCCTCCTGTCTAACTCGTGGTAACCCGCTGCACCTGCCGCTTGTTGCCGAAACGGGTGCGGCTCTAAAGCAAGGTCCCTGAAGCCCCCACAGTGAATACCCCCCCGGTCCTGAAGGTCACGGCAAGACCAGACAGGTGTTTGAAAACGACCAAGTGAGTTAAATGACTACAACGACGAGACGACATTCCGAGTCTACCTCTGACCAGTCCATGAATTCGGACAGGGACCAGCTGATCCTGGACAACCTCGGGTACGTGAAGCACATCCTTGGCAAGTTACTGCATCAGCTGCCTCTTGGAGTAGATGCGGAGAACCTGGAAGCCGCTGGCATCCTGGGATTAATCGAAGCAGCGTCGCAGTATGACCCGAGTCGCAATGTTGAGTTCAGGACATTTTCATACCGACGAATACGAGGGGAAATTCTGGACGAGCTGCGCAGAAACTGTCCATTGTCCCAACAGATGCTGCAGAAGATCACTGCACTCAGACACCTGCGAGCCCAGTTTCAGGGGACGGTCAGCGTTGAGCAGCTGGCAGATGCATCAGGAATGTCAGTCAGCGCAGTTACTGAATGCATTCAGGGCGCTCGCCTGACCCAACCGGACAGCTGGAGTGATACGGTTCGCGTCAGAGGGCACATCGGTGACAACGACAGCCCCGGAAAAATGGAATCAGAGGAGATGCGTCAGGTACTTGCTGACGGCATCGAGACGCTTCCGGACAAGATGCGAGTCGCCATCGCTTTGCATTACAACGAAGGACTGAAGCTGAAGGAGGTTGGCGAACTTCTGAGCCTCTCGGAATCGCGTGTGTCTCGCATCCTGGACAGCGCCAGAACTCGATTGAAGGAATATGCCGGGCAACGAGGTTATTAATCGCAACTGCGTTCGACTCTAGGCGTCTGCCTCAACCAGAACCAGCGGCTGAATCTCACCCGTATTTCTGACCCGGCCGTAAACTGTCTCGTTGGCGGTGTGGTACCCGAGCACGGCACGCAAGTTTTCGCCGCGACGCAGACTTCGATACAGCAGCAGCTGCAGCAGCCCAATCCGCACTCTGTATGCGGCAGCCTGCCGGGCCGTTGCCGGGCGTCTGGCCTCTGTCACCGTCAATCGCGTCCAGTCGGCATCCAGCGCACTTCGATCAGGGTGCCAGTCGATAACCAGTGGTAACGCAACACCCCCGACACCGTGAGCCCGCATAACAAGCTCTGCACCGGTCTGCTGAAAACTCCCGGATGCGTTGCTGACGCGATCGTCGTCCAGCCAGGCCGGCACGGCTCGCAACAACACGCCGTCGCCCTGAAGATTCAGCTCCCGCGTAATCGAGTTTGCCTTCGCGTCAATTCCGTCGACAAGTGCCAGTCGGCTTTCGAATTCCAGATTCGCAGAGGCACTTGACGCGGTAACCGTATCCGTCAGGACCGCGAAATGCTCTTTGAACGCAAGCATGACGTGCCGAACATGACGCATGCCGTTAGAGGATCCGGATTCCAGCTCCGCGAAAGCCACCTCCTTGTCACTGAACCAGCACGTACAGACCCATTCACCGGCCGATTCACACGTCGTGCCATCAACGGTAATCAGGTGCGTCCAACCGCCATCCAGAATTTTTCGTCCGAGGGCAGCAAGGTGCAGACTATGCGTAGACTGGTCCCAGTCTGCGGAGATAACGTCAGCGTCAGTATGCAAGGTGCTCCGCAGGAGTGCCGTCGTTGCCCAGTCCGACTGCCCGCCAATATTCCTGATGAGCCGCTTCGCATGCCCTTGGGGAGGCTTCGGTCTTTTCTGCCCACCCTTTGCCAGCGCCGAAGCGTACTGTTTGAGCCCGGTCTCCCCATCCACGTCCGTCAGCCGCACGGCAGAAGTGAAAAGTTCGATGCCGGAAGGAACAGTACTGTGAACAGGCCGAGCCGTTGCGGACGCAGAACAGATAAAGCCGCCGGGAGTCAATAATGCGGCAAGGCGGCCCAGTGTCTTCAGCCAGCGAGCCAGTGTCGCTTCATCTGCCCAGGACTGCCTGAATGACTTTGCCCAGCAAAGCATCCGCACAAACGGTACCATCCACTGACCTGCGTCCCGAGCCAGCCCGGCATCGAGCGTACCGTCCGTATCCGTCGACGCATTCAGACAGCCGGCCAGGCCCTTTGCTGAGGCGTCCCGCCACAATCGTGCCGATTGCTGTGATTCCATTACCAGACTCATCAGGAATGGTACTTCCGCCTGAACGACAAGATCCGCAATTGAGGGAACGATATCGGGTCCATCCTGTGCATCGGGCGGCAGGGCGAAACAAATCTCTGTCGCAGTTATTTCCGACAAACGACTGAATACGGTCACCAGCTGCACGTTCGAAAACCCATCGGGATAGCGCAACATTGCTTCGCAGGCCACAAGTACGAATGCCGGGGATACAGGCAGCGATGCATTCACTGTGGCAACAATCCGGTCAATCAGGTCGCTGCTGTGCCCGAACGATCTCATCCCGTCACAAAGTTCATGATTGACGCCAGCAGAAAACAAATCAGCGGACCATGCGGCTGCAAAAGGAGCGTTGCCGAACCGTTTTTCGATCCGTTTCCGAACCTTTGCCTGACTCTTAATCAGAGCTGCACAAAAGGCATCGGCGTCCCCCGTCAATGCAGCCTGTCTTATCGTGGCATCGCTATTCTTACGAAACGACAGCTTCAGGAGAGCTTGAGACACTGCATCAGGCATGATTAACCTTACTTCTCGATTATTTTCGGATGGGGCTTCACCGGTTGTTTCACGTGAGACGACTTTGTTTGCCGACTTCAGCAGACGCTTACGCCACGTCCAATCTCGCTCTGTCCCTGGCTCACCCGTTCTTCCGGATAGTTAAATCGTCCGGTCTCGCCTGGAACTGCCATCGTCAGAGATCATTAACCACGGTAAAACCCAGGCGACCGAGAAAGATAAGTTCCGTTATGGCACCCCACCTGCCATAGCGTGCCCATCCCCTGAAATCCCTCGTCACGCAGCAAAAACTCCGCGTTGCAGAACGCGATGACAGAATAAAATGTAGCTTGCCAGATTCGCTGTAAAAATGGCAGGTCCGGCCACAGCCTCTGCAGCAACACAGCTCCTGCCGCTTCGACTCCAACGGTAAGTAACAGAATTGTCAGCAACAGCCGGCGCGAGCCCTGCACAGTTTCCGCATCAAGCATATCTCGCAGCGTCCGAACTCCACGAAACTGCATCCCCTGACGACCGCTCAACACAGCCACAAATGCTCCAAACGTCAGTAGGCCCAGCCCTCCCACCTGAAACAGCCCGAATATCACAGCGTGCCCGGCGGGGCTCCGGTAACTTCCTGTCGGCTCCACAGTCAACCCGGTGACGCAACTAGCACTTGTGGCCGTAAACAGAGGCACGTTCCATTCGGCAGATTCGTTAACGCCAACGCCCGAAGCTGCTCGACAGACCGGTAACTTCAACAACAGCGTACCCGCCGTGATGACGATCAGAAATGATCCCACCGGCAACACTGCAGAATTCTGCGGCTTTGCTGCCACGCTGCGACAACCGGAAAGGACACTAAAGACGACAACAGCTGCCAGAACACATGCTGTCCAGAGACCGGCGTCTGATGAACTGCCAGGAGCGTGGTCTGTCTTATAGCAGAACCAAAGCAGTCCAACCGTCCACAGTAACGGAGACACAAAACTGACCGAGCGAATCGCCGCCACAGGATTCGTATGCCGGGCTTCCAGAACGAAACGCAGCCCGCGAGAAATTGAAATCCACGACATCGCGACCAGCAGAACCCGGGGCATTTCGTCAACACGAGCTGCCGAAACCCCGACAAAGCCGGCGTGCAGAATCAAAACCACGGCTGCGACCGACGTGGTAATCACTTCCGAGCCACGCAGTCGACCGATTGTACCTGCCCACTTCGGCGAGGAAAAACCGTCACGCAGCACTCCGTTTTCGGAATCATGTTCCAGCATTGACTGAAATCAGACTGTCAGAACAGGTTGATCACTCACTGCATCAAATGTCGTCCCACCGACAAACAGACATCCGGCGTTTAAATGACGCTGTTTCTGTTCCTGCTCCATGTGCTCAACGGCCGTCGTCAATAACAACTGCACCTGACCGTCAATCCGAACCAGCTGAGGACAGGTAACTCGGGGAGATCCGGGACACGTCCATACCGCCTCCAGTTCGCCGGAGGCTACGCTGTATTGTCGAGCAACACCGAACTCCGGGTCACCAGGGTCATAAAGTGCCACGATCAGGCTGCGGCCGTCGGGAGTCATGATCATACCGTCCGGAAAAATCGGCTCCGACGTCAGATCCACAACAGTACTTGGCTCTCCAATCGTCCCGGACTCAATATCCAGGGGAAATCGGGTGATCGTCTTTGACGGAGAATCGATGTCTACCAGCACCAGACTGCCGTCCTGCTGCGTCACAACAGCTTTGCCGTTGGAACAAATCTGATCGTCACGCAGTTGAATCAGTGAGCGGTCGTGCATTCGCCAGAGATACAAGCCTGCTTTCTTTTCCTCAAACTTCAGATCCTTGCAACCAAAGATCAGATTGTCGCGAAACAGGACTCCCTCGTTGATAATTGTATTCTCAACGTTGCTGTCAACACCTCCGCACAGTTCCGTCCACGTCCCCGTATTGGTGTCATAGAAACCCAGAGACCGCTCCACTCCGGCAACAAACACGCCGGGGCGACTGGTTGGAAATGCAAACCCCGGTCGCCCGGGCAGTTCATGGCTCTGGTTTTCGCCAGCGTTAGGATCCAGAATATTGATCGACCCGGCGACTGAGTCATCACCGTGCTGAATGGCGACCCAGCTAATCCGGCCGTCCTGCAGCGAATACGGGCCTTCGGGCAGGAATCGCAATTCGTCAGAACCCGGACGAAACAGAACGCTGCATTCCGTTGAGATTGTCATGACACGGTCTTCCGATGCCTGTCTCGGCTTGGGGGAATGGTTCACACACCGTCACTCCTGCAGGAATTCAGGAAAAACGCGCCTGCCATGAACCGTGAATCGGCGAGTTACAATGTGTTCAGAGCAAAAGGATAGTCAGCTTCAGAAAAATGACCAGCGGGACACGTTTGTCGCCAACACATAACCACACGATTAGCCTGCATGAAGGACGTCGAGAGCATGCATGGCAGCTTTCTGCTCTGCCTCCTTCTTACTGCGTCCCCATGCGCCCTCAAACCGTTGCTCGCCGATCTGCACAGCCATATGAAACTCCCGAGCGTGATCGGGGCCGCGTTCTTCGACGATCACATACTGCGGTATCAGGCTGCCATCGCGCTGAATTTCTTCCTGCAGCAGACTCTTGTAGTTCTCAGCGTCGCCATCCGAGCAGTTTTCGAGTTCCCTGCCGAATGCCCGCCGAATGAAACTGCCAGCCGCCTCATACCCGCCATCCAGATAAATGGCCGCAATCAGTGACTCAACCACAGCCGCCTTTAACGACTCAGGGATCGCCTGCAGCCCCTTACCAACAAAAATGAGCTGTTCCAGTTCGAGCCGTGAAGCCACCTGGGCACAGACCGCCCGACTGACAAGGTGTGACTTCTGCTGCGTCAACTGGCCCTCACGCTGATCAGGAAAATTCTGATAAAGGTATTCGCAGATCACCATTCCCAGAACAGCGTCGCCCAGAAACTCCATTCGCTCATTGCAGTCCAGACGAGTCACAGCGCAGGAACTGTGGGTCAGGCCTCGCTGCAACAGACTCTTGTCACGAAAACAATAACCAATCCGGTGTTCGCACGTCAGTAGAACTCGATCGCGGGCAGACAGGTCCGCTTCGGCGGCGTTGTTATTGGACACTTGGCTCAACGGAATAATGTTCTATGGAAAAACGCGGATGTCACGCGTCCGAGGAAACAGACACTCAGCCTGGGGCGTTGCGGGCTGGTCATCATAAGTCGCGACGGAGATGGAACGAAACAAGGACCAGCAAAAAAGTGAACCTCAGCAAACGATTTCTTCGTGAACTCGCGAAAGTAGCGAAAATGACGCCGGTTAGCTTCTGTTGCGGCAACTCACTCCTACAGTCCAGCCACCTGTCCCGGTCACACGTCGAAGTCAGGACAGGACAGGAATCGACAACACACCACGGCCGGAACTGCCGCCGGTGAAGTGGTTATCATCCAACAATTCGAGGGGAAAACGCAATGAAACTTCAAAAATGGCCGTCAGTCCTGCTGGTAGGTGCAGCCACATTTCTGGCTGTCGGAATCACCCACCAGCTGAACGGAACAAACTACGCCGCTGCACAGACACAACTTCAACGTGCAGAAACTCAGAACAGCCCCGCCTTCAGCAAGGCGTATGAGCTTTCCGATGCATTTCGACAGGTCAGTAAACATACACTGCCTGCGGTCGTTTCGATTAAGACCAGAGGCAAGGTGGTTCGTCAGACGGCACGACGTTCACCGTTTGGCAACGACCCGCTCATGAGACAGTTCTTCGACGACCCACGTTTCAGGGATTTTCTGGATCAACAGGAAAATGGTCGTGAACGCGAATACCGAATGCCCGGTGGTCAGGGTTCAGGCTTCATTATCGATTCCAGCGGAGTCATTCTGACTAACAACCATGTTGTTGATGACGCAGAAGAAATCATAATTGAGCTGGCTGACGGCAGAGAGTTTACGGTCGTGGATGTGAAGACGGACCCGCGTTCCGACGTTGCCGTACTGAAGATTGAGACAAAGGAAGAACTGCCAATCCTGGTACTCGGCGACGACGAACAAATGGAAATCGGCGACTGGGTACTTGCATTCGGCAGCCCCTTCGGCCTGAATCGCAGCGTCACGCAGGGCATCATCAGTGCCAAGGGACGGGGCATGACCAGTAGTAGTCTGCCGCAGGAATTCCTGCAGACTGATGCGGCCATCAACCCCGGCAACAGCGGTGGCCCGCTGGTGAATCTTCGTGGCGAAGTCGTCGGTATCAATACGGCTATTTCTACTCGCAGCGGGGGCTACGACGGTGTCAGCCTGGCGATTCCGGCGTCTCACGCGAAGTGGGTGGCCAATCAACTTAGAAACACAGGAGAAGTCCGTCGAGCCTATGTCGGTATCACCATGCAGGAACTCAACGCGGACCTGGCGAAAGCCTTTGATCTGAAAATCCCCCGCGGCGTCGTCGTAACCGGAGTGGTCAAGGATTCGCCGGCCGCACAGGCTGGATTCCGCGAAGGCGATGTGATTCTGGAAGTCGACGGTCGACGGATTGCCAACGACCGCAATATGCTGGGCGTGGTGGAAAGACTCACGATCGGCCAGAAATACGAAATCAAGATTCTTCGCGATGGCCGTGAGCGAAATCTGAAGATCACAGTTGCTGAGCGACCAAACGATCTGAGCGGCCTGGAAAACAACGAATCGGATGGCGGACCGGCTTCTGAAGACGAACAGTCTGCTGAAATCAACGACGTGGGCATTTCCATCCAGAACCTGACGGAGGATCTGGTAAACCAACTGGGAATGTCCTCCAGCAGCGGCGTCGTGATTACCTCGGTCGAATCGAATAGTGCTGCCGATGACGCCGGACTGGAAGCCGGCATGGTGATCGCTCGGGTCGGCAACCGCACGGTGAACACCATTGCGGAAATGGAAAACGCAATGAAAACGGCTCGACAGGCCGGCCGCGCTCTGTTTCTGGTGAAGGTTTCCAGAGGGAATTCCAGTGTGTCTCGGTTCGTCACCATCAAACTAACAGGCCAAGACCGTAACTGAGCCTACGGCTGACGTCGGAAAATGGACTACACTGCGGGCGATGGTGTTACGGAAACACAAGGGCACGGGCAGTTTGCCGTGCCCTTGTGTCGTGTCCGGAACCGCACAGAAGGCCTCTGAAAGCCAGTGAATTCAGTTGTTCCTGCTGCCACCAGGCCATGTGCCCGAACCGCTCTAGGCCGAATCACTCATATTGCACTATAAGGGTATACCCTCTCTGAAGTCGGTGCTAATTTCGAATAGAACTCCCGCCGCGCTGAGAGTTTTCCTTTTATGAAAAGGATTATCACCTCGGATGAAGTGATGTTTTTCTGTCTGCAGTTTTTCACGGAGGAGCGATACATGACACTCACCGAACAGAATGTCAACAGCAGCCAGACGGCGAGTGCCTCGCTGCCGGACTCCATCACCCCGGCGACGAAGATTGTACTGGCGACAGCCTATCGACTGGGAGCCGAGTCGATCGCGTGGTGCCTGGCGGGATATGGCAGCTTTCGAGATGTACAATCGGTCGACACGGTCAACGGACTGTTGGACGCGATCAGAACGCAGCAGCCACGTGTTGTTGTCATGGGGGAAAAGATCGTCACCGAAGGCTTTCGCGAAATACTAAGTGAACTCGCCGTAAAAATGGGCGAAACTCGGGTCGCCGTGTTTGCGGATTCCCTGACTGATCGGCAGCTGGACCTTGTGGTGAATAACCGCATAGCGGGGCTGTTGTCCCGCAGGGACAATATTGGCACACTGAATGAACAACTCGTGCGCATCACTTCCGGAACCAATGTTCTGTCACCGCTCCTGTCGGACAGAGTCGAGTTGACTTCAAACGGCGACTTTCATTGCGTGGCCAGTGTCCACCTCCGGAAGCTGACCGATCGGCAATGGGACGTACTGCTGCGAATCGCTCAGGGCAGGCGCGTATCGGAGGTTGCGAATGAGTTGGACATTTCTTCGAAGGCCGTGGAAAGTCACAAGTACCGCATTATGAAAACGGTTGGGGCCACCGATCGAGTCGGTCTGTGTCGATGGGCGATCCGCGAAGGACTGATCGACGCTTGATTGTCCCAATGCGGCCCCGGAATCGTCCGACGCGGAGGAACGCAGTGATTCATCGGGGCTGACGTGAATCTGAGCCGTTCGGCGCCACGAATTCAGTCCGGATCAGGCGCCACACTTGCATTGCGGGTCGTGGACGCTAAAGTCTGCAGGTCATCGGCAACTTCTGCGTTCATTTTGCGCGCCGCCTTCGTCACACGTTGCCAGGCGGCTGGAAGTTGCGTGAGCGGCTCGGTGCCGTCTCCCTTTCTCGCAGCGCGATATCACATCCCGTATTCGTCGGAGTCTTTCAGAATGTCAGTTAAGGTTGGTATTAACGGTTTCGGTCGCATTGGACGGATCACATTTCGAGCTCTTGCAGCTCGAGCCGACGAGTTTGACGTAGTCGCCATCAACGACCTCGGCAATCCCGCAGACCTCGCAAATCTGCTTAAGTACGACAGTGTTCACGGGCGTTTCAACGGGACCGTTGAAACGGACGGTTCAAACCTGGTCGTCAACGGTAAAACCATCAAGGTTTGTGCGGAGCGTAACCCTGGCGATCTTCCCTGGAGTGAACTCGGTGTCGACGTTGCGTTGGAGTCTACAGGCTTCTTTACTGGTCGAGCTTCTGATGGCAAGCCTGGATTCGACTCTCACCTGACGGCCGGAGCTCGGAAGGTCGTCATCTCTGCACCGGCCAAAGAACCGGACCTGACGGTTGTACTGGGCGTGAATGACAACCAGCTGTCTGCAGACCACAAGTGCATTTCCAATGCGAGCTGCACAACGAACTGTCTGGCACCAATGGTCAAAGTTCTGAACGACAACTTCGGCCTGCAACACGCGCTGATGACCACATGTCATGCGTACACCAATGACCAGAAGGTGGCGGATCAGCTGCACAGCGATCCTCGGCGTTCACGTGCTGCGGCCATCAACATCATTCCCACGTCCACAGGTGCAGCCAAAGCTGTCGGCCTGGTTCTTCCGGAAGTCGCTGGCAAGCTGACGGGCTATGCTCTTCGCGTGCCCGTTGCCACCGGAAGTGTCACGGACCTGACGGCGGTGCTTGGCAAGGATGTCACAGCTGATGACATCAACGCTGCCATTAAGGCTGCGGCTGACAGTGAGTTCAAAGGTATCATGGAATACACCGAAGACCCAATCGTCTCCAGCGATATCATCGGAAACACTAACAGCTGCATTTTCGACGGTTCATTTACCAGCGTCGTTGGTGGCAACATGGTTAAGGTCATCGGCTGGTACGACAACGAATTCGGCTATTCAAGCCGTACCATTGATTTGATCAAGAAGATTGCCGGACTCTAAGAATCGTAAGTTGTTCTGCAGATCGTGTGAGTTAATTGCAGAGCATCAGTGAAAAATCCGGAAGGCCCGTCGATTTCAGCGACGGGCCTTCTTTGTGCGCTTCCTGAATGGCTATGGGCCTGTGCACTTCTGCTCAACAACGCGTGAAAACTCACGAACAGCGGCAAAGTGAGACTCCAGCGCAGCGGCCGACAGCACAGTTCCGTGAACGACTTCCAGGCGACGGGCCAGCTGATGGAAGTCCGACGTATCGACTGCGGGCACCGTCAGGTCCAGCGCATTTCCACGCACCATTCGCAGACAGTCAATGAGCTGCCGCAGAAAAATGTACGCCTGCTGAATCTGGTGTAACAGCGATGTTGAGACCAGACCGGTACGGCTGGCCGCTGCCAGCGCCGTCATCGTATTAGCCCCGCGCAAAGCTGCATGTGCCTGCCCGAACGACAGCTGCAACGCCTGAACCGCATATTCACAATCAACCAGACCGCCATCGCTGAGTTTGGCATTAAAGGTACCACCATGAACCAGTTGGCGGACCTGTCGTTCTCTCATCGCTCGCATGGCACCGAAATCGAATCCGGCTCCGGTATAGATCGCCTCATGAGTGGCCGTAATCAGAGATTCCGCGAACTTTGAGTCACCGCCCACACATCGAAGTTTGACCAGTGCCTGCCGTTCAAACGGCCATGCATGGCCGTCACGCGCATAATAACTTCGAAACGCCGCCAGACTGACGGCTGCCGATCCCGCCTGGCCAAAAGGGCGCATCCGCAGGTCGATTTCAAAGATTCCTTTGTGCCGAGCGTCCACCAGCTCAGTCACGCGTTTCACCAGTCGCTCGAAGAAACTGACGCCGGACAGCGGCACCGCACCATCACTGCGACATTCGTCAGCAAACACCAGAAACATTTCGATGTCGGAGGCAAACCCCATCTCGATCCCGCCGAACTTTCCCAGCCCGGCAATCGTGAACTGACATGGTTCATTCAAATCAGTGCGAGGAATCCCGTGTATTTGCGTCAGTTCCCGCCACGCCATGTCGCACGAGGCCTTGACAACTACGTCAGCCAGCTCGGTGATTTCCCGCGAAAAGTTGCCGAAGGCACCACAGTGTCCGAGTACGTGTCGCAGGTCAATGCGAAACAGATTCCGGTCTTTGAATCGGTTCAGTGTCTCTGCCGGCTCCTGCAGATCCTCCATCTGCAGCCGCAGTTCCCGACGCAGATCACCTTCCGAAACAGCCTGTGTGAGTTGATCAGGATCAGTCAGTATGGGCAGCAGATCGTCAGGATGAGCTCGCAGAAAATCCTCCCACAGATGCCGACTGATGCCCAGAACGCGGCTAACGGCCCGCAGAACTTTCGGCTGCCGCAGTGAAGCCACGTCAACCCGCCAGTTTTCATTGGCCAGAATTCGATGCAGCAAGCCGCGAAAACGATGCAGGGACTGATGAGGATCACTGTTGGAAGGAAGCCAGTGAGTAAACTGCTTGATCAGCGTGACCGCCGTCCGAAGTTCCTCCACTCGGGATTCATGGTCAATCACAGAACCGTCAGATTCCGTGATGTACAGGACATCGCGAATGCGCCCGTCATGTGTACCAAGGTCGGCTCGAACAATCCAAAAGCCGCACAGGCTGAGCGCGTTGGACAATTCAAACAGAAAACCAAAGCTTTCGTCGGCGGTGATGTTCAGTCGAGTCAATCCCCTGGTATCAACATCTGAGATTTCCAGGCTCAGATCAGCCTGCGGCGCCGAGATTCCGGACGGTTGCTGCAACCGGTCACAGAATCGATCCACGAGGTTTCTACGCATGGCCTCCTGATCGCCGGAACGTGACAGCTCCAGCAGTTCGTTCAGTGATTCTTCCACTCTGCCTTCCACGACCTGATCGCTGTGCGACGCCGATGGTCCGGGGGAAGTCGTCTGTACAACAAAGAACGCTGCGAAGACATCAGCCGGGATTCCAAAACCGATGTGGTCATCCAGCGGCCCGACTGCCGTACTTCCCTGACATATATCCAGTTCTTCAGAAAAGAAGACGGCACAAACCATGGACAGGAGCCCCTGTGCATCGGGACTGACAACAGTCACCAGTTTGAAGTCACTGGACTCCGGTAGTGATGTCACGTGAACGTGCGACGTCCTTCCGTTGCAGCAATCAATGTCCATTTTCACATGATTCAGCAAAGACTGATTCCGTGACAGGTAACCGCGCAGGTCCCGGTCAACAGTCTCAGAGACCATTGACCGTGCCGCATCCGTGGCTGCGACAGTGCCTGGCGGTCGCTCCGGACGCTCTTCAAAATACCAGTCAAAGATAGCGCGGACAGCCTGCCGGTGCGCGTTAAAACGTTCCAGCAGCACCGTCTCACTGGGGTAGTCCAGTCGGCGAGCCAGCCAGTGTCTGTGTGCCGGATCGGCAGGCAATTCGTGAGTCTGCTGATTGTGCATCAGCTGCAGAGCATGTTCGATGTTGCGCAGAAAGATGTAGCCCTCACGCAGCTGCCGAAAATCAGACACGTCGATAATGTTGAACTCAGTCAGCCTTACCAGGGCATCCAGCGTGTTGGCGCTGGACAGTCTGGGCTCAGTCTGGCAGTGGATCAGCTGCAGTGCCTGAACCAGAAACTCGACATCACGAATCGATCCAGCCCCGAGTTTCACTTCAGAAGAAAGCTTACCTGCGCGACGCAGTTTATCTTCAATCCGACTTTTCATATTGCGAACATTGCTCAACACCTCTGCTTCAGAGGCGGAAAACAGCAGCTCCGGTGCGTCGGCAAGAAACCGCATTCCCGGTCTCTCATCTCCGGCAATCAGGCGAACTTTCAGTAGTGCCTGCTTTTCCCAGAGTTCAGCGCTGTTTCGCAGATAGTCTGCATAGGCAGACGGCGTACTCACCAACGGTCCGGCGTCACCCCAGGGCCGCAGACGCATGTCAACTCGATACAGAAAACCCGTACGCAGATTGCCGCTAAGCCCGTCAATCATTTGACGAGCGACACGTTGAGCGGCCGGCGAATCCGCCTCAGCGATCAGAATCAGATCGATGTCAGAACTGTAGTTCAATTCCTCACCGCCATGTTTACCCAGTGCCAGTACAGAAAACGGAGGCTCGTGAACTCCAACCTGCCGGCAGGCAATATCCAGGCACACCTGGACCATTGCGTCCGCCAGCAAAGATATCTGCAGCGTCACGAATTTCAGGTCCAGCAGGCCGAAGGCGTCACACATACCGATGCGCAGAATCTGACGTCGCTGAAATCGCCGCAGTCGCACCAGCTGCTCTGTCGGAAACGCTGCGTCGACAAGAAATTCTCGTGCCTCATCGCAAAACTTCTCTCGCGACTTCATTTCCGCGGTACGTCGTTCGGTTGACAGGTGTCGTAGTGCCTCCGTATCCGCCAGCAGCGTCTGCGTCAGAAACGAGCTGCCGCAAGCCAGCCGTGCCAGCACCTCAAGTGACCGAGGTGTTTCTTCAAACAGCGCAAAGGCGTCCTCTGGCAAACCGCTGTTTGCCACAAAAGTGCCGGCCGCTCGTATGACGGCCTCAGGGTCAGGTGCTTCCAGCAGAATGCGTTTAAGCGTTTTATACCAAACCGGCACAGAACGATCGGTCTGTGTGGACTGTGCCGGACGGCATGCGAATGATGCATCGTGCAGCCGCATCAGGCACTGAATGGCGGAATCGGGTTCAGAGTACCCGAGCTCCGTCAGTAAACGTGCGTTCTGACCGATTTTTTCAGCGGTGAGGTTGTCAAAACGAGGAAACATCGTAGAAACGCTGGCGAATGTACCGCAAAGCAACCTTGTGGATGGTTGCAAGAAAGACAAGAAATGAGGGACGGCGATCTTGCCGTCCCACACACGCACCTTAACGACGTCCCGAGTCTGAGTCATGACGGAACCGAGCCGAGAAACTCTGGAAACCTTCGAAAATCCGTTTCCGCAGCGACACTATGTGATTGAAACCATTGTGCCGGAATTTACGTCAATGTGCCCGAAGACCGGGCAGCCGGACTTTGGCACACTGACGATCACCTACATCGCCGACCAGCAATGCTGCGAATTGAAATCACTGAAACTGTATCTGCAGGAATATCGAAATCACGGTGCATTTTATGAAAACGTCACGAACACTGTGCTGGACGATCTTGTCGCGGTAACAAAACCACGATGGATGAAAATCGAAGCCGCGTTCACGCCGCGGGGAGGAATCCGGACAACTGTAACTGTGCAACACGGGAAAAAGCCCGAATAAGCCGACTGGCTCAGGCGATCTGAACGGGCACTCCGAACACGATACGACGGTCACTGACTGCCGGTTTTGTCATCTGCAGACTACCAGTGAAAACAACGCAGCTCACAGGAATAACAATGGCCAAAGCATGGGGCGGGCGATTTCAACAGGATACCGATCCTCGCGTGGAAGCGTTCACGGAATCAATCAGCTTCGACAGCCGCCTGTATGAAGTTGATGTCCGGGGTTCAAAGGCGCATGCCACAATGCTGGCCAGCACGGGATTGATCACTGACAACGAACGTGATCAGATCTGCACCACGCTGGATGAAATCCGGTCTGAGATCGAAGCCGGAAAATTCGTGTTCACCGCAGAACTCGAAGATATTCATATGCACATTGAAAGTGCGCTGATCGAGCGTACTGGTGATGTCGGGCGAAAACTCCATACCGGACGCAGTCGCAACGATCAGGTCTCAACCGATCTGAAGCTGTTCGTGCGTGATGCCCTGGATCTGCTGGACTCATTGCTGCTGAACTGCCAGAGAGCCTTCGTGGATCGCTGCGAACAGGACAAGGGCGTCATTCTGCCAGGCTACACACACCTGCAGCGAGCGCAGCCGGTTCAAGCCGCTCACTACTGGCTGGCTTACTGTGAAAAATTCAAACGTGACCGGGAACGTCTTGCCGACTGTCGCAGACGCGTCAATATTTCACCGTTAGGAGCGGCCGCGCTGGCGGGATCATCGTTACCCATCGATCGGGACATGACAGCAGAACTGCTTGGTTTTTCGGAAGTTGCCGCCAACAGTCTGGACGTGAGCTGCGACCGGGATTATCTGGCGGAGTTCGTGTTCTGTCTGTCGCTGATTTCAGCCCACCTCAGCACATGGTGTGAGGAATGGATCATCTGGTTCAGTACAGAGTTCGGATTCATCAGACTGCCGGACGCCTACACGACCGGCTCGTCCATTATGCCGCAGAAACGCAATCCAGACGTGCTGGAACTGATTCGCGGCAAGACGGCCAGGGTCATGGCGGCAGTGCCTCAAATCCTGATTCTGATCAAAAGCCTGCCGATGGCGTACAATCGAGACCTACAGGAAGACAAACTGGCGATGTTTGATGCCTTTGATACGGTCAGGGCCTGCCTTGAGCTGACACCGTCCATAATAGCGGGAGCACAGCTTCAGCGTGACCATATCGTATCTCATCTGGAAGACGGTTTCCTGGACGCCACCGCGTTGATGGAATACCTCATCCGAAAGGGCGTGCCGATGCGGACCGGACACGGTACGGTCGGTCAACTGGTGTCCAAATGCGAAAACGCAGGCTGCCGGTTGAAAGATCTTTCACTGGAGGATCTGCAGCAGGTCTGCGATCTGATTGAAGCTGACGTCTACGATGTCCTTGGGGCTGAGAACGCGATGAAAGCGTTACAGAGTTTTGGCTCCGGCGGAGAGGCACGCGTGGCAGAACGAATCGCTTACTGGCAGGAAACAGTCGGCTGATACCGCGAATGGTGACGCTTGCTAACGGCTGGCGAGCCTGTATCAGTTGCCGAAACCGAGTACACCCAGCCAGCGGCGACCCTGCGAGCCACATTCTCTGACAACGTCGATTTCCCCTTCCAGCGATCCATCTTCGCTGATCGTCAGACCGAGTCCGTGAGCGGTGGCGGCCAGTTTCTCTTGAGTCTTTTCCAGAGTTGCCACCTGACGTGACACCCGCGCACGCTCGAGACTGAGCTCCAACTGCTCCAGACGTTCCTGCTGCGTGAATGTCCTGAGACTTTGTTCGACTCTTTCGGTCAACTCTGCCGGAAGATCGTCTTTCAGCTCGTTGAGCTGCTCAGTCGAAAGCGTCTGCGTCGAATGTACTGCGCTCAGCAAACGCTGCACGAGCATCGACATCAGGCGCTCTCTGTCGACAAGCACCGATCGCAGCTCCGCATCTGCAAGATTGTCAATGTCCGTCAGCTCGGGGATCTCGAATGACTGTTCGACCTGCGCGGTTTCATCGGAATCCTCCGTTTCGACGTCAGATTCCGGCAGGGATAGTGCAGACTGGTCGCGGATGCCACCAGCACCGTCATCAAAGCCACAGTCAGCCTCCATCAGAAAGGCGTTCTTGATCTGTTCCCACGCGTTTTCTGACGAGGTATCCGTTTCGTCGGTTGGGCTGCAGTCTTCAGCCTTCGCCGCCGAATGTATATAATCCGAACTTCCTGCTGAAAAACCCGTCGGCCTTTGCTCATCTGCAGCCCTCGTGGCAGACTTGACAAACAATTGAGAGACGGTTGCCTGGAGCCCGCTCAAGCCTGAAGCGATCCCGACGATGGCCTGATTCTGCTGATCCAGTGCGTCTCTGAACTGTACCGCCAGCGCGCCTGTGCTGCTGGAGATTTGCGCTGCTAACTGATCCAGACATTCGGATTCCGTCGAAGCAGTCCCATGACCGTTCTGCGCTGCCGCCAGTTGCTGCACTCGTGCGTCCATCTCATCCAGCCGACAAAGGATTCCGTCAGCGACAGTGGCATGATCGGCAGATTTTTTGTCGGGCTGCGTCCGGGATTTACCTCGACGTACAGAGTTCCTGCGACGCCGGGACGGACTGTCCGGGACAGCATGATCGTTGCCATCAATATTCTTGGCCGTTTTTCTTGACGTTGTCATAGTACCAATTCGGGGCGGATGGAAAATTCTTACTGTTGCCGCACGTCAGATTCGATGTGTGAAGGCATTCAGAGTTCTCAGCATCAACAGTCACACAGTGCCCGCTGTGACTTCGTTGAACATTGCCTGATGTTCCTCTTGAGTAGGCAGTAGCATTCCCAGGAAGTACCATTTGGGAAATCCTAGGTCAGTATCCTTAGCGAATTCGCCCGGCAGTTCCGAGGTCCGGATATTCTTGCATTCCCCCATTCCAAATCTGCCGATTGAAGGGGTTTTGCTCAACTGCGGAACCGGGAACAGAAAAACAGTGTTCCATCGGAAAGACTCGGCAACGAGTGAGATACAAACTTGAAAAAACTGGTCTTAATTTCTCCCGGACTCCCTGATGGTCGGGTCGAACTATTACCGTCTCGCCTGCCCGTTGTGCTCGGTCGAAGCCACCGCTCGCACCTGACCATTGAAGACGACCTGCTGAGCCGGCTGCATTCTGAAATCCGGATGAACAATCATGACCAGTTCGAAATTCGCGACCTGGATTCAACCAATCTGACAATCGTCAATGGCCACGACGTGAATTCACACGTGCTTCAGTGCGGAGACCTGATATTGCTTGGTGAAACCGAGATCAAAGTGGAAATAGAACCTCCGGATGAAGACGTGAATGACAAAACGACACGTGACCTGAGCATACTGCCGAAGCATACTGACAACTCAAATGACGGATTGGACTGATATTCCCAGACGCAGCGCAGATATCCTTCCAGTCAGTGCCCCGGCACGGCACACAGCCCCAGCAGCGGGTGGCCTGGCCTGACACTCCCCCCTCGCATAAAACACCACCATGAAACACAGCTTGCTTGTTATCGTCTGTATCAGCTTTACATCCTCGGTGAACATATTCGCCGACGACTGGCCGATGTGGCGAAAGAATGCAGGACGAACCGGGGTCACGGCGACACAGATCCCTGCATCGCTGCAACTGAGCTGGGTGAGACATCTGCCTGTGCTCACACCAGCGTATCACAGCAGTCGATTGCAGTTTGATGCCGGATACGAGCCGATTGTCGCGGATGGCCAGATGCTGGTCGCGTCATCCCGTACAGATTCGGTGAGTGCCTACGAGCTGGTCACCGGCAAAGAAACGTGGACCTTCCGCACAAACGGACCGATTCGCTGCGCACCGGCAGTTTGGCGAGAGTCCGTTTGTTTTGGCTCCGACGACGGGCATCTGTATTGCGTCAACTTGCACACCGGCCAATTGCGCTGGAAGTACCGTGCGGTTCCCAGTGAACGCAGGCTGCTGGGAAATCAACGGTTGATTTCCGTCTGGCCTGTCCGGGGAGGTCCGGTCATCAGCAGCGGGCAGGTGTACTTTGCAGCAGGCGTCTGGCCGTTCGAAGGAGTCTTTGTGTATGCGATGGATGTCGACACGGGAGCGGTGATCTGGCGTAATGATCGACTGGGATATCTGTTCGGTCAGCAGCCGCACAATACACAGGCAATTGGCGGTCTGGCACCACAGGGCTACCTCGTGGTCAACGGCGATGACCTGATCGTACCGTGCTCGACTGCGTATCCTGCCGTGCTGAACCGACTTACCGGAAAGCTGGTCAAATTCGAACTCCCGGGGCCGGGACGGTTTCCTGGTGGCTGGTTCGCGGCAATCGACGAAACATCCGCACTTGCCATTCGACGCGGAAAGCTTACCTTCGATGACGTCGTCAATCGTCAGTTGCACGAAGACAAAGTTCACAAAGGACACGGCGTCACCGGAATCAGCCGCACAATTCGCGCGAGCGATCGCCTGTTTCAGTTCGACGACGGACTCGACGGCGTGGACGGCAGAATTCATTCGATGATTGCGGCGGATAACCGGCTGATCGTTTCCACGAGCGAAGGCCGCATCTACTGTTTTACGTCGGCCGATGCAGCACGACCTCTGTCGACAAGGCATTGGCGGCAGCCGGTCGCGCCTCTGTCAATCACAGAAAACTCGGATACCCTGGCCAGACAGCTGGTGCAGGCGTCCGCAGGACCACAGGGGTACGCCTTCGTAGTCGGTATACAGGACGGATCATTGGTCAGGTCGCTGCTGCGAGAATCGAAATATCACGTTGTGGCAATTGACGACGACCATGAACGCATCAACAAGCTTCGGCAGGAACTGGATCGTGCCGGCATCTACGGCACACGAGCTGCATTGATCGAAAGCGACCCCCAGCACATTTCTCTGCCACCGTATATCGCGAGTATGGTAACCACAGAAACGCCGGAGCGTGTCGCCGAATCGTGGACAACCTTGTTGCAGACACTGAGACCATTCGGGGGAATTGCAGCACTGGAAACCACAGCAGAGCAGGGCACGCCCGACGTCGAGACACTGCAGTCATTAAAACCCGGCAGCTTCAAGCGGCTGCGTCATGCGGGGCAGACGCTTATCCGCCGAGTCGGTGCACTTCCGGGGGCCACCGAATACCACGGAAACTGGCAGCCCAGCACGGACGAACTGGTCCGGTTCCCGCTGGGTGTGCTTTGGTTCGACGACACTCTCGCACACTTCAAAAGATCACCACAGCCGCAGTTCACAAGAGGTGTCATGATTTCCCGCCCCAAAGACTGGCATGCACCGAGAGTCAAAGGGGATTACTCAGTCGACTATCCGCTGCTGCCTCCCGTACTGTCGGACATTTACACAGGACGTGTGCTGGACAATGCAGAGCAGCAGGACCTGCGCGCCAGTCTGACAGAAACTGACCCGACAAAATACGAACAAAGTCAGTATCGACCGCCTCGGCAGAAAGACGCGTGGAAACCAAGTCAGCCTGTTGTGGGCGAACGCGTCAATCCGCTGACGGGTAAACAGGAACCACGAGTATTCCCCAAGACCTACGGCTGCGACGGTGGTGTGGATTATGGATCTTTCTTCACGCTGCGAGCAGGAACTCCGGCGTTCTACGATAAGACCGCGGAAAGCGGTACGGTCTTTCTTAGCGGTCCCCGCAGTGGTTGTACCAACAGCGTCATCCCGGCAGGTGGAGTGCTGAACGTTCCCTATTTCTACGAAGGCTGCACATGCAGTTATCCATTGCCCACCGCCCTGTCGCTGGTCGCAATGCCGGAAAGCCACGAACAATGGTCTGCGTGGGGCAACAGCGAACCAGGTCCTGGTTCCATCGAACGCATCGGCCTGAACTTCGGAGCTCCCGGAGATCGAATCACACGCAACGGAACTCTGTGGCTGGACTATCCGTCCGTCGGCGGACCGTCACCAAAGATCACGATCAACACATCACCGGACAAACCATCATTCCGGTATCGACACAGCGTCTGGATGAAGACAGGCGGAAATTGGCCATGGGTCGCGGCGTCGGTGGTGGAAGGCCTTGAACAACTGACCCTGCACAACCTCAAACCCGGCCGCTATACCGTACGTCTGTTTTTCTCGGAACCGGAAGATCTAAAACCACATGATCGACTGCAAACTGTTTCTCTGCAGGGCCGCGTTGTCCTGCGTGACTTCGACGTGATTGCTCAGGCGGGCAGTCCCATGCGAGAAATCGTTCGTCAGATCGACGACGTTGAAGTACAGGACGTATTGCTACTGAATCTGTTGGCGACAACCGGACAGTCACTCATCAGTGGACTGGAAGTGATTCGACAGCGTTGACGGACAATCGCAGCACGAGTTCATGGCAGAAGGATCGCCCGACAATAGTCGCGAGACGATCGATCCCAACCCTATACGGGCCTGGATCAGAGACAAACACCGTCAATAGCATCAATCGTGTGCACCGACGCCGTTTTCCATGTAATCCGGCTCTGAGCCGCCATGCAGGATGTCGTCGCCATCATGGCCCCGCAACGTCCGGGAGCGGAAGAACGCGTTAGAACGAACTGAAGTGCTGTCGCAGCACGCAGAAGTGCAGATCGTCGATCCGGGACTGCCGACGGAAAACGCGATCAATCGACCGGAGGAAATTCTGATTCCACTGGCCGTCGCTGAAACGACAGCACATCATTTCCGTGCTGCAGCGAGGCGAAGGGAACAAGACTCAGGCATACACAGTCCGGAGAACTGGACGCAGCACGCGGTACAGGAAGCTGGAAGAATACATGTCCGGATCGACATCACAGACGGATGCGCGGTCGTGACGTTTTTCGTTGAGCTGCGACGCTCTTTGCCAGTTCCGCGTCGTAGACTTTGACAAGTTCCAGCAGTTGAATCTTCCGCTCGTCCGGTGCCAGACTGTGTGACAGCTTGAGCCAGCGACCGGCATTCGCAAAATCCCCTGCTTCTGCGTAACTGGCCGCCAGCGTGCTGAGGTGATACCAGTCCTGTCGATCAGTCAATTCACATGCCTTTTGAGCATGTACGATGGCCTGACCGGGATCACGAAGCTGTGGATCCTCCGACGTTGCCAGCAGCCAGGCATAATTGTCGTAAGCTCTCGCAAAGGAGGAGTTAAGCTCCAAAGTTTTCTCGTAGTCATCCTTCGCCTTGTGTGGTTCTCCCAGCTGAACATAGGCTGCGGCGCGATTATTGTACGCTCGAAACAAGTCCGGTTGAATCGCGATAGTTCTGTTCCAGCTCTCAATCGCTTCATCAAATCGGCCCAGACTGAACAGCATATTGCCGTGGTTATACCATGCTGCCGAATGCTTAGGGTCGTATTCCAGGGCCTGACTATAATCCGCGATGGCGGCTTCCGCATCCCCCTGGCCGGCGTTGCAGTTGCCACGAGAGTACCAGAAGTCGGGATTGGACGGCTCAATAGCGATGGCCCGGTCAAGGTCCGCGACAGCGCGTTCAGGACGGTTCAACTGGTGTTGTGCCAGTCCACGTCTGTAGTAGAGTTGTGATTGCTGCGGATCGAGTGTCAACGCCCTGGAAAGATCATCAACAGCTTCCGCCCAATGTGTCATTCGATGATGAATCGTGCCACGGCGTCCCCACGCAGCAACGTCGTCAGGATGATTTTCGAGCAGCACAGTCAAATCTGCGATGGCTGAAGCGAACGCACCTCCGGCTTCCTTTAACCGAGCCCGTTCGGCCCGGGCTTCGCTGTGCATTGCATCACGTTCCAGAATCAGATCAAGATCCTGAATGGCAAGCAGATCCAGATTAAGATTCAAACGAGTGCGACAGCGGCGCCAGAGCAGTTCATCGTCCGAATTGTCTGCCTCCAGCACGACATCGTAGTCCTGCAGCGCGTCTTCATACTGATTATCTGCGAAGTTAGCGTCAGCTCGTATGATGAGCGATGCACGGTGCTGCGGATCAGCTTTGAGCACCACATTGGCGTCTTCCAGCGCCAATGCCAGGTTGCCGACGCGGCGGAACGTGGCAGCGCGGTCCATCCGTACTGCCACGTTATCCGGCTGCAGCTCCAGAACTCGTGTGTAATCATTCAGTGCAGCATCCTGATCGCCGCATGCAACATGGGCCCTGGCACGCAGCTGAATCAAATCAATTTGAGGCCCATTGATTTCCAGCGCCGCGTCCAGGTCGCCGATCGCTGCACGATAGTCTCCGGTATTCGTACGAATCTTTGCTCTCAGAATGACCGCCTTCAACTCATCCGGGTGTGATGCCAGAATGTCGTCCAGGTCACTGAGCGCTGCATCCGAGTCCCCCGTCTGCTCCAGCGCGCGAGCACGCATTAACACCTGCTCGGTCCCGGCGTTGCCGCTTTCCACAATTGGGGAAAGCACTCGAACGGCCTCATCAGCCTGACCCAGCTGAACGTACAGGTGTGCCAGACGTTCAGCAATTCGGTCATTGTCCGGCTGATACTGCAGCAGGCTGTTCAGGTCCGAAAGTGCAGCATTGGTCTCACCGAGTGTAATGAACGCTTCCGCGCGTGCTTCCATCGCCTCCACATTGGTGTTGTCAACCAGACCAATCTGAGTCCAGTCGGCGATTGCCAGTGTCCACAGGCACTGTTCTTGTAATGCCAGGGCCCTCTGTTTCAGCAACACAATATCGTTGGGACTCTGCTGCAGCAGTTCTGTCAGATCTCCTGTCGCGTCAGACCACTGACGTGCCGCCACGCGAGCTTTGGCTCGTTCAAGAAGTACACCTCGCTGATCTGCTCCCAGTGCAATCAGTTGAGTATAGACAGTCACGGCCGCTTCCGGCTGATTACTGTCGCGCAGCAGGTCTGCCCTTAATCTCAGAACTTCGACGCTGTCAGTGCTTTCCCGCAGCAGGGTCTCAGTCTCAGCCAGAGCTTCCCGCAGGCGATCCTGTTCTGCAAGAACAACCGCGTAACGGAGTCTCGCTTTTGTATGATTCGGTTTTTCTTTCAGCAGCAATTCAAGTGCAGCAAGACACCCCGCCTGATCGTTATTACGGTGAGCCGCCAGAGCTCGCTGATACAGTACGTTGCTGTCAATGCCCGAGTCGGTATCCTTGATAGCAGCGGGGGCGGAATCAGGCAACCGATTCGTGACCGGAGGCAGAATGCTGCCTGCCGCGAAACCACTCGGTGATGTAGCGGTCTCAATTTCGGCATCGCTGCCTGTCAACACTTCAGAGACAGCCGGAACAGTGTCCTCAACGCTGTCATGACCGTCACTGTCACTGCCTGACTCTGCTTTGCTGCCCGCCATCGCAAACGGATTTTCCGTGTCGTCCGCTGTCGACAGCAGCATTTCGGTTGTCGGCAGCAACATGGGAACTGCCAGATCGGCGGCAGAAAGTTGCGGGGCATCGCCGGATCTGTGCTGAGGTTCTTCTTCCAGTGCAGCCACGCCCTGTTCGTCTGCGTTCTGGCTGTTGACAGCTTCCGTGGAAAACAACGCAAACGGGTTGGCCTCAGCCGATTCGCTGCTGCCAGTGTCCACAACTACGGCAGCTTCGCCAGGCGTCGGTGCTGCAGATTCTGTCGGGAAAGGTTTGAACTGACGTAACTGTGTCTCGGCAGCGACAGCGTTCGGTATTGTGACCGGGGCAGGCTGCGGATCACCTGTCGGGAACAAAAGAAAGCCACTGGAAGCTGCCGGCTGAGGATCTTCCACCCGCTCAGACAGGCCTGCAACGGACGTTGTGGTGGCCACAACCGGCTCCGCATCCGCATCTGCCACGGCATCAGATTTCTTCGTCAGCATTGCGACAGCAGCTGGAGTACTAACTTCATTCTGCGCCAGCAGTAAAGCTGCGCGGACGCGGGAGTTCTCAGGATCCAGTTCGGCAGCTCGATTGAGATCATGAATCGCCTCGTCCGGCTGCCCCAGTTTTTTCAGAAGCAATGCACGATGATACCACGGCGTCCCGTCGTCAGGAAGAAGGCGACAGGCCACGGTCAGGTCAGCAAGAGATCGTTCCGGAGCTTCGTTCGCTGCGTGCGCAAGTCCCCGGTGCAACCAGATCTGTCCGTTCCGACGATCCAAAGACAGCGCAGTGCTTAGCATCTCAACGGCAAGTTCCGGGCTGTCCTGGGTCTGCAGAATCCCCCAGCGCAGATGAGCCTGAACATGATTTGCGTCAATTCGAGCTGTAGTCTCAAAATCAGACAAAGCCTCTTCGTGGTGCCCCAACTGCTCGTTCACACAGCCGCGGTCGTAATGGGCATCTGCGGCCTGCGGGTTGAGTCGAATCGCTCGCGACAGCGCATCCAGTGCATCGTCGTGCCGTTCAGCAGTCCGGTACATCGTGCCCAGGGCCCACCAGGCGCGGTCCCATTCCGGTCTTTTTCTGGTAGCAAGCTGAAGATCGTCGATCGCTGCGTCCAGATCCTCCAGCACGGCATAGGTCGTTCCACGCAGATAGTATGCTTCCGCAAAGTCAGGGTTCAGCGCGATGCTGCGGGTCAGACTCTGCACGGCATCTTCATAACGTCCGTCCTGCTGCTGCTGCAACGCAGCGCGCACAATGTCTTCCGATTGACTCTTCTGACTGGAACATCCCCCCACCATCGAAAGCAGCAGCACGAAACCGGAAATCAGAGCGACGCGGGCGTGCCGCGACCTCACGCCTGGTTGGTCGATGAACGGTATGTACCGTGTTGCGTCGTTCAATTCAAACATATTGCACCTCAGCGACGACGTCGTGCCGTTACCGGTTTCCAACCTGCTCGCTGACTGATCAAGACAGCCTTCAACTGACGGGGAACGATCTTCAAACCCCGAGCGCGAACAGTCTCCTAAGAATCTGCCTGATCTGCATCATCGTCATTTTATGACCTGCAGTTGTGTCCTGTTCATGTGGTCCAGACGTTTTTACCGGTCTTGCCAACCTAATCCGACACTCAAAAACCGGCAGCGTTTGCCGGTTCGCAGAGGTGCTGTTGACAACCGACACAATCGTCACTCTGCCATACAACTTGCCAGGGCAGCGCACTCACTGCAATTCCGGCGGACAAACGACAGCCAGACTGTTCCGGAGTACTGCAACTGCAGGATTCAATGTGAAGTATCCGAAAATCTATGTAACGCAGGTAATGCCGGAAGACGCCCATACGAGGCACCGTCCGCTCCCTTTGGCGCCAGCCTATCAACTGATGAAACCTTCCAGTTCGGAATGGAAACACACATGGATCTTTCTGAAGTTTTTTCCGACGACCAGATCGCGATCATCGGTTGTTTCGTGGCGCTCGCTTCGTGCGCGCTTGTAGCGGCCGTAAGCTTTCAGTGGGGTCCAGCCGGAAAGGCATCAGTGTCAGCCCGAAACAACCTGAAAATGGACGTCATCCGAGAACAGGACGGTGAGAGCCAGCAGAAAAAGGCGGCGTAATCCACGTTTGCCAGAGAAAGAAGAACTCGCTCCCAATGAGCTCTGACGAGCATCCCCACCGTCAATGCGAATCCGGGGCGATGCCGATTAGTGCGTATCAATTGGCCACATGCTGTTGACGACAGATGTTGAATCGAGTTGGCGAGATCGCCTGCTGCCCGCCAATTCTGCGCTGATGCGTCTTGCGATGCAGGTGCGACCGGTGCCATAATGGCTCAGCTTCCTGCTGAGAATGCCGATTTCTGCACATCAGTCCAGGCGGTCTGGTATTCCCCGGCTCCCTCCTCAGCGATGTTGCTCGCTGACGCAGCGGGTCTTATCGACTTCATTCGCAGTACATTGCCGGTTTTCAGTCCTATGAACAAGATTAAGCAAAGCCTCGGTACGTGTCCTGTCATATTGCTCGTTTTCATTCTGACCGCAACAGCAGATCCCATCGGTCTGCAACATGTTCAGGCAGACGAAGATCCGAGCCACGCAAAACTGTCGGAGGAAACTCTTTTGCTCTACGGCCGCGTCGAACGAGCGCTCAAGGATCTGGACGGATTCCTGAAGGCGATCGACTTTGAGAAGTCAGCGGTGATCGGCATAAATCATTTCGCCCTTTCCGTGGGCGGGATTGATGCGATTCGTGACCTCGAGGAAGGGCGCGGGGTCGATCCGGAGACGTTAGCAGCGCTGTACGCCGGGTTTGCCAGGCCGGAAGTCGCGAAACATCTGAACGTTCGGAAAACGGAAGGAACGTCGGGAGCTTTGATTATTAAGATTGAAGATGCAGATGGCCGGCTGCGTTATAAAGGAACAACCGTACGTCTGTACTCCCCGACACGTCTGCGAGAACTTTTCGAACGCCGAGAGAATTTCCGAAATGAAAACGATCGACAGCGACGCGATGTGTTTGCACAGTTCGTCTATACACGCCGGCGGCGGCTGGGACGTATTGGAAACGATTCAGACCGCAGGGAAGTTCAGGAATTGTCGGATCGTTATCGAAAACTGCAGCCCCTGTTGAACGACCTTGATTCGGCACTCAGGGGAGAAGCTGCGACCAGCTCAATACTGGCAGGTTCAAATAGTCAGCATTTCTTCGGATATTCCCTGGGCGGCATCGACGTTCTGGCCGATCTGAGCGAGCGGCACGCGGTTGATCCGGAAACACTGGCAGCAATTTACTCAGAACAGATTTCCGATGACTACGCCGATGCCTTTCAGTTTCTGCCAGGCGGGGGCGTCGCATACAACGGGGAACAGATCAAGCTGTACTCAGCGGATTATCTGATCGAATGCTTTAAGAGACGAGACCGCCTGGCGCTGCAGGCCTATCTGCGATAACAACCGTCCGGAATCCAGTATGCAAGCCGGAACAGGCCTCCATTCAGCACGGTCACCTGCAATCGACAGTCACGCGATGACTTAATCGCAAGCATGCCGTCGGAGCTGACCGGAGTACTCCAGGACTGTGCGGTCCCCGTCAGCGTCTGTATCAGGGTCTGTCCGTCAACCACGTCCCAGCGAGGAAGATGACTGTCTGCCGCAATCATATTCAGTCCCCATTCACGAAATAATTCGCCAAAACTGCGTCCGGTCACCTCCTCCAGACGTTGCACTGCCCCGCCGGCCCCCGCAACAATATCATGAGCTGCATGCTCCGGCAGTCGCGACAGGGCACTGCTCAGAAACAGACACCCTGCAGCACGGGCAGGACCACGCCGCAGCGAAAGGGAGACATGCTGGTCAGGCACGATCACCGGAAAGTCGGCTGGGTGACGTCTGAATTCTTCCAGTCGGGTCGCCATGTTGCGACTGCTGGGATTAACCTGGCATTCGACATAATGGGCTAACGCCTCATTCAGCCATCTCGGCAGCGGCGTACGTTCAGTAGTGGTACACAGCCTGGAAAACACGGCCAGATGCGTGAGCTCGTGTGCCAGAATCGCATCCAGTTCATCGTCAACCCGCAGAGTTTCACTAAGATAAATGATATCGCCACCGAAGTCACCCGGGGCGAGAATGTCAGCCGCTCGTACACAACCTCGGACAGGTTCGTTTCCTGTCAGAAACTGTTCCCGCGTCTCCAGCTTTGAAAGCACAACTGTCAGAGACCCGTCACAATCCGTATCTGCCAGAGCGCCAACTCGGGCCTCGACAAACCGGACCAGGCGTCGTTCCAGACGATCAACGACGGCTTCAGCCAACGACACTGTGGCCTTGGTGAGAGAAACGCCGTAGACGCGCACGCGATCACCCCGCGTAATTTGGTGCATGAGCAACTGATGATCGTGGACGCCGCCTGCTGTAAACAGCGGTACAGCGAATCTGCGTGATCCGCCTTCCGCCCCCGCAGGCCATGGCGGTGATGATAGCCGACTGTTCTTCATAGCCTCGGCATTCCCCGCGCCGTCCGACTTCGCAAACAGTCGACCGACAGCCGCGATACTGCCGGATATTTCTGAGGTTGTTGATTCAAACCGCTCTATTGACATTTCAGAGACGGAAAGGCCACCGCGACTGGGGGGACAGATCTGCAGACGCCGTGCAGTCCGGCCATCAACCACCGGCTTTCTGACAACGACACTCTGGTCGGAAACAGTGTGAGCAGTTCCATGAACGCCCGCAGGAATCCACGTCAAAGTCACATGGTGACGTCGCGCTGTTCTGTCAAGACTGCCCAACATCACAGCGTCGCCCGCTGTCAGTTTCACGTACTGAGTTTCCTGGTCCTCAGCGGCAGCTGATTGTGGAGTACAAACAACACTGTCAGGAGGGCTCGGCGCAGACCAGTGCGAACGCGTCGGCAGACTTTGTGCCAGCACACACAAAATCAACAGACAGCCCGGTCTTGCCCACCATGCCCTCAACGTCGCGCCCCCCCGAACAGCACAACTATTTCCTCCACCAGCATCGAGCGCCCGTGGAAAACCACTCCCCGACAAGAGGGGCTCCCCGCATAAAGTGCTGCAGCCCCTCAGTAACATCGAAACGACAGGGATTGCGTCTTGACAGAATCGTCAAAGACGTTCCAAATTGCCGGACGCGACCACAGGAGCGGGGGGCCCTGCAAATGCCTGCTGCAGCTGCGAGATCCCGCAAATCGCTGGAGTTAACGCCGAAAGATCCAGAATTCTTTGCCCGACCTGCGACGCAGACCAGAAACTGGTCAAAGAATCGGATTGCAACAGTGGCGCAAAGGAATCCCCAGTTGGTGACTTTTCCCAAGACATCGTCTTGCCTGTCAGAACAGGACCACTCTGTCAAAAGACGGGGCCACATCGTCTTTTTGCAGGGAATTCAATTCTAAACCATCCGAGGACGGTTATATGATAGTGCGCAGATTCTGCATTTTGGGATGCAGACGTCACGTATCCAATATCGCTCCGCCAGAATTCGGTCCACCGAAAGGTTTCCTCATGCGGCTTTCGAGAACTACCGCCTTCCAATACTGTCTTTGCAGTCTTGCAGGTCTCGTCGCCATATCTTCCTGCTCTGCCAATACTGACGCCACAGCTCCGGTTGTGATTAAGCAGTACGAGGATACTGACGGACAACATTACTTCGCGCTGGCGGTGACAGCTCCTGAGGGCCAGGTCGAGAAAGTTACGCGTCACATTCTGCTGATTGACACCTCCGCCAGCCAGACGGGGCAGGTCCGTGACTCCACTCTGCAAATGGTTTCACAGGTGCTGGCACATCTTTCACCGAAGAGCCAAGTTCAGATTTTCGCCACCGACGTGTCGTGCGAAAGTCTGACACAGGGTTTCGTTGGCAGTGCGTCAAAAAAGGTCAACGACGCGCTGCACAAACTTTCGATGCGGACTCCGCTTGGTACAACAAATCTGAAAGCTGCCTTCCGGCAACTGGCGGATCATGTCTCAATCGGCGAACCAACTTCAATTCTTTATATTGGTGATGGCCTGACTTCAGCGAACATGCTTCAGCAGAACGAGCTTAACGAACTGGTCGAACAGTTCGTTAAGCATCGAACGTCCATCCACTCGCTCGTGATTGGCCCTAATGCGAACAGCGAATTGCCCGCTGTGCTTGCCAACCTCACCGGCGGCACCGTGACAACGCCGGCTCACGGAAAAGACCTGGACATTGCTGCAAAGTCTGCAGCGTCACTTCAGACCGCTGCACTGGGTGTTGAGACATTTGCGATCGACGGACGCTCTGTAAACTCCGCAGGAGACAGACAGCATATGCTGAGATCGGACCGACACTGTATTGTACTGGGCACTGGCCGGATCACAGAATTTGCGAAGTTGACCGCGTTGACTGATGCCGGTGCCACGTTGTCGTGGAATTCGGATGTTTGCCAGCGATCTGAAGGTGGACCGGAACTGCGACACCTGACGGATCGCGTAAAAAATTCCAAGGGTGTTAACGCCCCGCTTGCCAGTCTTGAGATGTTGAAAGACGGCTCAAATCAGTTCGCTAAGTTTGTAAGAGATTCAGTAGCCGCCAGCAAGCATCTAAGTCGCCGTGGCCAGACTCGAAAGGCAGTGGAAATTGCTGAACGAGCAGCGCAGATGGATAACTCAAATGAAGAATTGAGGGCGATCCTGACGGCTCTGCAACAGCCACCACCGGCTGTGCCTCAGGATTCCGGCACAGCAAACGCACCTGATCCCCTTTCCGATGTCGAAGCCAGACTGCAGCTTGAGGCCCAGATTCTGAGTGCCCAGACAAACGCAGCCATCGACGATGCCCGCAGAATCAGTTTCGACCAGCCGGACTTCGCCACGAATATTCTAAAGGATGTTCTGGAGACAATTCAGGCGTCGGCAGACATCAGTCCTGATGTTCGCTCTGAACTGGAAAGACGAGTGATCGCCGCACTCAGCAGCGTGCGGAATCAGCAGGAAACCAACGCATTAAAAAGCAAACACATCGCCCGTGACGAAGCCGTCCAGGAAGCTCAGCGTAAACTTCTGGCCGAGCAGGACCAGGAAGAGGTTCGATTGTCAATTCTGATTGACCAGGTGCGAGGCCTGCTTGATCGCGCCGCACACGGCGACCGTAACGGCTTTGAGAACGGTGAAACCGTGTCTCGCACGGCCCTGGACCTGAAACCCGGAAACGGTCCTGCAACACAGGCACTGGTGATGTCTGAATCTCTCGGACAACTCAGTAAGGCTTACCGACTTGTTAATTTGCGACACGATCGGTTTCTGGCTGTGCTGTATCAGGTGGAACTGTCTCACGTACCGTTTCCGGACGAACCACCGATTCAGTATCCACCAGCGGATGTCTGGCGTGCTCTGACGCTGACCCGAAAGCCACGGTACGAGTCCTTCGACCTGCGAAGCGAAAAGCCGGTTGAAAAATGGCTGCAGCAAATGCTTAAGAAGCCCGTTCCATTACTGGACTTCCCGGGCGACACACCTCTGAAGGAAGTCATGGAAACTCTCTCCACCTATTTTACAACAACTTACGGTGGCGACGGTGGGTCAACGGGTACAGACTTCCGTATGACGATCTGGGAAGACAAAGCGGAGCTGGAACTTGAAGGCCTGACTTCCCTGGAAGACGTGACGGTCACCGACATCAACTTTGAAGGAATCACTCTGGGAAATGCTCTTAAACTGATCTTCGAGCAGACTGTCGAACCGGAACTGACGTACGTTATCCAGAACGAAGTCTTCATGATCACAACACTCGCCAAGGCAGAGTCTGACGACAACCTTGTTACACGTGTCTACCCTGTCGCCGACCTGGTAATTCCGCCGGTTCAACTCGGTGGCGGAGGCGGAGGCGGATTTGGTGGCGGTCAGCAGGGCGGTCAGCAGGGCGGATTCGGCGGAGGTCAGCAGGGTGGCGGTGGATTTGGTGGAGGTGGCGGTGGCGGCCAGTTCAGTGTGCCACCGGAAATCACTGAAATGCTGGAAAACGCCGCCAACGACGGTATCTCTATGGACACGGTGAAACAGGTCAAAAAAAAACCACTGCTGAAATAACGTTTGCGAGTTCTACGATCGTCCGTCACAGACGGTCACCATTTCAACTCGTTTCGTTTCAGCCGCCTCAAAAAACGCGGCCACAGGGTGCCCGGGAAGCTCGAACCGAAGAACGAGCGAGGGAGCTGCTGGCCAGCGTTTCCGGCAGCGCTGATGCATTGCCCGTAGCGTGGGACAGTGCGCTGAAGCCGGGGTTGTTCAGTTCCGATGATCTGTTGACGGCCATCGGTATGCTGCATGACAAAAAGAGATTTGAGAACGCGATCGAAGGAATTGAGTCGGCGCTTCGCAACAACCAGGCTCAAACCTGGATGTACGACGTCCTGGCCATGGAAATGAAGCTGGCCGGTCGTCCACAGAATCAGATCGATCGCGTCCTGCTCTCTCGAATCGACTTCGCGGCCGGCAATGAAGCCCAGATGCTGGTGACGGCGTCGTACATGGCTCGCTTTGGTGCCTACGAGCAGGCGATTGCAATCTGTCGCGAAGCGGCAGAACGCAATCCGTGGCAACCCGCGACATGGGGACTGGCAAGACGCGTGGCTGACGGCAGTCAGAATCCGGAGGCAATCATCTGGTCGCGCGTGGGTACACTTCAACGGGTGTGGACGGACGGATTCGAAGACCAGCATGCCGAAGCCGTGACTGTGCTGCGGGATCTTGAACGAAAGATGACGGTGGCGGGAAATCCCGGGATGGCCAGCAAAGTGCGGGAAGCCATGGAATCAGCCCGCGACCGCGATCTGCGAATCCGCATTTCCTGGGTCGGCGATGCAGACATCGACCTGATCGTCAATGAACCAAACAAGCAGCAGTGCTCACGAAAGTCCCGCCTGACGTCCAATGGCGGCATGTTGATTCGGCAGAGCAGTGGCGGCGGACAGGAACGTCACACGGAAGAATATGTCTGTGTCGAAGCGCCGTCCGGTGAATATGAAATCAAGGTCGGTTACGTTTTCGGCCGAGTGATCACTGGCAAGATTAAGGTGGAGGTGGTCCGGTATCAGAATACAGAACATGAGAAGATAATCACTCTGTCTCCTGAGATTGCAGAACAGGACGCGATCATAAAAGTCGTTGTTGAACACGGTCGCGGAACAGTTCGCAAGTAACACCGGGGCTGCAGAGGCTAACGCCGTTTCGCCCCCGGGCGAACCAGCCCCGGCAGAATGTCGGCATCGAGTTCAGCGATGAGTCCCTGCTCCAGATACTCCCAGGCAATGGCGGCCATAGCTGCGTTATCCGTGCACAACTCCAGCGGTGCGATCAGCAGTTCAACGCCGTGACGCCGGCACATTTCCGTCAGTTGTTCTCGAAACAGTCGGTTCGCCGCAACGCCGCCCCCAACGCACAGGCGTTTGCAATTCAGCTTCTTTAACGCAAGGCGACACTTGAAGACCAGCACGTCAACGACCGCCTGCTGAAAAGACGCCGCAAGGTCCGGAACAATTTCGACAGGCGTTTTGGTCAGCTGATCCGGTCCTGGCAAGCCTCGCGCCTTGTACAGGACCGCCGTCTTCAGCCCACTGAAACTGAAATCAGTGCGGTCCGCACGCATCATCGGACGCGGTAATTTGAAGGCATTCGGGTTTCCTGACTCCGCAGCTTCCTGAATTGACGGCCCGCCGGGATAAGGCAGCCCCAGAATTCGAGCCACCTTGTCAAATGCCTCACCAGCAGCATCATCGGTGGTGCCGGCGAATAATCGGCTGTCTGTGGCTGACTGACAGTCATACAGATTCGTATGACCGCCACTGACGACGAACCCAACCGACGGATATGCCGCCGACTCACTCCCCATGCCACAGGCATAAATATGGGCATCGATGTGGTTGACAGTAATCAAAGGCACATTCAGGCTCATTGCCAGTGTCTTGGCCGCCGTAAATCCCACCAGCAAAGACCCCACAAGTCCGGGTTCGGATGTAACAGCAACCGCATTCAGCTCCCCCAACTGACAATCTGCGCGGGACAAGGCTTCGTCCAGAACAGGGAGAATTCTTCGCACATGAGCCCGAGACGCGATCTCGGGCACCACGCCGCCAAACTCCTGATGAAGTTCAAACTGGGACGCCACGACATTCGACAACACCCGGCGATCTTCGGTGACAACAGCTGCGGACGTTTCATCACACGAGGATTCGATTGCCAGAAGAAGACGCAAGAGAAAATCCAGTCGGAAGTGAGGTGGAACGCTGGTGTGCTGCAGACCTGTCAATTTGCGAGCTCGCATCGTAGCGGCGGACGGACAGTACAACATCCGGCATCGACAAGCGGGTCGAAACTTTCACAAAAGCAGACTTTTCCGGCGGGACAATTCTCATATGATATGCTGTACCGTCAATCTCTCCTGCCTCTTCCCCCGCCGGAAAGTTTAATCTGATGTATCGTAAACTGCTGCTGACAACCGTTGTGGCCCTTGCCGTTACAGCATCAATCCCTTCGTTGCAGGCCGCAGAAGATGATTCTGTCAGTACAACAAAAACCGACATATTGCTCAAAGATGGAACATGGAAGGACGTCGAAGCCGTAATCGCGAAGCACCCAGGAAAAATCGTCATCGTCGATATCTGGTCCACATCATGCCTGCCGTGTATGAAGGAGTTTCCTGAACTCGTAAAACTTCAGAAGAAGTACCCCAGGGATCTGGTCTGCATCAGCTTTAATATTGACTACGTGGGCATCAAATCGAAACCGCCGGAATACTATCGAGCAAAGGTCGAAAAGTTTCTGCAAAAACGTGAAGCCGAATTTCCAAACTTCCTCTGTTCCGTCGATTCCATTGAGATCTTCGACCAACTGGATCTGAACTCTATCCCCGCCGTACTCGTCTTCGGCAGGGACGGACGACTGGGCAAGCGGTTCGACGACACACTACTGAAACCCGGAAAACAGGAAGCGTTTACCTATCAGCACGATATCAATCCGTTCGTTGCGGCACTTCGAAAGAAGTAAATAACGCCTTCCAGACCGGAAAAAGGGCAGATCGAGTCGGCCAACCGCCGCCAAACCTGGATTGCCGGCGGACCTGACTTGCTCGTCCCGAGGATATCCACGATCATTCGACACAGAAACGAAATAAATCTCACCGACAGGGCACCGCACGGATGCGATCGCCGTCAGACAACCTGCTGCAGCTGATATCTGAGCTGGAGCTCTGTGATGCAAAGGACGTCGCCGGGTGCGAAGCGACAGTCCGACGTCTGTGCCGTGACCTGCCTGATTTCGACTCAGTGTGGATTGACGCTCTGACGCAGCGACGAATTATCACACCATGGCAGGCTGGCGTTCTGCAGTCAAACGCCCCCCATCGACTGCGAGTTGACCGATACGTGCTGACAAAGCAATTGGGAAACAATACGTTTCTCGGCAGGGAAATCGGTTCCCGCAACATGGTCGCCGTCCGCCGACTGGGTGACGAAAACGCTGAGTCAACCGGAGACTGCGGCCGACGTCTTGCCGCCCTGATTCAACGTACTGAGAATACACGAGGTTCCGCTCCCGTGAACATTGCCCTTCCATTGGAGTTGGCGGAACCAGAATCATCTTCTGTGCCCAGCGTTGTGAGTGAGTTTATTCCCGGGTGGAACGCCGAGGAATTGCTGATCCGCGGCGGACGGCTTCCGTGGCCCGTCGTTGCGGAAATCGGCCAGCAACTGCTGACAGCGCTCGCATGGCTGGAATCACAGGAGTTGCACCACGGTGAGATCGTTTTGCAGAATATCAGATTAAGACCGAGCGGCAGAACGGTACTGGTTGCTCCGTTCGCAGCACGGCAACAGCAACCTTTCACATCATTTACCGAATCTCTCACGCTGCGTGACATTGCAACCTTGGCGCCCGAACTCGTCGCCACCGGCAACAGTCCGGACTCACGGTCAGAGATATATGCCGTGGGTTGCGTGCTCTGGCAACTGCTGACGTCGCGGCCCGTCTTTCCATCCGCCGATCCGGTAACCCGGCTGACCCAGGCAAAGGCCGACGATGTTGAAGACGTACGCAGCCTGGTCCCCGACTGCCCGGACTGGATGGCCCGTGCTATCCACAATTTTACTCGACGCAGCCGGGACCTTCGCACTCACTCACTCGGTACAGCCAGCACACACTGGGCATCACATGCAGGAGTCAGTTGCAAAGCCACCAGAAAACTCTGTCACCGACTGCCCGACTATCAGCAGGTCAGCCGGGCTGTGACGTCTGGGGAATACGCTTCGGCACGCGTTCGAGGAATCGGCACCGTGGTCGCTTCCATCCTCATGGTGTGTGCATTCATATCCTACGGCATGCACCGGGGGCTGCTGCCAACGCCGCTGATCATGAGTCGCGGCAGCGCCACGAACAATTCTTCACCACCAGCGGAATCATCAGCCGATCCGCAGACTGATGCCAGTCAACCAAACGGCGACGGCGTATATGTCCTGCCCCAGCCGGATCCTGCAGGTGTGGTCGTTTTGAAGTCCGGTCGCAGCTACCGGGCGGCGGACCTCGCGTTTGCGGGTGTGATGCACGTCGAAACCAGCAGCAACATTCCAGCTTCCGTTGTCATTGAACCGGACAGTCCGTGGCACATCGAGGCGTCGCAGGTGATTCTGAATAACGTTCAGCTGTTGATGCGTATGCCCGACACCGGGGAAACGCGTGCTCAGGCCGCTTTAGTGACAACCTGCAACGTGTTGTCGATGACTGGATGCTTAGTCGACATTCCTGCGTCGAACGCAGCCGGCAGTTGCATATACTGGAGTCCTGCAACGGGAGTCACGAACGTGGTCTCCATGAAAAACTGCGTGTTTTCGGGTGGTGTTTACGGCATGACGCTGTCAACAGTACCGGAACGCTGCAGTATGACGAATATGCTGTTCCTCAACTCGGGCGCAGCACTTCGCTGCAACCTGACCACAACGGGCAGCACGTCACCTCGCCTTACACTGTCGCAGGTCACCCAGACGCTTGGGCACGGCTTTCTGGATATCGTCGCCACGAGTCCGACTGTCCGGACAGTTGACGTACAAATTCAATGTGGCGAATCCGTCCTCGCGCCGGATTCGGCCCTGGTGAGAATTGCGTTGCCGGCCGGTTCTGATTCGAAGAACATGAAAGCCGAATTTCTGCTGCCCGAGCGAGGCAATCCAACGGTCGTGCCACCATCGATTGATCCGGTCGTCTATTTCGATCGTTCACTGAATCAAATGGTCAGACTTGCAGAAACTCAAATCGTCGCGGAATCGCTCTTGATCGCCGAGCCGGTCTTTCGAGGCGCATCCGAAAACGCCACACATTTTGAACGATTCGAACTGCTGGACTTCGAAGGTCCCAAACTGAGCCCGAAGATGCCGGGCATCAATCCCATCTCACTGCCGAAAGTAATTGAGCCAACCATCAACAGATTCAGACAGAATGATCACTGATGCACAACTGAGTGCCGAAAGACTGTTACCACACTGCAGACTCTGCGAGACTGCATTTCGGAGCAGTCCGGGGAATCGATTCTGGCTGCAGGTGCAGGAAAAATCTGTGCAATTTCCAATGAGTCACAGAAGAACGTCACATCGATCGAACGACCGCACATCGGTCTGCGCACGGCCATTCCTGCTGTCGTACTGCTAAGTCTGGTTCTGACAGGCTACGGTGGAACGAAATGGCAACGGACCATGAAGATGCCGTCGGCATGCTGGAATCAGTCAGCAACGCAATTATTGTGGCCGGTGCAGCGATGGTCTTTCTGTTCGGCCGTGAGGTCCGCGTCAAACGAACTCAAGTCCTGCGCGATCTGCGAGCAATGGCTCAGGTGATTGACATGCACTAATTGACCAAAGCTCCAGCGGGCTTCTGCAGGCCAACGGCAAATCCAGGATGTCAATCACCAAAACGCATCCTGACGCCGCATCAACTAACCCGCTACCTGGACTACTGTAGTGAGATGTTGTCACTGACGGGAAAACTTGCCGCATTGTACGCTCCGAGTCTGCCTGACACTGTCGTCGTAGCTGCAGTCAACGACATCGAGATGCTGACTAACGGCCTGAGCCGAAAACTCTGACAGAAAATCGTCATGGTCGGTGACGTCGTCAACGGCCTGGATGGCGCCGAGACAACAAAACCCAGACTGAACACTTAGCAGGCCAAACCGGACGAATACCACGAAACGACCTGCAGTCCCCGATCGCGTGAAAGTAAGCAGCACTGCAGGAATCAACCGTCGGTCCGGGCCTGTACAGTCCGGAGAACATGCCTGCGCCGGGGCCGCTTCACGCTTTAAGGACCGCGAAGAACACTTTGCAATTGCAGTTTTGTTGCTCCCACGAGCCAGCATTGTCCACGACAACAGATGAACTGCTTTAGCGTGCCCTGCCGCGACTTCGTCGCGGCGGCATGTTGCTTTGTCGCCGGCGTTCCGTTTCGCGCGACATATCCTGCATTCGCGATCCAGGACGACTACCGCCAAAAAAACGCCCACCGATCGGTCGAAAACCACGACCGTCTGATGATCGTCGGGATCCTCCATCGCGGTCACGTTCGAGGGTGATTCGATAAGTCTGTGACACAGGCTTGCAGAATGTTTCCGCATCGTCGCACGCAAAATACCTGACGCTGACCACAAGTTCGTGCGGCTCACGAGCCGCGTTCAATGAATCGTCACAGATGTCCAGAAGGAACTCACGAGGATCTGCGTCAGCGGCGACACGAACGTCCGGTCCTTCGCCCGAATCGTCGGCCACTATGATTCCGGTAGTGCTCTCAATCGCAAACACCACGGGCATTGCCCTGTTGTTCCAGTGGACCTTGTATAGAGGGTCCAGAAAGAAACCAAGATAAAGTCTGCCGTACCCGGTGCGGAAGAAGTCGGTGTCAACTTCGGCACGCAGTTTTACGTAATAGGGATCACTGGATGCTTCCATGACCGGTTTGCTAAGCACGGGCGTCATCTGTCCCGCCAGTTTGACGCGGGGAACGATCCCGGTCGCGGCAGTCCGTGGCGGAGCAAGAGGCGTCATGTTCAGATCCGCAATAGTAGTCTCAGTTTGAACGGCACCAACAAGTTCCTCCAGATCCGCTCTCAGTTCAGACGGACTGCTCCACTGCCGGGAAACAACAAGCTTGCCCTCCGGATCGAACACAAATTCTGAATTCGGACGGTTACCAAGTGCATGTTTAAGAACATTGTCCATGGAATCGCAGATCCAGTTGAACTTCGTTTCCAGTTGCTCCTTCGCCTCGGCCACGTGCATCAATCGCTCACCCAGGGTCACGGGAGGCACGTAGCGGTTGTTTTCCGGATGAGCAAGCGTCTTGTAAACGTAATAGAACCTGACACCTTTGCCGGAATAATCACGTTCAATCGTCTCCAGACCGGGGACGTTTCTTAGAAATGGCGGTCAGGTCAGACAACCAAAGACAAGCACCGCATATTCGCCGCGCAGTTCACTTAACGAAAACTTTCGACCGTCTTCATCGTAGACCACAACATCCGGCAGCGAGGCCCCCGGCGAAGGAAGCCCGCCTCCAGGCTGTGCCGCGACGACATTTCCAAACAGCAACGTGATGAAAAAGAGAATCGCAGTCCGCATGAATGCACCTCCTGAAGAACTCGGTTTACGATAATTCAACCCCTCGCGATGGCACCGGGTGTCGCACGGATATTTGATTTTCTGCATTGCTGTCCAATCGCTGTAAATCTGCAGGGCCGCGAAACCTATTCACTAACTCAAAGGGTCACCATAGAATGCAGTAAGCGAGAGCACCGCGATCCATCCGGTGTTGGACAGACCACGATGTTCTCGACTGCGTCATTCAGTCAGTGAAGCGTCAGCGGATTACGACCGGCTGACTTAACAGCGAATCCACGTTTACTTCAACCTGCCCCCTGATAACGTTTGAACGGGAAAATGGAGCGGGTTGCACAGTCAGATGTCGAACTTTCGGTCCACCGCGCAGCCTGACGTCCATGATTCGTACGCCGACAAACTTGACGATTGGTATACGTGGCGTTGTTACCCTGTCCCGTTACTTCGATGAAGACAGGAATAGCTCGCACCTGTCCGATGATCGACTCCAGCGCGTTCTCCACACCGGCACTGATCCCGGTGTCACCGTTCAGATACAGAGCACCATTGGCATCAAAGGTAATCTCGCTGTTGGGGAAGAACGACAGATCGTACGCATTCAGGCCATCCACAATCTGACGTTTGATGTCCGCACTGCTGTTTCCGGCTGCACCAAGGTCTGTCATTCCCCGGTTCCCCGGCGCGTCACCGCTGTTCAGGTCCGGATACATATTAACTTCAGGAATACTGTCACTTGTGTTGTTTTCCACACCGCTGGCTGAAGTCCACGAATAGTCGTCGCCGTAACCGTGATCGATTTCAGAGTAAGCCTGTTCCAGCAGATCCGCCCAGGGGCCAAGGTCCAGCGCGATGGGAAGAATATCAATCGTGGTGGTGCTTGGCGGGCAGGGGCACCACGGAACCATCACTGACGGACGTTACGACAATAGAAATCCCGACATCTGCCGCCGTACATCCCACGGTGTTGACGACCTGTGTGATCATCTCTGCCTCAACCGAGGCATCAGTGGCACCATCTATAACCGCCGAACGGCAGCCTTCTCTGGCGGCGCTGGTTAACAGCTGCGATACCATTAACCCGCGGCCGAATTCGATAATGCCCAGCAGCAGCAGCAGCATGAAGACCGGAAAACAAACTGCCATTTCCACCATCGCGGCACCACGACGTTGCTGATCGGCGCCGGTCGGGAATTTGGACAATGAGACAAATTTTCTCATAATGACTCTTGGGTGATTGTTGATTTTCAGAAGGGCTCCTTTATCTACTGTTAAATTTCCATCAGAAATTCATGGCTCACCGGCAATGAACCCTCTTGTTCCCACGTTCAATGGTCTTTCTGAGTCAAATTGCAACGGCAGAAGGCGGAAAGTCATCACGAATGCTGCCGCAAATGAACTTTCCCGGCCAAATGTTGCCAGAGTGCAACACGATACAGCAACGTCGGGTCACGACCGAAAAGTCCCTGTCGGGTACCGACAAACCGGCGATACACCTTATCGCATGCGTCCAGATCGAGCAGCACAATGACGTCTGCTGACATCGATCGTCCCATGGACTCAGCAAACGCATTGCGCGGCCCTTGCCTCCACGATCCCGGTCAACACACTAAGACATTCGACTTCGCGGAGAGTCGAAAATTCCGTCGCAACTGATACAGACGTGAATCGTGGACGTCGTAGAGCCAATATCCAGCCGGTGTTCCAATGGGTATTCATGCCGTCAGCATCTGCACAACCGGACATAAGATGAAATCAACCATTCAAAAAGCGAATGCAATTGAGAATGTCCGGCAGAGAGTGACCAACCATTGCGAGGACCGTGACTGTAAAGCCTCAAATCGAACGGTGGCCACTGTCAGCGGAATACACTTTTCAAGAACAGAACAGTCTCGTCATGGCAAGCAAGAAGAACCTGCGAAAAAAAGCCGTGACCAATGCTGAAGTGCAGTGGACTCTGGCACTACGAGTGGTTCTTCATTTCTTCGTCTTTGTTTGTGCCGGCGCCTTCTTCGGACTCATCAACCAGTTCTTCAAAGACCCCTTTGGAGGTTTCACCGCCAATGTAACCGTATTCTGGGAGCAAAGTATTCCGATGCTGCTGGCACTGGGTTGTCTGATGCCGATATTCGTTCGCGACATCCTGACGCTCAGCAACAGAATTTCCGGGCCGATCTGTCGACTTCGTGACACCGTAAAACGCCTGGGCGACGGTGAAGATATGCCGCCACTGGAATTTCGCAAGAAAGACATGTGGAACGACCTGCCGGAACTCTTTAACACGATGACTGATCGGCTGCGGACCACAGCGAAAACAAACCACGTCGACACCGATGTGGTTCAGACCCACAGGTCCGTTTCCGTGGAAGCCGAGCCCGAATTGGTAGAAGCCTGAAACTGTGGCCGATTCGATTTCAAGTATCAGGAGACGGGGCGACGTGCGGATTCGTGTGCCAGGCAACAAGACAGACATCGCTCGTCGCGGTACAGCCGCGACAGAGTTCGCGGTATGCCTGCCAATTCTTCTGATGCTGATCATCGGAACTATCGAAGCGTGTTCGCTGATTTACCTGAAACAATCACTCAGCGTCGCGGCATATGAAGGCGTTCGGGTGTCGGTGTCACCGACTGGTGACAAGGCCTCAGTCACCACAGCGGCAAATCGAATTCTTAGCGCACGCAACGTTAATTCACCATCCATCACCGTCTCCCCTGCCGATTTTGCAGATCAGCCTGCAGAAACGTGGATTTCTGTGCGCGTATCAGCGCCGGCCAATGCAAATTCCATAATCTCCGGTCTGTTCTACGACACGGTTGTCGTAGATGGTCAGGCCACAATGATGAAGGAATTCTAGAATGTACGTCCAGCGAGCAACGAACGCAGGCGAACAAGATCGTCGCGGCGCAATGCTGCCGCTCATCGTGATATGTCTGCCGGTGACCCTTGCCTTTTCGGCGTATGCCGTCAATATTGCCTGGATGCAGTTGACGCGTACTGAGCTGCGAACAGCCACCGACGCGGCTGCACGCGCCGGCAGTCGCATGCTGAGCCGAACTCAGGACACGGACATCGCACGCAGTGTCGCGATCGACGCTGCGTCCAGAAATACTGTTGCGGGGAATGCACTGGCACTGGACAGTGCTGACGTGACTTTCGGCACATCAGCGCCCGACGCAGCAGGCGACTGGCTGTTCACGCAAAAGCCGGAAGACACCAACGGTCTGAATGGCGTCCATATCACCGGACGCCGCACAAGCGGATCGGCCTCGGGATCAGTTCCCATGCTGTTCACGGGACTCTTTGACAAAGGCCACTTCGAGCCGGTGAAGACCGCGGTCGCATCCCATATGGATCGCGATGTGATGCTCGTCCTGGACCGCTCGGGATCAATGGCCCGCCGAACTCCCGGCGGAAATCGCTGGCGAGATATGAAACGGGCGGTCACGGCATTTCTAAGCGCGCTGATCTCGACTCCACAGGACGAACTCGTGGGTGTTGCAACCTATTCCACGTCTTCCACCCTGGACGAGAACATGACCCTGAACTATGCCCAACTGACGGCCACCATCGACAAATTGTCCGTTGGCGGCTGGACCGCCATTGGAAAGGGACTTCAGGACGGTATTGCCGGAATCACTGATCCGTCGTTTGCCCGTGCAAACGCAGCAAAGACGATTGTCGTGATGACCGATGGTCAGCACAACAGAGGCATCATGCCGGAAATCGTCGCCCGCAAAGCGCATGACACTTATGGCATCACCGTGCACACAATCACATTCAGCCGTAGTGCCGATCGGTCCCACATGCAGCTTGTGGCCCGCAACGGAGGAGGTCGGCACTGGCACGCAGACGATCAGGCAGAACTGATTGCCGTCTTCGAAGAAATTGCCAACAACCTGCCAACACTGCTGACCGAATGATTCGATCGGCCTGTGGTGCAGAACGGTTGGAACGAAGGGATTATCATGATAGCCAGATTCAGAAAACAAACGCATCACGGTACGGACACGCAGGCGTTACGGCGGGGATCAGCGGTCGTTGAATTTGCCGTGGTCGCACCTGTATTCTTCCTTCTGCTGTATGCCGGAATCGAGTTCGCAACGCTCAGCACAATTCGAGCGACATCCCACAATGCTGCCTACGAAGGAGCTCGCAGACTTGTAATACCAGGAGCCGACCCCGCCCTCGGTATTGCCGAAGCTAAACGCATCATGGCAATCATCGGAGTCGACAACCTGACAGTGACTGTCACGCCGAATGTGATCACTAACAACACACGCGAGGTCATGGTCAACATCTTCATCCCGTACGACGACAACGCCGTCTTTGTCCCGATGTTCACGGGAGGACTGACGATCAATTCGAGTACCACCCTGACCACCGAACGGTACGACGGAATTGTGGCCGGCCCCTGAAACTTTTATTGCGGCAGGGTGCGACTTACAGCAACGGCCGCCAGCCGATCTTTGATCTTCAAACACGACCACCAGCTTTAAGACGGGACTGACTTACTCATGGTTGCGCCATGCCGTCGGTGTCAAAGGCCATGAGCACGGCCAATACGTTCACCGGAATGGGGGGAAAGCTCCGTTTCTCTGTCTGCCACCTTGATGGCCGCCGCCAGACGCGGTATCACGTAGTCGTGCTGATTTTTTTCCGGACGCAACGTGCCGCGGTCGCAGCCGCCCGGAACGCATGTTCCGCATCCCACGTCAGTTCGAAAGTTCACAAATGACGCTTTCCACCGTTCGCTATCCTCAGGAAAACGACACGCCCACATCACATCTGCCCTTCAGCCCCTGCGTTGTAGTTGGCAATCTGGTATTTGTATCCGGTCAGGCATCTGTGGACCCAGCTGGAAAAATCGTCTCCGATTCCTTTGAAGGCGAGTTTCGCAGATCCATGGAAAATATGCATTCTGTATTGAAGGCCGCGGGCTGTGACCTGTCACATGTCGTACAAACTCGAAATTATGTCCGAGACGACAAAGATCTGGCCACCTTCAACGAATTGTACAAAGACTATTTTTCAGCCCCGTTTCCGGCCCGCACAACCATCACCGGCTGCCTGCCGGATTCACTTCGTTTCGAAGTCGAGTGCATCGCAGTAGTCCCTCATGGTACTGATGAGTGACCAGGACTTACCGAACGGACGATTACCTGCACTTATCAGAAAAGGGTTGCGACATCAGTTTGAGGTCTCAACGTCGACCTGATAAAAGTCCCGTCTCCACGTGCACCTCACCTTAACGCAACTCCCAACATGCCAAACATCGCTGATGACAGACCTCGCTGGAGATCCACAACGGTTCTTGCTGTGCGCCACAAAGGCAGAATTGTTCTGGGGGCCGATGGCCAGGTAACGTACGGCAACACAATCATGAAGTCGGACACCAAGAAGCTCCGTCGAATGCTGGACGGCAAGGTGCTGGTTGGTTTTGCCGGGTCGACTGCAGATGCGTTCGCCCTGATGGAACGGTTCGAAGAAAAAGTGAAGGACTACCCGGGCAACATCGCTCGTGCAGCAACGGAACTGGCTCGAGACTGGCGCACAGACCGGGCACTGCGGAAACTGGAAGCCATGATGATTGTCGCTGACGCGGAAATTTCGCTGCTGCTGACCGGGCAGGGCGACGTCGTTCAGCCGACCGACGGTGTTGTGGGTATCGGGTCCGGCGGGCCGTACGCCACGTCTGCCGCCAAAGCCCTGGCAAAGCACTCTGATCTTTCCGCGGAACAAATCGTACGTGAGTCACTGGCGGTAGCAGCAGAAATCGACATCTACACCAACACTAACATTATTATTGAAGAGCTGGGGTCGGCAACGTGACTGTGAATCCGCTCTTTGAACCGGTTACGGAAACTCCGGGCGGACGGTTGCAAGAAACTCCGGCATATCTGATGTAACGCTGCAGTCGACACTCCGCAACGAATGTCCGGGCCGATGCGTCACTCCCAATCGCCGGTCGTATCAGACCGGTACTATCTTTCTGATGAACTCTAACTCCACACCAATTGAATAACATGTCTGAAGACTTGAACGCTTTGACACCTGGTCAGGTCGTCGAAAAACTCAGTGAGCACATCGTCGGACAGGACAGCGCCAAACGCGCGGTCGCCGTCGCCCTTCGAAATCGCTGGCGGTGGCAGAATCTTTCTGACGAAATGCGTAAGGAAGTTACACCACGCAATATCCTGATGATCGGACCAACGGGAGTTGGCAAGACCGAAATCACTCGTCGACTGGCCAAGCTGACGCAGGCTCCGTTCATCAAAGTGGAGGCAACCAAGTACACTGAAGTCGGCTACTATGGTCGCGATGTGGAAAGTGTCATTCGAGACCTTGTGGAAGCTGCCATCGGACTGGTCCGCACGGCAAAACGCGCCGATGTCGAAGAGGAAGCAAAACGTGGCGTCGAAGACCGTTTGCTGGAATTGTTGGTACCATTTGAGCCATCGTCGTCATTTTCCTCAGCCGACGAAGACGCGGAAGACTCTGAATCACAGCATGCCAAACACCTGCGAACGGTTGAAAAATTTCGAGACATGCTGCGAGACGGAAAACTGGAAGACCGAATGGTCGAACTGTCCACGGAACAGCGGAGCTCACCTGTCCAGGTTCTCACGAACATGGGTGGAATGGAGCAGATGGACATGGACCTGCAGGGCATGCTGGACAAGATGATGCCCAAACAGAGTACGTCACGCAGACTGTCCGTTGAAGATGCCCGCCGCGTCCTGCATGAGCAGGAAGTGGAAACCCTGCTCGATAAGGACAGCATTCAGGAAGAGGCCATCCGTCGAGTCGAAGAAACCGGCATTGTTTTCATCGACGAGATCGACAAGGTCTGCAGTGGCGGCGAAGGCAGTAAGTCTGCGGACGTCAGTCGGCAGGGCGTGCAGCGGGATCTGCTTCCCATTGTTGAAGGCACATCCGTGCAGACACGATACGGATCTGTTTCCACCGAAAAAATCATGTTCATCGCTGCCGGTGCGTTTCATCGGTCTCGCCCCTCAGACCTGATGCCGGAACTTCAGGGACGATTCCCCATTCGCGTCGAATTGAGCGACCTGACAAAAGACGATTTCGTTCGCATTCTGACTGAACCGTCTGGCTCGATTACGAGGCAGTATGTCGAACTGCTGGCCGTCGACGGCATTACGGTTGAGTACACGGACGACGGTCTGCTGGAAATCGCGGATGTGGCGTTCTTTGTGAACCAGACGACTCAGAACATCGGAGCCCGACGTCTGCAGACGATTATGGAACGCCTGCTGGAAGACGTGAGCTACGAAGCTCCGGAGTGTGGCCGCAAGACCATCGTGATCAACGAAGCCTATGTTAACGACAAACTCGACGACATTCGAAAAGACGAAGATCTCAGCCGCTTTGTGTTGTAGGCAAACTGCGGCATGGAACGCGAACGTATGTCATAAATCCGCCGAATCCAGGCTCGGCGTCCCGCACCAGTGACGGTGGAGCCGGTTTTCGCAGGGGCCGGACATGGCAGTCTGCAGTTGCCACGATTTGCCTCGCGTATCAGTCGGTTGCTGAGAATCGGGTCGCGGGTTGGATCGTCCGGACATTCATGACATACTTCGCAAATCAGTCCGTCAATCTAAAGCGTCCGTGACACACACGTTACAGAGCAGTACACTATCGATTCGCGAACATCATTGATTCCGCGGAAATCGGCCGATGTCCCTGCTTGACGAAAATCCCAGCTCGCCTGTGCCGTCGACCCACCAATGGCTTCTGTCAATGCCGCGGTTTCAGGAAACTCACCGGCGGCGTATCCTTCCATTTCTATCATCACTCGGCATCCATACCGTCATCCTGGTGATTCTGGGAACCTGGATCCTGCCGGTCCTCACAGAAGGCGTGACGGTTGCCATCATTGATGCATCCTTTACACCTGAGTCCGCAGATACGCACACAAATCTTGACCAGACGGCCGTCGAAATCACCACGAACTTCGCTGCAGCTGTGCCGAACGCATCCATGGCCGCCGCCGCAGTGGACACTCCGCCACCAACGCCGATCACCGCCTCCAGTGTCCGTTTTCGTCAGCGACCTCGTGTTCTGCCGCCGGCCATGCATACGCTGAATCACCTCAGTGATGACGTGCTGATGTCTGAAGTGCCGATCCTGATGTCGGCTTTGCCGATACATGAACACCGTGGCGAAACGCGCGTTGCCGAAGCCCAAGGAACAGACGAGATCGCATCAGCACTGCATGGGGATCTTCGATCAATCGCTTCCGACGGCGATGCCATCGTCGTCTGGATGCTGGATCAGTCGCTGAGCATGCAACTGGACATCAAGGCTCTGGCTCAACAGCTGCTCGGAACTCTGGAATCTGTGGAACGGGATAAGTCATCAAAGATGATGCACTACGTGGTTGCATTCGGCGACGACGTTACACTCATCCAGGACTCTACCATCAAAGCACAAGCTGTCGCGCGATCAATTTACGGACTTCCTGCCGATCCCTCAGGAATCGAAAATACGTTTCAGTCAGTCGAGTGGTGTGTGGACAATCTGTTCAACTCGCACCGTTGGTTGCGGGGAAAGGAACGCCAGAAGCTGCTGGTACTGTGGACGGACGAATCAGGAGACGACTATCTGCGTCTGGAACACACGATTCGAAAGTGCCTGCAGGCCAATGTGCGGGTGGATGTCATCGGTCCATCGGCCGTTTTGGGAGCTCAAAAGGGACACATGTCGTTTCTGCATCCCGCTGACAACAGAGTTTATCAGTTGCCTGTGCACCGTGGGCCGGACTCTTCATTTCCACAAAAGCTGTCGCTGGGGTACTGGTATCGAGGCGTCCCTACGAACTACAACGAATCATTTCGCGGACCATGGCCTGGCAGTTCAGCCAGGTACGGCGGTTCCAACTTCGAGTCGCTGTTAAGTGGTTTCAGCCCGTATGCCTTGACTCGACTTTCTCGAGAAACCGGTGGTCGATACACAATATACGATCGCCCGGCCGACCGTTCTCCGTTTCCACTGGAACAGGTGCGAGACTATCTGCCCGATTATCGGTCCGTCGCCGAAATAGAATTCATGCTTCGCCGCCAGCCGCTCAGACAGATCGTGCTGGCGTCTGCCGCTGAGACATGGAGGTCGAATCTGACCAGGTACAGTCAGCCTCCACTCGTTTTTCGCCCTGACTTCTCCGGCGAACAACCCGTGCAGTATCGCCGTACAACCCTGCCAAACAGACTCCGCCCCGCTATCAGCCGAGCATACGCGACAGCTAAAGACGTGGAAAAGGCGCTCGCGGTGTTCGCGGCGGCTGTCAGTCGTCCTGCTTTTCAACCTCAAACGGAGTACGCGGCGCGAACGGACAATGCCAGGCCGGAACGCCAACGAAATGATTCGTCAGCACGCGACGAGAATCAGGAACCAGCAGGGGACAATCCTTCCGAAGACAGCGACCAGCAGAATCGCACAGGCTCTTCCCCCAATGGCGAACCTGACACCAACTCAGACATGAGCGTGCTGGAAACGGACGTGAACGAAACTCTGCTGGAACAGCTGTACAGGATGGAGGACTCGAAACGGTGGCGAGCATGGTGTGACCTGAACATCGGGCGCCTGCTTGCCGTCAGCGTCCGCCTGCGTGAGTACCTGATCACAACGAATGCCTTGCTGAACAACATGAACGGCCTGAATGACGACACAAATCATGTCTGGCTGACGGCCACCGATCAGCTTCGCGGCGGTGCTCCGTCGAAGGACCGAGCCGTCATCGCCAGACGAGTTCTGCAACGATGCGTCGACGACAACCCGGGAACACCATGGTCTTTGATGGCGGCGCGAGAACTGAAGGATGGCTTTGGTGTGCAGCTGAATCAACGCTTTGTTCCACGACCGCCTCCGTCTCCACCGACCGTGGGGCGACCACAGCCGCCGCGGCCCACCTTGCCGAACCTGTAGAGCCGGTGTCAGATTCGGGTCGACGCCGTCGGCTCGCCGAAAGACGCTGCGCAACAGTTATGCCCAGAACCCACGAAGCACTTCTGTATCCTTCAGCTTGAACGCGAACTGCTGGCTGAACGGATGCTCATCAATGTCTGCCAGCTGACGAAGTGCAGTATGAATGTGCTCCGGCCGAATACGCAGTCCGTTTTCAGGATCGAGTGCCAGCGTCTGAGCGTTGACCGGAACAGGCAGCTGCCCCTTGTCGGTGCTGCCAACAGCGCGATTCCCCTGAATTCCCGGCCCCAGAAACATCATGGACCCGACAGACCAGTGATCCTTGCCGTTGCCCTTGTTATACGTCGGCGTACGGGCCATTTCGCTTTGAATGACCAGAATAAGCTTCTCGCGAATCTGCAGATCCTCCGCACGACGCAGCAGGTAATCGATGCTGCTTAAGAAGCGAGGCAATAGCCTCATCTGATCTTCATCGTTCTTCTGATGACTGTCGAACTGACCGATCGTCAGATTTGCCGAAACACAAACTCCCGCCTTGAAAGACGCCAGTGCAATCTCCGCCTGCTGCGACAGGGAATCTTTGGGAATCGATTTCGGAATGTGCGGTGTGATTCTCGCGAGTGACTTTGAATTCAACTGGGCGGCGTACAGCATGCTTTCTGCCCGCTGTCGGCGCGGCAGGACCGGCTGCAACTTGCGACGCTGTCGCTGCTCGGCCAATGCCCTGTCGATGTGGTCACTCACAAATACATCGTGGTACGAATGTCGATCAATCCCCTGCACCGAATCGGCATTGGCCAGCAGTTTTAAAGAAGGGATGTAGGGCACGCGGGCCATCGGTACCAAATTCCCCGTGGCCGAATAGTTGCCGAAGGTCAGAAACGCCAGCGGGCATGCGGGGCCGCGACAGGCCGCAACCAATGCGGCGAACGTCGGGTACGCCGGACTGTCCAGATGCCCGGTGGCCACGTAGCGACTGCACGGCGCATGATTGTTGACGGAATAATCCAGACCATTCAGAACCAGCAGTTCGGGGGCATACTTTGTAAAGAAGTCCTCGTTACTCATCCCTTCGGAAATATGTTCTGCGGTCGGTGCAAAGTGCAGCTCACCGTGCGTCAGGATATCACCCTGCTGGTACAGACGATTAATACCATCCACACCTTTGGGATCCATCAGATATGTGGTGTCCCATCCACCGGACGCATTGCAGACTACATAAAAAGGTCCGTCGTACGCGCCGACGTCGTCCCCGTCATCAAACGCGGGAGCCGTTCCGTGGAAAGTCGGCACGGCCAGTCCCAGGCCCGCGCTCGCACACCATTTTAAAAAATCACGACGCATCTCGCCGTCCCTCATTCATACAGAAAGTCCGGTTGTCGCAGCAGGTATGTAACAACGGCTCGCCAAGCGCGCATGGTGTAGTGTGAATCGGGGTCGCGCGGACCCTCCTGGCCACTGCTTTTGCAGAAGTAGCTTTCCACCGGTTGAAATTTGCCCTCGGAATTCGCTTCCTCCACAATGCCCGTGAACAACCGGTAGGTCTGATCCACTTCGGGGTCGGCGGGACTGTCGTACCGGCCAAGAATTTTCTGATGCAGATGCACGATCGCCCCGCGAATCTTCTTCTCTGCTGCGGCATCTGAGGTACCGGGGACAACATCCGGCTGAATCCCCGGAAACAGACGTCGCTCGTCCGGCGGCAGAGCAAAATCAGCTGCGACATGCCTGCAGGCGACGTCATTCGCCAGAATTCGCTGCAGAGCTCCGACCGCACCGCTGGGTTCTGTCAGACGTTCGGTGACTTCCCTGGAATCGATGCCGCCGTACAGAATTGCGTAGGACTTATCGAGCCGTCCCCATGATTCCCCGAACACTGCCGCAATCTTCCGTTCGATCTGTTCCGGGCTGAGCAATCTGACAACACCAACATCGTCAAGTTCCGCCATTCGCTGCGGATCAAGCCTCGCTGCCGATACTCCGTCGGCACGATAGAACGACGAAACAATCAGCTGCTGAAAAATCACCTTCAGATTGAAGTCGCTGTCTGTGAATGCCTTCGCAGCATGTTCGATCAGTTCACGCTGCGCAAGGCAGGCCCGTCGTCGAGCCGCGAAGGCGACATCATCAATGTCGGTTGGGGGCCGTACAACATTTCGCCCCATCAGGATGTAGTAGACGTGTTCCGCCATAGCGATTGCAAACCGTGGATCCGTCACAGTTTGTTCTGCCAGCCACTGCAGCGACCTCCAGCGTTGTGCTTCAGGTAAATCGAGTCCCTCACGCCCCGCGCCGAACATGTCCGTGAACCAGCCGTCTTTCCGCGGACCATAGTGACCGTCTTCATTGTAGTAGTCCTGAAACAGCCCGGCGACCGGATCGATCGTCCGATGGCAGACAACGCATTCCGCCGCCTGCAGCGTCGGGACTTCATAGGCTGCGTCGATCGCCGCAGCGTCACTGACACGCGGAGCAAGACTCATGATGTCAACGCCCAGAAAATGCTGGTAATACATTCTCGCCCGCAAACGGTTTCGATTGGTTTCCGTCGTGGGATAGCGGCGCAGATACTGAAACATGCTCAGAACACCGCAGTGCGGGTAGTGACCATCGTCCGTTGGTTGAATACTGCCGTCCCGATGCTTCAGGGCCGTCAGTTTTGCGGGAATGTAATCAAAGGGATCGTCCGGATCCTGAAACTGGCCCTGCAGTTCCTCAAAGATTCCATACCCTCTGGCAGTGTAGGGCGATACCATCGTGTAGTCGGCGGTCAGAATCTCGCTGAACGGCCGATTCTGTTCGACAATGTAACGCAGAAGTTCCAGCGGTTCGCGGCGTAATGCTTCACGATACTGGTCAGCCAGCTTGTATCTGGCTCGCTGCCGTTCGTTCTCAGGCAGATGATCAAGACTGTGCTTCTGATACCAGTGCCGAGTCTGGTGGAAATGGTTGTATGACAGAACAGCTTCACCGTTTCCGTTGTATCCCAGGGTCAGAAAGATGTCATTGAAGCCTTCCTGCAGTCGCTGATAGAAAGCATCTTCTTTCATCATCGTGGTCAGAACTGCTTCCAACGCATTCAGTCCGTGCGACTGCACCGCCTGTCGCTCAGAATCATTCGGCAGTCGGGCGACCAGTGACAGGCTAACACGGCGCAGCAACCGCTGGTGCGACAGCATGTCAACGCCGTCAAAGAACGATGTCAGATCATCAGCGTCAACCGATCCGCCAGCATGGGATTCCGGGGATTTTCGTTTCAGGCTCTCAACAAATTCCTGAAGGACACGAAGTTCCGTCGAACCCGCCGGCAACACCTCGCCGCCGCCGTGATCCAGTCCACCTGTTGCCTTAACGATCAATCGGGAGCGACCGTCTGCTTCACGGGCGAGTGCCATTCGCGTAAATGCGTCACAATTCTGAGTCACGGTCGCAGCACGTTCAGCCGCCGCAACCCGAAACACATCACGCAACCGAAATTTACTGTCTGTCGCATCACCACCGGACACATGACATTTCAGACAAATCCGTTCCCCCACCTTGATCCACGAGTCCCGGAATGTGCTCGTCCCAAAGCAGCCGGGACTGTCCGAAACAGCGACTGCCACTGCTCCCGCAGCGGTCGGCGGCTGGTCAGTTCGTGCGGTCGTACAGGCCACAGTCCAGACTGCGGTCGACCACAACAGCGAATAAGGAAATCTAACCATGAAACAGATTCAGGCAGGCCAACAGGATGATGTCTGATTCTAGCTGAACGCCCACTCATTGCCTATCAAAATTCGATTTCGGCGCCGGATGTGGCTGCACTCCGAAGTTCCGGATTCCGCCGGCAGGACGGACACTGAGGTATCAAACAGCGTACGGCTGCGCAGGAATCCGGTCAATTTCCCGGCCGAAAGCGGGCCATGCATGCGCAGGCATGCCAGAACAATCGCTGCGTCTAGACCTCAACCTCAAACCCTTTTCTTGGGACACGACTGACAAAGCCCTGCGCCTGTTCGTCATCAACAATCCGCTCAGCCTGCGGGTCCCATTTGACCCTTCGATTCAGCCGGGCTGCGATTCCCGCGAGATGGCACGTGGACAGCGCGCGATGGTGGCTGAAGACATCAGAAATGGGCTCTTTGCGAGCTACAACCGCCTCAAAGAAATTTCGAAAGTGGTCAACCAGAGGGCGGTTCTTATACGCTGCTTCCAGAGCCCCGTCCGGCAGCGGATTCTTTTCCAGGTCCTCAACGGGCTTGCCCGTCAGTCGTCCACGATTCACGGAGATACGTCCCTGGGTACCTTCGAACAGAATTCCGTTTCCCCGGTCGTGTCGAATTTCAATTTCTTTGCCATCCGCGAAACCGGCCCTGATCAGAAACGCGGTCGCCGTGTTATACCGTGAGGCATCTGTCGGGTGACCGTCTTTGAACGGCACCGGATGCTTCACCATCAAAGGGTCGACAGTCACGGGTCCGGTGCCTGTCTTACCCAGTCCCCATGTCGCAATATCGACATGATGAGCTCCCCAGTCAGTCAGCTTTCCACCGGAGTATTCATACCACCAACGGAATTCGTAATGGCAGCGTGACCAGCTTTTGGTTTCCCCGTTGTTACCGGCCAGATAACGAAAATCTGTCAGCGGCGCGGGCCCCAGCCACAGGTTCCAGTCGATATTCTTCGGCGACTCGGCTGTAGGGATCTCAGGACTGGTCGGACCGCCGCCGATACTGACCGTGGCTTTCGTGACGTCACCAAGGCGCCCGGCCCGAATCAAAGCGATGGCCCGAATAAAGTTCCGGTTGCTCCGCTGTTGAGTGCCGATCTGGACAATCTGCCCCGTCTGTCGGCAAACATCACAGATCTGACGCCCTTCGCCAATCGTCAGGGTCATCGGCTTTTCGCAATACACATCCTTCCCGGCCAGCATCGCTTCGATGGCAATCTTCGCGTGCCAGTGATCCGGCGTTGAGATGTGAACGATGTCGATATCATTGTTGTCCAGAATGGCTCGATAATCCGGATGACTGGTCGGCACATGGCCCGTCCACTCTTTCACCAGACCGGTCGCGAGTTCTCGACGGAATGCATCGGCATCACAGACGGCCACATAATCGCCATACCGGCGGAAGTCGGGTGCCGATCCATACCCGCCGTCCAGACCGGTTGCTTTCTGACACCAGCGACTCCCTGTTCCGATCGCCCCCACACGAGGACGATCGTTCGCCTGAAGAAATCCCTTTGCTCGCTGGCTTCGATTCAGGACGACGGTTGCTCCTGCAGTGGAGAGCGATGTCTTCAGAGCATCACGTCGCGAAAAAGTATTTGCTGACATTGTGGAATGTATCCCTGGTGGTTGAATGTTTGACAGGCAGGCCCGTCCAGCGCTCCGGCAACGAAATTCCTTAATGGAAGATGATACAGATCCGACACCATGATGAGGAACCATCACACGGTCTGCGTCTGAGGATCTGGTATGATAAACCAGGAATTGCGACGTCGCCGCGTGGGTTTGCCTGCAACGTTGGAACGCCGGGGCTGCCGAAAGAGCCGGTGGCCGGGGACACGCTTCTCAGGCAGCGGAGGTTGAAACACCGAATTGACTACAGGAACTTTCAATTCGTCGATAACAGTTGCTCATCGCCGCGTGGCAGGCGGCTACTGTCCGCAAGCCCATTCCTTGTGTCCGCCGGGACGAAATCCGAACAATCTGTCCGCTGTGTGGCAACGCCAATGTCGTCAGGCTATGCTGCCTGAATACCGGGGACGGGGGTCTGCTGTGCGGACTGTGTCCTGAAATTCAGGCGAACATTATCAGCAGGAGAGCATTCATGTCGAAACAGGCCACACAAGTTCCTCGACGTCAGTTCTTACAGAACGCTGCCACGGCAGCCGGTGCAGCGGCGGCACCGATGTTTATCCCCAGTTCAGCACTTGGCCGGGACGGTACCGTTGCTCCAAGTGAACGAATTATCGTGGGCGGTATTGGAATTGGTCGCCGCGGTGGTTACGACCTGAGCTGCTTCCTGCCACAGAAAGATGTCCAGTTTGTGGCAGTCGCTGACATCAAGAAGAAGCGTCAGGGCGAAGTCAAAAAGATCATCGACACCCATTACGGCAACGAAAACTGCGTGACCTATCGCGACTTTCGCGAAGTGCTGGACCGCAGCGATATCGATGCAGTGTTAATTGCCACGGGACCAAACTGGCATGCAACGGCCGCTATGACCGCCGCCAAAGCCGGCAAGGACATGTATTGTGAAAAGCCGGTCACTAAGAACATTTCTCAAAGCCTGATCCTGGCAGAAACGATGCGACGCACCGGGCGGGTCTTCCAGGCCGGTACTCAGAGACGCAACCTGCCGCACTTTGCATTTGCCTGTGAACTGGCTCGAACCGGAAAACTTGGCACGCTGAAAAAAGTGTATGCACACCCGGCGGGGATGCAGGCTCTGATGAGCGGCTGGCTGGTGCCGGAGACCGAACCCGACAAAGACGTCGTCGACTGGGATATGTATCTTGGACCGGCTGCGTGGCGTCCATACAACAAGAAACTGCTGGACGGATTTAACTTCGAGAAGGGCGGCGGATTCGTCGGTGCTTTCAGAGGCGGCGGCGTGCTGGAATGGGGTTCTCACTGCGTGGATCTGTGCCAGTGGGCCGTCGACGATTGTCCTCCTCCTGTCGAGTACGACGCCCCAAAGGATGGCGAACTGGTCGCACGATACGAAAATGGCACGGAGTTGATCTTCCGCGAGAAAGGCTGGATTCCGCTGGGCTCGTGTCCGGTGAGATTCGAGGGCGAAACCGGCTGGGTCGAAGCAGGTGACAGTGGCAAGATGGTACTGAGCTCACCGGAGCTGCTTGCCGGCAGAACGGTTGACGAAATTGGCGGCTACCCGGCCACATTTCACGTACGAGACTTCCTGGACTGCGTGAAAACTCGCCGACAGCCCAAGGGCAATGCCGATGCCGCGTGCAACGCGCACATCGCCTGCCATGCGGCCAATATCGCTCTGCACCTGGACCGTCAGGTGAAATACGACAATACGACGCATACGTTCATCAACGACGCACAGGCAAACCGCATGCGATCAGAGGCACTGAGAGAACCATGGAGACTGTAGGGTCGGGAGCCATCGCACTGACGTGCTCACCCCTGCGGTACAGAACTTCATTCGCAACGTCCTCAAATTTCCGGACCGATATCATGAATAAAACTCAACAGTTCACGCGCTCTGCCGTTCTTCTCATCACATTGATCGCGGTGGCCACGCCGTCGGCCCGAGCGTTCGACGGCCCTGACACTTCTCCTGAAAAAGAAAAAGAACTGCTGGCGGTGCTGCGGTCCGATGCTCCGGCATCTGAGAAAGCAATCGCCTGCAAGAACCTGGCCATCTACGGGTCCGCGGCAGCCGTCGCCGACCTGGCAAAACTGCTGCCTGATCCGCAGCTGTCGTCATGGGCCAGAATATCTCTGGAAGCAATTCCCGATGAAGCCGCTGACCAGGCTCTGTTGGACGCGTCTGAATCACTGGAAGGCAAACTCCTGGTCGGCATGATCAATTCGATCGGCTTCCGTGAAAACGCAAAGGCCGTCGGTTCCCTGACCGCAAAACTGCAGAACGCCGATGCCGACGTGGCCGCAGCCGCGGCGGTCGCACTGGGCCACATCGGTAATGCCGCAGCAACCAAATCCCTTCGCGCTGCGTTGGACACTGCTCCGGCCGATGTACGTTCTGCTGTTGCGGAAGGATGTGTGTTATGTGCTGAAAAGCTAGACAGCCAGGGCGAATCGGTGGCGGCCGCGGCGATCTATGATCAGGTCCGGGCCGCTGATGTGCCCATGCAGAGAATTATCGAAGCAACTCGCGGAGCAATTCTGTCGCGTAACCAGGACGGCATCCCCCTGTTGCTGGAAATCTTCCAGTCCACAGATAAGAAACTGTTCCAGCTCGCACTGGGGACGGTTCGCGAATTCCCGGGCGGTGAAGTGGACCAAGCACTGGCAACCGAACTGAACCGTGCTGCTCCTGAACGAGCTGCATTGATCGTCCAGGCCATGGCGGACCGACCGGATACCGTTGTGCTTGCAGCTGTTGTGAAGGCCGCGGAGCAGGGACCGGCAGCCGTGCGAATTTCAGCGATCGACGCGCTGCAGCGTGTCGGTGATGATTCATGCCTGTCAGCTCTGCTGAAGATTGCGGTCGACGAAACTGGGGAACTGGCCACGGCAGCTCAGCAAACGCTGGCGGTTCTGCCAGGCCAGGACGTCAACAAAGAAATCGGAGCACTGCTGCCGACAGCCGAAGCCGATGAGTACAAATTGCTGCTGCAACTGGTCGGCCAGCGACGCATCCCCGTGGTGGACGAAGTCGTGAAAGCACTGGACAGTCCTGACAGGTCGGTTCGAGCCGCAGCACTGGTTGCTCTTGGCGAAACCGTTTCGCTGAAACGGTTGTCCCTTTTGGTTTCACAGGCTGTCACTCCGAAACACCCTGAAGATGTAGAGACGGCCCAGAAGGCACTTAAGGCGGCCAGTGTCCGTATGCCGGATCGTGAGGCCTGTGCAGCAGAACTCACCACCGCGCTGGGGCGTTCTCCGGCGACCGCCAGGACGACGCTGTTGGAAATTCTGAGCGACGTTGGCGGTACTCAAGCCCTGCAGACTCTGGCGACAGCCGCAAAAAGCAGCGACGATCAACTCCAGGACACCAGCAGCCGCCTGCTGGGGAAATGGAATAGTGTGGACGCTGCACCAGTGCTGCTGGATCTGGCCAGGACGGCTCCTGCCGAAAAATATCGAGTTCGTGCACTTCGAGGCTACATCGGCGTCGCACGCAAGTTTGCCATGCCAGACAAAGAGCGTGCTGAAATGTGCCGTAACGCCATTAACGCCACAAGCCGCCCCTCAGAACGAAAACTGGCTCTGGACGTACTGAAACTCCACCCGAGCGTGGACGGCCTGAAACTGGCTGTAAACGCCATGAAGCTTTCCACACTGAAAAACGATGCAACGGCGACGGCACTGGTCATCGCCCAGAAAGTCGGCGGCAAGGGTGTTAACGTTAATGCCCTGATGTCAGCGGCTGGCCTGGACAAAGTCAAAGTGGAAATTGTCAAGGCACAATACGGTGCCGGAGCCACTCAAAAAGACGTCACCGCCGTGCTGCGAAAGCTAGCCAGCAACACGCCGGTAATCACGCTGGTCTCAGGCAGTTACAACAGCAGTTTCGGTGGTGATCCGTCACCCGGAGTTGTGAAGCAACTGAAGGTTGAGTATCGCATCAACGGGAAGGACGGCAAGGCATCCTTCGCCGAAAACGCCCTCATCATTCTGCCGATGCCGGAATAGGCATTTCCGCTCAAGCGGCGTCAAGAACTCACCTCACTGCTCACAGTCGGAATCGCAACACGGGCTGAGAGCGGTGAGAGAATTCCTCGCGGTACCGGCATGAACAACACTGCTGATTCTGCAACCTGTGTTACGGCGAACAGTTGCTGCGGCAGAATGGCGTCGAACTCGGTCAGGAATTTCGCACAGTACACCGGTTGTAATCAACTAAACAGTCGGTGTTTAACTTCACCGTGTATGTCCGTCAGACGGAAGTCACATCCCTGTAAGCGATAGGTGAGCTGTTCATGGTCCAGGCCGAGTGCGTACAGAATTGTTGCCTGCAGGTCGTACACGTGCCATGACTCGCCGGTTGCTAAACAACCCGGATCATTCGTCGTCTCGATTGTCTGTCCGGGTTTTACTTCACCACCGGCAAACCACATCGTGAAGGCTTCGATCTGGTGATCACGACCAACGGGCACGTTCGGCTTGTCACTCTTTTGTGCCACAGAGGTCCGCCCAGCTCTCCCCCCAGACTACGAGCGTATCTCCCAGCAGACCACGCTGAGCCAGATCACGCACCTGGGCGGCAGCAGGATGATCTGTCAGTTGACATTGCTGCGGCAAACCACTGTGAATACCGGAATGATGATCCCAGTCGCCATGAAAACACTGCACGAACCGAACTCCTCGTTCAACCAGTCGCCGGGCCAGCAGACAGTTGCGACCAAACGACGGCCGTGTCGGATCGTAGATACCATAGGTCGACATCGTTTGCGCAGTTTCGGTTTTCAGATCCAGCAACTCGGGTGCCGCCGACTGCATGCGAAATGCGACTTCATAAACTCAGGGAATCCCGACCGGACCTGCTGACCTGGATTCTTCGGCTCACCACGAACAAAAATGTGCGTCGGCTGTGGTGTTGACCTGATCAATGACGGATTCGTGTCGGACTCCGGGGTTAAACACCGCGTTATAATGAAAACCTGTCGCAGTGCGCTGGCTGACGGTTGCATCAGGAAGCAGGTCAACGGCAAGCTGTTCGCTCACAAACCGATCGAATGACATATCCGCATTCAATGCGTCGATCACCCAGTCACGACAGGCCCAGATCTGGCGTGGGGTGTCGGCTTCGTATCCGCTGCTGTCTGCATAGCGAGCCCGATCGAGCCAGTGCCTGGCCTGGCGTTCTCCGTAATGATGTGAATCCAGAAGTTCGTCAACCAGACGGTCGTATGCGCCCGTTCGAGTGTCTGCAGTGAAAACAGCAGCGGCTGTATGTCACGTACGTAGTGTACCCCATCCGCCGACAAAGCTGCCGCGGTCAGACCCACGACAACAGCCGCAGTAATGCAGCGTGAAATGAACGAACGGTACGATCGATTCGTCCCGATTGCTTCTTGTCTGACCAATGACGCGGGCGGTTAACGGTATTGTGATAATATACGGGGACGTGTTTCGTTCCAACTTCACGCGGGTGCATTGGAATCACACCCACAGGTTGTCACCCTGAATCGCAGAATCAGTCCATTGCCCCGTTTACTGATCTGTTAAAACCCGGGACACTGGTCGTGGGCTGCGCATCGGCCTGACTTCGCACGACCGGCTCTGGACAACAAGGATCCCGGTGCACATGAAAAGCCGGTGGCTTTGTTCCGCGTCGACTCGACTGACCTTACCCCAGTTCAAACGTCGTGATGCCGAATACCCTGTCGTATTCCAAATCCGGAAGCCCTTTCTGATACATGCGAGCGGTGGCAAAAATGAGCTTCATGTCATATTGCCGGGCCAGATCCAGCGCCGCATCATTGATTTCCGGAATATCAATAAACAGTGCCTGACCAGACACGCCCTCCTGACCGGCAACCAGTAAATGCTCACCTATCGACGGATCGTCGGCAAAAAGCGGGCCAATCTTGTGACCGTCGTGACAGCGCCGCCGCACCATGTACCCTTTAAGCTTTCCATCTTCAACCCACGCCAGCGATAACGCATCGTTTTGATGAATCCACACATCCAGGAAGGCCTTCCGGGCGGCGGGAAAACACTGGCGGTCATATTGATTCAGAATATCGGCATCAACTTCATCGATGGAACAGACATGACGATGCCGGCCGGGAGCCTCACCTGCCGTGAACTGATAGCGAGCATTCTGGTAATATTTTTCGTATCCGATCCGTGCGTAGATATCGACGTTCTCAAGAACGCCGTCGATTCCGACATTTCGGTCGCCACAATACTCCAGCCGTGCTTTGGTTAACGCCAGGCCGTAGCCCTTGCCACGATGCTCCGGCGACACGATGTATAGACCGCAGAACGCAAACTCATCGTCGTAGACAACAGCGCTGCCGACCGCCACCACAACACCGTCCAGTTCTCCCACGAAGAATCCATGGGGGTCGCATTGATAGAAACAGATCCCATCGTGAAGTCCAGGATTCCAACCTTCCTGGCGAGCCCATTCGACAGCGATCGAAACTTCGTCCGGTCTCATACGGCGAATCAGAATTGCGTCAGACGACATATAATACCCCGTCAATCATCTTTCGCCAAAACTCATGCTTAGCGCCAGCCAAAACATTCGCCCGGAGGTGCGACACGCATTCCCTCGGCCATTTTTTCAGCTTCGGTCAGACGCTGTCATTCGTATGCACCAGAACTAACGTTCAGCCACCTGGCTCATCGTCGCAGCAAGTGCGACATTGATTCGGCCACCAGGCTCGGCGTTTCTGCCACCGGGACGTCCCGTCACGACAGTATAATGCACCACGCCATAAACACCGTTTTCCAGATTCACCACCAGGCTACTGCGTGACGCAGCAAGGGCCCCGCTATGGCGAACCAGTGTCGTCTTCCCGTTTCGCACTGACAGCCCCCAGCCATAGCCATAACCACCATCACTGTATGGCCTGGAGGTCCACACTTCCCAGATGTCCGGCTTCATGATCTGCCTGGCGTCGGAACGTCCCCGACTTGCCACCGCCTTCGCAAACTCGGCGGTATCCTGAGCAGTGGAATACAACGACCCACCAATTAAGGGCAGTCGAAGCTCCGGTTTCGTCAGATGCGGCGTCGCCGGGTCCGCCGTGCAGATCCCGTTTTTCAAAGTGCCGCCGGCCGCTATGTTCGTCTCCCCTTCTGACGGGAAATAAGTCGTCCGTTCCAGCTTCAAGGGCTCCGCCAGATGTATCTGCAATAGTTGTTCGAATGACGTACCCGATGCAACCTCCGCCACCCGTCCCGCCACACAATATCCTGCGCCGCTGTACGCATACCCGGTGCCCGGCGCAGCCAGCAACGGTTGTGCCGCAATTCCGTCCACAGACGCTTCCAGTGTCAGCCCGAAGTCACGGATATACTGCGACTGCTGTTGCGTCATCTTCCTTTTCTGCGAATAGAATCCTGCTCGGTGGCTGAGTACTTCCGACATATTCGGGGCACGTGACGCCCCGCCACTTTGAATCTTCAGCGATCCAAATGCAGGCATATACACGTCGATCGGTTTCTTTAGATTCAGGATGCAGTCTTCAACAAGACTCATCACGACAGCTGAGGCAAATGGCTTGGAGCACGAACCAATGCAGAACATCGTCTCCGCATTCACCGGCCGGTCCCCCCCCGGCATGGTCGTGCCGATGGCACAGTTCAACTCTACAACATCACCACGTCCTACAATCGCCTGTGCAGCAACGATCCGGCCGTCGGCGAGCAGCTTGTCGAGCCTGTCCCGAAGAACACTGTTCTGTGCCCGAGCGTGCGGCACCAGCGTCGCAGCAATGACCGGCAGCAACATCCACTGTGTGAGGAGTCTGAACTTTCTGACAACACCTTTCATCATCGTCTGAATCCAAATTCGCTGACCATGTCTGCACGGCATGACGACTGACTGCAACGGTCAGTGACAACTCTGCAACCACCTGCAGCAATTCTTCGGAAACCGATCAATTGGCATTCGATACATCGGCAGACATTTCGTAGTCCATGGAAAATGTTTCCTTCGCATCCGTATTTTGTCTGTTCAGCAGAGGCGAATATGTTTTGACGTGAATTTTGTTTTCGGCAGGGACGAACTGCAGTGAACGAAGCCAGCCGTCACCGCCGTTCGGAAGTCCCTGATAGTCGGTGAGCATTTCCAGAACCGTGCCGCCGGCATCATTCACGCTTGCCTGAAGTCCGACTCCCAGTACATGTCCACTGACAACAAGAAAGATATTCGGTTGCCTGCGAACAAACTTCTGCCAGATTTGCTCTCCGCTGTTGCCGGCAATCTTATACGACGTGGCGCATCCTGTGTCTCGCTTATCCGGTCGCATGTAGCAGTGTGTCGCGACGATCACTCGGTGGTCCGGAAACCGCTGTGTTACAGTTGAGGCCCATTCCAGAGTCGCATCGCGAGGAGCAAATTCGAGGTTAATGATCATGAACTTCATGCCACTGGCCTCGAAAAAACAGAAGTTATTGTCATTAGTTTCGTTCATATGTCCGCCGTACCACGGCTGATCCGCAAAACGTTCGGGCGAGTAGTACTGGTTGTACAGCGTCGTGTCGCGCGTCTTGACGACCATATCATGATTACCCGGCGCAATGCTGTAGGGCACAACTCCATCAAGCAGACGCATCGCTCTGTCCGCATTTTCCCACTCGGCCATCTTTGTGGATGTCTGCACAATGTCACCCAGATGAACCACGAATTTGATGTTGTCCTGTTTCACCTGCTGCCGCACCCACAATGTCTGAGCCGTATACGTATCCGCATATTTTTCTGAGTAGTTTTGAGTATCAGGCAGCAACACGATCGAAAAACTCGCTTCAGCAGATTCAGTGCCCTCTGCATGGGCGGCTGCATGACCGGTGATCATGATGGCCACCAGGCCAACGGCCGAAATTGCTTGACTGAATAAACGCGGCATGATCTGTTCCTTTGAGAGTGTGGACTGACATCAGAATACATGGCAACACAGAATACGAACAGTCGCCACGTCAATGATGTGCCCCGACATGACTAATATGCCAGACGGACATATACCGAACTGCCGCAACACAGTACAGCAATTCGCAACGTACAGATTCCATTTCGGAGCGCCAAACACCGTATTGACCCTCTCTGCGCGACGAAAGGGATGATTGAGCATAACTGCCGACTGTGAAGACAACGCGGAAATCGCACCGGCCACGCCACGAACAATAAACGGACAGCTTGGCGCTGGAATTCAAAAACCACTACAAACTCTACAGACAGATCATGATACCTTAACCGGACACACTTCCGACGTGAGAACTAAGTATTATGGCCAGTCGAGATATCGGGGCACTCGAGTGGTTTCAAATGGCAATCAATTGGTTGGCTATCAATTGGTTGGCTATCACACCGAGGCCGGAACTGCAGACGCGGGGGACTATCCGATTACGCCGTCAACCCAGACGGGTCGCTGTTCCGGATTTCATTCGCCGAAGGAAAACTCAACGTCTTTGGACGTTCAAAGATTGCCATCGAAGCTGAAGGAGAACATGCCGCTCAGGGAGGCGCGATCGCATTTTCTGCGACGGGGAAACGTATTGTCAATTTCACCTCCGGGCAGCGCATCGTTTATGGAAGTGAGCAGTCCTACCACGCGCCGGGCAAGCTGTCGACCATGGTTCTGGAGGTCGCAGCCCGCGCCCTGACCAAACATGCGCTCAATGTGCATTGCGGCCACGACGACATATACGCTGCACTCGACACAGGCGGGACAATGCTGACAGCGCGCGATGTCCGGCAGGCGACCGACCAGGCATTGATATCTCGAAAAGCAGCGGAACTTTCACTAACGCCGGCAATGAACATCCAGGACGGATTTCTTACGTCACACCTCGAACGAACCTTCTTGATGCACGAAGCGGAACTGATTCGTGAGTTCTCTGGATCTCCGGAAGATGTGATCGCCTGCCCGACGAATGCTCAGCGCGAGCTGTTTGGCCCCACACGAGTACGTATGCCGGGAATGATCGATCTGAAAAGACCCGCTCTCACTGGTCCTGTTCAGAACCAGGAACATTACATGAACGGCGTGGTCGCTCGTCGCAACAATTTCTACGAGCCGATCCCGGGAATGCTGGAAGAGGCGTACCGCGAATTCGGTAAGCACACCGGTGGCTACTACGGTCTGCTAAGTGAGTACGAAACCGGCACGGTCTTCCTCTCGCTGAGGGCCTCAGCAGAATGCATCGAAGCTGCAGTCGACGACATCGAACGGAAACATGACGAACCTGTCGAGTCCATCCACCTCAATGTACTATGTCCATTCCCGATAGCTGCGATTGCCAGCGCGTGTCGTGGACGCAGAGACGTCATCACCCTGATACACACGGATGCAGCGCTGTCCAGCGACAACCCACCGGCACGTAATGTTCGCACAACGCCATCCCGTTCTCTGAGAGTCACACAGGTCGGTTTCGTCTAACGGTGATCCGGCGATCTTGGCCGATGACATGCCGCAGATCTTCGGTGGTTCCTGTCGTCCCGGCTCAAGAGACTTCTGTCCTGAGGGCATTCTGGGCGCGTGGGAATACGCAACCGGACGTTCCGAACGAAATAATGGAAAGTGCCCGTCCGACGGAGCCAACGACTTCACTGCAGGAATTGGTCACCCGTACGGTCTGTGTGATTGCGAAACACGGGCTGAGCACAGACATCGGAGGCACCTGCACGTCTGATGAACTGGCCGGGGCGTAATGAGAGTTCGGGAAACACAAAACCCACATTGTCTCAATCATCAGCTTTTCGCAGCGTGCGAAAGGAGCCGCCGCCCGTCTCTGCTGCGAACTTTTCTGAATCGTGGCTGCGGCAGAGTGGTTCAATAGCAGAGCGGCTACTCCCCCCGATCCGGAACGGACTTCGTCAATCGGCAAGCTGCTCTAATCATCCAGTTGTTCGTACAGCGGCAGGTGTCGGTAATAGATCTCAAGTAACAGTAGTTTCATGGAGGTGGAATACAGACGTCCACCTCGTTTTTCCCAATTGTCGACCGGGTTCCATGTCCCCGCCATGTGGCCGTCCTTGATCTGCGTGTCCACGACCATGTCTCGCAGAGCTGTGTTCCACTCCTGCCAATAGTTGCCCTGCATGTGGTACATAACCTGAGTCCCGTAGTACCAGTAATAGGACGTTCGCCCCTGCTTGACGTCAGGAAGTTGAGTCAGCAGATAGTCGGCACCTGCGCGCATGGCCGGGTCATTGCGACCGGTCCCCAGAAACTGCAGACACAGCAACCCTTCGGCGGACATCGCCGGAGACACAGTGCGATTGGTGTAACCGAACTGTCCGCCGACAGGTTTGTTCCCCTCAACAGATTTCAACCAGCGTCGAATGCCCTCATGCGTCTCGATCGGAACATCAAGGCCCGCCATTTCACCGCTTTTCAACGCCATCATCTGCCAACCCACGACGGAAGTATCGCCTGCCTCACCGGGGTTGTAGCGCCAGCCGCCCGTCTTCCTGTTCTGCGCATTGATGATATATTGCAAAGATCGCTGAGCAGATTCACGAAAGTCCGGATGCTGCGTCATGCCAAAGGCTTCACACAGCGCGATGGCAGCAATGCCCTGGCTGTACATCTTCTGTTTGTCACCGGGCCCCAGCAATTCACCATCAGGCTTCTGGTGATCGATCAGCCATTGCAGACCTGCCGCCACGACTTTCGCATGTTCGCCATCAAGATGTGTGTTGCCCGCCGCAAGCAACGGTAACAGAGCAAGACCGGTGGCTGCCGTGTTCGACACCTCAGCCCCTGGTCCACTACACACCGGATGTTTTCCATCGCAGTTTTCCTGAAATCGATTCAGACTCCAGCTGCCATCCGAATTCTGATGCTGTACCAGCCACAGCAGTCCACGATTTACGGCCTTCTCAGATTCTTCTGTTCCGCCAAAGAGTTCGATGTACTGCTTGCGAGTGTCGCCCTGACGCAGCGTAAACATTGATCTTAGCCCGACACTGTCCGCAGCGAGCGACACCGCACTCGCCCTGGCGAACGGACGATCGAGCTGACTGGCCAGTTTGTGGAACGCCGGCGGCGCGTCGTTGCGTTTCAGAATGATCGTGCCCACCACGATTCGTTCCCGGATTCGACTGGACGGGCCGGTCATCTTTTGAGGCGTGAGCGGCGATGGAGCCGTCTGCGCAGACCGATTGATCACCGGCAACAGGCTTTCGTCGGATAAGTCGATTGATACAGCACTGTCCGGAGCGTCGCTGGCAGACAGCGTAATTTTTTCTGTCTCTAGCTGTGCAATACCAGCGTGATCATTGAGGACCGCCGATGGAGCCGATTCTCGCGGTGGTACGGTCGGCATGTTCGCCGGATCTGCCGGACGATTTTCGATATTGGAGATCGACGCATTCTGGTCCACGAATGGCTGTGGTTCACGGCGCTGGCTCCGCCGCCCCGAGGTTGCGAACGGAACAGGCGTTGGCGCCCTCGCGTTGACCTTCGTGATTTCGATCAGTGGGGTTGGCTCATCCGAAACACTGTCTGTCGCCTCCACCGGCGCCGCTGGCAGGACGATCGATTCCGCCAGTTTCAGAACGTCCGGATTGTCTGGTATCGGCGCGACTCGCATTTCCAGGGGATTCGATGGCAGCGCCGCGGCCTGTTGTTCGGTACCAATCCGAACAGCGGGCGGAGCCACATCAACTGACGCCGTGGGCCGCACCGTTTCAGCCGTGGGATTCTCGATATCAAAACGCACCGGCTGGACCAGCAGTATCGTTCGAGGCATATCAACCTGCGTGGCCACCGGCCGTTCTCCAGGCCTCTTTACGGGCTCCGGCACGACGGATGTCTTCTCCAGATCCGGCACAGCCAAAGCGGTTACTGGAGTCGGTCGCGGCAGCGCTGGCGTAGGAGTCGACTTCGCTGGCCGTTGCTGCGGCTGTGGGCGATTCGACGGAACGAACAGCAGTTGTCTGGGAGACATTGTGCGGGCAACGTCCAGCGGGATTGTGGGCAGTGGACTGTCAGTACGTTCCGGTACACTGAACGCTTCAGTTTCCAGCCGCACAACGTCCGGTTGAGGCATGTTTTCGAGCGACTGAAGATCCGCCAGTTTTTCATACGCCGCTCGACCGTCTTCATGTGACTGGTGCTGATTGTCGTCGAATAACTGAGTGGACGCTTCTGCATCAAACTTCTTCGACGTAATCACATCGATGACCTTCGGCAGATTCCACACCGCCAGCACGAACAGCAGCAGTACGTGAATCATCACACTTCCCGCAAAAAACCGAGTAGCCCCGGCCGCCTGCACGAACTTGTTACGTGTAACAAAAAGAACCGCGGCCAGCAGTACCACCATTAACGTAATCAGCACGCCGTGCGGCCAGATTACGGAAACGGCATGCAGGTTTGAGGTATCCCATCCGGACTCAATCATCACTTCATCGGCACGACTCAGAAGCAATCGTTCGCTTCCGTTTCGATGAGCTGAAAAGATGAGCGTAAAGCCTTCCGGTGAAAGTGCAGGCTCCGTCTCATGCCCGGGCGTATTAATTTCCGGCCCGAGATTTTCCGCCGGAGTCGCCGTTGTACCAGCAATATTGCTTCGAAACAGATCGAGGTTTTGATTCTCACCGCTACGGACCGGACGGTCGGACGCAAAATAGAGAAACGCCCCATTGGGCGACACAAACGGCGCCCCTTCGTTGCTGCCCGCTCGGTTGACGGCGTCCAGAGCGTTGACGGATTCCCACGATGAGGCAATGCTGTTTCGGACCGCTGCATAAATGTCGAATGTATTCGATTTCCGTTGTCGAAGCGTTCCGCTCCATTCATCATTCGGATTTCCGGAACCACTGGAGTGCTTAACACGATTCGATGCGAAGTAAAGCGTTTGACCGTCCGGGGAAATCGCCGGGTCGTACTCGTCCGCGAACGAATTAACGGGACGACCGGCATTGACAGGTGATGTCCATTCCTCGTCCCGCCATTCCGAAACATAGATGTCGAAGCCACCTGTGCCGCCCGCTCGATTGGAATACATAAACAGCGTCCGTCCGTCCGCCGACGGGATCGCACCGACATCATCGGCTGCAGAATTAAGTGCTGCTACCGGCTGGCCTGCCTGCCAGTTGCCGTGAACCAGTCGACTGCGATAGATATCCGCCTGACCGCTGCGAGTCCGAAGAGCGAAGTACAGAGTTGTCCCCCCATCTGCGAAACGGGGAGAAATCAGTGAGGCGTCAGCGACATCTGTTGGCAAGACAGATGACAGCTCGTCCGCCGGACGCCAGACGATTCGCCGTTGCTGCATTGTGCTGAGATCAGCCCAGCGTCCAACTCCGTCAACAGGGATGACACGGCCGCGAGGTTTCGGCACGACCCAGATCGTGAAGATCACCAGAACAACCAACGCGGCAAACTTCGGAGAGCGCAGCCATCCGCGTCCGGCCTGAACGGCTGTTTCAGTCATTGAAATTGAAGTGTTCTTTTTCTTCAACGGACGACTTCACCCTGACCCGACATCATAAAGATTCTGCAAATATCAGCCGTACGTCCCCATGGAAACATGACTGACCCTCACTAACGTTCCTGCAGCGCCGCAATGCGATAATCCATCCCGACTTCATTGCACAGTCCCATCACCCGGACGGCGTGCTTCAGCGCGACCTCACCATCGCCACGAATGAGTGCCGACTGGTGCGGATTGTTTCTGTAGGATTCCCGAATGATCTGACCGAGTTGCTGTTCGTCAATTTCCTGCTGCACGATTTTGTAGGCACCGCTGCGGAGCACATTAATGACCAGTTCGGGAGTCATGGACAGGGGCTGTGCCTGCGTGACTTCCGGCAGCACGACATCCAATTCACGTTCCTCCTGGTCGTATCGCGTAGCGACCAGAAAAAAGATCAACAGCAGGAAGACGACGTCAATGACGGGCGTCAGATTAGGCCCCTCGAAGTCGTCTGTCTCGATTGGCAGCTTCATAGATATTGCGTTTCGTTTAGTGATGGTATTCTCATGATTGACTCTTTACCCCGTACTTCAGACAGGGTCCACAGAGCCACGAATCTCCGATTCACACGGCCAACGATGCCGTAACCGGAACAGGTCATCCGCTGATCTCTACGAGCCTGTCCTTCTCCTGAGTCTCTGCTACGTCTTTCGATTCGTGTTTTTCACCTGCGATCGCGACGTGTTTTTCCACACGAGCAAAGCACGGAAATGTCGACATCAATGCGACATCGATTTCGCGAAAAAACTGTTCAATCTTTCCGTTGAAAAAGGCGGCGCACAGCAGTGACGGAATGGCGATTGACAAACCGGCAGCAGTTGTGACCAGAGCCATGTAAATACCCTGAGCCAGCATTTCCCCCTTGCCAAGTCCTGCCTGGCTAGCCGTTTTAAAAGCGATAATCATACCAACGACGGTGCCCAGCAGTCCGATGAGCGGCGCCACACTGCCTGCCACCGCCAACGGTCGGACTCGACTGCGGAGTGCTCCCATTTCACGCACGGCGGCGTCTTCCATAGCCTTCTCCACCTCGGGCAGAGGACGACCGGCGCGTTGAATGCCGGCCAGTAGTATTGTGGCTGCAGGTGCACGGTGACGATCACCAATGGCCTGCAGATCCGCCGGCGTCGACCGATCGTTGTCAACAACTCGTTTCAGCTCGTTGACAAGTTCGGCCGGTATTATGCGAACGCGACGCGTATTCACGAGCCGTTCAATCGCCACGGTGACACTGACCAGCGAGAACAGGCCGAGCGTGCCCATGAACAGAAGGCCGGTAAGTCCGGTATCCAGCATGAGCGACAGAATGGAGTCGTCAGCCGGCGGAGATGCCGCTGCAACTTCAGCTGTCGGCGAAACAGCGTCCGTATCAGCCACCTCGTCGGCCGACAGCAACGGCAAAAATACAGACAGCATCAAAAACGTCGATGCTGTGAGCACGCGACTATTCCAGGATGACATTCATCGCCCCTTAATTTTTCGATTGGTGGAACGTTCTATGTATTTTTCTTCAGCTGTCTTCTTAGATGCAGGTCCCTGCCGTCACTTCAGCCCGGCCAAAAGTTTCGCAGCATCCTTTGCTCGCACATGTTCCGGAAACTGATCCACAACGGTTTGTAACGATTCCCGAGCCTTGTCAGGCATTTTCAGTTCAATGAAGCAGCGCCCCGCCTCAAAATGGCCAAGAGCCTGCCACTCCGGGTACGGATAACCGAGCGCCGCTTCGAGAAAATGCTCCCACGCGATATCATATTTTTTCTGTGCAAATGCACACTCGCCCATCATGAATCGTGCCTTTGCGGCGGATTCCGTGTTCGTTTCTTTCGTCACTCGATCGTACATCTGCATCGCCTGATCGAGCTGGTTCTGATTCTGCAGAGCAAAACCCAGTCCGTACCATGCTTCGCTGACCTGTTCAAACTTGGGAAACTGTTTTGTCAGCGTTTCAAAGTGTTTCTGACTGACTGGCCACTGCTGAAGCTCGTTAGCGCACGTGCCGGTTCGATAAAGTGCGCGGGCATGGTATTTTTCGGATTTCGCATCGATCGTCTTTTGATACCACGGCAATGATTCGCCGTATTTTTTCTGACGAAACATGCTTTCCGCCGCCAGCCAGGTAGCGTCGATTCTCAGGTCACCGTCCGGATGCTCTGTAATCTGAGCCTGTAGTGTTGCCGCTGCCTCGGCGAACCCATCGGTGGAGAACTGCGAACTTCCTTTCCGAAACTGAAGTCGTTCGCGCAGCTTACTGTCTTTCGTCTTTGCCAGCCCCTGATCACTCGCCGCAATCGCTTCAGCGTACTGCTCTTCACCAGCATGAAACCCCGCAACGCGCAGCCAGCATTCGCCGGCCAGCATGCTGTCCGGAAACTTAGTGGCCAATTGACGAAACGCGTCAGCGGCCTCCTGTTGCCGTTTGGTTTCTGAATATGCAAATGCAAGTTCATACCACACCTTGTCTGCGGCGGAGTAGTCAGGTTTTGCCTTCAGCAGGTCGAGGGCAATCTGAACAGTTTGATCGTGTTGTTTGAGGCCGGCGTGGCAAAGAGCAAGCGAATAACGTGCGTCCAGCGCAGCGTTTTCTTCTATCGATTCGCCTTTCAGAAACTCCGTCAAATCGCTGACGGCTGCCGCATAGTTTTTCTGCCGATGCTGACTCAGGCCACGCAGGTAGTACGCGTTTAATGCAATATCTGACTTCGGATATCGGTCCAGCAGACTGTTCAGGTGACCGACGGCTCCTTTGTAGTCGGCCTTGTCGAACAGTGCCGCTCCAGAACCGTAGGCCGCCAATGGAGCGAACTCACTTTCAGAGAAACTTGAAACCACCTGCTGAAACGCCGCGACAGCCGCATCGTTCTTCTTCAGCTGTGCCTGAATCTCTCCTAATCGAAACCATGCACGATCTGCGAATTCACTTTTCGGATACCTCTGGTTCAGCTGATTAAGCTCCGCAATCGCGGCATCCGCCTGATTCAAATCGACAAGCCCTGTCGCGAGCGCCAGCAAAACCTCATCACCACGTTCCCAGTCAGCCTTCGCCTGTCGTGAGGCTCGCAGCGCAGTGACACACTCTGTCGGGCGTTTCAGGCTCAGATGACTGACGCCAATCAGAAACTGAGCTTCAGCCAGCAGGGTCGGCTCCTTCAGCTTCGGCAGCGCCGACTTCAGAAACGCAATACTCGGGTCGTACTGCTTTAGAGAATGCAGGCAGAATCCCACGCGAACGAGCGATCGCAGCGTGTATGCATGCTCCGGAAATTCGCCGACCAGTCGACGGTACAGTTCGTCGGCTTTCGCGAAGTCTGGTGCGTCACCGACGATTCGACACTCTGCCGCGACGAACAGAACGTCCGGAAGTAAGGAATGCTTCGCGAATGCGACGTTGCTCAGAAACGCGTCGCTCTGCTGCCTTGCGTCCGCCAGCTGCTTAAGCTGCAGTGCGTTCAACGCTGCTCGAAACCGCGCATCGCCAGCCAGATCGTTGCCGGCGAATTCGTCCGCAAACTGAGCGTACAATGTGACAGTTTCCGGCTTTCGCTTTTCGTCTTCGTAGATCGCCTCAATCCGAGAAAACTTTAATTCAGGAACGAATTCGGTCTGGGGCCAATCTGAGATGGCTGTGTCCAGAACCCCGATTGCCGCGGCCGCCTGCTTCAGCTGAATCAGGGTCCGACCAAGCCACCAGGCCGCTTCCGCCGACTCATTCTGCTTCGCAGCAACCACCACCTTGAATGCGTTCTGCGCTTGCGGATACTGGTTCGAAACAAACCGGCATTTGCCACTTTCCAGTAACGCCACATTAATGTACTCACTCTGTTTGAACCTGTTTGGCAAAGATTCGAACAATGCCGCGGCCTGTGGCAGCTGTTTCTGTTCATGCTTCGACCTTGCCTGATGAAACAGCGCAAGGTCGGCCAGAGCGAAATCTTCGACAGCCGCAGCGGTCGCAAATTCCTTTTCGGCTTCGGCGTGCTTCGTCAATGCGGTCAGAGCGAGTCCCAATCGCAGCCGACATTCTGCCACCTTGCTGTCCTTGGGGAATTTCTGCAGAAACAGGCGATACGTCGCGACGGCCTCGTCATTCTTTTCCAATTCCTGCTGAGTCGTCGCTAAAGCAAATATTGCGGTGGGCAGCAGCGGACTGTTTCCGTGCTGAGCAATCAATGCCTGATACACCGTAATCGCCCCGGCGTGGTCGCCGGCCTGAAACACACATTCGGCCTGATAGTACAACGCAGAGGGAATGTGCTGGCTCTTTGCGTGCTGCGCGGGCACTTTGGCAAACTCTGCTGCGGCTGCGCGAAAGCCTTCCGGTGTCTGCGATGCCTGCGCCACATTGTAGAGTGCCAGCCCCAGATTGAACTGGACCGCGTCCCGCTGCTGGAAGTCCATGAACTGTTTCAGAACCTGCTGAAACGTTGCAACCGCCATCTCGTTTCCGGTTTGAAGCTGGCAGACGCCCAGATGATAATGAGCGTTTGCGATCCGCTCGTCCTGCGCGAACTTCCCAATGAACTGCGTCCAGCGAACGGCTGCCTGTTTGAAAAGCTTCTTTTTCTGAAACCCAAGAGCAACGGCGTATTCACGCGTCGCGGCGGGATCGACTGCATCGTCCTGCGCAGACACAGCACCGAACGTGACCGTGATGGGAACAATCACGACACAGATAAGAACACCGATCATACAACGACGTCGGTCGTCAGACATCTCCGTCTCCTCTGCGTGGGGCTGCATAACAGCGCCGCACCAACCGGACTGATCAGTCAACTCGCTGATGGTAGTACGGATTCCGGACGGCATCAATCAACTCAGCCCCATACGGTCGCTGACAGAGCCTCGTGAAGAATCCTCAGCAGGCCCGGCCCGACCTGCAACACACGTAAATTTCTTACAAACAGCAGGCAGAACGCATCATTTTGCTTGCGCAAATTGCCGGCCGATGATGTCTGTGCGTCAGACTGTCTGTCACCACAAACATGTCGTAAAATCGACCGGCGAGCGTGAAACACGATGGTTCTTCCGTCGTTTGGCACGTTACAATTTTGAAGTAGACAGCGCCATTTTCACTCCCGGTGTCAACTTTGACAACAAGGCCGGAACAATCAATTCCGCGCCAGTACCTCACCCGCCCGCCATTTCTTCACACACAGCGCTGACCCACAATGACATACTAAGACGATACCGTCTCACCGACTGCATGAGTGACATGGACTCATATAGACCCGCCACACACGCAGACAACAGGAAAGAACTCTGTATATGCGATGCTCGAGAATTTCGATTGTCGTGACCTCACTGGCTGCGTCAGTGGCAATCTCTGGTCAGCACGTCTGTGCGCAGGACAAGATCCCCGACGGCGTCGTCTTCGAAAAGAACATTGAATACTCAAATCCCGATGGACAGCACCTGCAATTGAATATGGCGAAACCGAGCACGGGGCAGGGGCCGTTCCCGGCCGTCGTCTGCATTCATGGCGGTGGGTTTCGCGCCGGATCGCGAGACGGCTTCAACCGACTGTGCCTGAACCTTGCGCAAAACGGATACGTAGCCGTTACAGTTTCGTACCGTCTGGCACCGAAATATCAGTTCCCGGCGGCAGTTCATGATGTGAAAACCGCTGTGCGATGGATGCGTGCCAATGCTGACAGGTACAACATTGATCCGAATCGAATCGGCACTACGGGCGGATCGGCAGGTGGTCACCTTGCTCAGTTTCTGGCTGTGACCAGTGATGTCGACCACTTCGAGGGCGATGGTGGAAACGCTGAATATTCCAGCAGCGTAAACTGCGTCGTGAATTTCTACGGGCCGAGCGACTTTACAAAATCATACGATGCCAGCGTTGATGCAGCGGACGTACTGCCACTTTTTCTTGGAGGAAACGTGCAGCAGGAGCGACGTCGCCACATTGAAGCCAGCCCGCTGTATTGGGTCACGCCCAATGCCGCACCCACGCTGTGCATTCACGGCACGGATGACAGATACGTCGCCCACGAGCAGGCAGTCTGGCTGATTGATCGCCTGAAGGCCTCACACGTGGAAGCCGGATTGATGACCATCAACGGCGCGGACCACGGATTCCGTGGCGCCACGAAGGAGGTCAGAGCAGAAATCGAGGACGCTCGAATCAAATTCTTCGACAAATATCTTAAGCCGTAATACGATGACCATGAAGCATGGCAACTGACCGCAGGTCGGTTGCCACAACAGGAACGTATTCCCCTTCGCGTTACCTTGTACACACTCTGAGTACCCGCATGATGATTCGAACGTTTACTTTATCGCTTCCGCTGGCAATGTGCTTCACTGCGATTGCTGTTGCCGACGACAGCGACGTTAACTTCAGTCGCGACATTCTGCCGTTGCTGTCCAACACCTGCTTCACATGCCATGGCCCTGATGAAGCCAATCGACAATCCGACCTGCGGCTGGACAACCACGAATCGGCGCTGATGAAACAGGAGTCCGGTCAGGCCGCCATTGTGCCGGGCCACAGTGATCAGAGTGAACTGTTCCGTCGGCTGGTGTCCAGCGACGCTGACGTAAGAATGCCTCCGCCGGATTCCGGAAAAGAACTGACCGACACACAGATCGCAATCATCCGGAAGTGGATCGATGCCGGAGCCGAGTGGTCCGGACACTGGGCGTTTCAGCCGCCGGAAAAGCCGTTGGTTCCGCCGGCAATCGAAGGCTGGCGCACGAATGGTCCTGTCGACAACTTCCTGCACGCGAGATTGAAGACAGCAAAGCTGTCGCCGGAGGATCGGGCGCAAGACGAAGCCCTGATCCGTCGGGTGACGCTGGATCTGACAGGCCTGCCCGCCACGATTTCGGAAGTTGATCAGTTTCTGGCGGACGATTCTGACAAAGCGTTCGAACATGTGGTGGATCGCCTGCTGAGTTCTCAGAAGTATGGCGAGAACATGGCCAGGATCTGGCTTGATGCGGCTCGCTACGGAGACACACACGGTCTGCACCTGGACAACGAACGATCAATCTGGCCCTATCGTGACTGGGTAATCAAAGCCTTCAACAGCAACCAGCCCTTTGATCAGTTTACGATCGAACAGATTGCGGGAGACCTGCTGCCCGATCCCACGCTCAGCCAGCGCGTGGCGACAGGATTCAATCGTTGTAATGTGACCACCAGTGAAGGCGGATCGATCGACGACGAGTACTACATGCGATATGCAGTCGACCGGGTCGAGACAACGTCCACGGTCTTGCTGGGCCTGACCGCCGGCTGCGCGGCCTGTCATGACCACAAGTTTGATCCTCTGACCCAGAAAGAATTCTACCAGCTGTTTTCGTACTACTTCAGTCTGACGGAACGTGCCATGGACGGGAACGCACTGCTGCCACCGCCGGTCGTGAAGGTTCCGTCGACCACTCAAGTGCAACAGAAGGGGCAATACACTCAGCAACTGACAGCAATCGACGCGACAATTGCAAAGCTGCTGTCCGAATTCAAATACATCGACCCGAATCCCACCGAAGCCCTGGGCGAACTGAGCGAAGAACAATTCGTGTGGATCGATGACGAGCTTCCTCCGGGAGCCAAACCCGAGGGCAACAGCCCGTGGCAGTTTGTGGAAGCTCCTGATCACCCGGTACACAGCGGCAGGAAATCCCACGTTCGCACGGGCGCAGGAGAAGCGATCACTCAGCACTTCTTTACAGGAGCCACTGACAAGCTGAAGATCGGCGAAAACACGCGTCTGTTCGCGTATGCGTACCTTGACCCGGAGAATCCTCCGCAAACACTGCAACTGCAGTTCAACGATGGCAAGTGGGATCATCGAGCCACCTGGGGAGCGGACAAAGCCTTTCTGGCCGGACGCAACGACGCCTTAAACCGTCAAATGGGCCAGCTGCCGGAAACAGGAAAGTGGGTTCGCCTGGAAGTCGATGCGAGTGCCGTCGGACTGCCGCCGGGATCACAACTGAACGGCTGGGCGTTTACGCAGGTCGGAGGCACGGTTCACTGGGACACGGCAGGGATCGTTTCTCAATCACTTTCAGAAAAGCAAAAACGGTCGCTGTTCGCCTGGGAGCAATTCAGAACGAAAACAAAGCAACCCGCTCTGCCACCGGAAATTCAGAAACTCCTGGACGTTAAGAAAGCGAAGCGTACGCCCGAACAGACTGAACAGCTGACTCGTTACTACAAGCAGCATGTGCATCCGGACTCGCGAGCAATGCTGGCGGCACCACTGACCGAACAGACGGAATTGAAGAAAAAAATCGGCGACATCGAAAACGCCGTCCCTTCGACTCTGGTGATGGAGGACCGCCCGAAACCGCGACAGGCCTATATTCTTGAACGCGGCCAGTATACGGAGAAACGTGAGCCCGTTTCGTCCGCTGTTCCTGAATGGCTTGCTCCGCCGGTCGCGAACGCACCGTCCAATCGCCTGGGACTGGCCGAATGGCTGATCCAGCCCAACCATCCTCTCACGTCACGAGTAACCGTCAATCGTTTCTGGCAGCAGTTCTTTGGCACAGGTCTGGTGAAAACGTCCGAAGATTTCGGTGTGCAGGGTGAACAGCCATCGCATCCGGCGTTGCTGGACTGGCTGGCGGTCGACTTCGTCGAATCCGGTTGGGACGTCAAACGATTTGTAAAACAGATTGTGATGTCGGCCACGTACCAGCAGTCATCGCGGGTGTCACCGGAAAAGCTGGCGGCGGATTCGGCAAACCGCCTGCTGGCGCGAGGCCCCCGGTTTCGACTGGATGCGGAAGTCATTCGAGATCAGGCACTCGCGTTAAGCGGTCTGCTGATTGAAACCATCGGCGGCAGGAGTGTGAAGCCGTATCAGCCCGCAGGCTTGTGGAAGCCCGTAGGATTCGGCGGCAGCAACACTTCTGTGTTCGTGCAGGACAAAGGCGACAAATTGTTTCGTCGCAGCATGTACACGTTCTGGAAACGCACCGTTCCTCCCCCGTCGATGGTGACTTTCGACGCGCCCAATCGTGAAACGTGTCAGGTACGGCGAGCCCGCACAAACACGCCGCTGCAGGCTCTGGTGCTGATGAATGACGTACAATACGTCGAAGCGGCCAGAAAGTTCGCAGAACGCGTGATTGCCGAAGGCGGATCTCGCGTCGATGAACGTGTCACCTTCGCGTTCCGTTCCGTTCTGAGTCGGTCGCCGAATACGAACGAGCTGCAGTCGCTGACAAATCTGTTCGAAGAATACAAAAGCATATTCAGAGGTGATCCGGCATCCGCGGTGAAGTTTCTGTCCGCCGGTGAATCGCCCGTCAATGATCAGCTTGATCCCAACGAACTGGCCGCATGGTCAATGGTCACTCACCTGCTGCTGAATCTGAGTGAAACCGTAACAAAAGGTTAACAGCAGTTTCAAAACCCATGTCGCGCCGCCACCGGAAACCCAAAGCGTCTCCGAGGGGCGGTCAAGGAAACGTCTCAGGACAAGTTCGCCTGAAGCAGGCTAAGGACATCAACATGAATCCCGTTCGAGAATCAGAACTGATTGAAACCCGGCGCCACTTTTTCAGTCGCACGTCGACCGGAATCGGTTCGGCAGCCCTGGCATCACTGGTCAATCCTGGCCTGTTTGCGGACAGCCCCGCTGTTGCGACGAATTCCCCGGGTGGGATTCCGGGCCTGCCGCACTTCGCGGCGAAAGCCAAACGAGTCATCTATCTGTTCATGTCGGGTGCTCCTTCGCAACTGGACATGTGGGACTACAAACCAAAGATGAACGAGTGGTTCGACAAGGACCTGCCGGATTCTGTTCGCAACGGTCAGCGTATTACGACCATGACCTCGGGACAGAAACGCTTCCCGATCGCTCCTTCCATCTTTAAGTTCGGGCAGCACGGCTCAAACGGCACTCGAGTCAGCGAATTGCTGCCGTACACGGCAAAGATGATCGACGACCTGGCTGTCATTAAGACGGTTCATACCGAAGCGATCAACCACGACCCGGCCATCACGTACATTCAGACCGGCAGTCAACTGCCGGGTCGACCGAGCACCGGTGCCTGGTTTTCCTATGGTCTGGGCAGCATGAACGAAAATCTGCCTGCGTTCATCGTGCTCCACTCAACCGTCAATGGTGGCTTTGGTGGTCAGGCTTTGTATTCGCGACTGTGGGGTTCTGGTTTCCTGTCCACTCGACACCAGGGAGTCAGTCTACGGGCCACCGGCGACCCGGTATTGTATCTGTCCAATCCGGACGGCATGTCAGCGTCAATGCGTCGGCGGATGCTGGATGAACTCGGCCGACTGAATGCCGAGCGATTCAGTGCCGTTGGAGATCCGGAGATTCAGTCTCGTATTGCTCAATACGAAATGGCGTATCGCATGCAGACGTCGGTCCCGGAACTGACCGACGTATCCGATGAATCGAAAGAGACACTGGAAATGTACGGACCTGACGTTTCCAAGCCGGGAACCTTTGCTGCAAATTGTCTGCTGGCCCGCCGCATGGCCGAACGCGGCGTGCGGTTTACTCAGGTCTTTATCCGCCAATGGGATCAGCATGGCAACCTGCCGAACGACATTCGTCGTCAATGCGGCATCATCGACCAGCCATGTTACGCACTGGTCCAGGATTTAAAGCAGCGCGGCATGCTGGACGACACTCTGGTCATCTGGGGCGGCGAATTCGGAAGAACAATTTACTGCCAGGGCGGTTTGACGAAGACAAATTACGGCCGCGACCATCACCCTCGCTGCTACACCAAATGGATGGCCGGTGCCGGAATCAAGGGCGGCACCGACTACGGTAAGACGGACGACTTCAGCTACAACATCACTGAAAACCCGGTGCACATCCACGATCTGAATGCGACAGTCCTGCAGCAACTGGGTGTCGATCACGAGCGTCTGACGTATCGCCATCAGGGACGCGATTTTCGCCTGACAGATGTGCACGGCAAAGTCGTGACGGATATCCTTTCATGAGCCGGGTCGTCCTGGATGTTTACTCCGACTATATATGACCATGGTGCTATCTCAGTGCCGTGCGTATTGAAAGACTGCAAACCGCATGGGACATCGACGTGCGCTTCGTCCATTTTCCTCTGCACCCGGAAACGCCGGCGGAAGGCCTGACACTGGAACAGCTGTTTGCCGGTCGAGGCATCGACATCGCAGCGTCTCAGGCACGCATGAAAGGCCTGATGGATGACGAAGGTCTGCCCTACGGCAATCGGACAATGACTTACAACAGTCGACTCGCTCAGGAACTCGCCAGCTATGCCATTACCCGGCCTGGTGGTGATCAGATCCACGACCGACTGTTTCGGGCGTACTTTGTCGACGGCCTGAACATCGCGTCCATCGACATTCTCATCGGAATTGCGACCAGTATCGGCCTGTGTGAAACAGACTGTCGGGCCGCGCTGACATCCCGTCATTATCGAGAAGCAGTGGACACAGACTGGAGTCGTTCGCAGACGCTGGGACTGACCGGCGTGCCGGCATTCGTCGTTGGGCAGAACGGCGTGACGGGAGCTCAGCCTTACGAGGTGCTCCGGCAGCTGGTCGAACAGTCCGGCGCGAGCCGCAGATAGTCTGCAGATCTGCCGCCGTATCGTCCGCAGCCGATATTCCCGGCGGGCCGACATCTGCCGCACTTTTGCGAAATGGTGAAGTGCGTTGATCCGTTCGGAATCAAGATATTGACCTGCCCCGGGAATGGTATCTGAGTCCAACTCGGACCTGGCATAAACTATGTTGCAGACAATACAGCTTCCGGCGCTGGTGGCCGGAAGCTGTGTAGGTGAGCCCCATTGTATTGACGTCTGCAGCGTTCTGTCGGCATTCCAGCTTCCCGCAAAGTGTCACAGAACTGCACGTGAAGCAACTCGTCACCCGGCTTTCCATTAAAGAATTCGATAAACCCGTTCTCCCTCGGACGCCCTGGTTCGACAGACAGTGTCCGCACACCAACACGATCCAGCCAGTTACAAACACGTCGCGTCGTAACCTCCGGACCATTATCGGAACGAATCTGCTTTGGTGTACCCCGCTTCACGAATCCGTCACTGAGTCGTTCCACAGCACCTTCACCGGTCAGTCGTCGCGACACACCAATGGCAAGACACACCAATGGCAAGACACTCGCGGGGCATTCATCAATGCATCGTCAGCATCCGTAACGGGCGACCGTCGTACGTAAATCAAATGTGGCTTCGATCACGTGGAACTCACTGAGCGTCGCCGGCTTTGACTGTCACCTCGGCGACGAACGTGCCGCATCGATCGCCACGTTCTGACAGCGTCTTGTTCAGAACGGCGATGGTGCGGGGCGCGATTCCCCGGAAGACAACTTTATCGTTCATTGAAATGCTGAACGGCTTGTCCAGATTCAGCATACGATCGTCCAGTCGTACGGATATCTCCGGCACGTCTGCAGCCTCAATCGTAATGTTCTGATCCTTAAGGTCGGCCTGAATCTCCGTTCGTGCTCTGGCGTGCTCAGCGGCTACGGCCAGCCAGTAGAATCGCTGATGCACGACGTCGTCCTGCTTCCAGACAATGCGGGAAGCCAGAAGATTGCGACGATGTTCGGCCATCCAGGGAATCGCGGCTGCGTCTTCCCGGTCCAGCCAATGGCCTTTGCCGGGGTAGATCTTTGCCAGATGAACGTAGCCTTCAGGATCGGCTTCGCGCAGATGCGCGAGTTTCTGCTGCCAGTCGAGCGCCACTTTGTTGCGGTTATACGCTGCATCACGTCCGCCGACGTGCAGTGTAAACGGCAGGTTCCGCAGGCCTAACGGCGAAGTTTCGTTCGGGTGACCGGCCATCATCGCGGCTGCGGCCCAGCGATCGGCCATGCGAGGTGCCAGTTGATATACGCCGTCGCCTCCGGCTGAATAGCCCATCACATAAACGCGATCAGGATTAACATGTTCAAAGACAACCATATTCTCGATCAGCCGATCGAACAGACCATCAATATGTCCCTGATGCCACAGGTTCCACTTGTCTGTCGGTGCGCGCGGCGCGACATAGACGCCTTCAGTGGGCGAGTACAGTCGCTTTTGATTCTCCCACTGCCGGTCATTGACCTGCTTCGGGGCACCGCCACCGCCATGCATGGAGATGTACAGACTGCGTCCCCCCGGCGGCCTGTCTCCAAATGTTTTGTAAAAGAATGGCATCCGCAGGTCACCGACCGCCAGTTCCCGCGCCTGCATTTCGGCCGCCCGTGTGCGTCGAATGGTGGCCACGTGATTCTGCCACAGTAGTTCTTTCGCACGAGCAGCATCGTCGCGTGCGAGCGGTACATCAGCGAACGCCCGTTCGTCGATCGCCGGGCGATCACCAGCCTCAGTATCCAGGTAAGCGCTGAGTTCTGCAACGGCTTTACCCGACGCTTCCGCGTTCGTGGCTTTCGCCGGCTCTCTGACCGATGCAAAGCGCAGCGCAATGGGTGCGTCGCGCTGTTCGCCTTTGATTGTCCTTGTCAGCACACGATCCCTGTACCGAACCTCCACGTCATACTGTCGGCCCACGCGAAGCAGCACGGAAAGATGATCATTGGCGTCAAATCGTTCGTCTTTCGTTGTGCCATCATAGACGGGGTTGCCGGTTGGGTCTGACAGTCTGATCGGTGCCGCGCACCGATCGCCATTCGCTTCGTCAATCGCAACGAATTGAACTTCAACATGTCCTGCAGGAATTTTCTGCGTCTCAGCGGTATACCGATCCGTCACATTAACGGCAAAGACATAGTCATTTCCGGAGTCCCAGACCAGAGGAAACCTCTGCGGCGTTCGCTTGTAGCTGACAGCGTAAATAGCGTGTCGCGGATGATCGCGCTGCGCCGTCGCAGCGCGACCCACGAACCATGCTTTGTCCAGTTTGTCACCCGTCGCTTCCGCAGCACCCGTGAAATGCCAGCCATTATCCCAGATCTCAACCCAGGAATGGTTCCCGCTTTTGTTCGTCCACAGCGGGGTACCCGCGAAGCGTGCAGGTATTCCGACGGCGCGACAGGCATCAATTAAAAGAACCGACAGACCTGTGCACGACGCCAGCCCTGACCTGATCGACTCAGCGGGCCCCTGATCCGCTCTCCTGCGTTTCGTTGAATACCGGACGTTCAACAGCCTGAATATCTTTTGATTCAATATCGCGGTCGCCTGAGAGGGAGACGTGGCGTCTTTCACCAGCGGCTGAAACTGCTGCCGGAAGTTCTGACGCCAGTCGTCTCGGCGTTCGTTGATGCTGGCATAAGGCAGAATATTGTTGAGGAACATCGGTTCCGGCACATCATCTTTCCAGCGGGCTTCGTTCCACGCCTGATAAGCCAGCCTGACGTTTTCCAGCAGTGCTTCCGCCGAAAGACTGGTCAAATCGCGTTCCGGCATCCACGCGACAAGAAACCGCATACCGGTACGTTGTGCGTTGGGAGTCCGGTCGAGTGCGTGCTGGATCTGATCACGATTGTCTCCGGCCCGCTCAAGGGCAGCGGTAATTTCTGCATCCAGATCTTCGGCCAGCACGCTGTTCTGCCCGTGACAGAGCAGGGTGATGACGGTCAGACAGAGAAACGTGTGACAACGGCTCATGACTGCAGTTCCGTTAATGATAATGAACAACACGTGGATGATTGAAGAACAGCAACGGCGGACAGTTCATTTACTTCGCAGCAATTCCCTGGACGTGTGATCGTGAACGATCAGCCATTGCCCGTCAATCAGACGAAAGGTCAGCGAAAAATTTCCACCGACGGGCTCAGAATCGCGTTTCAGGTGCCATCGCCCCAGCACCAGTGCGGCGTCACCGAACGGTGTCACTTCAAGTTCGGAAAACGTCAGCAGTCCCATCTGCTCGCGTGTCGGATAACGCTGGTGATAGCCATCTTTGGTCGCCTGCCAGCCGCGAGTTGTCCTGCCGCCCGAACTGAACGTCAGTTTCTCGGACTTCCAGTAAGACTCCATAAATTTATCGATGTCGCCCCGATTCCATGCTTCGGCCTGGTTTGCGATGAGCGACTTGATCTGCTCCTCAGGACCGGTAATCCAGATCTTCGAATCCTGTTGCACGTGCAGCCGCTGTGTTCCGCTCCCCTGTCGCACGTTGAGGTAGGCATGAAACCCTGTGTCAGTCCTTTCCAACACAGGATGATTCAAACTCTCTTCGATTCCCAGATCTTTCAGTTGGGCAGCCCAGCGTCCGTGTTTCTGATGGAAGGCTTTCTGATGGTGATATATGGTCATCAGAGCCTCTCGAGCGTTCCATGCCGCGATCGGCTTGAAACGAACTGATCCCGGCGCCGCATCAGAAAACTGCACGAAGCCCCACCGCTCAGGCCGATGCATGTCAATAATGCCCTGCGGTGACCAGACCCAGTTGTTCTCACGAGTCTTCGGAAGCCTGTGATATCTTCCCTCCTCAAGTTCATGTTGCCACTCGACTCGCGAGAAGTTGACACGCCACTGATCGCCGTCGTGAGGCGGAGTGGCCTGGTGAGCAAACTCATTCAGCGACTGCCAGGGAATAGCGATTTCGACAGACCAGTGTTTATCCTCGTCTGAAGACTTGTTCAGAGTGCCTGCGACGTGGACGGCCGTCTTCAGACCAGGAATCTCCCAGCCGTTATCTGCCTTCCCACCATCCTTGTACGGACGCGGCAGAAACAGATCCCAGCCGGTGTTGAGCGCGTTCATCTCGAATTCATAGTACTCGTGATTGTCACCGTTGGGGTCGATGAAAACTTCGAAGTCGTTGTCGTGAAAGATGACCGAATCATGTTTGGTTAGCGTACCCCAGACATGTGGTTCTTCCAGCACCGCGGCAATATAGAAATACTGATCATCCCACAGCATTTTCGCTCGCGTCCGAAACCGGGGACGCGGCTTCACATCACCTTCGATATCGACAAAGTCAGACGTCCAGGGAGCCGACAGCCACACATCGTCGTCCAGTTTTCCATCCACGCTGAGCTCCTGCCGTGCTCGATAGCAGACGTACCCGCGGGGCTGGATTTTCTGCATTCGCGCCCAGTCATCCGCGGAATCAGCATTCACCGTGCACATCGTCATCAGACGCAAAGCGAAAAGCAACGAAACAAGACAGGTGCTCGTTCGCCGCACAGTGCCGGTAAACGCCGCTGCACGACAGAAATCGTGCAATCCGAAAGCGTCGTAAACAGCAGCGCACACTTGATGTGCGATCACCCCCGAGGCACTTCGCAAACGAGAAGAAAGAGACAATTGGGCGGTGGTGCAGGCCCCCGGGTAATTATGTTTCAAGGTCATCGAATCTCTGTCGCGATCGAAGCCAGCATTTGCTTTATGTCATGCGGCACGGAGTGGACTTACAGGACACCGATTGTACGAAATCACACGGCTGACAACCAACTTCAACAAGCCTGCGACAGGCACCCGTTGCAAAAAGGCGACATATCCTTCGCAAACCGCCACCTGAGAGCCGCCGATCAGGACTGCCTGTTCTCGTTGATGAAGTCCAAGGGCAACGTTTGCTGTTCATTTATTCACGATGTGTCACGGACGACACAGAGATTACGAACACAATGCAGCGATGCGGTCAGAAACGTACAGATTTCTGATACGTCGCGACCAAAAATGATCAACTTTCCGTTTCCTCTGTCAACGAACGGATTTCAAGTCCGCTGTCCCCTTCAGAAGACTGTCTTCCGGTCGCATCATCTGCCTGATCTGTGGCACCGACGTCGTGCCGGGCAAACAAAATGATGCTGCAAAACGTCAACCGTGCAAACACCTGCTGATGCCAAAACGCAACACGCGATTCGGTTCGGCACAATGTGACGATCCGTTTATGTGAGTTTTCGCTGCCAGAACGCAAATGATGCCGAATATCAACAGATGTTCGGCACAACGACTGCAAATGAGGTGAATAGACAGCGGATCAGTAATGCCGCTGAATTCAGGGCAACGTATCAACAGAGGAAAAGCGCGATGTTACAGAATCTATGGAACGATGAATCCGGAGTGATACTCTCGGCTGAAATTGTGCTCATCGGCACAATTCTGATCCTGGGCATGATTGTCGGACTGGTCGAACTGCAGTGTGCAGTCGTGGGTGAACTAAGTGATCTCGGTGACGCCTTCGGCAACTTTGATCAAAGCTACCAAACCAGCGGAATCTTCTCGTATAAGCACCGTCGAGGAATCAAGGCAGCGACTGCCGGTGCAAGGTACCGGGACCGGCCTGATCAATGCGACTGCAACGCTATCATTGTCTGCATTTCCGGTGGTGAAAAACGCTTCCATGGCCGACGCTGAACGTATTGACGTCATCCGAAAAGCCTGTGCGAGCTTTGCTCCCACGGGCTTTTTCCTGCTGCCCAGGCCAACGGTTACAGACGAATACCTACTCTGTAAACGGCCCGGCCGTTACCCTGGTTTCTCATGGCTCGCCGATACCGGCCACTGGACAGGTGCAACTGGCTGCCCAGGTCAGCCCGAAATTTACTGTCATCTGATGATCGCTGTAATGTTTCCGTCAATGAGCCTCCGGATGCCGTTCATTAAGGACTGACAGCACATTGTGAGCGACCTGTTTACCGACGACATCAACGCCTTTCGCTGACAAATGCACACCGTCGTCACGAAGTCCGTCAGTGACACCAACGGCTACGGCGTGAAGATCGTTGATCCGCACACCGAACTCTGCAGCGACCTCCACGGCTCTGCGGTTGTAGGCCGCAATATCGGAATTACGTCTCACAACACGACTGTAGGTTTCAGACGATGCCTGCCGTTGCTCGTCGACCGGCGTCGTCAATGCGAAAATCACTTCAGCATCCGTCAGCCGAATGAGCTCTGCAAAGATCTTTCGCAGATTCGTGACATAGACGTCAGGACTGTGTCGTGGCCGACCGGTTTTCGAACTCAAGAACAGATCGTGCAACCCCGCGTTAATATGTACGACCGATGCCTCACGCCCCTCGATCCACTTCCCGAGGTGTTCAAGTGTGTACCCGGTGTCCTTTCCGTTTTCCTTTGGCGACCACACTTTTGCTTGACCGTGCAGTTCGGCCGCCACAGTTTTCTGGTAGCCGATTCGTATGGAATCGCCCAGCAGGATGACGGTCGGCAGTTCGTCACGGTGTTCATGGCGAGCCACGAACTCAGCCGGACCGCTGCTCATCATCCATGCAAACAAATCGCTGACCTGCCTGTCGCTCAGCTTGCCAAGCAGCCCGTCGGGCATCATCGACTTTGATGACAGCTCGATCGTGTCGATGTCTTCCGACAGAATATTAATCACCTCTGTTGCTGTCTGAATCGTCACGACCGATTCTGTTCTTCGTGATATCGCCCCCGTAACAACTCGACCATTTGTCGTCACCACAGTCGCCATGCGAAAATCGTCAGGAACCGCGGCACTCGGATCAATAATATTGGACACCAGATACTGCAGGCTACGTCGATTTGCGCCGGTTAATTCCGGCCCGATCGTACGGCCTTCCCCGAACAATCTGTGACACGAGGCGCATGTCCTGTTGAACACTGCTCGACCGTTCGAAAGATCAGCCTGCGCGATTCGAGACGGATCAAGCTTTCGCGACCAGTCCCTGATCTGCCGCAGGCGGTCGCCGGACGTCGGGCGTACCGTGCCCCAAACGTTTTCGAGCCGCTGCAGCAGTGGCTTGTCATTCAACGCTGCAATCTGTCGAGCCTGACCGGCCGTCAGCAACTTTGCGGAAATCTTCTGCTGCTCCAATGCGGTGACCAGCAGTCGGGCACCTGCACGCCGCGCAGCCAGCAGATCGAGGGCAGCATTCTGTTCGGTTTCCGTAAACCTGTGAAACCGACCCAGCACCGTCTGACTCAGACGAACATTATTAACAGTCGATCCTGCCTGTAGTGCTGCGACTGTCAGTTGATCCGCAATGATCAGACTTTCCAGATCGGCCGCCAGTCCCGGCGGTCGGCGGCGGACCAGCCCGGTCAGTGCGGCCAGCCGCATTTTTGAATCACCAGAGGCGTCATGCAGCAATCGCCGGACGTGGCCCAGCATTGCGTTGTTGCCGACGATGGCTGCGGTCGTCAGCGCAGCGACGCGAACATCAGAATCCTGGTGCGCGACCAGCTGCATGACGATTCGACTGGCGGCATCAGAAAGTGGCTCAGTCTGCTGTGCCGAAACTTCCGCGTTGAACCCGGCCAGAAGATCTGCCAGAAGATCTGCCGGAAGGTCCGTTCGGTCGGTGCGTTCCAGCGCTTCAAAAAGAAAGGCCACCGCGCGGTCTGAATGGTCGCACACGCGACGAGCCATCCACCGCCGGATACGCGGCGGGAAGGCTGCCACATTCTGCATGGCTCGCTGTGGCTGGGCAGCAACTTCGGGCTCAACGGCGTACCAGATCATTCGCACCAGATTCGCATCCTCGTCGCTGTCGGATGAACGGGCCAGATCTACCGCTGTTGCCCACCGCTGGCCAACCGGAACATGACGGAGCGCCGACGCCAGCGTCATTCGGACCAGCCACGACTTTTCCGTGCGTGCCAGATCGGCCATAGCGTCCAGATCCTCCGCTGATAACCGTCCGGAGTCAACAAGCAGCCTCACAGCCCACGAACGCACGTGTTCGCTGGTGTGATCCAGTTGCCGTACCAGCCACCGATGGTCCACGGCGCCGACCGAATACAGTGTCCACAACGCCCGCAGTTTTCGGGTATCGTCGGCATGGCCTGCAAACATGCGCCGCAGCGACAACACGGCATCAGACAGATCCTGACCGGCTGCCGCTCGTTCCTGCAGAAGGCGTCGCGCGTGCCGGACATACCAGTCGTTGCGGTGCAGCTGATACTCAACAAGCTGTGCCGAGGACGCCCGCGCCAGATCGACATTTATACGAATCGGTTCTCCCCGGGTAATCTTGTAGATTCGTCCGCTGGTCCGGTGAACGCCGTCTCGGTCATGACACTCACCGTTATCTGACCAGTCACTCAGATACACATCGCCGTCGGGGCCGTACTCCATGGACACCGCTCGAAACCACGGATCCTCAGCCACAAGGAAGTCATCAGCATGAACACCCCTGTACGGCCCCACAGAGCGAACAATGCGGTCGCGATTGATGCGTCGCCCGTGAATATTGCTCATAAAGATCGTGCCACGAAACTCCTCCGGCCAGCGATCACCGAGATAGATCATGGCATCGCAATGCGAGTGGCCACCACCGAAGTCCAGGTTTCCTTCTGCCTGACGTCCGGCCCGTTCCCACGAGTCCGCCGCCCAGTGAAGATGGTCACTGGTTGCAGACATTGTCTCATAAACGTACGGATCCGGATGAACACCTCGATCCTTCCAGCGTTCATAGTGCGCCCCCGGGACCAGATGCCACAGATGTTCCACGACACTTGTCGTCAGAAACGCCTGTCCGTGATCATCAAAATCCAGCCCCCACGGATTGATCGTTCCGTCAACGACAACTTCGAAAACGTGGCGAGTCGGATGGTATCGCCAGACCGAACAACTCAACTCGATCCGATTCTCAGGAGTGTCTGCCGGCCGGCCAACCCGCGACGGCTGCTTGATACCGTGCCTGCCATAGAGCCAGCCGTCCGGTCCCCACGTGAGCCCGTTTACGCTGTTGTGTTCGGCCTTCAGTGACCAACCGTCCAGATGGACAACGGCCTCACTGTCGGGAATGTCGTCGCCATCGCGATCCGGAACGAACTCAAGACGGGGCGGAGCGGTGATCCAGATCCCGCCGAAACCCAACTGTAGGCCGGTCAAATGACTGAGCCCGTCCTTGAACACTTTCCGCCGATCCAGCACACCGTCACCGTTCGTGTCTTCGAAGATCAGAATCCGGTCGTGCGTTTCGTCGGTAAATGTACTGCCGTCGTAGGAATAACTCTCCGCCACCCACAACCGACCTCGATCGTCAAATGTCATCGCGATCGGCTGACGAACGTCCGGCTCCGCAGCTGCCAGCGTGATACGAAATCCAGCAGGCACGTGCATTCGCTTAATCGCTTCGGAAGGCACAAGCGGTTCCTGTCCCGCCTGTTGAGTATTCCGAGGAATGAATTCGTCCGCCTGCAGTTCAGCACTGATGGGTGAAATCACCAAGAGTGAAACAACCCATTGCAAAACCGTCCTGCAGACAAGGGTGTGTGGCTCGTCTACACACCTCTGACTTTCTGTGTACCTGCTGATCACGTGCATTCCCCCTGGTTTTCCTGAAGCCCCCGCTCGATGTCCGGGATGATAGCTTCGGCCCCCGCACGAAGGCCAACGTCAGCAGCAAAGGGAATTCACGTTTTCATGTACTGTGGTTAAGCACAACGCACGCTGTTTCTGTAAGCATGTTGCACAAACACAACCTGAATTTCCCTGACAGGGTCAGAATTCCGTGCCGACGGCAGGACGGAAGCTCTCCCGAACAAAGGCGGAAGCGGGCCGTCAATGGGCTGTGGATATTTTAAGCGGCCGGCGGACAACGCACTTCGTCTCAGACAAACATCTGTTTGAATCGGGTCCGGACACAAAAATCACCGGCGGCAGGAAACAATTGCAACAGGGCGCGGCGTTCTGTTGTCCACGGTGGCCACTCCGGCACTGGTTGTACTGCTTAATCCAAGCAGTATCGATCGTCAGTTTTCATTCGTAATGGAGCATGACACTCCCGTCATTACGAACGCCAGGGAACTGCAGAAGCCTGTCGTTGACATGGAGACGTTCGGCTGAACTGTCGAGTCCTGCCGGCTGAAGACGGGACTGACCACCAGCGGTTGATCTCACACATTCTGAAGAAGGCTGGTACAGACTGACAACCGGTCACAACGAACGTTGATAACAAAGAAGTGAGGAATTTCAGACTGCCCGGCGTCCTTGTGGCTTCACATCGCGTCCGTTCACACGTCATCTCGTCTATTCCTGCTTCAGGCGACTGTCAGGTCGTACACGCTCCCCGTGATTTTCCGCTCAGAACGCAGGTGTCGAAGACCAGTCCGACGGCTGCAGCCTGCCATCTCACGCAGAAACGGCAGCAACAGAACTCGCCGTGCCTGACCAGGATCAGCCTGCCGCGGACACGATAATTCACACGAACACTGCTGCGAACAATACCGCGAAAACGATGATGCAGGCAACGAGTCAGAATCATCGACGGCGGCAGTTTGCGACTGAACAGTACTTTTCATCCGCAGGGTCCGAAGATACGATGCATCACCCGCGGGCGCTTCGTGTTTTGGGGGTGACCATTATCAGTTTCAGCGGCTGAACTGCGGGGAACTGCAGATCTATAGAAAAGCCGGCACATGATCCGATCCAGACAATTATCCAGGATCTTCATGACGGCGTTCCTGTTGTGCGGGGGACTCTTCTGTTGCTGCCTGGTGGCAGACTCGAACGGTCTGGTTGATGATTCCGGACGTGATGCAGACGCCTTCACGTTCGTGCGTGTCAGATACGACAGCACAGGAGGCTTCGGAGAATCGTGGTACCGCCATGAAGGCCGCGACTGGGACCGCTGGGAAACTGATTACCCGCGAGCCGAACTGAACCTGATTCACCGACTGAAAGAGCTTACGTCGGTTCGAGTGAACCCCGATCCGATTGTCCTGCGACTGACAGACCCGGAACTCTTCGACTATCCATTTATTTTCATGAGTGACGTGGGCTGGATGCAGCTGTCGGCCGTCGAAAGGCAAATGCTGAAAAGATACCTGAACGCCGGAGGGTTTCTGTGGGTTGACGATTTCTGGGGTGAAGCCGAGTGGCAGAACATGCATCGTAACATTGGCAGCCTGCGGCCGGACTGGAAATGGAAGGTGGTTCCCAACGATCACCCGATCCTGCAGACGGTCTATCGATTAAAACAATGTCCTCAGGTGCCAGCCCGGATCTTCTTCGTGAGTACCGGACAGAACTGGGATCCTCCCGGAGTTCATCGTGGTCCGGCCGGCGGTGTGGACGGAGTCCGCCACGTCAGGTTCATGGGCCTGTTTGATCCTCATGGCCGACTGCTGGCGATTGCAACTCATAATACGGACATCGCAGACGGCTGGGAGCGGGAAGGCGAATCGAAGGAGTTCTTTGACCGATTTTCGGTACACTCGTACGCGATGGCGATCAACGTCCTGTTTTACGCAATGTCTCACTGATCTGCAGACCGGCCGCGTGCTTTCACAAGGAACAGTTCGATCAGGACACGGTCAGCCGTTAAACATCAACGAACCACCACTGCCCGGTGATTCACGTCACGATCCTCAGCAACAAACCAGCGCGAAAAACAACGAACAGCGACATGCGGGTCATATTTTCCATATATTTTCTGACTCGATACGACCACCTCAGTGATACATAGAAGCATGTGAACAGAACAACCACCAGCCCGTGATGAACGGAAACCGGCGGCAGCTGCGCAGACGCTTGAATCCGCCGGTTCTGATTTTTCTGTGCTGTGCACAAACACCATACATCGAATCGCTCCGCACATCGAAGCTGCTCTTTCCGTACCAGTGCTGCACATCGCGGACGCCACGGCTGAAAGCATTCCGGTGTAGGGCATCAGTCAGGTCGGAATTGTTTCGAATCAGTAACTGGCCTCGACGCCGAGGGCTGCAGCGAGACCGCAATGCTGCTGGCCGCAGCTGAATTCGACAGACCCCTGTTTGACACCGCCGAGATCCATGCCCATCGTGCCGGCGCCTATGCCCATCGTGCCGGCGCCTATGCCCTGAGCGACGCGCTGCCGGAATAACACTACGTGACGACAGACGACTTATTCTTGCATGGAGGTGTCGACTACAGCATTACAGGCTGACTTGTGGCCGGGAAGAACGCTTTTCGACTTTCGTTTCGAGCCGGCATCAACCACGACAACAGGCTATTTGCTCTGAAACCCTGTCCCCCTTGTTGTTGTCTGAATCCGGCACAGGTACATGTCTGACGTCAGGTACAGCACACTGCCGTCATTGCCCCAGCCAACATTGGCGATCCTCTCACCTGTGGCGATACGCCCCAGCAACTTGCCACGAGGCGACAGCACCAGCACTCCGCCCGGCCCCGTCGCAAAGACATTGCCATGTACGTCCACCTTCAGCCCGTCACCTCCGCCGCGAGCAATTCGATCTTCCTTTGAACTGTCAAAAAACGGACGTGGCAATCCCAGATTGCCGTCACTCTGAACGGGAAAGGCACGCCAGACCGGGTCGTTGCCATCACTGTTCGCTACGTACAGAGTTTTTTCGTCCGGAGAAAAAGCGATGCCATTGGGTCTCGATACGTTCTTGTACTGAACCGTGACAATGCCGTCCGGCTGCAGACGATAGATGCCGCAGAAATCTGTCTCGCGAAGTGGATCGTCAGCCCGATTGGGCAGTCCATAAACAGGATCGGTAAAATAAACATCGCCATTGCTGCGAATAGCCAGATCGTTGGGACTGTTGAAGCGTTGCCCGTTCCAGTTATCGGCCAGGGTCATCTTTCCGCCACCCTTCGTCAGGACAGAAATACGTCGGTCACCGTGTTCGCACAAAACCAGCCGACCGCCCGAATCAAGTGCCAGACCATTACTGCCGGGTTCTTTTCCGTAGTCGCCCACCCCGGTATAGCCAGCCGGTTTCATGAAGACGCTGGCACCAACGCCTTCCTGCCACTTCATCACGGCATTGTTGGGAATATCGGAAAACAGGACATAGCCGCCAAACAGATTGCCCGCTTCCGGAACCCAGACAGGCCCCTCGGCCCACTCAAATCCTCCACACAGCACTTCGATCTCAGCATCTTTGGAGATCAGGCCGTCCAGTGCCCCATCAAAGCGATCCACCGCTCCGATTTCTGGAAAATTAATCGTATTCTGCGCCTTGCAGGTGTACCCCGGCAACGTCAGGACAGTCATGAACGCGATAAGCAGTTTCATCTTTTGTTTCATTCGTAGTGCGGTAGTTTGATGGAACGACAGCCAGTTAAGGAGACCTGAATCATAATGATTCGCGTGTTGCTGTGGGACCATCGGATACTGGACCGGCCCCAACGAATAGTCGAAACAGGCGAATGCCGTTTCCGTGACACGGCATTTCAACAGCGTTGGCTGCAGACCGCCAGCGTACAGATTTCAGCAGGGCTGAAATCGTGTTGTATTGGTGGTATATGCACTCTTCGCAAGTGGCGGGGTTGGGCACGGGCCCGACCGTCAACGTCCGAGCCTCGCTGAGCAGCAGTCGATAATTTCGGAAGGGGCATCCGCTTCGTGAACCACCCGATGCAGACCCTACGTGGTCTCCGTTGACCACAGAGGAAAAAAAAAAGATAGACAAATGGTGACTGAACGGGCGTCTTTCTTTCGTGGGGGCTGGTAGTCTGTGCTGTGTTCAGTTCCCTTCACGAGTCAGACCGATTGGAGCCCGGCATGTCTGTGAACTTCAGGGTCGTTCGTCTGTTTCTGGTGGTGTATCTGGTCCTGCATACTGCATGTGCGGATGCGCAGAGGACAGACACCGGGAAAAAGAAACATCCGAATTCGCCGTCGCGTTCAAAACCAGGCCTGACGATCTCTCGGCACACGACCTGGTTCACCGCCCCACTGACACAGTCCGGTTACGTGGATTATCCGGGTGCCATAAACACGCGACTGGGACGGGGAATCACGTCGGAAAATAATGCCAATGTGCTGTTCTGGCAGGCACTTGGTCCGGAGCCGAACGAAAAGAAGATGCCGCCCCGATTCTTCAGCCTGATGGGAATGGACGAGCCGCCGGATCAGGGAGATAATTTTCTGGATCTTTCGCAGTACCTGCAGCAGGTGGTGCGAATCCCGCGCAAGGATCCCGCTTATCTTCAGATCATCAATGAGCAGGGCCTCGCAGCGGCGCGTCCCTGGAAGACTGGCCAGTATCCGCAGATCAGGGCCTGGCTCAAAGCGAACGAAAAGCCGCTGTCGCTGGTCGTGGCCGGAACGAAACGACCGAAGTATTTTTCGCCACTGGTCATTCCGGACGGGGTCACAGGTGCCGATGCGACACTGGTTAACATGCTGCTGCCGGCTGTCCAGCAGGCACGCAGTTTCGCCCGGGCTCTGAGTGCTCGAGCGATGTGGCATACCGGTGAAGGGCGAGACTCCGAAGCCTGGCAGGACCTGCTGGCCTGTCACCGACTGGGGCGATTGATCGGACAGGGATCGACAACCATCGAAGCGCTGATCGGCATTGCAATTGATTCGGTCGCCAGTCAATCCGATCTGGCATTTATTGAGTCTTCCGGACCTGGGGCGAAACAGACGCGGATATATCTGAACGATCTGGAGGCGCTTCCTCCATTGCCCGATATGGCAGAGAAGATCAACGTGGGAGAACGTTGCTTTTTTCTGGACATCGTGCAGATGCTTGTCCGGGAAGGATCCGCAGAAGGTTTGGAACAGATCTTCGGCACGGATGACAAGGTCGGTGGCCTGTCTTCCAGACTTGCAGGCAGCACCATTGACTGGAACACAACCATGCGGTTTGGGAACGGCTGGTACGATCGTCTGGTCAAGGTGACACAGACTAAGAATTATCAGGACAGGAGACAGGCGTTGGAAAGAATTGATCAGGATCTGAAAAAACTGGCTGACGAAATAAAGGGGGGACGTAAATCCATAAATCGGTTACCGGGGAATTCTGAGGCAGGCGAAAAAGTGGTGGGCAAAGTACTTCTTGCCATGGTTCTGCCTGCTGTCACGCAGGTGCGGATTGCGGAAGATCGAGCGATGCAGAATGTCGCCAGTCTGCGGATCGCCTTCGCACTGGCCGGGTACCAAAGCGTCCACGGAAGATATCCAGAAACACTGAATCAGCTGTCTCCTGAGTTTCTCAAACAGGTTCCCGATGACCTGTTTGCCGGGAACCCTTTGAATTATCGACGTACTGAAGACGGTTATCTGCTGTACAGCATCGGTACGAACGCAGAAGACGAAGGTGGTCGCGGCGCCCGTGATGATCGGCCCGGTGACGATCTGAGTATCCGGATGCCGCTGCCATCGACTGAAGAATGATTTGTCTGTGACAAAAACTACAGGTTAGGTGGAATACATCACAACAAACCGTGGGTTGTATCGGTACGCTGCATCTGATGAATAGTCACCCGACGCAGACTGACAAAGCCACAGTACGCATTCCCGTGATCTTCCCATACTTGCATTTCAGATGACATCGGGCAACGCCGTGATTCGTGGAAAGGTGTTATCCCTGTTACCGGGTGCGGGCTGTTTGCGTTCCTGCCAGCTTAGCTTGAGTAAGCGATTTCGGAAGGCTGGAATGAACGGGCCGCAAAATTCCGTGATGCCGCAGGACCACGAAACTGAACAAGAATGGCAACCGTGCAAGTGCATGTGGCGGGGGTAAGAAGCTCAGCTGATCTCCATGTCGCACTTCGTACAGAAGCTGCCGATCCCCGGCACCACCTGTCGCTGCTGCCTGGCTTCACCTGACCCATCCGGAAAACAGCCAGACTTCCAGTGCCTCCGATGTCTTTCCTGCGACATCCTGTCGGTCATGTCCGCAGAGCGGCAATCAGTGCTGGCAGCAGATCATTGACTCGGCACTCGCTGGTGCGACCCGGTTGGTCGCACCAGCCATGTCTTCCGGTTTTCGCAGAAAATCAGAAGTACAATCCAAACCACCACTTACCGGCCATCCTGGCGAGTCGTTCTGCTTTATAAAGAATTGATTTTTGCCAATCCAGATCAAGCGTTGGGTCGCTGTTCGGATTCGTGCCAGTCACGGTAACCACGTCCCCCACGGCAGGCGCGCTGGTCAGCTTAATGGTGGGCTTTGACGAGCCATCTCCCTGAACGGTGTAGTCAACATTTTCTGTCAGGACAGTTTTGCCAACCTTAACCTGAGAAACAGTAAACCCTCCGTTCGAATCCGCTTTGATCACTTTCGAGCTTCCGTCGCCATTAATCGTATCGCTTACGACGTTATTAAGCGGAAATGCGTTTGCGGTGCTGACAGCCGTGCATAGCAGCACGGCTGTGAAAGAAAAAAACGTGGCTTTCATTTCATGGCTCCTGATTAGTATAGGTGTTGATTAGTGGTACTGATCATACGAATCCAAATTCGCTCACTGGTTAGTGCAGGCCTGAGCAAGGTTCGTGCACCCTTTTCGTAAACATTTCGGCAGGAGCCGATACATTTTCACAGTCAGTCGTCCCGGAGTGTTACTGGCGGGATGTGTTGAGCAACAATTCCTGTCCCAGGTGACTGCGACGTGGCAATGCTGGTAAGGTATGAACAGATGCAGACTCATTGTCCGCCACTACCAGGTACAGCAGCAGAAGGATTCAGACACTTTTCTTTCTGCTTTTCTGGAGAAAAGAGCAAAACCCTGGCGGCAGAACGACTTCAGTGTCGGTGTTCTGCTGGATGAAGTCCGGCAAGCCGATGTCACGGTCGACGATCAGATGGCTGGCGTCTTTCAGAAAACCGTCTTCACTGTCGTTCAGGTTCCTGCAGACCTGTTGTATCCACGTGGCCTTCGGACTCGGCGTGATGCCAGCGATCTGCACACGTAGTGTCTTTGAATGTATCACGGCAGGCACGTAGAACGTCACGAGTCCGTTCCGCGGCCGGACTTACACAGTCGTGAAGTCCGTGGCCAGGATCGAATCCCGGTGGGCCTCGGGAATGTTGACCATGCCGGTGTTCGCTGCCGATCGGGTGCTGGCTCGATGCCGTGTGCTTTCACCGCCAGCAGCCGACGCTTAGGACCCGGCTTCTTGAGCTACACTTCGATCTGAGCATTCTGGAACTCCATCATCTGTTGCTGACGCTGGTTCACCATGCCGCAAACGGCTGGAACAGCAAGATTAATGTTCGGCGCCGAAAATCGTCTGTGTCCGATGCCGAAAGACGAAATCGAACGGTGGAAATGGGAGACGCCGGTGGGCCATAGCTTATGCCAGGATAAACCCCAAGGGGGACGGCGATCGTTGACAGACCTGGCCCTCGCCCTTCTTTTGTCTCAAGAACAACCCGGTCCCTGTTTCTTGCCCACGTCCCCTTTTCCTGCCTGTCTGCCGACGCCGGCGAGCTGCTGAACGAGACTCTCAGTCGGAAATCACAAGCCGAATCTCAGATGCGGCGGCGTTCTCTTCGACCACGGCCGCTTTCCAGTTAAAGCGACGAATCGAATACGTTTGTCGATCCACATTTGAGGCGTCGCAGCCTGCGGATGACGACTCACAGACTGAGTGGCGTGCATATGGAGCGAGTTCTCGCGGCCAAAAGTACTGAATATTGTGCCAATCGGCCGGGTTATGGGCAGCGTTCCGTCGCTGTGACTTTTAAACTGTGACTTTAACCCGGGCGCGGCAAGTCGTCTCAGACCGAGTGATCGTTTGACTTCATGAGCAAGGGCTGCGAACGTCTGCAGCCGTCACAGGCCGCTATCTGAATGAATGAATGAATGAAATTTCTCCGCAGGAAACAACCGGCACCATCGCCGGAAGCTGCGACCGATCAGCGTGCGGAATCGGTTCGTCTGACCGAGCTGTTGGGAGCATAACGTGCCATGCCGATCCTAACGAACGGTGTTTCAGTGGACGGTGTGTTACGGAATGAGGTACGACCGCTGCGAGGTGTGGTTGACGTTTGCGAGGTGTCAGATTGATGAAATGATTGCGCCGCTCTTACCCCAAAAACGCGTCACGCTCTCCCAGGCAGCAATCCATGGCACCGAAGAAATGAAATGAAGTCGGCCGCACAGCTCACTGGACAACCGGCTCCCAGCGCCGGGCACCATATCGTGAACCATATCTTTTACGCCGAATCCAATCAGGAATTCGGTACCCTCCGTGGAACAGGTCAACGCATTCCCCATAGAGCATAAAGCAGGTAACAGAAAATGGGTTCTTACAGAAGAAACCGACAGAAACGATCCCGCAGAATGATTCAGCGACTGTTTCGTCGCACAGCGGTTTTCGAACCGCTGGAAGCACGCGTCATGCTGACCGGCAGCCAAACGGCTTTTTTTTCCGCGCCTCAGGAGCTTTCTGCGCAGGACCACCTGGACATGACACCCGTGGATCTGGATGGCGATGGCGACCTGGACCTGCTGACGTCCGGCCCCCACGAAATCACCTGGCAGGAAAACCTGGGCGCAGGCGTTTTTGAAGGACACGTCATTGCGAACGCCGGCAAATCAAATCGTGTGCTCGCAGCCGATCTGAACAACGACGGCCACATCGATGTGCTGACGATGCAATTGGGCCTGGGCGTGCGCTGGTACGAAAACACCGGCAACGACACCGACGGGTACCAGAACTTTGACACAAGTCATCTGATTGCACCGCACGGCAGCTCCTCAGACGCCATGGGGCTGGCGGTCGCCGACATCGATGACGACGGCGATCTGGACGTCATGGCTACACCATGGCGTAGTGTTGAATGGTACGAAAACCCGCTGATGGAATCTCCCGGCCAGAACGGCGTCTGGCTGTCTCACACGGCCGTTCCCGGTGACCGCCACGCGCCATCCGGGCTGAGGAAAACCGATCTGCAGGCGGCCGACATCGATGGCGACGGAGACATGGACCTGGTCAGCGGGAACGCCCAATGTGATATTCACTTGTACAAAAGCAATCAGGCACAGGCGGACGTTGGCGAGGACCTGGTTTTTGAAGAACAGTTCCTGGGTACGGCCCAAGGCGTCGACGGCGCTCGAGTCCATCTTGTCGACATGGATCAGGATACGGACCTGGATGTCCTGGTACTGCATGGCGGCACGATTGAATGGTACGAAAACGAAGGAACGGGTCAGTTTCTGGATCAGGTCCAGACTCCTCATTTCGTCGCAGACATCGGCCGCAATGGACCCAGAATCGCGCCGGTCGACGCCGACAACGATGGTGACATCGACATCTTTAAGACCGAGACGACCGGCCAGACGGTCACCTGGTTTCAGAACGACGGTCAGCAGAACTTCGACGCTTTCCAACTGCCTGAACCAACCAGTACCGCCACGCTGGCAGTGGGCGATGTCGATGGGGACGGTGATCCGGACGTGATCACGGAGGCCTATCCGGCCGGCATCGAATGGTTGTCAAACCAACACGTGTCGATCGAATTGCTGGACTTCATGACGTTGGACGTAAAGGCCCTGACGTTCAACGAAGCCAACACAAATTCCCACCTGATTGCCACGATTGACGAACTGACCGTGAGCCCCGGCGGAATTTTGGAGGGCCTGGACGTTGAGTCGGTTCAGATTACGGGGGCTGAACTGCATACCAATTCACTGCGGCTGGACAACGTCGTGATCACTCTGAACGGAACCCGAACGGCGACCATTGGTGAGACCGAGCTGCACGAGCTGACTGTCACAGACTTACAGTTCACCTTCACCGATCTCATCATTCCGACAACAGAGGCTGTTGATGCCGTGTCGCTACCGGATCTTTACCGCTGGGACAGAACAGGGGACACAACCGGTACCGTGTCCGTGACCATGGGGGAGTCACAAATCCGGTTTCAGACGCCGGAGCCAGCCGATTCTCGGGCCACTGTCACTGCGACATCACTGACCGGGTCCGTGGGACAACACGGCGGTCTGTCCTTTGAGGCCGCGGCAGCAGATTTCCGGATGGAGAACCGGATTCCGGGTGAGAACTTTACGCCGTGGTTCCTGGCGACCGCCAGCCCGACGGAAAATGCGGCAGCAGCGCTGACGCTGCAATTCGGTCAGGACAGCGACGATCCCGCCGCCAGCATGGCAACCTTCAGTCAGCTGAACGTGCAACTACCCACTCTGTTTCCCAACCTTCCCGTAGATGCACTGCATCTGGATCAGTTGGGGATCCGCCGCAACGGGTTTAACATAAGCAGCCAACTGGGCATGCCCCGCGTCGATCTCGGCTCGTTTTTGACGGTGGACGATCTGCGGATGTCGGTTGATGCGGACTGGTTCGTACATCCGGAAACCGGTGTCGAAGTCAGCGGCAAACTACGGGTGACGGCCCCCTCGGCCACCATCAATCCCAACGGCAACGTGACCGGCCGTGTCCTGGACGACAACCCGAACGACATCCGTCCGGCACTCCAGGGCGAGTGGGACAGCACACAAGCATCACCACAGTTGAAAATAGAATTACGACAACTGAAGGCCTCACTGGCCGACGCGTTACATGTTCAGGTTCTGCCCGACTCTGCCGACCCCGACAAGCCCGCGGTGACGTTTAAGTACGATCCCGCCGCCACCCCGGGATCGACCGAAGATACCGATAAACTGATCCAGGTGAACACCGCCGAGCTCCATATCCCCGCATTGGCCGGCGACGCTGAAGCCCCCACCGCAACCCTGGACGACTTCGGGTTCTACTCCGACGGCAAACCGTTCGTCGGTGCGGCCAGTGTAACGCTCCCACCCAACTATCAATACGAATTCGGAGTCGCCGGTGTGCTGCCGTTCGAAGTACAAGGCGTCGCTCTTTCCTTTCCCGATGCCGACGACCTGAACGCCTTCAACCTGACTCTCACCGGGCGCACGACGCTCAATGACACGGTGGATGGCGAACCCCGATTTGATCTGGGCTTCACGCCAACGGTAATCATCGACACGGTAACCATCGACGGAGTCGACACGTCGCAGCAGTTTGATGTCCACGTCACGGTCGATTCGCTGCGCGACGGCCAACTACGCGTCCGTAATTTCGGGCCCATCACCCTGCAGATCGATGATCTGGTGGTCGCGGGAACAACCCTGCAGGGACAGTTGACGATCGGCCAACTGAAGCCCGACGGCACGCCGGCTGACGACGCCCAGGTAGTCGGCTCATTCACGGTCGACAACAGCGTCGACAACAGTCCTACGTTCCCGGCCAATCTGCAAATTGACCTGGCCGGCGCGTTTCAGTTCGAGCCGGATGGTTCCGTCACGATCGGCCTGATCGGACAAACGGCGTACGACGAACAAGGGCAAGTGGACCCGGAGATTGGTGCAGCGTCCGCCCAGGTCGGACTGCAACTGACAGGGCAACCCCAGGGAGAATCCCGCTGGGATGTTTCCGCATCCGCAC
>JAQWOH010000071.1 GCA_029245955.1 Fuerstiella sp. | reverse complement strand
TACATCGAAGTGTTCTACAATCGGATACGCCGTCATTCGTTTCTCGATGGCATGAGTCCGGAGCAGTTTGAACAGAACGGCTAACACGAGCGTCGTGGAGTTCCTCGGAACCTCACCAACAAAGGCAAGGAGCGGGATTTGACATCATCTCCGCCGGTCATCATTCACGGCAGCAAGTGAGTGAACGACGACCGGCTCTGACGAAGGCAAATCCTCATCAAACACCTTTTCGAGACAGAATGGCTGTCTCAAACAACCGTTACCAGCGCCCACTAAACTTACGGAACTTCAGTGAGGGCGAATTCATCCTCAAACTGATCACTGACCACGACGGTCGGTCTACACCCTCCGACTTGTGTCGGCGACCGGGTTTTCGCTTGTCGCTGGAGTCGAACTTCTTCGCCACGAGTTCGCCATACCAGCGAAGAATTGTGTCGGGTGTGACGATGGTCGTCAGTTCCACCAGGGCCTCGCGGCCGATTATTTTCTGCCGCTGTAACTTCGCCTAAACGTCGACGAGACCACGTCTGATTCAGATGCAGTAGACATGTGCACCCCGGAGTGGAATGTGACCATCAGGGAACAGAACAGGGCTTTCTTTATTTAGCGTTGTCTTTAAGTCTATCATCGAGCAATTACAGTTGGTAGAAGCGGTGTTTGGAGCTAACCACAGGAGCTGGTGGAATGCGCATCCCGAACATCAATGTTGCATTGCACTCAAAATCATTGCGAATCGTGATTATTTCCACACGTCGTTGATGAATTTTCTAATTTATCACGAACGTACCGAGACTGCATGACGTCAGCTTCTGAAGAGTTAATCGTGTTGGTTTACGAATGGTCGAGTTGCAGATTGCCATCTCGACCACACGTATCCCAGTGACGGGCCGTCATAAGAAGAAAACCATCACATCGTTTTAACCGGAGTCTACAGCGTGAATAGACATATTGTCAGGAAAAGAAAAGGTTTTACTCTCATTGAACTGCTGGTCGTCATCGCAATTATCGCAATACTTATCGCGCTTCTGCTGCCGGCAGTGCAACAGGCTCGTGAGGCTGCCCGCCGTACTCAGTGCAAGAACAATCTAAAGCAAATTGGGCTGGGTATGCACAACTATCACGACGTTTTCCAGATGTTTCCCCTTGGCGGCACGGCAAGACCCGAAGCTCCCGGTCCTCCAACATTCGGCGTCCATATCTCTATCGGTGCGTTTGCTTCCATCTTGCCGTTTCTGGAAGAAACGAACCTACTGAACTTGTACGTCAGCGAAAAGCCATGGGAACAGCAGACTCCCGTTGCCGCTAAAACCATCGTGAAGCCCTATCTGTGTCCATCCAATACAGGTCCCGAAGTCGATACGAACCCTGTCCTGGCAAATTACCCCATTGGCGTGGAGTTAGGATCAATTAACTATCTTCTGAGCAAAGGGGCCACTCAAGGATGGTGTCTGACAGCTGCGTCCGACAGAAATGTCGGAATGTTCGGGATCAATCTGAAGACTAAGTTTCGGGATATTACCGACGGATCGAGCAACACGCTCTGTGTTGGCGAAGGAGCTAGCGGCGGGGCATGGGAAGTTGCTGCCGGTGCCGCGCCGAACACGCCGATTCCCAGCCCTGCAGGACGCGTACAGGCAGGGTGGATTGCTCCCCAGCCGAACCCAGTGAATATTCAAAGCCTTTCCGGATACACGACCGCCGGAAACTATGGCACGACCGTGTGGGCACTGAATAAAAACCCCGTCGTGGAAACAGTCTATGACGATGGTGATCTGGGTAATTGTAATTCTGCAGGTGACTACACGAGCAACTTTCGCAGCCCACATGTGGGCGGCGGCCAATTCCTGCTGGGTGACGGGTCAGGACGTTTCATCTCTGAAAATATTGACCAAGGTGTTTACAACGCACTTGGTACTCGCGGAAACGGAGAAGTTGTCGGAGAGTTTTAGGTCACTCAAAATGCTGTAAGCAGATGACCGCCCACATGGTCCAGCCATCTGGTTGGACCATGTGGCTGCGTTTCTGTGTTGTTCCATGCCATGTTCTATCGGCAGCAATGAGGCAACCGAGATGGACCGCAGAAACACCCCATTTGAAAATGTCGCGGCAGCGGCTCGTGATCTGGCCAAAGGTGCTGGAAATACACTTTCTGTCGCAGCTCGAATTCGGATTTGTCGTCGGTGTATCGACACTGTATACGAAACTGCGCGGGAATGGGCCGAACGTGCAGCCATTGCTAAAGGGCTGCCAGCGACGTCGTCGATTCGTGCCGAGGACCTGCTCAGCGGGCCGGCCGTTGTTGCTCGTCAGTTGCAATTGACAATTCAGACTCTGACTGACATTCAGAGGCAGGGATGTCCGCGACTGACAGGCAGCCCCAGACGACTGTCTGGCAATCAACTTTCGGTTCCGGTGTTTCCAACGAATGGTTTATATGACAGCCTTACGTTTATGGGAATTCGTGGCTCAGTAAGGCTGCAGCGGGGGGGGGATCCTGAGGAAATTCATGGAACACTTGCTCGGTTGGCCGCTGACGAAGAGCTGACAGGAGTGACAGGAATCCTTGGTGCTGGAAATGTATCTTCCATTCCAGCAACAGACAGTCTTAACAAGATCATGTTCGAACGCAGGTGCGTTCTGCTGAAGATGAATCCTGTGAACGAGTACCTCGCGCCGATCTTTGCGCGGGCGCTCGCGCCGTTAATCAAGGCCGGTCTGTTACGCATTCTTACGGGTGGGCCGGACGTCGGCAGCGAGATGATTCATCACGAACTGGTCGACGACGTGCACATCACTGGTTGTGCGGCAACACACGACACCATTGTCTGGGGAAGCGACGCGGCCGAACGGCGCCGCCGAAAGCAGGACAACGACCCGGCACTGAAAAAGTCAGTGACCAGCGAACTTGGAAACGTAACGCCCTGGATAATTGTGCCGGGTGATTACAAAGAATCGCAGCTCCGGTCTCAGGCTCAGCATGTCGCAGCGTCAATCACGAATAACTCATCATTTAACTGTCTGGCGACAAAAGTGATTGTCACGTGGAAGAACTGGCCGCAACGTGATATTTTTCTGGATCTCCTGCGACATTATTTGTCGGCAACACCGGTTCGGCCGGGCTATTATCCAGGTGCCACAGAACGATTCGAACGTTTTTCCGGATTCACTGCTCCGCCTGACCCGGAAGGTTGCCTCCCGTGGACGCTTTTGACGGGGCAGAGTATCGATGCGCGGCCAGACCTGTTTCAGGAAGAATCTTTTGTCTGCGTTTGTGCTGAGACCCAGCTGGATGCGACATCACCGGCGAAGTTCCTGGAAGTAGCGACAAACTTTGTGAATGACCGAGTGACAGGGACACTTTGTGCGTCTGTCTCAATTCCCCCCGGCTTTCGCAGCCAGCAGGCCGATGCGGTTGAACGCTGCATTACCGATTTGCGTTACGGCTCTGTCTGCATAAACCAGTGGTCCGGTCTCGCATACGGACTCGTTAGTCCACCGTGGGGGGCGTATCCGGGGGCCACACCGGAGAATGTTCAGAGTGGCATAGGAAACGTGCATAACACCTATCTTCTTGATCGCATCGAAAAGACTGTTCTGGAAGGCCCATTGATTAATTTTCCCCGCCCCGTCTGGTTTCCGTCGCACGGCAGGTCAGTGGATGTGGCGACCCGATTAGTGCAACTATATCATCGACCGTCAGTGTTTCGGCTGCCCGGGTTATTTTCTGCGGCACTGCTGGGATAGATATGATTCCGTCGATCAGGTGTTGTCCCACCTGATGCATCGAGGTTCCAGCCAGCTCGTTCAGCTCGATTTGAATTTTTTCCTTAGCTCTGAAAGGGAGTCCGTTCGTGCAACGTTCTTCGGCCGGTCTGGCGTTCGTTTCTGTTGCTGCATATTTCATATTCGCAGTAACGACTCTGGTTGCCGTTGAATCGGCAGATCAGGCGGGCAGACGGATGGCCCCTCAAATAAGTGTGTTTCAACCTGGAGCAGACGTAGCGTACGAACTGCAGGCCACCCTGATCAACGCCGTACCCGGCGATGTGATAGAACTTCGCGCCGGCAACTACGAATTTGAATCAGAGCTGAACATTGTTTGTGACAATCTGACGATTCGTGGTGCCGGACGTGACAAGACGGTTTTGTCATTTCGCGGACAGGTGGCAGGCAGCAGTGGAATTGTGGCGACTGGAAACGCGTTTGTAATTGAGAACCTGGCAGTGGAGGACACAGTCGGCAACGCCATCAAAGTTCTGGGAGCAAAAGACGTCACATTCCGCAACGTTCGTGTTGAGTGGACGGCCGGACCGAAATCAACAAATGGCGCGTATGGCATCTATCCTGTTGAGTGTCAAAACGTGCTGATCCAGAACTGCGTGTCAATCGGAGCATCGGATGCCGGTATCTACGTTGGGCAGTCACAGGACGTCGTTGTCCGGGACTGCTACGCGCGTCACAACGTCGCCGGAATAGAGATTGAGAACACGCTGCGAGCAGACGTCTTCGACAATACGACAGTGGATAACACCGGAGGAATTCTGGTCTTTGATCTGCCAGGCTTGACTTTGACAAACGGAGGGTACGTCCGCGTCTTCAGGAACAGAGTCGTCGGAAACAACCATGAAAACTTTGCCCCGAAAGGCACGATGGTGGCTGATGTACCGTCAGGGTCAGGCGTGATGCTGATGGCTACCGACCACGTCGAGGTCTTTGATAACGAAATCACGAACCATCAAACCAGTAATGTGATCGTGGTCAGCTTTCTTATCACGGAACGCAAAATCAATGATGAAGAATACGATTCGTTTCCTGAGGCATTCTCAATTCATGACAACAGAATCTCAGGAGGAGGCTGGAAGCCAATGGGGCGTATTGGAACGTTGCTTTCGCCGCTTATGGGAGGACAGTTGCCGGATATCCTGTTTGATGGACTGCTGAAACCGGAAGGACTGAACAACGGGGAACTGCCGGGGTATATTCGCGACAACGGGGAAGCGACGTTTGCGAATGTGAACATCGGCGACCTGTCACCAGCAAATGTTGTTTCCGGAAAGTACAGGATTGATCGCGATCTGAAAGACTATGGAGCTGATCTACCGGCGGTCAAACCAGTGAAGCTGAGGCAACATTCGCCGCCGTCGGCTAATGGAAATCCGGCTGTCGCAGTGTATCGCTCTGCTCCCGAAAAACTGTCCGGGTGGGCCCTGTTTGCCCGTTCCGGTGGCCAGTGGCTTCCCACTGTCGGTGTGATTCCATTTGACATTAATACGCCATTATTTTCGGACTATGCCAACAAACATCGCTACATCAGACTTCCGAAAGGCAAGCAGATTCAGTGGCAGGATACGGAGGTGTTCGAGTTTCCTGTGAATACTGTGATTGCAAAAACATTTGCATACCCTGTTTCTGCTGTTGGCGCTTCGCGGGAAGAACGTTTCATCGAGACGCGAATTCAAGTGCGGGAATCGTCGGGATGGTACGGCTACTCCTATATCTGGGATGACGACCAGGCAGACGCAACCTTGGAACTCGGAGGTGGTGTTGTCGACGTCGTGTGGGAGGGCAAAGACGGAGTTCATCACAGCAACAGGTATCAGGTCCCGAACGCGAATCAGTGTCTGAGTTGCCACAGCCGCAATGGTCGTTTTGTTCCTTTGGGTCCGACAGCAAGAAATCTTAACGGTCCGGGATTGCAACACGGTATGCCGAATCAGCTTGAGGACTGGGTAAACAGCGGCATCCTGAACGGTGCTCCGGCAGAAGAACTGCGCCCCGTTCTTGCTCACTTTGACGACCCCGACAGCGGTTCGCTCGACCACCGTGCGAGAGCATGGCTGGAGGTCAATTGCGCCCACTGTCATAATTCAGCAGGATCGGCCAGAACGTCGGGCCTTGATCTGTCATCGTCTCAGAAAGATCCCGGGAAGTACGGCGTATTCAAGTCACCGGTCGCCGTCGGCAAGGGCTCGGGCGGACGCAAATACGACATTGTTCCGGGCAAACCGGATGAGTCGATTCTGATGTTCAGAATTGAGAGTGAAGAACCGGGGGCGCGCATGCCAAACGTCGGTCGCAGCCTTATCCACGAAGAGTCGAACTCCCTGATTCGTAACTGGATTCTTGCGATGCCGAAAGATCAATCGAAGGAATCAGAATAATGGCGGGCCGTAACGCGGCGCCAGCCCCATTGGAGTTGCACTGATGAATGAAACCGTCTGGTACTACAAGCTCTCCTCGGGGGAATTTGGCCCGGTTACGGCCGAAGAACTCAAACAATTGCTCACCAGTGGGACTCTCGCGCCGACGGATCCAGTGCGTGCAGACGGTTCGACCGAGTGGGACACGGTGGAACAGATATTGCGAGACAAGAAAACGCCATCGAAAATTACGGATCTGTCCGAATTGAACTTTGTGTTTGAAGAAAATCCCCCGGTTCCGGCGTCAGAGACACCGAATGCTGGCGTATCAACGCCGCAGAATAGTTCAGAGTTGGAGTCTTCCTCTCCACAGCAAGCCCCTGCGTCTGAAACAGAGAATGACGACGCTGCGTATTATGTTGAAACTCTTGGTCAGATTCTTGGTCCAATGCCTGTTTCCGCTCTGGTAAAAATGGCTGAATCCGGAGCGCTGAAATCAGACGAGAGGATTCGCCGTGGTGAAGACGGCGAATGGTGTTTCCCTGAGGTAATCCCGGACGTAGCCGTTGCGATCGGTTCTGCCAGCACCGACAGATCAACTGCGGCAAAGGCCGGGAAGCGGCGGAGTCATGCGCTGCCGCAGGAGGTAAATGCCGTTCCGACTGCTCCCGCAATCCCAGACCCCCAGCCTGTGAGTGAGCAACCTGCTGCGGAAAAATCAGCGAGAAGGACAGGCTCGTCTTCGAAAGGCAAGTCTCCGGGTAAAGCCAAGACAGTAAAGAAAAGGCAGCGGAAAACGAAGAAGGACGATTTTCTGCAGGAAATATTCACGGAGGTCTTTACAGAAGATGGCAATGTTCGTGACGTTGCCGAGCGACCTCAACACAATAAGGCAACTGCTGCAGCGGTCCGGCCGGGGGGGGAAATGGGCGCTCCTGACAGGACCACTGAGAATGCGACTCCCGCCGCAGCTTCTGTGCCGTCCGTCACGGCGCCTTCGATGGCAAACAGGTCACCGGCACCGCACTCGAAATCATCAGGTCCCTCTGCTGCACCGGCTATTCGTCGGGCGGCCCCCGCAAGAAAATCGGGGGCCGGAATCAGCATGCCGGAGCCTCGAACTCTGAGTGTTATTGCTGTACTCGTGTGTGCCTGTTGTTTGACTGGGGCATTCTTATCTGGCGTAGCTTCACTGCCGGGGTCATCGATGGATATTTCCGGAAAGCTGGAGCCATTGGGCTTTGAATATCTTCCCCTTATGAGCGGAGAGATTTCGGAAGAGAAATGGAACGAATACGGCGACCACGTTCGCGCCGAAACGGGACCAGTACTCGAGTATCTGGCGGCGAAAGAAACTCTGTTGGAACAGGAGAAACGCTATCAGCAGGTCAGCAACAAGTATCTGGAACTGGTAGCCTGCAAGGCCGACGATGCCAAGGGACAAAAAGTCCTCTTCACGGAAATCCTTGCACTAATGAAATGACACCATCGTCCCCACGGTACATGCCTCTTGCTGGTGTACTGAAACTCATTCGCATCTCACGAACACGCTGTCACGCGTGGATCGAGAAGCAGGAATGTGGACTTGATGCCCAGTCATGGTATCCACGGAATTCGCCGGCATCAGAGACATGGTCACCTCCGATGAGTTCCGACTGAGACACTGGTTGGTACGCCTGGCTCAGTGGCTCGGCTGACTTCGGGGCGTCACTGTTCGTTTCGTAGAGAGGTCGCGGAGTCCGCGTCTTTCTCTGGCTTTTTCTGTCGGCCACCTGCACCGCCAACGGCTTCAGTTTTCGAACAGCGACAAACGCCTGATATTCGGCAAACAGGTGATTTCGGGTTTCGGTGTTTGCGTCGGAGATATCCTGCTGCTGTTGGCTTTCTCGTCTGTGGTCCCTCGCTTACGCTTCGGATTACCTGTGCCACCACCCAGCAACACTACGAACGGGGCGGATAGATGGCTGTGATTGATGAGTGCATCGGTTACGCTGGGTGTCGGAATCCTGCCGGGGCATCGGGCAATGAACGGGACGCGATGACCGCCTTCCCATGGTGTTCCCTTTGTTCCGGAGAAGATTCCGTTGGCCTCATGGCTGAATCTCTCCATGTCCGGCGACCGCCACATCGCTCCGCTGTCGCTGAAGAAAATCACCAGCGTGTTTCTTCAAGGCCGCAAGAACTCGACCGACTTCGTGGTCGAGCTGCACTATGTAATCGCCATAAGATAATCGCCATAAGAGCCCGCTCTGCTTTTGCCGATAAACTCTTCGGTTCGAAGCCAAGACATGTGCGGTTCGAGCACCGCATAGTACAGGAACAGAGGCTTGCCCCCCCCGATGCTGCATGCTCATTGAGGATTTTGACCGTCTCATCACAGAACGCGGCATTGCACTCTTCGGGCACAAAACCGGGAGCAACATACCGATTCTCTCAGGCGGTCGGCGATGTCCATCAGACATTTTCCGTCTGTATGACAAGGCTTTCCGAGGTCTGTGGACTCGACCAGAGGACTGGCACAGGAAATTGCCGAAATTATTCTGATGCGTGGTCGTTTCCTGAGAGCGAATCCTGTTCGTTGCCTTATGGTATGTGTCATTCACAAACGACCTGCGGCGGAAGAATCAGATTACATGGCAGTCAGACTGGTGAGCGTTGTCGCAACATTTTTCCTGGCTGCGCATTTCTCAGCCGCAAGGGAACGAACGGTTAAAGAATTCCGTGCTTACGCGGCCCGACACATTGTCGATGCTGATAAACGACAACTTGACAGTTTTGTGACCAAAGTCGACAGTGACGCTGACGGAACGATTACGGACATTGAATTCGCAGACCGAATCGTGATGTTTCAGCAAGTCTTCAAAAGTGTCCCTATCAGGGGGCATCAGTCCGACCAGGAACTGCCGCAATACTGGCTGACTGACTTTGCGAAGGCCAGGAAACATTCCGCAAGAACGGGGAAACCGATTGTCGCCATGTTCTCAGCTTCGTGGTGCGGACCGTGTAAGAGAATGATCGCCCGCGTCTACCCCACGGACGAAGCAAAAGAAGCGCTCAGGGAATTTGTACCGGTCTATATCGATTCAGAAAAACATCGCGAACTGGCAGCCATGAACGGCATACGGTCGTTTCCCACTTTCATTTGTTTTAATGTCGACGGAGCCCCTGTCACTCAACATGTTGGCGGTGGTACCGTGAAGGACTTCGTTGAAATGCTGCAGTCATTCAGGAATGCGATCCCGGAAGCCGCGCAGCCAATAAACAAACAGAAGCCCGCGTCAGAATCATGACTGGGGGCACCGTTCCACCTGCCGAAACAGCCCATCAGGCGATTAGCGGCCCAAATTGTCAGTGTTTCCCGGAATTGGCCGTGCAGGTTTTACGTTTGATCGAGTACGATCACGTTTCGGCATTAAATTACTCTGACAGGAGCTCTGCATATGTGTCGGTTTCTGCCTGGCGTCATCGCCGCAATCATGCTTGTACCGTGTTCCGCTGACGAGTCGGTCTCGGTGGAACTGCGCTACCGCAGTTATCGCAACTGGTCTATCCAGCTGCCCCAAGAACAGTGGTTTCCAGTCAACGACGCGATCAAAGTCCCTCATGCCAACGGAACCGGATTTCCGGTTCAGTACCACGGCAACGATCTAAAGTTCGACACCGACGGAGACGGGGAAACGGATCGGACGATCAAGCCGCTTGTGGACGCGAAGACAAACGTTTCGACAACTCGCGTTGTGCTCTCTGGAAAGACACCAGCAGGCAAACCGTTTCGTTATGCCGTCCGCATACGCAACGATGCAAACGGCTGGGAGTGGGCTCCGGGCGGCGCACTGGCCGGAACGATCAGTACCCCGGCAGGACCAATACCCCTTCGCATTATCGACCAGAACGGCAACGGACGTTTCAATGACGTCGGCAGCGACGCAATGATTGTCGGCACCGGTGACCATGCGATGCTGCTGTCGAAAACCATATTTGCCGGCGACCACCTGCAGACGGTCGACTATGCAGACAATGGAACTGCCGTCACTCTGACCGGATACGACGGTCCGACGGCCCGGATCGATATGTCGACATCGTTCAATTCCAAAGCGGTGTTACTATCGTCTGTAATCGTGTCAGAGGACCGTCAGCATTCGTTTGACGTCGGCGCAATCGACGGTTCGGTCAAGGTGCCAGCGGGAACGTACACAATCGTGGGAGGACAGCTTGGCCTGGGTAACCATCGGGTGCAGATCAGCGCCGGCAGAATGGCTCCGCTTGAGCTGACAGCGGCGCGTGCGACACAGTTCAACTGGGGCGGGCCGGTCGAATCCGAATTCCAGTTCACCCGACTTGGCAGCAAAGTGCAGTTCTCACCGGATCACATTTGGTATTACGGAAAAGCGGGCGAGCAGTACACAGGATGGCATCCGGTTGGCAAGTCTCCGGAATTCAAAGTCCTTGATGCCAACACCGGCGTGGTTCTGGAGGTGGCGATCTTACCAGGATCATGCTGAGGACGCGGCTTTGTACCGGTCGCCGTGAGCGTACCATCCAGTGTAAGAATCAACGTCGAAATGATCGCTGACACATTTGCCTTCGGAAAAATTGAAGGCTCGGCTCGCAAGTAATCAGGGTGGTGCTGCCGGACTGATCGCTGACACCGGACAGTCGTGATATTTGTGCTTTTGTTTGATGTAACCGATGTGCCTTCCGGCTACCATTGGTGACTTATCAAACATGGGATCTGAATATTGCGTCATGCTCATTCTGTATTACGATCGTGCGTCACGTTCCTGCTCTTCGTGACGACTGTTCTGTCAGCGATGCGTGTTGCACGGGGACAGGATAGCGTATCAATTGGCGGGCCACCGATCATCAGCGCCGAAGGGGGTTCGATTTCGGTTCGGAATATCGATGGGAAGCTGGTTCTGGCCTGCGACATTTCCGGCCCCAGACTGCGTATCCCGGTGAATCTGTGGCTCGACTTCGACGGCGCCTACGGCCTGCAACTGCATAACCGTGCAGCTGCGCCACTGCCAGCGGAAAGTCAGTCCGGAAAGCCGAATCCTCTGACACTGCACTTCCCCGATTTCACTCTGCAGATCGCCCGCCGCGAACTCGGACCGGAAGAAGACTTTGAAGACTATACAAAATATCACTCTCAGGAAATCGGAGAGAATGCCCTTACGGGAGCGATCGGCTCACACGTACTGAAACATTTTGATATCATCTTCGATCTGCCTCAGGGAAAAGTCACGCTGGCGCCGCCTGGACAGCTGGGGCTGCAACAGGAAGATCGCCCGTCCGATGAAGTTGTCGTGCCCATTTCCCTTCAGAATGATCTGGTCTGGCTGCCGGTCACTCTGCAGGGCTCCGGGGAAGCATTGAAACGTGCTCTGGCCATTGGTTCGTCGCGGTACGACACCGTGCTCGACCGCCGGCTCTGTAATTCACTGCAACGTCCGGCCGGTAACGTTGGCCCGGTGGAATGTGAGTCTATTGACTTTTCACCGTACATCGCGTTTCGCCCTGAAGAAGTCATTCAGATCCATCCGGATGGTGTGGCCGGTGTGATGGGAATCAACCTGCTGCAGCAGTTTCAGATTCACGTCGATCGTCAGTCATTGCTGGCCACACTGCGCAGAGCAGATTCTCCTGATTTCCCGGAAGAGGACCTGGCGTGGTTTCAGGCGATGGTTGCCGAGGATCGAGACCTTGTTCGGAACTGGCTGAACAACCATGGCGAAACACGCCTGGCTCGTGAAGCCGCTGAATTTCTGCTGACCCTGTTGCTGGACGAAGGTGCCGACGAGGATGAATTTTCCCACGCCATTCAATGGGTTAACGATTCCATGCCGGAGGACCTGCGGGCGACACGACTGTTTGACCTGATGGAAGAACTGGTGAACGAAGGAGAACAAAGTCTGGGAATTACGGCCGGGCAACTGGGCGTCAAAAGCGCTCGCAAAGACCGCTACCCGGAGGCAAATTACAGGCTGCACGGCCGCCTGGGCGAGTTGTTGCTGCCTGATGACAAACGTGAGGCCTGGCGTCACTTGCTGTCAGCTGCATTCGGTCTGCCCGAAGACGGAATGATCAACTTGAATCTGGCCCGTGTTTACGAAGCAAATGGAAAAAAGAAACGCGCCTTCAGCCGCTACATCCAGGCTCTGGTCAAACAGGAAAGCAGTGAACTGGCCATGGAAGCCCTGGCCCGAATGGATAAAGAACTGCCACCGGACGAACGCATGACCATAGAAACGATCGACCGAATGATCAGCGGACGAGTTCGTAACTATTCAGCGCCGGACCAGTATGAAACAGCGTCGGCAAACAGAACGAACAGGACGTGCCTTGTGGAGTTCTTTACCAATGCCTACGTCGGAAACGAACAACGGGGCGGTGCGATCGGTGGTGCCATGGGCAACCAGGGCGTCATGTCTCACTTTGCCGATACCGAGTGTCTGTTTCTGTCCTATCATCTGTCTGTCCCGCGTCTGGAACCACTGGTCACGCCCCTGGGTCATTACATGGCCGGCTGGCTTGGTGTTAATGGTCCTGTGGTCCAGATCGTTGACGGAATCCTTCAGGCTCCGGGAGCCGGGAAACACCGTGACGCGGAAAAGATCTACGAAATGACGCGGGACTTGGTGGTCTCACAGTTACAGCGGGCAGCTCCCATCGAAATCAACGGCAACGCCGAGCTGGTCGGTACAGCGCTGACCGGCCACATCACGGTACAGGGCCCCGTAATCGGTTCGGAAGACGAACCTGACCTGAAGCCATTGGTCGTCCAGGTCATCATCGCCGAACGAGGCGTCGTGTTCCACGGATCGAGTGGCGTTGTTATCCATCGCATGCTGGCCAGGGGATTGGCAACAACAGGGCCACGAAAGGGCGTTGCCTATCTGCCCGACGACGATGGTCGACTGGAGTTTAATTTCGCTCGTGACCTGTCCGACATTGAATCTGAAAACAGCAGATACCTGGATCAACTGGAAGAGGGTCAGACCAGAGGCGGAACGCGCATGGGGCTGCGTATCGAACCCGGCAGCGTCGAAGTGGTGGTCGTGGTTCGAGATGCCCGCAGTGGCGAGGTGGTGCAGACGCGACGGTGCGAACTAAGACGCAAGGAGGCAGCTCGGTGAATCAGCAGAAGACTGCGCTGCTGACTGGTGACATCGAAGCCGTAGCGCAAAACACATCCCGACAGATTAAAACACTGGATCAACGCAGCTTCATACGCGCAAACATCTCCACAGCCCTGAAGTTGCTGATTGCTGCCCCGCTGCTGGCGGTGACCACACAGCTGCTTCGCTGGCTGTTCGGCTTTGCGGCGGGTGCGTGGCTGCCCTGGGAAGCATGGATATTTCTCACATGTGTCATACCTGCGGTCTGGTTATGCGGTGAAGCGGCCATGCGTCAGTTTCAGGTGACTCGACACAGAGCACTTCGCGCTGCAGACGAACAAATCGGTTCCAGCGACCGAATTGTGACCGCAGATGAATTCCTTCGCCGGACATCACGAGACGGCTTCATGCAGGCTGCGGTTGAGGATGCCGTTGACTGGGCTGCCGGTGGACGCGACACCGTACTCGACAGGGGGCCAGCCGAATTCTCCGTCAGCCGTTCATCGCTCTGGCCGGTTCCTGTGGCCATCACCGCACTGGTGCTGGCTGGTCTGCTGACACAACTCGAACGCGCGACTGTGGCAGACAGTCCCGCGGGACACACCGTGACTCCGGTCAGCGACAGTACATCTGTCGAGCAGACACCGACACCGAAAAAACAACTGTTGACAACGAACGATCAGCAGCCACCCCCCAAACAGATCGATTCGTCCCCCGATCAACACAGTCAGCGTGCCGTGAATCGGCAGGGGGCCGCCAATGCTGCAATTCCCGACAACGCAGAAGAATCCCAGGGCAAGGTTAACGAAGGTGAGACGCGGGAAAGCCGGCAATCCGCCAATCCATCCAGCGCAAAAGGGTCTCCATCGGCATCCGGGCAGCCGTCAAGACCCGGTGACCAGACAAAAACCACGCCGAAGAAAAAACAACAAGTGACTCCGAAAAATGACCGGAAGAAGAAACCCCGCAAGCAGAATGACAAGCCTTCCGGGGCAACTGCGGGTCAGGGTTCATCCAAAGGCTCTGACAACAATGCTGCACCGAGCGACTGGGCCAGTACCAGCCAGGCAGCAACCCCCGACGACAAAGACATTGAAGATGAAGACAGCGTGGACGATGAAGAGGAGGAACAGGAATCGCGGGGAGGTGTGCAGCCGAACATGCGTGATCGGCGTACTCCGGTCAACCGTGACCTGCAGATTGGCTTCGGAACGGACCGCCCTAATCCGGACGCCAACGGACGCGGCGGTCCCGGTGGACAGAAGAAATCTCGCGGTGTTGCGTCACTGGTTCTGGGAGTTCCCATCCCGGACCGTGTTAACGGACAGCCCAACAAAGGTCGTATTCGAATCACGCAGCAGCGTATCACTCCCGAGGCTGAACAGAGTGATCAGGGTCCGGCTCAGAATCGATCGCCCCGCGACGGAATCGTTGGCCCGATTCATCATCCCGATTTTTCTCCCTGGCTTCAGGATCTGGTGAAGCGATACTTTCTGGACCGCCGCGCCAGATTTCCGCTCCGCACGTCGGCAACACAGTCCGCCCCCGCCACCAACAGTGTCAATACGCCACAAACCATCAATGCCACAGAAAGCGATGCCCCGCAATCATGAGTGATACCCTGACTGTTGATAACCCCGAAATGGCCCGAGAAGCAGCCGCCGAATTCCGCAGCGTGCACGCGTCGATTCGTGCTGAGGTCGCCCGCATGATCGTAGGGCAGGATGCCACGGTGGACGGCGTTCTGGCAGCCCTGTTTGCGGCAGGTCACGTTCTTCTGGAAGGCGTGCCGGGGCTTGGCAAAACACTGCTGGTCAGTTCCATCGGTGAAGCGATTGACCTGACCTTCAGCCGGATTCAGTTTACTCCGGACATGATGCCTGCCGACATTCGCGGAACAAACGTTCTGACGGAAGACGAAGCGGGTGGCACGAAACTGGAATTTCAGGCCGGACCGCTGGTGGCAAACCTGGTGCTGGCGGACGAGATCAACAGAGCAACGCCTCGCACTCAGGCAGCTTTGCTGGAATCCATGCAGGAAAAACAGATCTCCGTCGGCAACCGCACTATCAAACTTGAAGAACCGTTCTGTGTAATGGCCACCCAGAACCCGGTCGAGCAGGAAGGAACTTATCCGCTGCCCGAAGCACAGCTGGACCGTTTTCTGTTCAAGCTTGTTGTGGGCTACCCGGCCGAAAACGACTATCGCACAATTCTTCGCCGGACAACATCCAACAGTGAAGTACAGTTGAACGCAGTGTCCGACGCCGCAACGATACTTCGCATGCGACAGGTGGTTCGCGCAGTTCCGGTTCCTGAGCATGTTGAAACGGAAGCGATTCAGCTGGTCATGGCCACACAACCCGGAAACAAATATACGCCATCTATGATCAACGAAGTAGTGTCGCTGGGCGCGTCACCTCGTGGAGTCCAGTCGCTGATACTCGCCGGCAAAGTTCGCGCACTGCTGGAAGGACGTTTTGCTGTGGCCGGCGAAGACCTCAGAGCTGTTGCTCCGGACGTTCTGCGACACAGAATCCTTGTCAACTTCCAGGGCATGTCCGACGGTATCACAGCGGACGACGTGATCCAGGAAGTCCTGAAATAGTCAGTTGCGTCTGCCGCGTCTCGTTTTCCGTCGTACTCGGATGAACCCGGTCTTTTCTGCATGAACGATCATTTCAATCTTCTGGATCCCCATTTTCTGCAACAGGCCCGCGCGCTGCGCATTGTGGCCAGACGTGTCGCCCCGGCGGGACGGTGGGCTGAACACAGGTCACGGGACCGAGGTCAGGGACTTGAGTTTCGAGATTATCGTCCGTATTCCGCAGGTGACGATCTGAAGTCCATTGACTGGAATGTCTATCGGCGACTCGGTCGTCTGGTTGTACGGCTGTTTGAAGAGATGGAAGATCTGCCGATCTACCTGATGCCCGATCTGTCGCGCAGTATGTGGCAGGAAGACGTGCCACGCGCCATCACCGCTATGAAAGTGGCTATTGCGTTCGCTTCCATAGGCCTGGATCAACATGATCGAGTGGGACTTTTCCCATTCGGTGAAGATCTAAACACAACCGTGCGTCCGACATCGGGACGTGGACGATTGAGCCTGATTGCCGAGGCGATGTCACGACTGGGTGAGACCGCTCGGAAACAACAGGTGGGGACGGACCTGGCAGCATCCATGAGCAAACTCAGGGGCCTCGGCCTGCGCGAAGGACTTCTGGTCGTCATCTCCGATTTTTTTGATTCCCACGGAATTGAGGCCATGATGGCAGAACTGAAACAGACACGCCACCGGCCGCTGCTGGTAGGCATCTGTCGGACAGAAGATCGCGAACCGGCCCTCCGCGGTGATGTGCGGGTTAGAGACTGCGAAACCGGCGATGCGCGCGACGTGTCCATCGATTCGAGCGTATTGAAAAACTACGCAGACGCATATGATCAGCATTTCGATCAACTTCGTGAATTCTCGAAAAGCCGCCACGGTGGATTCATGGCGATGCAGCACGATGGGGACGTCATGAAACAGCTGGCAGCTCTGTTTGAGGGCGGGAGATACGTGGCATGACCTTTGGCCTGCTTTCAACCACAGGAGTTTTCGCGGGCGTTCTGGCGCTCGCTGCAGGTCTGTGGCTGGCCCAGCGGCTGAGAGTTCAGCACCAGGAGGTGGAGGTGCTAAGCACGCTGTTCTGGCGCGCTGCCATCGAAGAAACTCGAGCCCGTGTTCTTACCCGACGATTTCGACACTGGCCCGCATGGCTGTTGCTGGTTGTCATTGCATCTGTTCTGTGGATGCTGGTCGCCCGGCCGGAATCCGTTCCACTGGACGGGACACAACATGTCGTGCTGGTGGACTGGAGTGTTGAGGATCCGGAAGTTCGTGCACAGGATCTTGACATTGCCGTTCAGCGAGCCACCACGCTGCCGTCGTCCGCTCGCGAAATCATGGCAGTCGGAGACCACCTGGAAACACTACTGACTGCAGGCGAACCCATCGAACATGCCTCACTGAGAGCTGCAGGAAACATCTCATCATCGCCGCAGGGGCTGCACTGGGCCATCGAATCATTGTCGTCACGGGCGACAAAAGAGCAGCCTCTGGCGGTCCATATAGTGGGTCACGCCGTCATTGAACAAGAGTACCTTGATGCTCTGAGCTCCAAGGTATCTGTCTTTCGCATCGAACGTGAGATTCCGTCGCGTATTCGACTGCGGACACTGGGTGTGTCGGATTCTTCCGATGGGCAGTGGCAGACGGTCGACGTCGCCGTCGTCTTTGATGCAATCAACCGGATCGAACCATCCACAATTCTGGTGACGATTGATGACGAGCCTGTGACGCAGGCGCTGCAGCAGACTGACACGGTTCGATTTCTGTTACCCGATGTCGTCGCCAGCGGGGGCACGCTGAAAGTGAAAATCGACGGGGACGAGATTGGATCGATGACGTTACCGGTGCGCACACCGATTCTGGTCTCTTTTGCTGCGGATGTCCCGCAGACTCTGCGGGACCTTGTAATGCTGGACGGCGCATGCCGGATTGTCGAATCAGACGCCGACGTACATGTCGGCGTCACTGGCGATGCAGAACTGCAGCTTTCAGCACAGGACCAGCCCGCATTTCTGATCGAAAGTAACCACAAAGATCCGAATAACGCACTTCTCGAATTGATCGACGAACTGGCACTTAAACAAATCGACGCGACTTCAATTGCGGCCCAAAGCGGACAGCTGGTCGATCTTACGGTCATCTCATCCGATCAGAGACGGATAGCAGTCTGGGAAAGTCTGTTCACGAACTCCTTCGACTTTCAGGAAAGCCGATCATGCCCGATTTTTGTCGCACGTGCCGTTCGCTGGCTGGCAGATCGGCCGCCGGTGATTCCGTGGGCAGAACAGGGCCAGCGGCTTCCGGCTGCTGCCCCTGAATTTGATCGGTCCACCCGGACGTCCGCACTCACCAGTGACGGACGTGAGATCCTGGTGACCCGGCTTACAAGACCGGTTGTCAGAGCTGCAATGATTCCGTTAACACCTGCACCCGGAATCTTCCGGAAGTTCAGTCTGTACACGTGGCTGGGGCTGGCGGCCACAGCATTGCTGGTCGTTGAGTGGGGACTTTTCCAGCGAGGACGCATGCCATGATCATGTCATCTCCGTGGTGGTGTTCACTTGCCGTGCTGGCGCTGTTGCCGTGGGCAGGTCCGTTGCGGGGCAGCAATCGAGTGCAGAACATTCTGCGTTCAATATTGTTTCTTTCCCTGGCCATCGCTCTCGCGCAGCCTCGATTTGTGGTGAACGAGAGACAGGTGCATCATGTCCTGATTGCCGACTACAGCGACAGCGTCAGCGACGGCGCCCAGCGCAGTGTCACCGCGCAGGCACAGCAGTTTTCGAAACATGACCATGCCCACCTGATTGTCTTTGGTAAGGCACCCGACCCATCGCTGAGTGACAGCTTCGAAACCACGACCTTCATCCCTGCAGACGGAGGGCAGGGAACATCGCCTCTGTCAGCTGCGTTTTCACGTGCGCAGTCGCTGATCCCCCGCGGTTCCGCCGGAAGTGTTACTGTGGCGACTGATTCGCTCGCAACCCGCCCCGACGATGACCGGGCAGTCAGCGCGTGCCTGCAACGCAGTATCCCGATTCACTGGGTTGACCTGCCAGGAACAGAACGACCACCAACTCCCGTACAGGTTCAATGGACGGATTCATTACGCAAAGGCGCCACCGCGAAACTGAATGTACGGGTGATCTCGGGGCAGTCCGACATAGCCGGAAAGGTGTCTCTGATCCAAGGCAAAACAATGCTTGCCGAAACGGAATTCACCGGTGTCCCTGAACAAACCGTCATTCTGGAGTTCGAACCCCGGGATGCCGGATTCATCGAAGCTGATATTGTCGTCAGCAACGGTGAAAGTGAGCAGATACTTCCAGTCGTACTGCCAGTTCAGGACCCGCATCAACTTCTCTACATGGGAAACTTACAGACGGGAGGCGCCGAAAAACTGGGCAGCATGACCGGCTCCGCTTTCGACATCAGAAGTGTCGACCCCAAGGATACCGGCGCTGTCAGAAAAGCACTCGAACAGTCCGATCTGGTCATGCTGGACGACATCCCGGCAGCATTACTGCCCAGGCAAACTGAACGGCACATCGTTAATGCAGTTCAGTCTGATGGACTGGGGCTGATCATGAGCGGAGGTCGGGCAGCTTTTGGCGCGGGCGGTTGGCATGACCGTCCGGTTGAAACGCTGCTGCCCGTCGAGTTCGTCCAGAAGGAAGAGAAACGCGATCCGTCCACCTCGCTGGTCGTTGTGATCGATACATCCGGTTCCATGAGTGGCGTGAGAGTCCAGTTGGCCAAGGAAGTTGCTCGTCTGGCAATACGTCGTCTGTTGCCTCACGACAAAGTCGGAATTGTGGAGTTTTACGGAGCCAAACGCTGGGCCGCTCCTCTGCAACCCGCCTCGAATGCGATCGAACTGCAACGAGCACTCAACCGCATGGATGCCGGCGGAGGCACGGTCATTCTGCCGGCACTGGAGGAAGCTTTCTACGGGCTGCAGAATGTTGACACCCGGTACAAACATGTCATTGTGCTGACAGACGGCGGTGTGGAATCAGGCAATTTTGAATCACTGATGAGACGTATGGCTGCGGAAGGCATCAACGTTTCCACTGTCCTTGCAGGAGGCGGTTATCACAGCGAGTTCCTGGTCAACATCGCCAACTGGGGGAAGGGTCGGTTTTACAACGTACCCAACAGATTCAACCTTCCGGAGATCCTGTTGAAGCAACCCTCAACCACAAAGCTGCCGGCGTACCGCCCCGGTACGCACAGGGTCCGTGCTCGTGGCGCCTCCGGATGGTGGGGTGATGTGGACTTATCCGGCGTGCCCGCTCTGGCGGGATATGTCGAAAGCAAGGCCAGACCGGGCAGTGAAGTCCTTCTGGAAACCGTGACGGAAAACCACCCGGTGCTCAGCACATGGCGTTATGGACTGGGACGTGTCACGGCCTGCGGGACAGAACCAGTCGGAGCAGGGACGGCTCCCTGGAATGACTGGCCGGAATACGCGAAGGCACTGACCAGGATCCTGCAACGCACCGCAGCTGACACACGTGATCCGTTTCGTTATGAGGTCCAATATGATGGCGGGGAAGTAACGGTCCACGCAATCCGACAGCAACCGCGACGGGTGGCTACCAGTCTTCCCGTCGCCAGACGTATCAGCAATGACCCCGCGCAGCGTCCTGCTGTCACAGTGCCCGACGAAAGCCTGAACTTCTTCGCGCGCAGTCCGGATCACTTCATCGCACGAATGCCTGCTCCTGAGTTCAACGAAACGCTGCGGTTTGAAACCTCAGCCGACACAACACCACACCGATGGCAGCGGCTTGTCGCGATGTCGCCCGTAATCGCTGAAGAATACGTTGATCCCCGAGCCGCCCTGAGAATGTCGCGGCTGATTGCTGCAGCTGGCGGACAAAGATACGACGTATCGTCTGACTGGACGAACGCACCAACTCCGTCACCACGCGGACGTCGTGTCTACTCGGCTGCGTCCTGGCTGTTCGGACTGGCATTATTGCTGTTTCTTGTAGAAATCATCTGGCGTCGAATTCCGGTTCGAATGACAGGCGACGATCGCACTGCGAACCGGCCGAGAGCAGCAAACGGACTGGCTGCAATGGTAATCGGATCTGTTCTGTGTTTCTCCGGTGTGGTGACAGCACAACCGGCGTATATCGACGGAAAACTCTCGCAACAGCTCCGTTCTCTGATCGATTCGTCGGTCCGTCACGGCGTGAAGCGCGACGGAACAGACGAACTGTTTCGTCGCGCTGTTCTCTCAGATGGCAGTATCGATCCGACACTGGACTGGCTGATGCATTCGCGAGGAGATCTGAACGAACCGCGTGCACAGGTCATTGCCGAACTCGAAGTCCATCTTGCATCAAGGCACGGCGATCTTCAAAGAGCGTCTGACGTACTGACCGACCTGCTGAAGATCAGCGACGTGGCAGCACAACGGCATGACCTGCAGATCTGGCACGCGAAGCTGCACGATGCGCTGGGCAACATCGACAAGGCGAAGAGTATCTATGAGTCGTTAACAAAACAGAAACTGACAAACGTGGAACAGCAGTCCGTTCGCCTGAGACTGGCCCTGATGGGATTGATCAGCGGTGAGCCCGGCGGTACGGGCAATGATGCACAGCCGCTGATTGAGCTGGCAGGAACATCAGCAGACATTTCGTTTAGAAACCGGGCCGCAAACGTCCTTGCGGTCCAGAACAAACACGCTGCTGCAATCAAACTGTTCACGATTGAAGGTGAAGGAACGCAACGCTTTCGCAGTGCCAGTCGACTGGCAGAATGGGCAATACGCGCTCAGAACCGCGATAAGGCCATGCAAGCAGCATGGGACGCCGTCAATTCGTCTGAACTTCGGCGGGATCGTAATTATGCCCTTGCCCTGCTGGTCGAATCGTATCGCCTGCAGGAGGAGGAACAGGGACTAAAAAACCTTGTCAAGGAATTCAAGGCGAAAAACAACGCAGGCGAAATCATGCCCGCCGAGATGCAGACTGTGTGGATTAACCTGCTGCGCGAACTCGGACAGTACGACGAAGCCATCGAATTGTTCAAAGCTTCCGCAGACGATGACAATAATTTTTCGGTGGACATGCGTCGTGAACTGCTGGAAATGGAAGGAGAAGCCGGGCGCGAAGACAACATGATCGGTTCCTACCGGGAACTCATACGGTCTGAGCCCGACGAACTGACCTGGCGATCCGGGTTGACTCAGATCCTGCTGGAAAAAGGAGAAGACGAGAAAGCAAAAGCGCTGTGGATCGACTACGTAGCAACAGCCGAACGCGGCTCACTGCTGCTGATGTCCGCTCAGGCACTTGGCGAGTTCGGCCTTGATGAACTCGCCAGGCAAGCGGTCGAGCGGATGGTTCGCCTGCAGGCATATCATGGTCAGGCGCTGTTGTACTGGGCCGACCTGCAGACACGCCGTGGAAATGTTGACGTGGCTGAAGTCACGTTAAACCGAATTCCGGAAATGGACAACATCAGCGACGAAGTGCGGTCAGAGCTTGCCAGCGCTTACGAACGACTGGGACGTCAGGACAAAGCCATTGAAGTGAACGAAGCAATTCGAGCGGATCGTGAGACAGTTGCCGAGGATCTCGAGATGCGTCTGGCCTGGTTGTACAGCGAAATCGGAGATGAAGACAAGGCTCTGGAGCAATGGCTGGCACTGTGGCGAAAGGTGACGTCAATTCCTCGGCGGCGGTACGTGGAAGATCGTCTGATGACGGTTGCCAGTCGACTGGGCACACTGGCCGATATTGCAATCGACCTGGAAGAAAAACTGGCCGACGGAACGGCGGATGACCGTGAAGCCGGATTACTGGTGCGCATCTACAGCCGTGTTAACGATTCCGTCGCGGCAACAGAAATCTCTGAAGAATACATGGCCCGGTCCGGCCGAAACGAAGTGGAGCAGCTTCAGGAAAAGGGCCGCATCTATCAGATATGCAACGATTACTGGAATTACGAAAAGGTGATAGAACGCCTGATCGATGTCGACCCGGAAGGGAAGACGGAATACCTGCGTCAGCTGGCTCTCAGTATGCTGGAACGCGGCAAATCACAGGAAGCCCGGGCTGTGCTGCTGACGCTTCGCGGCGCGGATGACGGTAAGGATTCGATCGGTGGTGAATTTGAAGCAGGTGTATTGTCTCTGGTCGGAATGAATGCGGAAGCAGCCGCCGCTTATCGCAAAGGTATCGCAGCCCACCCTGACCGAATTGAATCATATCTGTTGCTGGCAAATCTGCTGAAGGAAATGGGACAGACCGATCGCGCCATTGGGATGTTTCAGTACCAGGCGGAAAATGCCGACCGGGACGATCTGTTCACCATTGCCATCGACGGACTTCTGAACATGGAGGCCAAGGGCCCGGTGATGCAGTGGGCCCGACGCATCACGCTGGAACGGCTGGCGGGGCGTGAAGACAAAAACTATCTGTACCAGCTGCTGGCCGACCTTTCAGCGGAGGTCAATGACAAATCCGGACAGATTCTCGCCATGGAAAACTCGCTGGCCGTATCCGGCACACGGAGGCTGTCAGTACTGCGTGAATGCATGGAGCTATCGTCCAGAATCCGCGGCGGCGTTTACTACTCCGGTTCGTCTCGCGGACCGACCAACAGGGGAAATGCCCCCTTCTTTGCCTTCGGCCGTCGACTGATCGGGCTGGGCGAATTGATGCCGCCGCAGGTGTTCCTCAATCTGGGTCAGGCTTTTCTGGATGACGGCGATACAGGAAGCGCTGAACGTACGTTCGGAATGGCCCGCAATCTGGCTGATCCACGAGGCTATCAGCGGGAAGTCGCTGCTATCTTCGAAAAGGGCGGCAAGCTCCCGGAAGCCCTTGTTCGGTACGACAAATTGCTGCGCACCAGCCCGTCCGATGTGGCTCTCATGGCACGCGTGGCAAAGCTGAACGAGCAGGAAGGCAGAGATGATGCCGCGTTTCGGTTTTACCAGCGTGGACTGAACCTGCTGCTGTCGCAGACTCCGCTGACCACACAGGAGGAGTCAAAGACGACCGGCAACCGATACTGGGCGACTAACCGAGACGCCTATCAGACATACTCGGATCAGTTGTTACAGGGGATCCTGGTCACAGTGTCCGACGATCAGATCGCCTCGATGCTCACGCAGCAACGGACCCTGCTGCTGCGGAGTCTTCGGGAACTTGACGAGGTCGCTGCTTCCGGTCGCATTGCCAGATCGCTGACCGATGCTCCTCGTATTGACAAACAACTGGCAGCGCTGCGACGAATCTACTTTGCTCTTGGCCGGATCGGTGATCTGGAGACTGTCGACCAGCTGTTGATTGACAGTTTCCCCGAAGACGAAAGTCTGCTGGTAAACTTTGCACGGGAACGAATTCAGCGGGGCCGTTATGACAGTGTCAGGCGAATGCTGGAAGCGTCTGAACCGAACGAACAGCAACGCGGTCAGTTACTGACGATGCTTGGGAAAACGACAGACGAGTCGGAAACGTCACGCCTGTCTCCCCAGGAGATGTGGCATAGATTCCTGCCTGTCTGGATGAACGGCGACCGCCAGGCGGCTCTTAAGATTCTGCGGCGAGTGGACCAGTCAAAGGGACGGGCACCTGGCACCCGTCCGGGTTACGTCATCATCAACGGAATGGCTGTCATGCAGAATACAGGCAGCGCGTCGGACGTAGCCGCCTGGATGCGACTGGCCATATCTCTGGGCGACGAAGGCCTGGCCCTGCAGTTTGCCAGATCCAGACTGAAATCACGCGGAAGATACGGAACCGTGCAGATCCGACAACTGTTTGACACGTACCGTGAAGTGCTTCCCGTCGAGACCTTCGGCGACTTGGTTCGATACGCTGCCAATCTGTACAAAGCAGACAAACAGCATCTGGCGGACTACCTGTGGCTTGTGTCACAGATGTCGGGCCACCTGGGCAAGGACGTTCCGGACGACGATAAGATCATGGAATTGATTCAGGACAGTGATCTTCAAATTAGTTACTCCTTTCCGTTTTCTCTGGCGATGGATGTCTTTCCGGCATCGATTCGGGCCGAAGCCCTGGCGGAAACGCTTGATGCGATGGTCCCCAAGTATCGTCCACGAGAACTGGTGCGCATTCCCTTCACCAGTGAAGAACCGATCGACCAGGCAACAACAGAAGTTCTGCTGGAGTCAATAGAAAGCGGAATAGACCCGGCGCTGCAGGACAACTACCTGCGTTACTGCACCTACTACCTTCCCAGGAACGGCCCGGCCCTGAAATGTGCCGACAACGCGGAGCTGGCGGTCCGGACTCTCGACCTGTTAATGACAGATAAAGTCCGAAAGCGAGAGCAGACGATTCCGCGCATGGCCGAGTTCATCAAAGCGGTGGTTTTGCACCAGTCGGGAGACACGAATGCCGCACTGGACATCGTTCTTCCCTCGTACGATCCCACTGAAAACATCACCGACTACTATCTGCGTTACTCACGGGACTGGGCGTATCGAGAGCTGGTACCGGCGGCGACGGAACGATTTATCGAACTGATCGACTCAAGAATCAAGGACGCCAAACCGACAACGGCACAAACAGATCAGCGACTGGCATTAACTAAACAGGCGGAAGATGAAGAACTGTTGCGCACCACCTATCAGCAGGCGATCAAAGATCATCCGGGGCAAACCAAATATGCGACCGCCTACGAACGCTGGGAACTGAATCTGAAACGCACATCAGCGGTGATCGAAATGGTGGAACAGCAACTTCGGCAAGCGACACAGCCGATTCACTCCGATCCCGACTCAAAAGCGACCGAAACACAGACACGAGCAGCGAAGCAGAAAGCGGTGTCGTTGAGAAGAAAACTCTCGCAGCTCTGGTCTTCAGTCAACCACCCGTCAAAGGCGTTGACATACCTGAAAACGGCTGATGATCAGGACCAACAGCGATTCGCACAGGAACAAAAGGCCCGTGCCGAAAAAAAAACATCTGACGGTAATCCTAAAGTGCCAGGTGCTGCGGTGACTCAGAAGACAGACGTGCAGAAAGAGCAGGCCAGTAAGCCAAAGAAGAAGAATTATGCGACAACGATGTCGGGGGTTAAATCCGCCATCGATAAAGAAGATCTGACGGCCGCTGCAGCAACGCTTAGAAAACTCTGGCGAACATTTCCTCCGGCTGTCGCAAGTCCGTATCGATACAACAGCCCAAAACGCCTCAACGGTCTCATCTGGCCAGTCAGTCCCCCGCCGGACAAAGCCGCGGAAGAGAAACGCTCTGCCGCAGCAAAAGCTCGTCTGATCACACGCGGGGGCCTGGGAAGCTTCACACCACAAATCCGACAGCGGGGAAACAGGCCGGTTAATGCATGGGCGGTGCTGGCCGAGAGACCGTTTGCCGTCCGTGAAATGCGGCGCATCATGAGGGCTGAGTCCGGCACAACGGTCGCCAACGTACGTGACATATCACTCGGCCTGTTACGGGCCGATCGCAACGAACAGGGCGATGAAAAAGTGTTTGCATCCCTTGTCGAAAAGGTCCATGCCGGACACATCAGCGACGAGGTTCTTGTGCACCTGTTTGAAATGCTGGAAGAAGATCCCGGCCGCATCAACGACAAAAACAAAGCTGTTGTTGACGTGTTGCTGGATCGTCTGGATCTGACGAATGCTGCGCGCGCCAGCCAACTGGCACACTTGTGCGCCGAAGTGGGACAGAACGATCGAGCTTCGGCTCTTTACCGACACTGCGCACTGTTGACAACAACTGGATCAGCATCGCTGGAGTCACTGTTTACACAGGCCCGTCTGAACTTCAAAGGCGAAGAACTGATGGCTCTTGCCGAGTCCATGTATCAGCTGTCCAAACAGGGACCATCAGAATCCACCGGAATTCTGCAACTGCGTCGCGAACTGCTCACTTCGGCAGAAGCAGCACGGCGTTCTCAGCAACTTGTCGACGAACATCTGTCGGCAAATACCAGAGAAGAACTTCAGATGACGATTCAGACCGTCCCTGTCTTCGCACAAGCTGGTCACTACGGCATCGCAGAGAAGCATCTTCGGCTGGCACTGAGACAGCACGGCCAGCCGATACAGCTGTCTTCCAGTACATACAGCTACTACACTTCTTCATCAGCCAACAATCGCAACATGCTGTTGGTAACGCGAAATGACCTGCTCGAAATCTTTCCGGAAAAGGCAGACGCTTACGTTGATTACGACACGTGGCTGCAGCATGCAGCCACGGTCATCCGGGGGGCTGCTGAAGAATTACAAACAGAAATTGTCGTGGAATCGCTGCTGACCGTCGCGTTCAGGCAAATTCAACGCGGGCACAAAGACGATGCCACCAACACGCTGTCTTTCGTAACAGACAAGATGATCGCAGCGGCCGAAAAACACCAGCTGCTGGCAATTGACGTGCTGCGTCTGGCAGGCATTTCTGAACGGGCGTTTCGGTTACAGTCACGTATGCATAGAAAAAAACAACTGTCGCATCTCCGATACGGCGATTTTTTGAGGGATACTTCGACAGTGGAAGGGCAGCCCGCGGCAGCAGTGCTGCTGGAAGAGCTGATCGAACTGTCGATGGACGAAGAACTGGTGGCCGCCGCCATCGTCGTTTCCCGGGGTAATGAAGAGTTCACCGCCAGAGCCCTGGAATTGCAGGCAGAGCGGCAGAAAGCGGGAGACGAGTATTCCGCTCGTGTTGCGGCGGCCAGAGATCGTGCGGCGACCCGAAGGCAATGGCAAACGGAAAACACCGCATCAAAGACCACTCAGCAGCAGCCTGTGCGACCTCTGCCATTGCAGAGGCTGATTCGTCGCCCGTAAATCGCTCACTGATGATATGCTGACCATTGTTCGTCAAGAAAAAGGACTGAAATGGGAGCCGGTGGCGACGACAGTGGCGTAGCTCAGGAGACTTGCATTCAGTCCAGTCGAATGGCGTGAACGACGACATATTCTGCCTGTCGGGACGCTATACCAGCCTGTTGCCCGTTCGGCTGCAATACTCCCGACGGCGCAGAACAGGGAATGTTAGTAGGAACTCAATTGTCCGCACTGACAATCCAGATCTTTCCCGCAACAGCTCGCATGCGCAGGTTGGATTCGTGAAAAGGCCAGTTGACGTTCTCCGCTCACTCGCCTCCATTCCGGTGGCCGTTGGTCGCGTGAAAACTCACTGGCATACCAGACTCCGACAACTGCTGACTCAGGTGACCATCCGGCATCGGAACGCACTGAGGATTACCCCACGTGACGTTGCAAATCAGGCCGCCGATGCTCGTCTTTTTGATCTGCAGCGTCTCTAACGGACGAGTGCCGTAATGATTGATCACACCTTGCGGTGGATCCTTCAGACTGCCACACAGCAGGGTCCTGATGTGGAAATCGAAAAATGCGCCGGCACCATCGCAGAATCGGATCTCGTTGTCACACCTGGTCTCACCCGAATCAAGAAAACATGTACCCGGTGCCAATGCGAAACCTGCAGAGCCGGCCCAATGCACGATTCCTTTCAATTGCCGCTCAACGGCGGCCTGGTCCATGGCGGGAATCCACCCGCTCAGCGAAGCTTTCCAAGCCGATCTGCTGATTATTGATGTTGTCCCTGATCCGCTCGACGCGGTCGTATTTGTCGACGGAATCATGGAAGGCCTCGACCATGAATCACCGGCCACTGTCTACATTCGACGGATTCTGTCTGTGACGGATGCCGACCACCGGGTCGTCGCAGGCATCTCTCGGGGCATGTTGCCACTCCAGGAAGCCGGATATTTCAAAGGCCACAGCATCGCCAACCTGAAGCAGATTGAACACGAATTCACCATATACAATGCACGGCATCAAGTAACGACATCGTCATTTCAGGCGGACTGATCACCGCTACTGACACTGATTATGCTGAGCAACCGGCCGATACCGTCGTCAGGTATGATCATAATGGGCTGTGATCAGCCAGGTAGTATCATGAGAGCGGTTTCCGATACAGTGCTGGTGTGAGGGAACCTGCCAGGTGGTGTCCGCGCGACAACCGGGTCCAGTCCGAAGGAACCGCTTTCGGCATCGCATCTCAATATGTTTTCTTCAGGAGCAATGACGAGAATGAACTTATCATGGCTATGCATTGTTCTGGTAACGACCAGCAGTTCCGTCGCGTTGGCCCAGCCGCAGCAGTCCGGCGACCCGTTCCAGAGCCTGCTGACCAGCCCTGAGCGACTCATCCGACATGCGGCTGATATCGGTCTGTCAGAAAAACAGGTTAAACAGATCCGGAGTCGCATTGCAGCCCAGGGCCCTGAAATGCAGGCGCTGCAGCAACGAGCCCAACTGGCCATGGGACGCCTGGTAAAATCGTTGTTGGCGGACAATGTGGATGAACGCAGCGCTGTCACACAACTCGATCAGTTCCTGACAATCGAAAACGAACAGAAGCTCCGGCATCTGCAATTCATGATTCAGGTGCGAAATGAAATGACTGTGGCACAACGCCAGGCAGCCATGAGACTCGGGGAAAGGGCGATCTCCACCAAAGATCTGGAACAAAGTCTGAAGGCAAAACTCGGGAGTATTGAAGCAGAACTGCAGTCTCGCGCAGAAGGCGGCCAGGCTCCCCCTGACGCAGTTGATCTGATGCAGCAGTTTCCGCTGCTGATGCAGAGCGGTCGGGTGCGGCAGGCCAATGCACTGCTGGACCGAGTCATGGAAACACTGAACCTGAAGAAAGTTAATGCGATGCAGCCTGAGCGGACTCAGGCACGACCGATCGACTCGACACTAACCGCAGATGGGCTGAATGAAACTGAGGCTCAGAGTACCTTCTACCGAACAGATGAGGTGCAGACCATTCAACTGAAGATTGCTCCGGAAGATATGCAGCGTCTGATGGCGGCTCTTCCCGAACAGATTTATGTGCCGGCGTCCTTTCAGTGGCGAGATGTAATCATTGAAAAGGTGGCCGTCCGGTTCAAAGGCAACAGCTCAGCAGATCCAAATCAACATCACAAACGCAGCTTCCTGATCAAATTCTGTGAATACGAGAAGGACGCCAGGTTTTTTGGACTGCGGCGAGTCTCGTTTGACAACGGCATTCAGTTCGGCAGCCTGTTCAGCGAGCCAATCATTACTGAGATCCTTCGAGATCTGGGACTGCCAACGCATCGATGCAACTATGCCAGAATTTTCCTGAACGAAAAATACCAGGGAGTTTACGCTAATGTCGAACGAATCGATGAAACATTCGTCGAACAGTATCTGCCCGACCCCGACGGCGCATTGTTCAAGGCCGATATCGGCGGCCCCGGTGCGAATCTTCAGTTCGTGAGCGACGACCCATCCGTATATAAAAAGGCACTCGAGGCGAAGTCCAAATCGGCAAAGAAAAGCCGTGCTCAACTGGTTGACTTCATCCGGGTGATCAACCAGACACAGGACAGTGAGTTTGCGGCGGTGCTGGAGAACAGAATGGAACTCAACGACTTTCTACGCGTATCCGCGGTTATGTTGTTTTCCGGTGCCTTCGATCAACTGACGGGGGGAGGGCCACACAATTACTACCTCTACCACGATTCGCAAAGCAGTCGCTGGCGATACCTGCCGTGGGACCTGGACGTTGGATTCTGCGAAACCGCATTTGGACGGATTCATGTACTGGCCAACTGGAACGCCGCCTGGCCGCTGGCTCCTCACGGCGGGCCGAATCCGCTGATGCAGCGCATTATTGCGGACCCCATACTATTGAACAGATATCGAAAGTTGGCTCAAACCATTCTGGAAGAATATTTCGAGCCGGAACACATCTGCGGGATCCTGGACACAAACTACGAGCTGATCAAAGAGGACCTGCGATCAGACCCCTTCCCACATCAGCGTGCCACCGTCCCTGGCGATCGTGGCTACGATGGAATTGTCGAATCAATCAGAACCTTTATGCGTAAACGGTATGCCAGTGCCCTGAAACAGCTGGAAACTCCAGGACCGAGACCAGAGATTGCGCACCGTGCATCCGGTGGCGGGAACGGAGGTCTGCCACCGCGACTGGCCGCGAAGATCCGACAAATCGAACAGCGAGCCGGCCGCATGCAAAGAGACGGAAAGGACGTAGCGCCCATCCAACGGGTACTGCATAAAGTGCCGCCGCTGCTGCGACACGGAAAAACCGATGAAGCGGATGAATTGATAAACGAAGCATTAAGACTGACGGGCGGAAAATCGGACGAAGTCGAAGCAGTCCCGCCGACTGAGTAGAATGCTGTAAACGTTTTGCGGGGATTTCAGAGTCGGCCGGCTGTCAGCATGCGGCTGCCATTGAGGTGTTCTGTCATTAATCGGATGAACAGTTGTATGCCACTGTGTCGTGTATGTGATGGCTCACACCAATACGAGCTGCACGCCGCAGTATTGGCCTGATCAATTTACAGAGAGAATTCCACCGATGGAGTTACTTAAGGTCCCGCTGTTTGACGACGATGTTTTCAAATTGCTGATTCGTTTCGCAATCAACGTCTTCTTCCTGGCCATCATAGTTAAGTTCGCGATTTACCCCAGCCAGCGTGAACGCGTTGCGGCGGCACTGGATCAGCGCACGGAAACGATCTCCGCAATTGCCAGACGCTTTAGAGTTTCACGACGATGGATGTACGATTTTATAAAACTGCGGGAAGAGACCGGGAACATTGCTCCGCGTCCGCACGATGGTGGGCCAGTGCCAAAGGTAACCCCGCGACAGAGGGAGAAGACCAAAGAGCGGTCAGGACAAAAGTCCGACGCGACTCCTGATGAACTTCGTCGGTACTGTCGGACGAGTGCAAGTATCACGACGGTCTTTCGAGTTCTTCAGAAGGAACAAATCACTCGCAAAAAAAGAGTCTGATAGCGACTGAACGGAAAAGCGACGATGTTCAACGTCAACGGCAGAACTGGAGACAGAGAACAAGACGCGTTGGTGTCAACCACTTCTGGTTTGTTGATGAAGCAGGTGCTCATACAAAAATGACTCGATTGTACGGAAGAGCCTTGCGGGGTCAGCGAGTTGTTAACGACATACCCGGCGGGCACTGGAAAACCTGGACAATGCTATCGGCCATCAATGCGAACGGATCGGTCCCGTATACAAATTTCCACAAGACAAGCTCGTTCAGTCTATTGAGCAAGCCTCAGCTCCCAGATCCAGCTCGTCAGCAATGGTCCGCATGGCCGAGATGCAGAAATCGATGTGATCGTTCAGTTCAACACCAAGATCCTCAGCCCCGGTCACGATATCCTGACGATTTACGGCCGCTGCGAATGAGGCCTGCTTCATCTTCTTCCGGACACTCTTTGCTTTCATGCCCTCAAGTCGAGACGGTCTCAGCAGAGCGCAGGCGGTGATGAACCCACAGAGTTCATCGCAGGCATAAAGCGCCTTGTCCAGACGAGATACGCGAGGACAGTCTGACAGGTAGTCAGCGTGCGATTTGATGGCATAGATCACCTGCTCGGAATATCCTCGACCACGCAGAATCTCAGCCCCCTTCAGCGGGTGATCCGGGGGATTCGGCCAGCGTTCGTAATCGAAGTCGTGCAGCAGGCCGACTGTGGCCCACAGGTCCTCGTCTTCTCCAAACTTCTTCGCATAAGCAACAACGGCGACCTCAACAGACAGCATGTGCCGAATCAGGCTTTCAGACGTTGTGTACTTATGCAGCAGCTTTAAATTGTCTTCACGCGTCATTGTTCAGGACTCGTATGTGTCATGTGTCACTGCGGAATCAATGTGCCGGGCAGTGTCGCAAGCTTCGACAGCTCATCGACCAGTGCAACGGAGTGAAAGGAAATGTGCCTATCCAGAACAGTTTACTTAATGTCGTAGACTAATACTGGCTCGCGGGAGTCACAAAATTGCTGTCAAAAATGTTCTGCGCGGCCACAAGTCAGCGTGAAACGCTGTATCACTACAGCCAACCGCGTTCGTGCTGTATTTTAAATTCTTCCAGAGATTCCTGAATGGCTGCGGCCAACTGCGTGTGCGGTGTATCGGGGAATGCCTGCAGAAACGGTTCGTATTCGAGGTCGCAGATAAATGGAACTTCCTCCGTCCCTGCCGTGATTCCGAAATTCTCACCCAGTTCCGTTTCTGACGCAGCCTGCCGCAGCGTGGCAACGATCTCAGCGGTGTCGACCGTGTGACTTGGCAGAGTAAACACGCCGTAGCCATCATACGGCGCCACGGCGGCCAACGCAAAAGCAGCACCGACATCCGGTGCGTACAGATAATCCTGTCGACTGCAAAACGGTATTTCGTAAGGTTGCCCCAGAGCCACATACTTCATCGCCGTGGTCGGCGTCGACGTCAGGCCTGCGTCACGCCCTGGCCCAAACAACACCCCCGGACGAAGACTGACCGTGGGAATGCTCGTCTCGTCACAGAACAATCGCGAAATGTGCTCACCCGCCAGCTTCCACGCACCGTAAACATTCACCGGAGCCGGTTCCGCCAGCATTGAAACACGATTTCCCGGGTAGGAACTGCGAGGTCCGTACACCGCAATCGAACTGGCAAACACGAAACGCTGCACCAACGGCCCACATGCCTTCATCGCCTCGATCAGGTTCTGCGTTCCTGCTACGTTGATCTGCAGTCCCATATCACGATGCTCGTTACAGTCCGGCGTCTGGAACGCTGCCAGGTGGATCACGTGAGTAATTTCGTTCGCTGTCAGTACCTCCTCCAGCTGCCGTTGTTTCCTGACATCAAGTGAAACACACTTTAACCTTGCAGTATCGTCATCATGAAAGAAGCGGTCCGTTCGCCGTTGAGTCACATCACGACTGCCCACAACAACAGTTGCACTGGTGTTCGCCAGTATCCACTTGACAGTCTGCACACCAATGCAGCCATAACCACCGGTCACAAGAATTCGATTAGAGTCAGTCAAGGCAGTAACTTTCTGAATAATTCTTCGAGGCATGATATTCACGTGGAGGTCTGTCTTCAAACTTCGTTGCTCGCCCGCACCTCCTTCCGCAGGCCCCGCACGATGATTCGGTGACGCGCTTTTACTGGAATGCGGCAACTCGAAAATCAGTGGCAGCCAGACCGAATTATTCATTGGTACTGGAGTTCGAAGATGATAGCCACATCCGGAAGACTTAATCAATCGACCGCGTGGTGAGACGGTATCCAGCTGTGACGCCGTGGCTCCGGGCAAAAAGGCCGCCCAATCCGGTGATCGGCACCGATATGTCTGCTTCCCTGAACAGGACTGCAGCTGATGTTTTCCGGTATGTTGATCGAAGTGGTATCATTATTCTTGGTGCTGGTGCTGAATTGCGCATAGTGAAAGTCGGGACCCACCTGGCCCCGGGATGAAAAATAGCCGTCGAAGTTGTCGCAAACACCCAGCGTCAATACAAACGGGATCTATGCGGAACAGGAGAACGGATATGGCGAATCAGAAGCTGCCTCGCCGCAGTTTTCTGCAATGTAGTGCGGGTGTGGCCACTGTTTCTCTGACAAACGTTGCCGCTGAGCAACCGCCTCTCTCTCGACTGGGACTGGTGGCCTATTCCTGTCGTCAGCGCCGTGATCAGATGAAGAAACTTGACCCATCGTTCGATCTTTTCAAGCCGAACAATCTGCTCGATCACTGCCTGAAGGTTCGTGCTGGCGGAATGCAACTGGCCCTTGGAAGCCTGGACACACAGACGTCAACGCAGTTACGCAGCAAGGTCGAAAAGGCCGGGATGTACATCGAGGCGATTGTGTACGCACCGTTCGAGAGGAAAGACATCCATACCTTTACAGCTCAACTAAAGACAGCAGTACAGGTCGGTGCGGTGGCTGTACGGACGACGATTATTCCCGGTCGCCGCTACGAGAACTATGACTCCCTCGCAGAGTTTCGCAACTTCGAAAAACGGGGCCGCAGAGCCCTGGAGAATGCTGCTCCCATCGCTGAAAAGCACAGAATCCCTCTGGCCGTTGAGAACCACAAGGATCACCGCAATGACGAGCGCGTGGCGTTGTTCGAACAGATCAGCAGCGAATTCGTCGGCGCCTGTGTCGACACAGGCAACAGTGTGGCACTTCTGGAAGACCCGGTTGAAACAGTGCGAGCGTTGGCACCGTGGGCGCACTCAGTACACCTGAAAGATCAATCGTTACAGCCGTACAAGGATGGCTTCCTGTTGGCCGACATTCCGCTCGGGCAGGGAAGTCTGGACCTGAAGCAAATGGTCCGGGTACTTCGTCGGGAAAAACCGAATGTAAACTTCAGCCTCGAACTGATTACTCGGGACCCGCTGAAAGTACCGGTCTTCACTGAAAAATACTGGAAGACGTTTCCAAAACTTTCCGCACGTGCGCTTGCACGCCACATTCGCTTCGTGCGCGACCAAACGAAGCACAATCTGCAGTATGTTTCGAAATTATCCCCCGACCAACGAGTCGCCCGGGAAGACACCAACGTGCGGGAAAGCCTTGCATACGCTCAGCAGCATTTGGGACTCTGAGCCGCCAAACAACGGAGTCAGCAAAGATCGTCTAACATTTCTAAGACAGGCTACCCGGAAACACAGCCACGTACGGCCTGACAGTGTTCGACTGTGCGGTCTGATACGTTTTCCAACCTGCGCAACAGCTCCATGCCGGGGACAAAATGTCAGCCACCAAGGCCAGCTGCAAAAAACAAACGAACCGGCACAGGGCTGATAAAGTATGTCCCCGCGGTGCTCAAGCAACCCAAACTCCGTGCACAGCAGAGATCACTCTGCAGCTTCTTTCGCAGCAGCTTCTTTCGCAGCGGCTTCTTTCGCAGCGGCTTCTTTCGCAGCAGCTTCTTTCGCAGCAGCTTCTTTCGCAGCGGCTTCTTTCGCAGCGGCTTCTTTCGCAGCGGCTTCTTTCGCAGCGGCTTCTTTCGCAGCAGCTTCTTTCGCAGCAGCTTCTTTCGCAGCGGCTTCTTTCGCAGCAGCTTCTTCCGTAGCAGCTTCTTTCGCAGCAGCTTCTTTCGCAGCGGCTTCTTTCGCAGCAGCTTCTTCCGTAGCAGCTTCTTCCGTAGCAGCTTCTTCCGTAGCAGCTTCTTCCGTAGCAGCTTCTTCCGTAGCAGCGGGTTCACCTTCGGGAATACCCGGGCTCATTCCGGAGCTCAAATTGTCCATTCCCTTTGTTGGGTCGCCCGCCGACCCCGCCGCCGGGCCATGGACTGTCGTTTCCCCTTCACAGCCAACCGAAATCAACAGCAACATACACGGCAGCAGGATGTAGAGTAATCGTTTCATTTGTTCATTCCTTCAGGATGTTTAGAACATGGTGTCATGCGTGACTGCATGCACCTCAAAGTTAATGCAGCAGAAAACAGAAATCATCCGCGGAAATCTGATGTCGAACACGCCCTCAAACCGACGTTGGTTCTTTTCAACGATTTCACACATGTAACCCACGTCTGCAGCTCTAATCATTGAGGCGGACACACAGAATCTGGCACGCCGAACTTCGTTGGGTCATCGCATAACGATCCCCATTACGCGCTTACGAGCATTTCACAGTAACATGCAGAAATCGCAATACAAGCCCCGCGACATAATTGCCGTCAGACATAGATTATCTTGTCCGATCAGCACTCTCCGTGCGTTGCAACGAACGGGAAACCTGTTTCTGTTTCAGGCAGGTTAATCCGACTCGCTCGGCAGTAACGAAATGTAAACCTGGTCAATCTGCGACAGTGAGTCACTATACCGGATCTACAACTATTACAGGTGCAGCACATCAACGCAAAATTCGGCAGGCTGAATGCGATCTGATTTAAGCACTCATGACTCAACGGTCCCAATAGAGGCAGTCTCAACCACCGCCTGCCTTTTCTCAAACGGATGCTCACAGGACAGACGGTGAATAGAAGAGGTATCGCCCGATACGCCACGAGGGACTGCCACCGGACGTCTATGGAACCCCTGACGGCAAGAAACTTCAGATGCGTTTTTTGACGTCGCCCCGAAGCTCCTGTCTGGCAGCGTCCATATGCGAAGCTCCAGCTTTGCCACGCACCGCCGCACCAGGACCAACGTCCCAATCACTCACTATCCGACGCCAAATGTGTTCTCACAGCCCGTCCAATCCCTGACCTTCGGCCGCATGGATGCAGAAGCGGAGCTTCGGAGACGACGCATTCCCGGAATGCTGCTGGCCGATTTATTAGAGACCGTTCGGAGTTCAAAATAAGCAGATTTCACGAACCCTGCGAACGTCACCCGGACCTGGATTCGGCGGGCTGTAAGATCTCAAAGACGTGCAGCGGTGAACTGTTGCCAAGGTATTTCCCTTCCTTGTCACGTACGGCTCCGTTGCCCTGACTGTTTCGATTAGTCGCAGACACGACCAGCGTCTTACCGTCAGGGTGCAGAGTCACGCTGTGACAGTTGGACATTTTTGTGTATTTGAACAACGGCTCGTCGTGGGTCGGATCAATCAACAGTAACTGCCCGGCACCAGGATTGCCGCTGGTCACGGCGAAAAAATATCCAGCGGGGTGCCGGATCAGATCAAACACGAATCCATCGGTCGTGACTCCGAACGAATGCGATCGGCTAGCTGTGAACGACTCCCAGTCAATCTGATGGATGGTCGGAATGCCCTGGTGATTTCCGGTGTTAGTCGGCTGGCCTCCGGCACAGATCAAAGCCTCTCCAGTGTCATCGAACTGTAGAACGAAGACACCTCTTACGTCCTGGATGCGTTCGTAGTAGTGCATCTTTTCCAGGGACAGCTCTCGAACAGTCTCGGCAGAATCCACGGACCAGTGCCGCAGCGTACCGAACAGGTCTGCACTGACAACGGACTGATTGTCCGGATGGATGGCCACGCAGAAGGGTTCGTGTTCGTGCCGGTGCAGCTGTCTGATCAGTGCCCCATCGCCGGCCGACCAGAGTCGCACATAGCGATCGCGTCCGACGGTAGCCAGAACAGATCCGTCCCGGCTGACTGCCAGATCGTGAATCCAGCCATCGTGTGCCCGTTCCACGTGCCATTTCAGATCAGGAACGGAGTCGTGAACGGACCACGCACACAGCTGCCCCCACGAGTCCACCGACACAAGAGTTTCCCCGTCGGGCAGAAACGCCATCGACTGTACCCACCCGTGATGTCCGGTCAGGGGTTCCATGAGTACCGGCTCGTCCGCTGTCAGGTCCCAGCGACGAATCTGCGAATCGTAGCCGCCGCCGAATAGTACGTTACCATCGGGACTGTATCTGATCAGGCAGACCTGCCGATCCGTTTCGATCTTCCGGACTTCGCGAACTTCGATCGCTGGTGCAGCAGCCTTCTCTTCGGCTCTGGGGGCCATCATGACAACAATTCCTTCACGGGTGCCATTTCGTCGTTCGCGATGGGAAGTGGCTGGCCGTCGTTGACGAATTCCGCGTGCTGCGATTCCAGACCAAGAGCGGTGTACCAGGTGTGGAACATGTGGCCGATGTCCAGCGGATGGGAGGTAACCTCCGTGCCGTCCGGCGACGTTTCGCCGAGCACCTGCCCTGTTCGAATTCCAGAACCCGTCATCGCCATCGACCATGCGTTGGGCCAGTGATCTCGGCCCACGGAACCGTTGATTCGAGGTGTGCGTCCGAACTCGGCCATCATCACCACCAGCACATTGTCCATCATACTGCGATCGATCAGATCCTGCAGCAGAGCAGCGAACGTTTGATCCACTTTGGGTACCCGGCTGGAGTGAGCATTGAAGTTATCGCCGTGAGTATCCCAGCCGTAAGACGTCACCTGCACAAAGCGGACTCCGGATTCAAGCAGATTGCGAGCCAGCAGCGTGTGACGACCGAAATCATGTCTTCCGTAACGTTCCCGATCTTTGCCCGGCAGTAATGACTCATCAAACAAGCGGGTATGTTTCATCAATGTATCGGCAACATCGTAGACATAACTGTTCGCCTCGTTCCATTGCTTACGGCGACCGACAGCGTATCTCTGATTGAATAACTGCTGTAATTTTCGACGTTCTTTCGCATCGCGTTCAGCAAGATCATCCGGCCGTACCAGATTCGTTGGCGGTTTACCGTCGCCCAGCGCCAGAGCACCATACTTCGCCCCCAGAAAACCGGCGTATTTGGAAATAAAACCTCCATTACCGGGTTTCACCCAAACATACGGTGGCAGACCGCTGGCCGTCGCCCCCATCAGTTTTGCGACAGCAGACCCCCAGAATGGATACACCACACCGCGGTTCGTTGGATCCCCTCGCAACATGCGGGGCACTCCGGACGAATGACTATTGTCGACGGTTTCCATCGACCGGACAACAGCCAGATGATGCATCATGGCGGCCGTGCGGGGCATCAGTTCGCTGATATGAACGCCGGGGAGCGAAGTGGGGATGGAACGATACGGACCGCCAAACTGCGTGTTGGGTTTCGGGTCCCAGCTTTCCAGCTGACTCATTCCGCCATCCAGCCACAGCAACAGAACCTGTTTTTCCTGTTTCTTTAGTTCTTCGCCGATGGCCGGCTGCACCAGTCCACCAAGTGCTCCCAGTCCAAGGCCGGACGCAGCGCCGGCCGTCGTCCCCAGAATTCTGCGCCGGGAAACGTTGTGCTGACTGATATTGCAGGCTGGCGATTTCATAGGAACAGCTTCAAAACTACTTTCGCACGACATCCGGAAACCTTAAGCGTAAGCGAAGTACTGTAAAAGAAGAACCTCCAAAGCCCCCCCTTACGCATCGGGTTATCAAAGGATGTGAAACGACTTGCTGCAGCGATGCGATGCGATGTACCTAACCGAACGCGGACAACCTCTGCCATGGAACAGAACCATATTCACTATCATGCATCTACATCATCGACCTCAGTGATTTACCATAAATTCAGTGGATGTCAGCACAGCCCAGGTCAGATTGGCCAGACAGTCAATTCTTCGAACGTCGCTGGACTGCAGATATTTCAGCACGTCTGCTTTTTCCGCCAGGCTCGGGTTTCGTGAGAGCACGCATAGAAACAGTTCGTTAATAACTTCTTCGTCGGATTCCAGCCCACTGAGACGGTGAACCAGATTACCGGGCCTGGGATTCAGCAGCCTGCGAACATCATCCGAATGCATCAGAAACAGTGCCCCGGCCACCGTTGGGGTGAAATCAACTTCCGGTTCCTTGGGGGGATTACCAAACGTGGACGCCAATTGTTTCTGCAATGCCGCGAGCGTCTCAGATTCCTTCACCAGTTGTTCTGCGGTTCGTGGGCCTGCAGTTGCGTCCACTGTCGACTGTATTTCAAGCTGAACGGCCTCGAATTCGCCGCAGGCAATGCCCACACTCCAGAACAACTGCTCTGCAGAAATGCGTTTCTCCAGCGACACGGCATACGAGGTCCGTGGTGGCTCGGCTGCACCATCCGGCAGGGCGCTGGAACGTTGATACGTCTTTGTAAGTGCCAGCTCGCGCAGCAGCCAGCGGATATTGAAGTCGTGCCTTGCAAATTCCTGGCTGAGCAGGTCGAGCAGCTCCGGGTGCGTGGCCGGGTTGTCCGTATGATGCAGGTCCAGCGGCTCCACCAGACCTCGCCCCATCATCATGAACCACAGACGATTGACGATGTTACGGCAGAACAATTTGTTATCTGGGGACGCCAGTCCCGAACTCAACTCACTTAGCGGACTGAATCGCGGAACCCCTGTCGTCCTCTTCTTACGGTCCGGCAGTTCGATGTATTGCTGCTCTTTTTCGAACGCAGCAATTTCAAATTCGCCACCACCCGGCACAACCGGGCTGGTCTTCAATTTCACGTGTTCGAAAACCGAGGAAAATTCCTTCTGCTCCGTCATCAGCTTCTCGCCAATCGCCGGAAACTTGACGTCCCGGCGAATGTCCACATTCTCAAACACCATGTGCAGACCCTGGAAATCCTGCTGCGAATAATCACTAACGGTCAGATGGTCGTGGCATTGAGCACACTGCAGATCGACTCCGGCAAACAGACGACCGACATCGCGCGTGAGCCCGGGCACATCGATTGGAGCCATCGCTCCCTCCTTGACCAGTCGCTGAGTTTGAAAGAAAGCAGCTCCGCGAAGGTCTTCATGATCTGCGTCAGGTTTCAGGATTGCGGCAGCAACCTGATGCCATGGCAGATTCTGTTCAAAGGCTGTCCGCAGAAACCCGGTCCATTCTTCGTGATCACCACGACGTTCCATCAGGGTCACATGAAACAATTCCTGCATTCGTCGCGGATAGTCAGGCCCGGCCAGCAGAGCATCAATCAACGCCGTTCGTTTCACCGGTGTCGTGTCTGACCGAAACTGACGGGCTTCATCAGCCGACGGGATTCTTCCGGCCAGATCAAGGTATACACGTCTCAGGAAGTCGACATCAGCGGCATTCTCCGCAAATGTCAGATCCGTGGCACGGGCATCAATCAACTTATCAACACGATCATGCAGCTCGCCTTCTGCTGCGCCAACGCTGGACACGGGGAACGAATTTGCAGCAACCACACAGATGGCCAACACCACCTTAGATCGGCACATCGCTGTTTTGTTGAGATGAATCGTGGATTGCATTGAGCCTGGCAGGGCAGGGCGTAGAGGGTCAGAACCTCTAATAGGCTAAACACTCGCTCCTGCTCATTCAAGGTTTGATCAAATACTACACGTTGTGGGGCGGGATCACTTACTTCTTTAAATAACGGGGGCCTGTACAATAAGGTGCTGACGCATTGTGAACCACGTCCGTCTGAACCAGGCCTGATTTTCACTCACGAGCATTTCCAGAGCACAGACCTGCGGTCCGAACACCATGAAACCACTCAGCATCTGCACGATAATCACCTTTCCCGTCGCATGTCTGTTCACAGCTTCTCTCTCGAGCGCCGACGCGACTGAACGCCCCAACGTCATCGTAATCATGAGTGACGATCAGGGAGGCGGCGACTATGGTTTCATCGGCAACGATGTGATACGGACTCCCGAACTGGATGCAATGCATCAGCTCAGCGGCTATTTAAGCAAGTTCTACGTCAGTCCGGTATGTGCACCGACACGGGCAAGCCTGATGACGGGGCGATACAACTACCGCACTCGATGCATCGACACATACGTTGGTCGAGCAATGATGGACACTGACGAAGTAACAATGGCCGAATTCCTGCGTGATGCCGGCTACCGGACCGGAATCTACGGCAAGTGGCACATGGGCGACAACTATCCACTGCGTGCAATGGATCAGGGATTCCAGGACAGCCTGATTCATCGCGGAGGCGGCATCGGTCAGCCCTCTGACCCACTTGGCGCTGAAGGAAAATACACCGACCCAACCCTCATCAGGAACGGCAAGGAAGTACCGATGAAGGGTTACTGTACAGATATCTATTTCGACGCAGCTATGGAATTCATCGCCAACAGTGCGATGAACGGCGACCGTTTCTTCAGCTACATTGCCACTAATGCCCCGCACGGTCCGTTTCATGATGTGCCACAGGAATTGTATAACGAATACCGTAAAGTCGACTTCACGCCGATCCTGGTCAGTAAACTCAGGCCACAGCGGCTCAAGGCCGAAAGCGACAAGCTGGCTCGCATTGCGGCAATGATCACTAATATCGATGAGAATGTGGGCCGACTGTTCAACAAGCTCGAGACACTCGGCATTCGTGAAAACACCATCGTCGTCTACCTGAACGACAACGGGCCGAATTCGATGCGCTTCGTCGGCAACATGCGAGGCATGAAGAGCCATGTGGACGACGGCGGCATTCGCTCGCCATTGTTGTTCCACTGGCCCGCCAAGGTGCCGGCACGCAGGACCTCAGACGCGTTGTGTGCCCACATCGATCTGTTGCCCACAATCCTCGATGCCTGCGACGTCAAAGTCCCGGCCGGACACAAGCTGGACGGACGCAGTTTTCTGCCGCTGTTAACCGACAACCACGCAGACTGGCCCACGCGGCAGATTGTGTTGCAGACACATCGCGGCAACGAACCACAAAAGTATCACCACTTCACCATCCATGAACACCCTTGGAAACTTGTCCACCCCACCGGTTTTGGCAAAGAAAGTTTTTCCGGCGAACCGAACTTACAGCTTTACAACCTGAACAAAGACCCGCGTCAGCAGCATGATGTTGCCAGCAAACACCCCGAAGTCTTTCAGCGACTGAAGAATGGTTACGAGTCATGGTTTCAGGACGTCAGTTCAACTCGACCGGACAACTATGCTCCACCTCGAATCGTGATCGGCACTGAACACGAACGGCGCAGCGTATTGACGCGTCAGGACTGGCGACACGCCCAGGGGAAACCCTGGGCCGGCAATTCCAATGGATTCTGGCTGCTGGAAGCTCCACAGGCGGGACACTACGAACTGGAGGTCGCCTTTTCGTCAGACCATCCCGCCGGAAAGGCCACCATTATCGCCGGGTCTCGGACGAAACAATTAGACATCGCTGCGGGCCGGATGCGCGGTCACACCATCGATATCAGTCTTCCCGCCGGCAGGATTAAACTGGCCGTCGACGTCGTCTTTGACGGCCAGACCCAGGGACCGCACCAGGTGATTCTGACCCGCAAATGAATCGGGTTCCACATCACAGCGAAGATAAGTATCCGGACACTGAAGACACGGAGCGAAACGTATTTCATGAGTGACCCGTTTTTAAGAAAGTGACCTGATGGCGATGCCTGTTTACAAAGCAAATCGATTCCTGCGAATCTTTCTTGTGTTGTCAGCAACAATCGGGCTGGCGTTCAGCGCGCCACCCACCAAACAGCAGTTGCAGAGATTGCTCAAGCAGTTCCCTCAGGCAGACGTGAATAACGACGGTCGGCTGACGACGTCCGAAGCGGATGCGTTTCGCAAAACTTTTCAGGCACGCCGCGTGCCGGCACAGCGGGGAGCCCCGCGTGAATTCTCTATCGACAAAGGCTGGGAAGCAGACAGTTTTCCGGAGCATTCGGTGTCTCGCAAATCGCCCGCCCAGATCAGAGAAATCTACGCCCGGCAGGTTGGCAGAGAGAACGCGGTAGTCTCTTTCGAAGAACAGGAAAATGGCACTCTGCGAATCGTCGGCACAGGCCACAGTTTCATGGCCCCCGGATTCAAGACTTTTCCGCTCATCTGCAAGGCTTCCGGATTCACACAGCCCCTGTATACTCACACGGGCGGAGGCATTACCGGCAGCACTCGCTACAAATGGGAACAGGAAAACGGGATCTTTCAATTCGAAGGAAAACCACAGCCGAAACTTCTGTCCTCGATCGCCAACGCGAAATGGGACGCCATGATGTGGGGACCATACTTCCAGGACCGTCCGGAATTCTATTCCTGCTGGATCGACTTCTGCCTGAAGTACAACCCGCACATGAAGTTCTATCTGTCCGATGCATGGCCGCAGTTGTATCAGCTGGAAGAAGTCCCGAAGTCTGAAGACTTCTTCACCGAGGCCATCTTCGAACGGATGGGGAAAGAGCGAACCGCAGGTTATATGAGCCTGGTGAACACCCTTCGAAAAAACTACCCGGACAAGGTCTTCATTATGCCGACGTCAGACGCCATGGTCCTGGCGGCAAAACACTACCTGCGCGGCGAATTGCCGGGCATCGAAGGAATTAACAGGATCATCGGTAAGAAAGAGCGGTCACTTTGGCGCGATCAACTCGGGCATCTCGGCCCTGGTTTTGAGCGGCTTGAAGGTTACGTCTTTTATTCCACGATTTATGGTCGTTCTCCCGAATTGATCCAGGAAAAAGTTAACTTCCGTGATACGGGCGACTTTCCGAGCGACGATCTGGACCGCATTTTTCGCAAGATCGCCTGGCAGGCCGTGACTAGGAACGCTCTTTCAGGAGTCCGTGACTCGGACGCGGATGGTGTCGGCGATTGAACAGACAACAAAGCATCTGGACACCGGCAAGTCGATCGGGTTCTGACACGTCACGCAGCGGATCACTTTCCGACGGATCTAATGCCATGCAGTGATTGCTCTGCGAAGTCGCTCCATGACTTCCGGTCGCTCGGCAGTAAGGTCGTTTTGCTCGTGCGGATCAATCCTGAGATTAAACAGATGAACAGGCGCCTGGTCCCACACGTGCACATTGCGATATTTCGTTGTATCTTTGCCGTGATATCGCACCAGTAACTTCCATTCGTCTTCAACGCACCAGAGATACTGTTGGGTGTCTTCTGGTTCGCCCACTGTCATGTTGTGGATTGAATGGGAAACGCCGAAAACCTGCCGGCGACCTTTCCGAGCCGCGGCGTCCAGTAAGTTGATCCCGGGAAGATTCGGCGGCATTTGCACGCCCGTCGCTGCAGCAATTGTCGGAAACAGGTCGATCGCGTGCGCCAGATGCTGACTTCGTTGTGGCTGCACATGCCCCGGCCATGAAACCATAATGGGCGTGCGAATGCCGTTTTCATAAGGTGAACCTTTGGATCGCTGAGCAAAGCCCTTCCACAACTTCTGGTTCGGGTCGTCAGCATTGGTACTTGCCGCTGCCCATCCGTTATCACAGATGTACAGCACCATCGTGTTGTCCGCGATCTTCTTGCGATCAAGGTGACCGAGCAGCAGGCCGCAGGTATCGTCAAACCATTCGCACATAGCGTAATACTTCGCTACGTCTGCCGCGTGGCCGTCCTTCATGTATTTGTCCAGCAGACGCTGTGGAGGGTTGTGTGGCGTATGCGGCAGAAACGGTGCGTACCAGACGAAGAACGGTTTCTTTTCTGCGACCGCCATGTCGATAAAGTCAGTCACCGGCTGCATCCCTTGGCGGCCGATCTTCAGACCTGCGTCACCGTGCCGTCCACCCCGCTGAGGGTCGCCGTGAGTCATGCCGTGAGTAAACCCGCCGTCCCTGAATGAGCCCTCCCACCATTTGCCCGACTGATGAGTCAGATAACCGCTGGAGGTCAGCGATTTGATAAAGCCAGGATGTTTGTAGAAATTCTCGCGCAACGGGATATCAAGGACCGCTCGGTTGTTGCGGCCGTCGACATCATTCCCGGTGACTCCGTGCTGGAAGGGGTACAGACCTGTCACCATCGAAGCCAGAGAGGGGCGACACAGCGGCGATGCGACATAACCTCGCTCCAGCACCAGGCTGCGTTCAGCCAGTCTGTCCAGGTGAGGCGTCCGCACTGCAGTATGTCCCATGAATCCATAGTCGGTCCATGCCTGATCATCGCTTAGAATCAATACGAGGTTGGGCCGTGGGACATTCGCCGCGAATAGTGAACCGCCACACGCGGACAACAAGACAAGAAACGTAATGATAGATTTCATGAATCATCTCTGCGGCCAATGGCCTTGTGCGTTAATTGTGTGTGTGTGTGTGTGTGTTAATGATCGGCAAACGCTTCTCTCAAAGAACGTTCCGAACTTAATACTTCCAATCCAACTGTCGTTCATACTTCGCTGATAAAAATGAGACCCGCAGAAATTTCGTCTCCGAGGACCGTGCCAAACGAACGAATCACCTTACTTCCCTTCGCGCGCCCAACGTTTATAGAGTTCGGCGTTCTTTCGGTATGTCTCCCGGGCAGCCCTGTTCCGAGTCGATTTCATCTGGTCTTCCGTTTCCAGAACATAGACCTCGGGCGTCTCCGGACCAATGTCCCCGGTTTCCCGAATCCAGCGTTCCAGACGCTCACGATGTTGCCTGAGCACGGCGACGTACTCAGGATCCGCGGCAAGGTTTACCGTCTGCCAGCGGTCCGATCCATAGGCGTATAATTCTTCTGGAGGGCGCGTCGGCGCAAAAAATAGCGCCTCAGACAGATCACTCAGGCCTGCTACCGCATGCAACTCGCGCAGGCGCTGAACAATGAGCTTGCCATCCTTATAGCTGCTCGGCATCAGGTGTGGGCGTTCGGGATAGAAGTTCCTGATGTAAAGGTAACGATCCGTGCGGACCGAGCGGATTCGATCGGCCGCCTCACCGCATCGATCACGTGCCGCAAAAACAGCTGTCTTCGGCTCATAATCGGGGGCTAGTATGTTTCGGCCCTGCATCGCCCGAGGAATTTCGATACCGGCTGCGGCCAGCGAGAGCGCCGCGATGTCAATGTGCTCAATGAGATCAGTCCGCGTTGTGCCGCCGACAATTCCGGGACCGCTCACGACAACCGGGATGTGCGTACCCTCATCGTATAGAAACTGTTTACCACGCGCGTGGCTGATGCCATGATCAGTAAAGAAGATAACCAGAGTGTTCGCCAGCAGGCCCTCCTGCCGCAAACGGTTAATGACCAGACCCACATGTCGATCAGTCACTCGCACACTGTCCAGGTATGTCGACCAGTCCTTAAGAAGAACGTCATCCCGAGGATAGTATGGCGGCAATCGGACGCTCTCGGGATCTGTGACACTGCCGAAAATCTGTCGGACCTGATTATCAAATGCCTCGTAATGTGCTGACGACGCACCTCGCAGTTTCCCACCATGCAACTGCACCTGCATGAAGAACGGCTGTTCTTTGCCTCGACCGGACCAATCGTGACTGTCGTAAATCAACTCATCCCAGTCGAAATTGTAGTCGGTCTTGCCCAGACGCCGCCGGGTACGTGAATTGAAGGGCTGGCTTCGGTAGTCAAGATCGGTCAGACCGCTGCCCGTGCAGGTGTAGTAGCCCGCTTCCTGAAACAGTGCAGGAACCGCCTGAACACCATCCGGCAATCGGATACGATGTTCGCCGCGTCCACTACGGTGATGGTGGGCACCAATGGACGTCTGATACATTCCGGTGATCATGGCTGAACGAAATGTCGAACACACCGGCGATGTTGCGTAGGCCCGAGTAAACCGCAAGCCGTTCTCCGAAATTTGATCGACATGCGGTGTGCGAATCGTCGTCTCGCCGTAACAGGAAAAATCAGCCGACATATCATCAACGACGAACCAAACGATATTTGGACGCTCGTTTGCGTGAGCCGCCTGCAGCGTAGTCAGCCCGATCACTGTCACAGCCAGCGGTACGGCAGACATCCGCAGAATTACAGAATTCATATTGTCATCGTCCTTAAGGTGCGACAGGGGGGATGTTCGCAACCCCCAGCGGCCGCCGATTCTTCAGAGCACTGCGACCGGAGGATTTCAGATGTTCCAGGAGTTCCTGCATGTCTTTGCGTCTGGCTTCCTCCTTGAAAAACAGATTCGCGATCTCGCCAGGATCGGTTTTCAGATTGTAGAGCTGTCCTGTCGCGTCAGGAGCAGACTCAGCAACAGCATATGTATTCATCGGAGGCCGGTCGTAGCTGTTGCCGCCGGAGCCGGTGTGGTCCAGGTATTTCCAGTCCTCCTGCCGGAGCTGAAATTCACCACGGAAACTCTGAGTCAGCAAGTGAGGCCGAATAGACTGAGCTTCGTCCTGCACACCAAGCATGGCGGGAAGCATGTCAAAACTGTCCGTCGCCACATCGTCAGGAAGTGTGTAGCCGACGATTGACGCCAGCGTTGCAAAGATGTCTGTCGTGCTGGTCATCTGACGGGAAACACGGCCAGCCGGAAATCGGCCGGGCCATCGTGCAATAAACGGCACGCGATGCCCTCCCTCCCAGCCGTCGCGTTTCATGCCGCGCCAGCCACCGGATGCATCGTGCTGGTAGTCGCGACGCATCCAGTCCACATGAACGGTCTCAGCACCGTTGTCCGAGTTAAACAGAACCAGAGTGTTGTCATCGATATCAAGTTGCGTCACCAGATCCATCACTCGACCGACAAGCACATCAAGCTCCCAGACAAAATCACCACGGGGGCCCGCCTTCGTGGCGCCATTGAATTCCTCAGCAGGCAGCACAGGCGCGTGAGCGATCTGTGTAGAGAACACCGCAAAGAAGGGCAGATCCGGTGTCTGTTTGCGGTGGTCAGTAATAAACGCTTTCGTCTTTTCATAAAAAAGCAGGTCGGCATTCTTGAAGTCATACCCGGGCGACATCCAGCCCTCATCGTTGTCCCACCGCCACTTACCGCCGGGATTGGGCAGATTGTCGCGTAAGTGCCGCTGACTCGCAGGCAAGGGCACCATGTCATTTTCGATGTAGATATAAAGCGGATCGGTGTTGGGACAGTTCGGGGTGATAAAGGACTGATCAAACCCTCGATGATTGGGGCCATCGATCAGAGGTGTGCTGTTGTCGTAGTCGATCAGCAGTGAGTTTTTGAACCCGCCACCCAGGCGTTTGTTGTCTTTGTCGTACCATGTCAGGCCCACATGCCATTTACCAAAAATACCGGTTCGGTAGCCTTTCGTACTGAGCATCTGAGCGATTGTCAGTGTGCCGGGCTTCAGATAGCTGGGGCCCCCGGGGCCTTCGAAGGCGCCTCCGCCCCGACCGGTAGAACGATAGATCTGCTGACCGGAGAAAAGACCATAACGTGACGGAGAGCAAATCGTGGACGGACTGTGTGCATCAGTAAATCGCACACCCTCGCGGGCCATCTTATCCAGACGCGGAGTCTGGTAAGCAGACTCAGGGTTGTAGCAGGAGACATCACCGTAACCGAGATCATCGGCGTAGATGATGATAATGTTCGGTAGAACGTGCGTTGCGGCGCCGCTGGTCGTATGACCGAGAAAACACAGAACCGACAATAGCATTCGGTTCTTTCTGGCTGTGTACAACATTCAATTCATCCAGACAGTTTGATGTCATCTTACATGATCAGGAACACATGCTGCGGCGCACAGGATTGGCTCAATTCATGGTAACGGCAGCCGGCCGGTTCCGTCCGCTGCATCGGCAATGCGTATCAATACGGACGCCGTCATATTTTTTTTCGACCGGATTCGTCGCGCACATTGTAGATACTGTGCCTGTCGAATTCACCGCAACCACACAGTTTCCGTGAACCGCAACGGAACCTGTCTGGTACGGCCGCTCGCCACGACAAGGTGGCACACGACGCAGCACAACGGGATCATTGAATAATTTTTCGTAACCTCGGAACAACGGTCAGTATCTACCGCAATTGTTCCGCAAGGCACGAGTGACGCTGATTTCCATATCAGACCGAACACGTCAGGAAAGGACTTCTTGTTCATCTGCTTAATCACATTCGATGGAAGCACTTCCTGCCCACAACCGCCAACGTGAACGTCATCTTTGGTGAAGACGTCAAATGCAGCGAATATTTCTGATGCCCGGGAATCGCGGAAATCCGGCGCATGAAGTTCGATTTCGACTGGTTTCTTTATGCCAGCAATTCGGACAAAGAAACGGTCGCCCTGAGTCACCCGGCGGACGGACTGCGTGATGTGGCTCGACGCCGGGAAGGAACGCCCACGGTTGTAGATAGTACCACAGCCGACTGCCACTCATCAGAACTATGCCTGCGTCTCCCTGTCAGGTCGCTGCGTCGAATGCACCCGAACCGAAAGCTGTGGTTTAATGTCATCCGCAAGATCCAACGCGGGGCTCAATTCCGGCAATCTGACATCGCTGATCGGTCCACACGGGTGCAAGAGTCCATTCGTATTGACCGTGAAACTTACGGCGTAACAGCACTCACCGTGAATCGGAAATCGAAATGGTGTAACGATATCGTTCAACTGACTGATACTCGAGGACGGGGCACATTCCGACTGTCGACAAAACGGCTTGTGGCTCGACACAAGCACGGACAATCTGTCGTGTTCACTGCCGCCTGGTACGCGGTTACGAGGAGCTCAATCGTTCATCGCGACCTCACGCCGACGACAGACAACGATCAGGACTCCTGAGTAATCAAGACGGCCCGGCAGATATTGACCGGATTGCGGTGACCGTCAGCAACTCTGATACGGCGTTGACGTCTTTCCATAACATTCGGGAACTGACATTTCTTGTCTGTAGCGACTCTGACTCTGTATCTTTGAACTCAGGCAGCTGTCTTCCGACGGCAACAACCCCGCCGTGGGGACGCGTCTTCAGAAGAAATGCGAACAGCTGCATCAAGCAAACAGGTCGCTGCAATTCATAATTCGATATCCGAAGCCGACAGCAAACGTCGCCGGACACGTCAGCGATCGTATGTCCGCCCACGCGTTTTGGGCTGGATTCCTGAGTAAACCCAGTGGTAATATTGTCTGGCTTGATAATGAAAAACGTGAGGTAAAGGTCCGGGTGGTGGCGGCGACGCGGCATCGTACTTGAACGTCGTCGGACTGCCATGTTGCCTCAAACGTGCCTCTTGAATAAACGAATGATCCCCATGGACATTAAGCCGCATATTACCGACGCGGTTTCGTACTGGGAACGAAAACGCATTACTTACAACGGCGTTCTTGCCCTTCTTGTGATTTCGTGCTGGGGAGAAGACATTCTGGCAGGTACCCCGGCACACTGGCTGGGTGCGGGAATCGTGCTTCTGGTCCTTGCCGGAATTGCCAACGTACTCTACTGCGCTGCATACGCGGTAGACCTGGCATTTCAGATGACGCCGTTGAAGGCAGTCTGGCAGCAGCGCCGGTGGCTGTTGTTCACCAGTGGACTTCTCCTTGCGAGTACACTTGCTCTGTGGATCATGCTGCACTCCGGCATGGCCTGAGCCAGGCGGGCCGACTTCTGCAATCTTTCAACAGCGCCCTGCACAATATCCGTGCCGCCTTCAACGTCAGTCCTGTGAGCATCAATCAGTGCCTGTCGACACATCAGCATCGCCGATGCTGTCTGAGTTGATAATCTGGGCCGCCTGATGAACAGAAAGAAGACTGATTCGCGACGCGTGCCGGAAGTGACAGCCACCGCTGCGCGGCTTCGTTTCGGGAGGCAGTGGGTAGTCGATGTATGTTCAGTTCCACGAACAATCAACGAAAAGAATTTACAAGAACGTATTCTCACCCCCGTCTACCGCACCTGGTCTACGGCAGTCGTGGGCTCGGCCGGCCCGCGGCTAACTCCATCGCCACTCGGTATCAGGCTCAATCGCGCCTGCTCGATAAAATCGGCTGGATTGAGAACAACCTGTTCCCCTTCTACCAGGCCATTCTCAACGACGATCGACACATCATTGCCATCCCCCAGATCCAAAGCACGCCGCTGTGCTTGCTCGGGAGTCCCAACCCAGCAAGAATATCCTTCAGCGGTTTCCACCACTGCCGTCACGGGAATTGTCAGCTTGTCTTCGTGCCGATCCATCGTCACTTCAACCTCGGCGCTCATACCTGGTTTCAGCCCCTCCACTGACGGAAGTTTGATGATCGCATCGTACTTGACGATGTTCCCCGTCCACCATCCCGCAGGTTGCGCCGTCGAGGCGACAGAAATAACCTCGCCGACAAGCGACGTTTCAGGCAGGGTTACAGTCGCAGACATCCCTGGCTTAACACGGTCAACCATGGACTCATGGATGCCAAACCTGACCTGCATCTGCGACAGGTCGGGCATCAGCAGCAACACCTGATCATGATGAACCGTCGCGCCTTCAGCGATATCCGGGGCATTTTCCCACTCATCGGCGCCGGGGTAGATCACGATGCCACTCCTTTCAGCTTTGACAACGCAGCGTTCATTCTCTTTATTCGCTAAGGCGATCCGTTCCTCATCCATCATAAGCACCTCCTCATGCCCGTTCGCGGCAGCCTTCGCGGCTGCCCAGTTCCCCTTCAACGACACGACTTGTTCTTCTCGAGTAAACTGCTTCAGGACGCCGATGTCAGTTTTACATTTTTCAAGTCGCGCTGTTGCGATACGGACGGCAAATTCACTTTCCTCCAGGTCCAGTTCACTGACGTACTTACTTTGGGCCATCAATTGCTGATGTCCAAGCAGGTTCTGTGCGCTGCGCAGATCTGCTTCAGCGACTGCCATGTCTTTTTCCATATTCATTAGATCAGTGCGATAGGTACCTTCCGTGTACACCGAGATGGCAACTCCTGCACTCTTTGCCTGAGCCCGGAATGTAATTGCCGCATCCCTGGACAAGTGAGCAAATTTCTTGCGTTCATGCAGGTACTCTTCGATCTGTTTGTTTTCCAGGCGAATCAGTTCGTCCCCGGCCTCCACGTGCGTACCACTCTCAATCACCCAGTTGATGGTGCTGTTTCCTCGGACTCTGCACTTGATCTTCGTGTCGTCGGAACTCTCCAGAGTTCCCTGTTCCGTCAGCGTAACCGGCAGATCACCGCGGGTAATCCTGTGTACCCGAGTCGGCCCCACTAGTTCACGTGCTTCTGCAACAGACGCAGTTGGGTCCAGCACAACCCTGTCGCCTGCCATCAAGCCGGTCTCAACAACGATAAACTGATCATTGCTAGCCCCCAACTCCAGAGAACGACGTTGTATTTCATCGTCCGTCGCAACCCAGCAGATGTGCCCCTCGTCCGTGTCAACAACTGCCGTCGCAGGCACGGACAGAACGTTCTCGTGGCGAGCCACGATGACTTCGACATCGGCAGTCTTCCCGGGATTGAGTCCTGCCACGGACGGCAGTTCGATGATAGTTTCATACTTCACCGCGTTCCCCGTCCACCAGCCAGCGGGACTGGCGATCGCCGCCACAGAAGAAACCGTAGCATCAAGCGTTCTGTCCGGCAACGTGACTTCCGCTGCGAGTCCCGGCATGAGCCCGCTGGCGATCGATTCATGAATTCCAATTCTGACCTGCATTTGCGACAGGTCAGGCATCAACAGCAGAATCTGGTTATTGTGAACGCTCGCACCCGCGTCGATATCAGGCGTATTTTTCCACTTCGCCGTCGAAGGATAAATTACAAGTCCGCTGCGAGGTGCTCTGATAACGCAATTTTCCAGCTCAACCTCCGCCAGATCCAGTCGCCCCTGTTCCAGAGCAACACCTGCTTCCCGCCCCGCAACCCTGGCCTGTATCGCGTTCAACTCTCCATTCAGGCTGTCCAGTTTCTCCGCCCGTATCAGTCGTGACAGCACATCAATCTCCGTCGCCACGACCTCCGCTTCCAACTCCGCGCATCTGACAGTGAAGCCCATCCCCTCAACTTCGAGTTCCGTGACGTATCCTTTCTTGAACAACGCCTGAGAACTCAGCAATAATGTTTGTGCGTTCTCAAGGTTGCGTCTGGCAGTGACCTGCCGACCAACCTTCTTCTGCATCTCCTCGCGATACGTGCCGTCCAGGTAACCATCGACAGCCACCTGAGCCTTCTCCAGTTCAGCCTGAGCCTGTGCGAGCTCAGCCACCGCGTTGTTTAAGTCCGTCTTTCCCAAACTGACCGTCTCTTCAATCCGCTTGGTATCCAGTCTGACCAATTCGTCCCCTGCCTGCACCATTGTGCCTGACGGAATAACCCATGTGACAGTGCTGCGGCCACCACGCCCGCCGTAGCCGCCCCGAATCCGGCACTTGATTTCGGTGTTCCTGGAACTTTCCAGAGTCCCCTGTTCTGTAACGCCGACAACCAACGTACCACGCGTCATCGTATGAGTCAGTGGGGGGACGATTCCGCCATCTGATATGGCCCCCCGCAGCCAAAAGGTCGCCGCAGCCAACATCGTGACAATGCTAATCGCCAGTATACCGCCTCCCCACGAACGGCTCCCTGAGGCGTCATGGCCATCGTCGCCGAATTGTTGCCCGCCTCGCTTTGAATGTTTCTGTGTTTCAGCAGCCGAAAAAGTCGACACAGTTCTTTTCTCCAGCGTCAGCGTCAGCGTCAGCGTCAGCGTCAGCGTCAGCGTCAGCGTCAGTTACTGTCCTGAGACGGTTCAAAACCCCATGCTATTTTGACCGCGGAGATAAAGTGTACCATTTGCAGCTGCTGAGAATATGTCTGTTTTCAGAATCGCTCGGAGAATTGGCTTCGCCGTCCCCCTGGGCGGTGAAGCACGGCATACAATTGTAAACTGTTCCCTGCTTATGCGCCCCGTGCCCGCTCATCACCTCGGGAGTGATGCTCTTTCAAATTGATCACCCATGCCATTCGTCTTCGACAACACCTACGCTCAACTGCCGGACACTTTCTTCAAGCGGGTCGTCCCGACTCCGGTTGGGACGCCGACGATGATTCGGCTGAACCACTGTCTGGCGGCGGAACTCGGTATCGACGCGACCCGGCTTGATTCTGAAGAAGGCCTGGGCATCCTGTCCGGCAATCAGTCCGCAGACGGCTCGGATCCTCTGGCCATGTCATACTCAGGACATCAGTTCGGGGGATTTTCACCACAGCTTGGTGACGGTCGCGCCATTCTGCTGGGGGAAGTCGTAGGCACTAATGGAGTCCGCCGTGACATACAACTAAAAGGTTCCGGCCCCACACCATTTTCACGTCGCGGCGACGGACGCTCAGCTTTAGGCCCGGTGCTGCGGGAATATATCATGTCTGAGGCCATGGCCGCCCTTGGAGTGCCGACGACTCGAGCCCTCGCTGCTGTCGCCAGCGGGGATCACGTTGTTCGCGAAGGGCTGATGCCTGGTGGAGTGTTCACGCGAGTGGCTCAGTCTCACGTCCGTATCGGCACCTTCCAGTGGTTTTCCGCCCGACAGGACGTCAACAATCTTCAGGTCCTGGCTGATTACGTCATTGCCCGTCACTATTCCGCCGTACGACACGTTGAAAACCCTTATCTCGCTCTGCTGAAACAGGTCATCAATCGACAGGCTGAGTTGATTGCTCAATGGATGCAACTGGGATTCATCCACGGTGTGATGAATACCGACAACATGACCGTGTCCGGTGAAACCATAGACTACGGTCCGTGCGCTTTTCTCGACGCCTATCATCCGGCGAAGACATTCAGTTCCATCGATCATCAGGGGCGTTACGCATTCGGCAACCAGGGGCCGATCGGCCAGTGGAATCTGACTCGTTTCGCCGAAACACTTCTGCCCCTGCTGCACACTGATCGACCAACAGCCATCGCGCTGGCGGAAGCGGAACTCGACGCCTTTACGAATGTTCATCAGACTGCACTCAAGAAGCGTCTCACTGCTAAAATCGGACTTCAGACCGACGACGCGAACAGCTGGAGCATGGTCGAAGCACTGCTGCAGACGATGGCTGTCGGTGAAGCCGACTTCACACTGGTCTTTCGCCGTCTGCCGGAAACTCTAAACAGTGGCAGCGATGAGCCTGTCTCACGATTGTTTAAACAACCCACAGAAATTCTGACGTGGCTGAAAGCATGGCGAAATCGTCTGCAGCAGGTCGACCGCAACCGTTGCCTGGCTCTGATGCGTCGTGCCAACCCGGTCTTTGTCCCGCGCAATCACCGAATCGAAGAAGCTATCACGGCCGGCAACGAAGGCAACTTCGAACCTTTCCACCGTCTCAATCGAGTACTGCAACAGCCATTTACAGAACAGGCAGAATTCTCAGCCTATGAAGTCGCACCAGCACCGGATGAAGTCGTGCACGCGACCTTTTGCGGAACCTGAAGCGGGCCTGCACGGCCTGCCACCATCTGATAAGCTATGAAATCGGGGCGAGGCGTCTGCCACAACCCGGGTGCACCGCATTCTTCAGGTGAGTAGATTCTAATGTCCGGAGTTGGAACCAAATTGGTGTTCGAAGACGATCGAGTGATCGTCTGGCACCTGGACCTTGAATCAGGCCAGCACGGCGCACTGCACACCCATACGCTGAACTACGTCGTACGTGTGGTCTCGGGGTCAACTCTGGAAGTTTTTGGCCCCGATAATGAACTGCTGTACATTGTTGAACTTGAGGCAGGTGCTGCCGTTGCCTTCACGGTTGATGGTGAGCGGATCGTTTCAGACCGCCCTGGATATCCGGCCGTCCCGGCAACTCACAGCGTAAAAAATGTTGGCACTGAAACATTCGCGAAGTCCTCATCGAATTCAAGATATAGGGGTGTCCGATTTCCAGTGCCGGATCAATCGCGTTCTGATGAGAAGCAGGCATGACCGACGGAATGGGGTCAAAAGCCGGTTGGCACCGGCCATCTTCTGAAAGCTTCAACAATGAATTATCAACAGTTCAGTAACCTGGGCTACATTGTCGTCAGGCAGTTTCTGGACGGTAACGAACTCACTCTCCTGACCGCAGAACTGGCCCGCTATATCGGCGAAGTCGTTCCGCAACTGTCAGACGCAGCGGCGTTCTTCGATGATCGTCAGCACCCCGAAACGCTGAGGCAGCTTCAGCACATGACAGGTGATGAGTTTTTCAGCAACTACACGTCGCACCCGAAATGGAAAACTCTGGCTGAAGAACTACTGGGCGAGGAAGCTGATTGCGAATCACCGGAATGGTTCAACAAACCACCGGGCAGTAACCACCCAACGCCCCCGCATCAGGACAATTATTATTTTAACCTGACGCCGCCCAACGTATTGACCATGTGGGTGGCCCTGGACGCGGTGGATGCAGAAAACGGTTGTCTGCGCTACCTGCCGGGTTCACACAAAAATGGTGCTCGACCACATGAACGCAGTTCTGTGCTGGGTTTTTCACAGGGAATTTCTGACTACAGCGACCAGGACAAGGCGCAGGAAGTCCCTGTTCACCTGCAGCCGGGTGACGTAACAGTGCATCATGGCTGGACCGTTCATCGCGCGGATTCTAACAGATCCGCACATCGACATCGCAGGTCCTTTGCTATGGTGTTCAATGGAACGTCCTGCGAACGCGACGAAGAGGCTTACCGTCGCTATGAGCATGCGCTGGCGACGCAGCATAACAGTTTAGGGCTGGAATCCTGAGCGGCAGCTGAATGCTGTCATGGCGGCATCTGATCGCCCCTGAAAACCAGTTATATGCTCTGCTTCACGAAATGATGTCGTGCAGGACATCTCCCCCAATGTCAGTCAGCTGCCGCATACGGCCTGCGTGCTGAAAACGGAGGCGATCATCGTCCAGCCCCATCAGATTCAGCACTGTTGCATGCACATCGCGAATGTGGATTCCTTCGTCAACGGACCGCAAACTGAATTCGTCGGTCTCGCCGACAGATGCTCCGCCTTTCACATCGCCGCCCGCCATCCACATCACGAGATTCCACGAGTTGTGCTCACGACCGGGCTTCTTTCCCATCGCCCCGTTACGGAATGGCGTGCGTCCCATCTCAGATGCCCAGACCACCAGAGTCTCTTCCAGCAGACCACGTGTCTGCAGGTCCTCCAGCAGCGCAGCTACCGGCTGATCAACTTCACGTGAATGACGTATCATGCCGCCCTGCACGTCGCCATGATCGTCCCAGCTGTGAGGACCGATCTGCACGCCATGTACCAGCAGTGTGTACCGGACACCGCTTTCAACAAGCCTGCGGGCCAGCAGACACTGGCGACCGAAGCCGGCCGTCGCCGCATCATCAAGTCCGTACATCTGCTGCGTTGCCCGAGTCTCGCCGGTCAGACTGACCAGCCCCGGAGCCTCCGTCTGCATGCGAAATGCAAGTTCGTACGCCTCCAGACGTGCCGTGAGTTCTGTGTCGTCGGCCCGCAACTGCGAATGCTGACGATTCAGCGAGGCCAGCGCATCAAATTCGCGCCGCTGCTGGGCGGGTGTGATCCCTCCCGGACGCCTCAGATTCAGAATCGGCGTGCCCGTCGAACGCAGCAGCGTGCCCTGGTAAGATGCCGGCAGATATCCGTTGGCCCAGACGGCAGCGCCGTTCACCGGAGCTCCCCTGGGATCCTGAATCACAACATAACCGGGCATATTGCGGTTGGACGAACCGAGTCCGTAACTGACCCACGAACCCACCGACGGACTGCCAGGAAACTGACTGCCGGTCGTCACGTGCAGCGTGGACGGCCCGTGATTCTGATTGTCTGTTCTGATGCCGCGAACAAATGCCAGGCTGTCCGCGTGCTGACACAGATGGGGGTACAGGTTTGAAAACCAAAGTCCCGATTCCCCATGCTGCTGAAACTCAAACGGGCTGCCGACTGCGACGTGAGGAAACGACAGACGCCCCTGCAGCTCGCCGGATATATTCGGAATCCTGGGCAACGGCTGCCCATGAATCCTATTCAGCTCCGGCTTGTAATCGAACGAATCCACCTGACTGACGCCGCCCTGCATGAACAGAAAAATACAGTGCTTCGCCCGTCGCGGCAGGTGCTGCTTCCCCGGTACAGACGAATCAGGGGCACCCACTGCGCTACACACGTCGTTCGCCAGCAGATCACCGAACGCCAGTGCTCCGATGCCGGAAAAGGCGTTGCGCAGAAAATCTCGTCGAACGGCTACTTCATTGGTCATCAGCAATACTCTCCGCCGCAGTCCATGCTATTCCAGGAACTCCGGGCATTCTCGCATCAAGATCCGCTTGATCGCCTCCAGAAAATGATACGCCTGCTCGGACTCGGCGCCGAACTGCCCGTACGCCATTTGACACACATCATCCGGGATGATGCGCAACGGCCGCCCGGCACTCATCGCTATAATCTGTGTCATCGCAGCGCGCTCCAAATAATACAGATCATCGAACGCCGTCGCGATACTATCGCCCGTAACCAGCACTCCATGGTTTGCCATAAACAGAACATCTCTGTCCTGCAGTTTTGAACTGATTCGATCGCCCTCGTCATCGTCAAAGGCGGCGCCATTGTATGTGTCATCGCAGGCCACACGTCCGTAGAACCGAATCGCGTTCTGGCTGCACATTTCCAGTCTGCCACCGTCGAGACAGGACAACGCCGTGCAATATGGCGGATGAGCGTGCAGCACACACTTCGCTGACGGGCGACTTCGATGTACGCTGGAATGAATAAAAAACGCCGACGGCTCTGCGGTATGTTTACCATCCGACACCTGTCCCGCCGCATCAACCACGATCAGATCTGATGCACACATCTCTGACCAGTGAATCCCCTGCGGATTGAGCAGGAATCTGTCCAGCGTACCCGGCAAAGCCAGACTGAAATGATTACAGACACCTTCGCTCAGATTCTGTCGATCCGCCCACCGCAGGGCCGCTGTCAGGTCAACGCGGGCCTGCGTCTGGTCAATCGTCTGCGTAGCTCCGGAGTGAACATGTTCAGTCGACATAGATAAACTCGTTTGTATTCATGAGAACTCGGCAGACGGCCGCCATTCCGGCAGCATCTGCAATTGCTTTCATTTCTCCCAGTTCACCGGAAGACGGGCTGCGACCGAGCGCGATCTGAAAGGCTCGCTCGATCTGCGGCTTGATTCCCGAATCCACCTCTGTGCAAACTCGGGCTCCAAAATGCTTTGCTTCCTCGCTGACAAAATCCCCGTTATACATCGCCAGCGCCTGCAGTGGAGTCACAGAGTGCTGCCGTCGCGGGCGGGACTCATCGCACACCAGTGAATCGAACGACTGCATAAACGGCATCGTCAGCGTCCGCTGCTGGTAAATATAAAGACTGCGTTTGCGTCCCTGGGGGCCGGCCTGAGTGTCCCATTTGGTATTCGAGAACTTCACGCGTTCGTCGATATCACCTGGCAGCGGCGGAAAAACTGGCAGACCGAACTGCTCGTCATTAAGTCGTCCACTGGCGAACAGCACACTGTCACGCACGGCTTCGGCTTCCAGTCGGCGCCGACGAAACCGCCACAACAACTGATTATTCGGATCGACGGCCGCCGCCTGAGTGTTCAAATGGACAGACGTCTGCCGATACGCTGAAGATGTAACGATCAGCCGGTGAATCTTCTTCAGGCTCCAGTTCCCTGCAACAAACTCCAGCGCCAGCCAGTCCAATAACTCCGGATGAGAGGCACCACCGCTGAGTTTACCAAAGTCGCTGGGAGTGGCGACGATGCCCCGACCAAAATGCCAGTGCCAGATTCGATTAACCATTACGCGGGCGGTGAGAGGATTGTCCGGACTGGCGATCCAGTCTGCTAACGCCATGCGACGGCTGCGCGTTGGCCATCGTTTAAACGGATCCAGCCGAATCTTTGCGGGATCGTCGTTGCCGGTAATGCAACGGGGAAAGCCAGGTGCTACGACTTCTCCCGGATTGTCATATTCTCCACGGATCATTACGCGCGACGTCGGTACACCAGCTTCATACGGCGGCCCGAAGGAATGCCGCAAGGCCATCGCGAGCGGCTGCAGTCGCTTGAGCTGTTGTGTCAGGAACCGCTCTCGACCTGACAACCGGCGATAATTCCGACGGTCTTCTTTGGACAGAAGTGTGTTGTCTGCGTCAGCAAGAACCGAATCCAGAGATTCTCGACTGGACGCGGCAGGATTCACAAAGGTACTCAGAAACGCTCCGTCGCCCCCAACCTCAAAACCGTATCCTTCGTGCGTGTGCCGCGCCGTGTAGACCATCACCAGTGCTCCAGTCTGATGCGATAAGAACGCGGCGTCAGCAATGGAACCTGTCAGAAAATCGTCCTCGAAATGCACTCCCACTCTTTCTGAGCCTCGTTCCGACTCTCCGTCCGGTTCGATTACGGTCAGAGTGGGCTGAAGCCGGGGATCCGTCTGACTGATCGTGATTCCGCTGATCCGATCAGTCCAGTTCGATACTGGGCTGCCAGCGGGGGGATTCGGACGTGCCGGATTTGCATCAAGGTCTGCCGCGTCCAGCCAGAAGCACAGGCCCTCACCAGGCGGCAGGGCGGGACTGTCGGGCCCGATCTCCGATGTCATGCGGCGTGATTCAAGCCAGACTTCCAGTTCACCGCGTTCGATCTCGTTCAGCGGATGATCATAAATGAGTATCTGAGCAATCTGTCCCGCGTGGTTGGCATCAGGAACTTTGACCTGCCCAGTGCCTTCCGAATACTGCCCCAATGATATGTGTTGTGGATTCGGCAGATCACCGAACCACTGCCCCTGATTCGAACCGGCATTACTGCCCGTATGCTGTTCAACTCGGCTGTCGGTGAAGAACGTCCACAGCTTTCCATCGCAGTTCACAATCGACGTATGCGGATCCCCCTCATGCACGGGTGTCCGGCCAAAGATGTAATTGTTGCCAAGCGCTCCCCCCATGGCCTGTATCCCGAAACCCGCCTGACCACCGAGTCGCTCGGTCAGCGTTTTCGTAAGCTGCTGCAGTCGTTTCTTTGAATCTCTGATTTCACCTTCGAAGAATGCTCGCTGCTCTTTCGCCCAGGTCTGTTCGCCACTGCGATAGAATGGTGCGGGCAGCGAACCGCCAATTTGAAAGCCGTCACCAGGTTCGGGACGTGGAATCGAAACCGTGGCAAAGAATGCCTTCAGTCTGTAGAAATCTCTTGTCGGAATATTGTCATGTTTGTGGTCATGGCACTTCGCACAGCCCACGGTCAGCCCTAAGAACACTGAGCTTACAGTCGAGGTCATTTCACTGAGTAATTCGTGACGCGACTCATCTCCGCGCGGCTCCGTAAATGGTGCCAGTCTCAGAAACGTCATTGCCACAACGCGTTCGGGATGGGTGCCGGGTAACTCACCGGCACCCATCACTTTCTCGAATTCGTCGCCCGCAATCTGCTCTCTGATGAAATCGGTATACGGCTTGTCGCTGTTAAATGCGTCAATCACGTAGTCGCGGTATCGCCAGGCGTGGGGCAGATCCGGGTCGCCTTCGTAGCCAGCCGTATCGGCGTATCGAGCCAGGTCCAGCCAGAAACGGGCCCACCGTTCTCCGTATCGTGAATCCTGCAGCAACCGATCCACCAGAGCAGCATATGCCCCGGCGGTGTCGTCGTGCACAAACGATTCAACGTCCTCAGGTGTCGGAGGAAGACCGATCAGGTCAAGGTACAGTCTCCGAACCAACTGACGCCGCGCAGCCTCAGGTGCAGGTTGCAGGCCAGCGGCATTCAGTCGCTCAAGCACAAACGCATCAATTCCGTTATGAATCCAGTCCGATTCAATTTCCGGCAGGTCCGTTGCCTGCGGAGGAAAAAACGGCCACTCCCGTTGACCAGGAATCTGAGCCGACAGTGCGTTTGCTGACAGGATAACCACGCAGAAAAAACTGCGACGAATGACGATGTTGTAATGCATCTGCTTGTCGGTTAACCGGGGTTCACGAAAACGGCATCCGAAATAGTTTACCAACAGCTGGCACAGATGTCCGGTCGTCCGGAACTGCAGGCTGATGCACTGCAATAAACAGGGAAGACAGGCCATCACAACGAGCCTGTGACAGAACCGTGCGTACGGATTAATTATTCTGTTATCACGCACGTCCCACCGTAAAACACGTCAACAGGCCGCGGAGAAACCGGACGCACCTGACGCCGCAGTCGCAATCCCGATGGCGACTGACTTTGTGCAGCATTGGCGTTCGGCCCCCGCATGTTCCGTACAACCCGTACCTGGTTCCGTGAAAAATCGCTGCCGACCGCCAAGTTTGTAGCAAGTTCACAGACGCTCCGGAATGACAGCATATTCTTGCTTATGAGAGCAGGCCGACGGGGGGGGGCACGTTGAATGGTCAGGAACTCAAATTCAGAACGAGGGGAAAACACCACGGCACGCCTGGAGCCGGACACGCATGCGCCCGTTGTACTGTTTGAGGAAAGGCTCGACTGTCGACTGACGACCGGAAAGATCCCCGATATCTCGGTGCATGTGACATGCAGAGACAAGACAGCCGTTACATGTGACGTGCGAGCCATCGGATCACAGGAACTTGTATTGATTGCTCCCAATCATGCGGGAACGCTGGCTGCCAGAGATCTGGTGACGTTTTCAATTTCGGAAGACGGCTCACTTCTTCTGACTAACCAGTCCGGCATTGCCCACTGGACCAGACCGGAGGGCGACAAAAACATTGTCGCCCTGTTTTCCGGCAGTCGCCTTGACCGGCTGCTGGACCATGGGCTGCTTCATGAACGAAGGGCGGATGTTCGATATCCGGTGAACCTGCAGGCTGTGCTGATAGCCGATCACTTCTACCAGGACGCTCGAATTGTCAATTACTCACTGCACGGGTTGTGCCTTGTGAGCGCCACTGACCTTGAGCTCAATCGTCACTATCAGACCGACGTCTTCTGCGAAGAAGGCAGTCTGCGTCTGTCAGCAACACCGCAATGGACGCGCAGAATCACCGGGGGACACCTGATCGGGTGCGCGCTGACGCCGCAATATGGCATGCTGCTGACATGTCGCCACAAAGCACTCTCCGCCGGTCTCAACGGTGACGATTCGAACGGTTCCTGACCACGACCGATGCGGACGCAACCTTGTTCAGTTCCGCCACGAATGCGGGCTCAGCTGAAAATAGTCGCTAAGCACTCCATACACTTGCGGGTGATGGGTGCTGAGCAATTGCGGGCACTCGAAGAAAACTTCGGTAAGCACAGCAAAAAACTCAGCAACATTGGTGGTTCCGTAGCAGTCGACGACACCCTGATGACCCTGCCTGCACCGCTCCACAAGCTGTTTGTATTCCGGTTCCAGAACTTCCACCCAGCGCTGAAGCTGTTTGTCGTTCTTCAGAGGCGGAGTCCCGTCGACCATACGACCATTCATCATGTCGAGCTGATGAGCAAACTCGTGAAACACCAGATTCCGGCCCGGTGATTCCCGGCGTCCGCCGGCCAGTACGTCGGCCCATGACAGTATAACGGGGCCCCGCCACCAAGCCTCACCCAGCCGAGCGTGACCACGTTCAACAATGACTCCGGCTCGGGTCGTTTCAACTGTTTTCGCCACGTACGAATCGGGATATACCAGAATCGACAGCACATGATCGAAGTGTACATTCTGCAAACCCAGTACCAGCACACATGCCTGAGCAGCGATGGTCACCTTGACCTCTTCGCTGACTGCAAATCCATTGCAGCCCTCCCAGTTCTTCTCCGCAATAAATACCTGAATCAGCTTTCGCAGTCTGAACCGTAATTCGTCACTCAACCGCTGATCATGAATTACGTTCGCCTCGATGAACGCGTTCCATTCATCCGGAAACGGAACAGCGGTCACGCGTCTTCGTCGTCTGCATCTAAGCCATTTCAGAAACATGAGCTGAATATCCCGAAACACAAGAAAGCGGACGACATTCAATTACCGGAACATGGGCACGGCCGCATGATGCAGCATTCAGTCGATTACATCTACCCTTTCCGACAGTCTGGTCACTGTTCAACAAAGGCACTGCCGCCCGGTGATCCTGCGACATTTCCACCGATTCGCCTCGTGGCATTCGCGAATTGTGAACAATGGAGATACGATCTGACACACATCCTTCATCGCCCAATCCAACATTTCCGCGAAGACTACGGGAGAGCTTTTATGCCGACAAAAATGCTGGTTGGTGTCACACTGCTGCTTGGTGTCACTGGTAACGTGGTCGCTGAAACAATAATTCACGCGGGGCGGCTGATCAACGGGCACGACGGAGCAGTTCATGAGACCATGTCTCTGGTCATTGCCGACGGACGAATCAACGCTGTCAGGTCCGGCTATATCAAAGCCACAGCCGACGACACACTGATTGACCTGCAAAAGTTCACAGTGATGCCAGGATGGATGGACATGCATACGCATTTGATGTCTCAGCATCATAAGAAGGTTTATTCGGATAAATTCTTCATGAACCAGGCGGATTACGTGCTGCGGTCGACCGTTTACGCCAGAAAAACTCTGCTCGCCGGGTTCACAACAGTCCGCGATGTTGGCGATAATGGAGTTAATTCCGTTTCGCTCCGCAAAGCGATTAATGAAGGCTGGATTGTCGGCCCTCGCATTTTCACGTCCGGGAAATCACTGGCGACAACCGGAGGGCATGCCGATCCGACCAACGGGTTGAAGGGAGATTTCCGGACCGATGCCGGTCCGATTGATGGAGTTGTGAATGGTCCGAATGATGCGTGTAAAGCGGTCCGCCAGCGTTATAAAGACGGAGCGGATCTGATCAAGCTGACAGCCACCGGCGGCGTACTGAGCCTGGCCGGAAACGGCAGAAATCCGCAGTTCACAATTGAGGAACTGCAAGCGGTCGTTCGCACAGCCAAAGACTACGACATGACGGTTGCGGTTCATGCTCACGGGGCCGAAGGCATGAAGCGGGCTGTTCTGGCCGGCGTCGATTCCATTGAACATGGTACGTTCATGACCGACGAGGTCATGCAGCTGATGAAGGAACGCGGGACGTATCTGGTACCAACGATTTCGGCCGGTGTCTGGGTTGCAGAAAAATCACAGTCGGAAGACTATTTCCCGGCCATCGTTCGCCCCAAGGCGGCCACAATCGGACCTGTCGCAAAGGACAACTTCCGAAGAGCCTGGGCCGCGGGCGTGAAGATCGCCTTCGGGACAGATTCCGGCGTATCGGTACATGGTGAAAACGCACGCGAATTCGAGTTAATGGTAGACGGAGGCATGCCCGCCATGAAGGCGATCCAGTCCGCAACACTGGAAGCCGCACGGCTGCTGAAAATTGATGACCGTCTGGGCACTCTGGAAGCAACTAAGATTGCAGACGTCGTGGCTGTTAAAGGCGACCCCATTCAGGACATCACGGCAACCTATGATGTCGTTTTCGTGATGAAGGAAGGCGTAGTGTTCAGGGACGAATCAGCTGCGGTTTCGGCCTCCGCCCGGCAGTAAGCAACTGCCCGTGAAACGGGCACTACAGGACAAGTGCCGTCAACAGCCAGTTACGGGTGGTGGTGAACTGCGTTCTAGTCACGCCAAAACGTGGATGTGTTCGGAACCGTATATTTCACCGCCATGTCCGAAGTGTCAAAAGGGGCCTGCCCGGCGTGGAGAGACTCAACTCCGCCAATCACCATCCCACTGGTCAGCAGAGTTCGTTCGACCGGGTAGGGCGTTTTCCCGGTCAGAACGAGGTCTTCAATATGCCGTACTAACGGGTTAAAAAAATCGGCGGTTGTAGACCCGTGACCGGGCATGGGCAGGTACATCTGACAGGAAACTATTTCGTCGGTGGATCCGATGTAACCTGCGTAATTGAAATCCCTGATTCCTGTCAGAAACGCAGTCGTACGAAATCCATCGCGATGAGTCACAAAGAAGCCCGTTGTTTCAGGCAGTGCCCTCTTTGCCCACGCGTACGTGACCTTACCGGACGGAAACCCGCCCTCGACCGGCAGGTTGTGACTCCGCGTCAGCGCCGCGACGAACAGATCGCGAGTGACCCTGCGATCATCCGATTCCAGCATCGACCACAGGGCCTCCCCCTTCACAGCCTGCACGCTGCTGATCCCCACCTCTCCGCCCCGACGTCGTTCAGACATACACTGAGCGGTTTCGTAGGCATGAAAGTCATAACTGTCGACTCCGCCATATGCCACACAGACACTTTCCTGCAGATCGACATCATGGGGCATGTCAATTGACGGATGTCGCAATGTTACGGGCAAAGACGAACCAGCCAGTAAAGGGAACCCCAGCCGACGTGAATCAGCAACCATTTCGACCGATTCATTCCAGTCCGTCGAAAGATGTTTGTCGTTGAATACGGGAACCGAGCGGCCGCTTTCTTCAAAGACACGCACAACCTGCTTAAACCATTCGTATCTCGGGTATCGTGTCTGCCCCTTGTTTGTCTTTTTGTATTTGCCGTGTTCACCGATGATGACAACTCCATCGACTGCCAACGACTTGCCCCCCAGAGTCAATGCGTCACGAATGGTGTCGAACTGTTTCAGTCGATGACGCTTAATTCGTTCTCGGCCCAGATCCGATGCAGGAAACTGATCAATATAGACAGACGCGACATTAACGCGAGGAGACTGCCAGGCACCCTGCCATGCGTAGCCTGCGGTCAATCGGTCAAGGAAGTGCTGCGCATGTGAATGCTGATAAACCACCGTCCCAAGAAATGCGACGGTCTTTCGAGTCGATAAAGGTTGCCCCGCGAAAACAGCTGATCGCAGGAAGGCAGATGTGGCCAAAGTGGCCGAAGACTCCAGAAACTCTCGACGTCGCAGCATCATACGGCTCCAGATATAACTCGCTCATTGACCCGTCCGGGAATGAGCATCGCACCCCGAATGGATCGCCTGATTCGATGTGTCTGCGGCAACGATCCGGAGACACGGGAGTGGCGGATGGATTATCACGAACGAACATCACACAGCCCCGCCAGCATAGCGACACCCATTGCTGCTGTCCTCCTATCAGCGGCCAGCACCATCTTGCACGGTGGCAGTCGAACAACATCAAATGATACGACGGCACAAACGTTAGAATCTCTCAGGCAAAGGCAAAGGCAAAGGCAAAGGCAAAGGCAAAGGCAAAGGCAAAGGCAAAGCTCTGTCGCCTGCGGCAGCGAGGCCGCTTCACGGGTGCTACATCAGCGGGCAAAACCGCCACGACATACGCCAGCAGAACAACAATTGTCAGTTCCCGGACGTATCCCCCCTGATCCGCCGGGAATTGTCTTTTCTTACACACCGATGACATTTTTCACGAACCTTGTCCATCTCCAGCACAAGTTTCGCTCCGCAGCTGCATTTCTTTGCCGCCATGATTTTTCTCCCGCATAGCATTGCAAGGATACACGAACAAGTATCGGAAGACGACCACCAGTCACGACATCAGCGTTTTCACACACCTCGATCTCAGGCGCCGGTACGCCAAGTCTCAATTATACACAGAATTGATTCGAGGCTGAGCAGAAATCTCAGATTGCTGTGCGGACCTCCGCCAAAATCACGAAGTCAACCGTCGGCCGCCCCTGCAGTCGCACTACCAGGTTTCAGAATCAACCGGCATAAATTCTTCTGTGAGACATCCTGCGATCTTCAGCCTCTCGATAGCGATTCGGTATCAGTTTCAGGACAATACGAAACAGACGCTGTCAGACCTGACCGCACAACAATTCCTGACACACAATCGCGGAACTCTCAATGAACATAATAAAGTACCTTCTGCAGTGCATGGTCACTGTCAGCCCATTGGTTGCGATGGCGGACGATCCCGACTTCGCAGCATCATCTCATAGCGGAAAAGTTAAAGTCTTTGTCCTCGCCGGCCAGTCCAACATGGAAGGCAAGGGGTTTCCTGATCCCTTGTCATGGCAGGTCACACAGGAAAAATATCGGCAGCGATACACACACTTTATCCAGGACGGCAACTACGACGCCTTCACAAGAAAGATCCGCGAAACAAAAGATTCGAATGACAACCAGAGTACTCCAACGTACCTGTGGAGTACTCGACACGACGTGTGGATCAACTATCTGGGTAAACATGGTAGCCTGACAGTCGGGTACGGTACCCCCAAAGACGGCTTTGGACCCGAATTCAACTTTGGACATGTGGTGGGCAATCACTACGACGAACAGGTCCTGATCATCAAAACTTCCTGGGGAGGCAGAGCCCTGGCTCGAGGTTTCCTGCCACCATCGTCAATGCTCAGCGATAAAGAATACGCCGCTCAGGCCGCGGCCCGGAACGCAGAAACAAAAGCGTGGAATGCGGCAGAGCCGGCAAGGATCGAAGCGTACAACAAGCAAGTGACAGAACAGAACAGAACAGCTGAAAAGAAAAAACGACTGCGAACATTCAGGCCTCGGGAGATCGTTACGACAGAGCAGTACAAGGATCAGTTCGGCAAGGACTATCGCAACATGGTCCAGGAAGTTCACGACTGCCTCGCAGCGATCGGCGATCGTTTCCCTGCCTATAGAAATCAAGGTTACGAAATGGCGGGTTTCGTCTGGTTCCAGGGCTGGAATGATCAGTATCAGGACCGCTGGCTGACGTATGAAGCCACCATGGCCAACTTTATCAGAGACGTCCGCAAAGAATTCAATGCTCCGAAAATGCCGTTCGTCATCGGGCAGATGGGACACGACGGAATGCAGCCGGACACGGAGGGATCGCCACGGGACTACATCAAAAAGGCTCAGGCCGCCGTTCCTGAATACCCTGAATTCAAAGAAAACACGCTGTGCGTAAAGACAGACAGATTCTGGGACATGGATGCGCACGCAATTTACACCGGGCCCGGCGGATGGAGCAAGGACGTGGACAAATGGAGACAGTTCGGCAATGACCGGCCGTATCACTACTATGGCAGCCCATGGTGTTTCGCTCAGATCGGTACAGCATTCGGCGAAGGCATGCTTGAACTGATGGAATAGTGCAGCGGTCGATCTTCGCGTCAACACACAGGAGCGTCCCCACAGGAAATCGCCACACACACCGACGACCTGTTCCGGTGCTATGAGTCAGACGCACCCACGATGTCTCCGGCTGCTGTCAGACTGGCGTCCGTCTCCAGAATCTTCGCCAATCCGAAATCCGTAACCCACGCCTTCCTTGACTTTCGATCTGCCAGAGTGGGGAACAGCCTCTGATGGCAGTGAACAATGCCATGTGCGTCTGCAACACACAGTTTACGTATTGCATCTGTCCTGCTGATCTCATCGCATTTCAGCACCCGTGACAGAGTCTCTCCGTCGTTGAATTTCATCGTAATGAAAGGCTCACCCTGACATCCTCGGGTTCCATAAAAAGCAACAACAGCCGCATGTTCCATCTGCGACGCAACATTCGCTTCATTCAATATTCTCTGAACATCTCCGGCAGATGAAAACGCTGTCCTCTTCATCATTCTGATGGCCACAATTCTCTCGGGCGAGTGATGCCGACCGCGATAGACAATCTCCATCCCACCGCGATCGATTTCCTCTATGATGTCATAGTCGGGAGTTTGCCAGAGTACACAGCCCGGATAGTTTCAGGTGTCCTGCAGGTATGAATGTCAGGTCCTCCGTTAACGCCGGATCACCGGAGGACGAATCATCCCGGTCACTGCCGCACACCGCATCTGCATTCAGTGCAGCAACAACCCGAATTATGATCTGCGGAGCGAGTTCAGGCTGAGCTGTCACCCGGGTAGTCCGGTCGGACATTCGAAAATCGACAGTGACCATAAACACAGACTGCAACCGGTGCATACGCATGAGCAGCAACGTCATTTTTCAGACCGGAGTCTTTGTCGCTTACCACCGCCCGGTCATCCGGTTCGGGCCCGGGTTGCGAGTCCAGCCATGCTCATGCGAGTCGGCAGTCATTTCTCACCGTGGCCTCTGAGACATCAAACACCGCGGCGGTTTTTGTTTCACGTGCAGCCCGCCAAAACATCGCAGGTCGAAGATCCGGACATAACGTAAATTCAGTTCTGCGAGCTGTTCCCGGAAAACATTCAGCATGACCATGTCCGCAGGTGGACTGAAAAGATCAGGCAACAGTGTTTTCTCGTGCGGCACGCGCTGCAGACGTTTGTGACGCTTGCCTGCAGCCTTTCTCCGGGCGTGGTCCAGCTGCACTGGCCGCATTATCGTCGCGGCCACGGCACCGAAATGGGCTTTGCCCATCCGGTCAACCGGGGTCTGGTCCGTAAGTCGTGGACATGCCTCATTGACAAGTGCTGTTGGCTGCGGTGTATGATCGATTATTTCGGCCTGAAGCCATGTCGTGTAGTTCGTCGTATGCAATCGGCACAGGGTTCGCGACAGCAAGGCCATCACCTTGAGCGACACCTAAAATCAGTCTTGTGGTTTCGTTCAGCAGACTGGTCCCGTGTAGCATCCCCGGGCCGGGTACTGCCAGTAGATGCTGCGAACGGCCAACCTGATTCTACTGACAATGAGAAACGAGTCCCTGCGTCGCCTGAAACAAACACAGGCTGACGGAAGATACAGGGCGATCGCAATGACGACCTCAGCACAGAACGGTAATTCCCACCAGACAAATCGCAGCGATTGCAAAACTTTCCGCGTCAAATACGAGTCGGCTGCTTTCCATTCGTCCAGTCTCCTGAGTTCGATTGAAATAATCTCCGATCCATGACGCGTGGAAATCAGACAACTCGGCCGATACATCCTGGTGTTTTATATGAGGCTTCTGAGTTTCGTCGTCACAGGCTGTCTGGCCCAAAATGCCCGACGCACCATCCGGCAACGAAACGGCACATCAGGCAGGAACGTTCGGCATCTGTGGCTAAGTACCTGACTCGACCAAGGCCTGAACAACCGATCACGTATAACATGCAGAAAACCGTGAGAAATACGAACGGATTTATTGGACGCGTCATCATGTCGACGGCAGCAACGCCCGTGGCGCACTTCGCAGCGCACCGCACGTGTCCAACGGTCCCCGAAAAATCCGCGAACACAGTCAGTCCGGTCTCTCAGTGCTGTTTGGCGAAAGTGTCATTTTTGGGCTTCAACTCCGGCCCACTGAGTTTCTTCCTTCCAGTGTTCGATCTTCGTTCGCATTGCCTGTGCACGTTCCGGATACTTTTCAACTAGATTGGTTTGCTCTGCCTCATCATTGTCCAGGTCGTACAGCTCGAACTTCTTTGACGACAGGATCATCTTCCAGTTCTGATCCCTCAACGCAGTACCCAGCTTCGGCTCATAGCCGAAGAACACCTGACGCTTCGGTAGCTCATCACCGTTCAGCAACAGACCACGCAGACTGACACCATCCAGGCTGCGTTCGGCCGGAACATCCACTCCCGCAAGTTCGGCAAATGTCGGCAGCAGATCCATGGCCACTGCCAACTGGCTGCTGGTCGTACCGGCGGCAATCTTGCCGGGCCACCGCGCAATGGCCGGCACGCGATGTCCGCCTTCATAGTGGCTGAACTTGCCGCCGCGAAATGGTACATTTGAACCGGCCCCAATGGCACCATTGTCTGACAGAAAGAAAACCAGCGTGCGACTGTCGATTTCGGTTCGTTGAATGGCATCCATAATCTGACCGATCCCTCGGTCCATTTCTTCGAGCATAATTCTGTACTTCGGACGAATCCTCTCGCGGTTCCAGAGTTCCGACTTCGAAATGGGTTTGCGTTTTTCCGGCGTATCGTCGGGCGTCTGGAAGGGAAGATGCACAGCCTCATGAGCAACAAGCAGAAAGAAAGGACGAGCCCTGTTCTGTTGGATGAAACGCACGGCATTGTTCGTGATCACGTGAGTTGAATAGCCCGGCTGGTCTTCTTTCTTTAGTCCGTTATGCCACGTGCTGCCGTGTTTGTGATAGTCAATGTATCCATCAAGATACCCCCGAAATTCATCGAATCCGTGATGGACAGGGTTAAAGCGCGGCTCCATACCAAGATGCCATTTACCGAACAAAGCAGTACGATAGCCGGCTTGATTCATCAGGCGGGATATCGTTGTCTCACTTGGATCCAGACCCGGTGTGTCCAGATGGCGGGCCACGACATCCACAATTCCAACGCGCTGCTGATAACGCCCGGTCATGAATCCGGCGCGGGTCGGACTACAGACAGAACTGTTCGTGTGAAAATCGGTGAATGTCAGACCTTCGGCTGCCATGCGTTCCAGATGCGGCGTCTCTACCCAGCCGCCGTATGCGCTGGTGTCGCCGTAACCCAGATCGTCAGCCATGATCACAACAATGTTTGGTCCGGCCACACCATCACCGCCTCTGGTCCCCAAAACGGAAGCGGAGCCGGGCCACGCACACCACAGATACGCCGCGATCACGACGACAATATCGGACCGGCGTTTGATTTTCATCATTCTGTTTCCTTCACATGTTCACACCGAATGCTCAGAGTAACCTGAACCGTGGCAACTTTCACCCAGCCCCACCCATTGCCCTTGACATGATTATTACAGTTCCGAACTGACAGGCTGAGGCCCGCCGATGCCTGGCTCACATGTACCAGTAATAACTGGAAGAAGCAGATGCGTTATTGTAACCGCAGAGACCAGCGTAAATCACTTGTTCGAGCCACGACTGTTCCGGCACTGTTCATCGTCGCTGCAGCGGCCACCGGAGCCGAACCGATCGTGCACGGAGAGCTTGTACGAACTCCGACCACAGTTGGCGATTCAACAGCTCAGCCTGTGCTGCGTCTTACAATCCTGAACCACGACACAGCAAAGTTCACACCTGCACGATTCAGTCTGACTGTTGACGGCAGGCCATACTTCCCGGAAGCACTTAGCACCCACGGCCTGCGCTTCAAATCGATTCATGAAACAAAGAAGCAGGTCTACGTGGTTTTGTACTCGCGAGGCACCGGCCCCGTCGATGTATCTTTGCCTGCAGACGCAAAACGCTTAGGTATCGCCGTAGCAAAAGGCTTTGAGTTCCTGCCGGTTTCACAGGAACACAAGGTTCGCGGAGAAGACATTTCCGCAAACATCAGTCTGCAGCGATGGACGAATCAGTCCGCCAAAGGCTGGTCGGCGTCCGACGCACACCTGCACTACGACCGACATACCCCTGCAGGAGACAAAGACTGGCTGACAATGCTGGCAGGAGATGGATTATCGCAGGCTCACTTTATGGTGCTGAAAGGCGGCAAAGTGCCCGGCATCTGGGCGCGGAAGTACAAGTACGGAACAGACGGGGAAGCGTCCGACGGAAAACGACTCATCCGTTCCGGCGAAGAATACCGCGACTCAGCACAGGGTCATATCAATCTGCTGGGATAGAATAAACTTATCGAGCCGATCTCAACGGGCGGACTGGGACATCCCCCCGTACCCGTCAACTATCCACCGCTCAAAGACGTACTTGAACAAACACGTCAACGGGGTGGCCTGGCCGGCGTCGCCCATGGCGGTTCTCTGGGACGCCACCCCACAGCAATCGTGGATTCCGTACTGAACTCTGTTGACTTCTTCGAAATCGGCAACGCCCATTTGTATTCGCTGGATCTGTGGTACCGACTGATGCCGACTGATGAATTGCGGCTTCAACCTGCCGCCGGCTGCCGGAACAGACCTTCCCAATTTCCCGGCTCGTGATCCCTGGCAGCCAATCCTGGGCAGTATGCAAATGTACGCGAGAACCAATGGCCACTCCGATTTTGAATCGTGGAAGCGGGCCGTTGCTGCAGATCAGGTTTACGTGACGAGTGGTCCGGTGCTGTCAATGAACGTGAATGGCGTGGGGCCCGGAGGCGTCGTACAGCTTCCGGCCTCCGGAGCAGAAGTCACGATCACCGCAGAAATCGCCACGCCAATCGGACTCAGGTCGTTTGAACTGATACGAATGGGTGATGCAATCGGCGGTGACGTGTTGAAAACGACAGTTGGGCGCGTTGTTCTGTGGAGGATTCACAAACGTCTGCAGGTGCAAAAAAGCTGCTGGCTGTACGCGGTGAAGGCCTGTCGATCGACTCCATACGAACGGCGATGCGGCAGAAAGAATCATGGTTCAAGTCCGACGCAGTCGCCCATTCAGCGACCATTCGAGTTATTGTCGGTGATCAGCCAATTCGGTCGGACGAAGATGCAAATCATCTGACCGTGATACTACAGCGGCAACAGGAATACTACGCCACATCGGGCCGCTATGCCCGGGGCGAACAGCGCCTGCGAGTTCTCGATTTGTTCGAACAGGCGATCACAGAACTGAAGTCACGTGGTGGGGAAAGTGCGACGCCCGTCAAGAACAGATGATGGACACGCACTTGTACAATACCTGCTAACCGGCGGAAACATCTTCTAACTCATCGGCCCGCTGTATCAGGACCTGGCAAATTGCAAAACTCTTGTCGATCAGCAAACCACGTTACGCCGGCGAACGAATACCTCTGCTCAGAAAAAGAGTCATACGATTGTCACGAGTTTCAGCCCACCAGATGGGAAAGCGGATGAGTGCCTGCATGACAGTCGGGGTCAGAAACTGACGCATCGATCGTTCAGCGTCCGGCACGGCTTTCGATGGTTGTCCGGCCTCCGTGAAACCACAGGATACGGCGTACATAGGTATGAACTCGGTAATTGCCGAAAAATCACTGGCGGACATATCGTCACCCGCTGTGAATTCCAGCCCGGCCCATTTCCCGACTTTCAGCAGCCAGCGACGAAACAGGTCAAACTCGGGCAACCCGTCAGCAGGCAGCAGAACCACGACTGAGTGTGACTACCCGATTCCGTCCGCAACACTGGAAATACTGATGAGTTTAAAGACCTGAAGACTGACACCACCACGCTGGCCATCCATCAGGCTTTCACCCTTGGGCCAGTCTGCCAGCACAGGGGAATGCCTCTGTCGGTGCACAATAGATCTCGGCAACGAGACGCCAGTCGAACCCCGGAACCTGAGCAACCAGCCGGCGCCCTTCCAGATGTCAACTCCGCCACCTGCGTTCGCCGCAACCACCAATTGCCCCAATGATGCCGTCGCATTATGACACAGACCACAAAACTTATGCATCAGAATTCGGGACACCTGAACAATTGTACGTGACGACTTGGCCGCATCCAATGGTCGGCGGCAAGCCAACACATGCCAAGATGATTACACCGCACCAGCTGGAAATGCCCCGGTGCCGATCAACATCTGGAAACGAAGTATCACGGATCACGCCAAGAATCGTGCGGAGTATATGCTATTGCCTCCTGACGTCGCACAAGATATTCCGCCAGTTGAATCATAAATCACTTTCGGCATTGTTGTTACCCGATGCGATCGCCAGACTCTGAGGATACAATAACCCATTACCAGCAAGAACTCCCAGGAATTCGGAGGGTCACGATGAGTCGCGAAGAATTGCGCAATACACTGGCCAGCCTGCACGAAACGCTTAACGAAACATCTGACGTTGATGACGAAACGCATGAACTGCTGCTGAGTATCACAGCGGACATTCAACGTCTGCTGACCGATGAAGGGGGAGCAGCAGACGCCGATGAGACACTGACCGAACGAATCGCGAACATCAGCCGGGATTTCGATGCGCACCATCCGATGATCGGGGGACTGCTGCAGCGCCTGAGCGACGGACTGGCAAATCTGGGAATTTGATCCCCCCGACCAGAGCGTCAGCCCCACTCACCAGCGGGGTTGCGAGCAGAAACAGGTATTTCTGTATGGACCGAACATCAATCGAACAAATCCTGAGTTCTTCACTACAGGATGGAAAGCTCTCACGCTCCGAAAAACAGGTGCTGCGATCCGTGCTGGCACTCAATGCCGAAGAATCGCACGAACGCGACTGGATCAGAAACCGAGCGTTTCTGGCGGCGCAGAAATCTCTCACAGGACCCGATGCGAAAAGAGCCATCAACTGGCTCGAGGACGTCATGGGACTGCTGGTGAGCGCCGAACGGCCAGGCAGACAACAGGCGACAGAGAACGTGGCGGAGGTCCACTTCAGTCCCGGTCACAACTGTCGCATTCGCATTCAGAAACTGCTGCGCACAGCGACGTCCAGTGTGGACATCTGCGTCTTTACCATTACGGACGACCGCATCACTGAAGAAATTATCGATGCCCACGGTCGCGGTCTTCAGGTACGAGTCATCTCTGACAACGACAAGGCCCACGACCCGGGCAGCGACCTGAGTCGTTTGCAGCGACACGGTCTGTCGGTAGCTTATGATCAGACTGCGAATCATATGCATCACAAGTTTGCTATTTTCGACGGCGCGTTGGTTGTATCGGGCAGCTACAACTGGACTCGATCGGCCGCTGACCGCAACGAAGAAAATATTGTCGTGAACGGCGACATACGTTTGATCAGTGCCTTTCAGCGCAGATTCAATGAATTGTGGAATCAACTGACATAACATCGAACATAAGCCCTCTTCCATGAAATCCCGCATGTCCAGACACACCTGTACCGCCCTGATCATTTCCTTCATCGCGTTTCCTGTGGCAGCTCATGACTACTGGCTGCAGCCGCACCAGTACTTCCTTGATCCTGACGAAACGACACCTGTTCGTTTATTTGTAGGCGACCATTTCAGCAGTGAATCAGAAAAGACGTTTAGCGCGAAGAAGACGACCGCCTTTCAGTTGATTTCGAAAGACCTGAAGACCGACCTGAGGCCCGGCGCAACCGATGGTCAAAAGCCTGTCTGCAGAATTACCCCGGCGACGTCCGGCGGGCACTTAGTGGCAATGCAGCGTGACTGGAGCCACATCGAACTGAAAGCCACCAAGTTTAATGACTACCTGCAACACGAAGGGCTGGCCAGCATCGCAGAGCTGCGGCGTAATGCCGGTGAAGAAAACACGGTGGGCCGGGAGCGATATCGCCGCTATCTAAAAGCCCTGGTCCAGGTCGGAGAGGAACACGACGAAACCTACAAGAAAAAGATCGGACACCGGCTGGAAATTCAGCCTCAGTCCAATCCGTTCTCACTCAACACGTCTGACACTCTGACGGTGTCCGTGCTGTTCGAAGGGAAACCACTCCGCGGTGTGCAGGTAGCTGCATACAACCGACACGGCAACGACACAAAAACGCAGGAAGCAAAAACCGACGGCGGCGGCCATGTTCGATTCAGACTGAACCAGTCAGGTCTTTGGCTGATCCGCCTGGTTCACATGCGACGCTGCAATGATGTTGCTGATATTGACTGGGAAAGCTTCTGGGCCGCGTATTCGTTCCAGATAAAGTAAGTCCGATCTGCAATGAAGTCCGCAGTCACGACAGAATTGGCTCAACAACCTGACCACGCACGTCCGTCAGGCGGTGGTGTCGGCCCTGGAATTTATACGTCAGCCGCTCATGATCAATGCCCAGGCAATGCAGAATTGTCGCATTCAGATCATGCACGTGGACCGGATCCTGCACAATGTTGAAGCTGTAATCGTCTGTCGCACCGTACTGCACTCCCGGACGGACGCCTCCGCCGGCCAGCCACATCGTAAAACAGCCCCCGTGATGGTCGCGTCCGTATTTTTCCTGCAAAGTTCCCTGGCAATAAACCGTCCGGCCGAACTCGCCTCCACAAACGATCAGAGTATCTTCCAGCAACCCACGCTGTTTCAGATCGCGAATCAAAGCTGCCGTCGGCTGATCGGACAGCCTGGCCTTGGTACGAATATGGGTCGGTGTGTTTCGGTGGTGGTCCCAGTCACGGTCGAAAACCTGCACAAAGCGGACTCCGGATTCGATCAGTCGCCGCGCCTGCAGACAGTTTGATGCGTAGCTTCCGGGGGACCGGGACAGCGGACCGTACATCTTGAAAATGTAATTCGGCTCACTGGACAGATTCGTCAGTTCCGGAACCGACGACTGCATGCGGTAAGCCATTTCGTACTGAGCAATGCGGGCTTCAATTTCAGGGTCGCCGACCACATCGGCCCGCTGCTGGTTAAGCTGTGCGGTTACGTCCAGCATCCTGCGACGGGTGGCGGCGTCAATCCCGGGAGGATTCGACAGATACAGTACCGGATCGGCGCCAGCCCTGAATTTCACTCCCTGGTGTCGTGATGAAAGAAACCCATTGCCCCAGTGACGGGCAGACAGCGGCGTGGATGCATCAGGAATCAGCCCCGCACTCAGCAATACGACAAATGCCGGCAGGTTCGAATTCTCACTGCCCAGTCCATAGCTAAGCCATGATCCGATACTGGGACGACCTGCCTGCTGCGCTCCGGTGACCATATAGGTCAGTGCCGGATCGTGATTAACAGCTTCCGTATTCAATGAACAAATGACGCACAGTTCGTCGGCGACCTGTCCCAGTTCCGGCAACAACTCACTCATCCACATGCCACAATCACCCCGTTTCCGAAATTGCGAAATCGGTGCAGCCACCGGGAATGAGGCCTGACCTTTAGTGAAACCAGTCAGACGCTGATCACCCATCACCGATTCTGGCAGTTCTTCCCCATGACGATCGCGCAGCATGGGCTTGTAATCGTACAGCTCCATCTGAGCCGGACCGCCCGCCTGAAAAATATAGATAACGTTCTTTGCTCTGGCCGGAAAGTGCGCGCCATTCAGGGCGGTAGTAGTCGCTGTGGCTGCCCGACAACGGTCGGAATCCATGAGCGTCGCAAGTGCCGCTGCTCCAATACTCACGCCACCGCTGCCGCAGAAGTGTCGACGTGTGTGATACTGTCTAAGTTGTGCTGCGGGATCCATGCGTCAGCCTTTTGTGACAGTTTCGTCCAGATTCATCAGAACGCTGGCGACCACGGTATAGGCAGCCAGTTCGCCGACGGACAGCGAGTCGTCACGTGAGGATTCCCCAACGCTCAGCAGTTTCTCTGCGGCGTGCGTATTAACAGCAAAACGATGAAACTGTTCGTTTAACAGTTTCATCAGTGGTCCAAGTTCAGCCTCTGCCGCGTGTCGGCCGGTCACCAGCCGAAAGCCCCACGCAACGCGGTCACCTGGCGCAGGCCCGATTTCTTTCATCATCCGTTCGGCCAGTTTGCGTGACGCTTCGACATATGTGGGATCGTTCATGAGTACCAGCGCCTGCAGTGGCGTGCTGGTGCGTTCACGCTGAACGACGCAGCGTTCGCGATTGGGAGCATCAAAGATCAGCATCGTCGGCGGTGGGGCTGTTCGTTTCCAGAACGTGTACATGCTGCGGCGATAAAGCGACTGGCCGCGGTCAGGTTCGTAGACCTGTGCCGTTAATGCCTTTCCGGTCACGTCGAATGCAACCTCTCTCCACAATCCTGGCGGCTGATACGGTTTTACCGACGGGCCGCCCAGACGCTCAACCAGCAGACCACTGACCGCAAGGGCCTGGTCTCGAATGAATTCGGCCTTCAGTCGGTATCGTGGTCCGCGTGCCAGCAGCCGATTCTCCGGGTCACGTTTCAGCAGTCGTGGCGACACGTGCGAAGCCTGTCTGTAGGTCGCACTGTTCACGATCAATCGCTGCAGTTTCTTGACATCCCACCCGCTGCGTACGAACTCCGTGGCCAGCCAGTCCAGTAACTCCGGATGCGACGGCCACTCCCCCTGCACACCAAAGTCTTCGGTCGTCCGCACAAGTCCGGTACCGAAGTACATCTGCCAGAAACGGTTGACAGTGACTCTCGCGACGAGTGGGTGCCGAGAATCCGTCAGCCAGCGAGCCAGGCCGAGTCGGTTGCGCGGCAGATCGTCTGCCATTGCCGGCAGAAACGAAGGCGTCCGGGCCGAAACGGACTCGCCGGGACTGTTGTAAGCACCGCGCACCAGCATTTTCGTTTCCCGAATCTCCTTCCGTTCATCCATCACCATCGTTGTTGGCAGATCGCGGTCGGCCTGCTTCATTTCTTCGCGCAACCGCATGACCCGTTCGTGGGGAATGCGCCATTCCTTGGGCGCGGCCTGCTGCAGATAGTAGTTGCGGATTCGGCGGACCTGTTCCCCGGTGCGTTCTTTCGTCTTGACACCCAGCAGTGAATGGATCGACAAGCCCGGCAGTTTCGTAATCTCATGGGCATCAATGACGCGGTCGTAGACACGAACTTCGTCGATGAGACCGACGAACTTCGCCACCGGAAATCCGTTGCCGATCTGCAGCGGCTTTTCCGTGCGAAACGAATCAGTCAATTTGTCGATCGTGACTCCCGTCTCCTGCAGGTGGCCATCGACAAACAACTTTACTCCGTTCACCTTACCGGAACCGTCGTACGTCGCGATGATGTGATGCCAATGGTGCGGCTCCATCGCCTTTTTCGCCTGTACCTGCAGCAGATTCTCAGGAAACTGATGAACAAGAAACAGAGCCGGAACGCCTTCGATTAGCTGCAGCGTGTAGCCTCGATAACCCACGGCGGGTGGCTCCATCCGCGAAAATATCGAACGGCGTCCTGCAATCGTAGTGGGATAGACCCACGCGCTCAGTGAAAACGTGTCCGACAGTCCAAAATCCGCAACATCACCCGGTTCGACATACCGCTGCCCGTCCAGTGATACAGCCTCAGCAAACATTCCCTCCTTGTGCTCCGCCATACCATCTCTGAACGTGGCGGCACCATCCCCGCCAGGAAGGCTCTCCCCTTTTTCGTCACACGGCAGATACACAGTCGGTTCAACTGAAAGGGGTTCGACAGCATTATAGAAGCTCTGCTCCCACTTTGCTCTTGCCGGACCCAGCTTCTCCTTCAGTGGAGCAAATGCCCTCTCTGCCGCTGTGAGCTGTCGAACGAGTTCCTTCAACCGCAGATCCTGCTGGCGAGTCGGTGCCGTCACCAGGGGCTTTGCGTTGGCATTGAATCCATCCAGTCCCACTTCGTTCACGTTGTTGAAGAAGGCGTATAGCTGATAGTACTCACGCTGAGTAATCGGATCATACTTATGATCATGGCACTGAGCACATGCCACCGTCATTCCCATCCAGACCGTAGCAGTCGTGTTGATTCGATCAACGATATTCTCAACGTAGTATTCCTCGGGGGTCGCGCCCGCCTCGTTGTTGATGACGTGGTTGCGATTGAAACCGGAGGCGACCTGCTGCGTGAGCGTCGCATTCGGAAGCAGGTCACCAGCCAGCTGTTCGACTGTGAACTGGTCAAAGGGCTGATTCTGGTTGAACGCTTCAATCACCTGATCCCGCCACCGCCACATCGAGCGTTCGGTGTCAAACAGGTACCCGTGTGTGTCGGCGTAACGGGCCGCGTCAAGCCATTCCAGTGCCATCCGCTCGCCATACCGCGGTGAGTCCAGCAGTCGATCGATTAGCTGCTCCCATGCATCGGATGCGGCATCTTCCACAAATGCGTCAACCTCTGCGGATGTCGGTGGCAGTCCGGTCAGATCCAGAGTGAGACGGCGAATGAGTGCATAGCGACTGGGCTCTGTTGACGGTTTCAGTCCATTATGTTCCAGACGATCCAGAACGAAGTGATCAATCGCATTACGAGGCCAGTCCGTTTGGCCGATTCCAGGGACCGCGCGCCCTTCAGGGGGCACGAACGACCAGTGTGATTCGTATTTACCACCCTGCAGAATCCACTGCTTCACCAGATTCCGTTCGCGTTCGGTCAGCGCCGCGCCCGAATCCACCGGCGGCATTCGCTCTGATTCATCGGCCGTCAGGATTCGTCTGATTAGCTCACTGGCACCCGGATTTCCCGCAACAATGGCAGGTTTGCCCTCACGTACCGCATGTGCACCAATCTCCAGGTCCAGCCTCAAATCCGTCTGACGCTGAGCCGCGTCCGGACCATGGCATTGAAAACATTTATCTGCCAGAATCGGAAGAATGTCCCGATTAAACAGAAGTGGCTGGGATGCGTCACTGTCACCATCAGCCAACGCTGGTACTGACCATCCGCCACTCCAGGCGACAAGCAGCAGCAGCACATAACACGATCGACTGCCCGTTGTGTTCGCCCGGTGTTCGCAGCTTCTCAAAAAGCGAGAGCCGTGCCCCTGTTCCCTCATAGTCTGATGTCCTGACAGTTCCACTGTGGCCAGGTAGTGCCCCGAGACCCTCACAGACATGATACACGGTTGCTTCGCGCTCGGAAGTGTGAAATGTGTGTTTCAGCAGCCTGCTGTGTAGCTGCAGGCGACAGTCGCACGAATGACACTGTGCGCGTGTGGAAACACAGCTGAAAACTTCGATTGTGCTGGTACTGCTTGAAAATGTCGTTCCGCAACAGGACACTCACGGTAGTGAGTAGTTTTGACACAAGCATGCCGCACCTGCAGGTGAGTTGCCGCTGGGCTTTGTCCGCGCGCACGACGGACACGCTGGCGTTTCGTACTTGCATTTTGTGATTATATAACCAGCCCCAATGACTGTCCGGCCACACAGGCGAACAGAAATCCCTGAGAATACTGCGGAGTCATCGACAATGAATACACCGGTCCCGTCCAGTCGTCGCGAGTTTCTCTCCGGCACTGCTGCTCTGACGTCCGCCGTTGCTGTGCCCTGGATCGCTTCGCAGAATGCCGTTGCCTACAACAAAGTCGGCTCCAACGACAGGATCAACCTGGGGGTCATCGGCATTGGCCCTCGATGTACGTATGACCTGACGGCCATGCTGAAGTCTGATGACATCCGATGTGTGGCGATTGCCGATGTCCAGTCGTCTCGCCGCGATGCGGGTAAGGCACTGGTCGATGGCCATTACGGAAACAAAGACTGCGTGCTGTTCCGTGACTTTCGTGAGTTGCTTGCCCGCGAGGATATTGACGCTGTCATTGTCGCCACAGGTGACCGCTGGCACGCAGATGCATCCATACTGGCTGCCAGGGCCGGCAAGGACGTGTACAGCGAAAAACCGTGTGGCCTGACGATCGGCAATTGCCGGGATCTTGCTGACACGTTTACCGAAACGAAACAGATTTTTCAGGCGGGCACACAACGCCGCAGCGTGCCAAATTTCCAACAGGCAGTGCATCTGGCACACACAGGCAAGTTGGGCCGAATCCATACTCTGTATGCTACGGTTTACATGCCGACTCTTGATAACGCTTGGCTGCCGGGTGAGGCGACACCATCGGCCGATATTTGCGACTGGAACATGTGGCTCGGTCCGGCACCATGGCGACCATACAACGCAAAATATGTTGCGGGACGCTGGCGCGGCTACTACGATTTTGATTCTGGCGCACGACTGCTGGACTGGGGAGCACACACTGTTGATCTGTGCCAGTGGGCAAACAAATCGGACGATACAATGCCCATCGAATACTCGCCATCCGACAAGAACATCACCTGCACTTACGCCAATGGCGTGAAGCTGCTGCTGGATTTTCTGGATGATCCTTTCGGCGATCGCGGGCCTCGCTGGATCACTCGTCTGGGAACCTGCCCTGTTCGTTTCGAGGGGGACAGAGGTTCTGTCGAAACGGGTGATAGTGGTGAAATCGTCATAAAACCGGAGGCACTACAGCATAAGACGAAACAGTCGGCAAAGCGCGTACGCGGTCTGGATGTTTCAGCGCACGCTCGCGACTTCTTTGATTGCGTCCGTTCGCGTAAACAAACGGTCTGCAATCAGACGGTCATGCGCCGGTCACATATTGCCTGCCACGCTGCGGCACTATCGTGGATTCTGGGACGCAAACTGACCATGGATCCGAAAACGGAACGATTCATTAACGACGACGAAGCCAATGGACTCATCCACCGCCCGCAGCGCAACTGGACGTCAAGCTGACGGCAGCATTGAAACAGGAGACGTCGCCTGTCTGTCATCGCGACGGGTCCTGAATCGCCTCGATTTATGGCGTGTTTCCGGACGGAAGTCTTGTACAGAGTGTCGAAGTGTTTCGGCAGGCTTATCGCGCTGTCCGCAGCGACTGGGTGGCGGCGCCCAAACGCTGGCCATTGTTCAACCCGGTTTTCAATCTAATGTTCGCTCGTTATCGTGTATGGCTGTACTGACGGCTCCGGCAAGAATGTGACGACGGGGCATGTTCCAACAACAGGTGGCAAAAAGCAGCGTCATGCAGTTCATTTATTGGACAGCTTGTGCGAATTCTGTAGTCCGGACCGGGCCAGGGCCGTTTAGCTTTTAGTGACTCGCTCATGAATTGAACCAGCCTCTGATGGCCATCATCGGATTTACAGACCGTACGCTGTACATGATGCGAACTAATCAGGGCGACTCTGAACGATGCATCGAGCTTATCGAGGATGCCGGAAAAGAAGCGAAGTGCGTCGCAGAAATCATTAAACGCATGTAACGCCTGCCTACGAAACGCAGTTCTCAAGCCGGATCAGTTGACATGAACAACGCCATCACCGACACCGTCTCCTTGATTCGCCCCGGACTGCACGTGGAAATCCTGATGGATCCGGACGAGATCCGACAACTGGCATCGACGTTGACACCCCGTGAAGGCGAAGTGCTGACACTGCTTGTCGATGGAAACGACGCAAAATTCGAAACGCTGGTACTGGGATCACCCTACAACGCGGTCCGAGTTCAGCGGACCGGTACCATGAAGAAGATAAGAGCCGACAACATCGCCGATCCGGTTCGCATGACCAACCCGATCGAAGCCCCGGAAACAATTGAAGAACATTCAATCGCTGCCGTGGCTGAAGAATTCTTACTACAGTATCTTCTGCCGCCACAATGAGGCATTGGCGTTCGTGGATTACGAATGATCGACCTGACACGAATTGCAGCGGCCTGTTCACTGGTGCACACGGCACCCTCGGATCCCGGTATATCGTGGACGAGTCACTCGGTCGTCATCGACGCATCTCCCGACGACGTCCCTACGCCCTCGTCTGGCGGTCAGCCAGCGATCACTGCACCACGCACCGGAATTTGCGGAGCCGTTGCGCCGCGTGTGCTCGCTTTGCCGAATGGCGGATATCGCATGTATTACACGCAGCTCCTGCCTCGCGCGGGATACCCTGAAGGCGCAAATGATTATGACAATGCGACGTCACGAATTCTGAGTGCGACATCACCGGACGGCCGTTCGTGGATGCCGGAACCCGGAATACGACTGTCTGCCGCGGACGGCGGTGCCGGAGATTTCCGAGTCGTTTCCTCCGAAGTGGTCCCCTGCGGCGACCGCAGCGGTGGACTGCGAATGTACTTTGAATGCTGCGCCGGCCCTCAATCCATGCAGAACAGCATCCGCAGTGCTGTCTCTGATGATGGTCTGCAGTGGACCGTTGAACCGGACGCACGTCTGGAATTCAGTGGCCAGAACCTTACGTCGCCGCGCATTCTGTTTCTGCCCGACGGGCGCTGCCGGTTGTTTTGCTGTCAGCGAGGCACCGGCATCATCAGCGCAGTTTCGGACGACGGTGGCCGAACTTTTGTTCGTGAACCCGGGGTCCGCATCCTTCCAAACGGGCAATTTGACGGCCTGACCGCATTCGCACCGGACATTCTGCGACTGCCTGCTGGGGGCTATCGCATGTACTACGCCGGATACGGCAGCGCAAGACGAGCTGACATTCTGACCGCCGTGTCGAACGATGGTCTGACATGGCAGAAGGCACACAGTCCGGTGATTTCGCCCGGTGCCAATTCATGGGACGCGGCAAAATGCTCTGAAATGTGCGTCATCTGGAAACCTGACCATCCTGATGGTACGAAACACCTGCGCATGCTGTACGAAGCCTGCGACGGAACCGCCAAAAACCACCGTGGCGTCTGGCGCATTGCCGCTGCGGTGGGCAACGGTTCCGAATCGTGAGCTGCCTGCACGGCACATCGCGTCAGTTGTTGTTGTTCAATGGGCAGACACTGCGCGTCGGCGATGCGTATACTGTACTGATCATCTCAAAACCCTTGTTAACCCGGGCGCGTGAGCAAGGGAGTCTTTGGAAATGATTTCGTTTGCGGTTCCTCGCTCACGCTTCGGGTTTCCGGATGTTGTGCCAGAGTCAGTCTTAAAGCAGGTTCTAACATTATGCGACCCACAAATATCCGGATTCTTCAGTTGTCAGTGGCTGCCTTGATCAGCGTGTGCTGCGGCACTTCTGCGGCGGAGTCACTACGACTGCAACTGACAATTACGTCTCCACTCTCATATGCCAACACGCCCATGGATCCAGCGATCGATTTCCCGGAGTTCATTCGCACAGCGGCAGCTGATGGCGTTCTGGATCCGAATTCGATCGAAGTCAGAAACACAGCAACGAACGCCACGATCCCCCGCGCAGTGACCGAAGATTTTGCTTATGGGGATAAGGGGCGAGTGGAATTCATTGTTGGTAACCCGGACCACCGGGAGTTCGAAATTCGCTTCCGGACGAACGCCCGTCGCTCGCACCTGCAACCGCAGGTGTTTACTCCACAGATCGGCGTCGGAGATTTGCTGCGGTACAACGCGTCACAGCCACGGCCGATCTGCCTACCCTATTCTGCGGGACTGCATGACCTGAACGGTGACAACCGACTCGACCTGACCGGCACATGGAATTACGCGTATCGCCCGGGATGGCCAGGGGATGGAATCGTGTGCTATCCGAGAACGAAAGACGGCACATACAGATTTGGAGATCTTAATCGCCTGCGTTATTCGAACGGCGGTGCGGACTCCCTGACATTCTTCAACCACACATACATGGCCGTGGACTTCGCGGATTTCAATGCAGACGGACGGCTTGATCTCGTGACCACTCGCAACGGCAGGAAGACAGCAGAATTTTATATCAACACAGGCACAAAAGATGCGGGTGGATTACCGCAATTCACAGCCGCAGGTACGGCCAGTGTCGGGGGCTGGCAGGCATGTCGAGCTGTCGATCTGAATAATGATGACGTTGTCGACGTGATCGTCGACGGTGAATACCTGCGCAATGACAATCCTGACGGATGGCCGTTTAAGTCCGCCACTCCCGTCAAACTCGATGCCGGCCAAAAACCATGTTTCCTGGATGTTGACCACGACGGTCGTCTGGATGCTGTCTGTCTGCACGGCAGAGAGTCCGTTCAACCTGATTTTTACAGGATCGCGTGGAGAAGAAACCTTGGCGGCGAACCACCGGTGTTTGACGTGGAAGAGCTGTTGACCGACGTCGATCTTCCGGAACTCTCCCAGGCCTCCGCATGGAGCCAGGGAACCCGAAGCGGTCTGATCGTTCAGCACGGTGCGTTTCAGCAGCTGTCCATCTATGAATTGGCTGCTGAAGGGATACAGTTTCGCCGCATTGGCCAGGCCAAATCGATATCCGCCGTTATGTCACTCAGCGATCAGGCGTGGCCCTGTCTGTGCGACTGGGACGCCGATGGCGATCAGGATCTTTTGATTGGCGGGGGTTATGGCTGGCCACGTATCGTGATTAACGACGGAACACGTGAACGGCCGGCTTTCCGTGAGCCAATGCGGATTCTTGCTGCAGGAAGCCCCATTCGCTTTGTGCGGAACGAAATCCTTGGCCAGCCACACAACTGGCATGACATGGGTTACCCATACCCGCAGTTCGTCGACTGGGACGGAGACGGTTTGCAGGATCTGGTTTGTCCTAACGAAACGAACCGCATCTTCTGGTACCGCAATATCGGCTCCAGAAACGTTCCCCGGTTCGGGGCGCGGCGACAGGTGGAATGCGATGGCTTTCCGGATTCGCCGCAACTCCGCAAACTGTCAGCGACTCGTGCCAGCGATCCTGCATCAAATAACGGTGTTTATCCGTTTGAGAAAGAACGACCCTTTCTGTGGCGAACAGGAGCAGCGCTGGCAGATTTCAACGGCGATGGCCAGACCGACATGATTACTCATGACGGTCACTCTCGGCAGGCAACATTGTTTGTTCAGTACCGACACACGGATGGCTCGCTGCATCTGCGCAAGGATCAGGCGTTGCAACTGGATGACGGCCGGCCGATCACCGACGCAATTGTCAGCCGGAAATCGCACTGGACCGAATCATTTCGAGCCGTCGACTGGAATGCCGACGGTCTGCACGATGTAATCTACAGTGTGGCCGGCGCACATAACGGGACGAAAGACGACGGCAGTATCTACCTGCTTCTTAACGTTGGCACAGAAACAGCCCCGCTCTTCGCAGAACCTGAGACGATGCGCTGCTTTGGAGAACCCATCCGCATCACCCATCACGGTCCCCACCCGTGGCCCGGCGACTTTGACAGTAATGGAACTCCCGACCTGATCACCTGCGTTGAGTGGAGCGTTTACCCCTACTACAGCCACGCAGCATTAATGATGAAACAGCGGCCCCGGTACACGCTGAATCTGATTGACTGAACAGCGTAATGGCCGCCACCGAAGTCATTTTAGAAAGCCGCCCGAACATGAGAACGTTCATCAGCACCCTGACAGTGTTCCTTCTTGCGATAGTGCTTCAGGCTCAGGATTCCCAAAGGTCCCCGTTGTTCGATATTCCGGAAATCCACTCATCATGGGACGATCTTACGCACGGGATCAACAGCCGGGACGAATGGCACGCGCGGCGTGTCGTACTGAAACAGCGATATCTGGATCTGCTCTGTGATCAGCACAAGCCGAAAAAACCAAAATTGAATCTGGTGGTTCACGAGGACGTTGTGGTGGACGGCGCGTATCGACGGCAGTTGATCAGTTATGCCGTTGAGGCCGACGAACGAGCTCATGCGTATCTGGGTCTTCCCCTCCACTCTTCCGGAAAAAGCCCGGCCGTCGTCGCCCTGCATGGCACATACTCGCACGGTAAGAAACGCGCAGCCGGCCTTATCGACAATCCGGACAAGGCTTACCTGGATCATCTTTGTCGCCGCGGATACGTAGTCATCGCTCCGGAACACTTCGTGTCCGGCCATCGAATTCCGGTTGCAGGCGCTTATGAAACCGGTGCGTTTCACAGAAAACATCCGCACTGGACGGCCGTGGGAAAGTTCACCTACGAACATTCGATCGCGATTGACGTCCTGCAGGGCATGGAACAGGTCGACGACGAACGTATCGGTGCTGTGGGACATTCACTCGGCGGTCACGGAACATTCTTTCTGGCGGCGTACGACGAGCGAATTAAAGCGTCTGCATGTAACTGCGGAGGAGCGTTCTTTCGCCATAATCCAAAGGTCGAGGCGTGGTCACGCGATCACTGGTATGTCTATTTCAAACCAATTCGGGAAGATCTGCTGCATGGCAGGATGCCACCAATCGATTTTCACGAAATTATTTCCCTGATTGCTCCGCGAGCTTTCCTCGATCTTTCCGGGCTGAACGACGGCCACGGCCCGACTCAAAAGCAACGATTACTTATGCTGATGAAGGTCATGGACGTCTACGAGCTGGAAGGTGCCCCACAGAACTTCGGTTTCTATGTCCACGGCCGAGGACATTCAGTGGCCCACGAATCTCGTCAACTGATCTATGGATGGATGGATACCCACCTGAAATCCGCAGCCGCCACGCGCACACGCCTTGTCACGTCTGCCACACAGCCTTCTCGCCCGCCGACATCCGGCACAAACGCAAGATGACAGACTCAGAAGGTGTATCTGCCCCGGCGCCATGGAAATCATGAATTCGGTGTAGTAGGCTGATCATTTAGCCCCGCATCACCAATGCCCCGCTAATCTTCGGAAACAGTATGAACCCACGCCAAAGCCCCGGATGCTCCCCATTCCTTCGCCGCTCGCAACTGGCGATAATCCTTGTGAGCCTGCTCGTAACAGCCCAACCTGCGGCAGGGCAGCAGGCAGGCAAGTCGCCGCGCCGCATTTCGGTTACAGTCGATCGCGGACCTGATACGGGACAGTGCTTCGGTTCACTGTTCGAAGTCACCAGCCGCGACGGATCTGTTGTCATTGGTGCCGGATTTCAGAATCTCTACAACACGCGTTATCGAGCAGACAGACATTCTCTGCAGTTCTACGTCCGTCCAACCCGTGGCGAACGCTCCCACGTCACAGAGAAACTTCCACGGCCCAACGAACTGTGCGGCACATATCTTTACGGACGCGATGACGTCGTGCGTTCCACCTATGGCGGTGTCAAAGCGTGGAACGCACGGACGGCGAAGTGGGAGTCAGAATCCGGCACTGGCGGAACGAACGAGACCATGCGAATCGGTGACAAGCTATTGTCGTTTGGCAGCAGCGAGGTGACGTATAACGGGCGAACAGTGCTGAACCCTCCGCAAAAGGGCAGCTATCAGCTGTTCTTTTATGCGGACGGGCATCTGTGCTTCTACCATGTCAATCGCGGCGACGACGGCTATCGCCCCTACAGCAGAGACAGCGAAGGCTTCAGTAAACTCTACGCCTGCCCATGGACTGTCGACCAACCCATGGTCGACCTGACGAAGGCCTCAGTGCTTACGCTGCCGGTTGTGGGCGAGACAACTTTCGCCTGGGGACAACTGGGCGACCAGATCGTGACCGGCTCTAATATCGGCGGGTTCTACGTTTTCGAAAACGGAATCTGGCAGATGCTGCTCGCTCCTGAACTCGGCGTCAGCTACCAATTGTATTCAACTATGATCTTTCACGACCGATTGCTTATGGGACAGTATCCGACGGGCCGAGTGTTTCAATACGACGGTTCGCAGATCAGTGACATGCCAGGCTGGCCGCCGGTACTGGAAGGTGTTTCGACCAGTGCTCGTGAAGCTCAGACCACCGCAATCTATGGCGGCGACGTCTTTGTTGGTGTCTGGCCGTGGGGCGAGCTCTGGAGATTCAACCCGGACAGCAGAAAATGGGCATTTACACAGCGAATGTTTGACCACCCGGAACTCTCAAACACGGTTACTCACCCCTACGATGTGGAGAATCAGGGCGGAGACGTCGGCAATCAATGGGGGCAGCGCGTGACGAGCCTTGTTCCAGGCGGCGCAAGTCTGTTCGTGTCTACCTCTGCCAAATGGCCAGCTGAATGGACTCCGGATAAATTTCCATTCCTGGCCCCTGACAAATGGAAGTCGTATGGCTCCGTCTATCGAATGACAATGCCCGGACACCTGAGTGCACCCACGAAATGGACCGCCGGCCCTACGACATTTGAATTCTTGATAGACCACAACAAGATCTCAGTTTCGCAGGACGGCAAACGTATCGCTGCAACAGATCTAACGGGCGCGCTGTCTGCACAACTGAAGAACGCAACCGAGCTGGCGGTCATAAAATGGGGCCAGGGCATCTACGGGGAATTTCGAGGCGACACAATTGCAGGCCTCGTCGTCCGACAGGAATAAACCGAAAATCGTCAACAGCCGCGCCGGGGCCCCAGGTACTCAGACTTGTCGCAACCAGAACATCCCCGGAGTCAGGTGGAGATCACAAGAATGAAGTTTCCCTTTCTGCTCGCTCTGGGCATAACAACCATGCTCACACCACTTCGCGCTGACGATCCGGTGGTCTTCATCTCGGCCTTCAAATCCGGGGACGAGGGAGCCATTCACGCCTTTCGGTTTGATGCAGAAAACGGCCAGCTGAAGCCTCTGCACCGGACGACAGATATTGACAATCCGTTCTTCCTGTCACTCTCCCCCGACGGCAGTGTGCTGTACGCCATCGATGCTGAACAGTTCGGCGGTGACAAGGATGAATTCGTGGCGGCGTATGCTGTTCAGGGACACAGTGGAAGACTGAACAGACTGAATCGAACATCCACCCGCGGCACGGCGTCGTGTTATCTGGATGTTGACGCCACGGGAAAAACCGTCGTTGTCGCAAATTACTCAACAGGCAACATTGCCAGTCTGCCCGTGCACAAAGACGGTTCTCTGGGACCAGCCGTTTCGTTTATACAGCACAGCGGGTCCAGTGTTGACCCAAAGCGGCAGACAGGGCCTTACGCTCACAGCATCGTAGTCAGTCCGGACAATCGTTTTGTCCTTGCAGCCGATCTCGGAATCGACAGGATTCTTGTCTATCGTCTTAACCCCGCCACGGCAGAATTAACGCCGAATGACGTGCAGTCGTTCGCGACTCTGTCGCCGGGATCAGGGCCTCGTCACCTGACATTTCACCCCAACGGGAAACGGGTCTACGTCATCAACGAACTGCTGAACACAATCACGTTCTTTGACTACGCCAGCGAAACTGGTGTACTGACTCAACGACAGGAGATCGCGACGCTGCCTGCTGATTTTTCCGGCACCAGTCACACGGCGGATCTGAAGATTACGCCGGACGGAAAGTTCCTGTACGGGACGAACCGCGGTCACGACAGCATTGCGATCTTTCGCATCGCTGATAATGGCCAGCTGAATCTTGTCAGGATGGAACCGAGTCTGGGTACGGGACCTCAGAACCTGTTGATTACCCCTGACGGCCGCTGGCTGTTGTGTGCAAATATGCCCGGCAACAATGTTGCGGTCTTCGCCATTGATCCACTCACGGGCGGGCTGACTGCGTCGGGTAGTCCGGTGCACATTCCAATGCCGTCGTGCATTCGGTGGCTGAATTAGTCACCCTGACCGCATTTTCCTCCTGGCAGTCTGAAACAAACCTCGGACTGCTCGACAACCGGTATACGATATGCAGTTTAAGACCGGTTTATCTAGCAGTGAATACAGTTTGAAACTCTGGTTCCGACCCTCGGCGGTGCACTATGAACGAACTGTCATACTGGAATGGTGAACTTGTCACTGACGATGAGCCGTCCATCAGCGTATTCGATATGGGCGTTGTGCAGGGAGTCACAATTTCGGAGCAAATGCGGACCTTTGGTGGCAAACTGTTTCGGTTGGACGAGCATCTTCAGCGTTTGCGCCGCTCTCTGCAGATCATCGGCATTGACAATCTGGACATGAGGGAATTGAAAGAGGCCGCCGAAGTCATCGCCTCGCACAATCACAGCCTGCTGCAGTCTGATGATGATCTGGGATTATCATTGATTGTGACGCCGGGTTCCTACGCTGCAGCCACACACAGTGATGATCCCGGTCCTACAGTTGGCATGTATACGACGCCACTTCCGTTTCATCGCTGGACTGACAAGTACTCGACCGGGGAAGTGCTCGTTGTTTCAAGTATTCGCCAGGTCCCCGCCAACTGCTGGCCTGCGGAACTAAAATGTCGCAGCAGAATGCACTACTTTCTGGCCGACCGTGAAGCACAGCGCCGCATACCCGGGTCTCGCGCTCTTTTGCTGGATCAGGAAGGGTTCGTGACTGAAGCATCCACAGCAAGTGTGATTCTGTACCGAGAAGGTGAAGGATTGGTTGTTCCACCGGCAGAAAAGGTTCTGCCCGGTGTCAGCGTAGGCATTCTGCACTCCCTCGCGGAATCGACGGGGATCAACTTCGTGCGCCGCGACATTTCCATTGACGATGTCCGTTCCGCTGACGAACTGTTTCTAAGCAGCACATCATCTTGCATTCTGCCAGTATCCGCCGTTGATGATTCACAGATTGGTGGTGGCGTTCCGGGTGAAATCTTCAGACAACTCATGGACGCGTGGAGCCGTCTGATCGGCCTGGACATTATCGCACAGGCAGCGACATTCGCTGTCAGGTGACTGGCCTACGGGAACTCACACCCCAAAGAATCCACACCATAGACGCGATGTCGAAAACGTCTCCAACTGGGGCTAATCTGAGCCTGCTGACTTTGAGACAACAGATCCCAGACCCATTCGTCAGTTTCCTGCAGACGCGCTGCCAGAATGCGAGCCGCGTTGTGCGCAAGTTTCAGTACCGCAAATGACCGCTCCTGAAATATCTCGTCGTACGCAATTCGGTCCAGCACAAGCAATGCTGCCCCGGAATAGCGAAGAAAATGAGTACTGCGACGTAAGGGTGCGGCTTCGCAGCGAACGCGTGAGACCTCCGAAATACGCTTTCTACAGCCGGAAGTTCTGGTAAGCTGATGTCGCTTACTGGATCATTCCAGCGAGTCCCGCCACCATTTCCCCACGCTATCGGTTGCTGCTGCCGACTTCTGAGCAGTCCACACCTGCTGCTGCACGGCGCGGTAACACGCGATTGTTCAGTTGAACGCCCCGCGACGAATAAAACCCAGGACATCATTGTGATTACAAGAAGCCTGCCTCTGCTGATAGTTCTGCTGATCGGCACAGTTCTGCCCGCCACAGACCCCGATCAAAAAGCTCTCGACTTCTTCGAAGCGAAGATCCGTCCGATGCTGGTCACTCACTGCTACGAATGTCATTCCGCCGCAGCAGCCGGCAAGAAAAAGCTAAAAGGCAGCCTACTGCTGGATTCTCGCGAAGGCAGTCGTCAGGGAGGTGACAGCGGACCCGCCGTCGTGCCAGGGAAACCAGACGAAAGTTTGCTGCTGGGAGCTTTAACGCACGAATCGTTCGAGATGCCACCGAAGGGCAAATTGCCCGATAAGCTGATCGCCGACTTCAGAAAATGGATTGAGATGGGAGCCCCCGATCCGCGCGACGGCGTCGCGGTGATCGCATCCTCCGAAATTGATATCGAAGCCGGCCGAAAACACTGGGCCTTTCAACCACTGACAAAGCCAGTGCCGCCGGAAATTTCCAATACAGACTGGGCCCGCACTCCCGTCGATCACTTCGTCCAGAGCCAACTTGAGGCAACCGGAGTCACGGCCAACACCATCGCCGATCCACGAACGTTAATCCGTCGAGCCTACTTCGATCTGATCGGACTGCCACCGGAACCGGAAGCTGTGGAGACATTCCTGCGGGAAACGGACGCGGAAGCAGATCCCGGCGCCGCGTACCGTCAGTTGATTAACAAACTGCTGGCCGACGAACATTTCGGCGAGCGCTGGGCACGTCACTGGCTCGACGTCACTCGTTTTGCGGAAAGCAACGGGTATGCGTTCGACGGAGACCGCCCGAATGCATGGCACTATCGCGACTTCGTCATCCGAGCCTTGAATTCTGACATACCGTATGACGAGTTTGTGCGACTGCAGATCGCGGGCGATCTGATGGCCAATGTCAACGTGCAAACGGCCGAGGAAGCATTGGAGGCTGTCAACAGGATTGCCGCCACCGGATTACTCGTGGCCGGCACCTACACAACTCAGCAGACTCAAAAAGAACGTGAACGCAGTCGCTATGAACAACTGGACGATATCGTCAATACCCTGGGCACGTCCATGCTGGGTCTCACTGTCGGTTGTAGTCGCTGTCACAGTCACAAATTCGACCCATTGCCGCAGTTTGACTATTACCGACTGTCATCATGCTTCGCGGACGTCGGTTTTTCAGACACCGGCATCAACATGCAACCGGAAGCGTTTCGCAAAGCCAAATCCGAATTCGATGCAGCTCATGGGCCGCTGGTCGCCGCCCGCATGCAGCATGAACAGGATCAACTGCCAGGTCGGCTGAATCAGTGGCTCGCCGACTACACAGTTCAGACCGCCACTGCGGCGCCAGCGGCGCTGAAGCTGGATGCATGGCAGCACATCGGCCCCTTCGCTGCAGACAGTCTGGCACAGGCGTTTGAGCAGGAGTTCCCTCCGGAGCAAAGTATCGACCTGTCTGCAACTTACGGGGAAGGCACGTTGAAATGGATGCCGCAGCCGGAATGGAAAGACGGCGCCATCCACAACACGCTTACGGGCGACAATTCGGCAAACTATGTTTTCCGCACGATCGAGTCTCCGGAAGACCAGACGGTGTCTCTGTCTTTGGGCCGAGACGACGCCATCAAAGTCTGGGTGAATGGCGAACAGGTACTGGCGAATCTCACATCAGGCGGCGTTATCGCCGGGCAGGACACTGTCCAGACGACGCTTCGAAAAGGACGCAACGAGGTGTTGATGAAAATCGTCAACGGCGGTGGGCCATCCGGGTTCTACTTTGCAGTGTCGCCCGTGCGGGGTGTGGACATGGTCGGGCTTGGCAACTGGCATCACGTCGGTCCGTTTTCCGCTGCGGATTTTAACAAAGCCTTTGACCAGGTTTTTCCTCCGGAACTTGCCACAGATCTTGGTCAGACCTTTGAGGACGGAAAACTCAAGTGGACAGAACAACCGGAATGGAAAGACGGTACAGCCCATAACGACAAACTGAAGGGTACGAACTGCGGAAATTATCTATTCCGAGTTTTTGAATCCGAAATGCCACAGGTGCTGTCACTGTCCCTTGGCAGTGATGACGGTATCAAACTGTGGGTAAACGGACGGGAAGTACTGTCAAAGAAGGTTGGTCGCAATGTCGCCGCCGCAGGCCAGGAAACCGTCGCAATCCAGCTTGCGGCAGGTCGCAATGAAATCCTGACGAAGATTGTCAACAGCGGAGGTGCAACCGGCTTCTACTTTGCGGCCAGCGGCGGGGTGACGCCAACGGATGTCGCTGCAATTATCGCCGTCCCTGCCGACAAACGTGATGCCACCCAGCAACAGAAACTGGTCGACTGGCACAAAGGCTTCGACCTGGACTGGCTGAAACTGAACCAAGTTGTCACGAGACACGGCACTCAGACCCCAAAACCGGATCTAACGAATGTGTTCGCTGCGCGTGTCAAAGGCACCACCTATCAATTTGGTGAAGACACGTACAAGGTTTACCACCTGCGTCGCGGCAACACCGACAACAAACAGGATGAAGCGACGCCCGGGTTTCTGCAGGTTCTGATGCGAACTGACCAGCAGGAAAAACAGTGGCTTACTGACCCCGCCGACGGTGAGAAAATGCGTCCGGGGCGACTGGGTCTGGCCAACTGGTTGACCGACGTTGATCACGGAGGCGGACATCTGCTGGCGCGCGTCATCGTAAATCGGCTGTGGCATCATCATTTTGGTCGAGGCATCGTGGCCACACCCAGTGATTTCGGCACTCGCGGTGAAAAACCATCACATCCACAATTACTGGACTGGCTGGCATCTGAGCTCGTCCAAAGTGGCTGGAAGCTGAAACACATCCACAAACTGATCATGACCAGCGCCGTCTACATGCAGGCCGGTAAAATTACCGAAAGCGGCAGACAGAAGGATCCGGAAAATCTGTTGCTATGGCGCCGCAGCTCGCGTCGTCTGGAGGCCGAGATTATTCGAGACTCACTGCTGACAGTGAGCGGCACACTGGATCGTTCAATGTTCGGCAAAGGCACACTGGATCGAAACAGCACCCGCCGCAGCATCTACTTCACGACCAAGCGAAGTCAGCTGATCCCGATGCTGCAGTTGTTCAATGCCCCCGACACGATGCAGGGCATCGCGTCACGTGAGGAAAGCACAGTCGCCCCGCAGGCTCTGGTGATGCTGAATTCCGACATCATCCGAGGCATCGCAACAAAGTTTGCCACACAAGCCAGACCGGATACACAAACATCCATCGAACAGACCATTGACCGAGCGTATCAGCTTGCGTTGTCGCGTCCACCCACTGAAGCGGAACAACAGACAATGCAACAGTTCATTCAACGACAGCAGGCGTCGCGAGGTACCGACGCAAACGCAGAGTCCCTGGCAGTACGCGATTTCTGCCACCTCATTCTGTGCATGAACGAGTTCGTGTATATCGACTAGCTCTGCGGACATCAACAATTCCATCGGCTGACCATCCATCAGAAACGACCGGGACTATGCAACATCATTTCATGAACACCTCTGCAACACGGCGCCAGTTTCTGCAACGATCGGGCATGGGGTGCGGTTCACTGGCGCTGACAAACCTGCTGCATGAGCAGGGCGTTGTCGCTGCTGACCGCTCATCGAATAATCCTCTGGCGGAGCGTCCCGCGCCCACGAAGGGAAAGGCGAAGGCCGTCATCTGGCTGTTTCAGACCGGAAGCCCTTCGCAGGTGGACACCTTCGATTACAAGCCCGAACTGCAGAAGCGAGACGGAACCACGCTGGCGGGCGCTGATCCGAAGACCGGCTTCTTCACAACCAGTGGCAAGCTGCTGAAATCGCCGTTCAAATGGGCACAGCATGGTCAGTCAGGGGCCTGGACCTCTGAAATCTTTCCCCATATTTCACAGCACGTCGACGACATCGCGTTCGTGTATTCGTGTCACTCTCAATCGAACAATCACACGCCGGCGATGCTGGAATTCAATTCCGGCATGATTCGTCAGGGGTTTCCCAGCATGGGGTCATGGTTGACATATGGACTTGGCACCGAAAACGGGAACCTGCCGGCCTACGTCGTCATGCACGGAACCAAACCCAGGGGGGCCGATCCGATCTGGTCTTCCGGTTTCCTGCCCTCTGTGTATCAGGCCACATCGCTGGATCCGCGGGGAGCAACACCGATCGATAATCTGGCGCGGTCCGCGGAGCTCAACGGTGAACAACAGCGTTCGTTGCTGGATACTCTTCACGCGACCAACGCAAAGCATGCAGAACTTCGTCCGTTCGACAGCGATCTGAACGCTCGGCTGGAATCCTTCGAACTGGCGTATCGCATGCAGACGGCGGCGCCGGAAGCATTTGACCTGGCTCAGGAACCCGATCACATGCAGGAAATGTACGGCCTGAATCGAGCGGAATCGAAAGCCTACGGGCGGCAGTGCCTGATCGCTCGACGACTGATCGAGCGTGGCGTTCGTTTCGTACAGATTTTCGCAGCGTGCCCGAACACTCCCGGCGGAGCCGTCAGCGATGTTCCGTGGGACGCTCACAACGACATCAACGGCAATCATCGTGCTTGCGGCGCCACCGTCGACCAGCCCACTGCCGCTTTGCTGACCGATCTGAAGCAACGTGGATTACTTGACGAAACGATCATCATTTACGGCGGCGAATTCGGACGCACCTCCGATTCACAGGATGTCGGCGGCCGGGACCACAACCCGAATGCGTTTACCACCTGGTTCGCGGGAGGCGGATTCAAAGGAGGCACTCAGTATGGCGCCACAGATGAATTCGGCTACAAATCGGTTGAAAACCGAGTCAACGCTCATGACATTCATGCCACGGTTCTGCACCAAATGGGCATTGACCACACCCAGCTTACGTATCGCTTCAACGGCCGCGACTTCCGGCTGACTGATGTCGAAGGAGATATCCTGCACGACATCCTGACATAAACGCTGTCGCCCGGCATCGGTTCCGCGATTTCGCCGCGTCCCCTGTGCCAACCTGTTTCTCGCTGCTGATCTCAGACATGGCAGACCGCCGACGCCGTCAGGGACGCGGCGGCCTGATCAGCCTGAGTTCTTGGGGAATCGCCGGGTTACTGGCCGATACAGTACAGGAACCGATCGCTCCGCAGAAGCAGTCTGCCGTTGGCCGCAATCGGACTGGCGTTAAAAGTACTGCGGTCGTCAAATCGATTGTGCGCCAACTGCTCATATTCGGGCCTGGCGGCCAGCACGTAGGTGCCGCCATTGCGAGTCACGATGTAAAGTTTGCCATCGCCCAGCAGCGGAGAAGCATACGGCTGATCCGGAAACCGCTCCGCATAAATCACCTCTCCGTCTTCCAGCCGCACACAATAGGCCACCTTATTTCGGTCACTGACCCAGTACAGGTGACCTTCATGAATAACAGGAGAACAGACGTTCGCTCCGGCCTTCGCTTCCCAGAGCCGATGCGATTCCGTCACATCACCCTGACCTCCGGCGCGAATCGCGATGGCCCTGGACTGGCGCCCGCCGATGACATAGACCACACCTTCGTGTGACACAATGCTGGGACAAACGTAGTCCTGAATTCCCTCGCAGTTCCAGAGTGGCCGTCCTGTGCCCGGGTCGAACGCAAGGACCCTGTCTTTCACACTGACCACCAACTCCTGTTTTCCACCGGCAAGACCAACCAGATGCGGCGTATTCCATGAGGCCTTCATGCCACCGGCCCGCCAGACTTCCTTGCCGCTGTTCTTGTTAATCCCCACAAGTGAGCCGCTTTCGACACTGGCGTTGACGATAACCACGTCCTTGTACAGAACGGGCGATGTACCACAGCCCCACCCGTGCGTCTGTTCGCCGACGTCGGCCTGCCACAATTGATTGCCCCTGAGATCAAATTTGAACACCCCTGTCTTCCCAAAAAAAACGTACAGATGTTCGCCGTCAGTCACAGGAGTCGGGCCGGCATAGCCGTGGTCCCGCACGCGCTCGGATTCGGGTTGACGAGGCTGAACGTTCTTGTCCCAGACGATCTGTCCGTCTTTGCGAAGACAGACAACATGAAGCTTCAAGTCTTCCACATTGGCCCCATCCTGTCCGTCAAGGCCGTACCCGCTGTAACAGGTCACGTACAGTCGATCACCCAATGCAATCGGACTGGATGCACCATAGCCAGGTAATCTGGTCTTCCAGACAACGTTTTCTGTATCACTCCACGTCAGTGGCAGATTTTTTTCGTTTGTCGTGCCCTGACCACCGGGACCGCGAAACTGAAGCCATTCGGCGGCTGACAGCTGTGGGACAACCGTTATCGAAATTAAGGCCACGACGACACAGTATGGAAATTTTCTCATTTAGAATTCTCGTTGTTCGCAGGACGGTACGGAAGGCAGGTGCCGGTGTGGATCGACGTAAGTTGTTGCAGTCGCTCGCGGAAAACACTCAACCCAGCCGGTACTGGGGTGTCACAGGCTCACGGAAGGACCAGGCGAACAGCAGTTGCCACGGTCGTCGATTATAGCAGCCTCGTAGAATTGTACGAGTTAACGTCGAGAGATGTGCCGTAAACAGAAGGTTGAAACAGCCGGGCCACGCGGATCGTCTCCGCTGGTCAGCGGGGGATCGCGTCGTCGGACGACGAGGGCTGCGTCTGAGTCGTCAACTCCGGTTCATGCGTCAGCGTTCCCCACAACCAGATCACTCCGCCATAAGTGATGTTCAACAGGATGTACGCGTTGAACAGACGACTCATCGTGCTGGCCAGCGCGGGATACTCGTTGCCCCCGGGAAAATTCGGCACAGCTACGGCAGCGACCGTCAGGGCTGCCAGAGATACACCATAGGAACCACAAAAGACCGCTACAATCCACCGATGCGACTGCGCGGTCACGTAGATGAAGACCATGTACAGCGGCAGTATCCAGAAGAACAGAAAAGCGGTAAACAGGTCGCCGACTTTAGGAATATTTTCGCCCCATTGCCTGACCGTGCACACAATGTTCACAGCTGCAAACAGCCATGGACGCTTCTGAGCAATCTGATCAATTCTTCTGGTCCACGCAGCTGTATCCTCAGCAGTGGGCAGGGGACGAGTGGCTCTGTCCCAGATCCAGTAGCCCAGAAAACAGAAAACCGGTCCCAGCAGCATGACACAGCCCGCCTGGCGATTGTGACTCAGAACAGTTTCATCAAAGTCAATATACTGCGTACCGGCGACCTCAGCCCGAAAAATCGCAGCGGGCTGTTCGAGTTCAAGGCTTGATGTATCAATCCACAACCGGACGGAAATGCCTGATCTGACAGCGCTATGGAATTTTGCGAAGCCAGGCGAATCGGCCTCCGTCTTGAACCGTCCCTCCCTTCCCTCGATGGATACATACAATACGGTATCCTCCCAGTACTTTTTCAGTTCCAGATGCCGCACCGGGCCAGCCACTTCCGTAACATCATCTCTGGAAACAATCTTCGCTCGGCCGACAACCAGAAACAGCAACCCGAACAGGAACGAACAGCCGGCCAGCCGCCATTGCGAAGTGCTCATTTTCCTTCGCAAAGGTGCGGCAGGTGTTGAAACCATCGCTCACTCTCCGGACCGCCAAAACATATCAGAGACAACATCGAACATTCTAACATTTCGCAGATCAAATTGACCGGCGACATCAACGTTCTCGTGTGATATGCCGCCGCTGCCTGGCCATCCGTCACTGTGCTGAATACCACAGCTTCATCCATGAATGTGTGCAAATATCGACTGCCACTTACCGAAATGAACTCGTCACCGATTTCAAATCAATCCTAAACGTCAAAATCCCGAGACACGTCAAAGAAACATGCCAGCCCCATGGAAATGGTTAATTCAGGCCCAATATTCCACGGAGGCCGATCATCACCAACAGTTCTCCAGTCACCATCAGTCTGCTTCCCGTTCCGCAGCCAGCAGTCGGCAGCCAGACAAAACGGTCAAATTCTGTCGAGTGCTGTTATTCGCACTCAATGATTTGCAGCAGTCCATCTGCCGGACACAAAGCCGTTTTGCATCATCCCACTGCTGGTGTCGCCGACAAACAGCCTTGAAACTACCGAGCTGCCAGATGTGAAATTGCGGTCGTTCGCGGCGCACCTTGATAAACCGGAAGTGCGCCGTAAACACAAGTAATACCGCGCTAAGAATAAGTCGTATCGGCGCGTCTGCCATGACTATGCTCTTTCGCAAGGGCAGGAGCAGCCAACGTTACCAAAATCACAGACTGCATGCCTCCGTCAATTTGGCAGAAGCATCTGCCTGATGCTCTGACTCAGGCCTGAGATTCAGAGCAGTCGAAACTACCGGAACTCCTGAACGGAAAACACATCACATCCTTCTGTCAGATGACCTGAAACAACCATGCCGGAACGTGGGCGAGGAAAGTTGTATCCGCTGTGTCCTGCGTACAAACCTGGACAGCATAGTACGCCCGGTATATTTGTGACGTCGGCGATCGTTGTCTGGGGTGCAGATGGTGAACTCGGGCCTGGGCCGCCTGGCAGCTGTGTCAAGGTGGCTCGATCACAAGGACAGAGTGACCACTTTGCGAAACTACGATCACCTGATGACGGGCGATCTGAAGCGGATTGGAACCTGTCGGGCAGAGAGGCATTCTGGATGAGAGCCGCTCATAACCGGTCGTGACACGAAAAAACGCTGGTCACTCAATGCGAGTTGACCAGCGTTTTCATTAAATCGGGGCGACATGATTCGAACATGCGACCTCCTGGTCCCAAACCAGGCGCTCTAGCCAGGCTGAGCTACGCCCCGGGGCGTCATTTTTTGGTTCACGACATGACACGCCTCAAGCCAAAGTGGTTCGCGGACGCCAGCATGAATCACACAAGGGTCGAAAGTCTAGCCAGTGGACAGGCCTGTTTCCAGAGCCACACTGAATTATTCTCACTCAGAATCGTGGAACGCCGCAAAACACAGGGATTCTGAAACGCTCGCCAAAAGTGGCAACACAGGTGGCAACATCGAGCCGAATTCTGATCGTTACAACGCATTCCGCGACCTCCTGACGTCCTCCGGTTTGACCGAGGCACAGCTGATGCTGATCGACGACGCGCTGTGGGAAACCGGCCTGCAGATCAGCGTTGTTGACGAAGGCCCGTTTCGTCAAACCGATCACCCCTGACTTTGCCAGTTCGGTGCTGGACGATGAATCCAGGCCGACATGCCTCGTGAGGTGCGCAATGTGACCCACCAGCGCCGTTCCGCACGAGTGGTCACTGATACCTGCACGGCCGAATCCTCCGTCCCAAAAGATTTACCAACTTTTACAACTTCGCGCGGCAAGGAAAAATGCAGGGCTGCGCGTTGCCTGATCGGCGGCTTTGTATCGAATGCGATACACCACCCTGGGTGGTAATCCCATATGCCTATTTACGGTAATCTGACTGTTCGCTACGATCCACTCAGTTGAAAAAACAAATAGACGAATCGGTACCAGAAAATATTCGGCCCGGTGGATTCCACAGCGAAAGCTGTCGGCGGTCCCTCGGGCTTTTTTCGTGTTAGGGGTTACCAAATGAAACATGTTGCACGTCCATGCACAGGCGAAATCCTGCGGCGAGTCAACCAGCATGTTGCCGCTTACGACGGCCCACAATATCAGGCGCTCAATTCACTGGATATCTCACCCAATCACCTGGCAAATTGGAACAAGGGTCTGCGCTCACCGAGCGGTCCTATGATCGATCGCCTCATGGACCGCCTCGGCTTGGTCATCGTGGAGGCGACACCGTGATCACCCGCCCGGTACGACTGCGGGAACTGTCGCGATTACTCACTTGGGCACCGAATTTCACGGACGGAATATGACAGACATAATCACTACACCACGACTGCGGCAATCGGAAGAGACTATCCGGGCCGCAAATGACCAATTTGGCC
>JAQWOH010000070.1 GCA_029245955.1 Fuerstiella sp. | reverse complement strand
GTGCGGGCCAGGATGCGAGAATTGCTGAGCTTCCCCGAAACGCCACAGCAGCCCGCGCCGCGAAGGCTGTGGGCGAAGGAACGCGAAGGTTACCGGCTTGAGAAATGGGAACTCTATCCCGAACCGGGCAGCGTCGTTCCTTATCTGGTGCTGATTCCGCGCGACGCCAAACAGGAGCAGCCGGCGCCGGCGATCATGTGTTTCTCTGGTTCATCGGGCACGAAAGAGAATCTCGCCGGCGAGCCGCCGCTGCACCCGGCCTTCAAACCCACGGACCGCAGCCACGCTGGCGTGCAGCATGGCGAGCGGAACCAGCAGGCCCTGCAATTCGTCAAGGCGGGTCTGGTCGCGGTGGCGGTGGACCATCCCGGCAACGGCGAGCTCTCCGATCTGGCAAAGTTCCGCGGAACGACCATGGACGATCGCAGCACGCTCGCCCGCTATCTCATCGATTTCGGCCGTGACTACATTTCCTTGTCCGTGTTTCAGAAACGGCAGATTCTCGATTGGCTGCGCGCTCAGCCCTATGTGGACGCGGATCGCGTCGCCCTGAGCGGCCATTCACTGGGGACCGAGCCGCTCCTGGCAATGGCTGTTATCGACCCTCAGATTCAAGGCATCGTATGGAACGACTTTCTCTGCCCCAATATCGAACGGGCGAAAGTCGCCACCAGGCCGGATGCACGCGGTATCCGCCCTCCGGCAAACTGGCTGGGACACTGCGTGCCGGGCATGTGGGAATGGTTCGACTACCCGGACCTGGTCGCCGCTTTCGCCCCCCGTCCGCTGATCCTCACCGAAGGCGGGCCGAACCACTCACTGGACCTGGTGCGCAAGGCGTATGAGATCGCCGGTGCGCCGGAAAACGTTACCGTGCATTACTATCCGAGATACAGTGATCCCGCCAACCGACGCGACGGCGACTCCATCCCGGAAGGTCTCGGCGAAATGGAATGGCTGGACCGTGCCAACGTCGATGTGCCCCGACATTATTTCAAAGGCTACCTTGCTGTCCCCTGGCTGACAAAACAGTTCAAGCTTCCCGGTCCTGGTCAGGTCTATCCGCCAGCGCCGCCGGAGGACGCGAAGTAGACAGAATGATTTTGGATAGAATCATTCATTGCTAAGACTGGCAGGCGAACGAAACATTGAAAATGAGTTTTCAGTTTATCCAGCCGGCAGCGATTGCGACGCATCAGTCGCGGTCGGCAAAGAAACTTTGGAGTTTTGATGAGCAACGTGAAGGGGTTTGGCGCAGCGGGAGACGGCAAGACGGACGACACGGAGGCGATTCGCCATGCGGTTACGGACGCCGTAGGGTCAAAAAACTACGCCGAACTCAAAAGGCCATGAAACACGGGACTTATGGCTCACCAAAGTCTCTCATCTCCGCCGCTTGATTTCACCTGTCTGCACCGGAGACTGGCAATTTTCGGCGCCGAACATGCCCTTCCTGTTCCAACCCTGGCACATCCTGCTCGCCGCACTCAGCGGCCTCGTCAATCAGAGTCAGCAGCAGATCATCCAGTTCCGGAACGCACAGATAGAAACACTGCTGAAGAAGCTCGGAAAGAAGCGTCTGCTGCTGGATGACAATCAGCGTCGGTTACTGGCGGTGAAGGCTCACGCCATCGGTCGCAAGGCTCTGCTGGAACTGACGACCATCTTTACGCCAGACACGATTCTCCGCTGGCACCGGGAACCTGTGGCCAGAAAGTTCGATCCAGCAACAAACGCCAACCTGGTCGACCACGCATACGACAGAAAGTCGTGGATGCTATCGTTCGCTTCGCCAGAGAGAATCCCACATGGGGCTACGATCGCATTCAAGGAGCGCTAAAGAACCTCGGATATCACATCGCCGATTCCGCAGTGGCCAATGTGTTGAAAGCTCACGGCATTGAACCAGCACCTGATCGGCAGCGAACACCGGCTTGGTCAACATTCCTGAAAGCTCACTGGGATACTATCTTCGCCACGGACTTCACGACTGTGGAAGTCCGGACGCGGAACGGACTGGTGACGTTCTACGTTCTCGCTGTGATGCATCTGAAAACCCGTCGCGTCCACATTGCCGGGATCACGCCGAGTCCGAATGCCACGTGGATGAAACAGGCCTGCCGCAATCTGACCGACTGTGAAGACGGTTTCCTCAAAGACGCCAGTCACTTGAGCGTCGATCGTGACGTCAGCTTCATCGCATTGCGTGACTTCATCGAGCAGAACACGGACACTGAAGTCGTTGTGCTGCCTCCGAAGAGTCCCAACCTTAACGCGTACATGGAAAGATGGTTCAGAAGTTTGAAGTTCGAATGTCTGGACCGAATGATGTTTTTCGGTGAACGATCACTCGAGAACGCCGTTCGTGAATACGTTCAGCATTATCATGGCAAGAGAAACCATCAGGGCCTCGGCAACCAGCTCATCGATCCGAGCGATAATGTCAATGCCGTTGCGGGAAAGATCGAGTGCCGAGAACGACTCGGTGGCATGCTCAAGTACTACCACCGACGCGCTGCCTGACGATTCCTGTCATGAGTCTGACGTGAACTTTCTGCGATGAAGGTGCGCGTACATCGTGAAACACGGTCCATTGGGAGAGCCGTTCGTCGAGTTCGTGAGCGACTTTCGGCTGAAATCGACGTCGATTTCTATCGATGACACCTGATTGCCAACGAGCTTTGAGGTCGGTTCAGTTTTTTGACCTCACGGCATCGCAACACACGGTCAAAATGATGACACCCATCTCAGTCCTGGTGACTCATGAGGGCGTGTCCGGTGTTGGTGAGTCCTAAAGCGTCCGTGACACAGGATGATCAGACCGGAGCAGGTTACGTCCACGGGGCGCGTGAACCGGAGTTTGCCGAGCATCGAGCTGCTCAAGCCGACCAGCGTCGAAGGCAGGTCAAGGCAAATGAGTCCAGCGAGGAAGCCCAGGCTCCAGAATAACCAAAGATTGACAAATGCCCGAATGCTCGGGACCATGTTCGCAACTGTAGATGTGCAACCTGTCACAGTGCGCCGCCGATTCCTCTATTTCACTTGCGATCAGCGTCGTTTCACGAATGCATGAAAGTGCCGATATGAGTCGATACCGCAGAAGTCTCACGCGTAAAACAGTATGTTTCACGGTCGTTCTTACTTCGCTCGCACGTTTAAGCGGTCAGCATATTCTGGCCCAGGATCAACCAACGCCCTCTCCGGCTCACGCCCTTGTCGAACAGGCACTTAGCCAGATCGAAAACGGCCAGTGGGATCAGGCAATCCTCACAGCGGAAAAGGGTATAGCGCTGGATGCTGAACACGCAGACTCACGTGTGGTTCGCGGAATGGCATTCAACGGCAAATCCGAATACGACAAAGCGATTGAAGACTTCGACTGGGTGACGGAAAAGCAGGGACGTGATCCGGAAATCGTCCAAAGCCGCGCAGACGCTTACGCCCATCGATCATTCGCCCTGTACCAAAAGAAGCAATACCTGGACGCCATCAACAGCGCGTACTTTGCAACGCTGGAAAGAGGTGATCATTTTGAAGCCCACAACTTCAGGACGATGGCCTATCTTGCCCGTAAGCAATACGACAAAGCCATCAATAGTGCCAATCGAGCGATCCGGGATAAAGAAGATTTCGCTGAGGCATACAGCAATCGTGGTTATGCCTACGGGGCTAAAGGAAACGCAAATCAGGCACTTGCTGACCAGGCCAAAGCCATTGAACTTGACGGAACTCTGGCCATTGCGTGGCAGCGACGTGGCGCCGCCTACGGAGCAAAGGGCGATCTGGAAAAAGCGAAGGCGGATCTCGACAAAGCACTTCAGCTTCAGCCTGACTTAGTCGCCGCGTTATGCGATCGGGCATTTCTGTTCGGCATGGCCCGCGACATTCCCAATGCGATGGCGGACCTCGACAAAGCCATTCAATTAGATCCAAACTTCACAAAGGCACATGTTCGTCGCGGTCAGGCATTGCTGGATCTGGGGCAATTTGATGATGCCATTGTGAGCCTGAGTCGAGCGATCGACCTGGATCCCGAGAACGCGATGGCCTTTTGCTACCGTGGGTACGCATACCACAGCGACGAAGATCACAGCGATGCCGTCAAAGACTTTTCGAAAGCGATTGAACTGAACCCCGACTTCACGAACGCCTACAAAGGACGGCGACAGGCCTACCTGAAACTCGGGAAACGCACCGAAGCCGGAGCAGATTCACGGATGGTCAGGCAGTTGACGACACCACCGGAACAGCAGCAGGAAGAGCCACCTCGGTTCACGGTGGAGTCGAAACCCGTCGATCCTGTTCGCCTGGGGGACGCATTGAGTGCTGCGAAAAAGCTGGACGCATTCGTGGCCGCGAATTACACCAAACACAAGGTCAACCCGAACCCCGCTGCGACTGATGCCCAATTCCTGCGTCGTATTTATCTGGACGTCACGGGAACGATCCCGACTTACCGACAGGTGCGAAGTTTCCTGATCTCAAAAGATCCGGAGAAGCGAACAAAGCTTATCGACGAGTTATTGAACAGCGACGGTTACGCAAGTCACTACTTCAATTACTGGGCCGATGTCCTTCGCTACACAGACAGTCTGAATACAAACGTCCGTGGCGAACACTACCGGCAGTGGCTCAAGGAATCACTGGCTGCGAACAAGCCGTGGGACAAATGTGTGCATGAAATGATGACGGCCGAAGGGCTCGTCTGGGAAAATCCGGCAACCGGGTACCTCCAGCGTGACGCAAATATGCCGCTGGATAACATGAACAACACGGTCCGCATTTTTCTCGGAACACGAATCGGCTGTGCACAGTGCCACGATCATCCATTCGATCGCTGGACGCAGAAAGAGTTCTATCAGATGGCAGCCTTCACGTATGGAACACTGACGCGAACAGGCGGGCACGACACGCGGTACTGGGCCGACAATCCGAGTGAGCGTTTGCAGATGGAATATGAGGAGATTGAACAGGAGGAAGAAGACCGTCGCCGAAACTCATATCGCTTCAACAGAATGGTTGGCTACAACATGCAGATCGTCAACGATCAGACAAGCCGCAAAATCAAGCTGCCTGCAGACTATGCTTACGACAACGCCAAAGCAGGGGAGGTCATTGAGCCGAAAACGCTGTTCGGGAAGCCCGCCAAGCTTCGTAGTGGCCAACCTCCACGGCACGCGTTCGCTGAGTGGCTGACCTCCAAAGATAATCCTCGCTTTGCTCTCACCATCGCCAATCGACTGTGGAAACAGGCCTTTGGAGTGGGACAGATTGAGCCGGTTGATGACATGATGGACAGCACCGTGGCAGAAAACCCCGAATTGATGGCGTTTCTGGAATCGGAAATGCTGCGGCTGAATTTTGACACCAAGCAGTACCTGCGGATGATCTTCAATTCGCAAAGCTATCAACGAGAAGCGTGCACGGCCGAAGTTCATCCAGGAGAACCGTATCACTTTCCGGGGCCAATTCTTCGCCGCATGACGGCTGAACAGATCTGGGATTCGTTTCTTACTCTGGCCGTAGTTGATCCTGAAGAATATCGAGAACTTCCAGCAAATGTTCGGACGGACATCATTGGCGTGGACCTGACCAAAGCTAAGGCACCGGAAGTGCTGCAGGCATTGACCGACGAAGGAAAAATCAACGGCGGAAAATGGCAGCGAGAAAAGAAGTACCACTACAAGGGCAACCTGCTTGCGCGAGCCTCGGAACTTCCGTCCCCGGTACCGGCGAATCATTTTCTGCGAACGTTTGGCCAGTCAAATCGAGAACTGATCTCGGCGTCTTCAACAACCGGAAATGTGCCGCAGGTGCTGTTCATGTTTAACGGGCCGATTTCGCACATGATGCTGGAAAAAGATTCCACGATGTATCGCAACGTTATGAAGGCCCGGTCGGTGCCGAGTGGTATCACTGCTGTATTCCGAACGGTGCTAAGCCGAGACCCCGTCAAAGAAGAAATGGACCTTGCGATGCAGGAGGTCAAAGCCAACGGTGCAGCGGGTTATGGAAACGTCATTTGGTCACTTGTGAATACCCGTGAGTTCTTATTCATTCAGTAACCCATGCGGCGGGCCCGCACGCGATTTCGAGCGACGGCTCATAGCTTCCGGATGATGGGTGCACCCTGTGTGTATAATTTTGAGTATGACTCTAAACACCTGATTGGCTGTACAGCAATTCACGTCTGACCTTTCGAGAACAAAGAAAACCTCATGAAACCAACTCTCGCAAAACTGGATGGACTTAATCGCAGACGCTTCGTTGAGTACGCCGCCAAGTCTGCTTTAGGTGTTGGTCTGATGTCAGGCCTGGATCAGGCCGTCGCAGCAGCACCCGAAGCAGGCAAGGCTAAGCGATTGATCTATCTGTTCATGAATGGCGGCATGACGCATCTGGACACGTTCGACCTGAAGCCGGGTCACGAAAATCAGGGCGAAACGACACCGATCAGCACGTCCGTCGCTGGTGTGCAGATCAGCCAGTTTCTTCCTACGATCGCGAGTCAGTTCGAACACGTCGCCGCAATTCGCTCTATGTACACGCAGACCGGTGCACATGATGCCGGCGAATATCTTATGCGTACCAGCTACGAACAAATTGCGACCACAGTTCACCCGTCAATGGGCCCGTGGATTCAGAAGTTTAAAGGACGACAAAGTAAGAATCTGCCGGACACGGTACTCATCAGCGCTCCGGCTCGGCATCCTGCGGCTGGCTTCTTCGATCCGGTTTACAGTCCATTGCCGATCGGCGACCCCAATCGTGGTCTTGAGAATACTGTACCGCCAGCATATTTGACCAGTGATTCTTTCGATAAACGTGTCAATCTGATCGACGCTTTCGATAAACGTTTCCGTGACAAATTCAACGTTCGGAAGGTAAAGACATACACCGATCTTTACTCAGAAGCGACCAGTTTGCTGGCCAGTGATGAACTGAAAGCGTTCGATCTGAATGAAGAAGAGGCGGCCGATCGCGATCGGTATGGACGTGATTCGTTTGGGCAGGGCTGCCTGCTGGCTCGTCGACTGATCGAAAACAATATGCGATGTGTCGAAGTGACCTGCGGCGGCTGGGATATGCACAACAGCATTTATAATGCGGGTACTTTACCGTCACGAGCCAATATCCTGGACAAGGCTGTCGGGAATCTAATCAAGGATCTTGACGAACGCGGTCTGCTGGCGGAAACGCTCATCGTACTGACGACCGAATTCGGACGTTCGCCCGTCATCAATTACAATGTCGGGCGAGACCATCACCCGGCCGTTTTCTCTGCAGCTTTGGCGGGCGGCGGCATAAAAGGTGGACAGCTGTACGGCAAGTCTGACGCTGAAGGACACAACGTGGACCAAAATGGCGTCTCACCCGCTGACCTGAACGCGACAATCGCCATGGCGCTTGGACTGCCGCTGAAGGAAGTCATCAAATCGCCAACCGGACGGCCATTCACTGTGGCGCACGATGGCAACCCGATCACCGCATTGCTGTAGGGCAACGAAGGTTCGAGAACCGGACTCTCAGAGTTTCCAAACGTCGTGAGGTCAAAAAACTGAACCGACCGCAAAGCTCTTTAAAAATCAGGTATTAGTAAGCGAATTGCGTCACGATTTCGGCCGAACGCAGTTGAGACGATTGGTCCACAGGCGAGTCAATCGGTGCCTGTTTCAACTGAGCGCATACCTTCACCGCAGAATGACAACAAGTGGTGCAGGTCAGAATCAAATCAGGCCGCGCGTCGGTGGTAGTACTTGAGCAGACCACCGAGTCGTTCACGGCATTCGATTTTGCCAGCAACAGAACCAGCATCACCGTTCGGCTCAATCAACTGATTGCCCTGCTGTTTACCACAACATTCGGGAGTTTAACGCGCGATTACTCGTCGCTGCCAGCAGCAGTCAGACGTCGATTTGACTTTCCCTGAGGTGCTGCGAGCGGGACCATTCTCGGCATGTCTGAAAACAGCCGAATCCAAAAACAGTACGATCACCGACTTCGTCGTCTGATCCAGACCACCGGTGACCTTGACCTCGCCATTCGACATGGTGTGCCGCGATCGACAGCTCGCGGCTGGCTCAAGCAAACCAGGACGGATGTAGTCTCCATTGACGTACTCGATATGGATACCGAAGGCCTTCAGCGAGAAGTTCTCTTTCTGCGGCGTCGTGTCACCCGACTGCTGGCTCTTCTGCATCTCGTGGTTGTGGCATTCAAAGTGGCCGAGTTTTCCTTCGATCGAGTTCGCATTCCCGATGGAGGCAGGAAGCGAAGGTTGCTGAGGGCCATTGAGCGTACACGAACGCACCTGCCACTTCGTGATGTGCTGAGACTTATCGGTATGTCGAGCACTCGCTATCACGCATGGCTGGGGAAACAGGAATGCGGGCTTGATGACCAACGTTGCTGTCCCAGAACGACTCCCCAGCAATTGACTCGGGAAGAGAGCCATGCCATCAGAGACATGGTCACCGGCGATGAGTACCGCCACGTGTCAACAGGCACACTGGCAAGACTGGCTCAACGGCTTGGAAAAGTCTTTGCGTCGCCGACCTCTTGGTATCGACTGGTGCGTGCCAATAAATGGTGTCGACCACGACAGCGTGTTCACCCAGCCAAAAGAACGGTCGGCATCAGGGTCAGTCGGGCGAACGAGATCTGGCATGTGGATACCACGCTCATCTGACTGCTCGATGGCAGCAAAGCCTATCTGCATGCCATCATCGACAACTTCTCTCGCCGGGTACTGGCGTGGAAAGTCAACGACTCGTTTATCCCCGCTGCCACGGCCGAGTTACTAATGGAAGCAGGTAGAGAGATCGAAGATGCCAAGCCACAAGTGCTCGTTGATGGTGGCGTCGAGAACTACAACAGTGCTGTCGACAAGCTCGTCGACTCTGGGCTCCTGAAACGAATCCTCGCTCAGACAGAGATTCGCTACTCGAATTCATTGATTGAATCCTGGTGGCGTGTGATCAAGCACCAGTGGCTGTTCCTGAACACGTTGGACACTGTGGCCAACGTGAGGAAGCTGGTCACATTCTACGTCGAGCAGCACAACCGCCATCTGCCGCACTCCGCGTTCAAAGGGCAGACGCCGGGGCGCAGGAAAAACGCTGTCCATCGTTGCCTTGCTAAGCACCTCGTGCGACAATCGGAACATTACAAGCGGTAGCAGATATTGCCGCATTCCACCGAGAACATGTTCGCCGTCGAGAATAGACGGGCGGTGCCTGCCGGCGATCTGCGAGCCGGGACCTGCGCCGTATCCTGACTGTTTTCCTGGCCACATTTCAAAGGCAGCGGACATGGCACTCGTCATCAGTATCACTAAAGGTTCAATCCCGGCTCCACAGGTGGTGTCACCGACAACAGTCGTCAACAAGTCCGGCAACGCGCGGGCTCTTGCCTATACGCTGCCAATCATCACGGTTGACCTGACCGGCGTTTCATTCAAGCAGCGCGCGGCCACAGGCGGCTCCGAATTCGCCTTTGATTTCGGCACGCTGAAGATCAGCCTTCGACAGGAAGTCTATATCGCCAGCGACCTGACCGCCTGCGAACAGCGGAAATGGGGCGATCACGAGCGCGGTCATGTCAACGACAACAGACACATCATGGACGATCTGGAAACGGAAATGATGAAGTACGGCATCATGCAGGATGTCTTCGTCAACGGCAGCTGGTACCCACGCTCCGACTTCAACCTGATTCAGACGCTGATTCGTGAGGACGTTGGCAATGCTTTTCGAGCACTCGAGGCGGTGAAAGTGGCCGCCCATGACACGCCGGCCGAATACAGTCGTGTCGCCCGTGCGATACTCCGCGACTGCCCCGGCCCCATCCGGTACACGATCCAGCGTGGAGACACTCTGTCGGCGATCGCGAAGCACTATTACGGAGCGGCGTCCAAATGGAAGAAAATCTATGATGCCAACGTGGGTGTCCTTGGAACGAATCCACACATGATCCGCGCAGGAGTCACCATCGTCATTCCCAAATAGAGCCTGATCGAGATGCCAGGCTTCCTCCCCGTGCCAAACCCTCTTCGTAACAATGCGCGCGCACCCCCGGTTACGGAAGTCGTAAAGCAGTAACGATTTGCAGAAGTTCGAGTCCTTTACGGTGGCTCCGAGGTAACCAACTCTCCTCGAACTTTTTTGAACGGGGTTAACAGCAGGCGCGACATCTGGCGAGTACTCGCGCCGAATAGTCCCGAAGGTTGTGGTGTTCAGCACGTCAAAGTATTGCAGTGCCTCCACTGCAGTTTACACGGCCTGAAACGAACCGTTATGATGGTGTCTCCGGCGTATGCCAAGTTCGTTCGTCAATTGAGTCCTTCCGCCAGTTCACAGTCATAGAAGATACAACTGAAATGCTTTCAGTAACAGGCAGCGGACTATCTCTGTGCGATGGGCATTCACGTCGCGAGTGGATGCGGATCGGCAGTGTTGGTATGGCCGGTCTGTCGTTGCCGACGTTATTGCAGGCACGGGCGACCGCGACGAATGCTTCATTGGACGGGGCGTTTGGGAAAGCTAAGTCTGTCATTTTGTTTGGTCTGACGGGAGGCGCACCGCAGCATGAGACCTTCGATCCGAAACCTGAGGCCCCGGAGAATATTCGCGGCGAATTTGGTGTCATTAATAGTCGGACTTCGGGTTTGTACGTCGGTGAACTGATGCCGCGTACGTCGGCCCTGACGGATAGAATTGCAGTACTTCGGGCCGTTGTTACAGGTGACAACGCGCATTCATCCAGCGGATATCAGATGCTGACGGGAGTCGCGCATCAGCCGCTGAACAGGGAAAGCGCGCTGCCGGTCGCCCCGAATCTTGCACCGTGTACCGGGGCGATTGTCCGTGCGCTCAAGGACAGGGCAGGAGAGTTGCCCGCGTCTGTGACACTGCCGGAACACATCTGGAACGATGGCAATTTTCCATGGCCCGGACAGGATGCCGGTTTTCTGGGCCGGCGTTTCGATCCATGGCTGATGAAATGCGATCCGAATCAGAATTCGTTTCAGGTTGGGGGTATGCAGCCGCTCGCCAATATGACTGAGGTGCGTTACGACGGACGCCGTTCGCTGCTCCAACAAATGGATGCTCGGCTGGGAGCCTTAAAGAACAGTTCAACGATCGCGAAATACGATCTGTATTCGCAACAGGCGATTAATCTGGTGGCTGGCGATCGGGGACGATCGGCATTTGATCTGAACCAGGAGACACCGGCGATGCGAGATCGCTATGGTCGCAGTCGATACGCTCAAAGCGCCCTGCTCGCGCGACGACTGATTGAAGCCGGTGTTTCGCTTGTTCAGTTGAACTGGACGCGAATCAAAGACAAGCCGAATCAGGGTGGCTGGGATACGCACAAGCAGCATTCTGAATCTCTGAAGTCATTTCTGATGCCAATGATGGATCAGGCGTATTCGGCCCTGCTGGAAGATCTTGACGAACGCGGCCTGCTGGATGAAACTCTTGTGGTGTGGTTTGGCGAGTTCGGGCACACACCAAAGTTCAACGGCAATGCCGGTCGCGATCACTGGGGACATTGTTTTTCAGTGGCACTGGCAGGTGGCGGCATTCGTGGCGGAGTCGTACACGGTTCTTCAGATGCTCAGGCCGCATATCCGGTGGACGGTCGCGTGGCTCCAAAGGACCTGATTGCTACGATCTTCCATTGTCTCGGATTTGCACCGGAAACAGAAATCCGAGATCCCTTCGGTCGTCCTTTGCCGATCAGCCGTGGCAGTGTTATTCGTGAAATTGTCTGAATTTCACGAACTGCTCTCCGATCTCGCTATTTTCTCTTGGGCATTGAAAAGTTGTTCGATCGCCGCCGGATTCAGCTCGTTGCCGAGCCGGACAGAATACGGAATGCCGTAGGTTTCTGCGAGAGCATCGAAACGAATGATATCTTTTGACTCGGAGCCGAGTTTCGTCCAGCTGGGACGAATTTCACAACACTGCTGTTTACCACAACATTCGCGAGTTTAACGCGCGAGTACTCGTCGCTGCCAGCAGTCAGACGTCGATTTGACTTTCCCCCTCCTCGGAAGGAACCCTTATCGAAACAATGCACGCCGATTTCCGCGCGTTCCGAATGACGCAACATGTTGATGGGGAATGAGCTCCCGTTTTCCGAGACCCCAATAGGGGTCATCGATCGGTAGGGACCCTCTTCGAACTCTGGACAAACCAGTTAACACGCTGTGAGCTTCTTGGTAACACCTGATTCTCAGAGAGCTTTGAACGCGGTTCAGTTTTTTGCCCCTACGGCCACCGGTTCCCGTTCAGGGTTGTTCTTTACCCAATTTCGCCGGCAGTTTACTCCGCGACGTCAGTGTGTCCAAGGTCCAGCCCCGTCCGCGGCCTGTTTTTCACAGGCTCAAGTCGGCGTGCAGTTGTTTGTACCCCACGATCTCGTGCGGCCTGGTCTTTTTCGAACCGCCATGCCTTGGACTGTCGTGTGTCCGCACTGTTCCGAGTGACGAGAGACCATTATGGCGAGCAGCCTGGTCTTTTCCGAACCACTTTGTGATTGGACTGTCGTGTACCCGCACTGTTCAGAATGACGATAGACGAGTATGTCGTGCGGCCTGGTCTTTTCCGAACCACTTTGTCATAGGACTCTCGTGTGTCCGCATTGTTCGGAGTGAAAGGCCTGTAGGAATCATTGCAGTCGCCGCCTCCGAAAAGGAACTCGTCCAGAAAACGTTCTGTTTCCAACCAGTCGATGTCGTCGTCGAGGAGTGCGACAATCAGGGCGTATTCAATGGCGTCGTCACTGGAAAATGGATGTTCATCCTCCGGTTCTTTATCAACAATAATGTCAATGCCCGGAATAGGATCGTTGTTTTTCACATGCTCGTAATTGTCGTATGTAACACCGCCGGTGGTTTTTTCACCTGGCGCGTCAACTGTGGTGGGCGCTGAAATCAGCTCCTCTGCTGACATGATTTCATCGAGCGAACCCGAATGCCAGCCGGGCGAATCACCGAGGTCTACGTCCGGTACCTCAATAGGCTCGAGCGTGGGACCGGGTTCTCCTTCAATTTTCATAAAGCAGAATCCCCCCAACCCCGGAGTCTCAACCCATGTTCCTCCGTTTTTTTCACATTCGGCTTTGTCGCTGATAGACCAGTCGACGTCGGAGTCATCACCAAGAAGTGCAGCGATCAGTCCGTATTCGATAGCTTCGGCATCTACGTCAGCGACGCTTCCCCGGTTTGACCGTGTGCTGTTGTGAATTGGATCCGCAGCGGTGACGGCGGCCAGCAGTCCGCAATAGAGTGTGAATGCCGAAAATTGTACTCTGCTTATCATGTTATTCTCTCCCAAATGCACGTCGAAACGTGCGATACAATGGCCCGTCACAGAATGGCCCGTCACAGACACATCGCAACTGGTATACCAATTTTCAAAAATTGCGAATGGCCCAACACAATTCGGTTTCTTCCGCGGCCACAGGTTTGGGGGGCGTTTCTTCCCTCTGTAGCGTTCTCCCGCATCTGTTCGATTTTGAAGCATTTCACAAGCGAATATCCAGCAGTTGCTCCACCTGAAGATGTGCGTCAACAACAAGCCGGGCGTTTCCGTGCCCGGCACCGACACAGAGCTAATTGGCGTGCAATCCGTCGTCTCACATCGCGAGAAACAGGAGTTCCAGCTAGCCATGCGGAATGCTCTTCGTACGACAGTGGCCCGGATTTCGCTTCGACTGTTGGCTGAAGTCCATTTCGACCTCAATTGGCAGCACCTGATTGCCAGTGAGATCTGAGCGGGGACTTGTTTCAGCATCAAGAGACGTAGTTCAGGGCGGTCTGATCACCCGCCTACGCGTCGGATTTCCTATGCGACCGACCCACTGCGGCAGTTCATTTCGGGAACGCCGCGTACAGCAGGCTGAGCCCAATTGACGATCCAGGTCTGGGACGTGAAAAGGGAAAGATTCACAACCGTGGGGTTAACCTGAAAGTGCTGCCCGTAGGATCAAAAAACTCAGCCAAACTCAAAACGCCGGAAAACACGGCATCTTTTGACTACAGATGATTGCATTTCCATGACCTGAATTCATGCGTCGACTCCGGACACTAGCCGATTTTCGGCACCGAACATGTCCTTCCTGCTCCAGCCATGGCACATTCTGCTCGCTGCACTCTGTGGCATGGTCAATGAGCGGCAGCAACAGATCATCGAGTTCCAGAACGCACAGATCGACGCGCTGCTAAAGAAGTCGGGAAAGATCTGCACCGAATCGTGGTCCTTT
>JAQWOH010000063.1 GCA_029245955.1 Fuerstiella sp. | reverse complement strand
TATCGGCGTTGGGCGTCTTACGAGTGCGCACGGAATCGATAAAGTTCTGCTGATGCGGTGCATCGGGAAATCGGCCACACATTTCGTCGCGGGCGACCGGCTTACGGGTCTTCGGGCGAGCACAAACCTGCCAGCCGGCCCCCATTCGCCCCACAACCATCATTGCTTCACTACCGTAGATTTCCACGCGTTCGGTGTTCTGCGCCCCATGTGGGGACATGTCGCCGTCGCGAATCCCGTGATCGGCCTTGAGCATGTACGGCGTATTGAGCGTCAGTTCGAATGTCATCATTAATTCGTCAAAATCGAGCACGGACACTTGCGTGTCCGGCGTTTCTGCCGCTCCGTCGCGATCGTAACGGGTACCATGCGAAAAGACCGATTTCGGATAGCCGACACCAACCAGCCATCTCGCGATATCGACCTGATGAATGCCGTCATAGTGCATGTCGCCGCCGCCGTAACGCCACAGGTAACGCCATTGACGGCGCAGTGTCTCGTTGTAGACGTGATCCGGGGCAGGACCGTTGAACATGTCCCAATCGAAACCGGCAGGAGGATCGCTGTTCTGCGCCATCGGGAAGTTGCCCTCGCCCTTCTGGTTGAAGACACGGACGAGGTCGATGTCCCCAAGCTTGCCGTCAGTGATGTACTTCTTCGCGGCGTGAAGGTACGGAGCCGAGCGATTCTGCAACCCGATCTGAACGACACGATTGTACTTCCTCGCAGCCTTGACTCCCTGCCGTCCTTCCCAGCAGTTGTGGCTTTGCGGCTTTTCGCAGTAGACGTCTTTCCCGGCCTGGCAGCACCAGATCGTCGCCAGCGTATGCCAGTGTGGCGGCGTGGCGATGACGACCGCGTCGACCGACCTGTCTTCGAGCATCCTGCGAAAGTCATTGGCGTACTTGGGCATGCGGCCGCCCTGGATCTCGGCGATGCCTTTGGCCCGCGTGGCGTACATCTCGGGATCGACGTCACAGAACCAGGTGAATTCGCAATCGCTCCGAGCGGCGAACGCCTTCGCCAATGTATTCCCCCGCCCGCGACATCCGATGATCGCCAGGTTGAGTTTGTCGTTGGCCGGTGCGGCTGCAACCGATCGCGCATCGGCCAGCAGCGTCAACCCGCCGGTGATCCCCAATGTCGTGCTTGTGGAATGCTGCAGAAACTCCCTGCGGTTGGAGTTCGTCATGTCATCGGTCTCCCATGATGCAAGAAACGGAATATCCCGGATCATAACCGCGCACGCCGCTTTGATCAGCCTCCACGCCTGAATCGAATCCGTCGTACCGATTTGAGTCCTGGCACTTCGGCTCTACCGCAGTAGCGATTTCGTGTATCCGGATGCCAATTCGATCCGCCGGGCATAGTGCGTATCCTTTCCCGCCTTAGCGCGGGGCATCGGCCGACAGTTGATGCATCTGGCCGAGTGTTTCCGCGTCCGGACTCGATGGCGAAAACTTCGGCCGCATTTCCTTCGTGGCAGGGCCGTGGAATGTCCTGCAGTACTCGGTCAACAAGATATCGACGTCCTGCTTGACATCCCGGTAGAGGCGTGAAACCTCGGGAACCTTCCCGCCCTTACCGACTTCCACGTCGGCACGGCACAGCACAGCAGAGGAATAATCTGATCAACCTCGTAACGTAAGTCCTCGCTTCGGCCGGCGTTCGTGTTCAGACTTTGTGTCTCCCGCCACTCCGATGACGCGTATGCGAGCCAGGGTGTGCTGATTGTCCAGAAGATCGCTCTTTGCCCAGCTGACGACGCACAATCACCCACTGGCCGGCATGCATCTTCCAGTGAGCCAACTGACCACCGATGACCGCACCGACTGCGGAGCCGAATTGCTGAATCTTTTCGGGAGCAGCCTGTTCCAACTCTTCGTCGCTCAACCTGTCCAGCAGCGTCAGTGTGGCCGTTCGCTGTTCCTCAATTAGCCTGAGATATTCGTCTTTCGTGCAGAAGCCACTCTGTTCGTCACTTGATGCCGTCTCCTTACTATGTTGCTCAGAATTGCCTCCGGCAGTGGCGGCATGGAATCGGGGCAGACCATGTTGTTCAGGCTTTGTTCGGAAACGATCAGATGCCCAAGCTGCCAGGCGATGTGATTTGCTCCCTCGTGCGGACGGATAAGCAGTTGATCGTCCTCCAGAACCTGCAGGTATGCCTGCACAACGAAGGAAGGAAGATTCAGCGACGTCTTAATATGGGCTGCTATACTCATATCTTGCTTTTCTGAAATCAGAGTTCAATCACCGGACGGGGAACGAATATGCCGTCGTTTCGGAGATACTCACTGGTCCTTCTCTGTTGGCGGAAAACGCTTGCGACTGTCACTGGCAACAGGTCGACCGGTTCGCATGCTCCACCACTCGCCAGCTCGTTCTGAATCGTAGTGTGGATTGGGATACGGCATGCGAGCAGTAACCTGCTGCCGCCAGCTCTGCAGTTTGCGTTTGAGGTCAACGGCCTTACCCGACTTTTCCTGTGACAGGTTGGTCGTTTCGCCGATGTCACTGGCCAAATGATAAAGTTCAATGTCACCAGTGCCGTCGAGGTATTCAATCAATTTCCAGTCCCGCTCACGAATACTGCTGGCCGGCCGATCGTGGTGATAATGGGGATAGTGCCAATGCAGTGCCGTGCGATCCAGTTTGGTGTGCGGCTCCACCAGCAACGGCTTCAGACTGTGGCCGTCGATCGTCTGATGAGCTGGCAATGAGCCGCCTGCCAGATCGACAAAGGTCGGATAGAAATCGTAGCTGATCGTTGGTTCAGAACAGACCGTACCAGGCCTTGTAAGCGGCGGATATTTCACGATCAGCGGAACTCTCACGCCACCTTCGTGCAGCGCCCCTTTTTCACCCTTCAACGGTGCCAGGCTACTGACGTTGTCGTCAGCATGTTCACGATAGTCGTAACGCCGATACAGACCACCGTTATCGGACGTAAAAACGATCATCGTATTATCCGTCAGCCCTTCCGCCTGAATGGCATCGACAATTCTGCCGACCATGTCGTCACAGTGTTCCACCATTGCGGCGTACACAGGATGCGGCAGATCTCGCTTCAGGTCGGTAGCCTTCTTCGTGTACTTCTGCACTTTTTCGGACATTGCACCAAGTGGAATGTGCACGGCGAACGGTGAAAGCATCAGGAAAAACGGCTTCTGCTGCTGGCTGCTGCGACCAATGAAATCCACGCACAGATCGGCTTCAAAATCGGTTCGGTACTGCCGTGGCTTCGGCTTCAGACCCGGATTGCCCTGAACGCGATACCTGCCTGGCAGGTGCGGACCTCCAATAACCGCTGAAAATTCGTAACCCTGTTTGTCGGGCTGAAACTGCGGACCACTGGCAAGATGCCATTTGCCCACGTACCCTGTGGTATACCCGGATTCCTGCATTGCCTCGGCCACCGTAATGGTTTCCAGCGGCAGCGCCATCGTGGTCAGCGGAGTAATTACACGTTCGAACGGTCGCCAATGCCCCGGAATATGTGCCGTGATGCCGATGCGTGCCTGGTTCTGACCTGATTGCACAGCACATCGAGTGGGAGAACATACCGCACCGGCAGCATAAAAATCGGTAAAACGCAGCCCTTCAGCCGCAAGTTGGTCAATGCGTGGCGTGTCAATAAAGTCGTTGCCGTAGCATCCAACATCTTTCCATCCCATATCGTCGATAAAGATAAGAATGATGTTCGGCTGAGAGGCCGCGCAACTGGCGGTCGTCATCCCCAGACAGGCGCTGGCAAATAACAGGTTCAGCATGGGTTTCATTGATATTTCCTTGCGAAGTCCGTTGCCATATAGCCACAACAATAGCAGGATTATCAGGTCACTGCCGTGTGTGAGCACGAGATTCTGACCTTGTTACACTCTATGATGCGTATAGTGTTGAAATGCCCACAGCTAATCTCAACGGCTTTAACCATCGTTCTCATGAAATCCCGTTTCTACCGTCAGGCCGCCCTGCTGAACTGGCCGCGTATCTGGTATCTGTCTTCACCTTCCCGCAAACCTGCTGACACAAGTCGGACCCGCGCACCATGACAATTTCGACCAGACGCTTTCATATTGCGGACTTTGCAGACATCGAAGGCGTTCCTTGCCCCTGCGGGACGGCACGGCGAGCGTTCATGGATGTCGACGAATTTCCGGGAACGGTTCACGTCACTGAGATCAGCGAAAATGCCAGGAAGCACTACCACAAGACACTGACGGAGACATACTATTTTCTGGAGTGCGGTCCCGACGCAAAAATGGAACTGAACGACGAGATCATTGCCGTCCATACAGGAATCAGCGTCGTAATTCCGCCCGGTGTCCGCCACCGAGCCCTGGGGCGAATGAAAGTGCTGATTGTCGTACTGCCGAAATTTGACCCGACTGATGAGTGGTTTGATTAAGAATCCAGAGCCTGCACACACATGCGGTCTCTGGACGTCTGGCAGTACTTGGTGTTCGGCAGTTTTTGCCGCATAAAATGCAGCAAACAGCAACGACAAAGGGTAAATCCGGTCTTGTCCGTGAAGACCGAACACGGATATAGTCCGCGCCTCTCCACCCATTCTTCGCCCCCGTTGCATGGAAGCAATTGTGGCTCGCACTTCATCCTCACAACTCTTTCCCGCGCAGCGACGATATGCGCCATGGCTGCTTGCAATTGTGGTGTTGCTGTCCGGGTGCCAGGGCAAAAGCCTGATTGACGACAATCCTGTGTTCGCGGAAGCACCTCCCCGCAGGTCGCTGACCAACAAGTCAACGGTCGCTTTATCGGATGACACGGAAGACGAGTCCCGGATTCAAACTGTCAGCTTTGCGGGTTCGTCGGAATCAAAGATCGTTGGCAATACGGTTGTTGCTGAGGTCAATGGTCGTCCAATTTTTGTGGACGATTTGATCGGCAGTCTGCGACTGGCGATCGAAGCGGAGGAAAGCCTTTCCGATGAACAGCGGCAGCAGATTCTGCAGAAACAGATAAAGGGACGCCTTGATAACTACATCGAACAGGAAATTGTTGTTCAGGCTTTAAAGCAGAAGATTCCGGAGGATCGCCAGCAGGTGATTGAAGAATCTCTGGAAAAACCCTTCGGCGAAGTCATCGCAAACATCAAAAAAGACCGCAAGCTAACCACCGACGAAGAACTCAATCAGGTTCTGTCGGCTGAAGGCCTTTCAGTCGATCTGCTGCGGGAAAGCTTCTTCCGTATACAGATGGTAAACGGATATCTGTCCACACTTGCAGAAAGCCCGGACACAATCAGTCGTGTGGAAATGCTGGCATATTACGACGGTCACAACGACGATTTCACAACGAAAGAACGAATTCGCTGGCAGGAACTGGTTGTTCTGTTTGCCGGCAATGGTGGCCGTGAAGGTGCTGAAGACCGGATGACGGAAGTCGTCAAGCAGTTGCAGGAGGATGTCGGTTTTGCAGAACTGGCAATCAAATATTCGGACGCACTGAGCGCCGAAAAACGCGGCGATATGGGATGGCTGACCCGCGGTAGTCTCGCCGATAATGCACTTGAACAACAACTGTTCAGCCTGCCATCGGGTGGCATGACAAAAGTCCATGTCCGCGATGACCGCTTTGAAGTCTACCGTGTTGTCGACCATCAGCCCGCACGGACAACTCCGTTTCAGGAGGTGCAGAAGGAAATTGAGCAACGCATTCGAGCGGAAAAATCCAGGGCGGCCCGCCAGAAGACGATGCAGGATCTTCGAGCCGGGGCTTCTGTCGTCACGATGTTCGACGACCAGCCCAAAAGTTAAAGAGCTGTCGAACTTTGCCACAGAATGGTGTCAGAAGACCCGTCAGGCACACAAATACTCTGCTGCACTGCATGGGGATATAAGGCAGAATTCCGCTGTCCGATCCGGCACACTCGGCTTTTGCCCTGATCGTCGTAATCCGAAACATCAGCGGCACGACACGGCATTGGGTATTTTCCCTGACTCGCGACTCGGGTTTTGGGAGAATAACAACAAGGAACGCTCACGTTCGGGCACACGGGCCTGAATCGCCGACACACAACGACAAAAACGTACAGCTCACAGATCGGACTGCCGATCATCCTACTTGGCAAACAAAAGGATTAAAGAGCCGCAATCCCTCTTCCAACCGCACATCAGACATTTCGGATTACCCCGACGGAGGTCTCAAATTATTTGCGTAGGCCCGGACCATTCATGAGTGCACGCTCAGCGTGACTCGGTTCTCGCCTGACTCGCTGCGTCTCCACCGTCGCAGTACCCGAAGTGTCTGAATTACAAACGGCCGCGAGAAAGAATTCTCCGCGGCCGTTTTTCTTGTTTATGCCGAAATCCACTACGTCGCCACGTATTTCCACTATGACGCGTCTGAGCAGTACTGCACGGCGGCTCTGACCAGCGGTCCCATTTTCGGGGGACTGGCTTCGAAACTAATCGCAATCCCTTCCGCATGCAACGTCTGACTGCACGTCGGCCCGATGGAACCCACAACTTTCGTGCTGGCAGAGCTCAACCAGTCGTCGCGCTGATTCATCCGGTCGGCGATCTGCAGGACATGACGAACCTGTTGAGCGCTTGTGAACAGCAACACGTCGATCCCGCCATCGATCGTTTGCCGCACGGCGTAACGCAGTGGCTCGACATCGTCCGGCAGCGCCCAGCGGTATACGGGCATCGGTAGCACACGGGCGCCACGCGACGTCAAACCATCACATAGTTCAGGATTTGGTGTGCCATATTCCTGAACAGCAATAATCTGATCACTCAGGTTAATCTCCGCCTCATCAACAGCAGACAGCAATTCCCTCCATGTATTTGGTTCTGCGGCCTTAACCGCATACTTCAAGCCATAACGACTCAGTACAGACGCCGGCTTGGGGCCGCGAACCAGCAACGGCAATTGTCCCATTGCCTGCAAGAGACTTTTTTCCAAATCCTGAGCTGCCGCCACTTTGAGCAGCGCTTCGGTACCGACTCCGGTCAGCAGCACCAGGTACGACACAGTCCCTGAAATCACCTTATTAATCGCCTCAATGGCAGCTAAGTTTTCTTCAACCGGCACCTCCTGCATGGAAGGTGCCATCATCGCACAGCCCCCCAGGCGTTCAATCAGCGCTCGCATTTCCGCGGCTCTTCGGCTCTCAAAACTGCAGATGACGGGCCGTGCGTTCATGCGTTATCGAGCGGCCCGACGAAAGCTGCGGGAAAAATAATCAACCACACCGGGGGCGTCGATCGATGAGACCAAATCCAGATTCGACTGCCCGGTCACGACCTGTCGCCGGTCGATAACCGTCATCCCGCGAGTCAGCTGTCCACTCGTCTCCACTTCGCCTCGCAGCGCATCTACAGAAAACGACTCTGCTTTTGCGGCCACCGCCAGCGCCGCAATGCCGTGCAGCGGGATGCCTTCAAATCCCAGTTCCTGACGATTTGCCCGAATAGCGTATTGCAGCATCGATGACAATACCCCGCCATTCGTCGTGGATTGAGTAAGCTGAGACAGCATGTCGACATCTTCGAACGTCAGCACCGGCGTTCCACTGATGTCCAATGGAATCAAGGTCTTCAACGAAGGCAAACGAAGAATGGCCGCAGCCGATTCCGGATCACACCAGATATTGAACTCTGCAACAGGAGTGACGTCGCCACAGGCATTATTGACGCCGCCAAGTGACACGATCGCATCCAGTAATTCAGGCAACTCCGGATCCAGATCGCAGGCAGCCGCAAGGTTGGTGAGTGGCCCGAGTGTCAACAGCTTCACCTCTTGCGGAAATTCGCGGACAAGGTCCACAATCAATTTTGCTGATTCGCGTCGATTGTGAAGATCCGGTATGTCAACCGTGACATCACCCAGCCCGTGACTGCCGAAAAAACTGTGTCGTGTGGGAACGGCCTGAGACGAAAGACGCGGCGCCACCACCGGCAGTTCAGACTGTCCGATTCTGGGATCTTTGACAGGGTCGATCAGGTCAGTCAGAAACTTCAGGTTTCGTGTGGCCTGCCGCCCGGAGACCGACCCTGCAGTCGCCGTAAGTCCGATCACCTCCAGCGACGGGTCCACCAGAGCGGTCAGGACCGCCAGGGCGTCACCAATGCCTGGATCCGCGTCAATGATGATTTTCTGAGGCAACGTGCTTCTTTCGTGCGTTTATCGACGCTGTTTCCGCGGGCCCCTGCCAGCGGAAGAATCCCGGTCTCGTTCAGGAATGTGTAAACCGAATCAAATGTACCTGTTTCAGCAGTAGAATGGCGGATCTTTTCCGGTTTGATGAACCCATAACTGTGCGTCACTGTAGAGAAAAATGCTCTATGATAGAAGAAACGATGGCCTTGCCGCTGCAATTCCCGTGCAAGGAGGCCAATCTTCTTGAACGCCCCGGATTTGCTGTTAACCTTCTCGAGATTTTGCGCGCTCTGCCGCTGCGGCCCGCCTGCAAAGTTACTCGCTGCCGTTGGGAAATGTCCCCGGAACGCCGACAGCAGTCACTCTGTGCGATCGCCGCATTGGGGACCGAGCAAACATCACGGATTTCAGAACAGCAGGAACACCGGTCAGACGCGTCTTTCCGTGCGATCGATTTCAAGTTGTGAGTACACCCCCAAAGGCTTAACAAGTGCCCCGTCGAGACGACATAAAAAAGATTTTGATTATCGGCTCCGGTCCCATCGTCATCGGACAGGCGTGTGAATTCGACTATTCGGGGACTCAGGCCTGCAAAGCTCTTCGTGAAGAAGGGTATGAAGTGGTGCTGGTCAATTCCAATCCAGCCACCATCATGACGGATCCGGACACCGCTGACCGCACCTATATCGAACCGATCACGTGGCAGTACGTTGAAAAAATAATAGAGCAGGAACGTCCTTGCGCCCTGCTGCCGACTCTGGGCGGCCAGACGGGCCTTAACACCGCGATGGACCTTGCTCACGAAGGCGTGCTGGAAAAATACAACTGTGAGATGATCGGAGCTCAGGAAGACGTCATCAAGAAAGCGGAAGAACGCGAATCTTTTAAGGAAGCGATGACGAAAATCGGAATGGATGTCCCCCGAAGCTTCGTTGTTCATAATCTGGAAGAAGCGAGGGATGCAGTCAAGGAGATCGGTCTGCCGATCATTATTCGCGCCAGCTTTACGCTCGGCGGCACGGGCGGGGGGATCGCCTACAACTTCGAAGAATTCGAAGACCTCGTGCGACAGGGTCTGACTCTGTCTCCTATCAGCGAACTTCTTCTGGAAGAATCCATTCTCGGCTGGAAAGAGTACGAGATGGAAGTGATGCGTGACTGCGCTGACAACGCCGTCATCATCTGCTCGATCGAAAACTTCGACCCGATGGGCGTACATACCGGCGATTCCATCACGGTTGCTCCGGCACAGACGCTGTCTGATAAAGAGTATCAGCGAATGCGGGATGCAACGCTGGCGTGCATGCGTGAGATCGGTGTGGAGACCGGCGGTTCGAACGTGCAGTTCGCGATCAATCCGGACAACGGCCGGATGGTGATCATCGAAATGAATCCGCGCGTCAGCCGATCCAGCGCACTGGCGTCCAAGGCGACAGGATTTCCGATCGCAAAGATTGCGGCAAAGCTGGCTGTCGGTTATCGACTTGATGAGATCAAGAACGATATTACTCGGGAAACTCTGGCGTGCTTCGAGCCCACGATTGACTACGTCGTCACGAAGATCCCTCGCTGGACGTTCGAAAAGTTCCCTGAAGCCGATCCGACACTGACGGTGCAGATGAAATCCGTCGGTGAAACCATGGCGATCGGCCGCACGTTTCGGGAATCTCTGCAGAAAGCTCTGCGGGGACTGGAGATCGGACATTTCGGACTCGGCGGAGGCAAGAAGGACTTATGGGACACGGATCGTCGACCAGGTGACGACGAGATTCTGAACAAGCTGTCCGTGCCAAATGAAAATCGCATTTTCTACCTGCGATATGCGATCAAAGCCGGCATGTCGGTCGAAAAGCTCCATGAAACGTCCGACATAGATCCGTGGTTCCTGAGAAACCTGCAGCAACTGGTGGAACTGGAAAACCAGATCCGTGACGTCAGTCGTCTGGCAGATGCGTCACCGGAACTCGTTCGCCGTGCGAAGGAAAACGGTTTCTCTGACGCACAGCTGGCTTTCTGGTGGGATACGTCGCAGGTTGAAGTGCGAACTCATCGCAAACAACTGGGTATTGAAGCCACATTCAAGCAGGTGGATACCTGTGCGGCCGAGTTCGAAGCGTATACACCTTACTACTATTCCACATACGAACAGGAAGACGAAACTCCGGCGAAGGACCCGCGCAAAAAGCGGATCATGATCCTGGGCGGTGGCCCCAACCGCATTGGCCAGGGGATTGAGTTCGACTATTGCTGCTGTCAGGCGGCCTTCGCTCTAGAAGATCTTGGTGTCGAGAGCATCATGGTCAATTCCAATCCGGAAACCGTTTCCACTGACTACGACACTTCTGACTACCTGTTCTTCGAACCGTTGACCACAGAAGACGTACTGAACATCTGCGACCGGATGCAGCCGGACGGAATCATTGTGCAGTTTGGCGGCCAGACCCCCCTGAATCTGGCTCGTGGCCTGGAGGCCGCCGGCGCCAACATCATTGGTACGTCGCCGGACATGATCGATGCCGCTGAAGATCGCGAACGCTTCCAGGCAATTCTGGAGAAGCTCAATCTGCGCCAGCCACCCAACGGAATTGCGACCACCACAGAAGCCGCACGGGCCGCGGCCGACCGTATTGGTTATCCCGTGCTGGTACGACCCAGCTATGTGCTGGGCGGGCGGGCCATGGAAATCTGTTACGACCAGGCGTCACTGGTACGGTACATGACCGAAGCTGTTGACGTTTCACCGAATAAGCCGGTGCTGATCGACAAATTTCTGGAAGACGCAATTGAAGTGGACGTCGACGCGGTATCGGACGGAGCAGACACGGTTGTCGGGGGCGTCATGGAACACATCGAAGAAGCCGGTGTCCATTCCGGCGATTCGGCATGTGCTCTGCCGCCGCATTCCCTGCCCGGTATCGTGCTGGACGAAATTCGCACGGCCACACATGCTCTGGCAAAGGAGCTGCAGGTATGCGGCCTGATGAATATCCAGTTCGCCGTCAAAGCAGAAGACGACGGTCATGCCGTTTACATTCTGGAAGTCAATCCTCGGGCCAGCCGTACATCACCGTTCGTCTCCAAAGCCACGGGCCGCTCGTTGGCAAAGATTGCAGCCAAAGCGATGACGGGTGTGTCATTGAAAGAGCAGGGGGTTACGGCAGAGATCGTACCCAAATACACGTCGGTCAAAGAAAGTGTCTTTCCGTTCAACCGTTTCTTCGGCGTTGACATCGTGCTGGGGCCGGAGATGCGTTCGACCGGCGAGGTGATGGGCATCGATGCCGATTTCCCGATGGCGTTCGCGAGGGCACAGACGGCCGCCGGTGCCAATCTTCCCAGCACTGGCAACGTGTTCATCAGTATTGCGTCGTCGTACAAACAGAAGATGATTGAACCGGCGCGGCGCCTGCTGGCCCTGGGGTTCAGCATCGTCTGCACGTCCGGAACGGCACGAGTCTTCAAAGATGCCGGACTGGACGTGAACACCGTAAAGAAGCTGCAGGAAGGCCGGCCCAACCTGCTGGACCTGATGGCCAATCAAGAGATCCACTTCATCTTCAATACCCCCAGCGGCAAAGGCGCTCGCACGGACGAAGGTCGCATTCGAGCCGCCTCAGTGGCGTACGGAGTTCCGTGTGTAACGACATTACCCGGCTGTCTGGCAGTCGTCGATGCTCTGGAAGCACTCGCAGCACAAACAGAACCCAGCGTTACGGCACTACAGGACTGGGCGGTAGAGTAGTTCCGGCAGCCTCTCGCCTTGCTGTGGCGGCGTTGCACGTTTTTTCTGCCGGTGGTTTCACTGGCTGTGGGTCCCGAAGTGTGGCCACGAGCGTCGGCATTTATACGGTTAGCCGCAAAGACGGCTACGGGCTCTTGCGGCTGCGCCGCCTTCCCTTACTTCTTCATCAGCGCCAGCACTGTTTCCACCATTGTTGCCACACCTGTTCGCAGGGTCAGTTCGAAGTCCGGATAATAGATCGGTGAATGCAAGGACGGGGGCGTTTGGCCGGCCGCCCGGTATTGTTCCAGGCGTCGTTCGCTGACACTGCCAAGACGATACATCAGAATCGGTACGCCGGCTTTGCCGTACAGACTGAAGTCTTCGGCTCCCATGACCGGCTCAACGTGTTCCACATTATCCTTACCCAAGGTGCCTTCCAGCACAGAGCCCACACGGGCGGCAAGATCGTCGTCGTTGTAAAGAGAAGGTGTGCCTTCCGATACGGTGACGATCGGTTCCGGGGCCCGTGCACCGATCGCAACCGCTTTCGCCTTGCGTGCGATGCCTTCCAGCAGGTGTTTTCGCACATCGTCAGCGTAGCTGCGTACCGTCAGTTGCAGTTTGCATTCGTCGCCAATGATATTGTGCTTCGTCCCTCCGTGAATGGAGCCAACCGTCACAACGGCCGGTTCCAGCGGTTTGATCTCACGACTGACAAGCGTCTGCAGCGACACGACAAGTTCGGCGGCCTGCATGATCGGATCGACTGTTGTATGCGGTGCCGATCCATGACCGCCTCGTCCCTTCATGGTAATATCCACGCTGTCCACGTTAGCCAGCGAATAACCACTGCGATAACCGACTTTTCCGGCCTGCATATCACCCGCCACATGCAGAGCGATGGCCATGTCCGGTTTTGGAAATCGTTCAAACAGCCCGTCTTTCAACATGGCTTTCGCCCCACCAACGCGTTCTTCTGCCGGTTGCCCGATCAGCATCAGGGTCCCCTGCCAGCGGTCTCTGTGTGCCGACAGATAACGAGCTACGCCCACAAGATTAGTCATGTGAATATCGTGTCCACAGGCGTGCATAACGCCTGTCCGGCTGCCGTCAGTATTCCGGACAACGACTTTCGATGCATATTCACGCCCGGTCAACTCAGTCACTGGCAGGGCATCCAGGTCCGTGCGCAACATCATGGTTGGACCGTTGCCATTCTTAAGTAATGCGACAACGCCATAGCCTCCAACGTTCGGCGTGACCTCAAATCCGGCAGTTTTCCATTCCTGTGCAATCCGTGCCGATGTCTCCTTTTCTTCGTATGATAATTCGGGATGCTGATGAAAATGAAAATACAGTTGAACCAGCGAATCCATATTCGCTTCCGCCCAGTCGTTCACATCTTGTCCAGAGACGATGGACTGAGTCAAACAGAACAGCAGCAACGCGCACGTCGTCTTCATGATTGAGAAACCTTGTTGAGGGCAGTTAAGAAAACGCTTCAGAACGGAAACCGCTCATCGACTGACGATTCTGCCAGTTCGACAAGAAATGTAGAAAGGCGGTCAACAATCACCTGCATCAATCGTTCTCCCTTTTCGGCCGTCGCGGGATGAGGATTGCCGGAACCGGTATTCGTGGTCAGCAAATGCCATGCGCGAGTTATGCTGACCCAGCCATTGTTGATGGCGTCAAACCGAGTTGCATTTACGGCTCCGTCGTCGGCTACGGTAGAACCATCGTCGTTCGTCAGTACAAAGTCATTGAAGAACGCCAGGCCCAAAGCTGTCTCCATTTCACCTGCGTGATCACCAGCGTCTTCAAAGATCTCCTTTTGAACATCTGCCGTGATTCCCCGAAACCAGTCACACAGGAAAATCTGCACCGGTGTTTTGCCGTGCAGTTCTCTGAGCAGCGGTTTGAATTCGTTGCCGCCGTGGCTGTTCAGAATCACCAGCTTGTGAATACCGTGCCCGTTCAGAGAATCCACAAGGTCCTTGATAACGTAGCCAAGAGTCGATGGATTTACGTTCATCGACAGCCGACATCTGGCCTGATTCGTTTCTGTGCCGTACGGAACGGCCGGCAGCATCACGACTTTTGCGCCGCGATTCCAGGCCACCTCGCAGACTCGTGAACCGATCGCGTCGGCCTGAAACGTGTCTGTGCCATACGGCAGATGCAGATTGTGTGGCTCCGTCGCCCCCATGGGCAGGACGGCGACGCTGTATTCGCAGTCTTTGACCTGAGTGTAGTTCGTTTCTGCAAGAATCCACGGACGCATAGGAGGGGTTCTTTGGCGGCGAAGGGACAGAACTGACCAGACTGAAACTATCGTAAAAGCCAGCGACACAAAGGTTAGCGATACCGTTGGTGAGTGTCTTCCGTCGCGGAATCATTCACGCGACAGCAGGCGGCACGCAGCGATTGTTCGCCAGTGAAGAGCCAGTGGCATTCCTGGTTGGTGGAAAAATCCGTTTGACTGCTGCGGTTGATACGACCCGCCGGACGATAACAAGCTAAGAGCAACAGGTTTTCAGCCGTAAAGGAATTGATAACTCCCTGCTCAACAACAGTTTACTGAAATTTCTGGCCGTTGTGAACGTCTTGACAGCCCTGAATCTTTGGCCTAGTCTGCCTGAGATCTGCCGTTTTCGGACGGCGTTCAGCAGCGAATGGAGTCGCTCGATGCCCGCCTTTAATGATCCCACCCACCCGACAGCCCCGGAACCGGTGCCTTTTATTGATCTGGTTGCTCAGCACCAGACCATCAAAGAGGAGGTCCGTGCGGCCGTTGATCAGGTTTTTGAAACACAGCACTTCGTGCTTGGTGAAGAAGTCGACCAGTTAGAGGCAGAAATTGCCGATTACTGTGACGCTCGCCATGCCATTGGATGTGCTTCCGGCACGGACGCACTGGTCTTATCTCTGCTGGGGCTTGGAATTGGCCCGGGCGACGATGTCATCACCAGTCCCTTCACGTTCTTTGCAACCGCCGGTGCCATCCATCGCGTTGGTGCTCGTCCGAAATTTGTGGACATTGACCCGGTGACATATAACCTGGATCCGCAACAGGTTGAGGACGCGATTGACGAGAATACAAAAGCCATCATGCCGGTCCACATTTTTGGGCAATGCGCTGACATGGAAACTCTGTGGCGACTTTCCGTTCGAAATAACATCCCCTTGATTGAAGACGCCTGTCAGGCGATTGGTGCGGAATACCGCGGCAGACGCGCCGGCGTACTGGGGACTGTTGGCTGCTTCAGCTTCTTCCCCACCAAGAATCTCGGCGGAGCAGGCGACGGCGGCATTATCACGACTGACGACGCCGACTTGGCAGCGCGACTGAAACGTTTGAGAGTTCACGGGGACGTCGGCGGATACAATCACGTGGAAGTTGGCTTCAACAGTCGCCTGGACGCTCTGCAGGCCGCCATTCTGCGAGTAAAGCTGCGGCATCTTGAAAACTGGTCAGAGGCAAGGCGTCAGAACGCTCGGCGCTATTCAGAGCTGTTCCGCAGTCTGAATCTGCTGAGCTCCATTGATCCCCCTGTGACGGCTGCTGACCAGCGGCATGTGTTCAATCAGTACACACTGCGAATTCGCGGCGGCATGCGTGATTCCGTCATGCAGCATATGCGTGACGCGGGCATCGGCTGCGCAGTCTATTATCCGATCCCGCTGCATATGCAGAAGTGTTTCGAATATCTCGGCTACAGTTCAGAGAATTTCCCTGAAAGCAACCGAGCGGCGGACGAAGTTCTGTCGTTGCCGATCTTCTCTGAACTGACAGACGAGCAACTGATTCGAGTGGCCACCGTGTTGAGTGAAGCCGCGTCGTCCGTCACCGCCCTGCGGTTTCCGTCAGGTGGTACCACTGGGCGGAAAGCCGCCTGAGGACGGCGGTTGTTCTTCCTTGGCAATTGGCGCCGTCAAGTCGAACGCAGCGACTCCTGTGGATGGGTTTCGCACAGAAGGTGTGCGAAAGATTCCGGACAATGTGCAGCGATCTGCAGCGAATCCGCCACCGGTACGTCGTGGAACGCTCCGTGCACCCGCGGTGCGCGAAGCGAACAACGACATAACATATGAAGAACTCTGCTCAGCCGACTCATGCCTGTTCGTCTGAGGTAGCTCTCGCGCGGCGTTTTGCCACATGCGAATGTGGGTGTCACTGGCGGTACCAGGGCACAACATCCCCTAATTCAGCCGCTGACAAGGCTCTAACCACGAGTGAAGTTGGCTCGCAGCCACGCATTCTTTCGTCGTTCAACTTCCATTATCCTGGCAAAGAAACCGCCGTTGGAACGTGACTGGACGGCTGTCCGCGCACCTCGGCTTTTGGATGCTCGACGTTTGCCGGCTTCCGCTTCACTTCCGGCGGTTACTGAGAAAGCAATGATAAGCGCTACGGCTGTTGTTAGAACTCGTCGCATGGGTACTCTCTTTTTCATCGGTCATGTGTTTCTTGCAGGCGCGGAAGCGTAGACCATCACTTCAACGCATGTATGTCAGGATACATATGTCGAGGTCGACTCTGACGATTGCTCAGATCAGGCTGAAGGGCAACTTGATGGCCGAACCTGCAGAATCTGCCGATGAATGTTCACTCTGGACGGATTCTGCCGACAGGCGGACGTCGGCGCACGGACAACAGTACAGAACTCAGATCGTCCGGTCCGGCGTGTCAGACCCGAAACGCAGGACACTGACTCACTCAGACGGCTGGCTCACAATCCTACGATGCAGGCACAGATGCTGCGGATTCCACGCCGGCAGCATTCAACACCTTTGCCAGATTGACTGTGATCTGGGTCGTGTGTTCGGGTGTCAACGGTGGCAACGGGGGAGCCGTGCATCCGGTACAGATCCCGCGCAGTCGCATGGCAAGTTTCAATGCCGGTATCAGATTCATTTCACCCGAAGGATCCCGGTAAACATGTTCGAAAACCTGTTCAACAACATTGCTGAGCCGCCTTATTTCCGATTCATCAGCACGTTTCGACGCTGCGAACAGATCAACATAGGTGCGTGGCAGCAGGTTGCCTCCACCACAAACACCACCATCTGCTCCGGCCGCAACGGCCTGAGGAATCAATTCTTCCGGGCCCATGAAAACGGCGAAATCAGAATCATCACAGAATGCCGCGCACAAATGCTGAAAATAATCCAGCTCACCACTGCTGTCTTTCACACCCACGATATTTGGATGGGCAGAAAGTTCAGTGACTGTGTCCAGCGCCAGGTGAATTCCCACACAGCCTGGCATGTTGTAGAGCACCAATGGAAGCGGTGACGAGTCTGCAAGTTGTCGAAACCAGTCGGCCACGGCGTTCTGACTGGTGGCGAAATAGTATGGAGCCGCCGCCACGATCGCCGCCGCCCCGTTAGCTGCGGCGTGTTCTGCCAGATGAAGGGATTCTGCCAGCGACGTATCGGTAACGCCAACCAGCACGGAGACGCGACTGGCAGCAGCTTCACAGACGACTTCCACCATTTCATAGCGAATCTGGTACGTCAGAGACGGACCTTCGCCTGTCGTTCCGAGAACAAACAGGCCGTTCACACCGCCGGTCAGAAGGTGCTCCACAATGCGACGAGCCGCATCGACGTCCAATTGGTCCGGTCGCGTCAAGGGGGTAACAACGGGAGGAATAATTCCAGAAAACCGGGGCATGAAAGGAAATCCAAATCGGTGCTGACAAGTACGTTAAACCTCAAAACGACAGACGCCGTTTACTCTGATTCTACCCGCCGGAATCCGTCAAGGCCACGATTGACCTGAGACAAGTATCAGCAAACAGGACATCGGAATCCGACGCTCACGTCTGGCCGACGATTTCCGAATCAACGGATTGCATGAGATGGGTCACCAGTGAGTAATCTCGGGGCCCGGACGGTAATGGAATTGGGCACCCGGGCTCGTATTTCACGTGACTGTATTGCGGCCGTCTGTTCCTCTACAATCGGCTTTGCGTGACGTGACGTCGATTCCCGGAATCTTCGCACCGGAAGGGGTGCTTGATGTCGAACAGTGATACTGAGTTAGTCGTGGCAATTCCCAGGGAAGCGGACCCGAAGGAAAAACGAGTCGCGCTGGTGCCCGCAATGATTCCCGCATTGACCAAAATCGGGCTGCAGGTGCGTCTGCAAACAAACGCCGGAAGGGCGGCAGGATTCCCTGATCAGCAGTATCTGGACAAGGGAGCGAAAATCGAAAGCGATCGGACTCAATTGCTGCAACACGCGGACATCGTTCTGCAGGTTCGAGCACTGGGTGGGAACGATGGCGTCGAAAGTGACGATGTGTCATTACTTCACGACGGACAGGTACTGATCGCAAGTTGCGATCCGCTGACTTTTCCCAACAGTGTTACAGCGGTCGCCGAACAGGGCGTAACGGCTTTCTCTCTGGAACTGGTGCCACGCATCACCCGAGCTCAGAGCATGGACATTCTGTCGTCAATGGCGACAGTCGCCGGTTACCGCGCCGTGCTGCTGGCAGCGACAGCGGCTCCCCGCATGTTTCCGCTGATGATGACAGCGGCAGGAACACTCAAGCCTGCACGCGTACTGGTCATCGGCGCCGGGGTGGCAGGTCTGCAGGCCATCGCAACAGCAAAGCGTCTGGGAGCGGTCGTCTATGGCTATGACATTCGTCCCGCCGTTCGCGAACAGGTTGAAAGTCTGGGCGGCAAGTTTGTGGAACTCGATCTGGAATCGGAGCAGTCTGAGACTCAGGGCGGCTACGCAAAACAAATGGATGAAGACTTCTATCGTCGCCAGCGTGAAGCAATGAAGAAAGTCATCGCCGACTGCGACATTGTAATCACGACAGCTGCAATCCCAGGCAGAAAGGCGCCGATTCTGGTCACGACGGAGATGGTCGAAGCGATGGCTCCAGGTTCAGTGGTTGTCGACCTGGCTGCCGAACGAGGCGGCAATTGCGAAGTCACGAATCCGGGCGAAACGATCGACCATAACGGTGTCGCCGTTCTCGGACCGTGCAATATGCCCTCGGATGTACCGGTTCATGCCAGCGAGATGTTTAGTAAGAATGCGGTCACGTTTTTACAGTTGATGATCGAAGACGGCAAACTCAAAATCGACCTGGAAGATGAGATCATCCGCGATACGCTGTTGACTCAGGGAAACGTAATTACCAACGGTCGCGTTCGCGAATTGCTCGACATGGAACCGCTGGATCCGGCGGCCAGTTCTGAGAATGGCGGAGACTCGGCCGTGACGGATGAGTCAAGCGACGAAAGTGTCGTCGCGGGCGATTCGGCAGCTCCATAGTCGTTCTCTTCCCGTACGGAATGTTCCGCGAAACTTCAAATCATTCAAAACCCCTGTCCCTCGTTCATTGATCACTTAAACAAGACGGATAATCGTTTTCCGAAAGACTCAAATGTTGTTTTCAACTCTTGCCATGCAGGAAGTCGACGGCGTGGTGAAAGCCCTTGCAGGAGCCGTTCAGCAAAGCGGCGGTGCTGCTCCTTTGATTCTGCTGCTCACGGTCTTCGCGCTGGCCGTTTTTCTGGGCGTCGAAATCATTACGAAGATCCCGCCGACACTGCACACGCCACTGATGTCCGGATCGAACGCGATCTCCGGAATCACTTTGGTAGGGGCCGTTCTGGCGACTGGTGCCGACAACGGGACCTGGGCTGGCATACTTGGTTTTTCCGCCGTGGTGTTCGCCACAATGAATGTGGTCGGAGGCTTTGTCGTGACCAACCGCATGCTCGCGATGTTCAAGACAAAGAAATAGTTCAGCCCGATACCTCAGATTCTCTACTGTTCACACTTTATTCAATAAGCGGAACCAAGTCTCGTGAGTCCAGATTTGATCGACCTTAGCTATCTGCTTGCTGCCAGCCTGTTCATCATCGGATTGAAGGGGCTGACAAAACCACGTACCGCGGTGCGCGGCAACCTGCTGGGCGCTCTGGCGATGCTGATTGCCGTGGTTGCCACCATGCTGGATCAGAATATTGTCAGTGTGACCGGGTTGCTGATCGCCATTGGTATCGGCTCCATTGCGGGCACCATACTGGCTCTTAAGATTGAAATGACAGCGATGCCGCAACTGGTGGCTCTGTTCAACGGTCTTGGAGGCGGGGCTTCCGTACTGGTTGCTGGTGCTTTTCTGGCGGGCCGGGAGTTTTCAGAACGTGTTACTTCCGGTGCCGGCTTCGCCGATGTCCTGACGGCCACCGCCGCATCGGGCCTGATCGGTGCTGTCACCCTGTCTGGCAGTCTGGTGGCCTTCGCCAAACTTCAGGAGCTGAAGTTCGTCAAGGACGTGTCGTTTCCCGGTCAGAAGCTGGTGAACCTGCTGCTTACGGTCGGTGCAATCGGCCTCGGCTGGATGTTGGTTACACAACCGGAACACGCTCAGTTGTGGTATTGGGTGATGGCCGGTGTGGCCCTCGGACTCGGGGTCCTTCTCGTCATTTCGATCGGCGGGGCCGACATGCCGGTAGTGATTGCCCTGCTGAACTCATATTCCGGCCTCGCAGCGTCTGCAACGGGCTTTGTACTGAACAACAATCTGCTGATCATTGCCGGAGCCCTGGTCGGCGCATCGGGACTCGTTTTGACTCGCATCATGTGCAATGCCATGAATCGTTCGTTGGGGGCCGTCCTGTTCGGCACGATGAAGTCCGGGGGAAGTTCTCTTTCCGACGATGAAGTCTACACCAGCGTCAAATCCACGTCGGCCGACGAGGTCGCCATGATGCTTGAGGTCTCTCAGACCGTACTGATCGTACCGGGATACGGGATGGCAGTCGCTCAGGCTCAGCATGCGGTCCGTGATCTTACAAATCTGCTGCTGAACCGGGACGTGGATGTGCAGTTTGGTATTCATCCCGTGGCGGGCCGAATGCCCGGACACATGAACGTCCTGTTGGCCGAAGCAGACATCGATTACGATCGCCTTAAGGAAATGGACGAAGTCAATTCCATGATGGATCAGGTCGATGTGGCCATCGTTCTGGGAGCGAACGACGTCGTCAATCCGCTCGCACGTACTGACCCGGACAGCCCGATTGCAGGTATGCCCATTATCGACGTCGACAAGGCCCGTACGGTAATCGTCGTTAAACGCAGCCTGAGTCCCGGGTTCGCCGGTATCGCCAATCCGCTGTTCGCCGCCGACAACGCTCTCATGCTGTTCGGCGACGGCAAGCAGGCCATCTCAGAGATCACAAAGGCATTTGACGACGCGTAGCAACGGCGGACACATCGCGGACACATCGCGGACAGGGCATGGGACATCAGACGGAACTTCCTGGCGACTCGCGGACTCTTTCCTGTTGAAAACAGAAGAGTTCCGGGAAACAGGCAGCAATACCGTCTGCTAGCGGCCCTATCCCGTGGCGTTACCCGACTGCACCCTTCCGCCGCTCTACGTCGTCGGGCCGTCCGGTTGTGGCAGAACCTGCACATCGTGGCCATTGTGACATACTGTCACGCTGCCGCTCCCGCGCTGGCAGGCGTGCAAAGCAATCGAAGTGGCTTCCTGCAGTGTCCGAAACTGAGCCACGTAGACGATCCCGCTGTTGTCTGCAGACAGACAGAGTACTCGGCAGCAGTTTCACCAGTCGAAACAGGACCGTTCGGTAGAGTATTCACGTTTCGTCCCCTGATTCCTGTGGCCGCCATCTCTGAATTCTTCCAACCGATTGCTGCTGCCGGATGCGACCGTGAGAGGGACGTCAACTGCGCACAGGAAAGTCGAATGATCTGGCCTGGGCCAAATCAATCGCATCCGGGGAAATCGCTTGAGGCGTTGAGAGTTGCACAATTTCCCGACCGCGACATGCATTCTTCCACGCTGCACGGGCCTGCTCTGGAAATCTGTGCGCATCACGAAATAATCAGCGGCTGGGCTGGTCAACACGGTGATAAAACGGATCTGTCCTCAGGAGGCTGCAGTGGTGCCCGTTTGAGTCGACGGTGTCGAACAGACGTTGGACTGATCGCTGAGTGATGTATCGCAGACCACCCGATTCCTTCCGCCCTGCTTGGCCTCGTATAAGGCAGCATCCGCATGAGAAAACAACGTCAGGCCGAATTCACCATTCTGTGGGACCCCACAGCACAGTCCAATGCTGACAGTTATGGGAATTACGACGCCTTCAAAGCTGATGACAAGCTTCTCTATTCTTGACCGAATTCGTTCGCCGACAATGGCCATTCCGTCCGTAGCAATGTCTTCCAGAAGAACGACGAATTCCTCTCCACCATATCGAGCCAGCGTTTCATCCGCACGTGTTACGCCGTCAAGCGCCTGAGCAACCTGCTGCAGAATATAATCGCCAGCCTGGTGGCCGTGCGTGTCATTCACGGTCTTGAAATGATCGATGTCAACGACCGCGACTCCCATCTGAACTTCGCCGCGCCGGCACTGGTGGACCAGCTCCTTCAGTCGCCGGTCAAAGAAGGCACGGTTGGCTGTGCCCGTCAGCGCATCGGTGGTCGTCTGTTTAACAAGATCATCCACCTGCATTTTGAGTCGGCCATTCTCCGCGACCAGCTCGGTCGGTATGACGCGAGACTCGTCGTGCATCATTTCAGTAAAATCTGCAAGTTGATCAAGTGCTTCCTCAAGCAGCTCATCCGGATCCGGTAGTAATGATAGATCGATGTCGAACAGGCCGGCAGATTCGTCCAATTTCGTTCGGATAGCGGTTGTCAGTCTGTCAACGTCAGTCTCACCGGAATTTAACTTCACCAGACGTTCCTGCAACACGACCAGCGCGACGCCGCTGTCTTTGTCGCAAAGATAACGTGCAAATGCGTCGGCAACTCCCGTCACGTCTGCCAGTCGCTGGGTCTCTTCATCCAGATGCTGTCCAGACGACTCCGGCAGCAGCGAATTAACAGCATCCACACACCGCCGTGGTAATCCGGAATGCTCCAGCATATCTACGGATATTTCATGATGCGTGGCCCCGTAGGTTTCACGTTCAACATCCGTCAGAGACCGATCACTTCGCTCAGCCTGTTCAACACAATGAATGTATCTGTCAGCGTCCTGGTTCAGCAATCCGAGTTGGCCGATGCCGGCCAGCAGACTGATTGTAAAACATTCTGCCCCTACATTCGCACCGTAGGATGCCCCAAGCACTTCGCCGGCCGATGCCTGAACAAAAGAGCGAAGCCAGAAACGTTGAAAATGACTCGCGGATGCCTCAGACTCCTGCACGTCAATCGACAGCGAAAAACTAAGGGCCAGCGGAATCACTTTTGCTTTACCCAGCAGCATAATTGCCAGACGCAGGTCAGCGACTTCACGTCGCAGTCCGTAGCGACTGGAATTGGCAGCCTTGAGAAGTTTGCTGGCGATTGCGGGGTCGGCCTGAACAAGGTCGGTGACCTTCTGAATGCGCACATCCGAATCACCGAAAACTTTCAGAATCTCCGCTGCAATTGTTGGCAGCGAAGGCAATCTGGTCAGTGATCTCCTGTGGTTCGACATCAGCTCGTTTCCAATCGTCCGAGCCAGGATGGCAGACTTTTCTGGCACATCCGTCATCGAAGCAGACACCGATACACTTGCCCGAGTTCTGGACAATTCTTATAGAAACCCTGCCAATCTTCCGCAATAGTGGCGTTTGGCCGGCCACCAACAGGTTTTCCCTGCCACCTAAGCTAACACGTCCGAGAGAATCGGTTTCCGATCACCCGCTCAACGTTGCGGGACTGCAAATGACAGCGGAACACAGCGTCCCGGTTACTCGCGACTCAACGCCTCGTCCAGGTTCAGCAATGCCAGACACGCGGACGTCCATGCTGCGTGCTCAGTCGGATCAAGATCCTCACGGCGTGTTGATTCACCGACCGACAGCAGTTGAACCGCCGCTCCCCCGTTGGCGCGGAATTCTGCTCGACTGCGATTCAACCCTGCGGACACCACATCAAGTTCGGCGTCCGTCGGTGAACGTGCCAGAATGAGTATAAAAGCATGCTGGATTCGTTGTGTATCATCATCCAGCTGCTCGTGCGTAAGCAGATTCTGGGCAAGGGCACGTGCCGCCTCCACCCAGGTAGTTTCATTCAACGTCAGCAGAGCGTGCAGCGGCGTGTTGGTTCGCGACGTATTGACCGTGCAATACTGCCGAGAGGCAGTATCAAAGAATAGAGTCGGAGCGATAATGCGTCGCCAGAAAATGTAGAGACTACGGCGATAGAGTTTCGCTCCTGTGTCCCGCTGATACTTTTTCTTTCCGAACGTGGCTTCTTCCCAGACCCCCGCCGGCTGATATGTGTTTACAGGGGGACCGCCAGCCTCTGGATTCAGCAGCCCGGATACGGACAACGCCTGGTCACGCAGCATCCATGCCGGCATGCGATATCTCGGAAACCGAGACAGCAGGCGATTTTCGGGATCTATTTCGGAAAGCGTCAACGGGCCGTCGGCAGTACCAGCATTTTCCGAGGGGTGACGCACTGAAGACTGCCGGTAAGTATGGCTGGTTACAATGGTTCGGATTAACCGTTTTACATCCCAGCCGCTGTCCCGAAAGTCGGCTGCCAGCCAGTCCAGCAGATCTTTGTGCACAGGGTATTCTGCCTGGACTCCGAAGTCTTCCGTCGTCTTCACCAGACCCACACCGAACAGTTGCTGCCAGAAACGATTGACCGTCACACGAGCCGTTAAGGGATGTTCGTCGGAGACTAACCAGCGAGCCAGGTCCAGGCGATTCCTGCGGTCGCCACCGGAATTTACGGCAGGAAGACTATCGGGCGTCAGCGCCGTGACCTCATGGCCCGTCACGTCATTGTACAGACCTCGATTGAGTACAAAGGTCGGTCGCCACTTGTCCTGATCAGCCATGACCATGACTTTGGGGGTCGCTTTGCTGATGCCGTCCAACTGTGCGGCCAGCGATTGCCGGCGTCCATTGAGTTCTGCGTACTTTGCATCCTGCTGCAGGAATGCCGTGCGAATGCGATTGATCTGCTCTTTCGTGCGACGTGCAGGGCTGACGTTCAGGTCCGCTGCCAGTGCTTCGCTGCCGGATTTGGACGGCCCTGATACCTCACCGGGCCTGCGGCCGGCCAGCAGTTCTTTTTTCTCCCAGTCGGCCTGGCCCGGCTGAATCTCTTTTGCCCTGGTGGCCATCAAGTCGACGACCGCTTTTGACTGCATCCGAATTTCATTCCGACGACTCTTCTGGTCAACGGTTGGCACGGCAAGAACCGGCGCCGTCTGAGGGTCGCCTCCGCTCCCGGTTACCGGAGTCTGGTTGAAGAAAGCGAAAATCTGGTAGTATTCCTGCTGAGTCAGCGGGTCATATTTGTGATCGTGACACCGGCAGCAATTGAGCGTCAGGCCCAGCCAGACCGTGCTCATCGTTTCGGCCATGTCCATGACATAGTCAACTCGATTTTCTTCCGCAATGCGTCCGCCTTCGCCGTTGATCATATGGTTGCGACAGAAACCCGTCGCCAGGACCTGTTCAGACGTGGCATGCGGCAACAGGTCTCCGGCCAGTTGCAGAGTTGTAAACTGATCAAACGGAATGTTGTTGTTGAACGCCCTCACGACCCAGTCGCGCCACGGCCACATCGTGCGTTCGCGGTCACCCTGATAGCCGTTGCTGTCAGCATAGCGAGCTGCGTCCAGCCACTCCCACGCCATACGTTCACCGTAGGCTTCAGACTTCAACAGACGTTCCACCAGTTTCTCATAAGCATCAGGCGACTCGTCACGTGTAAACGTCTGGATCGCGTCTATCGCCGGAGGCAGACCGGTCACATCGAGAGTTACTCGTCGCAGCAACGTATGACGTGCGGCTTCCGCGGACGGCCGCAGTTTTCGCTCTGCCAGTTTCGACTGCACAAAGGCATCAATAGGATTGCGTACAAGGCGGTCAGCAGAATCCGTGGCAGGAACAGTCGGAGCCACCAACGGTTCGAACGACCAGTGTCGCCCCCACGCCGCTCCACCAACGACCCAGTGTTTCAGGTTCTCTTTTTCCACCGTCGACAGACTGCGATTGGAATCCGGGGGCGGCATCATTTCGTCGGGGTCAGTGGAAAGGACGCGCCGCAGCAATTCACTGTCGATCAAAGACTCACGGTCCAGTACAGCTGCGGCACCGACTTCGGTATCGAGACTCAGGTCTGCCTGGCGTCGTGCCGCATCAGGTCCGTGACAGAAAAAACAATTTTCAGAAAGAACAGGCAGGACATCTCGCGAAAAACGAACCTCGTCCGCTTCATCTGCCACAGCAATGAAGTGGCAGAATAGAACGAAACCCAGGATGAGGAAAAATCGGTGCATTGCGAAAGACAAGGGATCATCAGGTGTGGGCGGAATCCGGGAAATACAGGTCTTCCAGGTCGAAAAGCAGAGAAGAACCATCATAAGCTTCTCGTCCCGCTTCCTGTTTGGCTCGACACCACATCTCGGGAACCACCTCCCGATGCAGGCGCTGCTCGCGGGGTAATCCAAAATACCAGTGTACGCCAGATTGACTTCGGTCGCACCACTGACCGAACCAAAGATGCAGAACAGCACCGTTTGCTCACACCAGGGCCGCGGTCACAGGTGGCTGCGACGGAACGACCGCAGCAGGATCGACACCCCAAAACAAGCACCCCCGGTGCTGCGCGAACATTGCCGCAGGCAATGCGCCACCGACTATTCGTCAGAGGCAACGGGCGGATCTCTGTCGTAGTCAGCGGCTTTCTCGGCCGCTGATTTCTGAGCGACCACAGTCGGCGAATCCGTGTCTTTGTCGTCTTCCGCGACAACCAGTGTTTTTTCAGGGACTGGTACGTCAACGGTGTCATTCGCCGCGGGCACTGTCGCCGGTTCTGCTGCAGGCTCTATCAGTACCCGCTCTCGCAGATTCTGTCCCAGACTCAATCTCCAGATACCGTCCGGGTCCTTCATCAGAATGTGACGTCTTGCAATTTCAGTAAGTTCGGCATCGATTTCGGCCGCCAGAATCCGGTCTCCGACTCGCAGTTCGGGCTTTTTGTTTTCCGCCTGGTTCCAGAACCAGGCAACGGGCTGGCCGTCCAGGCCAACAGCACCGGTGAATCGTGTCATTGCGGCTGTGTCGTCAGTGACCTTCAGCGTCAACGTGCCAACGGCTGACATGGCAGGTTCGCCACCGTCAGTGACCTTAACCTTTACCGAGTATTCACCTGGAGTGAACGTCCGGGGCGCGGTCCATTTCAGAATATTTCCATCTTCGTCAAAGGCCATGCCCTCCGGATTCTCATCGCCTTCCAGCGAGTACTTCAGATTGCCCGTCGGTCCGTCGTCCTGAGCAGCGACGGTCAGAATGAATTCACGTCCCAGTACAGCGATGGCGTCCTCAGGCAATGTGATCTCCGGCGCATCGTTCGGCAGCTTGATCGTGATGGCCAGAGTTTTTTCGACTCGCAGATCTTCGTTGTTCTTCTGAGTCAGGATGACGATGCTCTCATACTTGTTTGGTTCAATATCTTTGTCCGTCGCCCATTCCAGCTCACCCGATTCGGGATTAATAGACATACCATCAGGAGCATTTTCCAGAGCAAATACCGGCACACCAATATCTTCGTTCATGTCTTCCGCGCGTGCTGTCATGCTTACGGATTCGCCAGGCGCAATGGTCTTGTCAATAACGGAGGCGATCCGCGGTCTGAACTCGCGCGGCGGTGTCGGCTTGGCAAACGGTGAGGAATTCAGAAAGTTTTCGTAGTCCGAGAAACTCACATCTCGCCGCCCATGTGCCACGGGAAACAACTGAATATTCTCCCCAGCAGCATGCTCCGCTGCAGTGGTTCCCTGCTGCCCGCGTTCGATCGTCCATTTGCCCTTGCTCTCGCTGTCTATAGCGGTGACGTTCACCATTTCTTTGCCCAGTTGAGCAAGAAAGGGAGTCTGTGTGGGGAATCCGGCAGCAGACTTCACCGTCAGTTCTGTATCCGTCTCAGATATTGACTGCGGCAGTTCACTGCGGACAAACACGTCGTTGCTGTCGGAGCAGCCGACAACACTCATGCCCTCTGCTGTCAGTAAAATTTCCATGCGCGGGTTGCCCTGCGAACCTGTGCTCTGAATATCCAGATTCGCAATGCGATGCATCAGGCCGGCCTGTTCAAACAGGTATAGAAACCGGCTGAGACCTGCAAGGTCCGTTTCTGCTTCCACGTCCACGTTAACAGTCAGGTATTGGTTACGACGGTTGTCCGTCCTGCCAGGGTTCACCTGCAATTGTGCAAACTTACACTGTTGCGCAAGATTGGTGATCCAGATCTGATACAACCACTGCGCGTCTGAGATCCGTGGCGGCAGGCTGCTCGCACGACCCTGGCTGATGTGTTCTTTCGCCACCAGCAACTGCATATGCTTACGCTCTTCTCGTTCGAATTCGGCGGTGACATTGTCCAGATTTCGTTGCGCATCGCGGACCGGCCCCATGACGACGTCGTCGACCAATGGTCGAAGCACGCCCAGCCCGAGGACTCCGGCAAGCACCAATGCGAGTACTTTTGTTCTTTGCTTATCGTCCATTCTATCTGCCTCAGGCTTTCTTCTGCTTCGCCGCCGATTCTTTTGCGGGCGTTGGAATGCTGACTTCCAGAATGAGTTCCGTGGGATAGTTAGGATCTCGTGGATTCTGTTGAATCGGGTTCGCCGCCACTTCGTAGCCGGCATCGGTAAGAACACGCATCAGATCTTCGACGTCGCGGGATGATTTGGCGTAGCCCTCAGCATCAAAAGAAGCGACATAGTCCCCCTTCCGCAGACTGAACTTGAACTCTCTGATAAAGACCCGTTCCGTACTGCCCATGATCTCCTGAATCTTTTTCAGCTCATCCAGCCAGCTGATGTCTCGATCCATCCATTCGGTCAGCCGCTCGTCCAGCAGAAGATCGTTCTTGCCCAGCTTGTAGGCATCCTTCATATCGGCGGCTTCATCGGCCAGAGCTGTGGCGTCTTTATTGAGGGCAGAGACTTTATCGGATCTCCATTTCCAGCCACCGGCCAGCAGCAGCGCGGCAATGCCAGCAATCAGAATCGTCTTAAGTCGGCCATAGTCTTTCTTCTCGGGCGCCTTTCTGGGATTCGCCAGGTCGACTGCATCCACCGACGCGGTCCGTGCATTCGCGATCGCGCCAACGACAGCCAGCATGTCTGACGCGGCCAGCCCGTCCGTAAGATTTCCGTTAACAAGAGTGCCCTCGGGATCGACACGCACGACTTCTGCGTCGTTCAGACGTTTCGTGATCGAATCGGGAACTTTCGCTGAGACGTCGGGACTACCGATCACAGTCAGACGCCTGACCGAGTACTCACCGATGTCTTCAGCAGCAGCAAGACGAGCACGAGACACTTCTGCCCGTACCGCCTGTTCGATACCGTCCAGCGACGACCATGACGCTCCACTGTGCGAGAAGGCCACGTTGTGACCGGTCATGAAGATCATTTCAATGGAATCGGCCCCAAGCGAAACCACAGCTTCCACAGCCTGATTATCGACCTTCTTCGCAAGCAGCCCGGCGTTGACAACCGCTTCCGCGATGCCGAAAGAGCTGATGCGAATTCCGGACACTTCCAGACCAGCGACCGCTAAAGCCTTGTGAACATCGTCAACATGCGTTTGAGGCAGCGTTACGAGCAGCACATCGCGAGTCGCGGCACCGGGCGTGACAGGCAGAGGTACAAAGTCGAGACCAACCGATTCCACCGGCACAGTCAGGCGTGTGGCCGCCTGCATACGCACCATGTCAGGAATCTCATCGTCCGACAGATTCGGCAGCTCAACACGATTAAACGTCACCTGATGGCGTGGAAAAACAACGATCGCTTCGGTCGCGCTGATTTCTGAAGACGAAAGTGCCGTCTTAAGCCTTTCGCCCAGTTCAATGGCTGTCAACAAGCCATTTTCACGGTCGACTGCAACGGATGTGCGGACCTGCACTGACGATCCGGACGTCGAACCCACAGCAGCAATCAGGCGATCGCGATCCCATTCAATGACAAGTGTCTCGGCCATATTCTATTTCCTGAGCGACGGGCAATGGTGCTTGTGCGTATTAAACACCGGCAACCCCATGGTGGTGTCGGTGCTAACCAAACACAATATCTGGTCCGGGGTTATGACGATTGGGATCTGCGTTTCAACAGTCTTGTGACGAAAAAATGTACGCTTTGCATGCATCCTGTGTCCGCCTGACAGCAGCGGACTCAGGATTTCTGATTGGCAGGTCGATTTTGGTCGTTGACACACCGTATTGCGACGGTTGTCTGGAAGTTACTGGCTGGACTCTATGGGGATCAGCATGTTTGGGTGGTAACCGCGTCCCAGAGACGTCAGGTCACGAACGGACAGGATACGAGGCGGGTACTCAGTGGCATCAATCATCGCTTCAAGCCGAGTACTGGGGCCACCAGCATCAAAATGGCCAATGGCCTGAAAACGATAAACGTCGCCACCCGTGGTGATATACGGGCCAATATTACGCAGAGTTTCCAGATCGACAAGTCCTTCCGCCAGAATCCACGCTGCGGTATTGCGGCGGGCCGTAATACTGGAAGACGAACTCTGCAGATCAATCGGCGGTCGGGCTGAGAGAATCGCGTCCGGCAGATCGGCAGGAACATCAAGAGCCAGCCCCGGCAGCACCGTCAAAACCTCAAGCCGAGCCTGATTGACGTTGATCCGGCCTTCAATGTAGGCGTCGTCTGTCGTCGTCAGCATGCGTTCCAGATCCGGCAGCACATTTAATAGCGTACCGGCATCTTCCGGCCACGGACTCTCAAAGGACTGGTCCACACCAGTGAGCATTTTGGTGGGATTGGAAGGACCGCCGATCAGTTGATAGATCGAAGTGAACTGATACGTCGACACAACCGTGAGATCGATGTCGTTCCGTGAAATCTGATCCTGAATCCCGGATTCCGCTTCCGGTGTGCCAGGCGTCATGTATTCCGTTCCCGCCAGGCGCACGGCCACGATATAGCTGGCAGCCTCTTCACCGAACTCCTCTTCAATAGCGTCGTAAAGTGACGTCATTTCGCCCATGTTGATATTAATCTTCTCTTCGCCATCAGGCGTTGTGTTTCGTTCACGACTGCGAGCAGTCAGGTAATCTTTCCAACCCAGATCCAGAATGCCATCAGCATTGTCAAAGGGGGGCGTTTGTTCGCCGTCGTTCTCGTTGGCGTCCAGAATTCCGTTGTGGTTCGCGTCCTCGCCATAGAACAGGTCCGGCGTGACTCCCTGAACCTTCAGCAACTCGTCAATGGAATCCATCGGGCCGTTCTTACACGGATAGGGAACGCTGAGTCCTTCGTACTCGTTGGATTCCGCACCGCCCGGTCGGCGATCTTCATCGGAATCAAGCCAGTCCAGAATGGCATCGATGATATCGTCGGTCATGTTCGGAATACTGGAGGTGGCCAGATACACCAGACCGAGCTGTTCTTCTGCCGGCAATGCCGATTCCAGTGCGTCCAGTTCCAGAAGCCTGTTGATGTTGAATTTGGCGTTCTCGTTGCCCAGTCCGAAACGAATGCTGCCTGTTGATGTGTTGGTTTCGTCCGGCGCCACAATCGTGTAACGAACTCGTCCGCGATCGACTGACGAATCCAGCAGCAATTGCGCGCGAAAAACATCAGGGTCGTTATACAAATCGATGGTATCGTCGTAGTCGCGTTCCAGGATGCGGGTGGCCGCGAATTCAATGGCGGATTCTGCAGCCGTTCGAGCTGTTACGTCACGACCGCCCATCGCGGTCGCTTCGTGTTCCACCAGCATGGTGCCCGAATAGTTGTAGGCTGCCAGCGACAACAGCACGATGGCAATCGTGATGACCGCCAGTACGAATCCACTGCGAGGCTGACAGGCAGACTCGGAACCTCTGGTTACGACATCACGTTTCATAACGCGGTCTCCCCGACGTACGGTGTGGATACCGGTATCGGCACGACCAGTCGGTGGACTGTATCCTGCAGTGCTCCCATGGTTTCCGCGAGATTACGGTCGTCGTTTTCATCCTGCACCACCGTCAGCGTCAGTTCGATAACGATCGCCAGCGGCATCGCATTTTGAGCGGTGCTGTCCCATTCTGTCAGGTAATCGACTCCGTCAAAGTACTCATACCGTAATGCCACAACCTCGGGAGCCAGCAGTTCAGTCGCCGCCAGCTGCATATCCATGTCGCCCTGATTGATGGCTGTGCTGAGTCCGATAAGATCGCCCTGCATGCGCGCCAGCCCTGTTGATGGCCCGGAAACAAGAGTCGCGTTCGAAGCTGCGAATTCGCCTCCCAGGCTGCCACCGCCTTCCTGCGCCATCAGATAACGCACGACCATTGAATCACTGCTGCGATCCGTCGGCAGCATCAGTTCCTGAGCACTGATGTAGGCCTGATTGCGGTCCGGACGGCTGATGTACAACACCAGATCGGTATCTGAACCAAACAGTCCATTCGTATATGTCGCCATGGCCGTGTCGGTGTCGACGTCGTCGGCCTCGTCTTCTTCTTCGTCGGACGTGCTCAATTCGTCTTCCACAAACGTGCATGACTGAATATCACGAGCCATCTGACGCAGTACGGCCCGGGCAATCTGAGCTCGTTCGATTTCGTCATAGCTTTCTGTCGCCGTGGTCCAGTAAACGGACATCGCCGTGTACAGTGCGGCCATCAACAGTGTGGTCAGCCCAACGGCCAGCAGAACTTCCAGCAATGTGAAGCCGTGTGCGCTGGATGCGAAATTTTCGATGTCACGCGGCCCGCCGGGTACGCGGTTAAACGAATGCCCCGCTTGATTTTGTAGGCGCAAATTCATTCTTCGGCCTCCGCTTCTTCGGCGGCCATGGCTGCATCCAGAAACAGCTGTGGGTCGCGCATCAGACGGACCAGAGTGAACGTCGAATTGGGCAGCTGCTCGGCGATGACGTGTTCTACTCGAACACTGATCAGCAGCAGACTTTCCCCCGGGCCTTCTTCGACGGTGACCGAATACCGCCAGTTTTCACTATCCGCAAATGGCTGGTTGGATTCCGATGTCAGTGGGGTGATCCCGGCAACCAGTTCGCCCAGCAGGCTTTCACACCGCAGGGCGGCTTCAGAATCCAGCTTCGCGCTCAACCTCGAATCATGGCCGACACGCATCACCTGCAGAATAGCCGTCAATGATCCCATGAAAATTGCGGTGGCCAGCAGCACTTCCAGCAGCGTGATCCCTGAACGGTCGGCGTTCCTCACGCTACCAGCTGAGGACAACCCACGTCTTCCGCATCCAAAGTCTTTGCTCGCTGACAGCTTCATCAGTCTTCCTCCTGATAAACCTGTGATGTGCGAGCAGTGCCGGTGATTCCGCGCAAGTCAATTTTTGACGTGAGTCCTTCTTCGTCGGACACACGAAACACGAAATCATCGGCCATCCCGTCGAACCGAAACATGATCGGTCGGGACCAGCTCTTCCGTGACAGCTCACTGCCACCAAGAGATCCAAACTGTTCGGCATCCAGGGTTTCCGACAGCTCTTCGACGCCTGCATCTGCTCTCAAACGCATGTCCTCAGACAGCTCCTCCAACAGCCGAATATACTCTTCAGTCGTTGTACTCTGACTGCCGGAATCGTCAAGGTTCAACTCATTCTCGGAAGGCAACAGCACCATGGCCGGACCATTGAGTTCATATCGAAACTCGTAGTCGATCCCCGTGTCGATCGCAAACTGTCTGGCCTGTCCCAGCGTGGCGCGAACACGATCGGCCGCCTCAAAGACAGTACTCTCACGAATCATCGACATCAGTTGCGGCGCCGCCATGGCTGAAATCATGGCCAGAATCGCGAGGACGATCATCAACTCCATCAGCGAAAACCCGCCCGAGCGGTGCGCCTGCCTGGAGTGATGAAGTCGATTCATGGGCCAATGCATTTCATGGGAAGAGTCCCGGGCTCTGAGAGAGACCGGGACTCTTGCTTGTTCGGCATACCAGAGTTTGAATGACCGACTACTGGCTGACGGTTTTTTTTGGTACCGAAAAAACCAATGGTACCCGTCAATACCAGGCTCAGACCGTACTACTCCGTATC
>JAQWOH010000062.1 GCA_029245955.1 Fuerstiella sp. | reverse complement strand
CTGGCCACCTTGCTCGCCCTGCTGGCCACCTTGCTCGCCCTGCTGGCCACTCTGTTCGCCCTGCTGGCCACTCTGTTCGCCCTGCTGGCCACCCTGTTCGCCCTGCTGGCCACCCTGTTCGCCCTGCTGGCCACCTTGCTCGCCCTGCTGGCCACGTTCCTTGCCCGGCTGTTCCTGTACATCGCCAGAATTCTCATTGCGTTCGGCAGGCTGACCCTCCAGGTCATTCATTCCTTCATCGTTGGGACCGTCCGGATCGGTGGGCTGATCTTCGAGGCCATCATTTGATGGTTGCTCCACAGTATTGGGTTCCCTGGTGTCGCCATTATTCGCGGCTGGCTCCACATTCCTGTCCGGTGACTCCACATCTGAATTCTGCGCAGCCTGTTCAGTCATCTCCGGGTCAGATGACTGAGGACCAGCTGATGGCGTTTGTTCCCCCTGCTCAGAACCCGCCTCAGTGTCGTCAGGCTCAATTTTCTGGTCAATTCCTGTGCTGGCGTCATCAAACGGCTTTGAGACGTCCGGGGCATCCGTCGCGGTTTCGTCGCGGCCGTTATCACCCTCATCACTAAGTTCCTCTGAGCTTGCATCCTGCGTTTCACCATCCTGCTGCTCGGCAGCGGTTTCCTGATAACGCTGCAGAATTTTCTGCAGCGCTTCGTCGTCAGACACCGGTGTGTCCGGTTCCTGAGTAGCGGAACCGCCACCCTGCTTATCCGACGCTGACTCGTCTTCCGATTCCGTCCCCTCCGAACCGGAGGGGACGGAATCCCCCGGATCCTTTCTGGAACCTGGGTCGGAATGAGTTGCGTCGTCCCGTCGTCCATCACCGGGGCCATCGCCTTCATTCACTGCATTCCCGCCTGCCTCACCATCGGACGACTCCGCACTGTCAGAACCAACCGGTTTATTGCTCGGGGAGTCTGCGACGTCTGACGGATTCGTTTTCGATGGATCTGATATACGATCGTCCTGTTCCAACTCACGTCGCTGCTGATCCTGGAGCTCCTTGTCCTGCTGAAGCCGTTCATGCACCTCTTTGATTGAGGCCGGCGGGCCGACATCAAACTGCAGTGTTCCGGTTCGTGACTGCCTGCCCAACGGCGGGTTGTTGTCCCGCGCAGTGAGGTGGTACTTGACGACGTCCCCCTGCTGCAGCCCCAGTGGCTCCAGGCGGAAGTCCCACTGACCGCTCCATGATTTCCTGAGTCCGTTTCGCGTAGCATCAAACAGCAGCTCATCACTACGCGGTTCGGCGTTTACTTCGATCTTCAGCTTCACAGAACGGAGCAGAAAATCAGGATCTTCTGCTTGTGCCAGTAACGACACGACAGCATTCGCAGGCACTCTCAGGTCACGAATCGGGTCCAGCAGCTTCACAATTGGCGGCTGATCGGGACGCACGTTGACCGAGTACACGGTCGGACGGGGGTCGATTTGCCCTTTCTGGTCCTCCAGTTGAATCTGATAAAACCCGGGAGACGTACCATCTTCTCGAAGCTCTACCGGAAATCGCCCGAACAGTTCCTTTCCTGTTATCGTCAACGGTACTTCTTCCGCCGGGGTATCGAAGGTTGGGTCATCACTGAATACCAGCCTGGCAGCAGCGACAGGCACATTCGCTTCCGCCGTCAATTCAATAATGCTGTCTTCCCACGCATCGATATTCCCGTCTTCTGAGGTGCGTGGAGGCAAGGCCATGTAATCCGGGTAGCTGTACGACAGTTGCGTCACGTTTGCTGTCGGCGGCTGGTCAACAGTAACGTGAAACAAGTCAGACGTCGCATCTCCCGCGATGACCTGATACGTGAGGCTCTGTCTTAACCCCCGTTCGCCGTCACCCAGCATGAGGACTCGAAAGCGACCGTGATCTTCGGTCGCGTGCATGGCCAGTTTCTCATCAACGAATCGCTGGTCGCGAGTCGAATATATCACTGTTACATCGTCAGGTAACTTTCCGCTGATATCGACCACAACTTCGAGTTCCGTCCCGGCAGGAACGACCACGTTGCCCGGTGCCACCTTCAGGATACGCGTGCGCGTCGCGACAGCAGCATTCGACAGCGACAGGGGCCGCAGAAGATTGATCGATTTCGGACTGATGACGACATACAGGCAGACCAGAACCACCAGCAAAAACAAGATGCCGCCCAGTCGCATTAACCATCGACGCTCGATCGCCTGATCCAGATTCACCTCTGACAGACGAACAGCCGCCCGTTTTTCCATAGCACGACGTATCGATGCAGGTGTCACAGTACCGGAAGTCGTGACGTCGACGAGACTCATCAACGCACCCTCCATTTCCGAGTGCGAGTCATCCAGCATGCGTGCCGCGTACAAAGGGTGGATCTCACGCGTCCAGGGACGCACCACGTATCGATAAACGATGGCACCGCAGAGGACGACAACCACACCCAGCATGGTCGCCCTCGTCACGGGAGCAAACCCACCGGGCACTATCCAATGGTCACAGATGGTAAACAGCAACACGTAACCAATCAGCAGTACGGCAGCCAGCAACAGAGCTGTCAGCAAATCAGTCCAGCGAATGCGATCGCGTGCAATCTGAATCTGATAGTCGATAAATTCGTCGCATTCTGCGTATTCACCGGATGGGCTGACTGCTGTGGACATGTTCATTTCTCACGTCTGACCGCCTCCGCCATATCGTAAAACGCTGAGGGCAGGGGACAATCAGTCTAAAAGATGAGAGAACCCGGACGCATCGGAATTGTCTACAAATGTGGGAGCTGTGCCAGATTATATCGGCCTGACGGACTTCGACGCCCCAAAAGATATCAAAACGGAGCGGTTGTTCGGTACTGCAGGACATCACCGCCGATAAATCCCAGAGGTTTTCCACGAATTACGGCCTGCCGCGAATGGATCAGGATCTGCCTGGACTGTGCACGTCAACGCTGGGAGACGAATCCACTGTGTGACAAGTTACGGTTTGGCTTGTGTACGCAGTGATTTGATGGTGCGTTACACTGACGGCAGTCTTCCGCCGACTATTTGTCTGAAGGTAAAGACGAATAGCGCTTTGATGCGTGTGCCGGCAGGTTGTTGCGGATAATGAACCGGTGACTCTAATTCAGCAGCAGATTGTCAAATTCGCTGAGAGCGATGTCGATCAGGCCGGCAAGAGTGGAATCGTCTTCCATCTCAAAGCTGTTAATCGCACCAATCCGTCCATGGGTGGCCGTCCCGTCGTCGGCATAGGTGTCATCTCCCGGGCCGGCATGGAACCCTGTGTCAAACGCGAATTCATTGCCCCACGTGTTTCCAACAACGTCGTCGTTGTTTCCGGCATACACATGCACTGAATTCCTGAAATCCGTATTCAGCAGGGCAATCAGGTCATGTCCATTTCGAGTCAGTATCGCCACATCGCCAGAGAACAGGCTGCGATGCACGACGATCGAATCTCCGCCCCTGCCGGTGTCCACGTATGTCGCGTTGCCGACCGTCACTTCCTGAAGAAACACCGTGTCGGCGCCGCCCGAGTGAGCCACCGAAAGGTCTCGCCCGACTGAGACATTCTGAAGACTGGTCAGGTTAACACTGTCACCGGATGTGAAGACTGCAACGTTTCCCGTAATCATGCTGTCATGCAAACGAAGCTGTATGTCTCCCCGTGGACTGGTGATGGACAAATCGCCGGCAACCTTGCTGTCTGACATCAGCAAGACATCGTCACCTGTGCCGAGTTCCAAATGTAATGAAGCATTCAGAGATGCATCGAATACCGTAACCTGATCCAGTCCTCCACGCAGCGAGATGGACAGGTTCACGGGGAATCCCGCCGTATGCGGAAACAGATAGATCGGGACGGCTGAACCATTGATCGTAGTGCTCCCGCTTCCCTGGATAATCACGTGCTGCTGTGCGTCCGCATAAACGACCAGCGAATTTGCCTGTTCGTTTCCGGAAACCAAAATCGTCGTATCGCGAATGGTGAGATTCAGATTACCAATTCCGGTTCCATCCCGACCAAGTACGTTTCCGAAGTCGACGGCCTTCTGCTTCTGGCCTGCTATCGAAAACCCGAACGGGTCCGGATTCCGGGCATTGTAGATGAGCGCCGGCCGCAGCCAGTATCCGGGTTCCAGCTGTGCAATGAGGGTCCCTGAAAGAGACCGCGTCAAATCCCTGTCCCATCTGTACAGACCGCCGTCAGGGGTAATGTAATGCCACGATTGCCGACGACTCCAGAACCACTTTTCCTGCAGGCCGCCCCAGTTGAAGAAGGAACTGACCGAGGAACGGAAATCAAGTTCCTGATCGAGCTCGAAGGCCTGCTGAGCGAACGGACCTGTTGATTCCAGAAGCGTCCAGTGTGGTTTGGATATCTGACGTACGCGATAGTCGCCCGGCACAAGTCGCTCAAACGAATACCAGCCGGTTTCCGTCAGGGGGTCGATCTGACCATCGGCGTTTCGATCAGTGTCCGATGTCACGGTTGTCGCAACAATGTTGCCGGTTTTGTCTTCCAGTTGAACTGTCCAGCCATTCATTCCCGGCTCATTCGGAGTCCCTAGGCGGTCCGCATTAATGTCGTTCCAACTCCGCCCCTCAATACTGCCGGTCGGCACATTTCCGAAATCCAGACCGTGCACGGCCTCTTCGTCGTCAAGAGTCATGGTCATGAGCTCCGGCTCCGTTGCGTCATGCAGCAATCCGGGAACTTCGTGAACAAGCGGGCTGGTCCGGGCGACGAACTGTCCCAGCAAAGGCGCACGGCTTTCTCCGTCCCATCGGAACAGAGCGCCGTCAGGTGTAACGTAGTGCCAGCCTCCCGGGCTCAGCATCCATTTTTCACCGTCACCGCCCCAATTTTCAAAATACTTCCCTGTGAACTTCAGGTGCAACTGCTGGTCAAGGCTGTACAGCAACGCCGACTGTGAATCGGACGGCGCCGTAGTTTGCTGCCAGCCTCTCTGTGGCACCTCACTGACGCTCCATGTGCCGCTGCCTGCCAGAATAGAATACCGTCCGCTTTCGGTGAAGGGGTCGATGTGACCGTCGTTGTTGGCATCAATGCTTTCTGTGACTACTTCTTTAACAACCGCACCGGTATTGTCGAGCAGTTGAATTCTCCAGCCGTCCAGCCCCGGTTCATTCAGATCCTTGACTCCATCAGCGTTCAGGTCATGCCATTTCTGCCCTGAGAGAGTGCCGGCATCGGTGTTCATCCCCACACCGCTAAGGAGGCAACGGTGCTCGAGTACTTCGAGCGGCAGAGCCTGTCGTTGTCTGCGCCGCCTGCAACTTGGCAACCGTTTCCGCAAATATCGCAGACCGAATGTGTCAATGCAGCCGAAGATGGGGTGTTTCTTCACGTTGCCAACTCCTGTACAAGAGTATCGAAACAAATGGAACGAGGTTCATTACTCGCTTTACGTTCACAGTTACGCGGCCAGGATTTTCGGATGCGCATACAGCTCCTCTGATTCGAATCCGTTGAAACAAATCAAGCCTGTCCGGAGAAGATCAGTGGTGGAACGGAACCGCCAACAGCAGAAAGGGTTCCGAAACTCGGTGGTGGGCTATTTGCGACGTAACCGATACGTGTCGCGTGGCCGCGCCAAAACCTGCGGGGAAACCAGTATATTGGGAAATGAATTTCGTATTGCGCAATGTCGTGCAGCGTCCTATTGTCAGATACAAAACGCTGAAACCTGATTCTGCCCGTCCGTCTGAACACAGCAATCCGAAATCAACAAGTAGACCCCGGACGTGACGAGGGACAGTCTGCAAGAGCATTCATGTACATTCGCTTGACCCCCATTTTTATCGACATGTTTCTTCTGCTTTGTGTGAAGACAATTTATCCGGTCCTGAGGAAACCATCTTCTCTGTGCTGTGATCTTCAATCTCAAAGCAGATGGCTGTCCTGTGCGGCGGCGGCAAAGTCATTCAGATGCCTGTCCGTAACCGATGTTTTGTGCCTTCGTCACAGCCGACTGAAACGGCGTATCGCCGCAGACAGATCACGGAAACCGTCACATTCTGTCAAACAGTCAAACGACTAAGTGCCGGCTTCACATGTAACGACAATGGACAGGCGACGCCGGCTGCCTTTCCTGAAGCGCGGGTCGTTTTCCTCTGCGGCGCAAAATTTATTGATTACCCGCGCAGTCTGCTCAAACCTCGCTCATGTCGTTCACGGTTCACTGACTCCAATGCTCCAGGAGTCCGGGCCAGAAACCGAACCAACTGAGTGGTTGAGCACCCGAGCGCTGCTGCGGCTCTGCGAACATCATACGACTTGGCATGTACTGCGTTCAGCGCCTCGGCGATCATTGATGCAAAGTCCGCGTGGTTGTCATTACATTGAATTCTTGACGCCACACATCTGGAGACCCACAAAGTCGATGGCACCACAACGTCAGATACGACCGTCCGATGCTGTACGGCAAGAGTCAGTCTCAGACGTTTTGCCGCAACATTTCGATTCTGTTCCTGACTGCGGCGTTCCGCAGCGGAAGCGACGACCCCGGTTGGTTCGTGAGTGATCTGAACCGCTGTCTCCACCTTGTTGCGATGCTGCCCTCCGGGACCGCTCGCGCGAGTGCGACGAATGCTGCACTCGCTGAGCAGCCGATCGATGGAAAGGCACGCCGGATGATCGTGTGGGGCGGCATCTGAGAATTGATTTGAAGCTGTCATTCGTGGCGTACGACCAGGACAGAGCGACGACCGCGAACGAGTTACCGCCGGCCACGTCCGCCTTTTCCGGAGGAATCAAACGTTGCCTTCTTTCGCAGCATGTGATGGTAGTGCTGAGCAAAACGATGTGATTCATCACGCACATACTGCAGCAATCGTAGTGCGTAGGAGTGTCGACTGAGTCGATGCGGCTCTGACTTCCCGGGCACGTAAATCTGCTCTTCTTTCTTTGCCAGCGAAATCGTCGCCGGTGGCTTTATGTTCAGGGCAGAAAATGTTTCAGTCACGGCATTCAATTGTCCTTTTCCACCGTCGATCAGCAGCAGATCAGGAAAGGACTCTCCTTCCTGAGTTAACCGCCGGAATCGACGAGTGACAACCTCCCGCATCGAAGCAAAATCATCGATCCCATCAACGGACTTGATCCTGTACCGTTTGTAGCCGTGCTTAAAGGGCAGACCGTCTATGAACTGCACCAGACTGGCAACCGTTTCTCCCCCCTGCAGATGAGCAATATCGATACCTTCGATGCGTCGGGGAACATCGCTGAGACTCAAAATCTTTTTCAATCCGGCCAGCCCCTTCCGGGGGTCGATGTAAAAAACCTCCGGCTGAGCATGCTGCTCCAGATCGCCGCGCAGATTCAGGGTCTTAAGGGCCGCAATGTCATCACGAAGACGAGCAGCACGTTCAAAACGCTGCTCCCTGGAAGCAAGTTGCATCTGCTTTTCCAGATCTTTGAAAAGCCGATCCTTCCCGCCATCCAGAAACAGTCGAAGTCGCCGGATGTCTTCTTTGTAGTCTTCCTTACTGATACGCAGATTGCACGGTGCTGTGCATTGATTAATGCTGGCGAGCAGGCATGGCCGAAACCATCTCCAGCGTTCGTCGTTCTCTTCGATGTCCAGGCTACAGGTCCGAAATCGAAAAATTTTCTGCAGCACAGCGATAGTGCCACGAAGCTGACCGGCATTCGCAAACGGTCCGTACAGTCGCACGCCCTTCGATCGTGGCTGACGAGTGAATTCGATGCGGGGGAAATCTTCCCGAGTTGAAATTTGCAGGTATGGAAACGTCTTGTCGTCCTTCAACAGGTTATTGAATCTCGGCTGAATGTCTTTAATCAGCCGAGATTCCATCAGCAGCGCGTCAACTTCACTGTCAGTTTCGATGTAGTCGATGTCGACAATCTCGGTCGTCAGCTCAGCTGTACGTCGATCGACCTCCGCAGCTTTTGTGAAGTAACTTCCTGCCCGACTGCGAAGATTGATGGCTTTGCCGACGTAGATCACCCTCGCCTGCTTGTCCTTCATCAGATAGACACCTGGTCCGGTCGGAAACTGCCGTACTTTTTCGCGTGCCGTCAACGGGCTGACGGGGCCTTCTGCAGGCAACTCGGCGGAAGCGTTCTTGTCGAGTGAATTTTCTTCAGGGTGATCCATTGACTGCAGTCGAATTTTCGTGATGGGGTTACAACAGTGCAGATGATACGCGATTTTCCTATATCACGGGCCATTGGATCCTGTCAGATTCCGGATACCGCACAAATCGACACCAGTGACTACTTGTGCCCTGTTTTCGGTCGTAGAATTGTGTGTAAGTGTGTTTGCCGTGCAAGCGAATTTATGTTGAGCTGACGAGTGTGGCCGCATACCACGTTAAGGTCAAAGAAATCGGCTTCAGTCGATCGTGTCTATGACAGAAGAACATTCATCCAGACCAGCTACCGATGAAATTGAGATTATCGGCTCGGAGTCCGCATGTTCCTATCTGCCAAATCGCAGTTCGCAGATGATTTTCCGAATTGCCCTGTCACTCACGTCGACCAGGTACGAGGAACTGCTGTCGCGCGGCTGGCGGCGTTTTGGCAGGACGCTGTTTCGGCCACAATGCAGCGGTTGCGTTCAATGCAGAAGCCTACGGGTTGATATCGCCGAATTTAAAGCGACAAAAAGCCAGCGACGCGTCAGCAGAAAAAATGCGGCAATTGATCTTACGGTGGGCCCGACCACGGTAACAGAAGAACACCTGGCACTGTACAACGAGTATCATCGTGACATGCATCATCGGCGTCAGTGGCCCATGCGAGAAATCACTGCGGACGACTATCACGAATCATTTGTCGACGGAAACTTCCCCTTTGCCTATGAGTTTCAGTATCGGCTGCAGGGTAAGCTGGTGGCCCTCGGAATTGTGGACATGACCGGCTCGGTCATGTCCAGCATCTACTTCATTCACTCCCCTTCAATTCGTGCTCAGTCGCCCGGCACGATGTCTGTGATACGTGAAATTGAGCAGGGACAGCGGACAGGTCACCGCCTGCTGTACATGGGCTATTACATCAGAGAGTGCGGATCAATGAGTTATAAGAACCGCTTTGCACCTCATGAATTGCTGGCAGAGTACGTTCCGGACGATGCCGTTCCGAACTGGGTACAGCCCGATTCCTTCTGAGCACAACCGGCGGCTGGTATCGGAGCTGTCGCCGTTCGCCACTGCGTAACCTACGGAGCCGCCAATTCCGGAAATGCATTGGTGACGTTGAGGCGGTCACCTACGACTTTCTGCTGTGTCAGAAACTCCCGAAACAACACCTTCTTGCGGGCATGGGAACCGTCCCGACTCGAAAGATCTCGCCGTTCATCGGGGTCTTCGTTCAGGTCGAACAACAAAGAGACGTTTATTTTCGGGTACAACACCAGTTTCTCGTGATCAACGGTGACGCTTCGCTGCGTTTCCGTATATCCACCATAGACGGTACCGGTCACCTGTTCCGACCCTGACTCCAGAAACGGCAGCAGACTGTTGAATTCAACATGATCGGGAATGGTAGCCCCTGCAAGTTCAAGCGTTGTCGCCATCGCGTCCTGCAGATAAATCCGCATACCAATCCTGCGGTCGGCCTCAACTCCCGGGCCGACAACGGCGAAGGGCACACGCATGCTGTGATCGAACATATTTTGTTTGCCCAGCAGGCCATGATTACCGCAACCGAGCCCGTGGTCTGCAGTAAAGATGATCCATGTATTTTCTGCCTGCCCGGTTTCTTCCAGAGCATCCAGAATCCGACCGATCTGCTGATCCATATGAGTAATGATGGCATAGTATTCCTGCCGATTGACCTGGACCGCAAATTGTGTCCGTGGAAACGGTGCCAGCTTCTCATCCCGAATTCTGTTGCTGCCAATATCATACGGGTATTCGGGCAGGAATGAGGCGGGTACCGCGATCCTGTCCGCCGGGTACATATCAACGAATTCCTTCGGTGACTGTCGCGGGTCGTGAGGCGCGTTGAACGCCAGGTACATAAAAAACGGTCGCTCGTCCCTGGCGGCAATGTTCATGTATTCGACACCGTCATCGCCCAGCACTTCGCTCCAGTGCTTTCCACCCTTCCAGAATCCTTCGAACGACCTGTCCCACGGTTTCCAGGCATCATCGTCTCGGGATATGGGTCGGTTGTAACCGGCAGCCGTCTGATTCGGCATGCCGCCCCGCACGTTTCGAGCGACTTCGAAGACGCTGTCGGCATCCGCCTTGACGTGCCATTTACCGGAAAAAAATGTCTGATACCCCGCAGAGCTCAGCTGTTGTGCCCACAGCCTCTTCTGCGGCACCCACTCTGTTTTCAACTTCGTATCAACAGCATGTGCGTGCCACAGATAAAGCCCGGTGTTCAGCATTGTCCGACTGGCAATACAGATTGCGCCATTCCATCCGCCCTGATTATGTGCGTGAGTAAACGAAGTGCCGCGTTTAAACAGTCGATCCAGATTCGGAGTTCGGATCTCATCGTTACCCATGGCATGGATCGTGTGGTATGCCTGGTCGTCCGCGAACAGAAACAACAGATTCGGCTTGTCAGCGGCTCGCGTGACAGAGCCACATATCAAAATCAGGCTTATCGTAAAATATCGCAACAGGGACTCCCGACGATGTGTGGACACATATGTAATTCTATCGATCGCATGCATCGTTAGTTCGATGCATGGAGCAACTCGCTCATCCACGGTAGAATGTCGGTTCACGTCGGGCAACCGATAACTCATCATTCGAGGTGCAAACGCACCAATGAAAGGCAAAAATGGGAACGTTACCGACGACCCCGAACAGCGTTGTCGACATTCTGTCTGCGCTAATTTCGTTGCCCAGCGTCAATCCGATGGGTCAGGACGTCGACGGACCAATCTACTTCGAAGGTCGTGTGAGCGACTGGCTGGTCAAATACTTTGATTCCTTCGGTGCGAGACATGAGCGCATTGAGGTCAGTCCGGGACGGGACAACGTTCTGGCCCGTTTCAACTCCCCCGGCTCTGAATTCACAATTCTGCTGGACGCACACCAGGACACAGTTCCGGTGGATGGCATGACCATTCCTCCGTTTGATCCGCAGATACGAAATGGCCGCATCACGGGTCGCGGCGCATGCGACGTCAAGGGCGGTATGGCGGCCATGCTGTTTGCGTTTCGCCGTCTGTGCCAGGAGCAGCCGACCCCGGCAGCCAACGTTGTTCTCAGCTGCACGTGCGACGAAGAGTCGACCACTACGGGAATCACAGACCTGGTCAGGTACTGGACGTTAGAACGCGGCAAATCCGAATTCCTGGCCAGTCCGCCGGATGTCGCAGTAATCGCCGAGCCAACCTTACTGGATGTGGTTGTTGCCCATCGCGGTGTGACTCGATTCAGGATCCGCACGGTCGGCCGTGCCTGCCACAGTTCCGACCCGACCCAGGGTGAAAATGCGATCTATCGAATGGCCAAAGTCGTGACTGTCCTGGAAGAATATGCCCAATTGCTGCCCCGAACGGTGACACCACACCCGCTGTGCGGAGGAGCCACATTGAGTGTGGGAAGAATTCTGGGCGGCACAAGTGTGAACATTGTCCCGGATGAATGCATCATAGAGATCGATCGCCGAGTGATTCCAGGCGAAGACCATGAGCAGGTCAAAGCCGACATTCACCGTTTTCTGACCGAACGCCTGGATTTTGAGCTCGACTTTGAGCCGCCGTGGATTCAGAGTCCGGCGTTGACCGATGCCGACAATTCACAACTTGCACAGGCTGTGCTGAATTGTGTCGCACGCGTTGATGGCGATCACTCAGCAATCGGGGTACCCTACGGCACTCATGCTTCGCGCACGTGCGCAGGGGGAGTTCCATCGATTGTCTTCGGGCCTGGCTCTATTAATCAGGCACACACCAAAGACGAATTCCTCGAAATCGACCAACTTGAGAAGGCGGCAGAAGTCTACTTTCAGTTGTGCACGGCGTCACACCCGCTGCCGTAGAAGACGGACTTCACGATGAGTTTCTGCAGAAACATTTGAGAGTCATCGTCTGCCTTCGCTTCTCAATCAGGCTGAAGACGATTCCGTGGTGACGGTGCACGGGTACTGAGGCCATCATTCCATCCGACGACAATGCGTCAGCTTATGCCAAATTCAATATTCCTGACGATAAGGAAAAACTGGTTTCTGGTCGGATTGGTCATCCTGATTCCCCTTGCTCTGGTGCTGGCGTCTTTAAAACCGCCAGCCTGGTTCATTACTGCGGCGGACTCAGTGCCGACATCCGTTTGCACGGCGGTCATTCTGTTTCTGATGTCGGTTACTCTGAACAGCAGACGACTATTCGATTCTCTAAGAAAACCGTTGCCGGTTCTCACCGCCTGTGGCGTGAATCAGCTTATTATTCCACTGCTGTGTTTTCCGATGCTGGCACTGCAGAAGTCAGCAGACCTGAGGGTCGGATTGCTGATTGCCGCCAGCGTGCCGTGTACAATGGCAGCGGCCTCGGTGTGGACTCGCCGCGCCGCGGGAAATGACGCTGTCTCTCTGCTGGTGACGCTGATTACCAACGGTCTGTGCTTTCTGATCACACCGTTGTGGCTGCTTGCGGGCAGCACATGGTACGGGACAGCTGACGCATCGGGCAGTCTGCACTTCGGCTCGATGGTCTGGCGGTTGATTCTGGCGGCACTGCTACCGGCGTTTGTCGGGCAGATGGTTCGACTTTCGCAACCGATGGAGAAATTCGTCGACACTAATAAGCCCGCCTTCAGTAACATCGCTCAGGGCGTCATTCTGATGCTGGTGTTTGTATCTGCGTTTCGAGGTGGAATTCAGTTCGGGGCAACTGAATTGTCCAGCAACCTGCGACATCAGGAGTTCGCGACCGTCTGGGTCTGCTGTGTCGTTCTGCACCTTGCAGCAATGTTTGTGGTCTGGCATGTCACGGGCCTGTTCGGTTTTCCGGAAGAGGACCGCCGTGCCTGTGTTTTCGCGGGCAGCCAGAAGACATTACCAATTGGCATACTGGTTTCTCAGGCGACCGGACTGCCGTTTTCAATCCTGCCCATGCTGATGTACCACATGTCCCAATTATTCATCGATACATGGATTGCGGACGGGCTTCGGTCTCGCACGACGCAGCTTAAAACGTGAGGTCAGACCGGACACTGTGAAAGACCACTGCGACCCGGTGTGCCCGGGTGACGCACGACAGCTGGTCGTCGAGTTGAACCATAGGGGTTGTTATGGTCGCATGCAGCGTCCTGGCCATTCGCCGGGAATCCGATGAGCTGATCGGTTGCGAAATATCACGGTGTCCACCAGGCTATGAGCTCGCCCGTTCCGTACCGTCGAGGCCAGTGCGAAGATGTCTGAAAACATGAATTCCGTTCCGCCGGAGTATTCGGGAGTTACGGCATACCTGGTAGTCCGTGATGCGCCGAAGGCCATCGAGTTTTACAAGGCAGTTTTTGACGCGGATGAGATCCTGCGGCTTGCGGCCCCGGATGGATCTATCGGTCATGCAGAACTCAGAATCGCTGGCGGCGTAGTGATGCTGGCGGACGAGGTGCCGGACATGGAGATCAAGGCACCGCCGACAATTGGTGGAAGTTCCGTCGGATTGATGATCTACGTGGAAGACCCGGACGCTGTCTTCAACGCCGCCATCGATGCCGGTGCCGAGCAGTTCAAACCGATGTGCGACCAGTTTTATGGTGACCGGTCCGGGACACTCGATGATCCGTTCGGCCATCGCTGGACGATCGCGTCACGCATCGAAAGCGTAACACCCGCCGATATCGCGCAGCGGTTCGAGGAACTTTATGGTGACGATTGACAGCACTTCCGCTGCTGTTCCGGTTTGGTCGCTGGGCAAGCTGCACTGGCGGCATTACAACACGCGGTACACTGAATTTATCCGGCCGCGACTGGGCGCTCTTGCAGCGTGTTTGCGGCGTGAATATCCGAACTGTGGACAAGACGATGCAAACTTCTCCCGTGACTTCTGAACAATTCTCTCAGTCCGTGCTCGCCGTTCCTCCACTGGCCAGAGATCGAGACCTGAAACTCTGTCGCAGCAACAACGAAAAGATCATTCGACATCTCGAGGCTGGCGGGGTTTCGATGCTGTTATACGGCGGAAATGCAAACCTGTATCACGCGCGAGTCAGCGAGTATGCGACGCTGCTGCAAATGCTTTCAGAAATCGCCGCGGATGACACACTGATGATTCCGTCTGTGGGCCCCGCCTACGGCACTATGATGGATCAGGCGGATGTCCTGAAGGGGACTGAGTTTCCCACGGTCATGGTGCTGCCGACAAAAGTCGTGATGACCGAACCGGGCTTGATGACCGGATTTCGTCATCTCGTGGAGACAATCAACCGTCCGGCCGTGCTGTATATCAAGGAGGAGGGTTACATCAGCCCCGAGGGAGCGGCTGAACTTATGGCCGATGGACTGGTTTCGTTCATCAAGTATGCCATCGTTCGCGATGACCCTGCGCAGGACGACTATCTGGAACGGCTGGTCGACAAAGTGGACCCACGCCGCATCTGCAGTGGCATCGGTGAACAGCCGGCGCTGATTCACATAACGAAATTCCGATGTTCCGGTTACACGTCCGGTTGCGTTTGCGTGAATCCAGGGCTGTCACAAAAAATGCTGGCCGCCATCGTGAGTCGCGATTATGACGCCGCAGAGAAGATCCGAAAACAATTCCTGCCTCTGGAGGATCTGCGTAACAGCATCCATCCGATCCGCGTCCTGCACGAAGCGATTGCCCTGTCCGATATCGCAGGGACAGGACCACACCTGCCCCTATTGTCGGGTGTACCAGACTCTGCCCACCCACGCATCAAGACCGCGGCTGACGCACTTCTGGCGATCAACTGACCAAGCCGATGTCGGCAGTACGTTGTCAGTGCCACATCCACTATGCCATAGAAACATCCCGTTTTCTGAACAGACCTGGTGCGGCGCCGATGTCCCGATAAGGCCCTGCGACCCGTACGCTCAGGCAGTCGGGATCAGCGACACCGTACAGGGCTGCCTCAGGGCAGGGCAGACCGGGCCGCAGTCGGCTTTATGAAAACAGTTCCGGAATAACGTTGCCATTGCGGACGATCATGACAGGTCGACCAGTCGTGGTCTTGTATTCCTTTTCGTGGTTAATGCCCAGGGCGTGGTAGAAAGAAGCGGCAACGTCATCCGGACTGAATCCTTCGTTCTTCGGAAGAGTACCCTTCTCGTCACTTTCACCCAGCACCTGGCCGCCTTTTACACCGCCGCCAGCCATCAGCATGAACATGTTTCGCGGATAATGATCCCGCCCGTTTCGCTCGGTGTTGATCTTGGGCGTGCGGCCGAACTCACCAGTAATGTAGACCACGGTGGAGTCCAGCAGCCCCCGCGTTTCCAGGCCGGCAAACAGGGCAGACAATGACTCATCCAGCGGTGGCAACTGCCGAGTCGACAGGGCGTCCCAGTTTTCACGGTGAGTATCCCAACCGCCATTCGTTACGGTGATGAATCGTACACCGGATTCCACCAGTCGCAGAGCAAGCAGGCAGCTGGCTCCCAGACCGGACTGGCCGAACCGTTCGGCAAACTCAGGCGACTCCTTCGCAATGTCAAAAGCGTCGCGTGACTTCGAACTGGTGATCATGGCGTGAGCCTGTTGCCCGAACTGACCCAGACCGTCCAGCAATTGATTTTCTGCTTCGAATTCCCCAAAAGTGCGATCCAGTCTGGCCAGCAGGTTGTTGCGTTTTTCGACATCTTCAATCGTCAGGCCACTCCCAAGTGACATGCCTCGTACTCGAAACGGACTGCCGATGGCCGGTGTGGCACTGGTGTTCATCGGAGCATAGCGAACCCCAAGGTACCCGGGACGCTGCTGGCTTTTGGGAATCGCCACGAACTTCGGAAGTTCCGGATCACCGGACAGTTCTTTACTGACAACGGCACCGTATCCGGGAAACTCCAATGACGGCAGGGGACGATTGCCACTGTTGACGTATTCGGTGCCCAGCTGATGCGCGGCCACGTTGTGCGAAACACCACGAAGAATACAGAACTTATTCATCACCTGTGCCAGCTTTGGCAGATGTTCCGAAATGTAAATCCCAGGAACGCTGGTCTGAATGGGGTTGAATTCACCGCGATACTCATCAGGAGCGTCGGGCTTCAGGTCAAACGTGTCCATGTGTGACGGACCACCGTTCAAATTGATGAAGATGGCTGATTTTGCCTTGGCGCCTTTGTTCAGTTGACCGGCATGTGCCATCTGCATGTAACTGGCGAGGGAAAGTCCGGCACCGCCGGCAACGCCGGCACGCAGAAAGTCACGTCGGCCAACTCCATCACAAGTTCTAGAAAAAGCCATGGTTAATAGTCCTTCAGGTGAAATCCCGGTCATGCCCGGGCGGGACGTTTTGAATAAGCGAAGTGGCAGACAAATTCAGCCGCCATACGTTTGGTCAGATGCGTCAGGGACGTGTAGATTAGTGATTTACAATGAACTCCTTGGTATTAAGAAGCGCCCACATGACACCACGGAGACCCTCCAACTGATTTTCGGCGCCAGCCACAAACTCAGTAGCAGCGGCCGCTTCGGATTCCGTTGGACTGCGACTCAGGGTTCGCAGATAAGCGTCGTCAACAGCCCTGGCGACGTCGACGGTAGCGTTTGCAGGTTTATCTTTCGAATCCTTCACACCATCAGGCTCAAGATACTGCTTCCACCTCCTGCGGGAACTTCGAATTTGTGCCTCTGCCCTGGCAATCTGTTTTTCACTGGCATTGTTTTTCTTCAGTTTTGCCAGGGTCGCCTGCTGAGCCTTCAAGCGGTTCGCATAGGTTTTCTGAGCCTGAGCCATTCTGGCGAGTTTGGCTTTGTCCGCACTTGACGGAGTCTTTGATGTGAACCGTACTCCATTCTCCTTCGCCACCTGAGCAAGCCAACCTTCCTTCGTGTCCAGCATTCCCAGAATCTGGCTGTCGTTTCGCAGGAAGATAGTTTGCAGCAAACTTGGTTCTTCGGATCGGTCGCAATCGCAGTTACTTTCACGGATCGACCGTCCAAAAATTGTCATAGCATAACTGGCATCTCCGTTGCCGCGATAACGAGTTCCGGCACCGGTAATGGCCACCGCGCGTCCTTCTGTGCTGCTCGCGAATCGGGCGAATTTTTCGTCATTGCTGACTGCCTGGGAAACTATATCCCATGCGATTTCAGCAGCAAGTCGTCGAGGCACTGCGCGAGCGAAGTTTCGTTCGTCCAGACGGTTGGTCGAGTTGGGCTGCCAGCTGAGTTGATACGTTCGGCTGTTCAGGATCTCCCGATGCAACCACTTCATGTCGAATCCGGAATCAATGAACCCGGCCGCAAGGTGGTCCAGCAGCGGAGCGTTGCTGGGGGGATTCGCGAGATTCATGTCGTCCGGAGGACTGACGATGCCCACATTGAAGTAGGACGCCCATACCCTGTTCACAAATGCCTTCGCGAACAATGGATTATCAGGCGAACGCAACCACGCCATCAGCGGTTCGCGGACATCATCGTATGTCGTCAGGTCAATGGGATCTTCGCCCAGCAGCCGGGCTTCAGTAGCAGTTTTTCCGCCGCGTCGACGGACCGTCTGTTTCCTGCCGTCGCGTTCGACAACGACAACCTCTGGCGGAGGTGTGGAGTAAACTTCGCCGAACGGGATAACTTCGCCCTGCTGCACAATTTTACGAAGTTCGTTGCGTAACTGGCCGCCCCGCAGGTCGCCCGTCTCGAACTTTGCCAGCATCTTCTTGTAGTCGTTCCGGTTTTCCGGGCGAGGATTTGAATTTCGCCCCGTGACCCCTGTAAAGAATCCCTGGAAGCCCTTGAAGTCCTCCTGAGTCCACTTGTCAAATGGGTGTTTGTGGCACTGGGCACACTGGATTCGCACACCAAGAAACGTGTAGGCGAATCCAATCACACGGTCTTCCATCTGCTGGAAGTTGCGGCGGGACCAATAGTGCGGCATCTGTTCCCGGTCTGCAAAGGAACTGTCCGTCCCCTTGTGGTACAGCTGACTGATGTTCCGGCAATAGTCTTCGTAAGACTCACCGGGGTCGCGACTGACCGCCATAACTAGTCCTTCGACAATTTCGTCGTAGGGCACGTTTTTCTCAACGCGAGCATGAATCCACTCGTACCATTGCTGCGAAGCCGCCTGCCGGACAGGCGTGACGTTGTTGAGCTGATCATCACTGTTGCCCGTGTAGTCACAAAGCCTGGTGGTCCACCATGCGGTGTAACCGGGCCGCTCGAGCAACTCGTCGATTTTCTTCGACCGTTTGTCTGCATCGCTGAACGCCACAAACTGTCGAATTTCTTGGACCGTTGGCAGAGCTCCCGTTACATCCAGACTGACTCGACGCAGGAACTCTTCGTCTGAACAACGATCGGATTGCACCACACCCAGTTTCTTCAGCTTGGCGACGACAAGTTCGTCGATTTTTGTAGGCGTCGGCGTGATGGGGTAATTTTCGCCGGTCCTGTCGGATACCGGACGAGTGACCGGAACGGCCACCACGGCGCTGTCATAAAAAACGACCACATGGGTGTCGCCGGGCAAGGATGCTTCAATAAATCCACCACGCGTAACATCCGCCACCTGATCGTCATTGGTCTGAAATCGGCACAGGTCAGTGACGTCTTCACGAGTTCCGTCGGACCATACAGCGACCGCCGTCAGCTGTACCTGCTGTCCATTTTCAGCGAACTGCACCTCAGCAGGAGTCACGTCCAGTCCAGTCAGCTTAGCTGCGTCATCAGACCGACCTGGTGAGGCAGCCTTAACCCAGTTCAGCAACAGTCGGTGCTGCCATGACCCAGGTTTCAGTCGTTGACCACCCTCATGAGGAATCTCCATCAACGGTTTTTGCAGTATCATGCTCTCTGACGGAGTCTCCGGATCCACTCGACCGGAGACTTCGTCGTGATCGGCCTTGAAATCGTATCCGAACAGGGACAGACGAAATCCGCCGCGGCCCTGAAACGAACCATGACATGCTCGACCATTGCAGCCGAGCTTACCCATCAGTGGAACAACGTGGCGTTGAAAGTCCGGCGTTTCACTGATATCGGTCGCCGCAAAGCGTGTGGCTGCCGTTTCAATGGTTGTGTCACCCGCCGTGACCGTCACGGCCAGCAGCAGCACGACCCAGATAGTTCCAAGTGCCTTCATGCCTGATACCTTTTCGAATCCTGTAGTTGGTTCAACGGTTGTTTGTAGGATTTCTGCCGGTGAACGCTGCGGGAACAGCGACGAGCCTCGGCAGACGGGGATGAGTGTTTTTTTCGTTGAGCAGTCGTTTAACCGGCTTTATTCTGTCTGTGGACTGGTGTCCCGTGATTTCTTGGGTGCGGCCGCCGGTTCTGTCTTTACTGTGGTCTTTTTTTTGGGGGAACGTCGTTGACCTCTTGCTGTGGCAGTCGCCTGTTTGGCCAGACGATTCCACTCCTCGACAAGATCCACCGCCAGTTCTTCGGTCCCCAAACCGATCTGAGCATCCAGTTGTGTCAATCGAGCCGCCAGTTTCGCTCGCTCTTCGTTGAGACGATCCATCCTTGACTGCTGTCTTGTTCTCAGCAGTTCGCGGATCGTTTTCTCCAGAGCGGGGTCCCTTGACATTGCCCATCTTGCTGTCAGCAGACGGATTTCGGAGTCGATTTTCCAATGCTTCAATTCAGACTCAAACCGAGCCGGTTGCTTCTCCCGAATTCGTTCCAGCCGTTGCCTCGCTAAATGTACTTCGCGAATACCGCGTGCAAAAAAACCAGCTGGCACTGTACTCTGCAGACGTTCCAGCAGATTCGCCAGTTCCGGGTGGTGCTTCCGAGCGAATTCCAGAGCATCATCCTGCTGATTGACAGAAAGCTTTGTAACGTTCAAGCGACCGGCCTGTACCCTTGCCGAATTCGCTTTCAATTGCTCATCGCCTTTGTCGTGCTGTGCTGACACGATAATCGGCAGAAACGTCAGCGACATCGCCGCCAACAGTCGCACCCCAGTTGGTCTGAAATTGAACGTCACTTAAGAAATACTCCCGTCATGCGGCGGTGATGTTCCACTAGCAGTTTCGGATGTCCTAAAACAATCCCATATCGTCCGGCATCAGTTCATCTGTCGGCATGTCAGAACGTTGAATTTCGTCCACATCTGGCAGCGTGACCGCGGCCACCAACCAGTCCGGCACGGCTAGTTCCTGCTCAGCGGAATCGTCGTATTCAGATTCTTCATCTGCATGGTCAGCAAAGTTTTCCGACCACACAGCCACCAGCCACTCCGCGTCTGCCACATTCTCCTGAGCAGTCGAGACGCTCAAATCTCCTGATGTCCCCGGAAGCAGCGACAGGAAAAGCACAAGGGCCAGGCAGCAACAGGCACTGGCCGTCACGGCTACCATTCGATGTCGTGCTTTGAGGTGAGACTTCTGCGGCAACGTGACGCAAGACGGCACGAGGGTACCACGCTGGCGACCGCCGGCAGCTACCGTCAATGTCAGCACTGTTGCTGTTGCCACGGCATCGCACAAAGCAACGTCCAGCAACAACTGCTGTTCAAACGCTTCCGTGTCGGCGACCGACAATTCAGCAGCAACGTATTGAAATGCCTGCCAGAGCTGTTCGTCACTAAACTTAATCTTCTGATTACTCATGCGAATTTCAAACTTCCAACCTGCTTAGTTGTCCGACAACCGACGGACCTCGTTCATCGCTCGTAAGTCGATTAGTGCCCGACGCATCCACGTAAGGATCGTACCAAGCGGCTTGTCCATTTCTGCGGCTATCGTCGCGAAGGTCTGCCCCTTCTGGACCCGCCGCATCACGACCTCACGATAATTATCATCCAGTCTCGCCAGTGCGTTTCGCACGGCCAATTCTTCTTCTGCTGAAATTGCAAACAGCAGACCGTCCTCTTTGTCCAGTTCTGCTTCCGACGAAGTTGTATCCCAGACAGCTCGTTGAAGTCGATTCCGCCGTGAAAGACCTCGTTTTAGTTCTCTGGCCTCATTTAACGCAATCTTGAACAACCAGCCTCTGATCGTTTCGAGATTTACGGCCAAAGACGCTTCAATGGCCTTAATGACGGTCCGTTGGAAGATTTCATCCACCAGATGCTCGTCGCGCAGCACCCCCAACAGGAACGCTCGCAGATCTCGCTCGAATTCCACGCATGCCTGCTCGACAAGACTGCGAATTTCGGCATCATGGGGCAACGACGAAGCTCCGATCGACAAAACACTTCCCAAATGAGATGAATCTGCGCACGAGATTATTTCAATTCATCTGAACATTGCCTAATTCATATGTTCAATCTCCAGTACAAACACCGAAAATAACGTGCGAGCGTCCTGTGGCGCGACTTGGTGAGGTTCCATAATGCTTGGTAATTTGCGGAAAATTTTTTCCGGCAGCAAGAAAGCTGTTGACGAGAGCGTCGACGTTTCAAAATCGCAGGAGTTAACTCCGGAAACGTCCGTGACTCAGTGGTCTTCCACGGAAATCGACGGGCATCGCGTGGGTGTGTTTGATCCTGGCCTTGAGCATCCTCCTGCCGGTTGTGTGCTGTTTTTACATGGCCACGGCCGAGTGATGCTGGACAGCAACCAGACGTTCAGCGCACTGTTTCGTCAGCACAACCTTGCTGCCGTCTGCCCTGACGGTCAGCGTTCTTGGTGGATGGACCGCATCTGTTCGGAATTCTCCGCTGAGGTCAGTGCCCAACAATGGCTTATGGACCGAGTGTTGCCGTTTGTCCAGGAACGGTGGCAAATTGAGCCTCCCGGAATTGCGTTACTTGGAGTCAGTATGGGGGGGCAGGGAGCTCTGCAGCTCAGCTATCGCCATGCCGCACATTTTCCGGTGGTTGCGGCAATCTCACCCGCTGTTGATTTCCACCAGCTGTGTGGCCAGGGACTGCCGCTGGATGATATGTTTCAAGATGCTGAAGATGCGCGGCAGGCCACGGTTGTACTCAACCTCCACCCGCTCGCGTGGCCACGAAAACAATGGTATTGCTGCGATCCCAATGACACCGACTGGTTTGATGGATGTGCTCGGCTGGGAATGAAGCTGTCATCGTCCGGCATTCTGCATGAGCGAGATCTTGACACGTCCGCAGGCGGACACACGTGGGAGTACTTCAACCACATGGCTCCAACCGCGCTTCAGCACATTGTCGACGGCCTGGCATCCTGCTGACTAAATACTTTCCGTCATTCAGAACCGCCTGTACGTACCAAAACAGAGACAAAGTTGTCAGCGGCCGGATCCTTTTGCAGCGTCAGGGAACGCCAGACCCACGTCAGCGCCGGTTGCTTCAGCGTCAACCGTGAGTGAAGTCTTCCACGTGCCCGTTGCCAGACGGCAAACACTGCCTTTCTCTGTGCTGCAGTATGCGTAGCTCACCTGAACGACAATCACTCCGCTGCCGGCGGTTTCGGTCAAGGGAACCGTAAGGGCGGCCCGTCCGTCGGCGACCTCCGCGTCGGCGCGTCCTGCTGTCGCTTCGGGAGCAAGAATGGAATCGCCGTCCAGCTGAAAGAGTTCCCACGTCACGGGTGCGATGGTATTCAGTTTGTGGCCGTCCGGAATATTCAGATCGATCAGTATACGGAACGATTTGTCCAGCTTGACAATCTGTTCCGGAACCTCAATGGCGTTCTGTGTGTCAGGCGCTGACCGCCGCGGCTTCCGCCCCGGCGGCTTGAGCTCCGGGATCTTAATAACGGTAACTTCTTTTGTTGTCAGATCCGCCCGACAGATTCGATGATTATTGGTGTCGGCAATGTACAGCTGTCCGCCGGCGATACTCAGGCCCGCGGGTTCGTTAAGTTCCAGCGGGGACGTATTTTCGCCGGCAGTTCCCGTACCCAGCCATGTCGTTACTTCACCGGACGCCAGATCGACTCTTCGAATCTTGTGATTGTAGGAATCTGCCACAAAGACTGTGTTGGCGTGCCACGCAACACCCAGCGGGTGCTGAAAACGAGCGTCCGCCCCCGTGGCATCGATATCGCCAAAGGCGAACAGCGACTGACCTCGTGGAAGTTCCGATGTTCCGGCAACCGTGCTCACCTTTCCGGCTCCGTCAACCGGAACCTCACGAATCGCTGAGCCTTCGCTGTCAGCGACGTAAAACAACGTACCGTCTTCGTTTGCCGACAGTCCGGAAGGCTGTGCAAATGCGGACTCCATCAAGGCCCCGTTAATGACATCTTCCCGAGCCGTACCCGCGTGAACCTTAATTTCATTGCTGCCAATGGCATGTGACCAGATCTGATGCGGCCCCGCCATGGCGATGTACAGGATGCCATCGATGTGACACAGTGACCATGGGCTGTTCAACTCAGTTTTCAGAACTTCTCCGTGCACATTACGAGGTCGTCCCTGGACACCTGTCCCCGCCAGTGTTTCCACAGACGCAGCCTGCAGGTCCACGGAACGCAGCAAATGGTTTTCAGTGTCCGCCACGTACAGAGTCTCTCCGACCAGAGCCATCCCCTGCGGATGATCGAACTCAGCGGCCGTGAATGAACCGTCAGATCGTCCCGCCTGCCCGGAACCAATGGTGTGCAGTAACTTGCCGGTCAGATCCGTCACAACAATCCGGTTGTGATTACTGTCCGAAATGAACAGTCGATTCGACTTCTGATCGGCGATAATTTTCCCGGGATACCTGAGGGCGGTCGGCTTAGCGCTGTTAGTCTCCAGATCGAAAACGACCGGCGTCTCGTCGAGCGTTCCCTTCCAGCGATGGTACTCGATCACTTTACTGATGACTGTGTCAAACAGTTCCCGATTTCCCTCACCGCCCTGGGCACCGGCGAACTTGCCTTCCGGATCTATCAGCGCCAGAGTCGGCCATGCTCGCGTCCCGAATTTGCGCCAGATCAGCATCTCGCTGTCGTTGACGACCGGGTGTTTAATTTCGTAGCGAAGAATCGCGTCGCGAATATTCTGCGACAGTTTTTCATTGTCGAACTTTGCTGAATGCACGCCGATCACGACAAGTTCGTTCGGATATTTTTCCTCCAGATACTTCAGGTCCGGCAGCACATGCATGCAGTTGATGCAACAGTATGTCCAGAAATCAAGCAGCACCACCTTCCCGCGCAAAGCCTTCAGGTCAATCGGTGTGGAAGTGTTCAGCCACTCGACTCCACCGTCCATGATCCCCGGCGGCACGGCCACTGCATCGGGAAAGGGATTCTGAGGGGCGGGTTTCTCATCCTGTGGCTTCTGCTTTGTTGCAGCTGCACCCGGTGTGGTTTCATCCGGTGCCGCGGTGCTTTGCATGCTGACCGTGGCGAACAGGAGCAACAGAGTAATAATGAAAATACGGCGATTCATAAAATGGCCTCGTTGCGGTTTCTGTATTACACGTTCGTCGGCTCGTTGGCTTGGGATGTCGGAACCGCACCCGGTTTCTGGTACCCGAATCGTTCGAAGGCTGCTCGTAATTCGTTGTAGACGCGATCCACCCAATAGGGATCGTCATAAAACTCATTCTTCTTGTAACGTTTCAGGGACTCCAGTTCCGGTTGCAGTGCCTTTTCCAGTTCGTCAAACCCCGACAGCTCGAGTCCTTCGTAGGCAGCTCGCAACTCTTTGACGGGATCCTGTTCCATTTTTTCAAATGAAATTTCATGCAGCCGACCTTCGGGGATTAACTCCCGGTCTTTTTCGTATTTTTCGAAGCCAAATCGATACGTGCTGATAATTTCTTCCTCGGTGCCGTCAAAGACGCTTTCCCCAAGAGTGTTTTCCTCAATCATGCGATGTCGCAGATGACACGACGACCGGAAAATGTTGTACGGATTCCGATGGATGTAAAGAAAACGAGCGTCCGGAAACATTTCCAGAAGTGTCGGGATGTGATATGTATGAATCGGAGACTTCATCATGATACGGCAGGACGAAGCATACGTCAGCTTCTTCGCCAGCAGCATCAGGCTGTCCTTCCAGCGTTGCAGTTCCTCCGGCGGCAGTTCACGCAGCTTAAGAGCGCGCCAGAACTGTTCGGGCTCGTGCGGATGTGACAACAGCATGCACGCCGAGACCTGTGCCATTATACACAGTGACATGTCGTCCTCCTGAGGCGCATCCCACGAGACTTTGATGTTATCCATCGGTCGTTTCGACGGAACGAACGGAGCCGTCAGAGTTGTTACGACTTTTTCGGTAAGCAGAAAATGCCAAGGGAAAAGTGCGCGGTACAGACCAAGGTGCTGGAACTGAGGATCTCGTGACAGCAGGGTCTGCAGAAGTGTCGTACCACTCCTCCAGTAACCCAGAACAAACAGCGGCGAATGTTCAATCTCCGTATTTTGCACGCGCCGTCCGTAGACGGCGGACTCCAGCCGGCTCATGACTGAGTTGTAAACACCAGAGAAAGGCAGACTCAGAATTCGGCGCAGGCGACTCCTGTGCAGCAACGGCTTAAAACGAAACAGTCGCCAGAGACCGGAACACGTCATTCCGTGCCAAATCATCAGGCCACCCTGAGAATTTTTCACGGCTTTTGATTTATCTCCGGATGTCATACTTGGCAGTATTTCTGTCTGTACATAACGGTGTACGGCGAGACCACGTACAGCACACTCGCGCCGTGTCAGCAGGCAAGTCAATGTTACTCGTCGGTCACGCAGCCTTCTGATGCAGATTTCACGTTCTTGATATACTTATACAGCGTCCCTCGTCTCGCTTTCAGCGGTGGGGCCTGCCATGAGTCGCGACGCTGCTGCAGCTCTGCCACCGACAGTTCGACGTTAATTTCATTCTTTTCCGCATCAACAGTAATCGTATCTCCATTCTGAATCAAAGCGATGGGTCCACCAACCTGAGCCTCAGGGGTGATGTGCCCCGTAATGAAGCCATGAGAGCCACCGCTGAAACGTCCGTCAGTCATGAGGGCGACATCGCCTCCCAGGCCAGCCCCCATGATCGCTGATGTCGGAGTCAGCATTTCCGGCATTCCAGGGCCGCCTTTCGGCCCCTCATAACGAATAATCACGACATCGCCTTTCTGAATTTCGTTGTCCTCCAGCCCCTTCAGCATGTCTTCTTCGCAGTCAAAACAGCGTGCGGGACCAGTAAACTGCAGACCTTCTTTTCCGGTAATTTTGGCAACAGCACCTTCCGGGGCAACATTGCCACGCAGAATTCGAAGGTGTCCGCTGGATTTGATCGGTGTATCAACCGGCTGAATAATTTCCTGTCCATCGTCCAGACCGGGCAGATCCGCCACGTTCTCTGCCATTGTCCGACCGGTGACTGTCAAACAGTCGCCGTTCAGAAAACTCTGTTCAAGCAGATACTTCAACACGGCGGGCGTACCACCGATGTCATGCAGATCTTCCATAACGAATCGGCCGCTCGGCTTTAGATCGGCGATAAACGGCACTCGGTCACTGACAGACTGAAAATCGTCAATTGTCAGGTCGATGTCGACCGAACGGGCCATGGCAATCAGGTGCAGCACCGCATTCGTCGACCCGCCCAGCGCCATGACAACCACCATCGCGTTTTCAAAGGCGGCACGTGTCATGATGTCCCGCGGCTTGATGTCTTTCTCAAGAAGCACACGAATCGCCGCCCCGGCATCGTAACATTCCTGAAGTTTTGCCGGATCTTCTGCTGGAATCGAGGAACTGTACGGAAGACTCATACCCAGCGCTTCGATCGCGGAGGACATGGTGTTGGCGGTATACATGCCACCGCAGGCCCCGGCACCGGGACAACTCTTGCGGACAATGTCACCACGTTCTTCATCGCTGATGGAATCGGCAAGGTATTCACCGTACGACTGAAAAGCGGAAACGATGTCCAGCTTTTCGCCTTTTGCACTGCAACCTGCTCGAATAGTGCCACCGTAGACCATGATCGCAGGACGGTTTAAACGCCCCATGGCCATGATGCAGCCGGGCATGTTTTTGTCGCAGCCGGGCAGAGAAATATTAGCATCGTACCATTGCGCCCCCATGACCGTCTCGATGCTGTCAGCAATCAAATCACGAGACTGCAACGAATACGACATTCCGTCAGTGCCCATCGAGATGCCGTCACTGACACCGATGGTGTTGAACCGCATTCCGATTAACCCGCTGGCGTCGACACCTTCTTTTACTTTTGCCGCGAGGTCCAGCAGATGCATATTGCAGCTGTTGCCTTCGTACCAGACGCTGGAAATTCCGACCTGAGCCTTGTTCATGTCCTCAGACGTCATGCCGGTTGCGTACAGCATTGCCTGAGAGGCACCCTGCGACCGAGGTTGTGTGATTCGACGGCTGTATTTGTTGAGTTCTGTCATCTTATGGAACGGAATCAGGAAAAAAGGAGGAAGGAGGCGAGGCCAGAGCGTCAAACACAATCCGTGCAGCACGTCTGATGCATCGGAGACAGACCAGATGAAGTCCATTTGTTGACAAGTAGATTTGCACCGCGGACGGTCGCCCTGGACGGCCCCTGTTTTGGCATCACCAAATCATAGCGACGCAGCCATCGCAAACCGTCTACACTGGTGTCACCAGAGCATACCGCACAACGCGACAGTTCTCGACCGTATTACACTGCGGAAATTACAGCTTACCAATTCTTCCGGACACCTCCCATAGAACACGACAACATTGCCTACTCTTCCTCACCGTCATACCGTCGGGGGGCCTTGTCGGCGTCAAGTCCATACTCCAGTAGCGTTGCCATGGAAATGTGCTCAATGGCGGACATGTGGGTGGCTTCGAGCAGCAATTTCGGAGCGACGGATGCTTCCAGAGCCTCCAGCCATCGCTGTAAACAGACGCACCATCGGTCTCCCGGCTGCAGGCCGGGGAACTGAAATTCCGGTCTGGGCGTGGACAGATCGTTTCCGGCGAGCCTTGAAAATTCGAGGAACTCAGCGCTCATTTCCGCGCAGACTGTGTGCATTCCCTGATCGTCGCCGCACGTGTCACAGGTTCCCGTCCTGAAAAAACCCGTCAGAGGATCCGTCGAGCAGTTGATCAGATCACCGCCAAAAACATTTTTTGCCATTTACGATACTCCGGATGTGAACTGAGTGCGCCGCTGAATTCCCGGCTGGCAAAGAGGTGATCGCCAGCCTTGGGGGCTGTCGCCCGGATTGGCCACGGTTGGGACGGAAAACACAACGACCGCTGGTGGCGACAGACACACGATTCTGACTTTACTAATTCCCACGCCCGAATCCCACACGACATTTCGTCGATGTGCACGGCAACCGCAGACCCACCGTCTCCGAATGTCGTTCCGCCACCTGCGGCAACATTGATGCACAATGATAACACGCACGATCAACGGCGGGAAATGAGCCGCAGTGCAGTCATCTGCGGCTGAGCGGCACCGCTGGCGGGTATGGCAGGACCCATCGAACGGTTGCATCCGTGTCACAGATCATTCATGCTTCGCCTGGCGGACAGAAGAATCGTCCGGGAAACATTACCTATGGAATTGTGGAGAATCCGCTCGTGAAATATGGAATGAACCTGCTGCTGTGGAATTCTGAGATTACTGAGGAACATTTTCCTGTGATCGAGCAGCTTAAAGCAATTGGGTTCGATGGCGTCGAATTGCCAATGTTCAATCTGGACAGTGAAAACTTCAAGAAACTGGGGAGCAAGCTGACTGAGCTGGAACTTGGTGCCACCGCAGTGACAGTCTGTACCCCGGACGCCAATCCCATTGATCCGAATGCGGCAGTCCGCGAAGCCGGCCTGAACCATTTAAAACAGGCAATTGACATGTGTGCACTGGCGGGCGCCACACACTTGTGTGGCCCCATTCATTCGGCACTTGGCGAATTCACCGGGGCAGGTCGCACCGACGACGAATGGAATTGGGGCAAGGAAACGCTGGAGCAAGCAGCGGATTATGGCAAAGCGAACAATGTTACGCTGGTCGTTGAATATCTGAATCGCTTTGAATGTTACTTCCTGAACTGTGCCGCGGACGCTGGTCGGTTCTGCCGGGAGGTCGGACATTCTCACTTAAAGACAATGTATGACACGTTCCATGCCAACATTGAAGAAAAATCAATCACAGATGCTGTGAAAACATGTGCAGACCAGATGGTACACGTTCACATATCCGAAAATGATCGATCAACGCCGGGACAGGGCGGTGTCAACTGGGATGAGTCGTTCGCTGCACTGAAAGAAGTTGGTTACAGCGACGGCTACCTGATGATTGAAGCCTTCGGACTTGCATTGCCGGACCTCGCGGCAGCGACTCGCATCTGGCGGAAAATGTTCGACACCGAACTTAAGCTTGCTGAAGACGGCTTCAACTTCATGAAGAGTCGCTGGGAAGCATAAAGCTGAAGTGTGATCAGCAGTTCAGTAAAAGCCGTGCGATGCGGGCGCATCAGCCACTGCTCTCCTTACCCCGCGTGTTCAACGCGCAAGAAGGCAATTTCCAATGAAACATATCATGTGTGGTCTGCTGGCTCTGGGGTTGCCCTGTTTGTCGACAGCACAGGATAAGAGAGCGGCGTTCCTGACAGTGGATGAATCCGGGCCCGACTTTGATGTTCAGGGTGAGTATTCCGGGACGGTTGATGGAGACGGCAATTCGACCAAGATCGGCATTCAGGTGATCGCCCAGGGTAACGGAAAGTTCCGGAGTGTTGGATACATTGGTGGACTGCCGGGTGACGGCTGGGATGGCACGGCCGAAAAGCGGATTCCTGGTTCAGGACACATGCAGGATGATATCTGCATCCTGAAAGCGGACAATGTGGACAGTGATGGCAGGGCGGAAATCAAGGACGGTAATCTGACACTGTACAGCGGCGACAACGTCAAGGTTGCTGAATTCCCCAAGGTGCGGCGCGAAAGCCCGACCGTCGGCAAAACACCATCTGCAGGAGCCGTTGTTCTGTTCGACGGCACAACGGCGGAGCACTTCCAGGGGGGCCGTATGTCAGAGGACAAGTTACTGATGGAGGGCGTCACCAGTAAACAGAGGTTCGGAAGTTACAACCTGCACATCGAATTCATGCTGTCCTTCATGCCACACGCCCGGGGGCAGGGACGAGCCAACAGTGGTTGCTATCAGCAGGGGCGGTACGAAGTACAGATCCTGGATTCGTTCGGTCTGGAGGGCAAAAACAACGAATGCGGCGGCGTATACGAAATCGCTGACCCGGCTGTGAACATGTGTTTTCCGCCACTTTCATGGCAGACCTACGACATCGAGTACCATGCCGCAAAGTTTGCTGACGACGGTCAGAAGAAAAAAAATGCGTGGATGACGGTAAAGCACAACGGTGTCGTGGTGCATGACAAACTGGACCTGCCCAGAGGCACTCGGGCGGCGCCGGTCAAAGAAGGTCCGGAGGACGGTCCCATCTATCTGCAGAACCATGGTAACCCTATTCGCTTTCGCAACATCTGGCTCATGCCGATCGAAGACTGATTTATCAGCCGTTCTCCAGGAGTGCCAGTTTTCAACCAGGTGCAGCTTTTCATGCCCGCTTCTTCACGTCTTCTGATCGCAGTGTGTTTTTCTGTCTGTGCTTCTTCCGTCTTCGCACAGGATTCGGTTTCGCCTACAGAGGACGATTACTACAAACTGCTTCGATTTGAGATTCCCAAAGCGATGAATCTTGAAGTCGGTGCGATCGAGGTCATGCCGAATGGGACGCTGGCCGTGGGAACACGCCGGGGAGACATCTATACAGTGCATAATGCATGGAGCGATGATCCGTCCGGCATCCAGTTCGAACGATACGCGTCCGGTCTGCATGAAGTGCTGGGGCTGTCATGGGACGACGGCTGGCTCTATGCCACCCAGCGGTGTGAAGTCACCCGGCTCAGAGACTCAGACAAAAACGGTGTTGCTGACGAATTCGAAACATTCAATGACGACTGGGGCATCAACGGGGATTACCACGAATACGCTTTCGGCTCACCATTTGACGACGATGGTAATATGTGGGCTGTTCTGTGCCTGACCGGCTCCTTCAACAGCAATTCCAGATATCGGGGCTGGTGTCTGCGTATCAATCGTGATGGTAAGTCGGTTCCCACGTGCAGCGGAATTCGTTCGCCGGGGGGCATTGGTTTCAACTCAGTGAAGGACGTATTTTATACAGACAACCAGGGACCGTGGAACGGTACATGCAGTCTGAAATGGCTGCGGCCGTCATCGTTTCAGGGGCATCCGGGCGGCTTCAGGTGGTTCGACCAGCCCGCCGCAGTGGAAGCACTTGGCAAACGTCCGGCAGAACCCGTCAGTGGCAGCCGCATGATGACGGAGGCAGATCGGATTCCGGAATACGAGCCGCCAGTGATTCTGTTTCCGTACAAGAAAATGGGGCAATCTGCCAGTGGAGTGGCCTGTGACATCACCGCAGGGCGTTTCGGTCCGTTTCAGAAACAAATGTTTGTCGGCGATCAGACCTTCAGCACCGTGATGAGATGCTTTCTGGAAAAAATCGACGGTCACTATCAGGGAGCCTGCTTTCCGTTTCGCGAAGGTTTCGGCTCCGGCACACTGTCAGTGCGTCTGACTGAGGACGGATCAATGTTCGTGGGAGGAACCAACAGAGGCTGGGGCTCACGCGGCACGAAACCGTTTGCTCTGGAACGATTGGTCTGGACAGGGACAACTCCCTTTGAAATCCACGAAATGCGGGCAAAGTCGGATGGCTTCGAAGTCACTTTCACACAACCTGTCGATTCAGTTACGGCTGGCGACGTGAAGTCGTACACCCTGCAGACGTACACATACATCTTTCAGGCGTCGTATGGCAGTCCGGAAGTAGACCACACGACTCCCACGATCACATCAGCTGACGTCGCGGCGGACGGCATGTCGGTGCGTCTTCGCATTGACGGCCTGCAGCGCGGCCATGTGCATCAACTGTCGTCCTCGGCCGTCCGTTCGGTGGATGGCCTGCCGTTGCTGCACTCAGACGCGTACTACACGCTGAACTACATCCCGGCACCAGCGAACTGACGACTGTTCGGTTAACTCAGATCGTCCGCCTGAGAGTGATAACAATCACAAATATCTACTGCGGTACGATCAGACCACCGGCCGCTGTCAGTCAGCGTTCAGAGGCATGTCCAGAGACCGCCACAAGTACCATGACGCCACACTGCGGTACGGCGCCCAGCATTCCGCGATTTCTTCCAGCTGCTCAGTCGTCGGTCGGCCGCTGAGGCCATACAGCGATTTAATTGCATTTTTCAATCCCAGATCGTCCGGGGCGAAGATGTCAGGTCGTCCAAGGCCGGAAAGCAGAAACATCTGAGCCGTCCAGCGACCAACTCCTCTGACCGTCGTCAGCTCTGTGATGACGGCTTCGTCCGAACTTCGAGCTAAACGACGAAAGTTGACCGTACCAGCCACGACATGCCCGGTCAAATCGCGAAGATATCCTCGTTTTTGCTGAGATATCCCGACGGACTGCAGGTCCGCATCCGACAACCGATCGATGCCGGCCGCAGAAATCCGCCTGCCGGGAAGCAATCCCTGCAGACGACGACGAATCGTTCGCGCCGCCTGTACGGAAATCTGCTGGGACAGAATTGAACGAGCCAGCACATCAAATCGTCCCCCACGTCGCGTCAACTGACAGGCTCCGACGTGGCGAATAACATCGGCCATGGTGGAATCACGGCGGCGCAGGTGTCGGATGGCCGCAGCGTGCGGTTGATGGTTTCGAGATGAATCGTTTCCGACTATCCTTACGGCACTGCGAACACTTACAACGGCATCGGAGCCAGATTGTGCGACCACTTCTTTATGCTTTCCTGCTGCTTCCTGGTCTTCAGAGTCTTCTGCCTGCCACGGAACCAGACCGTCCCAACATGCTGGTAATTCTGGCCGACGATCTGGGCTACGGAGACCTGGCCTGTCGCGGTGCGAAGGACATGCGCACTCCCAACCTTGACAGACTGTTTGATCAGGGCATGGAGTTTACCAACTTTTACGCCAACTGTCCGGTCTGTTCGCCGACTCGCGCCGCTCTCCTGAGTGGCCGGTATCAGGAGCAGGTCGGTGTTCCCGGTGTCATTCGCACCCATCCGGCGAATAGCTGGGGGTACCTAAGCCCGAAGGTGACTTTACTTCCCGGGATCGCCCGGGAAAGCGGCTATCACACAGCGATTGTGGGCAAATGGCATCTCGGCCTGGATTCTCCGAATACACCAATCGAGCGTGGCTTCGATCATCTGCACGGATTCCTGGGCGACATGATGGACGACTATTACAACCATCGTCGCCACGGGAACAATTACATGTATCACGACGGGCACGAAATCGATCCGAAAGGTCATGCGACTGACCTGTTCACCAGGTGGTCCGTCGACTATCTGAGAAGCCGAAAGGGAAAAGAAGAACCGTTCCTGCTGTATCTGGCCTACAACGCGCCGCACACGCCGATTCAGCCGCCAAAGGACTGGGAACAGAAGGTTCTGATGAGAGAATCGGGTATCACCCCGAAGCGGGCGAAACTGGTGGCATTGATTGAACACATGGACGACGGAATCGGCAGAGTCCTGTCCGCTCTGAACCGGAACGGTCAATCAGAAAATACGATTGTTGTCTTTACATCCGATAACGGAGGTCAACTGAGCGTCGGGGCTGACAACGGGCCGCTGCGAGACGGAAAACAGAGTGTCTACGAAGGCGGCCTGAAGGTACCTACGGCCGTTGTCTGGCCTGGAAAAATCGCCCCGGATACACAAACCACGTTTACCGGGATGTCGATGGACATTCTGCCCACACTGTTTGATGCGGCACGGATCACGATCAAACATCCGATTGAAGGTCGCAGTTTCCTGCCCGTTCTGAGCGGCACAAAGCAGGAGCCGCTTAGACCACAGATGTTCTTCTGCCGCCGCGAAGGCGGTCTGCGATACGGAGGCAAGACGATTGAAGCCGTGATTGAATTTCCATGGAAGCTGCTGCACAACTCACCCTGGGAACCACTGGAACTCTATAATCTGCAGGCTGACCCGCAGGAACAGGATAATCTTGCCGGGACGAACAAGGGCATGGTCAACCGCCTGAACACTGCGATAAGACTACAGCTGCAAAAAGGCGGTCAGGTGCCGTGGCAACGTCCGGCGGACTGACCGTTAAGATAACAACGACGACAAACCGTCAGTCAGAGATGGATCTGAGGGGCCGCTACCGCCCTGAGTTACCGCCGAAAACTAACTCCAGCTGCTGTTTCTCACGAAGCCGTCGGGAACGAATCTGGATGGTGTCCCGCACAAGTTTCCGAGCTCCGGGCACCTGGATGCCCATCTGGATCCTGTTCGCCCTGACTTTAATGGATTCGCTACCAGTCTGAATGCGGTGCTTTACATTTTCGTCAGTATAGAACGAAGAATTTTTCTGACTGGCGTCAAAGGGAATCGACTGGGCATAGCCGTCAGTACCTCGCACCGTGCCGCTCAGGTCATTGATGCGGTAACCCTTTACACCTTTCGGCAAACGTACTTCGATGATGATCAGATACGGCCTGTCGACTTCGGGCACCTCAGGTTCGGTCCATGCCGTAAAACTGCCCTTCGTAACTGCCAGTCCGGATTCCGGCAGCTTAAACAGGAAACCACTACCGCCGGAGTCGTCGTTGTCGTCCTTCGAACTCAGCATGGAAGGAAGCATATCGGTGACTGCCGTGTCGATCAGTCCGTTTTCGACGGCTTTCAGATTGCTTGAGATCCGCTCAATGTTGGACTCGCCATCCGCAGTGCCCAGGCTGAGATCCGGGACAATCTCCAGCAGGGGGTTCGCATCCTGCACAGTCACGTCATCCAGACTGGCTCGGATCACCATCGAGACATCGTCGTCAAACAGGTCCGGGCCGAAGAACAGAAAAACGATTGCCCCCAGAATATATGCCACAGCATGCAGCAAGACGGAAAGATAGTAGCCGAAAGCCGTCGTGCCCGTAAGAACGCCCAAACGAGGGCTGACATCCGCAACATCAGATTCGTCATCAGGGCGCTGGTTAATGGCCTTTTCAACCGTCCGATCGCCGGCAGCCAATTCGTCCACCGTCTGACGCTGATCAGCAAGGGCAAGATTGGTATGCACAGATGACATGCTGAAGGCCTGATTCGGGAACCGGTCTTTGTAGCTTCGGCAGCAGCAAAGGGACGGCTCGATTGTGTTTGCTGATTGATTGTAACGGTACTGGCCGCACAAAGTCGACCGGCGATATGTGACCACACAAGCTGTGCTGTTGGGAATACATGCAGATTCAACAGGGTTTCCCCGCAGTTTGCATTTCTGTTGCAGTGCTCCGGAATGCTCGACAAATCGGCTTTTGGCGGCATTGTTCAGCGAAAACGCGACTTAGACGATGCCCACAATTCCGCCAGAAACCCCTGAACTATGTAAACGGGTTTACCCGTCAGGTTCCCGTGACTGTCTCTCTTCCTTTTCGAAGTGTACGAAACTCAATATCCAGGCAATCGTTTTGATGACCTCGCATTGCCAACCGGCTACGATTCGCCCAGAATTCGCTGAAGAGCAGGTTTAACAGTTATTCAAGGCAGCAAGACTTCGTGACAGAATCAGGGAAGATGCCATTTCTGCAAAGAAGAGACCGCTGGGGACACGGCGTTTCTTTGTGGATTGTGGCGTTCATTGTATTTCTGCTGCCTGTGATGGTCCGGTCACTGCACGGACTCAGGCTGCACAACGACGTCGCCGGCTGGCTGCCAAAGAACGACCCCCAGGCCCGCATTCTTGCGTGGTACGAAGGGCTGTTCCCCTCCAAAGATCGTATTCTGGTCGCATGGGACGATGCGTCCCTGACAGATCCGCGACTCAAATTGCTGAAAGAACGTCTTGAGGGCATGCCCGTTGCGGGCGATGCCTTTGAAGGCGGTTCGCCGTATGTTAGTGAAGTCCGCCTGCCGGCTGACGCACTGATTCGGATGCTGTCCAAGGACATCCCGTTCGAAGAGGCGCTGGATCGGATTGACGGCGTTTTATCCGGGCGTGGCCCGCTGAGAATTCGATTTACGGACGCCGGACGCAGTCGCGGCGAATATTTGGAAAAGGAAATCCTGCGGCTGGCGAATGATCAGTTCGGTTTACAACCGGTCATCGGGCGTGCGGAATTGACGCTGCCGTCATCCGAAGGCATCTCTCTCGAAGACACGGGTGCCTGGCGACTGCATGAGGAACTGACCGCGTATGTGCAGAACCAGCCGCTGTACGACCTGCAGTTGTCGTGGCCGGGCATGCATTCGGAAACCGGCCAACTGGGCGAATTCAGCACCGCTCTGATGTCCATGGAAGCTCCAGGTTCCGGATCGCAGACAGCAGGAAAATCATGCATTGAAGAGTGCTTCATCACGCCGGGGTCGCTGGCGGCCCTTTCTGTGTCGCTTTCGGAGGCGGGTGTTGCAGACAAGAAAGCGGCTGTTGCGGCTGTCAGAAGTGCTGTGGAATCGATAGGCGTTCCCGCAGAAACGGTACGACTTGGCGGACAGCCGGTTGTCAACGTGGCATTGAATCAGGCGGTCGCGGATGCTGCATGGAATCGCAATCAGCCCGCATGGAATCTGCCTAAAAGCTCGCCTATCGCACTTTCGGCGTTCGTCAGCATTCTGTTGTCCTTCGTCATGTTGCGAAGTTTTCGACTGGCGACTCTTGTGCAGGCGGTTTCGTTCCTCACGGTCATCATTGCCGTCGCGGTCGTTCCACTGACCGGTACCAGCATGAATATGGTGCTGATCGTGATGCCGACCCTGTTAATTGTGCTCACCACATCCGCTGCCATTCACCTTGCCAACTACTGGAAACATTCTGGAGATTCTGATCCCGGTCGGTCCGTATTCCGCGCCGCAGAAACCGCATGGCTGCCCTGCGCCCTGGCCAGCGGAACCACCGCCATCGGACTCGCATCACTACTGGCCAGCAATCTTGTCCCGGTTCGCGACTTTGGCATTTATTCGGCGATCGGCTGCATCATTTCCTTTGTCATCGTGCTGTACGTGTTGCCGTCATTGATGCTGTACTGGCCCAAATCTCCGCCGCCCACGCATGAACTAGAGACCGGACACTGGAATCGGTTCGGACTATGGATAGCGCACCACCGCCACCTGGTATCCGCCACCTGTGTCGCCGCCACTCTGGGGGCCGGCTGGGGCCTGCAGTACTTCGACACAGAAACCAAAGTCATTCGGTATTTCCCCTCGGATTCACAGTTAGTCCAGGACTATGTTTTTCTGGAGGACAAACTATCCGGCGTGATTTCGATCGATACGATCGTCAAATTTGATGAAATGGCCAGGCAGACGATGCCGTTCATTGAGCGGGCTCGTCTGGTCATGGCGTTGCAGAGCGATGTTCGGAAACACCCTGAAATCAGCGGCGTCCTGTCGCTGGCCTCGTTTCTGGATCTGCGAGAAGCGGATACCAGGGACATGTCCATGGGGCAAAGGTTTCGGCTCAAACGCACTCAAAGTGCGCTTGAGGGGAAAATCCACCGCCGAATAAAGGCCAAGGGAAGCGACAATGATGAAATCTCATCGTTGCTGGCGCTGCCGGACTATTCCACCGACTGGCTCGAAGACGGGGACGAATTGCTAAACCGACAGGGCGACGAAGTCTGGCGCGTGACGGCCCAGACGTCCGCATTGTCCAGTGTGGACCTGGAGGTCTTAACTCAGGAGATCGACGCGATTGCCTCAAACCACCTGGCAAGCGTAGGAAGCCCGTACACCGGACACGTGGTAACCGGCCTGATTCCCGTTTTTCTGCGAACGCAGCAGGCCGTTCTGGAAAGTCTGATTCGCAGTTTCGGAATGGCCTTTATCGTCATCGCTGTCGTGATGATGATTGTTCTGCGCAGTCCCATGGCTGGTGTGTTTACGATGCTGCCCAACCTGATGCCGGTTGTCCTGGTGTTTGGACTACTTTCCTGGATGCGTCTTAAGGTCGACATCGGCACGATGATTACGGCGTCTGTAGCCCTTGGCATCGCAGTCGACGGCACACTTCACCTGTTGACCTGGTTTCAGGAACTGGTTCGACGCGGCATGCCGGTGGATCGCGCTGTTGGCAAAGCGCTGGAACACTGCGGCCCGGCCATGTGGCAGACCAGCGCCGCCGTCGGACTGGGAATGCTGGCACTGCTCCCCGCCGATCTGCTGCTCGTCAGTCGCTTTGGCTGGATCATGGCAGCTCTGATCTTCGCAGCTCTCGTGGCAGACGTCATCTTCCTGCCGGCACTTCTCGGGGGACTACTTGGCCGCCTGATTCAGCAAGCAACCTGCAGACATTTTCCTGACGTTGGCGTTTCGATACCTCCGGAGGACGGACACGAGGCTGCAATGGATCACGACGACGATGACCTGCCGATGTCTGCCCTGAAAGACGTCAGCTGAGACGCGGGCCGGCTGTATGTCTGCCGAAAATCGTGGATTTCGAACGAAGCGCCCCCTTGCACTATTGCGGCTGCTTCCTAAAGTCCGTGATGTGCCGTCGCTTGGTTGCGGCCGCTGCTGACGCTGATCTGCTCAAGGTGTCGAATCTGAAATGGTGAATGAATACGTCGAGCCGCTGGGAATGCGGATTTTGATTCGTAAAGACGAGGCTCGTCAGGAAACTCGCGGCGGTATTGTACTGCCCGACACGTCTGAGATTCCCACAATCACGGGACGCGTGGTCGAAATCAGCGTTCAAATCGATCGCGACGAAGACTTTCCCATTCGAAAATACGACAAAGTGCTGTTTCACCCGAAGAATGCGATTCCGGTTGATTTCGAGGCCGATAATCTGCTGTACGTCGTTCCGGTCGAAGACATAGTGGCCGTTTTCCGAAAACCGCCCAAGAACAACTCCCGGGTGGAATCTTTGTCAGACGCCAATGATGAAGACGATGAATAGTCGGAGAGGATGAACAGCCGGCCGCTTCGAACTTGAGCCCGTTCTGGTGAGAATCCTTAATGATCCGTCGGTTTCTGGACAACTACCTGCCACGTCACCGAAATCGGACCAATCAGGTCCTGCATGTCATCGGGATTCCTTTGTCGTTCATTGTTGCTCCTGTGGCCGCAATTGCCGGTGCTGCATGGTATTGGCACGCCGGTTGTTTCATTACCGGCTACCTTTTGCAATTTGCCGGTCATACCGTTGAAGGCAATGATGCAGGTGAGGTTGTCTTTTTGAAGAAGATGCTTGGTCTGCCCTATAACGAGTATGCTTCAGACACGTCTTCTTCAAGTAACGCAGAATTATCCGACGATACGACTTCTGCCTGCAGTTGACTGATGTGCCGTTTGCAATGACGGCAGCAGCTGTGCCGCTGGATTCCGCACCGGGGTCCCCGTTTTCCATTGAGACAGGGAAGTCTCGTGAACAATATGCGTTCCACCATGCAGCTCAGCACACACAGCATGCCCTCAATGCTGCCTATCGCAGCGCTGGCTCTGCTGCTGCTCGCAGGCTGTTCCGCGAACAAGGCGAATGTCTGTGACCTGCAGTACTGCGATGACGTTTCCGGAGTGTCACACTACCGAGGATACAGCAGCACTATCGAATATCCATGCCTGGATTTCCCCACGCCACAGTCAGTCGCCGTCAGCGATGAACCACGAAGTCTGGCCCGCCGCGTAGACGACGAGCCGAGAGAGTTCACTCTGCAGGAAGCGATTCAAACAGCTCTGGCAAATAATGAAGTGATCGAATCAGGCGGAGGCAATGCGAAGGCGTCACTTCGCGGACCAGGCGGCGTAACCACCGTCTATGACCCTGGAATTCAGCAGAGTGGAGTTCTGTTCGGACGCGGCCGGGGTGTGGAGGCCGCCCTGGCCGATTTTGATACCACCTTTAATACGTCCATGATGTGGGGACGAAGTCGTACGTCGTCGAATGGATCAGCGCCGGAAAGCGGTGTATTTAGATCCGGCCTGTCCAAACGATTCGCGTCCGGGTCGACGCTGGCGCTGAACCACAATTGGAACTATACGTCCCCCTCCGCCGACAAGTACTTCGGAACCGTCGGAGCTTCCTATCGCCACCCTCTGCTGGCGGCCAGCGGTGTCGAGTTCACCCGGATCGCGGGCCCCGTCAATCAAGCATTTGGCGCCATCACCGGGGTTAGCCAGGGAGTTCTGATCGCTCGCATCAGTGCTGATATCTCGCTGGCCGACTTTGAAGCCGCCGTACGCAATGCAACAGTCGACGTCGAAAATGCTTACTGGGATCTGTATCTCGCCTATCGATCCTATGATACTGTGGTCGCTGCTCACCAAAGTGCCTTTGCGATTTGGCGGAAAAGTGCGACAAGACTTGAACTCAGGGATGCAAGCCTTCCAGATGAACTGCAGGCCCGGGACCGGCTGTACGAGACAAAATCCGGAGTCGAATCGTCACTGAACACGTTGTATCAGGCCGAAACGGAACTGCGACGCCTGATTGGTCTTCCGCTGAACGACGGCACAGTCCTGCGTCCCGTTGATGAACCGGCAATTGCCGAGTTCATTCCGGACTGGACGGGCAGCCTGACTGAGGGTTTAACTCATCGCGTGGAACTTCGCCGACAGAAGTGGAACATCAAGAGCCTGCAGTTGCAGCTGAGGGCGGCCAGAAGCCTCGTTCAACCCCGACTGGATTTTGTGAGCAGTTACGGTGTTCATGGCTTGGGCGACCCACTCATCACAAGAAGTGGCGGTGGTAGCGGTTTCGGATCGCTGACACATGATCATCTCGAGTCATGGACAATGGGGCTGGAAGTGAGCGTGCCGCTTGGATTCCGACTGGCTCGCAGCCAGGTCAGAAACCTCGAACTACAGTTGACTCGAGATACAGCGATCCTGGCGTCTCAGGAACGCAATATCGCTCACGACATTGCCACAGCCATTCAGGACGTGACTTCCGCGTACGCAGCTTCTCAATCCAATCATAAACGTCTGGATGCCGCCGCAGAACGAGTGCCGTTAATTGAATACCGCGTTCAACTGGGTCGGGAAACGGTAGACGTCGTCTTACGTGCCCAGTCCAGCCGTGCTGACGCGGAGATCGCCTACTATCAGCAGATCGTAGCCTATAACAAAGCAATCGCTGCTCTGCACCTCGCCAAGGGGACATCATTGGATAACTACGGCGTCTATCTGGCGGAAGGCGAATGGTGCCCGGCGGCCTACGGCGACGCCATGTTACGTGCCAATGCCAGAACTCATGCCAGGGACGCTCCGAACCGGGTCACTCAACCTCCCGAGTTTGCATCTTCCGGGCCGACAGGGACCGTCGACCTCTATCCGGCGGGCCTGACATCTTCGGCCACAGCAACTTTGTTGCACCCAAAAACAGAACATTCACCGCCAATCGAGCCCGCACCCGCACTTGAACCCTCTACCGACCAACCATAGTGTGCTGGCAGGTCCTCAGATTTCTCGTTGGTCCGGACGCCAACTCTTACTCACCCACGTCAAGGCTCCGGATCTCTTCTGCGTTCAGTTGATTGGTCCGACGGTAGTACTCAAAACGTTTGCCGACCAGCTTGTTGAACTTACTTTCCAGCCCTGCTCGGTGATTAACCGCCACCGAGCCCTGACCTTCGGCTCGCAGAATGAACTGCTCCTTGGAGTGGTCATACGTAATGATGTCTGCCGTGCCGGAGATCGTTTGAGACTCAAGTCTGGCATTTTCTCTTGCTACGATTGCAAATGAATCGGACGTAGAATCCGCCAGCGGCACCGCGCTGATCGTGAGTTGTTCCGCACTCAGGATGCCGGCACGTTCCGGTAGATGAGCCGTCGCAATTCGGTCGAAGTTAATTTCTTCGTCGACACGTCGCGCAGGTGACACAACGGCTTCCACATGGTGCGACAGCGTGGCTTCTTTGCGGTGAAGGTTACCTTTGACTTCACCAATGAAATCGGCCTTCATGAACACAAATGACGTTTCATGAGTCTGTGCAGGCATGTTCGCCCGGGCAATGGCGGGCGATGACCCCTGTAACTCGCCGTTTCGATCGGGGCTTATGGAACTCAGGAAGCCACGCCCGATCGCCACAAAGTCACCGGTCTTGAGATCAACCCTCAAATCCGCAAACTCAGCATTGTGTCGGGCACTGGTGACTCCGTCGACGAACTGATCAATCCTGACAACCACGTGACTGTGACACTCGATTCGCTCAATCGACCCGGAATCAGACGTACCGCCTGCACCGGACTCGACCGCAACAAAACTACCTTCGGACACCCGCTGATCCAGCGCGATGTCACGATCGAAGTGCACGTCCAGGCCCGAACACGTCACTTCCAGCTGCTGAGTCTTTCGGTTATTCATAACCACTCGAATGTTGCCCACAAAGTGAGCTTTGCGATTCTGGAACTCCATATGGTCGCTCCAGAAAATATCGATCGGCGCCGGCTCCGGCAATGGCTTTCCGTCGAATCCCCTGTCGGTAATAAATCGAATCCGCCCACTGCCGACAACCTGGGCCTGCCGTGACAATTCCTGCAAATCAATTCGCGGTCCTTCCAGTGTCTCGGTCAGACGCGTGACCCGTGCCGGGTCTCCAAACAGTTGAACTTCGCGGTCATCATTGAGTCCCTCTGCCGCGTACAGCTGGTTGCCCGTGGCGGTGAATCCGTCTTCCTCTTTCTGTGCCTTACGCACAACCTTCACGTTGCCCTTCAACCAGAGATTGTGAAACTCGATTTCACGATCATCCGAATCGACACTGATTCTTACGATGGCATCAAGTGTGTCTGACACAAACGACACACGGCTGCTGGAAGATCCGCTGCCCGGCTCTGGCAAGGCAAGGGACTCAGCCTTCTTCTTCAATGCGATATTTCTGACCTTGCCTGATGGTCCAGTGTTCCCGGATGCACCGGGAATCATATCCTCAAACCGGACAGTCAGTTTCTCCCGCAAAAGACCGTTGTTGTCCGGTGACGTCAGCACGACGTTCCCGGTTGCTGTCAGAATTTCCGGCGTCAATCCGGTAAGCGTTAAGTCCGACTCAGATTCGGGTTTTCCTGCAATTCTGACAATCCCGTCGGGCTCCCGGAGTTGTGCGCCTGCCGACGGGGTAGAACCTGCCTGGGACAGTCGCATGGCAATGGTGCGCGCAGCCAGCTTCAGGCCGGCGTCCGGCTGAGCGACTGATGCGCCGTCTTTCAGCGTGACTATGCGAGTTAACCCGTCGGTTCCCACCTGCAGGGTGAGTGACTGCCGCCAGGTTGCCGAAAATGCCCCTCGTGATTTCCGTTTGGCGGCCGCAACCTGTTGCTTCCGGTCAGCAGACTGCAATCGACGACTCGTCGACAGCATACCTGTACCCAGGCATTCCACTCGCTGAATCGAGTTTTCATTGTCATGCATGATTCGAATATGCGGCACCTTCAGACGTGCGTCCTGCTGTCTCACATCCACAAGATGCCGGCGACCCGTATGGCCCATGTTGCTAATGTCGATCAGTCGTTCGTCGACCGAGTACCGCAGATTATTGGCCAGCACGGTAAGGCTGTGCTGTGGAGACGAAAATGCAACCTGTTTGCCCCAGGCAGTGACGTGGGCCAGATGCAGACGGTCATCCACAGGTACCCCGGTCTCGTTGGAGATTTCGTTACGGAATTGAAGTTGTAATTCCGGACACACCAACTGGTCCATCGTACCGTCGACGTTGAATCGTTGGACCAGAACCTCTTCTTCCAGTCGAATCGGCTTGTCGGACGTTAGATTTTGCGTGTCAGGATGAGCCGAAATCCCCTGAAAGCTTCCCGTCATGGTCGTGAAATCATAATTAAAACCCTGGGCGGCAGATATTTTGAACTTCCGGTCTTCTTCACCGGCCCGCTCAGCCGGCAGCAGAAAATCACACACGACTCGTCCATTCAGCACGATACGGCTGACGTTAGAGACATTAGTCAGTCCATCGCCTGATTCACTCTGCAGATAAACGTCGATGCCGCTCGCGGCCCGACCCCGATGTCCTTCCCACGCAAACTGCACCGGATCACTGCTCCACAACTTCATGGAATCCTCAGACAGATGCAGCGTGGAGACATTAATCTGCAGCCCCCTGGGGCCCCGAATACGAACTCCTCCGGCCAGTCGCCCTCCCGTGATGCGCCCCAGGTCCATATTCAACAACGAGAACCGTTTCGAATGTTGCAGCTGTGCTGACTTGGCCACAAGTCTTATGGGGACATCCTCTGTTTCGCTGCGCCACAGCATTGCGACAGGGCGAAAGTTGACTGTCGGATCCTGGCCGGGACTGTCTATCAGGTCGTAGTTTCCAAAATAGACGTAGCGTTCACCGTGCCGAAAGTGCAGGGCGGATTTCGATACCCAGTTATCCCGCGGAAACCACCTCGTGGCGATTTGGCGAAATTCCGGTTCGTCATCGCCGGTTTCCAAGACTGTAAACGTTCGCTTTTCGCGTTCGACGTCCAGAAATGGTGAGGTCGCAAAACGAAAAACAACGTAGACGCCCACCAGAGCGACTGTGCAGACAACGCTAAGAAAAAATCTATTTGGAGTACTGTAGATATTCATGCAGCGTCATTGTGTCAGCAAAGACGATGTGCTCGTAAGTTAGGCAGACTTGATAACGGCGTTCTGCACGGCTGCTGCAGTTGCCATCGAGGACACGTCAAGAATATCCGTCACGTCCAGCAGCCCGACTGGAAGTCCGGTTTCGTCAGTCACGGGTAGTTCACTTAGCTTAAGATCTGACATCATTCGCGTGGCTTCGACTAACAGCAGGTTCGGGCGGGTCGTTGTCGGATTGACGGTCATCACGTTCGAAATTGGCTGGTCGAGCAAATGCTCGCGCCGATTTTCAAACAGCCGGGCCAGATCGCTGTCGGTAAAAATCCCTGAGATCACGCCACCGGGTCCAGTCAGGATAATCGCTCCGGTCCGTCGCCCCGGCCGACTGAGTTCAATCATCACCTGTCGAACAGTGGCTGTTTCTGACGCGATCCGCAGTTGGTCTCCGGAACGCATCAATTCATAAACAGGCTTGAGTTGCTGTCCCAGAGTTCCCGCCGGGTGGAACGCCGCAAATTCGCCCTGAGTGAAGCCTCGCGCGCGGCTCAGCGTCACTGCCAAAGCATCACCAATTGCCAGCATAGCCGTCGTACTGACCGTCGGGGCCAGTTGCAGGTCTCCTGCTTCCGCGTGGTGCCCGATTTCCAGAACGACCTGAGATGCACGAGCCAGCGGATTTTTGTCGTCGCGCGTGATCGCCACAACAGGAATGTTCATCTGGGATAACGTTGGAAGCAGCCGCAGAATTTCTTCAGAGGCACCGCTGTTGGACAATACGAGGACGGCGTCGCTGGAATCAACGCACCCCAGATCTCCGTGTACAGCTTCTGTGGGGTGCAGAAATCGCGATCGGGAACCAAGACTGGACATGGTCGCCACGATCTTTCGGCCGATCAGACCCGCTTTTCCGACCCCCGTGACAATGACGGAGCCCGAAGAATTGAGTATCAGCCGAACAGCGTCACAAAACGTGTTGTCCAGCCGATCCGCCACGACCTGAAGCGCTTCGGCTTCACTGCGAATCGCCAGCCGAGCTTCGCGAAGATAGTCGCCGTTCGTAATTGGAATGACGCTGGGCTCGTCATCCGCTGTTGTTCGCATCTGTTCATCCTTGAACAAGGCAAAAAAGCCCGCCACGGGCGCATCCTGCACCGGCCGTGTATTTTAGGTGGTCAGGGTTCTATCGGTCAATGGCGGTTCTGGACCATCACACGCAGTAAAACGATGCGTCTTCACGACTTGCGGCGTTTCCTCTGGAGGCACACGGCCATTCAGGCTGCTCGCTGTGTGCGGCCGGCCGGCTTTTCTGTGTCCGGCCTTGGTCCACGGGGCCGACGCCGTTGCTGCTGAATGAAGCGAAGTGCGCCCGGACGCAATCGGGTGAAAGCATTCTGCATCTGGGCACAGTCGCGAAACCGTTGTGCCGCATTCAGCTCAAGGGCTTTTCTAAGCCAGGTGATCATCGTTGGGGGAATGCGTTCTCGCAGCCGTCTGTGCCCGTTAAGTGGCCACTGATATGGCCACTCCGCCCATTGCCCCGAAAACATCCGATGAATGACCAACCCCACCGCAAACACGTCAGACCGCACAGACGGGCGGCCCATCGCCTGCTCCGGGGCCATGTGCCCGACGGTTCCTGTGCCGCAACCGTGAACAGTCCGGCGAGCCACTTTGGCAATGCCGAAATCGGCGAGTTTTAACACAGAGCCATCAAACATAATGATATTTTCGGGCTTTATGTCACAATGGATAACCTTCCGCTGATGAGCAAACGCCACAGCTGCCAGCAGTTGGCCACTGATCGAAAAAATGGTTTCAAGTGACATTCGCCGGGAAAGTCGATCGGCGAGCGTTTCTTTCCCAAGCGGAAACGAAATGACTAATCGGCCGTCAATGACGCTGGCATCTTTGATTTGAAGAATGCCAGGGTGATCAACTTTGGCGACCAGACGGGCTTCGTGGCGAAAAGCCTTCAGGAGTTCAGCGTCGACGAGCGTGCTGTGCGGAATTTTCAGGGCCACACGAGTGCCCATGATCGTGTCCATGGCCTGAAACACGGCAGCGAATCCGCCTTCGCCAAGTCTTTTTTCGATCCTGTATTTGCCAAGTCGTTGTCGAATCCGGAGTTTGTTTACAGTAGGCATTATTGAGATTGCGAGAAAAACCTGAAGATTGGGCTGCACTCATGCAGTAAGACTCTGAACTTTTGTTTTCTTATCGACAGTTGCCGCGTGCGCATGGATTGCTGGACGTAATTTTCGTCGCAGATTGCGAGCTTTTCACAGATTCCGGACTAACAACCACCTGTATCCTTTTCACACCAAGAAGGCCCTCCGGTGTGTCACTGAACGCCGCGTCCGGGCGAAAACTTGTAAGAATTCGCTCATGGCGTCTCACTGTGCGTTACGCCGCACAGCAACATCTGACCTCGAGTATTGACATTCCCTGCGGTGTCCGCCAAAACTGTGTTGGGCCCGGGCTGATGTGAGCCTGCCACAACAGCCAGCGGCCCCTGCCAGCCATCTAGTCTCGAAACGATCCATGGTGTCCTGTCGGGCTGGTATCTGTTATTTGTTCTGCGACACTGCCAGGCCATCTGGAATTATTTTCGCATTCACCATGGAGTCATGAATCACGGTATGCCCGAACCTCCGCCTGATATTTTTCATCACGATCAAAGCGACCTTGTCGACCGAACGCTTGGTGACTTTCGCCTGCTGCGGCGGCTGGGCGTTGGTGGAATGGCAGAAGTCTATCTGGCAGAACAGATTTCCCTGCGCAGATCTGTGGCCGTAAAAATCCTGCGTGAAGACGCAGTGAGTGGCAAGAACAACACGCTGTTGCAGAGATTTGAACAGGAAGCTCGAGCTGCTGGCGGCTTGAGTCACTCCAACATTGTCCAGGTCTACATGATTGGCCAGGCGGACAATCTGCATTACATCGTCCAGGAATATGTGCAGGGACAGAATCTGAGCCAGTGGATCAAACGGAACGGTCCGCCTGATTTCCTGACCGGATTAAAGTGGATGAAAAATGTCGCTGCAGCTTTGTCTGCGGCCTCCGACGCGGGAATCGTGCATCGCGACATCAAGCCCGAAAACATCATGCTGACCCGTGGTGAGGTCGCGAAGGTCACGGATTTCGGGCTGGCTCAGCTGAATGAAGTCAGCAACAAAATGAATCTGACTCAGGCGGGCACGACAATGGGGACGCCGTGGTACATGAGTCCCGAACAGATTCAGGGCGAAAAGCTCAATCACCACACAGACCAGTATTCGTTTGGCGTGTCGTGCTATCACATGTTTGCCGGGCAGCCTCCGTTTCCGGGCAAGAACTCCGTCAGTGTTGCTGTTCAGCACCTCAAGGAGGAAGCAAAGCCGCTGTTCTGTCATCGCCGTGACCTGCCTGAAGCAATGTGCCGGACGATACATCGCATGATGGAAAAGAGGCCCGAGGATCGCTTTACGACGCCTGAGGATCTGCAGGAAGCATTGGCAAAGCTGGACCACGAGCCGTTGAATCCAACGATGGCCGATACGTCCTCAGTCTGGGGCTGGGTGCGGTCGTCGCTGCCTTCTCCTCTGGCCGCAGTCATCGCGATTCTCCTTTGTGGTATCATCGGCGTCAGCGTCGGTCAGGGAATATTTCAACCGATTGGTCTGCACATCAAGGACGCTGAGTTTACACCGGAAGATACGGCTGCTCAGCAATACGCTCGGGCCATATTGAATCCCGGAAACCCTGCAGCATGGACGGCCGTTTTTGAAAAGTTTCCGCAGACGGATGAGGCATTATGGGCACGATTGCACCTCGGACTGCATTATCTGACCACGACCCCTTCGGCACCCGAAGAATCCGGTAACACCTTTCAGACGCTGATACAGCAGGCCTCTCTGACCCCGACGGAACACCGTGAAGTGTTGTTTCTGGCATATCTGGGAAGAGCACTGGCTGCGGAAGATCAGGGGAACCTCAAGTATCGAGACGAGCTGGTCCAGACGATGCTGGCGACAGACTTTGCGACCGAAATGTCTGCCACAGTCATGCAGGGGCCGGGTGTCCTGCAGGAGTATCGCGACCGACTCAAGGAAGGCCTTGGAATCTGATCCGATTGGGCAGCATAGGTCGGCGGCAGAAGCCGATTCGCTTTTGAAGAAAGTGATGTCTGCGTGACCCCTGACACGGGACAGAGTCTTCAACGAGCAAAGTTCGGCAGAGTTTGCCATTCCCCGTCCTGACATCCGGTCGCACTGACGATCAAGATACATGCTGAGGCGTGGAAGCCCGGGCTTTGGCTGACGAATTCATCTTGTCCGGTTCGGTTGGTACGCCGGTCAGCCGGTCACAGATGAAGTTCTGAGAGATCCAGCGGCCCTGGGCCAGGGTCGGACTCTCACCCCGTCCACGCTTCCACGTTTTCACAGTTTTGGTGCATAACCATCTCCGGAAAGGACTCCGGCCAAACCCGGAAACCGCGATGGAGCGAGTGATCTTTGGTTCCTCCGTCTCACATCCCAACCGTTTGGCACTGTCTAATGGCCTGCCCTTCTCAGACACTACCGAACACTTTCCCATGAGGTGATTACTAGATGCCGCAATTTTGTTCCAGGAAATCGCCCGGCCGGGCGAACCTTGTCGCTGCATGTATCACGGTATTCAGCGTTGCTGTTCTGTATACCAGTTTTGATCCGTTGCCGGCGGAAGAAGATAATCTTTCGCTCGAATCCGCGCCGTCCGATGTCGTGATTGACGAAACCCCGGTCCCGCTGCCCCCCCCGATACAGGTAACAACCAATGAAGAAGCCGATAACCGCGCTGAAGACGCTGTGGAAATCCTGACCAACAAAGGTGTTGATGCTCAAATTACTGATGGCGGGTTGCTGAACAGCCAGGAAACAAACAAGTTCTGCCTTCTGCTGCTTCGGGACGGCGCTCGGTTTCTGGAGAACATCGAGGACTATTCCGGAAACTTCCACAAGGAAGAACGAATCGGCGGGGACTTGCTGCCTCGTCAGGACATCGCGATTAAGGTTCAGCACAAGCCACACTTCGCCGTATATATGAAGTGGCAGAATGGTGAACGAGGTCGCCAGATCCTGTACAGTGACGAGTACGACGACGGATACATGGTGGTCAAGTTTGGTGGCTTCAAGAGAATGCTGCCCGCACTGAAGATTGACCCGACGTCGAGTCTGGCAAAGGCGGAAACCCGATACCCCATCACTGATGCCGGTGTTCTGGGAATGTTGCACCAAATTGCCGCCGACCGCGACAAAGACGTCCGACGGGGACACGGGTTTTCGTGCACCCGCCTGAGCGACCAGGAATTCGATGGACGCAACTGTTACTGCTTCATGGTGAAGTACGACGATGCAGAATTCTCGAAGATCTATCGCAAGAACCTCATCATGGTCGATTCAAAGCTCCATGTGCCGTTAAAAGTGCGGAATTATACATGGGCAAACGACACCGAAGGTCTCTCCGATCAGGAACTCGACGAGATAACATTAATCGAAGACTATTCCTTCACAGGCCTGAACTTTCAACAGCGGCTGGTCGCGAAAGAATTCAGCCGTGAAAACCCCTCCTACAGAATGTGACAGCGAGTCACTCTGGAACGCGACTGCAAATCAGAAAACGGCCGGGTATCGAGAGGATGCCCGGCCGTTCCTGTTCTGGTGGCGATTCTATTTGGCATGGTCTGAGTGATCATGGTTCTGCTTCAGGTGTTCCGGCAGCTTGTAGCCGCCGTACTGGAGAAAGCTGACCATGTCCAGAATTTCCTTCTTTGTCAGTACATTCGCCAAACCGTTGGGCATGGCGGATATTCTGGACGGGACCTGGTCTTCAATCTGCTTCCTGTCGATCCGAATGAATGCGTTCGGATTCAGCAGGTTGCTGACCACTTTCAGTTCCGCCGAACTTTCGTCAACGATGACGCCGGCAACCACTCGGCCGCTTTCCAGAACGAACTGATGGTTCTGATACTTTTTGTTGATCTCTGACGACGGATCCAGAATCTGCTGCAGCAGCTTCTCGCCCTTGTAGCGTTTCGCAACGTCCGTGAGATCCGGACCGAGATTTATTCCGTGTCCGGCAACGACATGACATTGATTGCAGCGGGCCTTCACAAAGGCCTGCATTCCCCTCATCATCGTGTCTTCATCGTCCCTGACCGATACGTTCTCAAAGTCCGTCACCTGCCACTCCTTAACCATAGCAGGCTTGCGAGCAGCCAGCATCGAGTCCACTTCGGACAGATCGTTCGCGACCACGATGTCTCCCTTCATGATGATCCAGTGTCCCGGAAATGTGCACACGAACGGATAGATGCCCGCTGCTGCGGGAGCATTGAATCGCATGACATGAACCTGCGATTTGCGTGTAGGGCCGATCATGGGTGACGCCTGCAAAATCAAATCTTCTTTCTCCGATGGAATGAAGTCCGAATTCGCGTTCTTCGGGTCACGAGCCATCGCGTTGGCCGCCATACCAACTTCGGCCAGAGTGCCCGGTTTCACAACCACCAGGTTATGGTCCGTCGCATCCGGATTAGTGAAAACAATCTTGACAGGTTGACCAGTCGTTACGGCGAACTGTTTGACCGTATACAACATCCGTTCCGGCAGGCACGATATCCGCACAGTTTTGAGATTCTTCTGCGAATCGAATTCAGCCTGTCCCGCGCTGGGAGTCGGTTCTTTAAGTTCGCTGCTGCGTTTCAGCCGATTCAGAATTCGGCTGATGTTGTATTCGGGGCTGCCTTCCCAGTGTCGTCGCAGCGTGTGTGAACCCAGCGCACACTGAATCGCATAGGCGACATGTTTTTCAGCGGGATGATTCAACGTCTGCAAGACGATGCCGAGTGCATCCGGTGTACCGAGATAACTGCTGCAGATAGCCGCCTGCATGCGTACGATGCCATTTGTATCGTTGGCTGCCCTGCCCAGCAGTTCGTACACATCGGGAAAGTCGGCATGCCAGTAACGCAGCTGTTCAACGGCAGCAGCCCGAGCCATGTGCTGGTCGCACAGCAGCACGTCCCTCAGCAGATTCGTGGCAACAGTGCTGAGACTCTGTTGCTGCGGTACCCCGGCCCGTACCGATTCCGGCTGCAGCAGTTTGCGACCATGGGCGCCGATGTTTCGATATGCCCAGATTGCTTCCACCTGATGGTGCCGAAAACGCGGGGCGGCGGGATCGAGGTTCTGCACCCAGACGTCGAGAGCCGCTTTCACTTCGGCTGCGTTCCTGCTTCGCAGTTCACGCTTGGCAATGTAACGCACTCGGTATTCCGGCCGCTTCAGAATCTCCAGTAAATCGTTAACACTGGCGTCGGTCATTTCCGGCAATGTCAGAAGCGGCCTGCCCTTGGCCGTGATCCGCCAGATGCGGCCGGAATGTCGATCGCGACGCTCGTCTCTCAACGAATACTGTGCATGCCCCTTTACCGGATTGTACCAGTCGCAGACGTACATGGCACCGCGAGGCCCGTAGCGAAGATCGACCGGAATAAAACTGAGATTTTTTGAAAAAATCAGATCGCTGACGTACTCCTCTTCGAAGCCGAAAGGACCTTCCTTCCATTTCAGAATCTCGATTCGATTAGTTGGCTTATACCGAGCCTTGATGAAGTGCCCCTTCAGTTCATCCGGGAATGTGCTGAAGTCCACCAGCTCCTGGCCACAGGTGCCCGAATACGCCTGCAGTCCTGCAGGTTTCGGATGCTGCTGTGGAAACGGCGGGTCCAGCGAATGAAATGCAGCCGCATAAATCGGATGACTGGCCATGTGCTGCCCCCAGTCATCAAATGTTACGCCCCAGGGATTCGTGCTGTGGTATGTGCCGAAGCTGTCCAGCTTGTGCCTGCTGTGATCAAAGCGAAACCAGCCGCTGTTCTGCTGCCGGACCGGTCCGTAGGGCGTCTCCACCTGGCTGTGATGAAAAATCGACTCCCGAAAAACCAGATCCCCATCGGGTGTCCAGACAAAGTCGTGCAGTGCATGGTGTGAATCTTCTGTACCGAATCCTGTGAGCAGTTGCTGGCGAAAGTCCGCCTTTCCGTCTCCATCGGTGTCTTTAAGAAATGTCAGATGTGGTTCTTCGGACACGTAGACGCCACCGTTACCAAGCTCGAACGACAGTGGGATATGCAGGTCGTCTGCAAACACTGTCGACCTGTCTGCCCTGCCATCACCGTCTGTGTCTTCCAGGATCACAAGTTTGTCATCAGGTTCCTTTCCCGGGTAGACATGAGGGTACGTAGTTGAACAGCTGACCCACAGTCGCCCCTGACTGTCCCATCGCATCTGAATCGGAGCAGCAATATCAGGGAACTCTTCTTCGCCTGCAAACAGGTTCACCTCAAATCGCGGATCAATCTCAAACGCTTTTAATTCATCAACAGCCGACATCCAGCTGTTGGCGCCGCGACTTTCTTTCGTGTCAGGCAGGATCGGCAGACTGGAATCGTCTGCCTTGTCCGACTCTGCACGACCAGCCGCCAGATCCCATGATCGAGCATCTCGGTTGGCCGTCATGATGTCGAAGTTTTTCATGGCCGGCAGGAAGTCAAGATAGCCGTACGTTTTGTTACGACCTCCGGTGTAATAGAATGTATTCAGCGGACGGTAACGCCGAAAGTACTGCTGATTTTTGTCGATGATGTTTGCCCTGAGATCTTCATTCACGGCTGAGGCGTCTTCACCAAAGACACTGCGGTACAGAGTTCGGGCGAACACTTCATATCCCGATTCCTTCAGATGCACGCCGTTCAGCGTCAGATCCGTCTGAGTCGGTTTCATCGCACGAAGCGTGTCACGATAAACATTCGCAAAGGCCACGCCCTGATCGGCCGCGACGTCCTGCATGACGCCCGCGTAAGCCTGAATCCTGCTGTTATTCAGGCGGGCCGCGGCGACACCCTTAATGTTCTCGTTAGCAGTAGGCGATACCAGCACGATCTGCGGCGCCGTTTTTCCATTGAAAGCACGCGTCTTCAGCGATGTCAGATACTTTGACAAGGACGCTCGGAACGCAGGGATGCCGTCTTCTCCGGCGAATGACTCGTTAAACCCGTAGCCCGCAAAGATAATATCGATCTTCTCATGAGTTAAATGCTGATTCTGATCAGCAAAGTTATCCGGTCGCGGTTGCAGGTCCGGAGTATCAGCCGGCCACGAAAGATGCCGAATGATCAGTTCGTGACTGGGATACCGCTGGTGCAGCATCGTCTCAAAGTAACCAAACAGCTGACTGCGGTCCATCAGCGTATTGCCGACAAATGCAATGCGGTCGCCACGATTTACGTTCAGCGGCAGGGTGGTTGTTTGCGGAGCTGTCTTCCGGGCACGTGGAGCCGTTTTGGCATAGATACCGTACTGCAGATACTCAGGGTCTTCCGGCGGTTCGCCTTTGCCCGTAGTCGTGTTTCTGGCGTCCTTCATGTTCGCAACGGACGGGTTGGCCGCATTTGCTTTCGAGTCAGGTACGCTGTTCGGTCGAATGGGACGGGCTCGCACCTTCTGAGGAACATCCTTCCCGGCGGCCCAACAGATGCCATTCAGGAACAGCCGCACAAAATGACGATTCGTGAATGTCCCCGGGTGGCCAAGTGTGGTGGCAAAGACGCGGCCACCCCATTGGTTGTGCCAGGCCCATGCAACCGGTTGCGTCATCGTTTCCGTCAGTTCGTGAGTGCCAAAAGCGTTCTTTACTTCTCCTGTCTTCTTTGATTTACCGGTGCCTCCCAGCAGCACCTCTGCATCCTCAGGTGGATCAGCCAGATACAACGTACCAGCTGCCGTCAGATTTTCAGTCAGCTTTACGCCGGTCAGAATGGGATGTCTGATTGCCGCAGCAACGCCATTCACCTGTGTAGTACCCTGTAGATGAATGAAGTATTCGGAGCCCAGCGCTTCGCGCCCAAATCCGTCATTCCATTTTGAGTTCGGACTGCTCTGCGGATAGGCGAACGCGTGTGTGCTGCAGCGAAACCCAACGACTGGCTTTCCGGATTCGAGATAATCCACGATGAGCTTCAGTTGATCGTCGGGCAGAGTCAGGAACCTCATGTAGAAGACCGCGACATCTGCGGTGCGCAATACTTCCAGACCCCGGATGCCGGCGGAGTCTTTTGCAGGATCTCCGGCCGGCAGCACAACCGTTGTGTAAAATCCCATTCGCTCCAGCTGACTGGCCAGAGCGGGCATCGTATCACCGGGGCTGTATTGCTGTGTGCCAATAACAAAAACGGCATGCGGTTTTGCGGAAACCTGGGCAGAAGTGTCTTCCGGTGGAACGCACACCAGCATCAGAATGAAAACGCACGGGAATAGATAAATTCTGAACATGAACATATCTCGATTAATGACACAAAGACGCAGGACACGAAACTCGCTCTAAAACACTGGTGCGACGAAGTCTCACTGAAACGCTGTTTCTGCGGCGATTGATGGAAGGATGTACTTTACAAATCAACGATTCAAAATGCCCGGCCAGACAAACATCTGCGGGGATGTGGTCGCAACAATTCCCGTTTCAGCCCGCAGAATAGCCACATGTCGGAGGGTGAAACCCCGATTCCACGCATGAAAACTGTACAAACCGGACTCAGACATGTTTAATGCGATAAATATTGAGTAAAAGCGGCTGCTCATGACCATCACCGGACTCGTCCTTGACTTGATATCGATTATCCTTCTTTGCTGAAGACTAACCCTCTCAGGACGTTTGCCTCTTCTTGTGACCCAGCAGACTTGAGTTTCGAATGGAAGCACCGACAGCTGCCAATGAGTTCTACGAACTCCTGCAAAAAAGCGAATTGCTTACAGCCGGGCAGGTGCGCAAAGTGCTTGAGCAGTTCGGGCTCGATATGGAAATGCCTCCCGAAACCATCGCTCGCTCATTAGTACGAAATCGAGTGCTGACACCGTTTCAGGCGGAACGGTTGCTGGAAGGTCGATATCGCGGTTTTGTGATCGACGGATATCGTGTTCGCGAAGTACTTGGCGTCGGCGGTATGGGGTGTGTCTACATTGCTGAAGACCGCGACCGCAAACGCAAAGTTGCACTGAAAGTCATGGCCAGCCACCATGCACTCGATCCCGGGATGCTGGCGCGAATGAAGTTGGAAGCTCGGGCGGGAATGGAAATTCAGCACCCGAATGTTATCGAGACCTATCGCATCGACAGTACGGGGGCCGTCAACTACATGGTTCTGGAACTGATGCGGGGCATCAGTCTTCATGAACTTGTTGCATTGCACGGCCCGGTGAACTGGGAGATGACCTGTGACATATTCCTGCAGGTGGCACTTGGCCTGCAGGCGGCTCACAAGAAAGGAATTATTCACCGCGACATCAAGCCGGCTAATATTCTGGTGGACAGTAAAGGAGTCACAAAACTGCTGGACTTCGGCCTCGCCAAACTGGAGAACAACGAAGGCGATGAGTTCTCTCTGGCAATGATTTTCGGCCACGACTGTCTAGGCACACCCGATTACATTGCTCCGGAACAGGCCATTGACAGCAATAGTGTGGATCACAGGGCCGACATCTACAGTCTCGGCTGCACAATGTATGTTGCATTGACGGGCCGAGTGCCATTTCCTCAGAAAAACAACGCAGCCAAACTTGAAGCTCGAAAAACTCAAACGCCACGTAAAATTCGCAGCATACATCCCGAAGTCTCTGAAGACGTCGTCGCTATTGTTGAAAAAATGATGGCAAGGGAGCCCGAAGATCGTTTCGCGTCTGCTCTGGCCGTCGCCAGGGCACTGAAGCCACTGGCCGTGCGGAAGCCTGTGAAGTTCGACTTTCGACACCTGGTCACCCTGCGAGCAAAACAGGCTCGCGCCAAAGACAACGCGTCTCGAAAATCACAGCAGCCCGCAACTCCCCGCTCGTCCATTACGTCCGCCAGTGCATGGCTCGACAACCCCAGCCGTCACCTGCAGGCTGAGATTGACACATTTGCCGGCGACGACACACCTGCGATCCGCCAACCTGCACCGCCTGTTTCACGACCGCAGGTCACCGCGCCGACGCAGCGGGCGGCTCAGTCACGGCCTTCCGTGCAGACTCGTACAAATGTTCCATCAGGCTGGTTCATCAGGCGTTTGAAGTCAAAGCAGCTGCGCGAGATGACAAGTGTCAAGACGCGTGTCGGAACGGCGCACGAGTGCGAAATTACCATGACCGGAACCGTTGTTGATGAAAGACAGTGCAGCATCGAATTTGATGGCGGCCGATGGCAGCTGAAGCAGGAATCAAAGACGCAGCCGACATTTGTAAATGGAGATGCAGAAGTCTTTGTTGAACTTCGGCACCGGTCCAGAGTGACCTTCAGCGACGGCAGCGGCTTCGAACTGCTGAGTGAATCAGAACTGGCAGCCGAACAAAAACGGCGGAACGCACTGCTGTTAGTGCTGGCTCTGGGTTTTGGTGCCGGTATCGTGGCCGTTCTGTCCGCCGCACTTTTGTTCTGAACCGCGCATTCACAGTGCATCGAAGTTCCGGGCGCCCATGATGCTGTCTCCGGAATGCAGTGCTGCAGGACTTCATTTCACCGTGGCCGTTGACTGGCCGAAGTCAGCGGAAAACATATCCCTTAATCGATTCGAAAACATGCTGGAGACGTGAACCGACTGCCGACAGAAGCAGTTGCGTTTCTGAATACTCGTCAGCACGCAAAGTGCAGACTCAGCGCCGACCGGTCATCCCAAGGTCGGTACGACGCACACCGCGCTGGCCACGTCACCTCGCCCGGGTCACGCAGCTGACCGCCGCTCGTCCGAACGACAGACACGCGTTTACGCCAAGCCGACCTCGCGCCGGAACCTGATGGCAGCCTCAGGGAAGATTTGCCCCGACCCGTCTGTTGAAACGACGCGGATTTAGCGACTCCGCGGCACAAAGTCATTAATTACTTGATTTCGTCTCCGCGAGCAGGTGTACTGATGATCACCAGAAATAAAAGGATTACTGTATCACCAAAAGGAATATCCATAGTTTCACTTCTCTACTGCGGGCCGGTTGTGATGTCTGGGTTCCAAAACTGTAAAGGGTGCCGAGCAGACGGACCATTCGTAGAAACGCGGTCTCGTGTCCGACGGTTCATGTTCCGACTTGTGGGACGCCGTCGTTTTCGATGCATCGAATGTGGGCGACGCTTCAGCATGCACGTAGGCAGGACTGTCGCCATCAAACCCACGTCAGTGGACCGAGAGTCGGGCCCTGACTACTGATTCACGTGTATCCGAACAGGTCCCCGGCCGCCGTGCCGGAAGTTGAAGGTACTCAGGGCGCCCGTTTGGCAACACTCGGTCCGTCACGCGTGAAGTGACGTGTTGACTTTCTGGAGCCCTGCCGTTGTCATCGGTCCATCTGTTCCGGCATGTCGGCAATGGGTGATCCCACCAGTCCCTGCGAAACACCGAAAACACAACCACAAAAACGGGGACCGTTGCCGTGGATGGTGCTGTACGAACTTCTGTTCGTGATAGTGATTCTTGTGGGTGTGATTCTGTGGAGTTCCGCGACGCTGCGACAGGTCACCCCTGAACGGGAAATGCAGGCCAGGCAACAAACCAAGGTTGCCCGAAAACAGGTCATGGATGCGATACAGAATGCCGAAGCAGAATCGCGACTTGAATGAATTGGCGGCCCGACACCCTTTGTCACGGTATTCAGCTCTGGTCTGCAGGTTACTCAGCACGGCCCCATGACCGGCATTCCCGAACTGCCCGACATCTCTGAATCACGCGACTTCCCGCCCGTGCCCACAGCGAATAAATGTCACGATCCGCCGGGGATGATGCGCAGACAGACGGGCTTGCCAACTCCGATGGTATTCTGCGTTCGTGACAAAGCACCAGTTGTTGTGTCTACCTTCATCACGACCACGGTGTCTGAATTCTGATTCTCTGCCAGCAGCCACTGACCGGTCGAATCAAGAATGAAGTTTCGCGGCTCCTGGCCACCGGTCTTTTCGATCTCGATAATTTTGAGTCTGCCGGTCTTCTGATTAATAGAATAAACAGCGATGCTGTCATGCCCACGGTTGCTGACGTAAAGAAACCGACCATTGGGATGGACGAGACATTCTGCGGTACTTTTACGACCGTCAAAATCTGCCGGCAGCGTTGAAATCTGTTGAACTGCGGTCAGCGTTCCCGTTGTAAAATCTCGAGAAAACGCTGTCACTTCACAGGTCAGTTCATTGTTGGTGTACGCGAATCGGCCTGACGGATGAAGACTGAAGTGTCGGGGACCTCCTCCGGCGGGAATCTCGACGCAGTCCGCAGCCGACGGAACCAGTCGACCGGCCTGATCATCAAAGCGATAGATCATGACGCAGTCCGTCCCCAGATCCGCCGCATAGGCGAACCGATTATCCTGTGATAGATTGATCGAATGGGCGTGAGGTTTCTCCTGCCGCTGCCTGTTCGGTCCGTTACCCACATGATTGATCAGACATGACCGCGGAGCCAGTGTCCCGTCGTCCCCAATCGGAAAGACTGCCAGATTCCCGCCGACGTAATTTGCCACCAGCAGGAAGCGGCCGGTCGCATCAACGTTGCAATGACAAGGGGCTCCGCCCCCTGTGGGCTGCTGATTGATAAGCGTCAGCAGTCCGTCCGACCTGTTAATATGAAACGCACTGACCGCTCCGGTGGGTTCACCCCCAAAGTCGTTCGTTTCATTGCATGCAAACACGACCGCCATTGTCGGATGAATCGCCAGGAACGATGGATTGTCGGCTGTTGCAGCCAAGGCCGGAGGACTCAACCGGCCGGATTCGTCATCAAAAACAGACGTATAAATGCCCTTACTGGGACTATCGCCCCGAGTGTAAGTGCCAATAAAAACACGGTGTTCGGCCGCACACAAATCAAACGCAACCGACAGAACAACAAGAATTGTGAGACATCGCATATCGGTAGACTCCGCGTCCTCTGAAAATGTGCTGATTTCACAACAGGCGTTCGGCCACTTCGGCCAGCATCGATACCATAGTGAGTGCATCCGTGAATTGGAATTCGCTCCATTCACTGCACTGCATGCACACAAACACCGCAGAGCCGCTGACTGACAGAACCTCCCGTAATTCGGAATCGTGCGAAGCTGTCGCCGGTCGGGAGAATCTCGCCGCATACCGATTATTGAAGCTCGACGGGCGAACTTCACCAAGGTATACAAAGTTTCCGCCGTCAGTCGGAATCCGATTCTCCAGGGTAATATCCCGTCTCACATGACCATTTACAATTTTTTTCTGATGCATCGGCACCTGTTTCAAATTCGCCCCGTCACACTCCATCCTCTCATTCGCTGGTATACGTCGATCAGCAGCGACGTACACTGCATCTCGTCGCTCGTTCACGTCAGCCTGAAGGTTCTGCTGACCATAGGAGTTTGCTCCGACTGCAGCTGTGGGCAGGACTATGTGAGTCAGCTGCAGACCACAGCGATTTCAGATGGTAAGTCCGCTCTGGGACACTGGGGTACTGACCCGGCTGACTATTCGATGTGGACATCGCACTCGAACCGATTGGTTCCGGTCTACACCTTTGGTACGAAAGGCAGCGGGACCGGCGTTGACCTGAACGACTATATCGGCGCAAACAGCGTTTACAGATCAAAAGAAGCGGTGCGTCGAATTTACGGCCGTGTGCCGGAAAGAACCGTCAACGCGAAAGCCGTTTGGATGGACCAGACAAACATCGCTGACATCCAGCGGGCGGCGGCGTCCGCCGGGCGGAAACATATTTTCATCGTTGTTTTTGATGGCATGGACTGGACAACCACTCGACTTGCTGCCATCCACAACGAAGGGGCCGTCACATACAGTAACGGTCGAGGAACCGGCACGCACTTTCAAAACTACAAGGCGGACGGGACAACTCAGTTTGGATTGATGGTTACAAGCCCTCACAACGACGGCACCACGACTGACACCAATAACCAGACGGTGCAAAACCCGGGTGGCTCTGTATTTGGCGGATATGATGCACTGGCCGGGGGAGCAGCGCCGTGGATGCCACCCGTCGATTCGTCATATCTGCTGGGCAAACCTGCTGACGGTCAGCCGCAACACGCCTACACGGATTCGGCCTCCGCCGCCACCAGCATATGTGCTGGCATCAAGACCTATAACAACGCCATCGGCGTCGGCCCCGGTGGAGAGAAGGTCTCTACAGTCGCTCACGAACTGCAACAGGATGGCTTTGCGGTCGGTGTTGTCTCGTCCGTTCCCATCAGTCACGCAACCCCCGCAGCAGCATACGCACATAACGTCGCTCGCAAAGACTATCAGGATATCGCCCGAGACATGCTGGGCCTGCCGTCCGTCGCCCACCCGGATGTCCCGTTACCAGGCCTGGATGTGGTAATCGGCGGCGGTTTCGGAGAAATAACAGACGAGGCGCCCCCCCAGGGCATCAACTTTGAAAAAGGTAATCTGTATCTGGCGGACAGTGATTTGAAAAGAGTTTCTGTTCAGCAAGGTGGCGAATACTACACCGCCGTCCGTACATCGGGCAAAACCGGTGAACACGTTCTGCAGCGAGCGGCCAGAAGAGCCGCTGACGATGGAAAACGCCTGCTGGGATTCTATGGCGTCGGTGAATACCACGGCCACCTTCCGTTCCAAACTGCAGACGGCGATTACTCTCCGGTTCGTGGCCGAGCAGAACAGCCGGAGCAATACTCCCTGAATGATCGAAATGAGAATCCAAACCTGGCTCACATGACCGAAGCTGCTCTCACTGTGCTGTCGTCTCGCTCCAAAGGAATCTGGCTTCTGGTGGAAGCGGGTGATGCTGACTGGGCGAATCACGACAACAATTTTGATAACTCCATCGGAGCCGTGAACAGTGGAGATGCAGCCGTAGAAGTGATCACGGACTGGGTCGAAGCCAACAGCAACTGGCAGGAATCAATCCTGATCGTGACAGCTGACCATGGCCACCTGTTCCAACTGACGTCACCTGAGCTTCTGGTCCCACCGGCAAAGGCAGGTTCGGAACATTAGTGCCGGCTGCAGCGCACGAAGGCACAGTCCTCATGACTGTGCCTTCAAAGACCGACGTTTACTGAAATTGATGATGAACATCATACGAACGAAATGCGGCCGTCCGGGCATTTGGCCCTAAATCCGGGCAACAAGCAACTATCGCGAAGCGATCGTGAATCCTGTTTCCAGTTGTGCGCGCTGCATATGCCGGTGCATAAGCCGCCCGATCTGAGCAGCACTCCGAAACCCTTCTTCACGAGCAAGAATCCGCAGGTCCGGCGAAACAACAAGAACCGTTGGCAGTGACGTAATGCGAAGCTGTTTGACAATACTGCCGTTGGTATCGGCATCCAGGTCCACTGCAATGAAATTCTGATTAATGTCACGCACGACCCTGAAATCTGCAAATGTTTCTCTTTTCATCTTCTGACAATAACTACACCAATCTGCTGAGATCCTGATCAACATAGGTCGGCCACTTTGCCGAGCCATCGCAGCTGCTTCACCAATATCGCTGTGCCATTTCACCGTTGTGATGGTGTGGACCACGGGGCGGTAGGGGCTTACCGCTCGCCGACCGAAGTCGCCGGACGCAAGCAGACTCCCGGAATGTGCAGCTGGGGTGCTTCGTCGTCGCATCGGACCTTCGTGACCGGACGGCCTTGGCACTGGTGCTTGCAATCGACCATCACGCTGACCGTAATCTGTCTGTCGGCGGTCAGAGCAGTCGCAGTTCAGACCGCGACGCGTGACATTTGAACCCACGGTGGCAGTTTCCACTCCAGTGATATCCTCAGCGGAATTTAGATGCCGCCGACACTCATTTTCAGAATGAGCGTCGTTTCTCGGCGAGGCAAACGGTCCACCGTCTCCGGCAGAAGGAAGGGAATTGATTCGGCACACTCCGTTCTCACAGGATTGCGCCAATGTGACCCCGGCGGTACAAAAGGCAAGAGCAACAGTCAGGATAGATCGATTCATATCATTTCCTTTTGCTAACAGGCTTGAGTTAATCAGGACAGACAGCAGCTTGGTCGCATCGAACAGTTCGGTGAAAATACAATGCATTCGCCGTGCCGAATTACGATCCGTCGTGAAACAGCCCACAAAAACAGGGTTCATGCCGACCGCTAGCGAAAAACTGGAGAAGAATGGACGACTTTCGGCCCTGAAACGTTGCGACTGCGCGTCCAGTGAACATCCGGATACTGCATCCACCGGATCACAAGTCATGTCAATCTGACGACGCGCGCCCCTTCTGCCTCAGTGAGGTCACTGCATGCCCCGAGGGCCCACAGACGATCACCTGCGAGGGACTCATTCTCGACCTGCGGTCGCAACCATACCCCCGGGACCGGAATTTCCTGACGTCCAACGTTCGGAAAAGCAAACTTACTTCCGGCAACACTCCGAACTTCGTTGTTCAATGACACCGGCTGTGTTTTCTGCCGGTGTCCGCATCCGACTGCTGAATGAGCGCCCCTACTTATAACAATTCCTGTTGCAACCGGATCATCGACGCTAACATATCGTAGGTGGTCAGGTGTGCACATGTATTAGAATGCGGAGTTGCTGTCGCAGGCCATTTGTCCGCGTAACCAAGGAAACATTTGTGACGAAATCGCCGAATCAGGAACATGGTACAGCTCCGGGCGATGACCACGATGAAGGATCCGTGACCCTGATCATCCGGCAGATGCAGAAAGGCGACGGGAACGGTGCTGAACAGTTGTGGCAGCGCTTCTACGTGAGGCTGAAGTATCTGATGAAGGATCGGCTGCGCGATCAACTGCACCAGGTAGCCGATGAGGAAGACGTAGCGCTGGAATCACTGGCTGAAATGTTTCGCGGGCTGGTGGAAGGAAAATACCCTTCTTTGGACAGTCGAGAATCCTTTTGGCGCCTGCTGGTGACCGTCGCCTCACGGAATGTACTCGACGAGATTAATCGAGAAAACCGCCAAAAACGTGGGTCGGGACGCGTCTACCACGAATCGGCGTTCAGTTCCCCCAGTGACGACAGCACTGCGTTGTTCGAACAGATCGCCTCGTCCACGCAGGCCCCTGACGTGCAGTTGATGATCACGGAACGGTGTACATCGTTGTTGGAATCACTCACCGATAAGAGTCTGCAGGCTATTGCCCTCATGAAAACAAGCGGCGCGACCAATCAGGAGGTTGCCGATTCTCTTCAAATCGGACTCAGATCTGTGGAACGCAAACTTGCTGAAATCCGCAGCCGCTGGAAGAACACGCAGCACTGACTGCCAATCTTCCACAGTCAAAGACCGACGCAGTTGGAATGGTGCGGATCGGGGTCTGCTGCGCAGACGAACACGTTTCGACTGACCGACTCATGCGTCGCTGCGCGTACCGGATGCATGGCGACCGGGCATGAAAGACGATCACGGCACTCACGCAATTTCAACCACACTGGCTCGTTCAAAGCCCACGGCGCGCAGCTTTGAACCATCGTCACTGAGTTGAAAGTCAAACACGTGCATCGGGGCCTTTTCCTGCGCCAGCAATGTCCCCTCGGCCCCGTCGTAGACGCTGACAAAGCCACCGTTGTCGCCACCGGCAGCGACCAGCCATTCATCGTCCGGACCAAACTTCAGCTGCTCCACCAGCCCCTTAAGCTTTGTATCTTCAATTTCATATCTCTGTTTACCCGATTGCCAGTCGAACACTTCAATTCGGGACGCGCCACCAAGATGGTCAATATTACCGACCAGCCCCATACCACCGACCGCCAGCAGTTGCGAATCCGAAGAAAACGCAAGGCTGCGAATTCCGCCAATGGAATGCCGCCGTGCTTTGGGATCCCAGGTGTACATCACGGGAGCTTCCAGCGTTGCTTCGACTCGGCCCGTTGCGGAATCCCGGACAATGACCTTGCCCGTACGATTGCCAGTAGCCAGCCATTTTCCGTCCGCTGAAAATGCCACGGCATACAGCATTGAAGGATAGCCATGGGGAGTCGTCAGCTCATAGCCGCCCCACGTTGCTATAGCGTCGGCAGTCTTTGCGTTCCACACACGAGTCTTCATATCGTCACCCACACTGGCGACGGTGCTCCCGTCCGGGCTGATGGCCAGACGCCGAATCCATTTTTCATGCGCCGATTGAACGCGATGCCGAACGTCTCCGGATTCAGCATCCCACCAGATCAGACTGCCGTCATAACTGCCGGACACCAGTGTATCGCCGCTCCGTACCAGACCAGTCACGTAACTTTCGTGTCTGCTGTCGGACACGGGTTCCGGTGCAGGTTTCTCCGCATCACTGTCTATCCGGTAAATTCCGAAATCGGAACTTCCGAAATACAGCTGCGACTGCTCATCCCCTTCGGTGACGCAAAACACCGCACCTGGCAGAGCGAATGATCTGGAAATCTTCACGGACGAAACGACGGCTTGCTCCGCTGCTGTGTCCGCTGGCGTATCTGTTTCATCCATCAATTCTCTTTCCGTACGCTATGCCAGTACTTCATCAATCGGTGACGCCCCGAAATCAGCCATAGGAATGGGGCGTGATCCCACCATATATTCATGCTCGTGATCAATGCCCAGCGCCTGAAGTACGGTCGCAAACAGATCTGCAGAGGATGCCTCGCCATCCACGACCGTATTTCCCTCAGCATCTGTTTTGCCGTAAGCAACACCACCACGAACTCCATACCCGGACAGGCTGCAGCTCCACGCATTGGCAAAGTGGTCTCGCCCCAGGCTAGCGTTGATGCGTGGAGTACGTCCGAATTCGCCGAGCGTCAGGACGAGAGTATTTTCGAGCAATCCACGTTCATTCAGGTCATCCAGCAGCACTGACATCGAATGATCAAGGTCAGCACACAGTTCCTGATGAGTTTCAAAATTCTGTCCATGACTGTCCCACCATGCGCGTGCGACCTTCACAAACGGAACACCGGCTTCGCAAAGCCTGCGCGCGATCAGACACTGTTCCCCAAACTGCGTCGGCCCGTACCGAGCGCGAACATCCGCAGGTTCGTTTTCAACATTGAACAGCTGTTCGCTGGCCATCAGACCACGGACTCTTTGATAGGCCGACATGTGGCTGTCAACGGCGGCATTGTTTCGATGCTTAGAGAACTGTTTTGCAAACACGTCGCGCAGTGCAGCTCTGTCTTTGTGGTCGACGGTGGAAACAGCGTCCAGCTGAGCCAGATTCAATGGAATCATGTTGTCCGACAGAAACATCGGGGCGTAGCGGGCGCCCAGGATCCCGCTGGTTCCTTTGCGCCGACCTTCCGTTGATGTGTACAGCGACACATAATCAGGTACGCTGCTGTCCAGACGGCCCAGTTCACGAGCAACGACAGCACCGAGATCCGGGAAGTCCAGTCCCGGATCTCGCAAACGACCGGTTTCCATCAATGACGCCCCGCCACCATGATCCGCGACCTTCGTGTTGAGCGAGCGTATGATTGCGGTATGTTGCATCCGCCTGGCCAGCTCTGGCAACAACTCGCTGATATGCACACCATTCGCACTGGTGGGGATCGCACTGAACGGCCCCCCCGTCTTTGCTCCGGGTTTCGGATCCCACGTCTCAAACTGGCTGGCACCGCCTGCCAGCCACAGCAGAATAACTCGAGTCCCCTGCTGTTTCAGCTGCTGCGTCACAGCCGCCGACTGCAGAGCATTAATCTGCCCCATGTCGGCCGCCATCGCCGTCGCCCCGGCAGCCGTTGTTGTAAGAAATCCTCGTCGTGACAAATCACGCTGTATCCGTCGACGATGTTGAAACTCAGCAGGTTCGCTCATGCGATGCTTCACTTCCTGTCAGTCTCTAGTGATTAAATCGGAATTCGGGCCCGGCCAGCAGAGTCCACGACAGCTGGCGAATATTCTCCACACGTTCTTCAGTGTCGCGCTGCAACCAGGCAACAGCCGCCTCGCGTTCATCGTCAACCGGACCACGACTCAGAACACCCCGCCATAAGGCCGTCAACAGCTCATCGTCGTCCTCAATACCCTTCAGATGACCAATTAGTCGGTCACCGGAATCACGAAGCACATCATCATGTATGCGAGCGTTGTTGCTGAAGAACAGCGCCTCATCAACAGCAACCTGAAAGCCTTCCTTCGGCTGCTCAAATTCGCGAACCCAGCCGTTTGTCTGATTTTCCAGCGACTCCCGTGTCTGAATCCACTGATCACGGGCATCCGTATCCGGCCACTTGTCAGGACTGGCTGCGGCAATCTGCAGAGACAGCGACAACTGACGAGGTGTAAGTGGTCGGGTGCGGGCGACAGCAAAATATTCTTCACCTGGAGGCTCATCCGTTGACGTCCATTCGCTGTCACGTGCATAAGCCTCACACAGAGCAACTCCGCGAACCAGTCGGTTGAGGTCATAACCGTGTTGCTTCAGGTCCCGCGCCAGCCAGTCCAGCAGTTCCGGATGACTGGCCGGATTACCGCTGTGCATCTGATCCAGCGGACTGACAAGGCCTCTGCCCAGCATTCTGGCCCAGATCCGATTCACGATGTTTTTCGCAAAAAACGCGGCACTGTCCTCCTGCAGCGCGATGTCAACAAGCTGCAACCTCGGACTGAAGTCCGGTACCGGGGCCTCGCTGTCGTCTTCTCGCTCTGCCTTGCGTATTTTTTCATCCAGCTCCTTCCTCACTTCGTCTGAAAACTCGGGAGTAGCATCCGGTACGACGTCGCCCGTCAGAAACATGAATGACGCAAGCTTATCTTCCCCTTCCGTTGTCTTGAATTTGACCTCGTCAAAAAACTTCTCCGCGACGACGTTCTTCTTCGTTTGATAAGTGCGACTGAAAAACGCCTTCATCCCGTAGAAGTGATCCTGTTTCCAATCTTCAACCAATGGATGATCGTGACATTTGGCGCAGCTCACGTTGATCCCCAGAAACAGAATTGCTGTGTCGTTGGTCAGATCATCGACTTCGCGAATTCGAGTACGCAGAAACTGAGTGGCACCTTTTAACGGCCCTTCCGCCGGCTTCGCCAGCAGCATGTCCCGAAACATCTGATCCCACGGCCGTTTCTCTGTTGTCGCCCATAACAGGTACTCACGAAATTCTCCGTTGTGCGGACTGTTGCTCAGCAGGTGCGAATCAATTTCGTTCGCAAGATGATACGCTGCATCAGGCAGATTCAGTAAACGGTCGACCAGTTGTTCGCGACGTTGGGTCGCCGTTAGCGCGGCATACCATTCCTGTTCCTTCTTTGTCGGAATCCGACCAGCCAGATCCAGAGTCGTCCGCCTCAGGATGGTCTCGTCCGACGCATAACCGACTGCGGGAACGCCATGCTCTGCGATGGCGCGTTGTACGTAATGATCAATTGCGTCCCGGACCGAAGTGGCTGCGGGCAACAGTGTCCCATCATCGGCAAAGCTGTCGAAACCAAACAGCGCATCGACCAGCAGCAAAACACAACAGATTCGACGGGTCATCAACATGACGCCAGAACGCTACAGGTGGGAAAGCAAAGAGGCAGGGAGGTTGCCCCATCAATTTTCCGACAACCTCTCAAAATATTACCAAACCGAAACAAAACGTTCAAGGAAATTCGAACGATCGTACGTCAGCACAATTTCACCTGACTGCCGCCGGATGCGAATGCTCCGGCGACGAAGCCGTCCTGCCGAGCAGTCCCCCCCCCACGCGGTCAATGCCAGCCAGCTTCACAGTCGTTCTTAGAGGTTTGGCGGCCATATTCCACGAAGACTGCAGTGTGTTCCTTTATCATTGGAACAGTCCTGAACGTTACCTTACCGCTGCAGCCATACAGAACCTCAAAGCAGCGCAGTCACTGAACGGCATAAAAACAACGAAGGCATATCATGAAACGTAAGACGACCAACTCCTTTCTTGCATTACTGATAGCCGTCAGCAGCTTTCCCCCCGCTCAGGCTTCAGCTCAGGACGACGCATATGACGTGGTCATTTACGGAGCCACGTCTGCCGGCATCGCTGCCGCTGTGCAGGTGACGCGCATGGGCGGCAGCGTGATCGTTCTGGAGCCGACTTCCCGCATCGGAGGATTGACAACCGGTGGACTCGGCCAGACGGACATCGGAAACAAGGCTGCCATCGGCGGCATCTCACGCGAATTCTATCAGCGCGTCCGCAGGCACTACGAACTGAAATCCAGCTGGCGGTGGCAACAGAAGACCGAGTATCGCAGCGGCGGACAGTCGCGCAGTGCCTCTCGGGAGGACACAATGTGGACGTTCGAACCATCTGTCGCACTTCAGATCATGCACGACTTCGTTGTCGAAAACGAAATCATCATCAAGTACCAACAGCTTCTGGATCGGGGACAGCGGTGTGTGATCAAAGACGGTGCACGAATCGTGGGCTTCAGAGTAAACGACGGTCATGCGGTTTACGGTCGCACGTTCATAGATGCAACATACGAAGGCGACCTGCTGGCCGAAGCAGGTGTATCGTGGACAGTCGGACGTGAAGCCAACGCCGACTATAGTGAAACACTGAGCGGTGTTCAGACCCGCCGCGCTATCCATCATCAGTTCGTCAAAGGAGTCGACCCGTATATCACGCCAGGGGATCCTTCCAGCGGGTTACTGCCCGGCATCGATGCAACCGGCCCGGGCGAAGAAGGCGCGAAGGACCATCGGGTTCAGGCCTACTGTTTCCGCATGTGCCTGACGGATCATCCGGAAAACCGGCTGCCTTTCACGAAACCCCGCGATTACCGGGAAGTCAACTACGAACTGTTGTTTCGGAATTTCGAAGCCGGAGCAAAGACCATTCCGTGGTCTAATTCCGCGATGCCCAATCGCAAAACGGATGTCAACAACAACAAGGGATTCAGCACAGACTACATCGGGCGGAACTACAATTATCCAACTGCCGGTTACGACGAACGAGCACGAATTGTGGCAGACCATCTCAGGTACCAGCAGGGATTGATGTGGACTCTGGCCAATCACCCCCGCGTTCCCGACTGGGTCCGACAGGAAGTCTCGCGATGGGGAACATGCAAAGACGAATTTGAGCGTGCAGACGGCTGGCAGCAGCAGTTGTACATTCGGGAAGCCAGACGAATGATCGGCGACTACGTCATGACACAGCACAACTGTCAGGGGCGTGACGTCGCTGCAAAGCCGGTCGGACTGGCGGCTTACACAATGGATTCCCACAATGTCCAGCGTCACATCGGGGAAGATGGCTTCGTACATAACGAAGGTGATGTTCAGGTTGGCGGCTTCTCGCCCTATCCAATCGACTATGGCTCGATCGTTGCGAAGCAAACGGAGTGTTCAAATCTTCTGGTGCCTGTGTGCCTGAGTGCGACTCATCTGGCTTTCGGTTCTATTCGTATGGAACCCGTGTTTATGGTGCTGGGACAGTCTGCAGCAACAGCCGCTATGCAGTCCATTCAGCAGAATGTGGACGTACAGGATGTTGATTACGACACACTGCGTGAACGGCTTGAAGATGACAGGCAGGTCCTGATCTGGACCGGTCCCAAAAAGACAACGGCCGTCGGCATCGCCCCCGAATCCCTGCCGGGCATTGTCATCGACGATGAATCTGCCGAACGCACCGGATTTGATTCGTCCAGCACTTCGGCTGGACCATTTATCGGGATCGGCTATCGACACGACGGGAATGATGGTAAAGGACGTCAAAAGGCCGTATTTACGGCAACGATTACGAAAGCCGGAAAATACGCGGTGCGGCTGGCATATTCACCATTCAGCAATCGCAGTACAAATGTCCCCCTCACCGTAACTCATTCCGACGGCGACGCCAAATTCATTGTCAATCAACGAAACCGGCCGGCACAGGAACCGTTTGTTGCTGTGGCAGAATTGACGCTGACTGAAGGCAAAGTCTCAGTCACCGTGACAAATGACGGTACGAACGGATACGTGATCATTGACGCAGTGCAGCTTCTGCCACTGGACTGACCAGACAGCAATCTGTGTGATTTTGAGCCACGGCCGAATACCGTTCAGATGTTGGAATAGCAAGCTGACGACGTCATGATGACAAGAGTGCAGTCATCGCGGGAAAACAAGCGGTTTTGCGTCGATCGAAGCGGCACGCTCCGCACAGCTCCGACTGACGCACACCTGACGAAAACTGATGTATTCCCGGTTCCATAGATTCTGCCATGATAATACCGGAACCAGGGAATTAATCGGCTCCATAACGACGGAGACCGACCACCGGACAATACAGGGTCGTATAGATGCAGTGGCTGAAAACAGTGTTTCCCAGGCAACAACCACGTCGACGCAGCAGTCTTCGTAACGGCAGCTGGACAGGCAGCTCTGAAGTTCAGATTCTGGAACAACGACGACTGCTGACGCTGAACATAGCGTACGACTATTCGCTGGACAGCAGCGGATTTTTCAACGACCAGTCCCGTCGTGACGTCCTGGAAGAAGTCGCCACGATCTTTGAGTCCCGAATTACAGACGACCTGGCAGCGATCACGCCAGGTCCTCAGGACACATGGACTGCTCAGTTCAGCAATCCGTCCACCGGTCTGCCTGTCTCGTTGAACAATCTCACAATCGCAGCGGACACGGTGATCGTGTACGTAGGCGCGCGAGACCTGCCGGCAGGGCTTGCATTAGGTGGTTTTGGTGGCTTCCAGTCTGTCGCCACGCCTGCGTTTAATTCGATCCTGCAAACGCGTGGTGAATCCGGCATTGATGTCAGTGGAAACACCGACACCGACTTCGCGCCGTGGGGAGGCGCCATCTCGTTCGATAATCATGTGAACTGGAATTTCAGCCTGACCCCCCCAGCCAGCGGTGAGAATGATTTATTCTCCGTCGCCCTGCACGAAATGGGCCACGTTCTGGGAGTCGGAACAGCCGACTCGTTCCGTAATCAGGTGAATGCGTCCAATAACTTCACCGGCACGGAAGCTGTTGCCACATTCGGCGCACCGGTGCCGATGAACACCGATTCGTTTGGCAACCCGGATCACGGCCACTGGGCGAGCAACACAACCAGCACGCTGCCGGGAACCACAACAGTTCAGGAAGCAGCACTGGATCCTCAGCTCACCACCGGATCCCGAAAAGTCCTGACGAATCTGGACTGGGCCGGCCTGGACGACCTGGGGTGGGATGTAGCAGCGGCGTCTGCGCCACTTGACTACGGTGATGCCCCCGATGCCTCAGCGGGTGTTGGTACCGGCAACTACAATACCCGTTCCAATGACGACGGCCCCAGCCATCAGATTCATGCCGGGCTGCAGATCGGAGCTTCAGTTGACGCTGATGCCGGTCATCTCCAGAACAGCACTGCAACAGCTGACGATGCCCTGCACACCAACGACGAAGATGCTCTGGCTGTGCCGCTGACTATAATCGAAGGCGTCACTCCGACGGTGTCTGTCCGAGTCACAAACACCACCGGGCAGACTGCCACCCTGTTTGGCTGGATTGATTTCAATCAGAACGGAGTATTCGAAAACCAGACAGAAATAGCCACCACTGTCGTCGGAGGACAAACGACTGACACAGCTGTTCAGTTAACTTTTCCCGCGGTACCGCAAAACACGGCCGGAACAACCTTTGCCAGATTTCGTTTCAGCACCGACATCGCTTTGAACGGCCCCACCGGGCCGGCGTCGGACGGAGAAGTGGAAGATCATCAGGTCACCATTCTGGCCGATGAAATCGCATACGACAGTCTTCCGTCTTTCAACTGGCCTGCGGCAGTCGGCGCGGTCCGATACGAACTGGAAGTCGACAACGTCACGACGGGACAGACACAAGTGCTGCACCAGACGCATCTGACAACAACATCCTTCCGACCACATCAGGCGCTGCCAGCAGCAACATACAGCTGGCGTTATCGTCCCTACAACAGCTCCGGAGCGCAACCGTGGAGTGCCCTGGCCAGCTACACGGTTCATGAAAAGACGGGACAACCGATCATTACAGATCCTGTGTCTGCATCAGCTGACAGCCTGCCAACATTCGCGTGGTCGCCGGTCGTCGGTGCGGACCGTTACGAATTGCAGGTGAATGGATCGACTCACGATCGTGTCATTCACCAGACGCACCTCACGACCACATCATTCACTCCGAATTCCGGGCTGCCCGCCGACGAATACACTGTCTGGGTCAGGCCCTACTTTGGCAACTCGGCGGGCACGTGGAGCATGCCGAGTACCATCACTCTTGCAAACAGTGCGACCAGTGTGCTGACCGACCCGGTGGCGGGAACGACCAACACAGTGCCGACGTTCGCATGGCTGCCAATGAATGTATCAAGCTATCACCTGCAGGTTGACAATCTGAGCACTGGTATCACCAGTGTGATGTCGGAACAGAATCTTACAGGCACGTCGTTCACCCCGGACGTGGCGCTGGCACCGGGAAACTACCGAGCATGGATTACCGGCCAGGGAACGGCTCAAAGTGCACCTGTCGATTTCCAGGTCCTGCCAGGCAACGCACAGACTCATGTCACCGTCCCAATCGGCAATTCCGAAAACCCGCTGCCCGTACTGGGCTGGACGGCTGTCAGCGGTGCAACGCGATATGAGTTGTGGGTTGACGACGTCACGAACGGCATATCTCGAGTGCTTCACAACTCACGCCTCACAACAACGTCACTGGCCGTGCGGGCCCCTCTGGCCCCGGCGACCTATCGAGCGTGGGTGCGGGCATTCAGCGGAATCACAATGCTGGCGCAATGGAGTCCACCAATTGATTTTCGCATAACGGAGGCATCCGCAGTCCCGACGATCTGGGCGCCTGTGGACGGAATCCGGAATACGGCGCCGACGTTTGCGTGGAGTTCTGTACTGAACGCGACCAGCTACGAACTGGATGTTTCGCAAAATAACCAGGCTCTTTCTGCTCAAAAATCAATTGCTGCAAACCACCTGCACCTCCAACATTCACTTCCGCCGGGAACCTATCAATCAACGGTTCGTGCCATGAGTGGCACCTCGCTGCTGGGCACAAGTCAACGCACGTTTACCGTGTCAACTTCCGCCGGACCTGTGGAATTATTTTCCCCAGGCACCACGACCGAAAGAACCCGACCTGTATTTTCATGGACATCCACCCCGGACGCAACTCGTTACCTGGTGTGGGTCAACGACCGAACTCGCAACATCAATGCCACTATTCTGGAAAACAATGTCCAGGACACGCTGCTGATTCCCGATTCGCCCATGCTGCCCGGTGACTACCAGGTCTGGGTAAGAGCGTTCAACCAGAGTGTTCCTGTGAGTGGCTGGAGCGACGGCGTTCGTTTCACAATCACTGAATCCACAGCGCCGCCATCCATCACGGCCCCGACGCCGAACACCACGAACTCCGTACCGGCCATAACATGGACGGCCGTTACCGGCGCGGCGACGTACGACATCCGGATTGATGACGTAACAAATGGCCAGACCGATTTCATCACATCCCAGGACATCACGGCCACAGTGTTTCGACCAGCGGCACCGTTGCCGCCGGCAGCGTATGCCATACACGTTCGCAGTATCGATTCCGGCGGCACAGCCTCCGCCTGGAGCACCGCATTCAGCATGACCGTCGAATTCGCCCCTCATGCACAGTTGGTGGCTCCGCTGGATGCCGCGCCAACTGCATCAGCCAATGTCGTCTTCGCATGGACATCCGTCACAGACGCTGTGGCCTACGAACTGTGGGTCAACAACGTAACGACCGGCACCAACAGAATCATCAACGAAACAGCATTGACGGGGATCTCGTTCACACCAGAGACACAATTGCCGGCAGGCACGTACCGAGCGTGGGTGCGTGCGATCGAATCGGGCAGCGTTCCGGGCGTCTGGAGCAGGGGGGTCGATTTCGAGGTCACCGTATAATCCGGTCGCCTGACGACTCACCGTCACCCCATACACAACAGCTCGGCTGCTCGGCGAGCATCTCTGGTCTTTTACGTTACGCGCTGAACTTTTGCTTCAGATAATCACTGGTCAGATGCTTCAGTACGTCCACCGACTCGCAGTGATTGTCGTCGCCGTAATCGATGTCCACCGGGCCGATCGCTTTGACCGCGCGGATAGCGGCCTTGTTCAGTTTCCTGTTCCTCTTGCCAAGTGCGATCAGCGCTCCGTTCATGGACTCTCGCACCCACATTTCCTCCTCATGAATCGTCTCACGAATGAGCTCGATGAGTTCCAGGCACCACGCATCATCCATCGCCTTGATGTTCTTTTTGCACAGTTCGTACACCAAACCGTAAGCGCATCTGCGCCGCACAGGATCTTTGCTGTCCATCCAGTCGCAGGCAAGTTCGAAGGCGAACGGCGATTTGGCCAGAGTAGCGTCGCATGATGCAAACACATGGGCCAGCATGCCGGCGTTCAATTCTTCAACCTGTTCTTCGGCCTGCTCACGCGAAAGTTGCATCGGATCATCAATCAGCAGGCCCACGACTTTAGCGTCATAGATATCGCTCTTCCACAACTGCCTGGCCAGCTTGTGGTCTCGCCCAATCTGTTTCGCCAGCTTCCGCAGCTGCGTCAGGCCGATCCCGAAGCTCTTCAGCCCACGTGGCTTCTTCTTCCAGTGTGCAATTCCCCGCTCATTTCGATTCTGTTTCAGCAGTGCAATGGCTTCAGTCTTCTTCATATCTCTGCCGTTTCAGTGAGATTCATGAATCTGTGCCTGTGCCGTGCGAGAAATCACATGCTGTATTCCGAGATCAAATGCCGCCAAACCTGACTTCCCGAGCCCTGACTTCCCGAGCCATATCCCAAGCAATATGACCGTGGCACTCGTGTAAAAATGATTCCTGCAGCAGAAAACACATTCGCCCGGCGCCGCATGTCATCTTAAATCCCTAAGCACCGGGACGGTAATTCGATTTCCCCGGAACCTGGGTAGAAATATGAAGCAGCAAAGTGCCGCAGGCGACGTACAAAGATTTCAGGTCCGCTCCTCCAAAGCTGCAGTTGGTGATCGTATCCTCGGGCGTCTCGCGGTACGCCAGCAGTTTTCCGTTCGGCGAAATGACATGAATTCCCGGTTTCGTATCCAGCGTTTCACTTGTATTGCGTGTATTGTGCAATCCGGCGGCAACGTACAGATTGCCGGCGGAATCGATACACATGCCGTCGCCGCTGCGGCCGGGATAAAAATCGATCAGGACTTTCCCATTTGATACGCTGCCATCATCGTTCAGGTCGTAGACTCGAATGTCGCGGTGATGGTCCGCACCAGGATGAGCTTCAATCACGTACAGCTTGCTGTTGTCGGGCGAAGTAACAATACCATTGGGCATATGGACGTCGGGAAAGGCCAGAATCTGATCAACAGTTCCATCGGGATCGATGCGATAAACGGCCTTCGCGTTCTCGCCCTCCGGATCATCGACGGCCGTACGCGAAGTGAAGTAGATACGTCCCTTGCCGTCCATACACAGGTCGTTGGGTTTGGCAAACCGCTTGCCCCTGAATCCTTCGGCCAGGACCTCGACCTTTCCGGTGGCGGCGTCCGTGCTAGTCACCCGCGCGGCACCACCTTCACAGGCCAGCAGACTGCCGTCAGGAGCAAAGTACAGCCCGTTGGTTTCATTGGTGCTGTCGCGATAGACCGAAAGTTTCCGGGTTTTCGGATCCCATTTATGGATCTTGCTGACCGGCACATTTGTGAACAGAACGTTGCCAGCCGCATCCACGGCGGGGCCTTCTGTGAAGACCTCTTCGTCTTCCACTTTGGCAAGTACTTCGACCGGACCCAAATAACGGTCCGTCTGCAAACCGCTGTAGTCAGTCGGCTTTGCAGATGCGGGCAACGATTGCGAGTACAGGGCGGCCGCTGCGGACGCCCCCTGCAGAAAACGACGGCGAGAATAAAAGCGGGGACGTGGCATGCTGCGTACTCTTCAGTGATTCAGTAAAGCTGACGGACTTCGAATTATCCTTGAGTCCTGACCCGTGTCAAACCGTCGATCGTATTGCAGGACGCGCGCAGTCGGACGCAGATCACATTTTGCGGCGGTACGACGGGATCGACCTGCGGGATAACTGAGGGGGCGGAATCCACCGTGCAGTCAGGTGCGATGCCCAGACGCACTCGTCAGGAATCGACCGTATCCTGAATTCTCCGGACATAGAGATACCTGTGGCTGAGGCATAACGCGGAGCGCTGTTGTATTCAGGCCGGCTGCATCTACAGGCCTCCGGCAACAAGTTTCTTCAGTCCGTCGAGGTTCTGACGCAGGCTCTTTTCTGCATCCAGATTGCTGCGATGATCGAGTATGCCGACAGGGCCATCGTAGCCGCTGGATTTGACGGTTTGCAGCATCGACAGTTCGTGCCTGCCGCTGCCTACGGGCAGGATCTTGTTGGTGCCGGCAGCCACAGTCACTGCATCGTCCATGCCGTTGATATTCAGACACAGCAGGTAAGGCTTCATGATCTGCAGTTGACTCCGGAAGTCGACCATGTGCTCATGACCGTGGTGGAAGTTGTAAACGATGCCGACGTGATCGCCCTGATGGTGTTCACGCAGGTATTGACAGACGGCGACCAGATTCTCGGGAGCCCCCCCCCAGCCACCGTGGTTGTACAAACCGAATCGGCAACCCAGTGACCGTGTCTTTTCGACCAGCGGAAGAACGGCATTCGCCGCAGCTTTAACGCGTGCCTGCTGAGTGTCCGCCGGCGGACTGAGCGCCGTACTCCAGATCTGGGGCCGGATGCCGTACTTCTTGATGAGCGGTTCCATGGCATCGTGCCAGCTCCAGAACGCAAAGTAATTCAGATTGTGCTTTTTGTATTGCAGGATTTCCTCTTCAAAAGTGGCCACATGCTCTGCGCGCCAGTCGTACGCGACGTGCCTGAACCCCAGGCGAGCCAGCATTTCTGCTCGTTCGGCGGGACCACGTTTGTTGGCATCAAAAGGTACGATACACCACGCGACAAGATTGTCCTGTGCATAAATGCCTGTTGTAGGTGGGTCACCCGCCATTAAAGAGATGCCGAGATGGCAAAGGGTCACTGCCACTAAGGCCGAAATTGAAGTTCGCATGGTCATTGTCGAATCCTGTGGGTCCATCACTGCAAAAGCGAGAATAGGAATACATTGAAGCGGGAAGACGTTGAAGCCGTATTACCAGGGGATTTACTTTGTCCGAGCCTTCTTCGGCGGAGGCAGAAACGGAGCGTCCGGTCTGTAGTCAGGATTCGCGACCGGCATTTCAGCATTCAGATCTACCTGCCACATTTTCAACTTCGCCTTCAGATCGGCCGTTTTCTCAGGATGAGTGCTGCTCAGATCTGTGGTTTCACCGATGTCGTCCTTGAGATTGTAGAGTTCCGTAGCGTCGTATTCGTAGAGTTCGATCAACTTCCAGTCTCCATCGCGGATGGCGGCGCCGGGAGTCCATGTTGAACCGTGGTAGTGCGGGTAGTGCCATGTCAGGGGTGCATGTGGAATACGATCTTCCCCCTTCAACAACGGCACAAGACTGGTGCCATCGGCATGCTGCTGTGGCCGCAAAGGAATATCAGCAAGCTCCAGCATCGTGGGATAGAAGTCCGTGCTGATCACAGGCTGGTCGCAGACAGTGCCGGGCCGGGCAATGCCGGGAGCTTTGATGATCATTGGCTCACGGATGCCACCTTCGTACAACCAGCCCTTACCGGACCGCAGCGGCAGATTGCAGCCGGGGCCGATTTGAGCCAGTGTACACAGTCCGCCGTTGTCAGAGAAAAAAATGACGACTGTGCTTTCGACCAGTTTCATGTCAGCCAGCGCCGCATTGATGCGGCCGACACTGTCATCCACGGCCGCCACCATCGACGCCAGCTGAGCATTGTCCTGACGTGACCTGGATAAGCCTCGATGTTCGGCGACCGGACTCGTTTTCGAATCACCGAACGTCCGTTCTACCTTTTCTTCGTAGTGCGTGATTCGTTTGTGGTACGCCTGAATCGGTGTGTGAATGTTGTAGTAGGACAGGTAGAGCAGAAACGGAGCATCCGGATTCCGCTGCTTCAGAAAGCTGATCGATTCATCGGTCAGCCGTTCCGTGAGGTATTCCTTCTGCGGCTTGTCTTTAAGATGCGGATTCCTGAAAGGTGAGTAATAACCGCCGGGCGGGGAGCCTCTGTGGTGACCTCCAATATTAAAGTCGAAGCCCTGATCCGTGGGCAGATGGCCCTGGCTGCCAAGATGCCACTTACCGGCGAAGAAAGTTTGATAACCGTTCTTCTGCAGAGCCTCCGCAATGGTCACTTCTTCCAGCGCAAGGTCATCGCGATCATTAATCTGCTGAAACCGTGGATTGTACGCTCGGGCCGCGGTAGAGCCTGGAATCCAGTCCGTGATGTTGACACGAACCGGATGACGGCCCGTCATAATACTGGCACGGGTTGGTGAGCACACCGGGCAGGCGGCGTAGCCCGCCGTGAACTTCATTCCTGCAGCGGCCAGAGCATCGATGTGCGGTGTTTCGTGAAATGTGCTGCCAAAGCAACCGCTGTCGGCCCAGCCCATATCATCGACCAGGAAAAACACAAAGTTAGTGTGGGCCTGTTCCGCAGCCCTGGTGACACCGGACGGGCAGCCGATCGCCAGAAGCAGAATTGGGACCGTGACCTTGTGACGCATGCTGACTCCCGAAGGTAATCATTTACCGGAACGCGGAGCACCATTCTTGCCGTGGAGCCAACGTCTGTCCAGGCACCGCAACGGAGGAGGGCCGTTTTCGGTGCAGCGCCCACCGCAAGTGTCTTTCATATGCACATGCGACACGCTCGCTTGCGCGTCGACCATGTATCGTGGTCCCGCCCGGACCTGTTTTTTATCACCAACTCTAATTGGCATGAACTACCGGAGCAATAATCCTGGAAGCGTGTCTGGCATTATGGTGAATGGTGTTGGTCGCTTTGACCGCGTCGTCGGGAAATTCAAGTGTCAGTGGCTTTCCGGTCTGGGGGTTGGGTTCGTACAGCGGTGCCCCGGTACTGGCGACGGTGACTCGAATTCGGTGTCCGGCGTTGAACACCTGACTCATCCAACCGACTGGAAAGGCAACTTTGTACACCCCGCCCGGTTTCATCAGCACTTCGTGGTCGAAGCCGTCACGGTAGCGAACTCGCCACGGGTAATCCACAATCAGAATCGAACGTCCATCCGGATACACGTCGCTGACGCGAACAATCAAATCCGTGTCACGAGCCGTTGATGACACGAAGACCTCTGCATGAACGCGACCTGTCCATTCTACCGGTGCGGCAAGGGGTTCGGTGGTAAACGTCAGTACCTCTGCCTGTTTTTCAAACGTCCTTGCATCACGTGCTCCGGGGAAGGAACGGCCCGGAATTTCCATGGGGGCATACGGATCGCTGACATAACTTGTCGACGCATTCTCGCTGTTCGATCGTTTTCGGTTGAGTCCTCCCCCCGCCCGCAGAAACAATGAGGTTTGTGTCGCCTTCGGCGGGAAGTTGTCGGCCGAACGCCAGACATTGCCGGGTGCGTCGATTTCTCCGACGGCTCCCATGACGTAGTATCGTACGGTGGCATCGTCGTCGATTCCTGTCGGCTGACCCTTGAGGTAGTGGTTGAACCACTGGACCATATGTTCCATCACGGGCCAGCTTGCGTTCCCCGGATACGCCAGGTCGCCCACACGGCTGCCCTTGTTCGTCCGGCCGTGCAACCAGGGGCCAATCAGGAGTTGCTGGTTTCCTCGCGATTTGTCGCCACCGTGGTGTTGTCGTCCCACAAAACTGGCGATCGACCCCTGATTCATGAAGTCGTACCAACTTCCGATCGTGAAACACGGCACGTTCATGCGCCCAAAGTGCCGAGTGCAGTCCTCCGCCTTCCAATAGGCGTCATAGTGTGGGTGAGCAAACCACTCGGCCAGCAGATCGCTGTTGTCCCGAGGATTGGCGCAAACGCCGGCCATTCCCATAAAACGCTCGGGACGTGTCCCCCCACCGATGCGGTAACCTTCGTGAAACAGGCTCAGCCCTGTATCAATCATGTACTGACAGACCAGATGCGGCGGCCTGGTCACGGCCAGGTAGTTCTGCGCGTATCCTCCCTGTGAACTGCCGAACGTGCCGACTTTCCCTGTCGACCATGGTTGCTCTGCCAGCCACTCGCAGGTGTCATGACCATCCTGCAATTCGCCCCACTGCAGGGCTCGGTAACCCACCCATCTGCCTTCTGACAAGTGCGTGCCGCGAAAATTCACGAGAGCCACAACGAAGCCGGCTTCTGCCAGTTGCGCAGCGTTCCGGCGAGTTGACGTTCCTCGCAGACTGCCATAACGCTGTTCAAACACGACCGGCCACGGCCCTACGCTGCTCGGCATATACAAATATGCTGACAGATGCTTGCCATCTCGCATCGGTATCATCTGATGCCGTTCCGTGACACTGCCTAAGTCAATTTCATCAGCGACGCTCGCAGTCCCCGCATTCAGAGCCACAAGAATCAACAGTCCGGAAAAGTCAGGGCTCATTCGATGGCTTTCGTTGTGTGAACGCAAATCTTTCTGACGGCGGGCCCGTCAGAGCACTCGCCGCAGACAAATCCCTGTGGGACCGCCCCGTGATCATCGCCCGGCGGCGGTCGCGACCGCAACAGAATACCGTTCGCGTCACGGAATGTTGAGTCAACTGACGAATCTGTAGCACGGCAGGCAGAGACATTTGGCGTTCAAAATGATTTTCACAGCCGCTCTGCCACAGAATCGGTATTTCGTGCAGAACACTGCCTGGCGGGGAATTAATGGAGTCCATGCCGGAAAACTGCCGACCGCCAAAGACAGAGAACTGTATGTACACTGTTGAAGGATCATTGCTGCACGAGTGTGATGGTAAATCCACTTATGACGTCTGAGCGGGGGATTGCGTTTCCTGGATAACCGGCGTGACTGACCGTTGCTCCGGACGACCGAAAGAACTCGTTACCTAATGGCAACAAACAACTTGCATCTACCCTGTTGATATTTAGAATTACGGAAGCTGGATAATCTGCGGTATCTCTGCGCCTGCCCCGTTTAGGCGACTGTCGCACCTGGGATGACGTAAGATTGACAGCACGGTCTGATACTACAACGAGAGCGAATTTCAGTTCTGTTCAGTTCTGTAGTCGCGTCTCTGTCGGGAGTCTATGCAACGATGGCAAAAAAGTACTTGACCCTTGAAGAAGCCGCCGAACGCCTGGGCCTCACCACGGACCAGTTAATGCGACTGCGTGAAAACGAAGAGATCCGGGGCTTCGCCGACAGAGGAAGCTGGAAGTTCAAGGAAGACGAAATCGAAGAATTTGCCCGCAGAATCGAAATCGATTCAACTCCTGACGTGCAGACTGTGCCTGCAGACGACGCGATTTCTGATAAAGACAAGTTCGCCTCGACCGACGACGATCAGGGCAGCGATGCGGCGATTGCCAAAGAAGCTCCGACTGCTGACGCCGATCTGGATTTATCCTCCTCAGATAGTGACGTGCGACTGGCTTTTGACGACTCGCTGTTTGATTCTGATCCGGAACTGCCCGCTGCCGACAGTGATGTCCAGCTGGCCGACGATTCCGCAGTGGAACTGGCAGATTCGGCAACTGCGGCAGACGACGCCGGCGTGCTCAACTTTGAGGCCCCACCGGTTGATGGTAATTCAGACAGTGACGTCTCCCTGGTAACCGAAGATTCCGACAGCGATGTCACAATGGTCGGTGCCGGAACTGATCCCGATATCGAACTCGTTGCCGACGTGACGGATTCGTCCGGCGACAGCTCTGTTGTTCTCACCGGGTCCGCGACAGATGACGACCTGGAACTTGCGTCCACTCTGTCCGACGAGGACGATTCTGCTCCGGACAGCGACGTGCTGCTGGTCGATTCAGACAGCGATATTCGTCTGACAGACGAACCATCCGACAGCACTTCAACGGAATCCGCAGTCGCCGATTCTGACAGTGACGTACAGCTGGCGGATTCCCGTGACAGTTCTGCATTTCTGACGGATCTGGGAATAGACGATGAAGACAGTTCCCCCGCAGTAACTGGTGCTGCTGATTCCGACAGTCAGGTCACTGCAGCCGATGCTGATGCAGTCGGCGACACTGCAGAGCTGATCGCCGGACTCGACGAAGACGGTTCAGACAGCGATGCACTTCTAACTGAAGAAAGCTCGGACGACGCTCTCGAAAGTGATTCTGAGCCCGAGCCGGATCTGGTGTCTGCAGACGTGACCGACGACGACGCGATGCTGGTACTGCCGTCCGACAGCGAATTATTCATCTCTGATTCAGACAGCGACGTCAGAATGGCGGACGACGCAGACGACAGTTCAGGTCTTCCCGCTGGCTTCGCGGATGACACGGCCAGTGATGTCGTCATGGTGCCGGACTCCTCGGTTGCAGACCAGGACTCCGGTCTGCTCCCTGAAATTGATTCAGACAGTGAAGTTCATCTGGTGGATGCATCCGGACTGACAGCGGACGACAGTGACAGTGATGTGGTCATTTCCTCCAGCCTTGACGCGGCCGACAGTGGAGTTCGTCTTGATGACGATTCGTTTGACGACAACGCAACCATTGCGATGACGCTGCCAGACGACAGCGACGTCCGCCTGGACGAAGCCGAGCTGGACGAGGGCGCGACGGTGGCAATGTCGCTGCCCCAGGACAGCGATTTAAAACTGATCGACTCCGCCACAACCAACGATTCAAGTGAAGTTTCTCTGGTTGACGAAAGCGGCATTACCCTGGAAGCTGACGAAAGTGCAGTGTCCCTTGAGATTGATGACAGTGGAATCAGCCTGGAAGCGGATGACTCGGGAATCTCACTGGAAATGATGGACAGCGGGTCCGCGCTGGGTGACCAGGACGAGATCGTTCTGGATGGCCTCGATTCCGGTATCACGCTGGACGCAGAGGACAGCGGTATTGCACTGTTCGATGACGAAAGCGGTATCAGTCTGGACGTCGACGACGACGACGACATAGGTTCAACACAGCCCATGTCGGCCCTTGGCGTCGTTTCCGCCCCGCTGGGTGGAAGTCGCGATGCAGATACGCTGCATATGGAACTGCCAGACAAGGACGACGGACAGGACAGCGAATTCGAACTGGCCGGACTGGACGACGACGACGACGATTTCGGCACAGATACAAGCGTGCTGATGTTCGATGACGACGACGGCGATGACCTGGCAACCGCAGCAGCTGCCGACGACACGAATGATACCTTTGCCGACGATGACGCCTTCGAAGATGATCTCGTCGATGATCTGGACGATGAATTCGAAGACGACGAAATGGACGACGTCTGGGATGCCGAAGAAGACGACGACGACGGCGACTTTGATCCGGGTGAAAGTGGGGTCGGTGAGGTCACTGCCGGCCCTGCGGGCGCCGGAATGGGCACGTGGTCTCAGGACCAGCCATGGGGTGCCCTGTGGACGACCTGCGTGTCAGTCGGCGCTGTACTGTCTGCCTTGAGCGCCTTTGTTGGCATCGAACTTGTGCGAACGATGTGGCTGTGGACTCAGCCTGGCGAGCCGGCCTCAGGACTGCTGGGAATGCTCGGCGGCATGTTCGGCAAATAACCCCGACTGCAACAGCCGGGGTTATACGCCATACAAAGGCCTGAACCGATGGTTCAGTTGATCCACCAGCGGGCGATTTCCCAGCGAATTGCCGGTCACGACTTCCACCAGCCGACCTGCTGAAAATCTCTGTCCATGCTGGTGAATGTTCTGACGCAGCCATGCCAGCAGCGGTGCGAAGTCGCCAGCCGCAAACAGACTCTGCAGGTCGCCAACCTGTTCTTCTGCCGCGGCAAAGAACTGTGCGGCGTACATGTTGCCCAGAGCGTACGTGGGGAAATAACCCAGCAGCCCTGCGCTCCAGTGGACATCCTGCAGACACCCTTCGGAATGATTCGACGGTGTAATTCCGAAGTCCGACGTAAACCGCGAATTCCACGCCTCCGGAACGTCACTCGGCTGCAGATCACCGGACATCAGGTCGCGTTCAAGATCAAATCGCAGCATGATGTGCAGGTTGTACGTCACTTCATCCGCTTCAACACGAATGAACGAGGGATTCACGGCGTTGACGGCAAAATGAAAATCGTTGATTGACGTTTCACCCAAAGCCTGAGGAAAAGCCTGTTGTGCCAACGGGTAGAAATGCTCCCAGAACGACCGGCCACGGCCGACAAGGTTCTCCCAAAGTCTCGACTGCGACTCGTGAATTCCCAGAGACACGGAACTTCCCATGGGCGTGCCAAATGCGTCCTCGGGCAGCCCCTGCTCGTACATACCGTGACCGGATTCATGCAGCGTGCCAAAGAAGGCAGACGAAAAAAAAGATTCGTCGTACCGCGTCGTCAGGCGACAGTCGCCCGGTCCGAAACCGCTGCAGAACGGGTGTGTCGTGACGTCCAGACGCCCCTTTCGGAAGTCAAATCCGATCGCCTCTGCCGCGCGCCGTCCGAGTTCCGCCTGCTGTGCAATCGGGTAACATCTCGACAGCAACGACGTGTCTGGCTGGCGTTCAGCACCACGAACGGCGTCCAGTAATGGAACAAGCTCCTGCCGCAGCGCATCAAACACGCGAGCGACTTCGGCACTGGTAGCACCTGGTTCGTACTCGTCCAGCAGTGCGTCGTAAGGCTCTCCGTCACTGCTGAATCCAATGGCGGCCGCTTCTTCCTTCTTCAGGCTGATGATCTGCGACAGCCATGGCGCAAAACCTTCAAAATCTCCCGTACCACGAGCTTCCGCCCAGTGATGCTGCGCCAAAGCAGTGACTCGAGACAGCTCTTCAACCAGACGCTGCGGCAACTTGCGCGATCGATGGTAGGTGCGACCGATTTCACGGATATTGACCGTCGAATCGGCGTCGGGAGCGTCTGCAAGTTCACTGTCTGTCAGCTGATCCAGTAACTCGCCAATTTCCGGATCCGTCGACCACTGATGACCGACTCCCGCCAGCAGGCTAAGCTGATTGGCCCGGTGTTCGTTGCCGCCGACCGGCATATAGGTCTCACGGTCCCAGCTTAAAACGGAACCACAGGACTGTAACAGCGCGGCTTTGGTGACGCGGGTGAGTAGCTTCTGATAGAGCGTATGCGGGTCCGTCATGTTATTCCAGAATCATGTTCTGTGCAGTTCCGCCGGATGGGATCATGGGCAACACATGCTCCTGGTAGACGCAGATCACGTCCAGCAGGTAGGGGCCGTCATGATTCAGCATCTCTTTTAGTGCCGCCGGAAAGTCCTTCCGGGTGCGTACCTGCCGGGCCTTGACACCATAGCCCTCTGAGATCTGCACAAAATTCGGGAATGTCTCTTCCAGCTGCATGCCGTCGCCATCCCCCAATGCTTCGGGATGATCCACCGGCCCCAGATAGGTGTGAGCTCGCCGACCTTCCATGAAGCGATCTTCCCACTGTGTCACCATCCCCAGATGCTGATTGTTCAGCAACAGTATTTTGACCGGCAGCTTCTCGCAGTACAGCGTCGCAAGTTCCTGAATATTCATCTGGAACGAACCATCACCATCGATGTCAATGCACAATGCGTCCGGATTGGCGGCCTGCATCCCCATGGCCGCTGGCAGACCAAAGCCCATGGTGCCCAGTCCTGAACTACTCAGCCAACGGCGGGGCTTGTTGAACTTGTAGAACTGCGACGCCCACATCTGGTGCTGTCCGACACCAACCGCAATGAACGGATCTTTTTCTTTGGTCTGTTCATAAAGCTGCTCAATCGCCCATTGCTGCAGAATCTCGTCGCCGGAATCGCGATAACTCAACGGATATTTCTGCTTCCAGTCATTAATCCGCGCCGTCCAGTCAGACAGATCAGGAATGTCGTCGTCTGTCAGCGTCGCATTCAGTGCTGTCAGGGCTTCCTTCAGATCCGCATTGATCGGAATGTGTGCTTCCTTGTTCTTGTGGATCTCTGATGGATCGATATCGATGTGCACGATCTTGCCGTGTCGCGCAAACGCATCCAGTTTGCCCGTCACACGGTCGTCGAAACGCACACCGAATGCCAGCAGCAAATCGGATTCGTCAACCGCATAGTTGGCGTAAGCCGTTCCATGCATGCCCAGCATGTGCAACGACTGTTCGTGATCGCCGGGGAACACTCCCAGTCCCATCACTGTCATAGCCACAGGAATGCCGGTGCGTAACGCAAATTCACGCAGTTCTTCAGAGGCATCACTTAAAATACAACCACCACCAACGTACAGAACCGGCCGTTTGGATCGACGGATGGCCGCTACAACCTGACTGATTTGCTCCGGAGCCGCCTTACGAATCTCAGGATGGTATCCCGGCAGGCGGAATGACGGATCGAAATCAACTTCGTCCAGCGGCAGCGTGGCCAGCTGCACGTCTTTCGGGAAGTCGATCAATACCGGTCCCGGCCGACCGGTTTCCGCGATATAAAACGCCTCCTTCACAATCCTCGCTACGTCTTTGATGTCGGTAATCAGATAGTGGTGCTTGGTGATCGCCCGACAGACTTCCACCATCGGTGTTTCCTGAAACGCATCCGTCCCGATGAACTGCTGAGGGACCTGCCCGGTGATCGCCACCATGGGAATACTGTCCAGCTTGGCATCCGCAATCCCGGTCACCAGATTTGTGGCTCCCGGACCACTGGTCGCCATACAGACTCCGGCACGCCCTGTCGTGCGAGCCACACCCTGTGCAGCAAAGGTTCCCCCCTGCTCATGCCGTGGCAGAATCGTGCGCAGTCTGTCCCGCTGGGCGCGCAGAGCCTGATGAAGCGGCATGCTGCAGCCGCCGGGATAGGCAAAGATCACCTCCGACTGCTGCCGAATGAGCATTTCCACCAGGATTTCCGATCCGGTGATCGTTTCAACAGAGTTTTCAGTTTCGGGTTCAGTCGCGGACAATGGAATTACCTTAGAATCGCAGTTCGAATGGCGGAACGCCGCTGCTGCACAGCTGGGGGTCCGGGATGTGGGCGTTTGCGAGGTGACTCGCGAAAGTCTGGTGATGGCTCAATTCATCGCTAAATACGTCTTCCGGGCCGGGCATTTTCAAGTGATCTGCCTCACGTCGCCGCTTCGGACAGAGTGTACGAGGCGATTTGGGTACGATCGACCCCGGACTGACCGAGATTTATCCGAATCAGCCAATTCCCGGCCCGCGCGGGCCACAAAGTTGCTCTGGCCCCCCGGTCGTCCTGCCTGGCAGCACAATTTTGGTGACAACCGTTTCCTTTCGTCCGGAAAAGACGCATTATGCCGACATGACCACGTCCGTCTTCTGCTCACGTCGCTGCCGCTGGCTATCAAGCCGCAAATCCGTGCAACTCACCAGATGCTGCGGCCGATCGTTTGCGAATTCGCTGCTGACGATCGTCTGCTCGTTCTCGTTTTTGACTCAGCTGCAACAATGCCTGTGTCAGGACACTGTCGCAAACGCCCGGCAGCTTGCCAAAACGTTGTCTGCCGCGACCGTCAGAATCGAGACCGCCACGGACGTTTCCTCCGGGGTGATCGTGTCAGAGACAGGGCTGATCCTGTCCGTCGCCCACGGACTGACCCCCACAGATCGAACGGTGACCGTGTTCCTGCACGATGGAAGGCCCGTCAAGGCCACCGTGCAATTCCGCAATCCCGATTCAGACGTGGCTGTGGTGCAGGTTATCGATGCCGCGGGCAGCCGCCTGCCGCCCCCGATCCCGGTACAAATTCGCGTTTCCGCACCGCCACACAACAAGCGCAGACCCATCGTATTTGCCTGCGGGTTTCCGGCACGGGAATCCAGTGGGCAGTCTCCGGTGCTCCGTATGGGCAGAATTGAAGCTCAGGATCGCAACGCCATTCGCTCGTCCTGCGTCCTGACAGCAGGGGATTCCGGCGGGCCTCTGGTCAATGCGAACGGACAGTTGATTGGACTGCATCGACGGATTGGCCTCAGACGCGAGGTCAACGTTCATATTCCCACCACAGTAATCCGCGCGGCTATCAGCGGTCATGTGGATCTGCCGAAAACTGGCAGCCGTCTGTCATCCCCGGTACACATTGCCGCGACACCGTCCGCCCGCGTTTTAAGCAAACTGCAGACAAGAACGGTCGGCTTTTATTCGGCAGATGAAAATCGACCATTTCTGCACGGCACGTTGCTCACGCCGTCACTGGTGGCCACGAAGCTCAGCGAACTGCCGGCAGACCTGGCCAAACCGACGTGCGGTCACTCACCTGAATCAGCCGTAGGATTCTCGCGAATCGCGATGGACCGGCAATTGGACGTCCTGCTCGTCAGGCTGCACCAGTCACTGGTTGCTGATGTCTCGTCGCTCGTGCTGCCCACTGACGCAGCCACTTCGCTGCAGCTTGCCGTGGGACAGATCGTATTTTCCGGCGTGAATGCCGCCGGTGTCGTCGCCAGAACACATCACCGCGAAGAGAACATCACCCCACGACTGGGCCTGGCGCTGATCATTCAGGCAGGGAACATCGTCGTCGAAAAGGTCACTCCGCTGACTGCAGCCAGCGCAGCCAGACTTCAGCCGGGCGATCAACTCACAAAACTGGCCGACACCGTTCTGCGGAATCTGGATGATGTCGCCAGCGCGATTTCACAATTCCAGCCCGGCGATCACGTGGTGTTTGATATTGAACGCAACAGGCGGCAGCTCACCAGACATGGCCAGTTGACGTTTCCGGCCGACAGTCTGCTGCAGCGGACAGACTTTCTTGATGGTCGAGCGGGAGAATTAAGCCGACGCCGGACCGGCTTCGCGGGAGTCATTCAGCACGACGGGAATCTGACACCGTCACAGATGGGAGGACCGCTGGTCGACGTTCACGGGAACTGCCTCGGCGTCAACATCGCGCGCTGCGGTCGAGAATCCGTGCTGGCAGTTCCAGTCGATCGAATTTTCCCGCTGCTGAAAACACAGACACAATAAGACCGCCGTTGACCTGCACCGACCACTTGCGTTCCGACACGATGAAATACAGAATCAGAACTTCTGCATCCCGCCTTCCTGCAATTCTATTGAAACACAATCATGTCCGCTCCTGAACTCAAGTCCCTGCCCGGCGTCAGTCTGTTTAACATGAAGGGCCAGGTCGCGGTCGTGACCGGAGGCTCCAAGGGTCTGGGAGCAGCCATGGCTGCCGGGCTGGCGTCCGCCGGCGCATCGATTGTTCTGGTCAGTCGAAATGCCGACGAGGCCCAGACAGCCGCGGCTGAAATCGCTGACGGCTTCGGTGTGACTGCCGTTGGTATGGGTTGTGATGTGACCGTACAGTCCGAAGTCGAGGCCATGGTATCACAGGTGATCGCTGACCACGGTCGGCTGGACGTTCTGATTAACAGTGCTGGCATCAACATCAGGGGCAGCATCGAAGACCTCACCTACGAAGAATTTCAACAGGTGCAGAAAACAAATGTAGACGGAATCTGGCTGTGCTGTAAAGCCGTCACTCCACACATGAAAGCGGCCAAATACGGACGCATCGTCAATATGGCCAGTACCCTGGGACTGGTCGGTCTGGCCAATCGCACGCCCTATACATCCAGCAAAGGTGCTGTCGTCCAGCTCACACGAGCTCTGGGCCTGGAACTGGCGGCAGACGGCATCGCCTGCAATGCCATCTGCCCAGGACCATTTCTGACGCCCATGAACGTCCCGATCGCGGATACAGAGGAAGCCAAAAAGTTCATCATCGGAGCGGTGGCTCAGGAACGCTGGGGTGAACTGGAAGAGATTCAGGGCGCTGCAATACTGCTTAGCAGCCCGGCCGCCAGCTTTATGAACGGCAGCATGGTGACGGTCGACGGCGGCTGGACCGCCCGGTAACCATCGACAAGCCACGCGTCTGGTGTGCAGGTCGGCCGGACATCGCTGCGCATGATGCGGTGAACGTTCCTTCACCTCATGGCGGTATTTTTCAAAAATCGAATGAATTCGTGCTCCTGACAACAAATTTTGTACAGCAACACGTCACAATCCGTATTATCTGACCAGTCCGACCTTTGCGGTTCACGCAACTCCCGACACCGGGGCGACTACGTGACCCGATCACCGGAAATTCAGGGCCGCCACCAGCAAACACGGAATCCACCTTACCTTACGTTTGGGAGACAGACATGTTGAAAAAAACCAATCAGCTTGCAGCGACTGGCGGACGCAGAGGGTTTACATTGATCGAACTACTGGTGGTAATCTCCATCATCGCGACACTGATGTCGTTGATTCTTCCTGCGATCCAGAACGCCCGCGAAGCCGGCCGAAGGACGCAATGCCTGAACAACATCCGCAACGTCACCGTCGCCTGCCTGAACTTCGCCAGCTCATCCCGCAAAGGCCATCTGCCGGCGCTCGGCAATTATCCGGCCGTACCGGGAGGGAGTGGGTTCGTTCCGCCATTCTATGAAGGTGCAAGCTGGGTCGTCGACATCCTGCCATTCATGGATCAGCAGGGCACCTACGACCGATGGGATAGAAATTTTTCATGGGACAGTACGGCAACAAATGCCAACGGTGCTACGAATATGAGGCTTGCCAGTGATCTATATATTGAAGCCTTGGCGTGCCCGAATGACGACAGTGCGTTTGCGATACCTGGCGGACTGAGTTACGTCGCCAACGCAGGGTTTGGCACCACGACAGTTGGTGCCGTAGCTGGGACCACGCAGGATACGGGCCACAGTTGGTTCCAGGCAAACTTTGACTGGGACAGCAACGGGACGTCGAATGAGCCGGCCGACAATGAGATCACCTATAGGACGGGCGTTTTCTGGCCTCACTTTGGAAACGGCAGTCTGGGGGCACTCTGCAAGAACCGATGTACGTCCGTCGGGAAAGTCTACGACGGTTCCGCGAACACACTGATGCTGTCGGAGAATATCAACGCTGGACAGACAAACTGGGCAAATCCCAGCCTGAACAGCTGCGGCTTTATGCTGCCTCTGAATGGCGGCGCATCCGGGGCGACAGACACCGACAAAGCCTCAAGCTCGCTGCTGGCGAATACCCCCACAGGAGTCAACCAGAACACCGAGCCGTTCATCAATGAGAAAAAGGCTGGCCCGGAAGGAGCTCCGTTTCCCAATTCCAACCACCCGGGAATCGTAGTTGTTTCGATGTGTGACGGGTCAGCAAAAACGATCAGTGAGAATGTCGACGGGTATGTTTACACACAATTGATCACTCCTGATGGAACGCGTCTCAGGAAAGTGCCTGGTCACCCTTTCGTTTCCGAAAATCCACTGAGCGGATCCGACTTCTGATGAAAGAGTGCACCGTCCTCGGGGCGTCAACAATCGGGAAATGCAACAAACAAACACAATATGGGTGGAATAGGCAACATAATGGTGTTATAAAGGTAAATCCGGCAGTTATTGTTTCCGTTGGCGAGGAGTACTTTCCATGAAAATCTTGTCGATCCGCCTTGTTCTGGTCGCGTTCGTTCTGACCGGCAGTTCAGTAGCCGCTGATGTTATTACCTTTGATGGACTTTCCAACGATATTGTAAGTGACTCCTTCACGAGCGGAACGGAAGGCGCATATACGATAACCAACGGCGGCGTTGACAACTTATCAAGTGCATCTGTTCCAGGGGGCGGCGACCTATCGCTGGGGCACAAAGATTCCGGCAATGCCATCATCAGACTGGATAGGGGTGGTGCGCAATTTATGTTTTCCAGCTTGAGCTTGAGGGAAAGGTTCAGCACCTCGAATCCCGACGTCACGGTCACTGGATATACTAGTGATTTTGGAGTGGGCTTAGTTGGAAGCGAGACATACGACGTGACTGGCGGTTTTGTGACTCACTTTGCTACTGCAGGCGGTTTGCTTCATGACTGGGTCGGCTATCTTGAAATTGACCTTGGCGCTGCAGTAGGTGGACAGACTTTGATAAATAACGTCCAAGTTGTTCCCGAACCGTCTTCCTTCGCGTTTCTGGCACTGATTGCAACGGGCGGAATGACCGTTCGACGGCGACGAAAACGAACATAGGCCCGGTCAGCCGTTCACATCTCGCCACTATTCAAACGCCTCGTCAGGGGCGTTTTTATCTGCGCCACTGGTATCCCGGACGTGCAATCCGCCAGAACAACTCGGGATTCTGTAGACAGCCCTTTGCTTCATGGATGAAATAGCGTGGTCGTTCCACCGCAGATTCGGTGACGTAGTGACGTTCTCTGGATCACCTCATGTCGAGCTTGGAAGTGCAAAACGAAACGTCAACAGCCGCTGCCGTGCGGTTGTGGTGGCTGCCGTTTCTGATTCTGCTGGTAGCTCATCTGCCGCTCGTGTTGATTGATCTTTCCAACACCTGGCAACACGCTCACTACCAATTTTTTCCGTTCGCCTTCATCGCGTTCTTTGCACTTCTGTGGTCGCGTCAGCACAGTCACAATCCCCATCCGCGACTGATTCTGTGCCTGGTGGTGATCGACATGGTCATGCTGCTGGCAGCCGCCGCAGTCCGCTCTCCATGGCTGGCCAGCGTGGGACTCTGGCTGCTG
>JAQWOH010000051.1 GCA_029245955.1 Fuerstiella sp. | reverse complement strand
CTCTTTGACCAGGCCCAGAAGAATGTGCTCAGTCCCGATGTACTCGTGGTTGAACCGCTGAGCTTCCTGGTTTGCAAGCTGCATGACCTTGCGGGCTCGATCGGTAAAGCGTTCGTACATTGGTGTTTCCTCTTCCGTTTGCTGTCCGTTAGATCTGGTGTTTGCCATGGTCGATCGAACGACGTCGGTCACGCCGTCACATCAGCGATCTTTTGAATTACTGCTGATCCAGAAAACGCCTTCTCATTCCAGGTTAATATTCCTCGACAGCGCGATACCGTTTCGGCGATTGATCAATGCCATTTGTGACGAAAATGTCGGAGCGCAAATTCGACTTGTGCAGGTCGTGGATGTTAACAGTCGAAATCAGTAAATCCAGGTTTGCTCTGACTGTCATGCAGGCCAATAATCAAGGTCCCCATACTCGCGGTTGAACCCACTGTGCGGGATTGCTCTTAGTCTCGACTGGCAACAGCATCTGGCGGAAGATAACATCTTTGATTTGAGGTTCTTTCTGTCGGCCCCCGATGGTGGATCTATGCTTGATTTTGGAAGTTATGCAGCGGCATCGTGCAGTGGAACCAGCCGACGCGCGTTCATTCGAACGTCGGCTGCCGTGCCGGCGATGATGAGTGCGGGGCTGCCGGCAATGGCGGAAATCGAACAAGCCAGACGACGTGCGAAAGCGAAATCCGTCATACTGTTGTGGTTGTGGGGAGGTCCCAGCCATCTGGACATGGTCGATCCCAAGCCCGATGCTCCGGATGACTTTCGCGGTCCCTTCGGGACGATCGCCACCAGGACAACCGGCATGCACTTCACAGAGCTGTTGCCCCGGATGGCCGCTCGCAGCGACAGGTACACCGTCATTCGGTCGATGCAGACCACGAACGGCGGACATCCGGGGGCTGGCACGGTTGGAGTGACGGGGTTTGAAGAAAAGCCAGGCCCTGTGCAGCCCAACTTTGGTGCCATTGTCGCGAAAGACCGTGGTCAGCAGGAGGCGTTGCCACCTTTTTTTTACGTCGGTCGAGGAATTCCACGCGATCTGCCTCGGCGAATTGAAGGTTATGGAGGCGGCACGCTTGGCAAGGCGTACGACCCGTTTCTGGTGCATTGTTCGGACCGCGGTGATGTCAGCATTCCCACCTTAAAGATGCTTCCGAACATGTCCCCGAATCGAATAGAAGATCGACGGACATTGGAGAAGGCGCTGGACGTGGAACGCTATCGACTGGATTCCGCTGAGCTGGAGCGATGGGGGCAGACCTACCAATCGGCCTATGGTCTGCTTACCGACGAAAAGGCCCGTGTGGCTTTCGACCTGACACGCGAGTCGCAGAAGACACGATCGTCTTACGGTCGGACAACCTTTGGTCAGGGATGCCTGCTGGCTCGACGTCTGGCACAGGCGGGCGTACCTTATGTTCAGGTCAACTGGAGTGAATACGTGGAAACGTTTACGCCGAACGGAGATTTCGGCTGGGACACTCACATTTACAACTTCGAGCTGCTGCAGGATCGGCACTGCCCGATTTTCGACCGAGCCTATTCCGCCCTGCTGGACGATCTTCACAACAGCGGCATGCTCGAAGACACTTTACTGGTCGCAATGGGCGAATTCGGCCGCACGCCGAAAATCAGCACTCGAGCGTCTCGTGAACACTGGCAACACTGTTACTTCTCACTGTGGGCAGGAGCCGGCGTTGAGCCCGGGCGCTGCATCGGTCAAAGCGACGCGAAGGCAGAGTATCCGGTCACGCGTCCGGTCACTCCTTTGATGACCGGAACAACAATGATGGAGCTGTGCGGAATTGGCGCCAAGGAACGTGCGGAGATGAAAGTCCTGGACGGAGGGAGCATCATCGATGAACTTTTCTAGCCGGGGAACCCGCGCCGACTATGACGTGCCCGGGGGAAACATTGAAATAACGTTTCATGCGCCGCGGGCGTACATAAAGCTGCAGCTTTGCTGCATGGTGTGCTGCTTATTCGCCACGGCTTCAGCATTCGCCGCTGAACCGGTGCAATTGACTCAGGATGGCAGTCTGAAACGAGACCCTCGATTTGTTGACGGTGGCCGTTCCGTTGTTTACTGCTATGACGAAACACCGGCACTGGTTCGCATGATGAAATTGCCGCTGAACGACAAGGTTGCCAGGCCCGTGTTTGAGGATGCAGCCGACAAGCATCACTACGAGCCCGCATTTTCCCCGAACGGGAAGTGGATCAGCTTCACAGCCTGCACCGGAAATCTTAGCGGCAAGCTCGTGATCAGAAATCTCGAATCCGGCGAACAGGCGGACATCACACATAAAGGGCGTGGCGGTACTCGCAGCCCCGCGTTTTCACCGGACAGTCAACGCGTGATCTACGCCTTCGCTGAGAAAGGCCCGCAACAACTCTGGTCAGTCAAAACGGATGGCACTGATAAGCAGCAGCTGACGACGTGTTCGGGTGTTAGTAACTGGCCAACATTCACCCCGGATGGTCGCACGATCGTGTTTTCCAACAGTCGAGAGAAAAACTATGAGATCTACTCTGTTGGAACTGACGGTACGGGGGAACGCCGACTGACAAACAACACCCTGATGGATATCCGCCCGGCGGTTTCGCCTGACGGTCGACAGATCGCTTTCGTAAGTACTCGGACCGGCAACTACGATATATTCCTGATGAATATCGATGGCAGCCATGTTCGACAGATCACCACGAGCGAAGAACGAGACGACTACCCCAACTGGCACCCCAATGGCGAACAGCTGGTCATCGTTTCAGAACAAGATGGAGCTTTTGATCTCTATCTCATCGATGCAACTCAGGAGCGAAACGTCGCCGGACGTTAACGAGCAATTGAAGTCACAAACGCAGTGAACGAGGTTTATTTGTTGCACATCAAACGTATTACGTTGTTCCCGATTGTACTTGCCTCCACGACATTCCTGTGCGCCGCAGCGGAACTTTCGGTCGATCCTCCAACCGCAACTCTGAAGGGACCACGACAGCGTCTGCAGCTGGTCGTTCACAGTGCAGGACCTGTGGATGTGACGCGACAGGTCGAATACGCCGTCGAACCGCCTGGTATTATCACAGTTTCAGAAACGGGGCAGGTGACTCCGCGTGGCGATGGTACCGCTGTTGTGACGGCAACAATCGCTGAATCGGCTGTGAAGGCTAAGATTGTCGTTCAGGACTTCGCGACTGTTCCGCCGGTGTCGTTTGAGCATGAAACCCTGCCAGTTCTGGCCAGGTCAGGCTGTAGCGGAGGCGCATGTCACGGCGCTCCGAATGGAAAAGCAGGATTTCGCTTATCACTTTTCGGGTCTGACTCGGAATTTGACCGCAGGGCGCTTGTCCGCGAGGCTCAGGGACGGCGAGTAAGTCCGCTGAATCCGCAAAACAGCATGCTGCTGATGAAGCCCACGATGGAACTTCCTCATCTGGGAGGACGTCGGTTTGCCTCGTCAGATACAACGTACGTAATCCTGCGAGACTGGATCACGGAGGGTTGTCGTGTAGAAAAGCCAGCCGTGAAATGTGTTGGCATCAACGTGTTTCCTGCAGGGCCAGCAGTACTCAGACTTCCAAACGCAGTACACCAGTTGCGCGTGATCGCTCGTTTTTCTGACGACAGCGAACGCGACGTAACTCATCTGGCAAAGTTCGAAACTTCCGATGCCTCTATCGCTGACGTTGCCAGGAATGGCTTCGTTCGCGGATATGCTCGAGGCGACCTCGCTGTGATTGTTCGTTACCAGCACCACATCGAAACACCGTTGCTGACATTTGTGCGGAATGTCGAAGGATTCGAATGGTCGTCTCCTGTGGTCATCAATGAAATTGATGCACATGTCGACCGAAAGTTACAGCAGATGCAATTCACCCCGGGCGATATCTGCGACGATGAAACATTTCTGCGTCGTGTCTGGCTGGACGTCGTTGGCATTCTGCCCACGATTGAAGAACGTCAGCGTTTCCTGGAATCGACATCTGAAACAAAGCGCAGTGAATTGATTGAGGACCTGCTTGAGAGGCCGGAATACGCCCGATTCTGGGGCCAGAAGTGGGGAGATCTGCTGCGTGTGTCGCGAAAACAGATCGGTCTGGACAGTGCATTGACCTACGCCACATGGCTGCAGACGAGTGTCCAGGAGAATGTTCCGTATGACGTTTTCGCACGACAGATTCTGACGGCGACCGGTGACACGACACAGAATCCGGCGGCAAACTATTACCGGACATCAGCGGATACGAATGACGCGATGGAAACAAGTGCTCAACTGTTTCTCGGCACGCGTATTCAATGTGCCAAGTGTCACAATCATCCTTTCGAACGCTGGACGCAGGACAACTACTACGGTCTGGCTGCTGTGTTTCACAGGGTTGAACGCAAACCCGTTCTGAAGGAAGAACCGGAAAACGACGGAAAGAAAGACAAAAAAAAGAAAAACCGTGAGGTTCGGGCGGCCGTCATTTCCGATGTCGCTGCCGGAGATGTGATTCATCCTTCCACCGGACAGGCAGTCCTGCCCTGGGTTCCTGCCCTGGGCGAACTGGCGGTAGCAGAGCAGACTGGGCGCCGCAACGCATTTGCGGACTGGCTCACGGCCGAGAACAATCCGTTTTTTGCTCAGGTGGAAGTGAATCGTATCTGGACAAACGTCATGGGACGAGGCATTGTTGAACCGTTCGATGACTTTCGTGACTCCAATCCCCCGTCGAATGCGTCATTGCTGAATTTCCTGGCCGAAGAGTTTCGCATTCACAAATACGATCGCAAACACGTGTTGCGGCTGATCCTGAACAGTCGTACTTATCAAACGTCATCGACCGTAAGTCGATTCAATGCAACCGACACCCGGTACTTCAGTCACTACAGACCACGAAGGCTGTCGGCGGAACAACTTGTGGACGCAATCAGCGAAGTAGTTGGAGTCCAGAATGAGTTCGTTGGTGTTCCGGCCGGAACAAAAGCGACCTGGCTGCCGGCTCCGGACTTGAAGCCCCATAATCAGTCTCAACTGGGAAGTGTTGATTTCCTGAAGGTTTTCGGTCAGCCCGAACGTCAGTCGGCCTGCGAATGTGAACGAGGTGACGAAACCAGTCTTGGTCAGGCCCTTGAATTATTGAACGGGGAATATCTGAACAAACGCCTGACAGCACCAGAGAACCGGTTTCGCCAGCTGTTACAGGCAGGCACGCCGCTGAGTAATATCATACGCGAACTGTATTGTGCTGCGCTTTGTCGTGAACCAACAAAGAAAGAACTCAGCGTGGCCTCCGAATACGCAAACCGAGCGACAGAAAAAACCATGGCTCTTGAGGACATCTGCTGGGCGATCGTAAATAAGGACGAATTCCTGTTTCAACATTGAACAACAGTCCGTTGAACTGCAGCCTGACCGGGGCTGATGTCACGGCACTTCGGCGAAATGCGTGCTTGTCTGCTTCGCAGCTGTCGGCCGAGTGTCGTAGTATTCGAAGACGAATTCGACAACGTATTCAAATTTGGCTATGACTGTGCTCCGCGTTTTTTGTACAGCAGCCGGCGATGATCGACAGCATTTGATGCCTGCGGACAGTCAAGAGCCCGGTTGGCGTAGAGCTTCGTCGCTGTAAGCCGACCGAAGACGATGGCAACGGCAGTTCGGAGATGCGGAATCTCTGTAACTCGCTTTCCGTAAGGAATCCGACGATGCATCTGGTCCAGCGCTTCTGCGAATGCATGTAAGCACCAAACGCAGGGATGAACTTGCCGAGATTCATCGGCGCAAACACTGCGGGGCGCGGTGCGACGTTAGTCTGTCACCGGTCACCCCGGAACATCGAACGCTACAGGAAACGCGATACCATATCGATTCCCGGCGGGGCACAGGATACGCGCGGCTGAAATCGATATTGTCAAAGTCCTGTGTGTCACACCGCGTTTGAGTACGGGATATGGAAAGTCTCTGCGACAGCGCGATTAGTGACCCTGCCGTCCTGTACGTTAATTGCTTCACTAAGTCCGAGATCATCGGCCACAGCGTCAGGCAGGCCTTTGTTGGCTATCTGCAGGACGTACGGAAACGTCACATTACAGAGCGCATAGGTACTGGTCCGGCCGACAGCTCCGGGCATATTGGTAACACAATAGTGTACGATATCGTCGACAATGTATGTGGGGTTCGAATGTGTAGTGGGGCGTGAAGTTTCTGAACAGCCACCCTGATCGATGCAGACATCGATGATCACAGCGCCCGACTTCATCAGCTTTAAATCTTCAGCAGTCATAAGCTGGGGGGCTCTCGCTCCGGGTATCAGCACTGAGCCAATAACAAGATCTGCCCGCCGCAGCTGCTCTCTGATACTATGGCGATCACTGAAGACGGTGTTGACGTTTGCCGGCATGATGTCCTCAAGGTATCTCAGCCTGTCGACATTGGTATCCAGAATGACCACATCGGCCTGAAAACCGGCCGCTATCTGTGCGGCATTCTTACCGACGACACCACCGCCCAGAATTGCGATATGAGCCGGTTCAACTCCCGGCACGCCGCCCAGAAGAATTCCACGACCTTCCTGAGGGCGTTCCAGAAACTTGGCCCCTTCCTGGACACTCATGCGCCCCGCCACCTCACTCATCGGTGTCAGCAACGGGAGGTCTCCCTTTTTTCCTCGCAGAGTTTCATAGGCCACAGCCGTTATTTTCGATTCCATAACACTGCGCGTCAGCGTTTCATCGGCGGCGAAATGAAAATAAGTGAACAGCACCTGCCCCGGTCTCAATAAGGGCCATTCCGCAGGCAATGGTTCTTTGACTTTCACGACAAGATCTGCGGCCGCAAACACATCTTCATGTGTTTCCACGATCGTCGCCCCCGCAGACTCATATTCGTCTGCATCAATACCACTTCCAGCTCCGGCCCCTCGTTCGACCAGTACCTGGTGGCCGGCAGCGATCAGTTCTTCGACACCACTGGGTAACATCGACACTCGGTATTCGTCCAGCTTGGTCTCTCGTGGAACACCAACGATCATCATGCACCTCCGCTCAAATTGTTGCGACTTTAAGATACCCGCAAGCCCCTGCAACAAAGGCCCGTGTCCGAACGGGACATTACGTATCAAGGCAATCGGTTACCGTTCGAACAGCATGCGCCCCACTCCAAAGGAGCGACTCCGTGCGGTTAGAGTAACGACCGAGCAACTGCCAGACCAGTTCCGGGACATCGCCTGAAAATCAGATCTGGCCGTTGTAATTCCGTGTCCCGCGGGTGACGACTTCTGATCGGATGCCGCCGGACATATTATGCCACGAAATCAGAGGCACCGGGCCACGCGAAACTGCGGTGCTGCAGCTTGGCGCAAAAGCCCGAACGGGTTGCCCTTCCAAAGCTGCATTCTTCACTGAAATCAAATCGGATTTGCCAATGCAGACGGCTGGTGACAGCACAACGCATTGTCTGTGTATGGTTCCGCGGCTCACGAGCTGGACTTCCGTTCTGTTTCCGAAGGCGGACGTGGCTTCCATACCAGGGTCCAGCGTCTGCAAGTGAGTTATCGCTCTGTTCTTTTCCCAATTTTGTTGCAGTCGCTCGCGTTTTGTACCTGTATCATGCGGTTCTGGAACCGCCGCTGCGCCGGGGTTGAACGTTTCTCTCGCGATGCGACTGCGATGTACAGGAGACTGCCGCGCAAAACGGGGCTATCTTTGAGACAGTTCCTCGTATATATGGCCGCACCGTTTTAGACTCGGATAGGTTCCGGCCAGTTTATCAGAGGATACCGCCGGGGCCGGAATACTCACGTTAAACAAATCTGGCCACCCGCCGGTCGAGTGGCACACTGGATCAGATGCCAGGATGAACAGGATACAACCACCCGCCTTCAGAGAACGAACCGGGCTGCGATCAATGGTGCTGCGTTTCGCTAAAATCGGTGCCTTCGTTGTGGCGACGTTTCTAACACCATATGACGGTGTGGTGGCAAACGACCCCGTTGATTACCTGGAGCGGATCAAGCCGGTCCTTCGCGAACGGTGTTATGCCTGTCATGGTGCGCTGAAGCAGGAAGGGGAACTGCGGCTCGATACGGCGGCGCTGGCCATCAAGGGGGGCGATTCGGGAGCCGCCATCACACCAGGCGATGCCAAATCAAGCCTGCTGCTGGAACGCATCACATCCAGCGATGCGGGCGAACGCATGCCGCCGGAAGGCGAACCGTTAGAGCCCGAACAGATTGCCGCACTGCGAAACTGGATTTCTGCAAACGCCAGGGCCCCGGTGGATGAACAACCTGAACAGGAGGCACGCGACCACTGGGCTTTCAGGTCTCCCGTACGTCCGACGGTGCCTGAGCTTGCAGGGTCGGAAACGGAACAGAATCGATGGCGGCACAATCCGATTGATGCCTTTATTGCCAGGCAGCATCAGGAACGGGGCCTCACTGCGCAACCCGCGGCCGATCGGCGCGTCTGGCTGCGACGCGTCTCGCTCGACCTGATCGGACTGCCACCGACTCCGGAAGATCTGGACTCCTTTGTGGCCGATCAATCGGCTGACGCTGCTGACAGGATCGTTACTCGACTGCTTGAGACCCCGCAGTACGGACAACGCTGGGGACGACACTGGATGGATGTCTGGCGTTACAGTGACTGGTGGGGACTGGGGGCGGAAGTTCGCAATTCACAGAAGCACATCTGGCACTGGCGCGACTGGATTATTGAATCGCTGAATGATGACAAGGGATATGATCAGATGCTGCGTGAAATGCTTGCAGCGGACGAACTGTATCCCAACGACCTGGAACGTCTGCGTGCCACCGGATTTCTGGCTCGACAGTATTTTATTTTCAATCGCACCACATGGCTGGACGGAGCGATTGAGCATTCCGCAAAAGCGATGATGGGCCTGACGTTTAACTGTGCCAAGTGTCACGATCACAAATATGATCCGCTCACCAACGATGAGTACTACCAGTTCAGAGCGATCTTTGAGCCTTATCAGATCCGCACTGAGATGCTGCCCGGCCAGACTGATTTTGAGAAAGACGGCATACCTCGAGCCTTTGACGCTCATCTGAATGTGCCAACCTATGTTCATGTCCGAGGCGACGATCGCCAGCCGGACGAGAGCCGGAAGCTGGAACCCGGTGTGCCGGCTTTCCTGTCATCGGACACATTCAAACTGGCCATCGAACCGGTCTCGCTGCCGGTGGAAGCTATACATCCGGGCCTGCGTTCGTTTGTGGTCAAAACGCATCGCGAGGCAGCGGAACAAAAAGTTGCTGCAGCACGTTCTGCTTTGGAAGTCGCCCGAAAAGTGTTCACCAAAGCCCAGTCTGCAGCGACAACTGTGAGTCAGAACTCCAAAGCTGTCCCGTCGAAACAGGCGTCCTCTTCAACCGCGGGTGAGGCAACTCAACTACTGGTCAGCGACGACTTTTCGGCGGAGAGGTCGGACCAGTGGGAACAGCTCTCAGGAAAATGGAATTATAAGAACGAGAATCTGGTGCAGTCACAGGCGGGGGCTACCCGTGCGGCTTTGCGGTTGAGGCAACCACCGCCGGCAGACTTTGAGGCAAGGCTGAAATACATCCCCACCGGTGGCGACATGTGGAAATCCGTCGGTATCTCGTTTGATGTAACGGCGGACGGCAACGAATTATTGGCGTATGTCAGCTCCGTCGCCAGCGGACCAAGGTCACAGTTTGCATTCCGACAAGGCGGAAATTACGTCTATCCACCCACCGCCACACAGTCTCGCGAAGTCAAACTCAACCAACCCCACGAACTCGTGCTGCGCGTCCGCGGCTCGTTGATCAACATGCGGGTTGATGGTGAGCAGTCGATCGCTTTTCACCTGCCGGACAGTCTGAAGCGAACATCCGGTTTTCTTGAACTGATTGCATTTGATGCGACAGTCGAATTCGTTGCCTTCGAACTACGCGCATTGCCCGATGACGTGAAACTGCTTCAGGCTCCTGAATCCGCATCCACCATGGCGGCATCCGCTCCCGTTCCTGTTGATCAGGCAGTTTGGGGTGTCACAATCGCGGAAAAGGCGGTTCGGACTGCAGAGGCTCAGCTCGCTTCAATCGAAGCCCGTGTAGCAGCGGATCGAATACGTTTAGCGCCATCGGCAGAAAACACAGACTCCGCAGCAAAAGAACTGGCCCTGGCGGCATCTAAATCAGAGCGCATTGTGACCTCACGGCGTGCTGATGAAGCGCTCAGCCGTGCCGAACTCACTCTGCTTCAGGCCGCCAGCGACAGAAAAGCCGATGCAGACAAGGCTGTCCTTGCTGCGAAGGCGGCGCAGGAAGCGGCAGCGAAAGCTGTCGACAAACCAAGTGAGACATACACGGCCATACCTGGTGCCAGGAAAACTCAGGAGGACTATCAGAATCGAAATGCGAATAGCCCCTACCCGGCTACCAGCACTGGTCGTCGTACGGCGTACGCAAACTGGTTAACAGACCCCCGTCACCCTTTGCCGGCACGCGTTGCCATCAATCACATCTGGGCACGTCACATGGGAAGGCCCCTGGTACCAACGGTATTCGACTTTGGTCGCAACGGCACGCCGCCCACGCATCCGGAACTGCTGGACTGGCTGGCTGTGGAACTGATCGAACATGACTGGAGCATGAAACACATCCATCGACTGATTGTGAAATCCCGGACTTACGGACTGTCATCATCCAGTGCCAGTGTTACCGCAGCGACTCTGGCAGCTGACCAGGACAACCATTACTACTGGCGAATGAATCCCGTCCGTATGGAGGCGCAGGTCGTTCGTGACAGTCTGCTGTCACTGACCGGTGACCTGGATGTGTCGCTGGGCGGACCATCTGTGGCGGTTAACGACAAGACTTCGCGTCGCAGGAGCCTTTACTTTGTGCATTCACATAACGATCATCAGAAGTTCCTGTCGATGTTCGACGATGCCAGCGTACTGGACTGTTACCGACGAACGGAAAGTATTGTCCCGCAGCAGGCGCTGGCACTGGAAAACAGTCCGTTCGTTGCTGCTATGGCTCCAGAAATCGAACGGCGGATTGCTGAGCGGAGCGGGGAAGACAACGTGAAATTTGTTCGTGATGCATTTGTTGCAATATTGTCGGTTGAACCAACTTACAAAGAGCAGGCCATACTTAATGAACTACTGCAACGCATGACTGAAGTCGCCATGGCACAGAACCGACCGGCCCCGGTAACGTTCGCAAGAACCAGCATCGTACAGACAATTCTGAATCACAACGATTTTGTTACTGTGCGTTAGAAGCAATTTTAACGGCATCGCTCGCTGGCGCTTCGGATCACCCGGGGATTTGAAACGACATGCAGCCCTTTGACTGTCGCCGACATATCGATTCAGAAACGGGTACGACACTGACGGCACAGCAAAGATTGGAGCACCAGATGAACAAGGCCACTCACGGTACGAATTCATGTCGCCGGACGTTCCTCGCCGACTTTGGGCTTGGGTTCACCGGACTGGCTCTCGGGTCGATGCTGGCGCAGGACGGCATACTTAAAGCCGGTGAACCGAAAGCCTGGCAACTACCGACCGGAACGGCTCACCTTACCCCCAGGGCAAAGAGTGTCGTCTGGTTATTCATGAACGGCGGAGTATCGCATGCAGAGTCATTCGATCCAAAACCGGAAATGACGAAGTACGCGGGTAAGTCGATCAGCGAGACGCCGTACGCCGATGCGATGGATCCGGAGAAACTCAACAGACGCGAAGTGGCGTTTAATGTGGAACTCCGGCAGAAGATCTACCCACTGCAGACTGGCTATCGAAAACATGGCGAAAGCGGCATCGAGCTTAGTGACTGGGTTCCACACATGGGCAGCTGTATCGATGACATATCCATCGTACGTTCCATGTGGACCACAGACGACAATCACGGAGCACAGACACAATTCCATTCCGGCCGGCACATGCTGGACGGCGAATTCCCGACGCTGGGTGCGTGGGTTCATTACGGTCTGGGTTCGCTGAACGACAATCTGCCGCAGTTTATCTCGATGGGCAATCGCGAATACTGGAACGCGAAGGACGGACATTATCTCGGGCCTGCCCATGATGCGGTGCCGATCCGCGTCGATCCGAATAACCCGCTGGATTATGGCAAACCCGCAAACGATATTTCACCGGAAGAACAGCGGCTCAATTTTGAATTCGGTGCAAAACTGAATCAATTGAAGGCGCTCGAGTATCCGAATGACCCGGCACTGCTGGCTCGCATCAAAGCATATGAACTCGCCTTCCACATGCAGACTTCAGTACCCGAAGCGCTTGGATTTCACGCCGAGACTCAGTCCATGCAGAGCCTGTACGGTCTGGATGATCCCGCGACCAAAACTTTTGGTTCACAAATGCTGGCCACACGACGACTCATTGAACGTGGTGTTCGATTTATTCAGGTGCAGCATGGTGCTGGTGGTGCTGGCGCGTGGGACGCACACGGCGGCCTGAAAGCAAACCACGAACGCAACTTCAAAGCCGTCGACAAACCTGTGGCAGGACTGCTGAAGGATCTGAAGCAACGGGGTCTGCTGGATTCCACGATCGTCATCTTCGCTACAGAATTTGGGCGAACGCCTGCATCGCAGGGGACGGACGGAAGAGATCATCACCCGTACGGGTTTTCCGTCTGGATGGCAGGTGGCGGGATTAAGGGAGGGATCGCGCACGGAGCCACAGACGGCATCGGCTTTCACGCCGTTGAGGATCGCCATTATGTGACCGACATTCACGCTACGATCCTGAAGCAGTTGGGCCTCGACTCGCGCAGGCTGGAGATTCCTGGCCGTAAGCGTCTCGACATCGATCACGGCCGCCCGATCGACGACATCATCGCCTGAGCGACCCCCTGGCTGCTTACCGGCATGTCATGCAAATTCACATTATCCTCGTGTACGGTTGCGGACACTTTGACATTGCTGCAGCCGCAGAGCCTGTCTGCAGACGACAGCTCAGGACCATTATCGGATCGAGAAAGATATCGATCACGACCAGGCGGATTACCGGTCTCTGACATGCGATTGTTGCGAGTCCCTCGGAGCGTTCCCCCGACCACAACTCTGCGGCTCCGGAATATCAATCCTCAGAATATCGGCCGCGTCTCGAATATCCTGATCCTTCCAAAGCAACCGCTCGACAATTCCGCTTGGTTTCTGGCCGGCTTCATTAAAGGCCGCAAGAACTTTGACAAGCGCCCTGGTAAGGCGAATCTGGATCCGAGAGGTGCCGGACCTGCGTTTTGTCAGCGACAGAGCGGAGGCCTGCGGGCTGAGGTGCTTACTTCCGGCAGAATGCGTCGGCGTCGGAACATCCGGCGGTGTCTGTTGCGGCATCTTCACGCCAAGAAGTTTCCGCAGTCGGACAATGACATTCCTCGCTTCGGTGCGATACTTCTTCGTTGATGAATCGTCTGCTCGTCCTGCGGTACGCAGACAGTCGCAGGCACTGGCCAGCAACAGTAGCTCTTCCACTTCATCTCGTATGCCCTGCAACTGTCGGACGCAGTCGGCGCTGGAGCGGCGTTCTTCAACAGCAACGGGGATGCGGGACGATTCGCCATTCTTCTGATGGGAACTGTCAATGCGGTGGATCCGTGGCGGAGCGGACTCACGTCGTTTGCCTGATGGCCTGATGCGTCTCAACAGCTGAGGCATGGTGATGACCCGAACTTTCCGTCGAAGTAATTCTGAGGCTGAAGCATCAGCGGCCGCAGCAGGAATAGACTGTTCAGAATCCGTTCAGGTACTGTGCCCGCAAAGAACGATGGCGCGGACACAACCGGGAACCGCCGGACTCGGGCGTGACACCGTATGAACCGACTTTTCCACTTCACTGTATTCGGCAGTTTCTGCCGCTTTGTGCAGCAGTCAGCTCACAATGAACCGCTGCAACGTCATAGACCCGGAAAGTGTGACGGTTATATGAATCAACCGTGCGTGTTCGTTCTCCGTTTGCGGTTTGCTCAGACTTGTGTGTCCGGGCGCTGGCGGAAAGACGGCGAAATCAGGTGGAAACAGTGACATGAATCACATGGGCAGCTGAACAGCAGCGTCACTCGCACTGGTGATGTCACAGTGACTGTGGCAGATACCCGGCCCGGCGCAACATGTGGAATCAGACATGCAAGTTCGCAAATTAGAATCCGTTTATTTTCTGATCGTCTGTGCCTTCTGCGTGAACGGCGTTAGCACAGAATCGGAAGTGCCACGGTCGTTGCCCCGTTCCTAACCCAAAACTGCTTTAACTGTCACTCGGGTGGTAATCCTGCAGGCGGACTGAATCTGGCGAAATATTCCACGGATCTCGCTGACAAAGAAGTTCGACGCCGCTGGATGGATGTGACCGTTCACACCATGGTCAGGATCCGGAAACGCTGGCGCAGCTGGCAACCGTTGAGTCTGCTCATGTCAAAGCATTTGGGGATTTCATCCGTCGCCTGAAAGCATCTGACGAAGAGGATGCAAACCTGCTGGACCGGACGATGGTGCTGCTGGGTTCTCATATGCACAGTGGCGGTCACAACAACCGCAATCCTGGCCGGCGGCGGATTTCGCCACGACCGGCATCTCGCATTCGATACCGATAACAACTCACCGCTGTCAAATCTCTATGTCACAATCCTTCAGCGACTTGGCATGGACATCGAAACATTTGCGTCAAGTACAGGAACCCTGAGGGGGCTGGACGGCGGCGGATAACTTCTGACCACACCGCTGCTGAAGGCGCAGGACTCACAGCACCTGCCATAGCAGCAAGGCTGCCGTACCACGTGGATGAAGCATTCTACGGCAGCTGCTCTCCGGTCACCTCATACCACCAGACTGCCCAGGCTGCTGCCATCGCCTGCACACGTTTCGGGTGCCGTTTTGCCAGGTCGGTTGTCTCTGTCCGGTCCCGTGACAGGTCGTACAGGGCCCATGGACGATTGGGCTTCAATCGCACGATTTTCCAGTCGCCCGCGCGATGAGCGGCGCCACCGGCATGTTCAAAGAACAATCCGTCGTGGCCGTCACGTGTTCTTCCCTGCAGGACCGGGAGCAGATTTTTTCCTCGAGATGCATAAGAACCAGCATCAACGCCTGCGGCGTCCAGAAACGTTGGCAGCAGATCGACAACGTGCGCGACCTGATCGGTGATACGTCCTTCAGCAGTCATTCGTACATCGCCGGATGGATCTGCGTTGTGTCCCACTTTCCGGGCCGGCCAGTGAACGATGAATGGTGACGCGCAACCTCCGTGGTAGGACTCCTTTTTCCAGAATCGAAATGGCGTGTTGCATGCATTCGACAGCGCGGGTCCAAGTCCGGTCCATGTGTCGTCGCGGCCAAGTTCGTTGACAGGAAACTTCCCGGTGTACCGAATCGTACGGCCATCCGGTGTCTCCGACGGGCGGTCATAACCGGGACGTACCGGCTCTTCCGGAGAAGCCCCGTTGTCGGCCAGAAAGACGATCAGCGTATTTTCAAACTGGCCGGTTTGTTTCAATGCTGTGATGACGTCGCCCAAGCCCTGGTCCAGCCGGTCAATCATAGCGGCGTGAGTTTCCATTTTTGCGGAATCACGCCGCTGCTGTTCTTCAGACAGCTGTTTCCATGCCCTGCGATTGCCCCGATCGATGTCGGGCAGTGGATAGATCGCGGGATCTATTAACCCCATTTTCACCTGGCGATCATATCGCTGACGTCGCATCGTCGGCCATCCACTGTCATAACGCCCCCGGTATTTTGCCCGGTCTTCCGCACGAGCGTGCAGTGGCCAGTGCGGTGCGGCGTGAGCCAGATAGATGAAAAAAGGTTTGTCATCCTGCGCGAAATCCCGAATATAGTCAGCCGTTCTTGAATTCAATGCATCCGTCAGATAGAAGTCCCGCGGCAGGTCATAGACCGGTTCAAATCGGTCCACCAGAGCAAACGGGTGGAAGAAGTTCACAATCCCCCAGATCACGCCGAAGTGACGGTCAAATCCCCGCGCCGCCGGATACGTGGCTCGTTCTCCAAACTGACTGACGCGGGTCTGATTATTCAGCACCGCCAGATGTTCTGCAGAATTCACACCGTCACCTGCCAGTGCCGCCGCGTGTGTCAGATGCCACTTGCCCGTCATACCCGTGTGGTAACCGTTGTCCCGCAAAATCTCGGCCAGCGTCGGCACGTCCCTCGACAACGATGCTCCGTTTGACCGCAGTCCGACTTCATGCGGATATCGGCCAGTCAGCAACGCGGCTCGTGTCGGACAGCAGCGCGACGCGTTATGAAACTGCGTGAATCTCAGACCATTCCTGGCCAGAGCATCAAGGTTCGGTGTGTCGATGTCCGAGCCGTAGCATCTCAGGTCTGAGAATCCCAGATCATCTGCCATGATGACCAGAATGTTTGGCTGCACGTCTGCCCGCACACAGACGTATTGCAGCAGCATCAGAATGACAAATGCCGGGTATTTCATAGTCATGTTTCCATCGATTCTGACGAATGTCGAAAAACGATAACAGCTGGTCACGATCTCAATTCTCGAGCGTGTGTGCTGAAAGCTGCAGACAGTGGATGAACGTCGAATCGCCGCAAGGTTTTCTGTGACGCATCACGTCGGCGCATCACCGCTCGATCAGGCTACGGGCGGATTTCAGTTGGTATCCGCGGCAACAACATCTTCGTACGAAAACGTCAGCTCCATTTTCTCTTGGGGCCACGGCCTGCCGTTCACTTCGATGTATGGATAAACGAAAAAATTCAGCGGAGGGCCGTCCTGTGGAGGAACAAGGACGATATCCCGCCCTGTCGTGAAAGCCACTCGATTTTCGCTCAGGTTACCGAAGTAGTACTCTTTCATTTCAGGGTGCTTGTCTGCTTCTGAAATATCCACGGGAATCCAGCCTTTTTTGTCCTGATGAAACATAGCCCAGCAATGATAGCCGCTGATCATGCCCTTGCCGCATTCGGGGGGCAGCAGAAATCCAATTTCAAATCGGGCGGGGATGTTCTTTGCCCGCGCCCAGGAAATAAACAGGCTGTGGAAGTCAGTACAGTTGCCGAAACGACTGTCGCAGACCCACAACACGTCGCCGTTACCATAGCCCGGCGACGACTTGTCATAGCGAACATGATCGTCCACACGATTGTACAGCATACGTGCGATGTCCAGAGCGTCGCCAGTGAGTTTCACGCCGCTGAGCAGATCGAGCTGTCTGCCTTTGAGCGGGACCCTGATATTGGCAGACAGAAACCGCTGCCGCTGCCTGTCGGTGAGTTCCACCGGACCGCAACTTTCATCGATCCCTCGAACTTCCTGACGCTGCACCAGAAAGGAGATGGAAAACGGGAGACTGTCTGTTGGCGAGTTGTTTGATTCGCAGTACAGAATCGCATTTCCGTACGTCGTTTCTGTCGCGATCCTGCTTTCCGCAGGCACTTTCTGAGTCAGTATTTCCACGTTCTGTTGATGACTTGACCGCGGCAGCGGAAACCATGCACGAACGCGAGCTCTGCCCGGCAATCCATTCACTCTGGCGTCATAACCGAAATGAAACGTACGTGACCGCGGTTCCGGCTTTGGGGTGCGTTGGCCGCTCAACTGCGAAACAGTATTGGTTTTGGAATTCGACCTGACAGCAGCCGACCCGGTGTTTTGCTTTGAATCCACAGCCCACGCGTCGGGAATGCAGCTTCCTCCGACTGCTGTGCCCAGCATCAGGAGCAATAAACGTAATAGCAGACCAACCAACCTCATTTCGAAGTCTCCACAGAATGATGAGCAATTATTAGGGTTTGCCATAGTAGCGAGTCCGTTTTTGGGCGGCAATCTGTGCGGGAGAGCTGCAAGACCGAGTACACGGCGATCAGGGGGCATTGGCAGTGATGCGTTACGAATGTGTTGGCTCAACGGCCGTCCAGACGCCTGCATGGTTATCATGTGCGAACGACTAGTGATGCCACCGTGTAAGACTGCACCTGCGAATTAAAGCGATGGTGCACACGACAGGGCGAGGAAATACAGTTTTCGACGGGAAAACTGTCTGAAAACGAGAAAATCCACGCGAACATTCGCTACAAATCAGCGGTCGTACAACTGCCCGAGTGTGTGCTGAATGACAAGAGTCCATTGAAGCAGTGGCCGGAGAGGTGGCAGAGTGGCCGATTGTGCAACACTGGAAATGTTGTGTCCGGGTAACTGGACCGGGGGTTCGAATCCCCCCCTCTCCGCATTATCTGAAAGCCTGTGAGTTCTGTCATGAACTCACAGGCTTTTTCTTTGCACGAGGCCGGCATTCTATCGAATGTATATGAACTCATCGGCGCACATCATCGGCGAATCAGGTGCTCCCATGCGACTCTCCTGGCACTGTCCTCAGCATTCTGGTGAGCAGCAGCGGTCGTCAAATCACTAAGAACGGCGGACAGCGCTGAGACTTCGGCACTGCGAGCGGGACGTCCGTACAGAGTCAGGTAAAGCCAGTTGAGCCACAGCGCAAAATCCCCGACTTGTTGTGAGACGCCTTCCGCAAGCATGTGAGCCTGCGAAAGAACCAGCGGGTTGTTCATAAGGAACAAGGCCTGTTGAGCAACCATGGTCTGTGGTCTTTGAGCGACATGCTGACCGCTGTCGGACACGTCAAAGATGGAAAATATCTCGAAACTGCGGATTCGAATGGACGGCAGATAGACGGACCGACGAACACTGGCGTAAACGGAATCATTGGGTGACATCGTTACTCGCTTCTTGTTTTCTGCCCTGAATATCGTCCCGCCGACAGTCCGATCCAGTCTTCCGGAAACAGCCAGCAGCGAATCACGAATGGCTTCCGTGTCCAGACGCCACAGCATGAATTTGCTGCGCAGGCGGTTCTCAGGATCATGCCCGGCTGCCACCGGAGTGAACTGACTGCAGGCGCGGTATGTGGCGGAGTTCATGATCAGCCGATGCAGGTGTTTGATCAACCAGTTCGCCGGCCAGCCAGTCCGGCAGTTCGGGGTGTGACGGCTGCTCGCCTCGCACACCGAAGTTCGATGGTGTGCGCGCCAGCCCCTCTCCGAAATGATGCTGCCAGATCCGGTTCACCATGACTCGTGCTGTGAGAGGATTCTGCGGGCTGGCGATCCAGGTCACCAGCTGCATTCTGCCGTTCTGACACGGTGACACCTTAACGGGCTTCAAAGCGTGATTGAACACCGTGGGCGTGCCGCGGGCAATCGGATTTTCGGCCAGTCTCAGATGGCTGCTGCGGGCTCATGGGAAGCGTCTTTCCATCCGCTATAGCTTATCGAATGGAGGAGGTGATGTTAGACTGTTCCGCTGTGGAAATGCCTCGCTGGTGACCAAAACGTTGCAACCGGCGAATTCGCGTCCCTTTGATTTCAGTCGGCAGCCTGTGCGGCTGCCCCTTGTCTTTCTGCCAACTCTGTTTGTGTGCAATCATGTATCAAATGCTTCCGGTTGTCTTAGCCGTCTGTGTTTCTGCTGTCAGCCTGCAAGCAGCAGATCAGCCCAATGTCCTGATCATCATGGCGGATGACTGTACGTTTAATGATCTGCCTCTGTACGGAGGTCGGAACGCAGGGACGCCCAATATTGACGCTCTGGCGTCTCAGGGGCTGACCTTCAACCGGGCATATCTGAGTTCAGCGATGTGCCAGCCCTGCCGAGCGGAGCTGTTTACGGGTCAGTATCCAATGCAAAACGGCTGCGCGTGGAACCACTCCGCAAGCCGGGACTCAGTCGAAAGTATGCCGCATCACCTGCGGCGGCAGGGTTATCGCGTTGGTATTGCGGGCAAGGTACATGTGAAGCCGGACGCTGTTTTTCCCTTTGACAAAGTGAAGGGGTTTGACCCAAGTTGCGTCCGTAATCCTACTCAGCCGCATGATGTTGCCCACATAACAGAATTCATATCTCGCGAAACAGCCCCGTTCTGTCTGGTTGTCGCTCTGGTGGAACCACATGTGCCATGGGTGATGGGAGACGCGACCGCCTACCCCCCGAAGAAGATCAAGCTGCCGCCAAACATTGCTGACACGCAGCAAACTCGACAGGATTTTGGACGCTATCTTGCAGAAATCACATACATGGACAGTCAGGTGGGAGAAATCCTTCACACCCTTGATGAATGCGGCAAGGCTGACAATACGCTCGTGCTGTTTACATCGGAACAGGGTTCACAGTTTCCCGGCTGTAAGTGGACAAACTGGGATACAGGACTGCACACAGCACTGATTGCTCGGTGGCCGGGAAAAGTTACTGCCGGCAAGCGCACTGACGCACTTGTGCAGTACTGTGATGTCGTGCCGACGCTGGTGGATCTGAGTGGAGGAAATCCGGCGGCTGAGGAGTTTAACGGCTCAAGTTTTCGGGCTGTTCTGGAGGGACGCAGCGAACAGCATCGAGAATATGTTTATGGGATGCACAACAACCTGCCGGAAGGCCCTGCCTATCCGATTCGAACGATTACCGACGGCGAGTATCGGTACATCAGAAACCTGACGCCGGGTGAGTTGTACATCGAAAAACATTTGATGGGCACGCGCGGCACCGGCGCTTTGAACAACCCATACTGGGGTACATGGACCTGGGATACTCAGCAGAATCCGGCTTCCTATCTGCTGGTTAAGCGCTACATGCTGCGTCCAGCCGAGCAGCTGTATCATACGGCGACTGATCCCTACGAAATGAAAAATCTGGCAGGGGATACCAGCCAGTCCGAACGCAGGCAACGCTTTGCCGATGCACTCAAACGGTGGATGACCTCGCAGGGTGATCCGGGTGTGGAACAGGATACTCAAACATCACTGCAGTCGGCTCGTCGCGGTCAGCATCGGTACTACCCGGGCAAATAATCTCGATTCGCAGCCGACCGGTGCTGCACTGTGAAGACGCCATCGGTCGGGACATGACTACCGGGTGACAGTGCTTTCGCCGGTCTCGTTCAGTGCTTTCAGTACGAGTGCCAGATGAGCTGGCAGCCAGTCCAGCGTTGTCGCGACTCCGTGACCCAGCAGCGCTTCTTCAATCGGCGAAGCCAGTGACGTTGTACGCCCGCTCGGTTCGTATTCGACCAGGAGATTCCGGCCGTCACTATGACAGCGAGTACCTGTCTTCCAGCGAGCACACGTATCGCGAAGTTTTGGCGGAACAATAAACCGAGTATCAAGCTCATGTTCCGGCGTCGTGAGACCTGCTTCCAGAATGGCGGCGACAGCGCGATTCTCCGGAACCGATGTTGCTGGAGGAACATCGGTTCCGGCGATACCAAACGCCTGCACCCAGTCGCCGTACCTCGCTGTCAGCGTATCCGTCAGACTATGGGCCGGGAACATCGGTTGCGCGCGACACTCATCGCCGTGCTCACCTTTTCTGTGATGCAGGACATGCAGCAGATTTCGGTAACCGTGAGTGTCCCATCCGTATCGCACGGGAGTACCAAATGCGGCAAAGATGGCGCATTTCGCCCACGGGTGTGGCGACGGTCCGGAATCAAGCAGTTGTCTGGCACGCGTCCAGTGTTCGGCATTCCAATCACCTGCGGAGGTGAAAAACTTTCTAACAGCGGCTCTGTCGTTTGCCAACAGGTTGCTGAGAATCGCAAACGCGTTGCCAGCGTGTGAGTGTCCCCAGAAGAGAATCGTCTCCTCAGGCGTCGGCTGCACCTCGCCCAAACGGCACAACAGCCGTACTGCCAGATCCGCCCGGGCCAGATGGTGATTCTGCCCCGTCCATGTTGGCTGCAGCAGCCTCACAATCGGGTCATCACCGACCAACTTCTGAAAGGCGTCGCAGTATTCCTGAGTATAATTGCCGACATCCTGAGCCAGACCATCAACCACCGTCTTCATTTTTTCCCTAAGTACATCGGCCAGCTTCAGCAGCGGTGTCTTCAGCGGCCCGGCAGATCTGGCGAACGACTGCAGCACAGCTGACACGCCGAACGGGTCGTTGCCCATAAATGTGCCATGAACCAGGACCACCTCACGAACTCCCTCCTGCGCATGCAACTGAGAAAAATCGACGTGGTTGCCGTCTGTCACGCGAAGCCGGTAAGAGGCGGGAGGCAACGACGGATCAGTCGGATACGATTGATGGCGAAACTGATTTCCAGCGGGCATCTGGCTGTCGGTCCGAAAACGGAAAAGCGTAAGAAGACTTTTTCGGGCGAAAACGGTCTGCAATCATATACTGTTCACCTGAAAAAGACTCCTGTCGCTCTCACCTGTTTTTCGTCGGCGGCGAAGCTGTCAGCACTGCCACACCGGCAAGTGCGGGAAGAATAAGGAATAACCACAATGCCGGCTCGTAGCTACCCGCAAAGTCATGGGCCAGCGCCGGGGGTACTGGCCCCAGGGCAGCAGCCAGTACCATGATAGACATCGACATTCCCTGAATGGCTCCCTGATGCTTACGTCCGTAGAAGTTTATCCACACGATACAGCCGGCACTGCGAATGATTCCGCCGTGAAGTCCCAGCAATGCTGAATACACGGTAATCCAGCCCGCCGCAGGCAGAAAAATCAGCAGGAATATCGCGCAGATTTCCAGCGCCATTGAACATGCCAGGACATATCTGGCCTGCATCCGATCAATCAGACAGCCGGCGATTAATGCTGAAGCTGTGGCCGCCCCCGCCTGCACTCCCAGGCTGCCAAGCGCCAGAGAACGGGAAACGCCGTGTTCAGCAACAATTGAAACCTGGTGAAACATCAGTCCCGTGCCAACCAGAGAGACGGTGCCCACAACACTGGCAATTTTCCAGAAGGCCGAAGTACAGAGGGCTTCCCTGACGGTGAATGATTCATCATCGGTGTCGATGACAGATGCATGGTTCGCTGTGACTGCGGGATTTTCTGCACTGCCTTCAGCGAACTCAGAATCATCGCCGCGACCTGCGAACCTGGAGTCAGGTTGATTGTCGTCATTCGGAAACAAACCGTCTGGCAGTAGCCCCAGCGGTTCCGGACGGTCACGCAGCAACAGACCCGCTGGCAGAACCAGCGTTACAATGACCATACCGCCCAGCATTAACCAGGTGTCTCGCCAGCCGCAGGCTCCAATTAACAGGTTGTTCACCTGAGGAATAATCAGTACTGACGCTGTGCCACCGACAGCGCAGATCCCTGCCGCTCGCCCGCGGTACGTGTGAAACCACTCGCCGACAATCCAGTTTGCGATTAACGTTAATGATCCCTGACCCAGACAGCGGATCATTGTGAACCCAACATACAAGCCTACAGCGCCGGTCAAACTGGACATCCAGGTACACGCCAGTCCCAGTGCCGTGGCGACAACAGGCAAAACGAGCCGGGCACCAAAGCGGTCAACCAGCCGTCCGATCAGGGGCAGCATACATCCACCGATCAGCGTTGCCGTCATGTACGCAAATGAGTAATTCGTGCGGTCGAGCCCCAGGTCGTTAAGCATCGGATCAACAAACGCCGCGACAGAAAATGACTGTCCGGGGGCTGACATAAAGGTCGTGGCAGCGGCAATTCCCAGCATCACCCAGCAAGGGTGAATCCTGTGGCGGCGTCTGATCGGCCCCGGGCGGTTTGTGTGCCCCTGCTGCTGAGGAACAGGTAATGTAGAAACAGACAACGATGAGCCAGACGTTAGAATAATGCAGTCACAATTCACTGGGGTGACAGCGTGTCACAGCGACCCGACTCGCGGACAACTCAGAAACTCGCCGACACAACCATCACCTTCCCCAAGTGATACATTCAGGTCAATTGCGGTTCGTTGTCCGAAGTGGAATGTCCCGGAAGCGAGACGAAGAAACGCCGTATTCCGAAACACAATCGCCGGCGTTGACTGTCGCCCGTTCTTTTCATGGTTCCGGTATCGGCCGCGAATTCGTCGCGTGGAGTTGCACCTGACCCTCCCGGCAGGCGCCACATTCACGACACAATCGCCGCCACGATCAACGCTGACAACATGCCATCTGCCAGAGTCAAACGGTCGGATCGGGCGGTACGACGGAGATACTCCAGAAGTCGACCTGTGGCACAGGCGTAGCGGCAATAGGCCATGGGGACGGCTGCGGAAAGTGTCAGTGACGCGACGGCCAGAATGATGCTGCCTCCGCCGGCTATGTACCAGATGTAGGCATTGAAGGGCTCCCACGCCGCCAGATTCCAGTCCAGCCGCAGCAACGTCACCATGACAGCGGTCCCCAGGGTCAATCCCGGTAGCCACCTCATTTGACGCAGCCAACGAATTCCGGTCTTCCATCGGAGCCTTCCCCGCAACAGCTGTTGAGCGGCTCCGTGAGGACACAAGTGGCTGCAGTACAGATTGCGTTTAGTCGCCACCGGAAGAATGAAACTGATGACGATCACAGCAGCCAGTCCGGGTGCCAGTCGCCATGCCAGACCGTGCGCCGCCCAGCCCGCAACGACGGCCAGGGAGATCAAATTCCCGGTAGCGAGCCCCATGTACCCGACAAGAATCACGTTCCAGCAGTTTCGCAATCGTATCGATCCTCGCAGTCGGCTCAGACCGATCACGATGGCTCCGATCAATACGAACGCCGTGCCTGTGTCGTGGCGGGTCCAGTGAATTCGACGACTCCGAATTTCATCTGCTGCGACGGACTGTCGCTCTGCATACTGACGAGCTGCGGCAATGATCGTCTCGGCAACGGCGATACTTGTCATTGTGGCACCGGATATTCCTTCAACCTGTTCCTGTTCATGGTCCAGCGTTGCCAACTGCTGAATTTTTTTTTCCTGAAACGTCTTCCAGAACCACGGCTCCTCGTTCAGATAGTCGACATAGGGTTTGTTGTCATAGGTCCGTCGCAGAGCCAGATTCTCAGTACGACCATCGGAGTCGAGCACGATGATGATTTCACTCGGCCCCTGATATCCGGCAAGCGAGTCGACCAGCGGACCTGTACGAATGAGACGTCCGAATTCGACACCGTTAACATCAATAATCTGCGATTCAATGCCGTCGATCGGAACCAACGTCAGACCATCCGGAGTGTCGAGTACAGTTTTCAGGTCTTCCGAACTAAGGTCGTCCGGAAATCGCAACGACGGTTTTTCGCCACCGAGTCGTACAGCGATCGCTTCCGCAATCGCGAGACTTGTCAGGGTGGCACCGCTGGTCGCGTCGACCCCGGTGAAGCTGACAGGATCGCCCATTGTCCAGCCTGCAAACTGCTCAAAGAAAAACTGATCCTTCAGAATGGCGTTAATATGTTCCGGGGTGTCGTCGCTGCTGACGAGTTTCGCCGTGACAACCTGGAGCTTCTCGTTCAGCACGAGCAGGACATTACTCGGGCCGCGATAGCCGATGACACCGACTGATTCCGGCAGAGTCAATGCCGCCAGGCCAGCGGATTCTCCGTCGGCACGATGCAGTTGCCACAGCCCATTGCCCATGGCAGTCACGTGGGTAACATTCGTGGCAATGTCAAGCACAAGTTTCACGTCGACGACAAAGGCAGAGTTGTCTGTATGCTCCGCGGTACGGTGCATGTCATCAACGCGCAACAGCACGGAAAGCAGTACAACGCCTGCGCATCGAAGCAACGTGGCGCAGGTTGATCGCAAGTGATTTGGGGGTCGGACTGGTACGTCAATGATCGGCAAGTCTGACATCGTTGGGCTGGCGATCCGGTGGTCGTCCTGTGTTATTTCTTTGGAGACGCCCGCTACCAATCACATCGCGACACGGCTGACACTCCCGTGCCGAGTTTCTGCACTGACGTGTAGCCACGGAGTACCTCTTCCCCCCCTGCGAGAGGGATTTTCCGACGAACCTCACGACCGCAACTGTTTGAAAACGGCTCTACACCGGCGCCAACCCTTTCTTAAAGGCCGTTGGCGGCAGGTCCATACCTGTCAGCATCTTGAACTGCAGCTGCAGCTGCCTGGCAAAAATTCCCGACGGGCTGATGTAGGCTGCTCCCCGGACATGCGCCTCTTCCGCGAAACCTGATTCTCCGGGGTACGCGGTCAGGTCGATGACGACCATTTTTTCGCGAATCAGAGAAGGGTTCAGTTCACCACGACCGGTACCGCATTTGATTTCCGACCCCGCCAGTACGACAACATCAGTCGCAGTCTGGTGAATGGCGGCCCACGGAATATGTCGAACCTCCGCTTTCTTAGCCGCAGCCATCGCAGAATTGTTCGAAGGCGCCGCGATGCTGACCGCCGCATTTCTGCCGGACAGATACTGTGCCGCAGCCAGCGCAATCGGGCCACAACCGAACACCGTCGTGGCTCGCCCCTCCGTCCAGCGTTCGTCCTTTATCGCCGAAGTCATCTTGTCGACCGCATCCATCAGTGTCGTGCGTCCAACCCAGCCCTTCTTGCCCTCAAGGAGAACATCCATGTACCCGGACTGTTGTGACAGCTCATCACTGGGAGTGCACATTGCGCTGAGGTCACCTGAATAGAGCGGATCGACCAGCATGGCATTGATCTTCATAATGCCCAGCCGCTTCTGTAATTTGTCCATGCCGCCCGGCAACAGAGGCAGACAGCGAATGGGCTTGTCGAGCTCCTGAAATGCGGCGTTCAGAACGCGCACGGTGGTGTTTTCGGCAGCACCCAGTCCAACGACGCCTACGAACCGAGTCTTCTTGGTGATGTCTCGTAAGTAATACTCTTCTTCCAGCTGCCAAACAGTGGGTTGCCCTTCGTAGGCTTCCATACCGCGTTCCAGCGCCGCATAGATCCAGGGTGAGCCATATTTCCGACCAAGTAGCGAAAACGTCAACCCCGATTCGCCGATCCCCTGTCCGACTACAGGCAATTCGCGAGCCTGAGTCACGGCCGCCAGCAATGGCCACGCCGCATCCAGGTCATCCGTGGGCCAAGTGAATTTCACCACGTCAGCTTTGGCCTTGTAGCATTGCTCGAAGATATCGTCGATTTTTCCCAGCGGTCGATTCAGACTCGTATAACTAATGACTCGTTTGGTCTTGCCAAACCGAGGAATCTTCTCGGCAATATCCAATTCCAGTTCCACATACTCCGGCTCTGCCACAATCGTGTTTCGCAGCAGTTGAGTTCGTTCGTCTTCGGTGCCGGTCCAGTTACCACCGTCCTTGCGACGTCGGCAGGACACCACGACCGGCTTGTCGCACAGTTTCAGCAGTGAGGCAATGTCGGGCGTTTTTAGAAAACTATCCAGACACAGCTCGATCATATCGCACTTGCGAGAAGCGTTCAGCAGATCGGCTGGCGCGAGAGTTCGTGAGGAGGGTGTAAGAGAAATACAGATCATGGAAACAAATCTTTCGGATTAACGACGGCCCGTTCTGCCGGGACCCCTGCAACGTTCACCACAGACGGAACGTTGTATTCAAGCCTTAGCTGGCATCTGTATTAACGGTCACGCCACGATCACGCCTGAACAAATGCCCAAAGATGGCTTGCCATCCCACCACAGACAGGACAACAATGACCCCCGTCAAGGGCGCCCGCATTCTGGCATTCGTCCAGTAAAATGTATGCAGCAGCAGGAAAGATAATATCGCCATCCACAGCAGCTGTATATGACCAGAGCGACGGATGTCCGCACAGAAAAGACTTCTGCCCAGCCCCAACCACAATCCTGCGTACCAAATCGTCACTGCGGCTGCGACGAGTACAGGCAACTCTGTGTCCGTGACGGACGGTCTCAGTGCCCAGAATCGTTTCCACCGCAACAGACAGGCCTGCAGAAACGTGCCGGGCTGCTGACCGATATTAGTCAGAGCCCGTTTGTATTTCCATGCATCGATGGCCACGTCATCTGTGGCCTGTATGCCGTTGACGAGAATTTCGGAATCCACTCGCTGCTGCCACTTATCGAGACTGCCTCCCTGCCAGGCCGGCTGTCCCGGCGCTTTCACAACTTCTCTATAAAATACGGGATTATTGCCCAGCAGCAGCGTGTAGCCGCCGTGAGTCGTCGCGGGAATAAAATAACCAAACTGCACGGCGTTGCGAACAACCCAGGGTAACAACACAAGTCCGGCTACGACCGCGGGCAGAACCGCAATGCACACTCCGCGAACAAACCTGTCCCGGTCGATATCGCCGGCCGAACAGCGGACAGTTGCCTCCGGCGTGCGGTTTCGCGTCTGTTTGACGGCAACCAGCAGCAGTACCAGAGTGATTGCCGCGCACGTCATAAGTCCGACCGGACGGCAGAGGCCTGCCAGACCGAAGCAGCAGCCAGCCAGAATTGCAGGCTGCAGTCCGGAACGTACGGAGTCAGCAGACTGCTTCTCGCACAGTCTGAGAATCTGCAGCATCGCAACCGTCAACAATGCGGCACTCATGCTCTCCGTCATGGGCAACGCAGAGTATCTGAGCAGCAGGGGATCCAGTGTCGCGGCTGCAGTCGCAGCCACAACCCATCCGCCACGCAGAGCAGCCAATCGTGCAACCCTCCAGGTCGCTATAATCACGACTGCACCCGATAACAGATTGATCAGTCCCGCAGCGCAAGTCAGCGTCAGGCCCGTCAGAGTCAACCCTGCCAGCAACAACGGATACAGTGGCGGGCGAAAAGCCGTCGGTCGATCACTACCCGGCACACAGAGACCGTTGCCATCGACGACGGTCTGCGCGATACCAACGTAGGCATCCGGGTCAGTCTTCAAATCGTCAGCACGTATCAACAGCACCATCAACCGCAGCGCGATACCAATGAAGACCAGCGCAATCAGCCACCGGGATTCCCGTTGACTCGGAACCCCGACCACCGGTTCTGCGATTATGTCAGGGCGACCCGTCGCGGTCATGGACCAGCTCGTCGTCAAAGTAGTTGGTGCCCATTCCGGCATCGATCACGATGCCCTGAGAATTGATACCCGAAGATCTGGGACTCAGCATGAAGGCGACGGTTGCGGCCACCTCCTCCGTCTGGACGGCTTTTTTGCGCAGCGTAGCCTTTTCAGCATGCAGATAACTGTCGACATAGCCGGGAATGCCGGCAGAGGCAGATGTCTTCAACAGCCCGGGGCAGACCGCGTTGAAGCGGACGTTTGAGAATTTTGAAAACGATTTTGCAAGAAAACAGACCGATGAATCCATCGCAGCCTTCACCGGTGCCATGTACCCGTAGTTTTCCGCGGCCATTCTTGTGGTCGAGATGGAAATCGAAACAACGCTGCCCGAATCCGGATCCAGCAGATCCCTGAAGGCGTTCGCCAGTGCAACCAGTGAGTAACACGAAATGTCCAGCGCCTGCAGGAATGCCGCTCGCGGCGTTTCGTGAAACGGCAGCCAGCCCGCGGAATAATCGGCATAGGCTACAGAATGAACGATGCCATGCAGTGTCGAGACCTGTTCTGCCACCTGTTGCTGCAAATTATCAATCTGCTCCTGATGTTCGACGTCACAAATGAAGACTGATGCGTTGGGCGCCAGTTTACGGACGGTCCTGGCTCGTTCTTCTGAGCGGACTGAGAACAGCACATTCGCCCCCGCTTCCAGCAGCAGCTTCGCCGTGAGCCACGCCACACTCTTGCGATTGGCGACTCCCACAACCAGAATGTTTTTTCCGGCCAGTTGCAGGAAATCCATGAGTTCAGCTTCAGACGATAGAACGAAAACGTACCGATAACTGTGGATTGTAGTGCATCGTTCAGCTTCTGAAAACGGAGCGGAGCGACTGGGGCTGAATGAGCCTGTCGGGAGAACAAACCGCGGCCCCGAGGCAGGCTACCTGTCAGACTTTGCTCCAAAGACTTTGATTTCATCAAAGTTTCCGGTGTCGTCGAAGGAACCCACACCAATCCGACCTGCACCGAAGGCTTTATCGGTGGCCGTCATGACAGGCACCTGCATGTCGTCGTAAAACACCTCAATCGATCCGGATTCTGCATTCCGCACGATTCTGGCGTGGTGCCAGTCATCGTTCCACGGGATGCCTGCGGTCGTCTTTGTCGAAATCTTTGTTCGCGGCGCATCATTGACGATGAAGATCTGATTGGCGTGAGCATCCGTTCGTTTACCCAGGTGCACGTAGTACAAATGCGAGTTATCCTGATACCCGAAGAACAGGCAGAGATCGCGATGGTTATAATCGGGAATGGTGGACTGCAGCTTCACATCCAGTACGAAACTGTCGACCTTCAGGTCTTTGATCAGGGCACGGTTATACGGAGATCGCACCGGCGGTTCGTATTTGCTGCGTTTCTTGGTCAGGGAAATAAAATGGTTGCCGTCCTGTTCGGACAATTCCCACGCTGTGGCATCCGTTAGTTCGAAACGGTCGATGTTCCGATCCTCGAAGTCAGTCCGGAACAGCAGCGGGCGGCCTGAAAGATCCGTGTCAATCGCGGCATTCGGCGGCGGCAGCAGCTTTGCAACGATGTCTGTCCACATCGCATAGCCCTTGTCGCTCAGATGCAGCCCGTCTTTGACGAACAGATCCGGCATTGGCTTTCCGTCTTTTCCCAGCATTGGAGTCCAGATGTCAGCGTACTCCAGCTGATCATCTGTGGCGCAGTCTTTTGCGACCAGCGCATTGGCCCTGGCCATCTCGTCCGATAAGGACCACCGCTTGAGACTGGGTTTGATCGCAATGAAAGCCAGCTTTGTTTCAGAAGCCAGATCCGACTTCACTCGTTTGGCAAAACTTCGGAAATCCTGGTGCACAATTTCCGCGGTTTTGCCTTTCGCAATGTCATTATCGCCAGCGTACATCAGAATAATGGACGGCTTCAACGGCTTCACGATGCGGTCAAAAAACTGCAGCGAGTCTGAGACTTCCGAGCCGCCGAATCCGTGATTGATGGCGGTGTGGCCGGGAAACCACTTTGGTAAATCCCACAAACGAATGCTGGAACTTCCGATAAACAGCACTGAACCCGGCTTCGACTCACCGTCCTTCATTTTCTGTTCGAACTGCTGGATACTCTTTTCCCAGCGGCTGTCGGCCGGTGGTGCAGCTGCAGTTGTGGTAACGAGCAGTGGCAGAATCAACAGGATACGGTGCATTGATGTTCTCTCGTTGCGGAAAGTGTAATCGGCTCGGCGCTGACGTGCCTACTTTGAGCGATTGGAACAGCAACGTCAAGAAGCCACTGCAGTTCCATGGTTGGGTGGCTCGAGATGGCTGTTGGATTGAACAATGGAACGATTGCGGAGAATATTACGCTGTTCGCCATTTCGATTATCGCTGTAAAGGCATCATTCAGGATGACATGCACTTCGCTTCGCATTAATTTTCGCTATCTCTGGCCAGCATGTTTCTGTCTTGGTGCGTTATTTGCCGGTCCGGCGGCCGCCCGCGACATGCCCCTGTCGCAGGTGCTGATCGACGACTCTCCGTGGCGCCTCGTCGCTGACGGTTTTACATTTACAGAAGCCCCCGCCGTCGATAAAGACGGTCGGCTGTATTTTTCGGACGTTCCCAGCGGTAGAGTTTATCGCATCAGCGACGACGGGAAGGCTGAAGTCTTTGCAGAAAACGAAGGGAACACCAGCGGACTGATATTTGGGCCCCGGGGCCTGCTGTTTGGCTGTCTGTATAAAGCTAAACAGGTGGTCGCCTATGGGCCTGACGGGGCTTATGAGGTTCTGGCAGACCTGCGCTCGGCCAACGATCTTGTTGTCAGTCAAAAAGGTCACATTTATGTGACCGATCCGAAGTCGAATGCTGTGTGGCTGGTAAAATATGAGCCCCCTGACAAGCCGCAGATGGTGGCCCAAGGATTTCGACCGAATGGAATTATCCTGTGGCAGGACGAGGCGACACTCGTCGTGACGGATGGCGAATCACCGGTGTTGCGCACGTTCCGAGTGGAATCGGATGGAAGTCTGAGATTCGGTGATGCTAATTACTCACCTTTACAAACAACTTTCGGAGCCACTGACGCTCAGTCCGACGGCATGACTGTGGATGACGCCGGTCGACTTTATGTGGCGACCGGCGTCGGCGTACAGATGTTCGACCCAACCGGGCGTCCGGGCGGATCCATTGGCAAACCTCAGGCTGCGTTTCTCTCCAACCTGGTGTTTGGGGGAAATGACTTTCGCACACTGTACGCCACATCTGCTGACAAGGTGTTTGCGCGCAGAGTCAAGCCGTCCGGAACCCCTTCCATCGTATGCCGGACTGCTGACAAATGAACGGCGAAACAAAGGTCACGCGTTTGACCGCTGCCGGCCGGGGTGCTGTTGCTGTGATGCGCGCGAACATGTCGGGAAGGGCGACAGCGGAACGCCTGGATTCATATTTTCGCGCCGCTAACGGTCTGCTGCCGTCGCGGGCGGCCATCGGACGTATTCTGTACGGACTGTGGGACGGCGAAGATGTTGTTGTGGTACGAGTCAGCGACAATAACTGGGAGATCCACTGCCACGGTGGTGATGCGGCAGTGAAGCGGATCTCACAACAGCTGACGGATGACGTAACATCTGCCGATCCACCCCCGCATGAACGCCCCGACAATGCCACAGAAGGGCGTCTGGAAAAGAGCATTCTGAAGCAGCTGTTGAAGTGTCGGACTCCCCGGACAGCATCATTCCTGCTGACTCAGTACACCGGTGCATTGCGCCAGTTTCTGTCAACGCTGTCGGGACAGGAAAATATGCAGGCGGCTGCTGCCGAAGTAAACAAATTCCTGCGGTGGCGTGACTTTGCCGCACACCTGACAGCCCCCTGGCGAGTAGCCGTCATCGGTCAGCCGAACGCAGGGAAGTCAAGTCTGTTAAACGCAATCATCGGATACGAACGTTCGATTGTCTTCGACCAGCCCGGGACGACGCGCGATCTGGTTGAAGCAGAACTTATTCTGGACGGCTGGCCCCTCGTAATTGTCGATACGGCCGGTATTCGGACCGACGTCAGCAATGACATCGAGGCCGTCGGCGTTGATTCGGCTCGCAGAACTGCCACCAGCTGTGATGCCTGCCTGTTGGTTGTTGACTCGCAGAGAGGCTGGACGGATGCCGATGAAGAACTGCTGAGCGCCATTCCTGCCACCTGTCAATCTGCGATCCTCTGGAACAAAACAGATCTGCCGGACCGTCGGAGCGTATCGCTGTGCAGAGTAACCAAAGGCACCAGCATTATCGAAACTTCAGCGGTCGATGGAATCGGTATCAACGAGGTCCTCACGTGGCTGCCTGCTGCACTGGTATCGGTCACCCCGTTAGCCACAGCACCGTTGCCGGTCATTGGTTCTCTGAACACTGAACTGACGGACTTTGTCGACAGCCCGTCACAAATGTTACTACGAAAGATACTGGCCGGTTGGTTGTGATGTGATCACGCAGAACACTGGTCCGGCTGTCACAGGTACCAAAACTACAGGAGGCCGAAATGGGGTCACAATTGAAATTGAATGAGCAGGGTGGCTATCGATACCTTCAGGGCATCGCTCCCTATTCGTCCGGCGTGATCGCCGTTTCGGGCCGGGAGATTGTTCATGTGACCCTGGACAAGCCGGTCCACTGGCGGCAGGGGCTGTTCGCCGCCAGACAACATCTGGAGCAGCAGGGACTGGAACATTATTGCCTGTGTGGTGTGGAGCTGAGGTGCCCCGAACCCCATTCGATGGGCGGATTCATTGATTTCAATAAGCAGTATCAAACGCTGCTTGAAGAATGGGACATGCTGGTGGAAGGCGAAAACCCGGTGGCTCGCACCAACGTGGCCCCGGTCGTCAGTCCGCCCCGGGATACGCTGCTGTACGGTTTTTCGCACACCAAGCCGAGTGAGTTTGAACAGTCCACATTCGTGGTTGCAGGTGGCGGTGAACTGCCACATCGCGAATTAAGCGATCAGCACATCGTTAAATTCGGCGAAACCAGCGAAGCTGCGATGCTGGACAAGGCTCGATGTGTTGTCGACATCATGCGGACCAGGTTGAAACGGTTGGAAGCGAACGAAGGACTTCTGTCCAGCGTTGATGTCTACTGTGCGCATCCGGTACACGACATCCTGCGTGACGTGATCATCCCGGGCATCCCGGAAGCCGCGCGAGTCGGCATTCAGTGGTCTTATGCTCAACCACCGATTCAAAACATCGAATTCGAAATGGATTTACGGGGCGTTCGTCGGGAAATCGTCATATCGGGTCAGGTATGACGTGGCTGATACGTACACAGACACGGCCGCTCGACTTTCACACAATGATTGGGTTTCAATCATGCACAAATCAGATCCTGACCAGAATGCTGCCGATCGACGAAGTCGGCGCGATGTCCTGCGTGTCAGCAGGGGTGTGCTGGCGGGAGCAGCGGCCCTGGCCGTTCCTTTGTCGGCAACTGCGACGCCATGCACAAACGAGCCCTCAGGGCTCGATGGTGCCATTGGCATCGTGACCGCGTCTGCCGCCGCTCACCTGACGACAGTAGCCAGAAAGGGACAGTTTACGTTGCTCGATCTGCCACAGATCCTGCGAGAGGAACTTGATCTGCGAGTGATTGATCTGAACACGTCGTCATTTCCTGACTTTGCCATTGTCAACGAAAAGTACTGCGAACGACTGCGAGCGGCTGCTGACAGGTTCGGCTGCGTGCTCACAAATCTGAAAATGAATCAACGCGGCATCGACATGAACAATCCGCAAAAGGATATTCGCCAGAAGGCACTGATGGAATACAAACGATCCATCGACATCGCGTCGCGACTGGGTTGCCACTGGGCTCGCCCGCTGCCGCAAACACAAAAACCGGATATCGCCATCCACGTGGACAGTTATCGAGAACTGTGTGACTATGCTGCCGACCGAAATGTGACAATGCTGGTTGAGAATTTCGGATGGATGCAGAATGATCCGGACTCCGTGTCTTCGCTGTTGAGGGCCATCGGTCACAATGCGGTTGCAGGCGTCGATACCGGAAACTGGTCTGACAATGACGTAAGATATACGGGGCTGGCTCGTTCATTTCCAGTGGCTGTCACCTGTGATTTCAAGGCCCGAAAACTCGGGCGCGGTGGCGAACACAAAGAATATGATCTGAAACGCTGCTTCGACATCGGCTGGAACGCAGGCTTCCGCGGGCCGTGGGCACTGGAACACGGGAATGCTGATCTGAAGCAGTTTTATTCGGAACTGAAGATGCTGCGGAACATGCTGCGAATGTGGATGGCGGAAGCACGCGTTCGCTGACAGCGACAAAGAAAACAGGCCAATCAGAAATGCTTAGACTTGCAATACTGACTCTGACCATCTGCTCCGTACTGGCATCCACATCTCGATCCGACTGGCCGCAGTTTCGCGGGCCCGGCGGCAACGGCGTTGCCGACACTTCGGAATCGCTGCCTGCGGATATTGGGCGGGACAGTTCCGCTCTCGTGTGGCGAACACCGTTGCCCAAAGGGCATTCGTCACCTGTCATTCACGGCGAACGAATCTATGTGACGGGAATTATCGACAAGTCGCTGCAGATCTTCGCACTTAGTCGCAGTGATGGAAGCATCATCTGGACCGCAGATGCCGACTGTGAAGAGCTGGAGTCCATTCATCGTATCGGCAGTCACGCGACACCGAGCGTGGCAACGGACGGCGACGTTGTTGTCAGCCTGTTCGGATCGACGGGCCTGATGTGTCACGATCCTGAAGGGCATCTGCTTTGGCACCGGCAGATGGGGCCTTTCAATAACAGCTTTGGAGCCGCCTCATCACCGTTGCTGGTCGACAACGTGGTTGTGATGGTTCAGGATCACGACGCCGATTCGTTTCTTGGTGTATACGATAAGCAAAGCGGTAAGACCGTATGGCGAGCCGAACGTCCGAATTCCCGGCGTAATTACGCCACTCCGTGCATCTGGACCGTCGCCGGTCAGCAGCAGATTGTCGTGGCCGGCTCCGCACAGGTAAGCGGCTACGATTTCAAAACAGGCCGTGTCGTCTGGACGATTCGGGGAGTGAGCCGAGTCGTCAACACAACTCCCGTTGTGGGCGATGACAATCGACTCTACCTGGCCTGTACCGGCGGTAGTGAAACCGAACAGCCGGTTTTCTCTGAAGTGCTGCTGACCTCGGACGACAACAACAATGGAACCCTGGAACCGGGGGAACTGCCCAAAAGTCCGATTCGGAACTTCTTTGCCCAGTTCGATCGTGATGCCAGCGGCTCGCTGGATATCTATGAATACAATTCGATTCGAGAAATTTTCAGCCTGTCGCAGACCGTGGCGATGGCTGTCCGACCCGGCGGTAAGGGAGACGTTACTGACAGCCATATTGAGTGGCGACAGTCGCAGTCCATCCCGCGTAACTCGTCACCGTTGTATCACGATGGCACCTTGTTTCTTGTAAAAGACGGTGGCATCGCCTCTTCACTGGATGCCCGTACCGGGAAGATCCTGCACCGCAGCCGAATGGCCGGCACCGGTAACTACTACAGTTCGCCTGTCCTGGGCGACGGAAAACTCTACGTCGTTAGTGAACGCGGACACGTAACTGTTATTTCGACCGGGCCGGAATGGGCACGGATCGCCGACGGGACCTTTGGCGAAGACGTTTACGCATCGCCCGCTATTTCGCACGGCTGTGTTTTCGTGCGAACGGTGTCCCAACTCTACTGCTTCCGGCAATGACAGCATCTACGAACCGCCTGAATGGTCGTTCTGTGTCGCTGGCCCGGCAGTGGCCGGGATCGACTCCGTCGGAGAAGCGAAGTGGTTAACTTCCGTCCCCTTGCGAAACATCGTGGTGAACGGATGTGGAGCTCCGCTGTGCACGGTGTGACATCCGCTGATCAGCGTCGCCAGGGCTGCTGATGCAAAAACACCAAAGATTCGTTTCCATTTGTGATCTCTCATGACTCCGTCCTTTTACGTCATCAGGCCTCCGGAAATTGCAGTGATTGCTCTCCATGCGACTGCTTAAGAAACCGCGTTCCTGCGATTCACCTGGTTTGGTGCCTTCAAAGTCGTACAACTTCGAGGGCCATTACAATAAGACGCAGAACAGAGTGATCTGTCGATGAAAATTTGTTGCGATCGGCATACATTTAACGGGGATTACTGTGTTGGTGGTGTGGGCTGGCAGTATTTGCCGACACGACCTGCCAAATGTCGCGTGTACGGGGCGCATTTGTCCGCCGACGTGGCAAAGGCCTCCTGTGACGCAGGTCAGAGCGGCGGAGCAGTTGTCGAACCGGGTTCGACCGATCCGTCGTGTACTGACAAGTCTGCCGGAAAGCATCTGTCCCGGCAGTTTTAGTACTCTGACAGAATCGTTGCAAAAACACGTCGAGTCGAAGCTGCAAGTCTTGCGTGAGTTGTCCAAACGTACCGGGCAAAGACAGTCTGTATACTCAACGACTCATCCGGAACGAATTGCAGCTCAAGCGGCAACGCCACGTCGGGAATGGTGCTGAGTGTCACCCTGATCAGACCAGGAAACGGCGAACCCGGCGTCAATTGCGCGACAAACTTCTGGAAGAGCGTATCCAGTCAGTTTCGGTTTACCTTCTCAACATTGTATCCGATTCGGTGCATGATCATGCGATCATCACGCGTGGTTCACTTTGTAGACATTGCTGTCATGGAACGATGGCCAAAGCTCAAGTCGCAGGATTTTGGAATGGTGATATGCAGGTAACCCGATCGGAAGCAGATTCCTGAAGGGCCGGCGTGGATGAGGCCATTCGAATCAGTACTGAGGGTGTGCACCATGGCATTAGACGTATCAGTGGCGGCGACGTGATTCCTGCAGCTGCAAATATCGGCAGCGTCAGAGATCTGAAGAAAAGCGGAATCGGTGTCGAAAGCACAGCTGTCGGCTTCTATGTCCTGGTCCGCGCTCTGCAGCAGTCGCAGCCGGAGGTCACCGACGTAACGGTCGGACCGCTGCAGGCAGAATAACATGAAGCTGCCGTCGCACCTGACCAGGTTGGTACTGTCGTGACGTTTGAACTCACTCACAATCGCCAGCTTGCCGACGGCATGAAAAGTATCTTTAACAGTTCGATAACTCCTGGTGAAATCGTGGGCGTGAGGATCGTCCGCGACGAAATACTGGCATACAGATCTCATGAGCCTGAGTTGCCTGTGAATTCATGGTTCCAGGCACTGGAGGACATCAAAGAACAGCCGAAAGATGCTGCCAGACTGATGGCCACTCGCATGAGTCTGGCACCCGCTCCGGCGTTAGCGTCGTATGACAGCCGTGTGCTGCTTGGTCCGGACGATAATCACAGAATATTTTCCGGCGCAGCGCCAACTCTTAACATGGCTGCGACAGCACGAGAAGCTTCGGGCGATTGAAACACTGGCCGCCGACGTAGCACATGAATTCAACAACTGCTTATCGTGATTCGGGGCAACACGAATCTGTTGCTGCACACGATAGCCCCTTCGGCTTCAGACAGACCAATCGGACCGCTGATAGGCATTGCAAAGTCCGGCGAAAGGACGGCCGACTTAACACAACAGTTGCTTTCGTTCTCGCGGCAGAAGCCCCCCTTGCACAAGTTTGTTTGATGTGAAGGCGGTTGTCACAACCAGCAGGAGCAGGCTGGTACACCTGATCCATTCCGAAGTCAGGATTAAAACTTAGTTTAGCCCGGAGCCGGCAACCGTGCAGGCCGGCGAATCTGCACTTGAACAGGCAATTATGAACTTTGTCATCAACGGTTGTGACTCGATGCCCGAAGGTGGCCTGCTGACGATCGCCACAGACGTTGTGCGCCAGGAAAATCAGGAGTGCCCCGAACTTTTGAAGCGGGAATTTCTGTGCAACTGTCTGTTGCAGATAAAAACAGCAGGATGCCAAAGGAATCTGTCGACTAATTCTTAAACGTTTGTCACGACGAAGAAGCCTCGTGAAGGAACTGGTCTGGAACTATTTGTCGTACATGCCAACATGGAAAAATGCGGTGATGTTGTGGCAATGACCAGCACGGAAGGCATCGGGACTGTCATGTCGGCTTACTTTCCCGTATCAAATCACCACTTGTCAGATGTGAATGTTGAGCCTCATCGGCGCTGCAGAGATAAATCCGGGCGGCACCGGTCTTGTCTGTGATGATGATGAACTTGTGCTTCCCCGTCTGCGTATGGTCCTTGAAGACGCCGTTTATGCAGTCGTGAGCGCAAACAACGGACGAGAAGCACTGTGGGCAGCAGCGATAAATACGGCTGTTCCTTCTCAGCTGCTGACCGATGTTAGTATTCCGGATATCGACGAACGGAAACTGACCAGGCGGATTCGGCACATGTATCCGGACCTGAAACTCCTGTGCCTGCCCGCAGGGGCCTCCGAACCTCAGATGTCATAATGCATAGACATTATTATCGCTTTTGACGACCGCACAGGCTGCAGGCTGAAAATGCAGGCGGTCTGTCAGGAAATCACTTGCGAGCGTTCGTCCGGAAATATTCAAGGAAAGCCGAGCAGCTCGAACGACAAACGCGGCAGACTCGGGGCTCTGTCGAACCAGGGCGGATTCCCTACAATTGGAAATGCCTCCCATGATGTGCCGCATCCGCACCTCATTCGCGAGAGAGCCCTCCGTCTGCGGCGGCCCCGCTATCAATCCTTGAGAAATGAGCGTGGGATGTCACAATCCTGCTCCACAATCTAATTTAGAGTCTGACGGGATCTGGAAGGCATAGACAGATGGGACGGTTAAGTCTGGCATGGCGTGTCCTGACAAGCGGAGAGTTGGCACAGCAGCTGGCCGAACTTGTTTCCGGTGCTGCCCCGGTCGCAGCCATTGAGCAACCGATGGCGGCCGACCCCGAACCTGCGCCGGCTGTTCGGAATGATGCGGTCACGCTGTTGGCCGCGCTGCAGCGGGAGGCACGACTCGTGGATTTTCTGATGGAACCCATCGATGACTATGCCGATGCGCAAATCGGAGCGGCGGTACGAGACATTCATCGTGACAGTCAAACGGTACTGGATCGAATACTTGGCCTCGCTCCGGTGATTGATCAACCCGAAGGCAGCGTGGTTGACCTGAGTGATGGAGTGGCCAGTGGACGGTTGCGACTGATCGGTGAATCGGGTCCCGAGCAGACATCGGGAAATCTGGCACATCACGGATGGAAAGCAGCACGCTGCGAGTTGCCCACGTGGAGCGGAAGTTTCTCGTCCGTCGACGTGGTTGCCCCGGCCGCGATCGACGTCGGCTGACTTAGTGAAATCGTCAGAGGGTCGGGCATTTTTCCGACCATGACGAACCGATGTTGATACTGCTGGTTCGAAAGTGACTCCCGACTCTTTTGCTCGCCCATCTATTATGTCCGCAAGATACGCCATTGGAATTGATCTCGGCACGACCAACAGCGTCCTGGCCTTTGCCTCGCTGGAATCAGACACTCCACTGGTTGAGTTGCTTTCGATTCCGCAGCTTGTGGCGCCGCAGACTCTGGAACGCCGTGAATCACTACCATCGTTCCTGTACCTGGCGCGCGGTGGTGAGACAGAAGCACAGGAGTTTGATTTGCCATGGGCCGAGAGCCGTGACTTCGCGGTCGGCGAAGTCGCACGATCGCAATCGTCAGAGAATCCTGATCGCACAGTGGGCACTGCCAAGTCCTGGCTGTGTCACAGCCGAGTGGACCGTCATCAGGCGATTCTGCCGTGGAAAGCGCCTGTCAATATGGTACAGATATCGCCCGTGACTGCCTCGCAGCGATATCTGGAACATCTGGTCGCCGCGTGGACTCAGGCATTTCCAGACGCCCCGATTGCTCAGCAGCAAATCGTACTCACCGTCCCGGCTTCGTTTGATGCCAGCGCACGTGAACTGACACGAGAAGCTGCGTTGTCTGCCGGTCTTCCGGCGTCACTGGTCCTGCTGGAAGAGCCTCAGGCAGCAACTTACGCATGGCTTTCTTCATCCGGCGACGACTGGCGGAAGTCGCTGACGGCCGGAGACCGATTGCTGGTATGTGATGTCGGTGGCGGAACGACCGACCTGACACTGGTGGCGGCAGGCGCAGAGGACGGTGATTTACAACTGCGTCGACAGGCCGTCGGAAATCATCTGCTTGTTGGTGGCGACAACATGGACCTGACGCTGGCCTACCACGTGTCAGAATTGTTCCGCGAAAAGGGGACGGATCTGGATCCGTGGCAGTCCGTGTCGTTGTGGCACTCCTGTCGTGCAGCCAAAGAAACTCTGCTGGCGGCCGATGGTGCTGAGACACAGACGATTTCCGTAGCCGGACGAGGCAGCCGACTGGTTGGCGGCAGTGTGTCTGTGGAAGTCCACCGTGAAGACGTCGCTCGTATTCTTGTGGACGGTTTTTTCCCGGAGTGTGACATCACTGACCAGCCGTCACGACAGCGAGTGTCAGGCTTTCAGGAAATTGGTCTGCCCTACGAAGCTGACACGGCGATCACTCGACATCTGGCCGCTTTTCTGCAGCGACAGACCGAAGAAGATTCCCCTGATTCGCCGGCCCCGACCCACCTGTTGTTTAATGGTGGTGTCTTCAAGTCAGACCGGCTGCAGCAGGCCTTGCTGGATCGGCTTTCTCACTGGTACGGCGATGCCGCGCCCCGGATCCTCGGGGGAACGCACGACCTTGACTATGCCGTCGGGCGCGGAGCCGCGTATTATGCGTGGACCAGCCAGCGCGGGGGCATTCGGATTCGAGGCGGCACTCCTCGGTCATATTACGTCGGCGTAGAAACCGCTGGCCTGGCCATTCCCGGAACGCCGCGACCGATGTCGGCTCTGTGTGTTGTCCCGCATGGCATGGAGGAAGGGACCGAAGCAGACGTGCCTTCGGAGGAAATCGGCCTGGTTATCGGAGAGTCAGCGGGATTCCGCATTTTCAGCTCCTCCAGTCGGCCGGACGATGTGCCGGGGGACAAGCTTCTTCACTGGTCCCCGGATGAGCTCGTGGAAACAGATTCAATGGAGACGACGCTGAATTCAGATGGAGACGAAGGTGACGACTATGTGCCCGTGCGATTTCAGTCTCGAATCACGGAACTGGGCATCTTCGAACTATCGTGTGTTCACACGACGACGGGTGAAAGCTGGAAGCTGGAATTCAGCGTTCGTGACGACGCGGAGGTATGAAGGCGGTGAACATCGCAGCGAAATCGGATTTGAACACCGAAGACAAACGCAGTCGGTTCGTGGTCGGCATCGATCTGGGTACGACGAATTCAGCCGTCGGATTTGTCGACACGTTACAGGATGACTGGCAGATTCAGACGTTCGCAATTCCTCAACTGGTTGCACCAGGAGAGGTAGAAAATCGGCCGACGCTGCCGTCGTTTCACTATGAACCGCCTGAATCAGACGGCGTTGCATCGGCTTTTTGCCTGCCATGGAGTCCCCGCAACGTGAAGTTCGGCGTCGGAGTGTTTGCACGGGAATTCGGCCGCGCGAATCCAGGGCGAATGATTGAATCAGCCAAGTCATGGCTGTGCCACGCAGGAGTTGATCGTCGGGCCGCACTGCTGCCGTGGCACGGCGCAGCCGATGCCGAATCGCTTTCGCCTGTGGACGTCAGTTCCAGGTATCTGCAGCATATTCGTGAAGCGTGGGATCATCTGCATGCGGCCGAACCGCTTGCACAACAGGACGTCGTGATCACGATCCCGGCGTCATTTGACGAAGTCGCGCGTGAATTGACCGTTGCCGCAGCTCGACGTGCCGGACTTCCCCGCATCGTGCTGATTGAGGAGCCACAGGCAGCGTTTTATTCGTGGGTCAATGCACATCGCGACGACTGGGAAAAGCATGTTGTTCCCGGTCAGAAAATCCTGGTCTGTGATATCGGCGGTGGCACGTCTGACTTTACTCTGATTCACGTGCGACCAGGCGATGATGGCAAGGTTCGCTTCCATCGCATCGCGGTTGGCAATCATTTGATGCTGGGAGGAGATAACCTTGATCTGGCACTGGCCTGCCATGTCGAACGGCAGTTGACGGGTGACGGTAAACTGCAGCCTCGTCAGTGGAGTGTTCTGGTTCCGACCTGTCGCCACGTCAAGGAAACTCTGCTGCAGGAAGATGCACCAGAGGAATTCACCATCGCTTTGCCTGGCACCGGATCAAAGCTGATCGGGGGAGGCCTGCAGGCGACGATCCGTCGTGATGAAGTTGTGCGGATGCTTGTTGACGGTTTCCTGCCTGAGGCGAAATTCGACGACAAGCCGCAGAGTCGACAATCCGGCTTTCAGGAATTCGGTCTGCCCTTCGCGGCTGACCCCGCGATCACGAAGTACCTTGCCGCATTCCTGAAGTCTCACGCTGACGACACTGACTCTTCCAGTGATGCGACGGACTGCGGGCGTCCGGATGTCGTTCTGTTCAACGGTGGATTCTTCGCATCATCGATCCTGCAGGCTCGGCTGATTGCCGCGCTGAAGTCATGGTTCAGCGATACGGAGGGAAACTGGACACCACAGATTTTGCAGAACGAACGACTTGATCTGGCGGTCGCCCACGGCGCGGCATCGTTTGGTATGGTCCGCCGCGGCATTGGTGTCAGGATCGTCGCGGGCCTGGCACGCACATATTACGTCGGTATTGAAGGTACCGACGGAAAGACATCAGCTTTGTGTCTGGTGCCGGCGGGCAGCGAACCGAGCAGCGATCCGATTGAAATTGAACGAGACTTTCAGATACGCACTTCGGAACCTGTACAGTTCCCGATTTTCGTTTCCGGCACACGCCTTACAGACCGGTCCGGAGAACTGTACGAGATCAACCCGGAACAGCTTCAGGCCCTGCCGCCAATTCGCACCGTCCTGCAGACTCGGAAAAAGGAACATATCGACGTCGTAACAGCACGTCTCTCGGCACGGCTCACAGAAATCGGCACGCTGGAGATGTGGTGCAGACAGACTAATGGTGACCGTCGCTGGCAACTTCAGTTTGACGTCCGATCGTCCACCGAAACTGATCGCGAAGTGCACACCGGCGCAGCGGAACAGGCGGGGATCGTCGACCAATCGACCATGGACAGTGTCGACCGGATTCTTCTGTCGGTGTTTGCGGCAAAGGGCACGGAAAAGCCGGACGGACTGCCGAAGCGAATCGCCCGCGAAATTTCCATGAGCCGAGCAGATTGGCCACCGTCACTGCTGCGAAGTATCTGGAGCCGTCTGATTGAATCTGCAGACGGACGGAAACGCAGTGCAGCACACGAAGCCCGATGGCTGAACCTGCTCGGATTCGGACTGCGCCCCGGTTTTGGTATGGCCGCCGACGACTGGCGGGTCGAGCAGACACTGAAAGTGACTCAGGGAAAACTTGTGCATGCCAGCGCCTATCCTCGCACAGAATGGAGAATTCTTTGCCGCCGGATCGCCGGTGGCATTAGTCGCGGAACCCAGAACGAATTAACGTCTTCGGTCATCGCGTTGATCCGTCAGAAACACCGACAGGTGAAGTCGGGACGGGGCAAGGGCGCCGACTACGCTTCCGGCAGTCATGAGGAATCAGAGATCTGGCGAATGCTTGCGTCCATGGAATTGCTGGACCGGTCCGCCCGCAGGGAGCTCGGCCGTATTGCGCTGAACTTTCTGCCCAGACCGGCATTCAATCCCATTCGTTCGGCTCTCATCTGGGCGGTGGGCAGAATCGGTGCGCGAGTCCCCGTGTACGGCCCACTGAACACGGTGCTGGCAACCACTGAAGCGGAAAGTTGGATCGAAGCAATTATCGACACCGCCGATGTCAATGACACCGTCACGCAGCTGGCACTGATGCAGCTGTGCCGCCGCACGGAGGACCGTTTCCGAGACGTCTCCGACGGCGTGCGGTCAGCGGTTGTGAAAGAAATGGAGTCTGCCGGAGCGCCGGACCATTTTGTAACGCTGATCAAGGAACGCGGAGAGCTGCACAGTGACGAGGCGGGGCTGGTGTTTGGTGAGTCACTGCCGACAGGACTGCGGATTCAGTAAGTTCCTGTCAGTTGCCGTTGATCCTGACCAGTTCATAAACATCAATTCCCGCGGGATCCTCACATACCAGACTCAGGTCAACGGACTTACTGGCACCATCCGTGAGGGCAGGTCGGTGCGGACGGTTTCACAGAAAGAAACGTCAACTTCCTGAGCCCACCTGCGAACGGGAAAGAACTGGGAATGGCGACGACGGTCGATTGTCTTTGTTCATTGCAAATGACACAACGGCTAACTTCTTGTACGCGGCCGCATCGCCGGACGCGAGATCGCTGAGTGAGACGGCCGTAACAGAAGGCCTCGCCTTCAATGCAGATGGCAAGTCAGAAGCGTGTCTGGGAACTGCGGTGGGAGACTGTACACAGGACGGGCAAATGGATCTGCTGGCAACCAATTTCCTGCACGAATCCAACACGTTGTACAGCCCGATTAACGACGTGCTGTTCGAGGACAGGACGCGACAGTCAGGCTAGACTCCACGATGCAACGCTTCCTGTACTGGGTTTTGGAGCACAGTTTCTGGAGACCAATCGGGACGGCCGCTTAGAACTGTTCGTTGCCAGCGGACACACATCAGTTGACGGCAGGGGACGGATATCAGTGCAGCAATGAACGCCGAATCCACGTTGGCCGCGGTTGGTCGGCGACCGTTGATCGCCTCGTCGTTGTCTGGCCATCTGGTGCGACGCACGAATTCCGCGACGTTCCGACAGATCAATCCATGACTCCGGGAAAAGGTGAAAATTCACTTGAAACAAGTGAACGTGTGTTCACTTGCCGGCGTCACCTGTTCGGCATCCGTGGTTGTTATTTCAAGGGCTCCCGAGTTAATCTGAAGCTAGATAAGTCGGTGGACTGTTGTTGCCGGTATCGTGGCTGAACAAGTAAACATGGCGGTATCAAATAATGTCCGGTCCGAAAACACTGATTGTGATTCGTCATGCGAAGTCCAGCTGGAAACACTCCGAGCTGGAGGATATCGAACGTCCGTTGAACAAACGTGGCGCCAGAGACGCTCCGGTCATGGGACAGCGTTTGTTGGCGCGGTCACTGATTCCCGATTTGATCATCAGTAGTCCGGCCGTGCGGGCTCTGACAACGGCACAAGTGATTGCGGACGAAGTTGGATTTTCGATGCAAAAGCTCGTCGTTGACGACGAATTGTATGCATGCACATTTCAGTGTGTGCTGCAGGTTGTCGCCGATATCAATGACTCGGTTCACCGGGCAATTGTGGTGGTACATAATCCCGCCATTACGGATCTTGCTAACTGCGTGTCCTCCATGACGATTGAGAACGTCCCGACGTGCGGCATTCTGACAATTGAGGCGTCAGCGTGGGATCGGATGGAAGACGGAACGTTGGTTAACTTCGATTATCCCCGGAAGGTTTGATATCGGTGTCGTCAGTGCGTTCAGGGCGACACAAAACCACAACAGCAGACGAAGACACCACGGTGACGACGAACTGCAGGACATCGTTGGTCCGAACTCAGTCCGCCGCTAACAGGTCGGAATCAGTCAGGAGTTTCACATCGTCGTTGTCGGCGGGCAGTTCCGGATCGCTTTCGGTAACCATCGGAACCATTTGCGTGACAGCGTCAGTGACCTGGCGGCCGGAAGATAGTTGTGGATCCGGGCCAAGGTGGACCGCGTAGGCAGCCCCGGAAAAGCTGATTGTGTCTCCGGGCAAAAGGGCCCCGCGCAACACTCGCTGGCCATTAACACGAGTTCCGTTGGTGCTTCCAAGGTCCCGCATGTAGATCAGGCCGTCAGTCTTTACCAGGATGCAGTGCAGCTTTGAAACACTTCCGTGGTCGACTGCCAGGTCACAAAGTCGCGTACTACGCCCAACGACCGTAATTGGTTTCGTCAGGGTAATCGGGGCGCCGTCTTTGACTGGGATCAGTTGAGCAAGCATCAGCGTCATCTTACAGATGGGATGATGGCCATTCAGAATGGAAATAATAGCGTTACTAACAGTCTCGGGACGAACCCATCGAAAAGTCAAGGTCGAGTCACGCCGGAACACAGTTTGCCGAGGAATCATTCCGATTTGGCGGGGCAAACGATGCATGCGCCGCGTAATTGATTCAATCGGGCGCCTGGTATCTGCAGGAATTTGCGCGACCGCCATCGCCAGAGTCCCGTCTGACACCCGGATCGGCAGTGTTCGGCGAGAGTCGTGCAGGGCATGCGTGTCACTTTCAGTGATCCTGAACCTGTGACCAGCAGCAGGACACAACGTTGATCATTAAGATCATGGTCACAGTTCCGATTGTTTCTGACTCTGCACTATGTCAAACTTGGTGCAGAAAGTCAGATTGTTCTTGTTCAGGCACGATCCATGTCAGCTCGCCAAATTGGCCCATTTATTCTCGACAAACAAATCGGTGTCGGCGGTATGGGAATTGTGTATTCGGCACTGTACCCGAAGAACAACAAGACGGTGGCCATCAAGGTTCTTGCGCCGGGACTGATCTCGGACCCCAAGTTGCTGAAGCGATTCGAACGTGAGATCGAAATTCTGCGGCGGCTGGACCATCCGAATATCGTGAAATATTACGGAGGTGGCATTGATGGAGACCAGCGGTGGTATGCGATGGAATACATCGACGGGGGTTCACTGCTGGGGGTTCTAAAGACACGCACACGACTCTCGTGGGAACAGACAGTACACGTCGGGCGACAGGTTTCCAGTGCCCTCGAGCATGCTCATAATGCCGGAATTGTTCACCGCGACCTGAAGCCGGCGAACCTGTTTCTGTCAAAAAAAGGTCGACTCAAGCTGGGTGACTTCGGTATCGCACGTGATACTGAAGCAACGGCACTGACGGCTGCCGGAAAGACCGTCGGTACATACGCTTACATGGCTCCGGAACAGATCCAGGCCGGCTTCCCGATCACAGGCAAGACAGACCTGTATGCTCTGGGCTGCCTGCTGTACGAAACTGTCGTGGGTGAAACTCCGTTCCAGTCGGACAATCCGATGGATATGCTGATGCAGCACCTGAACGATGATCCGTACAACGTCTGCGAGAAAGTTCCGGAGTGCCCGATCTGGCTGGACAGATTGATCGAACGATTACTGGCAAAGAGCCCCGACGACCGTCCGCATGATGCGCTGGCCGTACATACCGAACTGGGTGAGATCAGGGCCAAAGTCACTGCGGGCGTGGGCGCCGCAATGGCGGACACAGTGGCCGGCAAGCCGGTGTCGGGAAAGAAGTCGAACGAGAAAGACGAATCTCCGAAGAAGAAGAAAAAGAAGAAAAAGAAAAAGAAGGCGAACGTTCCTTTTCACGAACAAACATGGTTCCTGGCGACCTGCCTGACGGTGTTGATCGGGGCCACGGCCTGGCTGCTGCGACCGCCCGGTGAAGATGCCTACCACGCTGCATGGCAGGAGCTCATGGGGGTTAGTGAATCGGGACAACCGGAGGACGTGGAATACGCGCGTCGAGAGGCCGCTGAAAAAGCAGATGAGTACCTGACAACCTTTCCTGAAGGTAAGTACGCAGACGAGGCCGGGCAGATTTCGGACGCCGTCCATCCCCTCATTCTGGAGACACCGCTCAAGCGTCTGGCAAAACGCGACGCCGAAATCGATTCCCCCTTTAAGGCACAATGTGCTCAGGCTGTGAAGCTGGAAGACGAGGAAGGTCTGAAGTACGTCATCAACTGGAGCAATCCTGAGGAACCGGTCTCAGACGGGACTCTTGCTGTAAACCCTCTGCCGGCGATGCAGCGCTGGAAGACGTTGATTACGGCGGGGAGAGCCATCAAAACACCGGATGATGAAACTCGCTGGCTGACGATCCTGTGCGAAAATCATCACGCTCACTTTCGGCAGATGCTGATCGAAAGCCCAGATGCGTATCAGTTCCTGCGTGAACGTATGGAAACGGCGGAAAAGTTTTTTGCCAGCGGAAAACAAATGGAAGCGGTGAAGATATGGAACTATACGGCAAGCGAGTTCAAGGGTGTGCAGTCGCACCTGTTCACCTGGTTCTATCACTACGCGCGAAATCGATCCAACGAAGCCCGCTATCCGATACCCACAAAGGAGCAGGTTAAAGAACCACCCCCCGCACAGGCACCGGCAGAAGATTCGTCATCGTGAATGCATACTGTGGTCGAGCAACGCTCTGCGGTGTCGTACGGCCAGCCTCAGGGTTCTGTTCGTACGTTTCTGGCGATCAATATTTATTCGCTCACCGCTTCGTCCCCACGATTGCGTGACAGTGAATCAATGTGGGAACTGGAGCAGCAGTTCCCAGTCCGGCATTATTCATCCAGGATTCGTACTCGGCAGCGCTGTAGGCCCGACCTTCTGTCAGTGTGAACAATGCAGCCGAATACAGCGCAATCGGCAACGGGCCATCAAGTTGGTCATTGAGCAACACATCGTGAATAACGAGGCGGCCACCGGGGTTCAATGCCTCAGCACAGCGGCGAACCAGTTCCTGGCATTCCGGAACGTCCCAGTCGTGCAGGATATTTGACAACAGAACAATGTCCGACGCGGGCAGCTTATCAGTGAACATATCACCGGGCTGCAGCCTGATGTTCTTAACAACATCGTATTGCTGAGCGAATGCTTCCGCTGTCTTCAGGACTTCCGGACGATCCAAAACAGTTGCAGTCAGATGTGGAGTCTTCCGCACGAAGCCGATACTGTAAATGCCCGTGCCTCCGCCCACGTCCAGCAGCGTCCTGGCAGTCTGCACCGGCACTGCCTCCGCCAGCACTGGTGCCACGTTTCTTGCACGGCCGGCCAGAGCAAGTGTAAAGTGCTCGGCGAGACTTGATTGTTCCATCGCAGATTTCAGGCCATCACGGTAGATGAAGGCAGCACCGTCCCCATCTTCGCTGAGTCCCGCCGGCTGATTCGATTTCAGACGAGCCACTATTTCCAGCACCCCTGTCGAATTCGCCGACAGACTGACGTAGTTGCCCACGTCAAATTCGCCGCCTGGTACCAGATGTTCGCTCGCCACAGGAGTCAGTTCCAGAGTGCCCGTTTCGGTCATGTGCAGCAGACCCATGGCTCGCAGGGCCGTTGTCAGAACAATGAACGGTCGATCGGCCAGTCCCAGATCGTCTCGCAGATCAGAAACAGACCGTGGCTGCCGGGCCAGCCGACCAAACACATCAAAATGTGCGATTGCAGCGGTCAGCAATTCCGAGCCATAAATTCCGCGGAATATTTCGAAGATGGCCGTGGGATCAATCGATGGCCCGAATAATGGCGTCATGGTGGTGGCTTTTTGTTTTCACGTGTCGAGCACGACAATTGTTCGGCAGCGTTTCAGTCCGCAATACTGCAGTCATCGGCACCGCTAAATCGAAATGGTAACGCCGTCAGTCGTACCCGTTCCGTAAGTCAGCCGACAATTCCGGCAATCCTGACTTCCCATTGCCCACATTGGCAGGATCTGCCACACTTCGAGCATTCAGAAGAGCTTGCGGGAGTTCGCTGAATCAACAAGGATCGCTGTTCACGGCAAGGGAGTGCCGACGTATGTATAAGATACTGCTGTGTTTGCGTTATTTGCGCACCCGCTATATTGCTTTGGCCAGCATCATCAGTGTGATGCTGGGCGTGGCCACAATGATCGTGGTCAACAGCGTGATGGCCGGTTTCACTAACGAAATGCGGGATCGAATTCACGGATTTCTGGCTGATGTCGTGGTGGAATCACGCAGCATGAGTGGAATCGTGGATTCGACGCGCCAAATGGCGATCGTACAGGATGCCGCTGGTGAATTCATTGCCGCAATGACTCCGACAGTGGAGGTGCCGGCTATGATCACATACTCTGATCCCGTCAGTGGTGAACGGTTCACTCAGTCGATTCAACTGGTGGGGATTGACCCGGGCGGAAAGGCGCAGGTTGGTCCTCTAAAGACGTACCTGGACAGCTACAATGCAGTCACCGACGAGGGTGAGGTGCTGCGTCCGTCGCTGCGCCCGGCCGACACCGCTCCCGGCTGGGAACTGACCGACCATGCGAAAAAATATCGTAAAATGATGAAGCAGCAACAGATGCTGTTTCTTCGGGAAGAAGTTCCGCTGGATGGGCTTCCCGTTCCTGCGCCGGAATTCGACGGGCAGCAGGCACCGGCTGCTGATGCGGACAGCGATGTTGCACCGCCAGAATTCAACGTTGCTTCTGAACAGGCACTTGCGACGGATGACCCTCCCATCGCACCGCCTGATTTTAACACGCCGCTGCAGAGTTCGACGCAGGCCCGTGCCGCGGCAGATCCTGCAGCGCCGTTGAATGCTCGGGTCTTCCTGGGAGAGCAGATCACCAGTTTTCAGACGCGTGATCCGGACACCGGAAAGCTGCACAAAGTCAACATGGTGAACCCGGGCGACGACATCCTGATTACGACGATCCAGTCGGACACGCCGCCCGAACCCATCAGCTTCTCTGCGACCGTGGTTGACATGTTTCGCAGCGGGATGAGCGAATACGACGGTCAACTGGTGCTGATGAACCTGGAGCAGTTACAGAAGAACCGAGGCATGATTCTGAATGGCGAGGATGCCATCACTTCGATTCAGATCAAATTGCACGACTACGAAGATTCCGACGAAGTAGTCAAACGACTCCGGGCCGCATTTCCACCAGGCGCCGTAACCGTCAGTACATGGGAGGCCAAACAGGGCTTATTGTTGTCAGCTGTGGAAGTGGAAACGGCAATCCTGAACGTGCTGCTGTTCATGATCATTGCGGTCGCCGGTTTTGGAATCCTGGCGATCTTCTTCATGATCGTGGTTGAGAAAACTCGCGATATCGGCATTCTCAAGTCACTGGGTGCCAGTTCGAAAGGTGTGATGAGCATCTTTTTGTCCTACGGATTGGGGCTGGGCGTCGTAGGCAGTGCAGCCGGCGTGGCCATCGGGCTGTTGTTTGTGCACTACATCAACGAAATTGAGGACGGTCTGAGTTGGGTGACAGGGCGCAAGGTCTTTGATGAGAAGATCTATTACTTCTTTGAGATCCCGACTCAGGTGAATCCGCTGATGGTAATGTGGGTGGCTGTGGGGGCGATCGCGATCGCTGTGCTGGCCAGTGTCCTGCCGGCCCGTCGCGCCTCACGACTGCACCCGGTGCGTGCCTTACGATACGAATGAGGTTCTGCGGTTTCCAGTTAAAGCCGCACATCCCGGGGCCGTTCACATGCGATTTTCTGCCGAGTACCAGGCTCATGAGTACTACCAGCCAACATCAGTCGCCACTTGAGACATTGAAAATGACCACGCCGCTGATTTCCGCACTCGCCATCGAAAAGTCCTACGTCAAGGGACAGCACAAAGTTCCCGTCCTGTATGGGGCCGGGCTGACCGCTCAACGTGGCGAATTCATCTCTGTTGTGGGACAAAGCGGTTCCGGTAAGAGCACTCTGCTGCACGTGATGGGGCTGCTGGACTCTCCCGATGTGGGTGAGGTCCTGCTGGAAGGAAAACGAATCGACAACCTTCAGCAGTCTGCGCGGGATCAGTTGCGAAACCACGTCTTTGGTTTCATCTTTCAGTTCTATCACCTGCTGCCGGAACTGACATTACTGGAGAATGTCATGACGCCTCTGATGATCAGGCATTCCTTCTTCAGTTACTGGAGCAAGCGAAAGGAAATCCGTCAGCAGGCAATGGACATTCTGCAGCAGGTTGGGCTTGAACATCGGATCAAGCATCGTCCGTCGGAACTGTCCGGGGGAGAAATGCAGCGAGGGGCCATTGCCCGCGCTTTGATCGCTCGACCGGAAATCCTGCTGGCTGACGAACCTACCGGGAATCTGGATTCATCAACGGGTGGCGAGATCATGGAAACACTGACGCAGTTGAATGAAGACAATCAGCTGACGATCGTTATGGTCACGCACGACGAAGCCGTTGCCCAGCGAGCCCACCGCATTGTCCGACTGGCCGAAGGCCGAATTGCCACCGTTGCACACGAAGAGGCGGCCTGACGGGCGTATTGGTGGCGTCACGGGTATTGGAAGTGCTGTCCCCTCCCTCCGTGGCCGGGAGCGACACAGCCGGATTACTCAATCACTGAGATACCGTCTGTTCGAATCGGACTTGGCGCACGATCACGGCTGAAGCGGCCGTGTTCAAGAAAGCAACACGTGGCTGTTATGGCCTGTGGATCCGTCATCAGGAATGTGTGGATCACGGGCATGCAGATAAAATCGCGAGCTCCGGGAAGTCGAGTGCTGGCGACGGTGACTGTACTGTCGTTGTCACCGGGCAGCAGCGGGTTGTATCCTCTTATTGCTCCCCGCCCTCCGGCAAGCACGCCGAACTCAAAGTCGGGTGTCGGCAGGCCGCTGATCAATCCGTCTGATTCCGTCACCAGTTGCTGACCTGCGGGCCCCAGAATCATTTTGAAAACCGGATTGTTCTTCAGGAAGTCTGCAATCTGAGCGCCGCTATTCGGAACACCCAGCATGACCGCACGGTGCAGTCGAGTGTCATCGTGCGTTTGCAGGTATGATCGCAGGACCAGCCCGCCCATCGAATGGACGACCACATCGATGGATTCAATACCTGTCAGTGAATCCATAACCTGATGAAGATATTCCGCGGATTCCTGAATGGGCACGCGTGTACTGGGGTAGTCAAACTTAACGACGGTGTAGCCGCGATCGGTCAGAGTTCGGGCCATGGGCTCGAACGATTTTGATGACCGCCCGATGCCGTGAATCAACACGACTGCCTTGCCGGACATCGCAGGCATTTTCCGTTCTGCAGCAATCATCTGCAGTCTGGACTCACATTCTTCGACCGAGCCACTGCAATAGCGATTGTTGTCGGGGTCCAGCAGCCGGTAGTGGCTGGTCAGGACGTTCCGTTGAATACGCCATCCGTGGAAATACTTCAGATCTCCCCAGAACTGCAGCCCCCCCAGCGTCTTCACCCCGATGGTTCCGTCTACAGCTTCAGTCGGAGATATATCTGCTTCATGATCATCATCAGGCACGGCGATGGCTCCACTGCTCAGCACGGCGACCAGGAGAATTGTAGAAGATGTCCGAAGCATGAGTACGTTTCGAATAGGGTGGTGTCTTCCGTGAAACCGCATAGCATCACTGTGAGTGTAAGAGATCCGACTCCTTCTACAATACACCTGTTGGACCCGGACAGGGTGTTTCGCTGACAGCTGTTCGGCGATTCAGCCGAAACGCGTCAAATCACAAAGTCTCGCCAACGGGTTGCTTTCCCGCACGAATGTGACAACCCTGACGTACAGCGGTATAACACGAACGATGCTGGCGAACTGGTCCACATGGCAAGATACTTAGAACGGAGCTCAGGAAATGCAGCCGAAACATATTTCTGATCGCAGATTGGCAGTCGGCCGACGGCAAATGCTGGCGTACGCTGCATTTGGTTCGGGAACGCTGGCGACCGCAGACAATTCGTCAGCCGCATTGTCCGTCACTCAGCCGCCCCCACCGACGCAGCAAAAAAAATATCACATGAAGAAATCGATCAACCTGTGGGCCTTTCCCTATCCGGATCGCATGTCACTGCAGCAGTGTCTGCAGCTGGCAAAGGATGCGGGATTCGACGGTATTGAATTAAATTACGATCTGGAAAGTGACCTTTCACCCAAGTCCGACACGAAGGATTTCCGGGCAATTCGCCGGATGGCGGAAGATATTGGCATCGCCATCAGCGGTTTATGTTCGTTTCTGTTCTGGCCATACCCTCTGACCAGTAACGATCCCGCCGAACGTGCGCGAGGTATGGAACTGGCCGGGCTGATGACTCAGGCAGCTCACGATCTGGGTACAGACAATCTGCTGGTCGTACCTGGTGCAGTCCACATGCCCTGGCGGGAAGATCACGCCCCGACGCCCAACGATGTCTGCGACAGACGAGCACGTGCGGCCATTGCGACCCTACTGCCAAAGGCGGAGAAACTGAATGTCCACCTGAATATTGAGAACATTTTCTTTAACGGTTACCTGCTGTCACCGTTTGAGATGATCGACTTTGTCGACAGCTTCAGCAGCGATTTTGTGAAGGTCCATTTTGACACCGGGAACATCATGGAGTACCAGTTCCCGGAACACTGGATATCAATGCTGGGAGACCGCATCAGAAACGTCCACCTGAAAGAGTTCACCAAAAAGGGCACGGATCATTCGCTGGAGGCATTTCGTCCGTTACTTGACGGTACAACCAACTGGCCGGCCGTGCTGGAAGCCTTCGACAAGACAGGCTACGACGACTATTTAACGTTTGAGTACTTCCACCCGTACATGCATTTTCCGGAAGCGTTAATCTATCAGACAAGCGACTCACTGGACCGCATGCTGGGGAGAAAGTAACACGTATCACTCCGCATTGTTGATGTCACGGCATGCGCGTTGATGCGCGTTGATGCGTGAAGTTGTCTGGCAGCGGGAACTGTTCCACGTCTTCGGGGCCAGCGCTCCTGCGACAGCTGCCATTCTTTCGGCGATGTTTCTTGGCATTGCCTTCGGCAGTCACTTGTCGCGTCGATTTTTGAGCAGGTCCCGCAACCGATTCTTCTGCTGCCCGCACTGGAAGCCGCGATCGGGTGCTGGTGCCTCATGGTGCCGTCAGCTACAGTTTTTGCTAAGACTCTGTATATCACCGCAGCGCACGCGATGGGACAGCATTCGACGCCGCTGAAGGCTGCCGGATTGATTCTGGCAGTATTTTCATCACTGGTAATAGCCTCAGCCATACTCTGCTGGATTGCATTCACAATTAGGACACCGCCGTCGAACTCGCTCCTCGGCAGTTAGCATCATGAGCCTGAGTATCCTGTGGGCCGTCCCTGTTGCCGGAGGCGGCCGTCCCGCCCTTGGCAACGTGAATGCCGGAAATGTTGACGGCCAGTGAATGGAGTTTACTCCCGATATCGGCGGCGAACCGTCAACAGAAATTTTGCGGCCCAAAGCAAGGGGCATCAGGAAACCCGACACCAGCAGCGACGACTTTCTGGACTATGTCGATGATCCGCTTGTGACGTCCACAAGTCCGGAAGCCAGAGTCGATGCGCTGATGCTGGCCCATGTGCCGCCGCTGCAGCACCCCGCACCCGTCAATGAACTAACCGTGGGTTTCGGTACGAGAGGCACGAGGCATCCGATTACGACTCACGGTGTCGGTGCGTACGGCGTGGAGATCGAAGCTGAAGTTCCGCGTGCGGCTCACCCGCTGTTCAATCTCATTATCAATGATGCTCGAGATCACCTGAAGATTGCTCAGCGGAAATACGACGTCATCGCGACCGATGTGCCCAAAGTGCAGTGCAAGCAGAACAGCAGCCTTTATACGGTCAAGTATTTCCAGCTGATGGATGACTGCCTGAGTTCAAGCGGAGTCGCTTGTGCGTATTGATGAAGAGCTTTCAGCACGTCTTTACGCATGCCACGGTGTGGTTCATGAATCACACGCACACAAATTTCGGAATCCTTATCGCTACGCCGGAGCGACTGGTGATTGACTATTCCCGACTGGAAGCAGGTTTCAGCAACAACACGACCAAACAGAGCCTCGCTGAAATCATTCTGACAGAACCAATGCAGATCGTTCATTGTCTTCATCCGGACGAAGATGGCTATCGTCAGGGTTGAGGTAACGTTCCACTTCACACGGACAATAATCCGACGCTGAAGTTCTCCTCACCACTCAGCTTCCACCAGTACGAATCAACAGTCTGCGAAAACCTTGCTGCCCAGCTTGCATATCGCCCGGACGGGTTTCAAAAGTTCGTTGTCAATGGTCCGAACAATGATTCAAGACGTCTGGAAACGGCACCGTGTGTCGTCTGATGCCGGCTGCAGCGTCGTGCTGTTGAGGTATGAACTTCGCACGCTGTGGATGGGTGGCCGGAGCGTGCCAGCTATCCGCAAACTGAAAGAAGCGATCAAGACTGTGAAACTCGGAATTCACGCATAGCCCGATGACAAATCTCGCGAAGCGTTCGACATCAACTTCTGTGATGACGCGAATCGAATAATTAAGTCAGGACTGCGCTGAGCAGAAGCGGTTGCGACTTCAAACGGTTTGGCGAAGTGCACCGTCGTTAAGTCGTCGAGTGCATCCGTCGCTCAGAATCAGAGTTGCCGATCGACTGTTGTGCCCGTGCAGCACGGTGCCCGGGTTGCGGCAGGAACGCTGCAGACATCGACTTCCGGTATGTCCGGCCACAAGTCAGTTCGACGGGGGCCCGGCACAGCGGATCAGATGATCCTTGTCGATGTACACGACTTCTTCGGTCTGATCCACGTGTGTGAATGGAATTGGCCAGTACGACCGAATCGTCTTGTCGTAATAAACCGTGCACTTGTAGTGACAATGGTGCAGTCGCGCTGGTCCGACAAGTGGATAGACTTTGCACTCGTCCAGACGATCGACAATCTGTTCCACGACGATGCGGACGTTATTTCGCTGAGTTTCCTGCAGGAACGCGAATCCGCCGGAAACGTCATCCGGAAGTGCTCGTACAACCTGATCGTCGCTCGGGGGATCGACACAGAAGACAGGAGCATTCTCACCCTCAATCGGATCCAGTACCGGGACACGGTTGTACCGTTCGTCTTCCCATAACTGGTCTTCGACTCGTTGTGTGTGGTAAGCGCTGATTGGCATGGCAGGCAGTGTCTCCCAGAATACCATGTATTCCCAGACCACCCCAATGAAGCCACTGGTCAACGTACATCCGCTGTTGACGAACGTCGCCAGGCAGATTGCCGTGAGCACGCCCCAGCGTCGAATGTGCCGGCCAAACGTCTGCATTGCTTCCATTCCTGCCAAAAACAAAGGGCAATTGCCCGTTGATGATAATGCTGTCGTCCCAGATCTATGACCAAGTGGACTTAAGCAAAAGGGGGCTCTGACGATCCAGAGCCTGTCTTTCTTTGTATCGATCATTCCGGTTAGGTAACTTGTGAAAATGTTTTGATTTTGACGAAGGAATCGATCGTTGCAGTCAGGAGATATGAACAACGGACTGCTTTAGGGTCCGGACAGACCTGGTCAGCTGCCTGCGGTTTCTTCAGTGGCAGATATTGCCACTAACCGTCAGCGCAACAAAAAAGGCGTTTCTGCCGAACCGGCCGACAGAAACGCCTTTAGATCTGATTCGACGTCAGACTTCGGAGTTCAGGCTATTTCCAGTTCTTGGGCTTGAACAACCAGTACCAGGCATCCTTCTTCTTTTCGAAGTCCAGCTGCCAGTGACCGTCGTCCCATTCAAGTGAGACTTCACGCCAGCCCATCGGCACCTGCGGATAGGGATAGAATGGGCCAATGTAGGGCCAGGCACTTGCGCTGTACTGCGTCGGATAGCTGACCGCGGCCGAGTTCGGATACTGAGCGTACGCCGGCCATGCGTGTTTCGGAAGTTGAGGATTCGAGTAAGCACCAGCTCCGCCAATTGATGTTGGAGTCGCCTGCATTCCCGCCATCATGGCCATTGAAGCCTGAGACACTGGCGGCACCTGTCCTCTTCGTGGAACAAAATTCGTCTGCGCGATCGGTTCGGTAACCTGCAGACGGTTCTGTACCTCATTCACACCCTGAACCGTTGATGCGGCGATTCGAGCAGCCTGCAACTGTTCTACTGTCGCCACTTCACCAGCCAGCGCGGCAATACCGTCCTCAAATCGAATTTCGATTTCATATCCGGTCAGGCCGACACGCTGCAGAGCATCAGCGACCTGCTGAGCGGTTCGCTGATTGTCTGACTGCGTTTTCCGTACGAGTAAAGGTTTGAGAGCCGTGTTGGATTCCAGCGCTTCCTGCTGGACAGATGATGCCGTTGAAACTTCAGAAATTTCCACAGGCAGAGTCTGTGGATAGGATGCCGTGGCAGAAGCAACCGGCGTTGATGGTGGCGATACGGACTTCTCAAGTGCCAGGATCTCAACGTCTGCCTGAACGGACGGTGGAGCCGGAGCAGGTTCAGCAAACGCTTCAGGTTTACTGACAGCAACAGCTTCAGGCTGCTGTACAATCAGAGGTGCAGGCTCAGCAAACGCTTCAGGTTTACTGACGGTAACAGATTTGGGCTGCTGTACAGGCAGGGGTGCCGGCTGGAACGCTTCAGGTTTACCGACAGCAACAGGTTTGGGCAGAGGTGCCGGCTGGCTTTTCGTCTCAACCTGTATCCGAGGTGGTCGCGGTGTTTGTTGCGGCTGAGTGGCACGCGTTGTCGACTTCGAAGATCGTCGCTTGCCTGGCTTCTGGAAATGAATCTGCTGAACCGTGTTGCCGTCACCATTCGATTCAAAAGTCGCCCACCGTACACCGCTGTCGTTGGCGGTCCCGCCGGTTTGCTGAATTGCTCCACCTGGTACAAACCGCAGATTGTTCTGCACGCTGTTGATGCCTCGTACCTGCTCACACACTCTGGTGGCAAGAGCTCTGTGTGTTACATCACGTACCTTACCATCCAGTTTGACACTGCCGCCGCGGACAACGATGTTGATATCGTAACCGTTAAGGCGGGCCTGTCGCAGTGCTGCAGAAATATGCTCAGCGACTCGCTGATTCTGCTGTTGCATCGCGGTCCGGGGCGAGGCTCCGTTTGCAACCCCCTGAGCACCTGCCCAGGCAGGCGTCGCTGCCAGAATGCCCAGCACGAGTAACCATTTTCCGTACTTTCGCATGAAAGCTCTCCTCCTGAGCTACCTTTCGAAACCGAGAGACGTTTACTAACTGTCCCCGCAGCTCGCCAGAAATTCTGGACTTTTATAAACCGAAATTTGACAACAGGTCGGGCTGACCAACTTCGGTCGCCACCGCCCATCCATAGTTCTTCCACCTGTGACCTGCCACGTTGCCGCATGAAAATGAGACAGCGCAGTTGGAGACACGTGACTGTTCATCGGCCATGTCGTACCGGTTAGATAAACAATTCTGATTTTTTGGCACGTGCCGTCTGCAACGATTGGGTGTTGCCCCTGTTATCGACCCGCCCCGACGCCGGAAAAAACCAGCAGAATCTGCCACAAACCGCCTGAGCTGAGGCTGACACGGGCTATCTGGTCTGACATTGCCTCAGCCATGCGAACGACAGCCTGCCAGCCAGTTCGGTGTTTTCTGGTGAGGTGCGTTTGATATCCTGTTGTCAGTGAAATCTTCTCTGATGTTCCTGACTCTGGCTGTTCAGCCACATTCCCAAACCGCTCATCGATGTCTGACCTTGCGGATTCCCTGCATATCTGGCTGCCAGGTACATTCCTGATGCTGCTGCTGATGATGTGCTCCGCTTTTTTTTCGGCCAGCGAGACCGCCTTCTTCTTTCTTTCTCGTGAACAGATTCGACGGTTCACGATCGGAAACAGACGTCAGCGAATGGTGGCCGCACTGATGGCTGATCCGGACCGGCTGTTAACCGCTGTGCTGTTCTGGAATCTGCTGATCAATCTCGCTTATTTTTCCGTAGGGATTGTGGTGATGCAGAAACTGTCGACTGGCGGATTCACCTTTGTTGCGGGCGTCCTGAGCATTCTGAACCTGGTGGGCATGATCGTCCTGGGAGAGGTGATTCCGAAGAGTACGGCAGTCGTGTTTCGACAGATGATCGCGTCCGCCGCCAGTTGGCCACTGGCGGCCGCAGTTGCTGTGCTGGACCCGGTAATCCCGGCTCTGGGGAAAACGGCCAGAATTCTGCGCCGATCATTCTGGCCGCATGTCCGCCATGAACCTCATCTTCAGCCGGAAGACCTTGAGAAAGCCATCGATGCTTCCGCCACATTCACAACGGACCTGCTGGAAATTGAACAACAGGTTCTGCACAACATTCTGGATCTGAATGAACTGGCTGTTGAAGAGGTCATGCGGCCCAGAAATCTGAGTGTTGCGGTAGAACCCGACGACACATTGCAGTCGCTCAGCGTGGCTGCCATTGCCAACGCCGACTACCTGCTGATCAAGGAGCCTGATTCCGATATATTTACACGGGCCGTTGCACTGGCTCGCATTACCGGTCGCGCTGATGTGACGTTTGCAGAGCTGGCGGAGCCAGTTGTCTATGTGCCATGGTGCGCCAGTCTGGCCTACGTCCTGGCCGAATTGCGCAACCGCTACAGCAGCGTTGCTATTGTGGTCCATGAACATGGCGAAATTGTCGGGACTGTCAGCTACGAGGATCTGCTGGAAACTGTCCTGAGCGCCGCGCCATCACGCACCCGACGCGTTCTGCGTCGCGAACCCATGATTGAAATCGGACAGAATCGATATCACGCGGAAGGACTGGTCACACTGCGTTATCTGTGTCGACACCTGCGAATTCCGTTTGATGGTGAAGATGAATCGTTGAATACTCTGGCAGGCCTGTTTCATGACGAACTGGAACGTATGCCGGAAGTTGGAGACCGTATCGTCTGGGAAGGCTGGATCTTCACGGCCATCGAAGTCACACCCCGCGGACAGCTGCGGGCCCTGATTGCCGCGGCAGAATACTCCGCAGATCAGCAGAAGGGCGAAGCGTAATGTTTTCGGTACTTTTGATCCCTTCCATCCTGCTGTTCCTGGTGGGTCTCAAGCTGTCTGCCTTCTTCAGTGGTTCCGAAACGGGGTTCTATCGTGTGAGTACATTGCAGCTCACGCTACAGAAACAGCGCGGCGATACTGTTGCCGGACGTCTGTTCTACTTCGTCGCTCACCCCGAACGTTTTGTCACCACAACACTGGTTGGCAACAACGTGTCCAACTACCTGACGACGCTGGCAATCGGACTGATGGTTCAGGCAGTCTGGCAGGAAGGTGGTGGAGGTGCAGAGATCGCAGCGACGCTGCTGATGATGCCGTTCATCTTTATCTTTGGCGAATTGATTCCGAAAAGTCTGTACTACCGGGCCCCCATGTCGCTGCTGCGATCCGGCTCACTGGGATTCCATATCTTTTACTACGTGTTTCTGCCCATCAGTTATCCTTTGATTCGCATATCGCGCTTTGTCTCACGCTTTGGTCAGTCTGACAAACGTCCGCTGGAGGTCGTCTTCGGGCGAACACGACTGTATGGCGTTCTGGAAGCAGGACAGCGTGAAGGCCTGTTGACAGAATTGCAGAGAAACATGGCGGAAAATCTCATGCAGGTGGCCAATCAGCCGGTCGGATTATCAATGATTCCCGCTGCAGCAGTTCAGGGTATCAGCGAAACGGCATCGATCGATGACGCAGTCTCGGTAGCATCGGCCGGAGACACGTCTCATGTTCTGATGCGACCGGACGATCGTCCGAATCAATGGTCTTCCTTTGTGCGAATTGCGGACATGCTGACTTCTGAGCTTGCCCCCAGACTGGTAAAACAGAGTCTGCCCGGCTTTGACGCGACAACACCCCGGCTGGAGGTGCTGGCGGCGCTGTTCCAGAATTATTCGCCGTTCGCTGCAATCACCCGGAATGGCGAGGTTGTCGGAATTATTCGACGCCAGACTCTCATTTCACAACTGTTCCGGGTCATTCGACCGGCCTCGTCAGAACTGGACACTTTGCTGTCGGGCGGATCTCAGTCAGAATCACCGTAACAATGAAAGATGGACCAGGGGACACTTAGAATGCGTCTGCGAATCAAGGACGGTCGCTGGTTTGAGACAACCGGCGCCGTGCGAATCAATGATCGTCTGTGGTACACACAGAAAGGCAGCTGGATCTACCATCGCCTTGCCGAACCCGATCTGATCAACGAGGCCGAAGCGGTGTCCGTGATGCTGGCCGACGGCCAGTGGTTTGAAGACCACGAAGGATTTTCCAATCTGCCGCAGCACGTGAAACAGCAGCTGCAGTCTCACCTCGACAAAGACTATCCCGCCGATGATGAGGTATAGCAGGCGTCGCACGAATGTGCAGCAGTTCAGAAAAGTAACTCTGCAGCTGAAAGATAACCGAAGTCCCTGAACCTCGGCGCAGCAACGCGGATTCACTCAACCGACCAGCGTTTCTTCCGTGAGCATGCTCAGTACGTCGGCATCAATGATAAGATCGGGCGTGGCATCCACCGCCACGCCAACCATGCGACACACCCGTATCAGGTGAGCGGCAGACCCTTCTGCGTGCTCAACAATAGCGGCTACGGCATCACTGGTCACCGACGGCTGTGGCACTGACAGAAAATTAAGGAATTCCTGAATAAACGCGACCGCATCGGCATTCGGCAGGCGTCGCAGGTGCACCTTCAGCGCGGAAAGCCGCTGCAGTTCCGGTGACGTCACGGATTCGGCCGCTGCGATAACAGAAACAGCACCGTCCGTTTGCTGATTGATGCCTGAGAGAAAGTCAATAATTGGCGCGACATCCTCGTCGGCTCTCGTGAAGTCGTCCAGTAAAATCACAGTTTGGTGGTTACACAGGGATCTGCCCACAAGTTCATCCCGAATTGCAGTCATGAGCTGACTCTGAGACGGCTCCGCGTGAGGGACGATCGACAGTCCGCCGCAAAGATGCCACAACAACGCAGTCTGATCCAGTGCTGCCAGATTGACCAGCACCGTGGAATGCCCGTATCGAGAACATTCGGCCTGTACCTGTTTCAATAACGTACTTTTGCCAAAACCATGCTCACCCTGCAGAAAAACGAAGGGTTCTCCCTGTTCAGCCACAAACAGCAAACGACTGACGGCCTCGTTGTGAACGGAACATGAGAAGAACCAGGGTTTTTCGATCGCTTGGCCAAACATCGTGCATCCTTCCGGTTTATCGCGAGCGACGGTCTGCGATTTCGTTTCCAGTCAACGAAACTGGCAGGCAAGCCTGATGTTTCGCTGGGTAGCCGTTCCTTGTTTATTCCATCAGATTACCGCTCGTCAAACCTGCGATTCTGTTGTCTGAAGCTACAATTGTTGTTATCGGCAGTTAGGAAGCGTTCCAACGGCCGAAATGGTCGGAGATCGCTCCGTCCGCTGCAACAGTGATGTTCTGCCCCATTGCCAACAGCAACAGCCGGGGTTTTCTGAAAACCATAAGTGCCAACACCTTGCCTCAGACTTGCCCCCGCAGCCCCTTCACTTTGGACGTGCAATAGCCCCCGTTTGCTCGGAGTTGACTCCCAAACGATAGTTTCCCAACAGCAAGCGTTGTTCTTTTGAGTGAAATATGACCGAACTCAGTTATCAATCTGCCGGCGTCGACCTTGACCTGTATGAGAAGGCCATGCAGAAACTGCCAGGGCTGATGCAGAGGACTCACACTCCCGGCGTAATGGAACTTCCCGGAGGATTCGCCGGATTATTTCGACTGTCTGCTCAGCGGCAATGGACCGATCCGGTGCTGGTTTCCGGCACTGATGGTGTCGGCACCAAGATCAAGCTGGCCATCATGATGCAGCAGTTCAACTCCATCGGTATTGACCTGGTCGCGATGTGCGTCAATGACTGCCTGTGCCTGGGAGCCACGCCGCTGTTGTTTCTGGACTATATCGCGATGGGCAAAGACAACCCATTGCTACTGGAACAGCTGGTCCAGGGCGTCAGTGATGGTTGCGTGCAGTCCGGTGCAGCTCTGCTTGGCGGAGAAACCGCAATCATGCCCGATCTGTACGCTGACAGTGATTTCGACATGGCGGGATTCTGCGTCGCTGCGGCTGATCGCTCTTCATTAATCAACGGCAAAGAGCGAATTGCCGATGGCGATGTGCTGATCGGTGTACCGTCATCCGGATTTCACAGCAATGGTTACAGCCTGATTCGTAAGGCCGTATTTGAACACGCGGGGCTTTCCGTCGACGACACAATTGATGATCTGTCGGTTAGTGTGGGCGACGCTCTGATGACTCCAACTCGGATCTATGCGGACATTGTGAACAGCCTGCAGGAAAATATCGGCAATGAAGCGGTGCACGGAATCGCTCATATTACTGGTGGTGGACTGTGCGAAAACCTGGAGCGAATTCTGCCGGATGGAGTTCACGCTCGACTGCAACGTTCGTCCTGGACACCTTCGCCACTGTTTTCCTGGCTGCAGTCTCTGGGGAATATTGCGGAAGATGAAATGTTTCGAGTTTTCAATATGGGAATTGGGCTCGTTGTCGCTGTACCCTCCAGGTTTGCGAACGAAACTTGTGTCGCTTGTTCGACTGACCAGTATCCGGCAGTTATTCTGGGTGACGTTATTGCTACAGACAACACCGGTGATACCGGTCAGGCTACGCTCATTTGATTTATCGCGAAAGTTAGTTCCGATATGAAGACATCCGCTTCTTTGCTCGTTCTTGCCGGATTTTTTGTTTCGGCAGTCTGCCTGAACGGTCCGTTTTCTGACCGACCTGCAGGGTCCATCCTCTCAGCTGCTCCGCTTTCCGCCCGTACTGCTGAAGGTCCGGAAATCGTTGAGGACAGCATGCACGAATTCATGGAATACGTATTTCAGCCGACTTACCGCCGCCTGAAAGTTTCCATGGCAGGCGAACCAAATGACAGCAAAGGCTGGAAGGCTGTTAAATCAGACTCATTGATCCTGGCCGAAAGCTGCAACCTGCTGTTTGCTCGATTACCTGAAGAAAACACCGATGACTGGGTACACCACGCGACAGCCTCCCGCGTTGATGGTGCGGCACTTTACCAGGCAGCTCGCGCGAAAGACTTTGTGAAAGCCACCTCGGCATACAAATCAATGCTGAACAACTGCAACGCCTGCCATCGTCAATTCGAAAACGGCAAACACATTCTGGAACCTTAGATACGTCCGACTACAGGTCCCGCCTGGCAATCAGCGGACGAGACGTTTTTGTTCTCACAACGAAGAATCCTGAATCCATTGAATGCCCTGAGCGGGACATGTTTCGGGCCCTGATACTGTCGAAGTGAGCGGTGAAGTTGAGGTTGACAGTAAACGGCAAGTTTGTATTCTTCGGCCTGCCGCCGATTGAGTCTTTCAAACCATAGCCGGGAACCAACGATGACGACCGTGGGACAGCGAATCCGGGAGATCCGCAAACAGCGGAACCTCACGCAGCGTGAACTGGCCGAGCGTGTTGGCATTAATTTCACCTATCTCAGCCGCGTTGAAAACGACCGGCTGGATGCAGAGCAGACGCCTCGCGAAGAAACGTTGCAGAAAATCGCGAAGGCACTGCGAGCCGATCCGGATGAGCTGCTGTTGCTGGCTCGCCGAATTCCGGGCGCCTTTCGTGACCGCATTCTGGAGAAGCCGGGGATTTTTCGGCGCATACTCAAACTGTCAGACAGCGCTCTGGAAGAAATGCTTGAGGAACTGGAGTCACCCCCTTCCTCTGAGACAACAAAGCCGTCTCGACGACGGAAGGCAAAATGAGTTCCGGCAGGACCGGTAATTATGGCCGCGACAACCACATGCTGGCGTGTCGCGACCATACGCGTTGAATGCAGACAGCAGCCATGCACCGCATCATACGCAGGCCAGGGACAGGTGCTGACTTAACGGTCTCGGAGGACCACCTACATGCGTCGCTTTGATCTGAAAAATATGCGGACATCTGTAATCGACGAAATTACAGAAATGCGCATTCGACAATATGAACAACTGACCGGAACGCCGGTCCAGCTGCCGGTTCCCGTCGAAAATATTGTGGAACAGATCCTGGAACTCGACTTCGACTGGGTTGATATCGACGAACACGAAGGCGAACAGATACTGGCCGGACTGGTTCCCGAGCAGCGCAGAATTGTTCTCAACAGCCGGCACCTGGATCTGTTCCAGACAAAGCCCGGTCTGGAACGCAGTACGATCGGACACGAAGCCGGACACTGGGACATCGACATCGATCGCACCAGCCTGCACCATCCGCTGCTGCCGGGATTTGAAATGCAGGATAACGTGGTGCGCCGCCAGGCTGCAGATCGCAAGGTGCTGGTGGAGGTGCTTAATCGAGCTGTGTATGACGAGCGATACTTCGAACTGTACCGAGAACTGACGGCCGGACAGGATTCTCCGGAAGTCAAAAGTGCTGTCGATCGCTATCAATCATCACTGCTGATGCCCGCATGGCTGATCCGAGCTGCCGTCGATGAAGTGGACGTTACAAACTGGTCGCAGCTTTATGGTCTGGCCGAGGCGGCACGGGTGACGATTTCAAATCTGGTTGTCCGACTCCACCGCCTGAACATTATCTACATTCCGGAAGGCACCAAGGACGTCTATCCGGGCCGCGACGCCTTCATCGGACAGCTCCATCTTTTTACATGATCGCCGCCGGTGACTCATTATTTACGTCCCTCCAGCCAGGGCAGCCCTGGCTGGAGGGACGGGCCACAATGCGTCCGCACCCCTTTCCGTATCATCGGCGTTTTTTCCTGAACGCCGAACTGCTGTTAACTGTCAACCACAAAAATGCCGTCCACAAGGAGACCTGAATATGCTGGTGCTGTCACGAAGACTGCAGGAAAAAATTCTGATTCCCGAGTTCAATATATCGATTACGATTCTGCGTGTCGGCGGCAACCGAGTTCAGCTGGGCATCGAAGCTCCGCGTGAAATCGAAATCAATCGCCCTGACACAGGCCGCCGGGCGAACGCAGAATTGAACTGTGACGAAGTCCCGAAGCATGCCACTTTCACGTCACCGCTGCAGTTGGTGTAGCCATACAGAGCGACGACAATGCGGTGTCTTACGTAATATGAGCGCCGCTGACGTTGGTGTACATCGCATACAGGGACTGGCTTCCCGTCATGAACAGTCGATTGCGTTTTGTACCGCCAAAGCAGACGTTACTGCAGATCTCGGGCAACAGCACCTGTCCGATGCGTGCCCCGTCTTCGTGTCCAAACACGTGAACTCCGTCGTACCCATGTCCAACCCAGCCCGCACTGGCCCAGATATTGCCGGCGGTGTCTGCCCGAATGCCGTCAGCAAATCCGGCGACAGTTTCGCCGTTCAGGTCCAGATCCATTGAAGCAAACCGTCGTCCCTTCGCCAGTCGTTTTTCGTCCACGATGTCCCAAACTCGAATTTCTTCCTTTGCATTGTCATAGTGTGAAGCTCCTGTGTCGGCGGCATACAGTTTTGTGTAATCCGGCGAAAAGCAGACACCATTGGGTTTAAAAATCTCATCGGTCACCTGAAACAGCTTTCCAGTGCCGGCTTCGATGCGATAGATCGCTTCTTTCTGATAGGGCTGCACCGATCCGTTATCGGCATTTCGACCTTCGTAGTCCATCAGGGCTCCATAGCCTGGATCACTGAACCACAGGTCTCCGTTGGGATGAACCACTCCGTCGTTTGGCCCATTCAGCGATTTTCCATTGAACGAATTTGCCAGCACTGTGCGAGTGCCGTCGTACTCGTAACGAACGACACTGCGAGTCAGATGTTCAAACGAAATCTGACGCCCGTGAAAATCGAATGTATTGCCGTTGCTGTTGTTGGACGGTTGGCGAAATGTGCTGACGTGTCCATCTTCCTCAAGCCACCGATGCTGCACGTTGTTGGGGATGTCGCTCCAGACCAGATACCTGCCAACGCCGTTCCATGCGGGCCCTTCCGCCCACAGCATATTTTTACTGTGATACAGGCGCTGCACCGGGGTGTTGCCCAGTTTCAGTTGCTTGAAACGATCATCAATGGTCAGAATCCGGTAATCGGGATAGCGAACCGGGGCGGCATTCGGGCCGTATTCGTCGTCCGCTCGAACCGCAGCGGATGCAGTGAGGGCAGCAGCCGCTGCCAGAAAACTTCTTCGTTTAAGATCGGTTGTCCCGGATTCAGCGTGGCTCATGCGATGTCCCGATTCAGTTGCGATTTAGATTTTGTTGCGATTTAGATAAATAAACGTTGCGCTAGAGAACAGGTTGAAGCCTGAGTTCATCCAATACGATACCAAAAGACCGCTCCGGTAAAAGCGACACTGACGATGCGAGCGTGTCTGTGTCTGCAAATCTGAAGTCAGCGCGTGCAGCTGCCACGACGGGCGGAAACCTCTTCACACTACAGAGGTAATCAAAAGGCGGAGCCCGGGACACTGCCGCGGCCTCCGGTAAACGATTACGAAGCAGGTCGCGAAGAATTCTTCAGCATGTTGCGGGCACGGGCGATCATGGGGCCAATTGAGTTGATCGGCCTGCCCACCCGTTCACTGATTTCACGATAGCTTTTGCCATCCAGGTAGAACAGTTGGAGCACGGTTCTGAATGATTCCGGAAGACGCCGCATCAATGAATCGACTTCGTCCCTGGCATCCACACAACGAACGCCGTCCGGTTCAGATGCCTCATTGAGACTGGAATGGTGAGCCTGTACGTGTCCCAGTGCCTGAAGGTAACGTCGCTGGGTTAACTTTCGCAGCAGTACACGACGAATCACAACAGTCAGGTAGGTTGCAAACGAGCTTCTGCCGCGAAAGCCTCGTATCGCGCCCAAGTTTCCTTCCAGTAATGTGGCAAACACATCCGCTGTAAGATCATCGACGTCTTCAGTCGACAGCTTCAGGCTGTGAGCATGGGCAGTATGTCGGATCACCTGGACAATCAGCCCCGAGTAACGATCCACGAACGCATTCCACGATCCGGGCGTACCGGACAGCAGGTTGTTAATCAGTTCACGATCTTTTTCGGTCAATGGCATCAGTACGGATCCGATTTTCCGCGAATCACGACGATCATTACGACCGTCGCTGCTTGTCCCGCCACGATGGCGGCTGTCCTTTCATACGCTGAAAGATGCAAATTATGAGATAACGCTGCCCCAATTCTGGCAAAAGTCGCCAATGAGCCTCAGCATTACTGAGCAGACCTGTATTGTGTCTCAGGGACCGCTTGGGAGCAACATTTCCTTACTTCAGCCCGCATTTTGGGCCCCGAAAGGACGGTTTAGCCTTAAACTTTCCCCACCCTTTGTACGTCGAACAGGACTTTGTCGCCGCTTCCTCGCCCCAGATGTATCGAGACTCCGTCTCAATTCGCTCCAGGCCGTTTTGGGGAGGAAAATGAGATGGAAATTGTCGACATCAATGACGTAAAACGCCACGGGCGCTGCAGGTGCAACTTGCACCGTTCACATTTGTACTGATACGTTCCCGCTGGTCGTTTTCTGCGACAACACGGGTTTAGACCAGGACTGGTACCGTCTGATGACGTGCCAACGTCGACGACAGAACTGATAATCCCTCGGAAAGGTAGAGAAATGACTCACATCGTGGCTGAACCATGCTTCAACTGTAAGTACACAGACTGCGTTGTTGTGTGTCCGGTCGAGTGTTTTTATGAAGGCGAAGCCATTCTGGTGATTCATCCCGAAGAGTGCATCGACTGCGAAGCATGCGTACCGGAATGCCCGGTAGAAGCGATCTTCCATGAAGACAACGTTCCTGAGCAGTGGGCCGGCTACACCGAACTGAATGCGGAAATGGCCTCTCAGTGGCCTGTCATTACAGAGCAGAAGACTTCTATGGCAGAAACCGACGGGCAGTGTCCGTCCGCCTCATGAGTCGTCCATAGATATCTGACAAAAACGGCTTCAAAGTACGTTCGTCTTTGAAGCTGTTTTCTTGCGCCGGGCTCCGGCCTGAACATCAGCCCCCGGGGCATCAAGGACCGGGCCATGCTCGTTTCCGGGGCCTTCAGAATGATTTGGGCAAAGTCGTCTGAGACGCAACTTTACGCACTCGCACATCGACTTTCATGAATCTGGCAGTCAGCCGGGGAGCATTCGGGCGAACTGAGTGAATCCTGTAGCGGGCCGCCCGGTCTAACTCTGTGACAGGGCAAGTACGCGGCGAGCCAACTCTGCGATATCAGCCCGTGGCCAGACCTCTGTCGCCGACTCCAGCGGATCGTCCGTAACGACCACAGCAATACTTCGTTCCGAAGTTGCGTACGGAGCATCGCTTACTGCGTTCCGCCACACTTCCACTTTTCTGGCCGACGTACTCAGGTCGCCTTCCACCAGCATCAGGTCGCAGTCGTTGAACATGACGTTAAAGCGATCGTAACGCAGTTTTTCGTCTTCATCCCGCGGCCCGGGGACGAATGCCGCTGTCATCTGTGAGGACAGAATTCCGACACCAGCGGCGCCGGACTTCCGATGCTTGTGTGAGTCCTTGCCGGGCGTGTCGAGTTCGTGGTGGTGGTGAGTGTGTTTAATTGTGGCCACTTTGTGTCCCTGGCGAGTCAGTTCACGGACCAGGTCACAAACTAACGTTGTCTTGCCGGAATTCTTGCGACCCACGATGTGAATTCGCGGCACCTGTCGAATCGTCCGTGGTACGGCAAGACGCAGCCGGCCATCGGTGTCTGTCATGAAACACCCGCCTGTTCCGCACGAATGGTGACTTTTGTGCTCTTGAATCCCGGTGTTCTGGAAAGCGGGTCGACGGTATTTGGCACCAGCATGTTGGCTTCCGGATAGTACATCAGCACGCTGCCGGCTCGAACTTCATATTCACGAACCAGCAGCATTCGCAGTTCACCGACCTCGCTCTTCACACGGATACGCTGATTCTCTTTCAGCCCCAGTTGTCGGATATCATCGGCATTCATGAGGACGATGTCGCGCCGTTCCTGACCGCGATACAGGTCTTCTTCTTCAAAGACAACACTGTTGAACTGCCCCTCTGATCGTACGGTCATCAGTCGGAATTCGTCCTGCGCGAATTCTCGTTGCGGCAAAGGTGGCGAGTGAAACCTGGCTCTGCCGTTTTCTGTGGGAAACCTGTAGTCTTCAATCGCCCGTCCCGAAACGTAGAATTCCTGTTGATGATCCCTGATGCCCGACATGCCTTCGTAGCCCGGTACCAGTTCACCGATGAGTTCCTGCAATGCTGCATGGCTCTTCAGGCGTTCAAAGTCGATGCCGCAGTCGGGACCAAAGACACGTTGAGCGACATCCGACAGAACGGATACCTCACTGCGTGGCCCGTCGAATCGCGGGGCACCACCTTCGCTCAGTCGTACGTAGCTGAACATGGATTCCTGAGTTGTCGGTTGCGACTCCTCATCACGCGGCAGCACAGGCAGAATCAGAGTCTCCTCGCCTCCGCCCCAAGCGTGTCCGGTATTCAACGTGGTCGACATGTAGGCCACGGTCTTCAGGCGACTCATGCATTCTTCAGCGTACTTCAGATCCGGATTGCTGCCGTACAGATTGCCGCCCAGGCACAGAGCAAAATCCATTTCTCCACGATGAGCCGCATTCATGCAGGCCATGGTGTCATAGCCTGGACTCGTGGGCACTTCGATTCCCAGTCGTGCCTCCAGCTTCTGCAGCAGCGCCGTCTTCAATGTCGGAGTCACGCCGACCGAGCCCAGGCCCTGCACGTTGCTGTGTCCGCGAATCGGCATTACCCCGGCTTTGCGGCGCCCCACCATGCCTCGCAGCAACGCTACGTTGGCGATCATCTGTACGCTGTTTGTCCCGTGCAGGTGATGAGTGATTCCCATGCACCAGCCAATGACCACGTTGTCTGCAGAAATGTATTGATCTGCAATCTGCTGAATCTGTTCACGTGACACACCGCTACACGCGACGATTTCGTCCCATGATGTGGCTTCGGCCAATCGGCGGAACTCGTCAAATCCTTCGGTATGCCTGTCCAGGAATGTCTGGTTCTGTTTGCCGCGGTCAAGGACTTCCTTCGCGACTCCCAGCAGCCATGCGATATCACCTCCGATGTGCGGTTGAACGTAGCTGCTGGCGATTTCCGACCCGAACAACAGACTCTTCACGTCGCTGGGAATTCGAAAGTTCATCAATCCGAGTTCCTTAACCGGATTGACAACGATCACCTTGCCGCCACGGCGTCGAATCTCCATCAGCGATTTCATCAGGCGCGGATGATTCGAAGCCGGATTGGCACCGATCAGAATATACAGGTCCGTGTGATCCAGATCGTCCAGACGAACTGTGCCCGCACCAGTGCCGATGCTGGACCCCAGACCCACTCCGCTGGCCTGATGGCAATAGTAGCTGCAGTTGTTGACATAGTTGGTCCCGAACATGCGCGACATCAACTGCAGCAGGAAGCCGGCTTCGTTGGAGGATCGACCGCTGGCGTAGAAGAAACTGCGTTCGGGGCCGGCAGACGTCATGCCGTCGGACATTCGCTGCAGAGCCTCATCCCAGTTGATCGAACGGAAGTTGGCAGCTCCCTTTTCCAGCAGCACGGGGTCGACAATGCGGCCGCAGTGCTCCAGTTGCCGAGACGTCATGCCTTTCAGTTTGTGAATGTCGTACTGCTTCCAGAACGATGACGGAATGGCGCCCTGCAGGTCGGACGCCATTGCCTGGAACGATTTCTTGCAGACCTCCGGGAAATAGCCGCCTTCGTTGACCATTCCGCCAAGCTGCCCCCCCATGCCAACCGCGCAGGTCTTGCAGGCATTCTTCGATCGCATCGCCTTCCACATTTTCCACCAGCCAACTCTGCTGGCCAGCTTCATGCTGTATCCAATGGCCTTCCATCCGCCCCCGCTGCGTGGTCGCTTCATGCCTGTCGCTTCCTCCTAACGTTTGTCTGCCGTCACCATAGATTTCACGACGTCGACAACATCGTTATCGGCGACTTCCTGTTGCGAGCCATCCGTCAGGCCTTTGATCTGCCAGTTTCCGGCCTCGAATTCGTCAGCACCGGCGATCAGGGCGACTTTGAATCCCTTCCTGTTCGCGTATTTCATCTGCTTGCCGATCCCCTTTGCCTCAGGAAAAACTTCAACGCCGATTCCTTCGGCACGCAGACGACGGGCTACGCCGATGTAGCTGCTGGCGCGGTCTCGTTCGAACATTGTGACCAGTACCGGAGCCGGCGTCGCCGCTGTTTCTGTCATGCCGAGCTCTTCCATCGCTGCCAGCATGCGGTCGAGGCCCAGGCTGGCACCGACACCGGGAAGTTTCTGCGAAGTGAACTTCGCCGCCAGATTATCGTAGCGACCTCCGGAGCACACGCTGCCGATTCCCGGCAAGTCACCCAGAAACGTTTCGTAGATCGTGCCGGTGTAGTAGTCCAGGCCCCTGGCAATCGACACGTCCAGGTTCACGCGCCCTTCGGGCAGACCGCAATCGCTGACGGTCTGGAAGAGTTCACGCAGGTTCGCCAGCCCGGCTTCACCGACTGCGTTGCCCTGAAGCATCGTTTCCAGTGACGACATGATGTCCAGTGGGCTGCCCTGCAGTTGAGCCATGTCGAGCACACCGTCGGCCTGTATTTTGCTGATACCAAATTTATCGACCATTTCGTCCACAACTTTGTCGCGACCGATCTTGTCCAGTTTGTCCAGCACTCGAAGGATTCCGGACGCCTGATCCTCCAGACCGTTTTTTTCCAGCAGTCCGTTCAGGACCATTCGGTTGTTGACCCGCATGGTGAACCGCTCGATGCCGATTCGTTCAAACAGATCGTTGATGACCAACAGTGTTTCGATGTCGGCGGCATTGCTGTCGCTGCCGATGGTGTCAAAGTCGCACTGCATAAACTCGCGATATCGGCCACGAGCCGGTCGTTCGCCTCGCCAGACCGGCCCGATGTGATATCTGCGAAAAGGAGTCCCGAGATCCTGAATGTGTTGAGCTGAATATCGTGCCAGAGGGACGGTCAGATCAAACCTCATGGCCACGTCCCGATCTCCCTGATCGGTAAACCGGAAGACCTGTTTGTCTGATTCGTCGCCACCTTTCCCCAGCAGCACCTCGGCGTATTCCAGTGCCGGCGTGTCGATTGGCGCGAATCCATAGCTGCGATACACAGATCGAGCTGTGTCGATCAGTTGTTCACGGGCCATCATCTGGTCCGGCAAAAAATCACGAAATCCACGAAGCGTCTGCGGTTTAATTTTTCGGGCCTTTGGGTTGTCTTTGGACATGTATGGGAGTTTATCTGTTTTGGGCAATGATTCGAACTGGTCTGCACACTTCGAGCTGTGCGAGTTTGCGGCTTCATACCTGGACACGCACGCTGCGGACACGTTCGAGCGGATTCGGCTCTTGTCAGAATCCCAGTGCTGTGCAGGACTGAAATGTAACCAATGCGGCCACATAGGCCATCGCTGACATATAGACGAGCTGGAAAACGGCCCATTTCCATGAGCCGGTCTCGCGTTTGGTGACGGCCTGAGTCGGCAGGCACTGCATCGCCAGCACGAAAAAGACCAGCAGGCTGAAGCCCGTGGCCTTCGTGAACACAGCACTTCCGTCGGGCCTGGTCTGACGGCGCAGCGTCTCGACAAGCGTGGCCTCGTCTTCGGCCGAATCTTCTCCGATGCCGTAGACAATGGCGAGTGTGGACACGACTACTTCTCTGGCCGCAAAAGATGTCAGCACACCCACATTGATCTTCCAGTCGAATCCGAGCGGACGGAAGATCGGCTCGACCAGTCGGCCGGCTCGTCCTGCAAACGAATATGCCAGCGCTTCCTGCGCAACAGCCTCGTCGGCAGTCGATTGTCCGGAAATCACATTCGCCACATTGGCAGGTGGCAGCTTGGGGTAGGTTGCCAGCGCCCACAGAATTACTGAAATCATCAGTATCACTGTGCCAGCCTGACGAACGAACACTGTTCCCCGATCGATGACTGTAGCGAGTGCGTTTCTCAGGCTGGGAACGCGATAAGCAGGCAGTTCGATGACCAGGGGAACCGGCTTGCCTCGAAGAATTGTTTTCTTAAGACACCAGGCAGAAAACAATGCCGCTGCAATTCCCAGGACGTACGCACCAACAAAAACCATTGCAGCGTTGAAAGGCGAATCACTGAACAGCAGCGCAGCAATCATCGTGTAGACTGGCAGTCGAGCGGAACATGTCAGCAACGGTAACACCAGAATCGTGACCAGACGATCGCGCCAGTTTTCAATGACTCGAGCTGCCATGATTCCGGGGATGGCACAGGCATGAGCTGACAGCATCGGTACGAAAGCCTTGCCGGGCAAGCCCACAAACTGCATCAGCCGTTCCATCACGAAAGCGGCTCGAGCCATATAGCCGCTGTCCTCCAGCAACGAGATAAAGAAGAACAGAATACAGATCTGCGGCAGAAAGATGATAACTCCGCCGACGCCACCGATTATTCCGTCAACCAGCAGGCTGCGAAAATCATCCACCGGCAGCAGCGATACCGTGATGGCAATCGCGATTGCAGCCACACTGCTCTTGCGACTCCATGAAATTCCCGCAGCGGCATAGCCGGCTGCGAACAAACTCATAGACAGGACAAAAACGGCGCCAAACCACAAACCCGGTTGCACGGATTCTTCCGGAACCAACTGCTCTGCATAAGCACCCACGGCACCGAATACACCGTCGACCATGTCCATTGGAACGCTGGCCAGCGAAAAGATCAGGTAGAAGACGACCAGCATGACACTCAGGAATGCGGCCACACCAATGATGGGTTTGGTCAGTATTCGATCAATGGCATCCGTCCGCCGTCCCTGCGTCGGCGGCACCTGAATGTTCGCGTCGGAGACACGTTCGGCCCAGTCGAAGCGGGCAGCAAAGGTGCAGCCGGTGCAACCAACGGTGCACGACTGATGATTCTGACTGAGGATAGGCAATTTGCCAAAAAGTGTGTCGTCAACAACCCCACGAAGCGCCTCCAGGCCTTCGCCGGTTCGAGCACTCACGGGTACCACCTGGCAGTTTAGTTCTTCTGAGAGTTTCGAAATGTCGATTCTGATGTCGGCAGCGCGTGCTGCATCAATCTGATTCAGAGCCACTATGGTTGGCAGACGAAGATCGAGCACCTCGCTGGCGAGGACAAGATTCCGTTCCAGATTGGTGGTATCCAGCACAAGCACAACGACGTCCGGGACCGGTGTCTGTGCACGACTGCCTGCCAAAGCATTTACCGTAACTTTCTCCTCGGGACTCATTGCTTCCAGGCTGTAGAGGCCAGGCAGGTCGATCATCTCGACGAAATTGCTACGTAGCTTTATTCGTCCACTTCTCAGGTCGACAGTGATCCCCGGAAAGTTGGCGGTTTTGGCGCGCAGGCCGGTCAGCTTATTGAACAGCGTCGTCTTGCCGGTGTTTGGGTTTCCAACCAATGCCACCACGGCACCGTCCGGGCTCGCAGGCTGACTTGGCTGTGCAGACGTGTCTGATTCGTGACAGGAGTCAGTCACGACTTTCTCCTTCACCCCGGACACCTGCCGTGGCCGAGACTGGATCAGTGTCCGCATTGTGGCAGTCCACAACGACGGTGGCAGCCAGCTCACGCGATAATCCAATGCGTGCTCCAACGACGCGCAGAATCATAGGATCGCCCGCCTGAAGGATCGAGATCTGGCGACCACTGCAGATTCCCATACGTTTTAGGCGGACGACCGGCTCTCCCTCTCCTGTGACCTCGATGCAGCGGAAGGTGCCAGGGCCGGCGTGGGATAGTGTTATCTGAGACATAGAACGACGACGCAGGGAAGGGAATGAATTGGCCAATGGAACCAACCATGGGCATTTAATGGAGAGGGAAACGCCGAACCTTCAGGTCAGCGGCGATTTCGCAGTGTGCCGAACGTCTTAAGCACTCCCTGAACGGGGGGCCTTTGTCGTTCACATCAGGCGAGGTCGTTCGTAGCAGAATTCGATCGTTGCATCCACATACCAGCGAAATACGGACTGGTGCTTTGCAATGATTATTTGAGCAGTTGTCTGTCGTTGTCTTTGTCAATGCCTTCGAAAACCCTCAAATCCTGGACAGAGTCAGAGGCGAACTAAATGAATGTCTGACACGGCACTAGTTTAAAATCAAACCACCCTTTCGAGTCAGTCTCAGGCGGTAAAGCTTGCCATCGTGTTGGATCACAACTTCTTTTTTGCCCTGAGAAAGCTGTTTAAAACTGATTTCACTGGGACGCTGATCTGCTTTGTGTTTAGCTGAATCGGTCTCTAGTGGGTCTTCTCTGACGGAATTCACGACTTAGCCCCACAGGGAGTCAGGATCGAGACAGTTGTTTGGCCGTCTCTTCCTGCATTTAGAAAATCAGAAATAGGCGAAGACAGGGGCTTGACCCTGCCGACAGAGCCACTAATATAGTGAGATTGAATCTCAGTGTCAATTCGCCGCAGCCAAAGCCAGCCAGTTTGCGTCATTGCTCAGCCAGCCACGCTCGGAGTCGGCCGCCTTCATGCTGAAGGGGGCGCTTACCTCTGAATTCCTCAGGAAAGGGATCGTGCAATGAAATCCGCGCAACGTAATCAAAAGGCAGGGTTTACACTTATTGAACTGCTGGTCGTCATAGCGATTATCGCTATTCTGATTGCTCTGCTGTTACCAGCTGTGCAGCAGGCCCGGGAGGCTGCTCGACGTACTCAGTGCAAGAATAACCTCAAGCAGATCGGGCTGGCGTTACACAACTATCTGGATGTGTTTACTGTTTTTCCACCTTCGTTCGTCTCCGACGGTCTCGGTGTTTCCAGCGGGACTCCGGGAGGCGAATGGTCGGTTCATGCCAGGATCCTGCCGTATCTGGAGGAAGCAAACCTGTACAGCCAGATGGACCTTAAACTGTCATACGGGGATCCGGTCAACGAAGGA
>JAQWOH010000050.1 GCA_029245955.1 Fuerstiella sp. | reverse complement strand
ACACGGTACTTACGGCACGCCAGAGTCTCGCATCTCAGCCGCCTGATTTCATTCTCTCGGCATCGGAAACTGACGGTTTCCTGAAAGACGCCAAGCATCTCATTGTGGATAGCAATACGAGCTTCATCGCCATGCGGGAATTCCTGGAGCAGAACACGGACACTGAAGTCGTCCTGCTGCCGCCCAAGAGTCCCAACTTGAACGCCTACATGGAGAGATGGCTTCGCAGTCTGAAATCAGAATGTCTTTCCCGGATGATTTTCTTCGGACGTCAGTCACTTGAGCGAGCTGTTACCAACTTCGTTCAGCATTATCGTGCGAGAGAAACCATCAGGGCCTCGGCAATGCACTCATCGATCCAGAGAAAGGAGGCGGTGCCGTCGCTGGTAAGATCGAGTGCCGAGAACGACTCGGTGGCATGCTGAAGTACTACCACCGACGCGCTGCTTGATTTGATTCGGAACTGCACCGAATCGTGGCCATTCTGCGGTGAAGGTGCGCGCTCACCGTGGATCGACACCAATTCCACGGTCAGTCGTCGCTATCTCTGGCCGACGCACGGCCGAAATCGCGAACGATTTCTATTTCCAGAACCTGATTGTCAAAAAGCTTTGGTGTCGGTTCAGTTTTTTGACCCTACGGACTGGCGGTGCTATTGGTGTATACACACCGTCTACGTCAGAGACATGCCGCAGGCGAAACACCTCCACGAACTGAACGTATCCACTCAAAGTACGCTCAAATCAGCAAGAAGGCCGGATTCTGAATCAAAGAGATTGTCCAGAATGCTGTTGTCAGCGGTTACCGGAGGACTGTACACCGGAACCAAGGACAGACCGGCTGAGGGACTCTGTTGTGTAGACTTTGCTACTGCTGCTGTCGGAAAGGTCTGTGGTTGCCTGGTCATGGACAATGCAATTGCCGCACCTGAATCAGACTCGCTCGGATCACCAAACGACACACCACTCCCAGTGTTACTGGAACTCGCGAAACTGAAACTGCCACTGGAATTACCAACAAGTAGAACGTTGTCTAGACTGGCTTTCTCCCGCTTTCCACTCACCTGGCACCGAAAACGAATCTTCAGGTCGGAGGACGAATAGCCTTCTGCGATCAGGTCAACCGTTTCTGAATGCCACGAATTTTCTTTATCGACATTTCCGTTCAAACTTCGAACGTTCTCCGTCCAGGTCCCTCCACCATCAATTGAGACATCCATCGCCACGAATTCGCCATTGTCAAATTTCTTGTTGATCCGCCAGTCAAATGATAATGTCGCACTGCCGTAACTGCTGATGTCAATCGGAATTCCCTGATTGTGTGAGGTCAGAGTCGCCTCGTTGGCTTGTCCGTTCACCTCGGCGGAATAATTCCCATCGGTTGAACGCTTTGAAGTGCGGTACCAGTCATTCTGACTGTCTTCAACCCACTTATCATTCCATTGGCCAACTTCAAAACTGTCTTCAAACAGAGTCACAGGACCTGTTGTGTCGTCATCGAGGTTGGTGAGACTGATATCACCGGGATTAAGACCATTGTATTTGGCGTCCGTGGACGTCGCTGCGGATAATTCGATTGTGTAGGCAATGTCGCCGTCACTGACCGAATCATCCTGGCCGGTCACTGTCACCGTCTGGGCCACATCCCAGTTGCTCGGTGTGAATACAAGAGACGACGTTCCGGCCGTCCCTTCACCCGAATCACTGGAACTGACAGGAATGGTCACACTGGACGTCGGCTCAGAATCCAGCTGAACTGTGAATGTCACGCTTCCGCCGCCTTCGGTCGTTGTTGTCCCCGAGGGACTGCTGACCGTGATTCCCGCTGTGTCTCCATCATCAAGATTCGTCAGGCTGACGTCGTCAGCGTCCACACCACTGTAATTGGGATCCGTCGATGTGGCAGCACCAAGCACAATGCTATAGGCAACGTCCCCGTCATCAACGGCATCATTCTGGCCGGTCACTGTCACCGTCTGGGCCACATCCCAGTTGCTCGGTGTGAATACAAGAGACGACGTTCCGGCCGTCCCTTCACCCGAATCACTGGAACTGACAGGAATGGTCACATCGTTAAGGGGGGCTTCCGTCAAAGCCACTGTGAAGGTGACTGTTCCCCCGTCTTCTGTGGTGTTGCTGCTGGGAGACGGCGCTGAAACCTCTACCCCTCCCAAAGTGGGTGGCATCAGGAAGTTGATGATGCGGTTCATGACTTCGTTTTGATTATTGGGTGCGGCAGTCGAATTGCTGATGGACTCAAACGGCACGGTCATGAACACCATACCGAATCCCCCATTCACATAATCGCCCTGATAGCTGACTGCTGAATAGGGAGATGACGCGCTGGCCCCATGAAGCAGCAACCCTTCAGCACCAGCGCTGGGAGAAACGGCGTCGATGTACAGTTGGGCGTAGTCGGCAGGCTTAACAATCGACAGATTCAGACCATCACTGATGATGTTGCCGGACACCCCGGCTTCCGTATGATTGGCACTGATCACATCGTTGGTAAAATTCGCGACCTTAAGATAATTCTCCCGGAAGGACGCCGTCACAGTGTTATACAGAATGTCCGCTCCGGAAATGAAGGTACGGCCGCCCAGATCGAGGTATCCCTGAATGGCAGTTTGTTCCGCGGAGGATAGTCCGGCATTGGTACTGGTGTAGTCGTAACCCGTATTCCAGATGACGGCGCCATATCCGACCAGATCCTGAGTGCTCGGGAGCTGGCCAGTTGCAGCGACGTCCCATGTGTCGTATCCGAAGGCGTTGGCATCCAGTGCACTTTGAAAATAACTTTCGTAACCAGCCCCCTGGTCATCGTCAACAAAGAGAATCGCAGGAATGTCATCATTCAGATTCGTCAGACTGATATCGGAAGGGTCGGCGTTTTTATAGCTCAGGTCATCGGAGACAGCTGCCGCGAGAACGACTGAGTACGCCACATCACCATCACTGTCGGTATCGTCGGCGCCTGTCACGGTGACGGTCTGCGGAATGTTCCAGTCGACCGAGGTGAACGTTAATGAAGCCGTATCGACCGTACCTTCCGTGATATCGCTGGAACTGACAGGGAGAGTCACGTCGGATGTTGGCTCCGAAGTCAGCTGAACGGTAAATGTTACGGTTCCGCCAGCTTCGGTCGTGGTGGTTCCTGAGGGTGTTCCCACACTGATTCCTGCGACGTCGTCATCCTCATTAGTCAGGTTGACGTCGTCCGGATTCAAACCACTGTAACTGGTATCAGCGGAGGCAGTGGAACCAAGAACAATGGTGTAGGCAGTGTCTCCGTCATCGACTGAGTCATCCTGTCCCGTAACTGTCACTGTCTGAGGCACATCCCAGTCGGTCGGCGTGAACACCAGAGAAGATGTTCCGGCAGTCCCTTCGCTCGAATTTGAGGAACTGACGGGAACAGTGACACTGGCAGTGGGAGCCTTGGTCAGGCGGACATCAAATGAAACTGTCCCACCAGCCTCCGTGGTTGTCGATGATGGAGCAGGGCTGGTGACCGCAACCCCGGCAACCGCAACGGACGTATACACGCCAAAATCATTATTACTGGATATCTCCGGGCCCACGGTGACCTGGATTGGCGATGAATCGCCTTGCCCTGCAACCGAATACTCCAGATTGTCCAGCCATCCAAACTGGCCGTTCTGTCCCGACGCCAGGACATAGGAAATTTCAGCCGTCCCACGAGTAATGACCATGCTTTCAACGGCACCCGTCCCAAGATTTCCGGTGACATATTCAGCCAGCTGCGTTCCGTTGGCATCGAATGCCCGCAGATGCCCAAAATCAGAAGAGTCATCCGAGATAAAATCAATACTGACTTCATTGACAGGAAAACTGAAGTCCGCCCGCAGAGAGGCAGGGGATGTGTCCCACAGCCCACCGTTCCATGCACTGCCGAAGTTGCGAGTACCGGTTGAGGTATACGTGGCCGTGGTTGATGTCACGTCGCCACTGGTGACTCCGGTTCCGACACCCGTCAGGCTGACATTCTGATCAACCGTATTCAGCAGCGTCCCAGCGGCATAATCATCGGGCTCGACTGTACCGCCGGACACAAAAGGAAATGTCTGGCTTTGCCCGGAAGTGAGATCTGTGCGAATGGCGTAACTGCCGGGAGCAACCGCAAACAAATAGTCCCCGCTGGAACTTGTAATCGTGCTGACCTCTCCGGAATCACGTGTACCATCCAGGTCAGTGTCCAGATAGAGCGTGACTCCGGGCAGGCCCGTTTCGCCTCCGTTAACGGCCCCATCGGCATTCGCATCATTCCAGACACGGCCACGCAGTTCGGCATCATCCCCCTGGATAGTTCCGCCGGCCGTCGCCTTGCCAATACTTCCCGCTGATGTACCCGTCAGGGTGAGGTTGAAAGTTTCACTGACTTCGACCGTCCGATCACCTGCCACATTCACGGCGACGGTCTGGACCAATGCATTGACATTCTGTGGATCGCTGAATGTGATGGTACCGCTCATCGGCTGGCTAACGGAAAAGTCCGCGGCGTTCGCCGTCTGGCCGACCAGATCAATGCTCCAGTCCACGGTAATTGGGTCACCTGTTGATGCAGCCTCATCCAGACGAACTTCGAACGTGAACGGCGTACTGCCGCTATTCCCTTCTGGCAGATCCGCCGCGATGTCATACACGCCTACCTGCAGACCTGGAGGATTGGCAGCAATAATGGCTTCGTAAACATTCAGTCTGCCGCCCGTCAGGGTCTTACCGGACAGCGAAGCTGTCGCTGTGGCACTGTCCAGCAGCGCATCCTTAATGGAAAGCGCAGGAATACCGGCTGTCTGTGTGGATGCGAACAGGGCCGCCGCACCTGCCACATGCGGGGCCGCCATGGATGTCCCGCTGAAGGAATCGTAGGCATTATTCGGCACCGACGACCAGATTCCGGAACCCGGTGCACCGATATCCACTGTTGTCGCACCGTAACTCGAAAACCCGGAAATGGACCCGCTGCTCGTAATCGAAGCGACGGCTAATACGGCATCATAACTCGCTGCGGTTTCTGTAGAGGTCCCAATCGTCGTGTCGTAATTGGAGGGGTAGGAATTGGCGTTATCATTGTTTGTTGTGGAATTGCCGGCTGCCGCAATAAACAGCATTTCCTGTTTGGCGGATCGGATAATCGCATCAGCCAGAGACTGGCTGTATCCGCCTCCACCCCACGAGTTATTAGACGCCACAATATTCAAACCGTGGCGGATTTTCAGATCAGTCAGGTAATCCAGAGCCTTGACAGCATCGGCTGTAGTCCCGCCATTCTGCCCCAGAAACTTCATGGGAATCATCGTCACATCCCAGTTCACTCCCACGACACCCGACGCATTGCCCCCAGTGCCACCAATTGTCCCGGCGACATGTGTGCCATGATCATCAAACGTTCCGTCATAAACACTGTTGTCATTGTTGACAAAGTCCCAGCCATGGATGTCGTCCACATAGCCATTGCCGTCGTTGTCGACACCGTCCACCGGATCAAACGGGTTCACCCAGATGTTGTCGACAAGATCCGGGTGAGTGACCTGGACTCCGGTGTCGATAATACCCACAAAGATGTCGCTGGAACCGACGGTCCCCTGATCCCATGCATCTTCCGCGTGAACACCAAATTGATTCGTGGTTCCGGACGGCCCAATAGCAGACGGCGAATCGTCACCATACATCCCCCACAGATCCCCGTCAGTGTAATAGGGGTCGTTACTGATCGACGCCGCAGCGTAAATATAGTTCGGCTCCGCATACGCAACGAAAGGGCTGTTCTGGATATCCAGAATTGCATCTTCCATCGCGACGCCGTCCGGAATCGAAACACGTTCAATTCGCCCGTATCCGGTTGTCTGCATTCTGTTGCTGTGAATAGTTTCGACGACCGAGATGCCTGCGACGCCTGTCTGTTCAAATACGGAAGACGGCGCTGCAGGTAAATACTGAACCAGAATTTCATTCGCCACAAATGGACGAGCGGCGAGGTCGGCGGCCAACAACAGGCGACTTTCCAGACTTTCGCTTTGAATCATGGAGTGAGCAACAGACCTTCGACTTCTTCGGTGAACGTTCATAACCGTGTATCTCCGGATAGGGTCGGGGTAAGAAGATTTACTTCACTGGTAAGTTTTAGAAGATAAAAGACAGTCGAAACATGCTGCAGAATTTACAGCAGGACCGCAGTGCCATCTGTTTCAGGTACAGGACTACTGAATCAATGAATGACGAAAAACAACGGTGTATGGCAAGGCTAAAAACTTGACCTGCCTCACGAAGCCCACCGGATAATAACTCGAATCCGGCGATAAATCTATCGTTAACAACACAGCCTCCGGCGCGGGTGGCCGGTAGTCCAGTGAACTGTGTGGCGAATTACATTGCAATGACGTCTCCAGCGTTCTGTCAGTACTCGAGCTTCCAGCAGAGTGTCAAACAGCTCCACGTTAAGCAACTTTCCTTTAAAGGCTTCAACATTTCCGTTTTTCCATGGACTCCCGGGTTCGATAAACAAGATCCTTACCCCGGCACCATCCAGCCAGTTCCGAACACGTCGCACCGTGAACTCCGGACCATTATCGGATCGAATGCACTTTGGTGTCCCCCGTGTCACGAATAGATCGCTGAGTCATTCCACAACATCTTCACTGGCCAGTCGTCGAGAGCCATCAATGGCAAGACACTCAAGAGCGTATCCATCAAGCATCGTCAACATCCGTATCCGGCAACCGTCATGCGTCTGACTAAACACAAAACCATACGTCCAGACGTGATCTCGGCAAGCCGGACGAAGACGCACACACGAACCATCATTAAGCCACAGACGATGCCGCCTCGGCTGTTTCTGAGGTACTTTCAGTCCTTCTCGACGCCATCAACGCTCAATGCGATTGTGATTGACAATCCTGCCCTCGTGACGAAGCATTGTCGTAATGCGGCGATGTCCATAACGACCGTATCACGTTGCCGGTCCTGCCATCCGACGAACCCGACGTGGTTCATCTTCCGGAACACGAGTCTGACGCCGCTGAGGGGAACGAGACTGACCGAGGACCCGACATGCACGACCTTCTGAGACCCGGTCCTGCCTCAGAGTATCGCGCACATGATCGACTGTACGACGCTTCAAAGGGCTCAGAAGTTTCCCGACGCGGCTTCCCGCAGAATGGCCTTGTCCAGCTCTGCCTCGGCCACCAGTTCCTTCAGATGCTTTGCCTGATCTGCCCGGATCCCGCCGTATTCTTTCCGGCAGCGGTGATAGGTATTGTAGGTGCCCCCGATCTGCCGACACGCTTTCGCAACGTCCTGGCCCTGCGAAATCAGGACTTCCGTTTCCCGGAGCTTCTGAATGATCACTTCTGTCCTGACTCGTTTACGTGGCATTTACTGCCGCTCTCTTCTGTAACCAAAACCTGAGTTTACCACTCAAAAGCTGTTCACGGTTAGTGGGGGCAATAACGCGACGAGTTTGGGGGAGCAGACGTGATCGGCAGCTGGTTGACAGGTGGCGGGCTTCACGGTGTACTGAGCTATCGGTGGTGTCCACTTCCCGGCCGCGACATAGAACGCAATTCGTCAGATTGCAGGAGTGTATTAAGCATGCTACGCCTCTCGATTGCGCCACTTTTGTTCTCGATCGCTTCAATATTAGTTGCCCAGGAACCAGCCGACACCAACTACGACGAAACGCGAGTCCCGTCGTATAAACTCCCGGACGCCCTGGTCGATAATTCGGGAAAGCAGGTCGGGCGAGACGAATGGTCAGCCCATCGTCGGGCGGAGGTCCAGACCCTGTTCGAAGATTCGGTCTACGGCAAAACGCCCGATCAAGAATTGACGGCCAGGTATGAAATACTTGACAACGATCCCGAGGCTCTGGACGGGCGCGCAACACGGAAGCAAATTGCCGCATTCTTTGGTGACGATGGGTACCGGCTCGACATCCTGGTATACATACCCAACCAACCCAGGAAGCCGGTGGCTGGATTTGTTGGGTTGAATTTCGATGGCAATCATACGGTCCATTCAGATCCGGGTATCATCAAGCGTAGAGACAACAAGAAGGAACGCGGCACCAAGGCGAGTCGTTGGCAGGTAGAAATGATAATCGGGCAAGGCTATGCACTTGCGACAGTTCATCGCGACCGGATTGACCCCGATAATTACCGCAATGACTTCACCGACGGCATTCACCCTTTGTTCTATCGCGAAGGTCAGGAAAGGCCTGAACCGAGAGAGTGGGGCTCAATCGGTGCCTGGGCATGGGGTTTGTCCCGAATTCTGGACTATTTTGAAACGGACCCACAGGTTGATGCGACGCGAATTGCTGTGATGGGGCATTCGAGGCTCGGCAAAGCTGCGCTTTGGGCAGGTGCGCAGGACACACGATTCGCGCTGGTGATCAGCAACAATTCCGGCTGTGGCGGGGCGGCACTGTACCGGCGCTGCTATGGCGAAAGGATTCACCACATGATCAAGCCCGTCGGCTATTGGTTCTGTACCAATCATCACCAGTATCGGCATAGAGAACACGACCTGCCTGTTGATCAACACATGCTGTTAGGACTGGTTGCGCCCCGACCACTTTACATTGCCAGTGCCACGGCCGATCGTTGGGCTGATCCCAAGGGCGAGTTTCTTGCCGCGAAATACGCGAGCCATGTCTATGAACTCTTCAACAGGTCTAACCTGTCAGGGCACGATCTACCCATGCCCGACCAGCCGATTCATACCACAGTTGGCTATCACCTCAGGACTGGAAAGCATGACGTGACAGCTTATGACTGGCAGCAATATCTTAAGTTTTCAGACACGTTCCTGAAGGAAGACTGACTTACCCCGGTGACCGTCACATCATGAGGAACAGGGCGGTCGGATGCCGGGATAACAATTGATCGGGCAGGGGACCGAGTATCACCGGGTCTCCAGGAACGTGCTGCTCCGCCTGTATACATGACGGGGAGAATGACTTGCTGCTGCAACTCACTCCGGCTGTCTGTCGTCCACATTGCCGGTGCTTGTTGCTCTGCACAGAACCGCATGCCGTCGCCATTCGTCGCTCAGGTCGGAAACAACGGCAAAGGCTCCAACGTACCACCGATATCAACGGACGATTGAAGAAACACACCAACACAAAGCACTCCCCTGGATAATTCTGTCAGCATGAAGACATTGGGATTAGAACGCTGATGTGTTGGATTGACTGAGACGCCGTGATAAACTGGCTTGGCACCTTGCTCGCAGATGTCCAGACTGTCGTCGCCTCTGTGCCGACAGGCAGAAGAACCACAGATGTTTCGTACCGGCTACATTCTGACACCGAAAGCCGATCTGTTCTGGTTTCTGGCGCTTCCGTTCCTGGCAACAGGTGCCGCTCTGGCGAGCCAGCAGTGGTTGACAGGTGTCGCCCTGCTGACAATCGGCTTGTGGGTAACGGCTCCTCATCAATTCGCGTCCTGGCTGCGAACGTACGGTATTCCGGAAGAACGGCGATTCTGGCGTGACCGACTTTACTTCGGTCCGTTGCTGATTTTTCTGATGTGCCTGGCCGGATTCAGCTGGGCTCCGATCACGACAGCGATGCTGGTCATTTTGTGGGACCATCAGCACAGCATCATGCAACAGCACGGCTTTGCACGGATTTATGATTTCAAAGGAAGCACCGGGGCACCGTCGACAGGGCGGTTCGATCTGATTCTGGGCTGGGTCCTGTTCTGTAATATGCTGGTCACCTCACCGATGTTTATGTGGCCTCTGATTCGTGAGCTCTATCGGCTGCGGATCGCGATCACACCGGAAACGGTTCGATTGATTGCCAGCACCAGCTGGTTCATCGTGGCAGTCTATTCCGCAATCTATGCGGCACACCTTGTGTGGTCAGTGGCCAGGGGATACCGGCTCAATCCGGTAAAATATCTGTTTATCACCAGCAGCTATTTCCTGTGGTATTTTTGTGCGTGGCACGCTTCCAATGTTCTGGTATGGGGCATCGCACACAAGATAATGCACGGTGCGCAGTACACGATCATGGTCTACTGGTATCTGCGCCGCCAGACTCAGACGGCAAACTCCGAAAGCAGGTTCGCGGCCAGGCTGGTGCGGCCCGGTAATGTCACGCTGTTTGTTCTGGGGGGGCTGTTTTATGCCATCCTGGTACATACTCTGACAGGAGGACAAATCGGAGCCTTCATTTTTGGCTGGCTGAACTACCCGACACTGTACGAAGCCATACCGGCTCTGGGCCTTGCGGAATGGACGCCTGGCGAAGGCTACGCCTTTGTGTCCCTGGCCGTTCTTAACACACTGGGGATGACTCACTACTACTTCGATTCCTTCATCTGGAAAGTCAGTGACCGACGCATTCAGGAAGGTCTTACATGACAGAATCCACCGTCAGGTCAGGCCGCAGAATCAACGGCATCACCTTCGGTGTCGGCATTTCAGTCAGCTTCTGCGGATATGTATCCGGGTGGCCGGTGTGGCTGATTCTGCTGACGCTCGGTGCCTTTCCGGCAGCAAGATTCTGCTGGTGGATGTACCACGGCCCGCTGCGACGTTATCGCATGCTGTTTGGGGTTGCCGTCGCGCTGTGCGTACTCGGCGGTTTTGAAGCATGGCAGTACAAAACATTCCCGGAGGCATTAACGCAGTCCGTCGATTTACCACGGAGCCCCGGCAAACCGAATTTGTACTTCGAATACAACCTGCCCGGTGTCCTGGTGGAACTCTTTCCGGACGAACCGGAATCGCTGTTCCTTCGTGCAGTCCACCTGCGTTTGTGCGCCGCCCTGGCCCATCAGGGACCAGGGCATCCGTTCTGCATCGAATATGACAACCCTGAGATGAACTCCGTTCGCAGCCTGCACGAAACAGCGCTGGCGAGAAATCCCAAAACGACTGAAAACCTGTACTACAACTACACAGAAGTGCTGATTCAGTCGGCCGCCTCGCAGACAGAAATTGATGCGGCAGCGGATGAATGGAGACGACTGTTTCCGCTGTCCAAACGACCGGACCCACGAACGGCATTCGCCGATCGAGTCCCGAATTCCATCTGACAACAGACTGCCCCCCGACGATCTGCAGGGCCGTGGTGCGCAACAGGATGTTGTCCACCCCTGGATACGGTCACGCAATGCGACATATGATCACATGGCGTACCACTTGTACGATATTTGATCCACCACAACACTCAGAACGAAGAAGAGCTCATCATCGTCGGCCAGTCGTCGCCCGTACGCGACGGAGCTCACTGCCGGGGTCGCAGGTCGAGATGGTGAAAATCGTAGCTGAAATCGATGCGTGGGTCGAAACCCTTCATTTCCAGACGTTCGACTCGGCCGTCAATGCCGACCTCAAAACGCAGATAGGCATCTGCCATCATCGTGCGATCGTCCCATTCAACAACAAACGTGTTGTGCTGAAAGTGGCAGATTCGACCCGCAAGCCGCGGGCTGACTGCGGACTCGAATCTCAGTTCGCCGTCATGTTCGCGGATTTCCACGTTACCATACCACGGATCCGAGTATACACCTGCATATGCGGCATGCTTCAGGCTGGGAGGACTGTCTGCATCCCGATCGGCCCACGCGGCGGCCATCGTTGCCAACGCAGCATCAGACTTCTTTTCGGACGCCGTCACGTAGTCGTCGAAAGTCCTGTCCGCCCTGCGTTCCAGCAACCCTTGCAGCAGCACCGACAGTATTGCCTGTCGCGCAAGGCCCGCTTGCTGATTGGTGAACACCATGATACCGAGCCGTTTTTCGGGCACCATCAGAACCGTCGTCAACATCCCCTCCAGACCACCGGTATGAGAAATGGTCTGAAAGCCGGAGTGTTCAGAGATTTTCCAGCCGAGCGCATACATGCGAATGCGAACCTTGTCTCCGGCGGCCCGTGGCGGAACGACTGCGGTAATGGTCACCGGCTTCCACATTTCGGCGTGGGATCGCCTGCTGAACAGGCGTTGACCGCCGGGCATCTTACCGTGATTCAACTGGGTCATGACCCAGTTCATCATTTCATTAACACTGGCATTGACTCCACCAGCCGGACCGGCGAATTCGCTGTTGAAATACCCGGCAGTCTGCAGGCCGTTCTCCCCGACGACATGGGGTACAGCCCGGTTGGCATCGCTGGGCACGCGACGATGTGTGGCCCGGCAGTTCACCATTCCAAGGGGAGCGAACAATTGCGTTTCGACGAATTCGCTCCATGGCATCCCCGACACACGTGACACAACTTCACCCGCCAGAATGTACAGCAGGTTGTCGTACGCGTATCCTGAACGAAAACTGGTCACGGGTTTTATATGAGCAATGGCGCGAAATACGTCATTGATGTTCGTGTTGTGGCGTTCCGGAAAAAACAAAAGATCACCGGCCCCCAACGGCAAGCCACTGCGATGTGTCAACAAATCCCGCACGGTAAATTCCCGGGTGACCCAGGCGTCATACAATCGAAACTCGGGAAGATGATCGACGACTCGATCGTCCCACGATAGTTTCCCCTCATCGATCAGAATCGCCAGGGCTGCGGCCGTCATCGACTTCGTATTAGAGGCAATCTGAAACAGCGTGTCGGCCGTGACCGGACCGGGAGAATGAATACTGCGAACACCATATCCCCTGGCATGTTCGACTTTTCCGTCCTGTATAATCCCCAGAGCAATGCCAGGAATGTTAAACGCCTCGCGGGTCTTTTCGACCAAAGCATCGATTTCAGATTCGCTTAACGGCGAATACGATGATTCATCGGCGTTCGCGTACGACACAATCAGGATCAACGCACCAAGTAGGATTCGCACAAAGCACCTCCTCTATATCGAACGGAATGACGGTTGTCGCCGAAGCCCGAATCTGTCACCCAGTCAGGGCTCTTCATAACTTCACTGACCGACCGCAGCCGGCGAGTGTGCGAAACCGGAATGACATATCGCAGCCGTTGGCGCCTCACACACCAATTCACAAGTCCTGTACCAGGGCGTCGCGGCACCCGATGAAAGTAGATCGGTTGAGAACGGACACGACGAAACTGCAACGGTCTGCGGTTATCGCCGATAGAACGCTGGCCGGCAGTCATGCGGAGCAGATTATCCACATCAGCCGACGGAAACAATCGCAGGCAGAAACGGGGGAACAGGCTCGGTTCCGGAACAGACCATCATTCAATCCGTGCCCGTACCAGTCGCTGAGTTCGGGCCGACGTTCAGTCGACTATTCGGGCAGGCGATCATCGTCCTGGTCTTTCCGGCCTTATTCGTCAAGCTGTTGACGGGACCACGTTCTGCGACGATCAACATATTCTTCGAACCGCTGATTCGTCAGCGCAAAAGCTTCTACAACTTCCATGGTGGATATCAGGACCGTGCTGAGTTTGTAAAGTGAAACAAGGCACTGCAGCAATGCATCATGGCAGACGCGTTCTTCAGGTGTGTAGGTCAGAATGTCGTCCGTCTGATGTAAACCGTGAGAATCGGAAGTTCCTTCCTGCAAAGAAGCCACTTTACTGAGAATGGTGTCCGGTTCGAGATCCAGACTGATCAGAACCTGAGCAGCGACACCTTCCTGCTCACGCAACAGACCCAGCAGCAGGTGCTCTGTGCCCACGTCGTTGTGGTTCAGATTTCAAGCTTCCTCCATCACATATTCAATGACCTTCTTGGCTCGAGGAGTCTGGGGAAGTTTGCCCATTGTGACTATTTCCGGACCCGTCTGTACAATCTTTTCAACTTCGATGCGAATCTTGCGAAAATCGGTGTCCAGATTCTTCAGGACGTTTGCAGTGACACCCGATCCCTCTTTGACCAGGCCCAGAAGAATGTGCTCAGTCCCGATGTACTCGTGGTTGAACCGCTGAGCTTCCTGGTTTGCAAGCTGCATGACCTTGCGGGCTCGATCGGTAAAGCGTTCGTACATTGGTGTTTCCTCT
>JAQWOH010000041.1 GCA_029245955.1 Fuerstiella sp. | reverse complement strand
TTCGGGGTGTTGCATGATCTGGTTTACCAGTGAAGACAACGCCTGCCAGAACTCACAAACACACAATCTCAATCTTGTTCCTATACCGAAAGCGGTCATCAGAGCAGCTGTGCTCCGATCACCGCTTTTTCCATGCGCTGTCTGGACGCGTTTTCGAGATGCAGGGTGAACGGAAGGGAAGATGTGCGCCCGGTCAACAAACGCCACCGGTTGGGCACGCGGTCAGGCGAATCACGATTAAACCACATCCGCAGCTGCTGCCACGCCGTGACGCGGAACTCTTATGGACCAGAGAGCTATGCAGCCACAGGAAACATGACCGCCCGCAGCGATCTGCAACCTGCGGGCTCGGCCAGTGGATTCTGCACCGACGTCTACCCCACGATTTCTGTGCCGACACCCGTGTCTGAGTAGATTTCCAGCAGCACGGAATGCGGCATCGCGGCGTCGACAATGTGAACCTTGCGGACGCCGGCATCAAGAGCGTCGAGGGCGGCTTCAACCTTGGGAACCATGCCACCGGATATCGTGCCATTCGCAATCAGTTCCCTCACTTTGACAGCATCGACATGAGACAGTCGTGATTCCGGATTGTCAACGTCTGTCAGAATCCCGGGGATGTCGCTGAGGAAAATCAATTTTTCAACGTTCAATTCCCGAGCAACAGCTGCCGCGGCCGTATCTGCGTTGACGTTCAACCGATGCCCCGTTTCGTCCAGCGCAATGCAGGGGATGACGGGAATCGTGCCGGTGGAACACACACGCGACAGCAATTCGCGATCAATTCCGGTCACATGCCCTACGTGACCCAGGTCAATTGCTTTCCCGCTGCCGGTCTTAAGTTCCAGTTTTTCGGCAATCAGGGCGTTCTCAGTCTGAAAGTGCAGTGCCGTGGCGGTGGCCCCATGACGTTTCAGCGATTCGACAATGCCGGGCGAAATGTGCGTGACCAGGACCTGCGACGCAATCTTCAAAGTCTCAGGGTCTGTGTAGCGTCGTCCTTCAACGAAACGTGGCTCAATGCCAGCTTCCGTCATTGCAGCGCTAATAGCTTTCCCACCGCCGTGAACGATGACCGGCCGCATACCGACGGCCGACATAAACACAACATCCGTCAGCAGACTGTTGACAGCGTCGGGCTGATCCAGAGTGCTGCCGCCCAGCTTGATGACAACGTACCGCCCCTTGAATCTCTGAATCCAACCGAGCGCCTCGACCAAGACCCTGGCTTTTCGTATGGCTTCCTGCATGACCCATCAGACTACGGGATGTACTTATACTTATCCGCTGCCTGAAGACAACCCTCTGCAGCCCAGTGGCATTCTGAAAGGAACTCGACGAACCCGAAACCCTCAGGACAGCGAGAATCGTAATTCCAGCCATTCCGGCGAAACGATTCTCACTGTTTTGAATCCACAGGTCGGTGACCCTGTTCGACGCCACCAAAAATCGACGGAAAAACCGCTGCGGTTGGCACCGGCAGTTCAAACGCAGCGCAGAATCCGTCACGACATCTGCCGCCAACGGAACCACGTTGACGTTACAACCCGTCGCCTGACCATTCCATGTTTTATGACACACATCTCAGCGAAGGTGCCTGCAGGTCCAGGGGTATCTCTGGGGACTTCTCGGGAAAGTCGCGTTCCAGAATCTCCTGTCGCACAATCCGAATGGAACGCGGTGCTTCGATGGACAGTCGAACGCGTCCCCCTTTGACCTCCGAAACCGTAACCAAAATATCGTCATCAATCTGGATCGATTCTCCCGTTTTACGACTTAATACCAGCATCCTGCACCTCCTCGCCTGATCAATGCATTCTTGCGTAACTGGGGCTGACGTAGCCCCATTGCCTGCACGCTGAACAGCTGCCCCGCATGTATCGCCCCAAGACCGGCAAAACCCGCAGGTTAGCTATCAGTAATACGCCCCCAAAGGCAAATTCCTTTCAATTTCGTGAAAAATATTCAGCAGAATCGGAAAAAAAATCGGTTAACCACAACACCGCTGAACTGAAACATGACTCAGATGTCACGAAACGAAACACTTAGAGCAGTTTTACAGACTGAGAATGAGACATTGCCAGACGATGCTGCGCCTCCGTTCAGCCGAATGCCAGGGGACAAAATTATCCGGCCCGGCCGCACACGAATGAAAAGACAGGCGACACAGAACGCCTGGCCTTGCACCCAGCATTTACAGGCAAGGGCTGTAAAATCCATGTGTTGCGAAGATTTATTACTGTTCGCGATAAGCCCAGAGCTTGTGCGCAATGTCGTCTGCCATGCGCGAAAACCAGGGATGGCGGTTCCAGCATCCGTGCCTGCCGTTTTTATAGGTCATTAGTCCTGTAGGAATTTCGAGTTCACGTAACTGTTCACGCGACAGATCATTTCGTCCGGGATTGTCCAGTTCGCCCGTCATAAAGAATATCGGGCTGGTGTTTTCCGAGATATGGGCGTGGGCGTCCGCAAGTTTGTACATTTCGGGTGCTTCGTCAATCGAATTGCGCAGCCACTGCGTGGCGTTGGACGTCTGTCCTGCCCCCGACCTCTGCGCAACGCTGCCCGTTGATGTCTGCATGGGCCCAGCCATAACGAACGCCAGATTTAATCTGGACGACTGTTCGGCATTGCCCCCTTCACCCTGCAATGCCGGGTCATCCCAGCCGCTCGCCATGAGACCAACAAGATGTCCTCCCGCAGAACCTCCGACGGCGGAAATCCTGTCAGCATCGATTTGGTATTTGGACGCATTAGCACGCAGGAAACGTACGGCCGCGTTGCAATCGTGGATCGCTGCCGGAAAGCGTGCTTCCCCTCCCAGACGATATTCAATCGCCATCGTCACGAATCCCCGTGCGGCCAGATCCAGACTGAGCGCGCGGAATTTCGTCTTGTCACCATTCAACCAGCCACCTCCGTGGACCACCACGACAGCGGGCAGTTTCCTTCTGTCTGTCCGGGGCACAAACAGATCCGCCAGCAGCTTGCGTTCTCCGTATCGAGCAAACATAACGTTCAGGTGCGGCCGAACGTTTTCGGGAATGGTCGTCGATGGGACGCGTCGGCCCCGAGACAGACTTGTTTCTGCCGGCGGCTGAGGAGCGACTCCGGAGATTCTCAGCCGCTGTCGGTACACTCCTCCCAAACCCGTGATATACAGAGTCCGCATGTCGGAATCGCCGAACGTACAGTTAATCGGTCGAGTCGGACAGGCAATTCGGTCAAGCAGGCTGCCGTCCGGAGCCCAGATCCAGACGTCCGTCGCGCCTGCACAATACACGTTTCCCGCTCGGTCGATGGTCATGCCGTCCGCACCCAGGGCTCCGCCATCGTCCATAGCTGCAAAATTGGTCGGATCGCCCACGTGTCCCGGGTTAATGATGGCAAATGCGATGATCTTCCCTGGGCGATAAGCGGCAACGTACAGAGTCCGGTTGTCGGGGGAAATGGTTATGCCGTTCGGTGTGACGGCCGCTTCCGTCACGACCGTGGATTCACCTTCACCAGAGATATAAACCACCTGATTCTGGCCGGTCAGGGTCAGGTAGATTCCGCCGTGATGATCGACGACCAGGTCGTTCGGACGTTTCCGAGATTTTTCGTCCTCATCAAGGACCGCCACCACCTGCGGGCCTGCCCCGGTGTCATTTCCGGTAAACGCCTCGATGCGGGCTGCTGAGTTGTTGGAAACGAATAAGCGTCCGTGACTGAATAACGAAGCGCTGTATCGGTCATTTCCCTCATGAACGACGCTCCATTCGTTGTTCGCGGGACGAAATCGTTTGATAAGCGACTGCTTCACATCGGGCACATACAGTGAAGCAGCCCCGTCCCAGGCCGGGCCGTCCGCCAGACCAAAATCGTCGGTCAACAGCTGCAGTTTATGATCCGGGTCCACGGGCGATATTTTTTCCTCAGCCAGCAGCCTTGTCGATGGCCAGAGGCAGCACAGCAGTGCGAACACAATCGTCGGGCGACCTTTGATGGACGTCATCGTTGATGTCAATGGACGTAACTCAGATCGTGATATCGTCCGAGGCAGTGTCATTTATTACGCGTTCCCTGACAGGCAGACTGAAGTGTAGAATTCAACAGAGGCAGAACGGCGATTCGGTATTCATGGACATACCGAGCCACCCAAACAGTCCTGATATCATAGCGGCAGCGTCAGGTTCATCGCCAAGGTGGAAACAGCAAAAGCCGTGCTTCTGATGGGTGGGTCGGCGATACTACTTCTTATCCAGCGCGAACAACCCGACAATCGAAAGCACGATTCCAGCGACCATCGGCAGTGACAGTGGTTCTGCAAATATCAGAACGGCACCGATGGCACACATTGCATTCTGTGAGGCATTAATAAGGTTGACCTGTGTAACATTGGCCAGCTTCAACGCGTGACTGATGCTGAAAAATGCGATGGAATTGAAGGCACCAGCTGTCAGCATCATTTGCCACTCTGCCATGCTTATCGCAAGCAGCCGTTCTGTGCCGAGCATTGTTCCGCCAAGAGTTCCCAGCAGAATGGCTCCTGTTAAGCTGTAGACGATCAGCATCGATTCAATCGGCAACTTTCCCCGACCGATGCCGCGAATAACAACACCGTTAATTCCGTAGGACATACCGGAAACAACAGCGACAAAAATTCCCATCCAGATATTTTTCGTCGCTGACGATGTCGCGTTCGCAGTCACAGATGACATATTCAGCGTCGCGGCCCAGGACAACAGAACAATGGCCAAAGTCATGATCACCATGGACAGTACTGTACGTGCTGAAACCTGATCTCCCAGAAACATGCGTCCCATCACCGCACCGGCACAGATAATGAAGGCAAATACAAGCGGGACTGTGATCGCCAGACCGATATAACCCAGAGCTACCTGAAAACCCAGATTGCCGCCAAACTGCATCACCAGCGCCGACACAAACAGCAAGGGCAGTATCCCGGTGGACGGAAACAGAACCTTTCTCTGTTTCGCCCGCCAGCCCAGCAGGAAGGTTGCGACCACGACAGTCGGCAGAGCCTTCATCGCAGAGACCCAGATTGCCCAGGCCAGACCGTCATGCCGCCCCGACAGGCCGCGCAAGGCAAGATTTGCTGCCGAATATGCTACGGCCGAGCTGATTGCGAGCAGAATGCCGCGCCGAAAGCTGTTGATCGCGGCAGGAGCCGCTGCATCTTCGTCGTGTGGTTCTGTGACGGACAAGCAATCTGAGTTCCGGTAAGTAGGGTCATACGCCGGACTATGGGACTGCGACGACCACAAGCTGAGCTAACTGTGATAAACACGCGACCTTACAGCAGCCCATAGTTCTTCAACGTGACTTTTAGTGACTGCAGTTCGTCCGCGGTCAGATCGGTCATCGGCAGACGCAGCGGTCCACAGTCTGTGCCCGAAAGTGACATAGCGACCTTAATAGGAATGGGATTCGTCGACAGGCCGAGCATGTCGCGACACAGCGGGAAGAGCTTGTGGTGCCACTCCTGAGCTTTGGCGATGTTACCGCTGTTGAAGGCATCCACCAGAGCCTTCACGTCTTTCGGAATGATATTCCCTGCCACGGAAATCACGCCACTTCCTCCGATCGACATCAGCGGCAGCGTCATGCTGTCGTCTCCCGACAGGAGCGTCAGATCCGATGCAGCCAGTATCTGAGAGGCCTGATCCATGGATCCCGTGGCGTCCTTGACCGCAACGATGTTCGGGCATGCTTCTGAGATGCGGCAGATCGTTGACGGTTCAATGTTTTTCGCCGACCGCCCCGGAATATTGTACAGCACGTGCGGGATATCCACCGCATCGGCAATAGCCTTGTAGTGCTGGAAGAAACCTTCCTGTGTCGGCTTGTTGTAGTACGGTGCGACCTGCAGCGATCCCGTCGCGCCGGCATCTTTCGCGTGCTGCGTCATCCGAATCGCTTCGGAAGTGCAGTTCGACCCGGTTCCCGCCATGACTTTGATTCGTCCGGCGGCATGTTCACAGACGACATCGATGACACGATCATGTTCCAGATGGGTAAGAGTCGGACTTTCTCCGGTGGTGCCAACAGGGACGACACAATCGGTACCGGACTGAACGTGAAAGTCGACAAGATTGCGAAGCGTGCCTTCGTCCAGAGATCCGTCAGTGTTGAACGGAGTGATCAAAGCAACGGAGAGTCCGGAAAAGATATCGCCTTTTCGAGTCATTTTGCAGAGTTTCGGAAGTCAAAGGGGCAAGAACAGAGACATATCACTGTAAACCAACGCAGGTTATCGTTTGCGATGACGACTGACAATCGGGCGGGAGCTCCAGGAAACTCGCGGGACGCTCCCAATGTCTGGACACGCCATTTTCACGCTCAAAACCGATTCATTCAGTTTCCCCGCAGAATTCTGGACAAATCTGCCTGATTGCGTGATCCTGTCAGACGTAGTGTGGAAACCTCAGAGACGGACTTTGTTGGACATCGTTACGTTACTACTCTCAGATTCACTAAGGACCTCACTGTGCGTTACGTTCTGTTGACCGTCATTATTGTCGTGGCTGGCGACCGCCCTGCGACGGCTGGGCCCCCGCGCGACGCCGCTGCTGCAATTGATCGTCTGTTTCAGGCAGCATGGGATCGGGAAGAAGTCACGCCGGCCGTACCAGCACAGGACGCCGAGTATTTTCGACGTCTGTACCTGGATCTGGCGGGACGAATTCCGGCGGTATCGGAAATCCGTGATTTGCTCGCTGACGAGTCCACGGACAAGCGACTCCGTGTGGTTGACAAATTGCTGGACAGCCCGGCGTCCGTGCGACATTTCACAACCTCGCTGCGGAATGCCTTTATCCCTCAGGCCAACAGCCAACCCCAGTTTCGTGCCCTGATTCCCGGATTTGAAGCCTGGCTGTGGCAGCGCATTTCGGAAGGGCAACCCTATAACCAGATTGTGCACGACATCATCACGACGGAACTGAACGTCAGCGCCGGGCCGGCCCTGTTGTCAACCACCAGTCCCGATGCTTTTTTTGTCGTGCGCGAATTGAAACCGGAGAATCTGGCATCAGGCACAGCACGAGCATTTCTGGGGGTGCGTCTGGACTGTGCTCAATGTCACGATCATCCGTTTGACAGATGGAGCCAGCGACAGTTCTGGAATATGGCTGCATTTTATTCGGGGTTTACTCGGTCTGCCGATGACGACGCAGACAATCCGGTCATGATGCAGAACATGACGGAGAAAACGGACGTGCGGTCCATCGGCATACCCGGGACCGAGGACGTTGTACCGGCTGTGTATCTGACGGGGCTGGAACCCGACTGGGAGGATGGCTCAACGACACCTCGGCAGAAGCTGGCGAACTGGGTTGTCGACTCGGAAAACCCATATTTTGCAAAGATGGCAGTCAACCGACTGTGGGCACAGTTTTTCGGGCGAGGCATTGTCGACCCGGTCGATGATTTTTCTGAAAACAATCCAGCATCGCACCCCGAGGTACTGGACCTGTTGGCTGAAGAATTCATCAACAGCGACTATGACGTAAAACACATCGTGAAAGTTATCACCGCAACTGACGTCTATCAGCTCAGCAGTATTCAGACACACGCTTCTCAGGAAGAGTCATCGCACTTTGCCCGAGCAACGTTACGGGGCCTGACCCCGGAACAGTTTTTCGACAGCACTGCAGAAGCCGTTGGTTACTACCAACCCTATCGTAGTGACAATCCTTTTGTCGTCGACATGAACTCACCGCGTGCGCAGTTTCTGGATCTGTTTCGTAACAATGTAGAATCGCCGCTGGAGCGTGAAACGACAATCCTGCAGGCACTGGCCATGATGAACGGCAACTTCATCGATAACGCCACCAGCGTCGATGACAGTCAGACTCTGAGAGCGATCGCTGAATTCCCGGCGATGTCTGATGAACAGAAGCTTGACACGCTGTTCCTTTCCGTGTTAAGTCGGCGTCCGTCAAAATCCGAGCGACGGCGTTTCGGGGATTATCTTTTGTCCGGCGGCGCATCTGAGAACCCGAAATCCGCGCTGGCAGACGTGTTCTGGGTACTGCTGAACAGCAGCGAGTTTTTATTGAACCACTAGTGCATTGTCAGGTCCCGGTCCTGGACCTGACAACCCAACAGCCACCTTTCTAGTTTCATATTTGTGAGTCGTCAGATGCCCCGCACATTAAGCCGCCGTAATGCCGGCAAATACACCGGGCTGAGTCTGCTGGGAGCAGCAGCATCGGGATGGTTACCCGGCATTGCGGCACAGGCAGCCCAATCCGAATCAAAAACACACCGCAACTGTATTCTGCTGTGGATGTCCGGCGGTCCCAGCCAGATCGAGACATTCGACCCCAAAGAAGGTCACGAGAATGGAGGCCCAACAAAGGCCATCGACACCAGCGTGCCTGGCGTACAAATCAGTGAAAATCTGCCACAGACGGCCAGGGTTATGGACCGTCTGGCCGTCATCCGATCAATGTCCACCAAGGAAGGCGACCATTCGCGTGCCACGTATTTCATGCATACGGGGTATTTGCCGCAGGGGCCGATCCGCTACCCGACTGTCGGTTCCTTCCTGAGTAAGGAGTTGTTGGACGAAGAGTGCGATCTGCCGGCGTTTGTCAGTGTCAATCCGTTTCAGGCCTTTAGTCCGGCTGCGTACGGCCCCGGTTTCCTGGGACCGGCGCGGTCGCCGCTCGTAGTGGCGTCCCAGATGACGGGCCAGGCGGAGGACACTCAGCAGGTGTCATTTGAGGTCAGCAACCTGAAGCGATCAAAACGGGTCACCCGCGCTCAGGCGGATGCCCGCCTGAAATTGCTGTCCTCTCTGGAGCATGATTTTCTGAAACTCCGTCCCGGAGGACCTGGCCGCAGCCACGTGCAGTCGTATCAGCAGGCCATTCGAATGATGGAGTCCGGTGCAGTGGACGCTTTTAACCTGGACGGAGAAGACGATATGCTTCGGGATGCATACGGTCGGAATCCATTCGGTCAGGGCTGCCTGTTGGCACGACGGTTGGTCGAAACCGGCGTCTCATTTGTAGAGGTAAATCTCAGCAGCGCCGATGGCGCCGGGGGAGGCGCCGGCTGGGACACACATCAGGACAACTTTGGGGCCGTGAACGCTCTGTGCGGTGTTCTTGATCCAGCCTACGCGACTCTCATCTCAGACCTTCAGCAACGTGGCCTGCTGGATGAGACCCTGGTGGTGTGGATGGGAGAATTCGGCCGCACGCCCAAGATCAACGACAACACCGGCCGAGACCACTGGCCCAGGAGCTGGAGCACCGTCCTGGCCGGCGCAGGAATCAAAATGGGACAGACCTACGGCAGCACCTCCGACGATGGAACGGAAGTGACCAATGATCCGATGACAGTGCAGAACTTGATGGCGACGGTATGTCGGGCACTGGACCTGGACCACGAAATGACAAATTACAGCAATGTTGGCCGTCCGGTCCCTCTGGCCGACCACGGATCGGCCCCCGTTCAGTTGCTACTTTCGTGATATTTCGCAGCTCGTCCGCCCGAAAACCGGCCACTACGCTCACCTTGCCCCGCATCTGCCCGTCGGACCTTCCTCGGCGTGGTCAATGGAGCAACCACGAGAAACTGACCCCCGCCGCAGAGCAGACGTGATTCATCCCTTGCCCTTCGGTTTGGGGAAACCAGGCAAGGCAGTGAGAACGTTGTCCTCAGATTCTTTGGACGGACGTGAAATTGCCCGTGGGGAGCACCGGTCCATGTTGCTCTGCCGATTATTCTTTGTCACACTTCGAAAGCTGACCGGGGCGACGTAACGTCAGGTTTTCACGACACTTCCGTTGGGTCGGACGCTATTATTCGTCTGATCGACGGATACCGGCGGCCGGAAATTTCACGGGCCCGGGACGTTCATTTAAGTATTAACTCAAAATTCGGCCGCTTCGGAACAGAAATGACAGAACCAAACGCATCATCGGACGAGAATCTGAAGCGAGTGCGTGAGAAGGTGATGAACCTTGCCCGCGAAATCGAGAAAATGTCGGGCGAAGAAATTCCGCCCAATATCTTCTTTCAGGAGTTCCTGAATCGAGTTGTCACGGCCATCGGCGCTAAAGGCGGCGCCGTCTGGCTGCTGCAGGATGGCGCCCAGCTGAGCCTGGTAGCGGAAGCGGATTTAGAACAGACCGGGTTGAAACAGATTCCCGGGGCGATGCAGGTCAATGAAAAATTACTGATTGATGTGCTGCAAACCGGCGAAGCAAAAACGCTGGTGCACGGACAGGGAGTCGATCTCCCCACTGAGCACGTGATGGTGCTTTCAGCCTTACATAAAGAGAAAGACTGCGTCGGGGTTGTACAACTGTTTCAGAGAGCGGATGTCCCCGAGAAAGCTCGTTCGGGTTACATGCAGTTTCTGGAACAGATGTGCGGCTACGCCTCACGGTATATCGAAGGCAAACGCCGCAATTCGACAATGAGCGATGATTTGAAGAGCGAGTTCTGGACGGATTTTGAACAGTTCACTCTTCGAATTCAGCGTTCCCTTGAAGAGCAGGAAGTGGCCGACGCTTCTGCCAGCGACGGTCGCCCACTGCTGAGTTGCGACCGGCTGAGCGTTGTGACACGCAGGGGACGCAGCGTGAAAATCCGAGCTGTCAGTGGGCAGTCGACGGTCAATCAACGAGCAAATCTGATTACGTCGATGAAACGGCTCGCACAGCGGGTAATCGACATGGGCGAAACGCTGACATATGCGGGTAAGATTGAGAACCTGCCGACACAAATCGAAAAGCCGCTGGCAAACTTCGTTCAGGAAAGTGGCTCGCGGATGATCATGATCGTCCCGATGTTCGAGAACGATGTGCTGGTTCGGGAGCAGGGAGAAGAGGCTGAACAAAAGCGAAAAATGAAACGAACAAAGGCCATCGGTTGTATCGTGGTGGAACAGGTCGCGGAATCTGAACCCGTACCCCAACTGGAACAGCGAGCGGAACTGCTGGCCGATCATATTGGTGCCGCCCTGTGGAACTCACGGCTGCACGGACGAATTTTCGGGCGATCGTTCTTCAAACTTATCGGACGCGTGAGGGAATGGTTCCAGGGGCGGAAGCTGGCGATCACGTCCCTGATCCTTGCTGTGGTCGGCGGTCTTGTGGCCGCCATGACACTGATCAGACTGCCCTACCCTGTGGATGCGGACGGCAAGCTGATGCCCGTTCAGCAGGATGCTGTTTTCGCATTGTGGGACGGGGAAATCGACGAGAAAATCATAGTGATTCCGGATAACAGCGGAGAGCTGCGTGTGAAGCAGGGGGAGGTCCTGATGATTCTCTACAACGATGAAATTGAGGAAGAGATCAGCAACGCGGAAACGGAAATCGCAAAGCAGAAAGAGCTCGAAAAGATAGCCAGCAATGCACGGAAATCTGCAGAACAGCTCAGAAACAGAGAAGAGGTTCATCGGCTGCAGATTGAACTGGAAACCATTGCTGCCGACCAGATCATTGCTCAAAACAAACTGGACACGCTGAAGGCGCGAAAGGACGCAAAGCTTAAGGTTCGCGCCCCGGCGACCGGTGTGATACCAGACTTCAAACGGATGGAAATGCTGCAGGACCGGCCTGTTCGTCAGGGCGATCATTTGTTTGATGTGATGAATGATCATGGCCCATGGCACATGGAACTACTGGTCGAGGAAAAGCGAATGGGGCATCTGCTGCACGCGATCATGGAGAAAGAAAAAAACGACAGAAAACTTCAGAACGGTGAGAATGGTTCGCTGCCATGTGAATTTACGATGGTCAGCCGACCGGAATCAAAATTCAACTGCACACTTGCAACCATCGCGACGCGTTCGACCACTGACTCTGAACTCGGCACTGCATTTGAACTGATTGCCGAGCTGGATAACAAGACAGCCAGAGAGCTTCGCGAGAGTGGATCACTTAGTCAGATCGGAACTGAAGTTTCCGTCCGCATCTACTGCAGCGACTGTACTCTCGCGTTCTGGCTGTTTGGCGACGTTGTGGAATTCGTCCAACGCAACATGTGGTGGTTCTGATTGATTGACATGTCAAAATTCGCCGTCATTCTTCCCGCAGCCGGCGAAAGTCGTCGATTCACCGGATTCCCGCGCAAAAAACCTTTTGTGGAACTGAAAGGGCGTGCTGTCTGGCTGCGGACCGCAGAACATTTTCTGAGCCGGGATGACGTGTCAGAAGTCATGCTGGTTCTGTCCTCAGACGACATCGACGAATTCAAGGAACGATTCCGCCCCAACCTGGCCTTCATGGACATCACGATCGTGAAGGGTGGTGCGTGTCGTGCTGAGAGTGTGCGGAATGGAATCAGCAGTCTGACAGAAGAAGCAGAGTTTATCGCAATCCATGACGCGGCGCGGCCACTGCTGACCGCGAAGTGGCTAACAGAACTGTTTGCAGCAGCCGCAGTCCACGACGCGGTCATTCCAGGTGTCCCGGTCAGCAGCACTGTGAAAGCCGTTGACGAGAATCTCATTCAACGCACGGTTGATCGCCGTAATCTTGTTTTAGCCCAGACTCCGCAGGTTTTTCGCAGAACGCTTCTGCAACAGGCTTTTGATGCAGCTGGTGATCTGAGCCGTTTCACCGACGATGCCTCAATTGTTGAAGCCTATGGACAGCCGGTTCACGTCCATCCCGGCAGTCTGACAAACATTAAAATCACGACTGCACAAGACTTTCATCTGGCAGAAGCACTGCTCGACACCGTGTCGGCCGACAGCAGAGTGAAGGATCTGCACCCATTTTCAGATGATCATTTCCGATAACCCCGTGACACGCTAAAATCAGAATACAGACGTGCCGCGCAGTAGTACCATCGGTGGTGCCGCATAGAAGCGGTTCCAACCCCATCTCGCTCACGGGGCGATGCGGTCATGTGCCGACGGGGCACGTCTGGAGTTTCTGACTCAGATAACCAGAGTTTAAGATCAAACAAGACAGTTTTCCGCGTTCTGACCCTGCAGGTGCTGCGATGGCAACGGTGACAATTTCCTGTCCAGAGTGTTCTGCCGATCTCAAGCTGCCGGACCGCAAGCTGCTGGGACGCAAGGGCAAGTGTCCGCGGTGTGAGCATCGCTTCATCCTGACCGAACCAGACGAAGTTGAGCTGACCTTGCTGGAGGACGACGTTCCCGAAACGCCTGCCGCCCCGATGGTCGGTACGTCTGCAAAATGGGTGCCGGATGCACCGGCGGCGTGCGCTGCCTTGCCGACGTCCCCATTGCCAACGGATGCTGAGTCGTCAGGGGCCTTTGACTTTCTTTCCACACCGGCCAGTGCTGTACCGTCCGCAGACATCACCCCCCCGGAGTCAGATACAGCGGATGCCGCACCCGTTACGGGCAATGCCGCGAGTCGCGTACGAGACCGCCGGAAACGCAACAAACGCAAAGGTCCTGTGATTGCCCTGCTTGGCACAGGACTGTTTGTGGCTTGTATGGTCGCTCTGTGGTGGCAGCAGAACTCAAACGCAAAGCTGGCTGCTGAACTGGCCGCAGACGCACAGAAGCCAAAGGTGAATGAGGCATGGCAGGAAGAAAAACAAGTCCTGGCGGACGCCAATGAAGACGTTCAGAAACTCAGCCCGACGACCGGTGATGCGATTTCGCTGGACTACCTGCCTTTTACGCCTCATCTGATCTTTCATCTGCGTCCATCGGATGTCTGGAGTGCGGACAGGAAGAACCGTGAGTTTGTGGCCACGCTCGGAGATCTGGGCCAATGGCTGGAGGAACAGATTCGCGATATCACACGGTTTGAACCGCAGGAAATTGAGGAACTGACGCTCGCCGTCAATTTCGGACCGCGCACGTCACCGCCTGAAGTGGCCGCTGTAGTGCGGCTTCGCAGTGAACAGACACTATCTGACCTGCAGCTGAATCGTTTTCGCGGATCGCGCCGCTCCGACCTTGAGGGAGAGCTGTACGAATCCGATCCGTTCAGCTATCTGCTGATCGACAGGAAGACATTTGCCGTGGCGCCCGTCACAATGTCGGATTCGTTGGCCGACGCCAGGAAGTACCCGCCCCAGGCGCCCGTTGACATGGACGTTCTGGTACGCGAGTCGGATCGAAATCGCCAGATGACTCTTATATTTGACCTGCTCAATATTGACACTCACCGTGAATATATTTTTCGAGAGCAGATGCAGGAATTTGCCGATGAGTTCGTCCTGTGGTTTGGTAAAGACGTACAGACCGTTGGCTGGAGCCTCCATCTTGGTTCTGAATTGTTCATGGAGACACTGCTGCACCCCAACAACGAAAGTTCAGCGTTGCGGGCGCAGCGCCACGTCAAAGTGCAGATGTCAAAGTTACCGGAACTACTTCAGACAACCGCTCGTTTCATGAATCCGCCAACAAAGGGTTATCGTGAAATGATCGGCCGCTTCCCCGCCATGATACAGGGCGTGGTGCTGGGTACATCAACTCACATAGGACCATCGTATGTGCGGATGATCACTCTGCTGCCGGACAAAGCGGCAGCCAATCTTGCGGCGGCTTCGTTGTTTACCTGGAATCAATCCGTGATCACCGACTTCAGCGGTCCGGCGCCGAAAGTCTCCACCGCGAAAGCTCTGCCTGAAAAAATCGTGGACCGTCTGCAGATGATGATCTATGTTGATTTCCGTAACATGCCACTCCAGGAAGCTCTGGCCTATATCTCAGAGGAAATCAAGACGCCGATCGAAATCGACGGTGACGGACTCAAGAAGGCGGCACTGACGCAGAACATGAAGCAGAGTTATAACTTTGGCGAGGCGACTGTGTTGAAGACGCTGGATGCAATCATTACGAATCCCGACTATCGGGACATGATGGTGATGAGTATCGACGAGGCCGCCAAAAAGATTATTGTGACATCACGCCCGAGCGCGACCAATACCGGCCTCCCGATCTTCGACACCAAACAAGGGAAGTAGCACGCTGCACATGAGTTGAACATCTTCACGTCTGATCGCGCTGACAGCGGCCTTCGTGACGATGTAGCCCGCAGCAGGTCGTGGAAAATGGCTTCTCCACGTGGACCAGCATTCGTCGCCACCCCCATGTCACCGTAACGGGTTCACGTGCACCGGGGACGTGAACCAGTAGGATGTTTCCCCGGAATTCTGTTCACCATCGTCATTTTTCCAACGCACTGCGATCTTTGTTCCCTGTGTGCTGTACAGCCACTTAATCTGGTAAAATGGCAGCAACCTGTACTACCGAAAATCAGTATTAAACTGCACGGAGCATTCGCTCCGCACGAAACGTCGATTAGATTGTTCGCCAGAAAATAGGATTGGGTTTTTTCAGCATGAACAATTCCGCTTCCGCGTACGGGGGATTCCCGTCTGTTCGAATGCGTCGCAACCGCAGAACCAACTGGGTTCGTCGTCTGGTTAGTGAAAACGATCTGTCCGTCGACGATCTGATTCTGCCGGTGTTCGTGACAGAAGGCGCAGGCGTCGTTGAAGCGGTACCATCCATGCCCGACGTGAATCGATACAGCATTGATCTGCTGGTTAACTTTGTGGGAAAGGCCGCGGCTCTGGGGATTCCGGCAATTGCCATTTTTCCCGTCACGCCTGTCGAAAAGAAGACTCAGGATGGCGACGAAGCTTTCAATCCCGAAAATCTGATCTGCCGGACGATGAAAGCAATCAGGTCGGCTGGCCACGATGTGGGTCTGATTGCCGACGTGGCTCTCGATCCATACACACTGCACGGTCAGGATGGTGTTGTCCGGGATGGCTATGTGGACAACGACAAGAGTCTTGACGTCCTGGTTAAGCAGGCAATTGTTCAGGCCGAAGCCGGATGCGACATCATTGCACCGTCCGACATGATGGACGGTCGTGTGGGCGTTATTCGACATGCCCTCGATAACGCCGGACACTCAAGCGTTCAGATCATGTCTTATGCGGCCAAGTACGCGTCTGCATTCTATGGGCCGTTTCGAGACGCAGTTGGCTCCGCCGGCAACCTGGGCGGGGGTGACAAGCGTACGTACCAGATGGATCCGGCCAACACAGACGAAGCACTTCGTGAAGTCCGTCTGGATATTGCAGAAGGTGCTGACATGGTGATGGTCAAACCCGGCATGCCATATCTTGACATCGTGTACAGAGTGAAATCCACCTTCGCCATTCCCACATTTGCGTATCAGGTAAGTGGCGAGTTCGCGATGCTGTCTGCCGCCATTCAGAACGGCTGGCTTGATCGTGAGAAAACCATCCTTGAAAGCCTGCTGGCATTCAAGCGGGCTGGGGCGGACGGAATCCTGACCTATTTTGCAGTGGAAGCAGCGGAACTGCTGAAATCTGCGGGGCCTGCAGCATGAACGTGGTTGTCCTGGGAGCCGGAACGGTCGGCCGCACAGTGGCCGAGCTGCTTTGCAACAGCGGTGTTAACGTCTGTGTGGTGGACGAACAGGCTTCTGTCCTCCGCCGAGTGGAAGAACAGCTGGACGTCCAGACAGTCTGCGGAGCGGCATTCGACGTCGCAAAACTGTTTCAGGCGGGGATTCAGGTCGCCGATCTGTGTCTGGCAGTCACCAGTCGCGACGAGGTAAATCTGGTGAGCGCCAGCATTGCTCGGGAAATGGGAGCGTCGCGGAGCGTGGCCCGAGTGTTCAATCCCATCTTCCGCGACAACAGCACATTTGACTATCAACGGCACTTTAACGTCGACCGCCTGATCAGCCTTGAACATTTGACTGCCCTGGAGCTTGCCAGACATATTCGCAGTTCATCGGTGCTGGCTGTGGAAAATTTCATTCGCGGCGGCGTTGAGGTCCACGGCATTCTTGTGGGGCCAAAGGCTCGTGCAATCGGAATTCCCTTGAATCAGCTGAAACTGCCCATCACCGTGCGTATGGGCCTGATCAGCGGTAAGGGGCGTTCTATTATTCCCGGCGCTGACGATGCTGTGCAGGGTGGTGACCACGTCACGTTGATCGGTACTCAGGGAGAACTGGATAAGGTTGTCGGGCAGTTCGCGGACCGAACCGGCGAACGACAGCGAGTTGTGATAGCTGGTGGCGGTGAAATCGGCCTGAACCTTGCTCGCCTGCTGGGAAGGACTCGGTGTCGCGTCACCGTGCTGGAAAGTGACGTCGCGCGATGTGACTTTATCGCAGAGCGGCTGCCGAACTGTTCAGTGCTGCACGCCGATGTAAAAAGCAAGGCTGACCTGGAAGAAGCGCGCGTTGGGAAGAGTGATGTCTTTGTCGCCTGCACGGGCCGTGATGAAGAGAACATTGTCTGCGGTGTTGAGGCCAAAGAACTTGGCTGTCGGCGTCTGCTGACGATTGTTCGCAGCCCCGATTATGCCAACGTTCTGGAACGAATCGGGATCGATGTGGCCGTCAGTCCTCGAGAAGCCATGGCCAGACAGATTGTGGGCCTGGTTGCGAAAGGTCCCGTCCTGGAACGATCTCCCATTGCCGGGGGATTTGCCGAAGTCTGGGAGGTGGAAGTGCGTAAGAACGCCCCGGCGACCAAATCGACACTGCGCGAATTGCAGTTACCAAACTGCCTGGTCGCGGCCATTGAGCGTAAACATTATGTGTCAGTCCCTCATGCCGATGACCAGCTGCAGGCCGGCGACACCGTAGTCCTGATGGTCCCTCGGACCTCAGAACAGGAGGTCCTGCGACTTTTTTCCGCCGACTGAATCGTTCGCCCGGACCGTACGCTGCATTTCCCAACGGTCTACGGTTGTCAATTCTTCGTACAGGCCTGCTAAGGCCAGGATCGACGATCTGTCGCTTTCTGTTAAACTTTTCCGTCATGGCCGGGGTCATGCCCCAGTCCGGTTTACCGAAATGAATTCATCGCGACATCGGGATTCAGGAAACCCATGCGACGACAGAGGTACGGCGTCCGTTTCGTTAAGCACTGAAGGCCGTTGAGCAATCAAGCTGTGGAAGGGGCCGGCGTTATGTCAAAAAAATGGTTCCATCGCCGGGACGACGCTGGCAGCATGCTGGCAACGGTTATCGTCATCGGCCTGGGAGCTGGACTCTGCTCTTTTCTCGCTCTGGCAGGCACTTCAAGCAGCTTTGACTGGATCGTTCTGGCCGTTCTTGTTGCAGCTCTGCTGATTCTGGGTGGAGTCACGACGTATCGATACTTTCGTAACGAGGATCCGAGTCTGGGATTCTGGAACGCCGTTGCCCGCAATCACCGTGAAGAGGGCCTGGCCGCACAGTATCGTCCACAAAAAGCTGAGAATGTTCAGGAAATGGAGTCTGTGAATCCTAATAAACCCATTACCGCTGACGAAGTGCACGATATCCAGGTGACCAGTTCAAATACCTGGGTGCCGTCTCGCGGAGGTAAGGACTCAACCCCATGAGGCTTTACATCTGCAAAAGCAGACGAGCCTGGGGCATATCAGTTCAAACTGCGGTTGGCGACAGACAGCAGCCTTGCAACCGGTTCCAGCATCTTTGAAGATGCTGCCCAACCTGACCGCGTGAATTCTTCCCCGTTTGAAGCCGAACGACAATATGTCCGACGAACGTCCGAATATTATTTTTATTATTACCGATCAGCAGCGTTTCGACACGATTCGCGAACTTGGTTTTGACTATATGGATACGCCGAACCTGGATCGCCTTGTGCGAGGAGGGACGACGTTTACCAATTGCCATATTTCCGCACCCAGTTGTGCACCGTCGCGTGCAAGCCTGTTCACCGGGTATTACCCGCACACGACAGGAATCCTGAAGAACGCCGATCCGTGGCAGCACGGCTGGATCGAGTCTCTGGCCGACAGTGGCTATCGGTGTGTCAACATCGGCAAGATGCACACGTACCCCTACCACACACCGATGGGATTTCACGAACGCTACGTGGTGGAAAACAAGGACCGCTACCTGGAAGAACGTTACTATTTTGATGAATGGGACAAAGCCCTGCATGCTCGCGGACAGGTCAAACAACAGCGCGAACTGTATCGCCAGCGTGAGGACTACAAGGATTGCCTTGGTGCGTTCCTGTGGGAACAGGACGCGGACATGCAGTCCGACAACTTTGTAGGCGACATGGCAACCTGGTGGATTGACACCAAACCCAGGCCGGACCAGCCGCTGTTTCTGCAAATCGGATTTCCCGGGCCCCATCCACCTTACGATCCGACTCCGGAAGAGGCCGAGAAGTATATGAGCAGGGATTTACCGCTCATGGAAGTGACCGATGAGGAGAAAGAGAGTCAGCCACGAGCCTTCAAGGTGCTGCGCGAACACAACTTTGACATCGATCACGACAGTGTTGTTCACAAAGACAATCCGACGCAGGAAGAACGGCACCGGCAGCGAGCCTACTACCTTGCCAACGTCACCATGATCGATACCAAGGTCGGTGAAATCATGGAATCGCTGGAAAAGAAGGGCTACCTTGAGAACAGCGTAGTCATCTTCACCAGCGATCACGGTGACTGTCTGACAGATCACGGCCACAGTCAAAAGTGGACGATGTACGACATCATCACAAAGATGCCCATGATTGTCTGGTCTCCGGAACGCTTTGAGGCGAACAAACGGATCGACGGTCTTTGCCAGCAGATGGACATCGGACCCGCAATTCTCGACCTTGCCGAAGTCGACGTGCCAGAGACGATGGAAGCACGGTCACTGCTGCCTGCTCTGGAAGGAAAAGACTGGGAGGCACGAGACTACGTCTACGCAGAGCATGGCAAGGACGGCATCCTGGATGGAACAGACTTCATGACCATGGTCCGTGACAACGAATGGAAACTGGTTCACTTCATCGATGAAGACGAAGGTCAGTTGTTCGATCTGGTTAATGATCCTGACGAAGTCAGGAACCTGTGGAGCAGCCCTGACCATGCCGGCCGGAAACAGGACATGCTGACGGAGCTTCGTGAATGGCGCATGCGAAGTCTTGTGCACACAGCTCCCTGGGCGGGAAGTTTTCGTTAAGTCGCCTGAAGAGTCGTGACTGACCTGTGTATGATACGAGGTGTATTCAGTACGCATGACCTCATTGATTGAACTACGAAACCTCACCAAAGACTACGGAACATTTCGCGCACTTGCCGGTGTCAGTCTGGACATCGACAGCGGAGTAACGGGATTGCTCGGTCCGAACGGTGCAGGAAAGAGCACCCTGATCAAAGTGCTGCTGGGGCTGGTGAAAGTGACCTCGGGGGAAGGCCGAGTTCTGGGGCACAACGTCGCAACCCAATCGGCGGCTATTCGCGCCAAAGTCGGCTACATGCCGGAGGACGACTGCTATATGCACGGCCTGTCCGGCATTGAATCCGTTCAGGTGGCGGCACGCCTGTCCTGTCTGCCACGAACAGAAGCCCTGCGGCGCGGCCACGAAATCATGGACTTCTGCGGCATCGAACAGGAGCGATACCGCAAGGTTGAAACTTATTCCACCGGCATGCGTCAGAAACTTCGCTTCGCCATGTCAATCGTACACGATCCGGAACTACTGATTCTGGATGAACCAACCTCGGGTCTGGACCCTGAAGAACGGGAAGCCATGCTGAACCGGATCAGCATTCTGTCGCACAATTTCGGCAAGTCCGTCATTCTCTGCACACACATTCTGCCCGATGTGAAGGTCGTATGCGATGCAGTGACAATCCTTGCGGCAGGTCGGGTTCGCCTTTCTGCGCCGCTTAAAGAACTGCTGAAATCTCCCAACCCGGCGGTGAATGTTGAACTCACCGGAGACGGTCAGAAGCTGTTGGCTGCTCTGCAATCGTGCGGATTAAGTGCGGAACTGCGACGGGACGGCATACTGCAGATTTCCGGTGAAGCCGCCGACGTCACCAAACAGCTCTGGAAGTCCGTCGACGGCTGCGACGTCACTGTACAGAACATGTCACCGTCTCAATCCTCGCTGGAGGAAGTCTTTCTGAAGTCTGTACGGGACAATCACGATGCCGATTCATAACCTTGGATATCGTGAATGGGAAGGCACTCGCGAGTCGGGCGCGAGTCGGTGGACTGTCGTCGCGGGGGTCGGCATTCGGCGCGCCTGGCAGAGTGCATGGTTGCGCAGAATCGCCTTTGTTGTGTGGGCGCCTCCCCTGGCCTACGGCGTCCTTATCTTTGTGTTCGAACAGGTGCTGACGAATAACATCCAGGGAAGCGGCCGGGGAATGCAGGCACTGGTGGACCTGCTGCTTCCCGCAGAAATGGCTCCGGTCGCGCAGACGACGCTGGCCGGACTTGACGGCGTTGATCGCGAGCAGATGCTGGCGGCCGCACGCCCGCTGCTCTGGAAGGCGGTCATGCTGCAGCTTCAGAGATCACAGACCATTGGCATGGTCATCGTCGTTGGCCTGCTTGTTCCGTCCATGATTTCTCAGGACGTCAGGTCTCGGGCGTTCCTGCTGTATTTTTCCCGACCTCTGACCCGAATTCAGTACATCTGTGGTAAGTGCGCAACAGTCATGTGTTTTCTGTTGCTCACGTGTACCCTTCCTCAACTGCTGCTGTACATTTTTGGTGTGTTGCTGTCACCGGATATCTCCGTTGTCGCCGAGACGTGGGATCTGCCATTACGAACGCTGGCCGCCTCTGCAACGATCATCGTGCCAACAACGTTACTGGCCCTGACACTGTCATCTCTGACTGTAGAAACCCGATTCGCATCCTTCGGCTGGTTCGCCATCTGGATCTTCGGAATGGCGGCGTTTGCCGTCATGCGAAATGTAAACGGTGAGGCCTCGGAACTTGTGCTGCGACTTTCGTTTCTGTTTCTGCTGTTCAGCGATCTGTCCGTGGCGATCTTTGATGTTCCCAGCCTCTCTCCCCATGCCGAAACTCAGTTCGCATTTGTTGTGGCACTTTCTCTGATTTGTTTCGCCGTCATTTACCGGAAAGTTTCTGCTCCACTGCGAGCGTGACAGCTGCCATGAAGTCCGACTACCTGATTGAACTTGACCATGTCACCAAGCTTTACGCCACGGTGATTGGTGTCAACGACTTCAACGCACAGTTGAAACCGGGGGCTTATGGCCTGCTGGGACCCAACGGTGCCGGAAAAAGTACGTTGTTGAATCTGCTGACCGGGCAGCTTGTTCCCACACGGGGAAATGTACGGGTGCTGGGACAGACACCGCGAAACAACTCATCACTCATGCGGAAGATCGGATTCTGTCCCGGATTCGAAGGCCTTTACGCCGCGACAAGTGGACTGGACTGGGTCACTGTGCTGCTTCGCCTGCAGGGGGTTCGTCGTCACGCCGCCCGCGAACGAGCCGAACATTGCCTGGCGATGGTTGGTATGTCGTGCGCCATGAAACGCCCGATTTCGACGTACTCACGAGGCATGCGCCAGCGCACGAAGCTCGCTCAGGCGATCGCTCATGAACCAACGCTGCTTATACTGGACGAGCCCTTCAGTGGTCTCGATCCGATCGGACGCGCAGAAATGACCGACGTGCTGAACGACTGGACGGAACGCGGTCACAGCCTGATCATCGCCAGTCATGTGCTGCATGAAATTGAGGCTCTTACAGATTCATTTCTGCTCATCTGTGGCGGACGCCTGCTGGCTTCAGGTACCGCCAGCGAAGTCAACGAACTATTGTTTGATTCACCGTCAGAAATTGAAGTGGATTGTTCAGAGCCATACCGACTGGCATCTGCGCTGATGGAAAGAGAGCTGGCCGTGTCTACCTCCGTTGAGCCAACAGCACACGGCTACGACACCGTGCGGCTGAGAACTTTGCGGGCCGGTCAATTGTGGACTCAACTGCCATCGCTGATTACAGACAATGGGTTCACGGTAACTCGCGTCAGATCCGCCGACGATTCGCTGCAGACGCTTTTCAACTCACTGCTGAAGATTCATCGAGGTGAGAAATGAACAGCATCATGGCGGTCTTCTTTTTTGAACTGAAGAGGATCATGACACGCGGCCGCGCATTCTGGTGGGGCGTGGTCGCAACCTTTCCTGTCGCAATTATGCTGCTGATGAAGAAGTATGTGGATTTTGGTCCGCAGGAAGCGGCAACCCCCCAGACCATCAGTACAGTGTTTACTATCGTTCTGTATTTCGTGGCACCAACCATTTCGTGCATGCTCGGAGCCTTGTTGACTGCGGCTCCCGCTGTGGCATCGGAGTTGGAACAGCACAGCTGGATCTACCTGGCTGTCCGTCCCAACGGACTGTTTCACCTGATCGTGGGGAAATACCTTGTAGCAGTAATGTGGACTGCCTCAGCGACGGTTACTGGCGTCATTATTGCAGTTTCACTTGCCGCTGTAGACGGCCCGGCCGACGTGACGGCTGCAGTGGAGCAACAGCAGCGGAGCAACAGCACTGACGCAGCGGAAATGGTCCCCGGTATCATCGACAAAGGCCAGGTAACACAGGCGATGGTATGTCTGTCCTTTCTGTCGGCGTGTGCCTACTCAGCGTTGTATATGATGCTGGGAACCGTATTCAACCGCCGTGCAATGGTTCTCTGCGTTGCGTACACGGCAGCCGTCGAATTATTTCTGGGCTTTTTCCCGGCTGTCATCAACCGCTTCACCATTCAATACCGCCTCCGCAGTCTATTGTTTGAATGGACACCACAAAGTGAACAGTTTCGCAGATTGGATCTGGTAGATCTGGTTGCCTCGGACGAATCTGCATTCACTCAGATCATGTGGCTGATGTCCTGGATTGCTTTGTTCCTTGCCATTGCATTGGTTTCGGTACAGGTTCGGGAATTCACGTCCGCATCAGAAACGGATGTATAAACGGCTGCATGTCTTTGCGAATCCGGCGCCGTGACTTCGCCACTGATGCCGTTAGAATTCAACTTCCAGCAGCGTGACTTCCGGACAGCAATTCAGCCGCAACGCTTCCTGGCCACTAAGCCCGCGCGACACATGCATCAGCATTTGCCGGTAACGATACGTGCCGCCCGCGTACTTGACTCCGTATTTGCTGGGTGCGTAAACGGGACCGATCACCGGCAGCACGACTTGTCCACCGTGGTTGTGTCCACACAGCATCAGGTCAAACTGCTGCCGCTGAGCATAGTCCCGCTGATCAGGCGAATGGCTCAGTAGAATCCGCAAATCCTCGCTCGCAGACTCAGGCACCCCGGGGTTGGTGCCAATCCACGGCGCTTCCGTGCCGGCCAGCAGTACGGTCGCATCTCCAATGGAAACTGTTCTATGCTGTCCCCCAATATCCACCCAGCCGGTTTCAATCAGCCCCCTTCGAATTCGTGAATGATTCAGGTGCCAGTCATGATTTCCCAGAATCGAATACCCTGGTGCGACGGTGACCAGCCGTGAAAACATCTCTGACGCCCATGGTAACAAAGCCTCATTATCTAACAGATCACCGGTAAACACAAAGATGTCGGGTTGCAGTTCACACAGCCGATCTGTCGCAAATTCAAAATAATGTCGCCCCGGGTAGCCCGTAAAATGAGTATCAGAAAAGTGAGCGACCTTGATTTTTCGTGATTCATGCCCGTGCCGAGCCGGTCGTTCCGTCAAACACAGCCACTTGCGAGTGACCTCAAGTCGGTGAACTTCGTTCTTTGGAAATCTCGCCAGCAGTGGCACCCTGTTCCCCTGAGCCAAGTCTCCCGTCGACGTCCCGGCCTCCTTTCCCGGGACATCAAAGTGCACGGATGTCGCCTTGTGCAGTTCGACCGGAGCACGTCGGACCTGCCACCGAACCACAGACCACGTGAATGGAACCAGTCCACTCAAAGCTAACAATAAAGTGCCCTGACGAACCGCAGAAAACTCTGTCACGCTGCCGCCACGCAGCAGTCCCGAATCTGCCCAGCCCAGAAACCAGAAGGCAACCGGCGGAAACAGAAGAATTCCGGCGTCGTGAACTTTGCGAACGTACCTCAGAGAATCCGCGTGATAGCGGAGCGAATGCGTACGATTCACAAAGATTGCCCACCATGCGGAATTGCCGATGCACGCCAGCAACAGCAATGCAATCCCTGCATAAAAATTCATAACGCCCTTTCACGCGGAGTCTATACAACCAATCCTCTGAGTTTTAACAATTCCAGGAGCGATTGCGGAGCTAGTCTCACAGATAACGGTCCCCGTCCTGAAACCGGCTTTGTTGGCTAATCGATGACTTAAGGAGCTGACCGAATCGAATTTCGGGCCTACACTGATGCTTTGTCAAAGCCAGAATGTATGTTTGAATCCACCACCAGCCTGCCTTCACGTTCGCCCGACATCGAAGCAAAGACGCCGAAACCCCATTATCGCCGGTTTTCTGACCGATCCCTCAATTAATAAAGAACCATGATGAAACCACAATTCGCCGCTCTGACATGTGTCCTGTTCTCTTGCCTGTCTGGATGCTCTGAAATTGGACCGGGAAAGCCCGCTGCAGCCAGCGAAATTTCCAACACACATTGCCCCATCATGGGAGGTGAAATCGACGGCCAGACGTTTGTTGAATGGAATGGTCAGAGAGTCGGCTTTTGCTGCCCTCCCTGTATTGACGACTGGAATGACATGGCAGACACGGAGCGAACTGAAAAACTGACCGGGGCCGCGGCAAATACGGGATCGTCTCACGGTCACGCGGACCACGATCATCCAACTGATGAAGAACATAGCGATCAGGAACATGCCAACCCGGACGAAAGCTCCGCCTCTCAGAGTCAGGAGAACGTCGCCACAGAAGCCGATTAGTTAACAACCCACGGTTCAGAAGAACAACAGAAACCGTCGCAGCCAGGCTTCGCGGGTGATGCTGTGCTGCACGGCAGGCGAATCTACTTCGTCAACCCGAAGTTCCTGGCATGGAACGTCATGATCTCAAAGCCGCGTTTGTCGTAAATCTGTCCGGCGCTGTGCGCCGCGTCTTTGACAACGAGCTTCTGATAGGGGATCTTCAGTGTGTCCAGGAAATCCATATACGCCAGGTTGTTTTCATAGTTGAAACCTTTTGTGCCAACATGGATCAGAATTGGCAGCGACGGTGAGGGATTCTTCGCATACTCCCGGGCTCGATCATAGGTATTCTGCCCTGCGGCAAAAATCAGCGTATCGTTCTCCCGCCCGTTCTCTTCCGAAATTCTCTTTTCCGTAGCGTGACCCGCTCCGCCGGGGGCCGCGCTCCCGAACAGCTCCGGATACCGGAACATAATCCTGGTTGTTCCTCGGCCGCCCTGGGAAAATCCCTCAATGCCACGACCTTCGCGGCCGTTGACTGTTCGCCAGGTGCTGTCAATGTGAGGAATAAGTTCCTTAACAAACACGTCCTCACCCATCGCGTTGCTGCGATCTGGCATGTTGTAATGACTGACCGGGCCACCATTGACAAACACATAGATCACGGGCGGAACACTTCCCTGCTCTATCAGCCGATGAATGCGACTGACAAGTTTGACACTCTTAATCTCACTTCCCGGCCGACCTCCATGGAGGTAATAGATGACCGGATACCGTTTGCTGGCGAACGCTGCTCTGGAGTACTCCGACGGCGTGTAAATGCAGTAACCGACATCGATGTCCATGCTGGGGCTGCGAAACGTTGCGTGGCGAACTCCGGGCAACTTCTTCTTTAACGGGTTAACCCAGCGAAACGGAGCAGGTTGCTTCTTCTCTGACGTACTGTCGGGGTTCGCCTTCTGGTTCGAACCAGCCGTCGTCTGAGCCATAATGGGCTGTGCAGAAAACGTGAATGCTGGCGCACAGGCAACAGCGGCCAGAATCAGACAACGGCAACTTAACATTTCTTGTATTCCGTTTCTGAAACAAAACAGCCGACGGCATTACGGTCGGCTGCGGGACTAATCTTCCAGTTCAACGTTCCAGTACGCGTCACTGACGAATTTCGACCAGCTTTCCAGCCGCACACCGTGACGCGCATAAGACGGATTCCACAGGGGACGGACCGGGTTGCGTTTCAGCGGCATGGCAGCTCGCTCGGGAGTTCGGTTAGCCTTGCGATGATTGCATTCCACACAGGCCAGAACACAGTTCTTCCAGCTGGACATACCCTTCTGTGACCGAGGGACAACGTGGTCGATCGTCAGTTCCTCGCTGCCAGGTCTGCAGCCGCAGTATTGACACGTGAAGTTGTCGCGTTTGAACACGTTGCGGCGGCTGAAGGCAACGACATTCGTGGGCAGTCGATCATACTTCGTCAGCGTGACAACTTCCGGAACCCGCAAACGCAGCCACTGGGTCTGAATGAATGCTTCGCCTTCAGCAGGCTGCACCAGTGACCAGTCGTGCCAGTCGTATTGCTGGAAGTCCGCAGGATCCACGATGCGGGCGGAATCATTCCACACCTTGACCAGAGACCGCGAAACCGTTGCCACTCCGACGGGCTGCCAGTTGCGGTTTAAAACAAGCGTTGGTCGTTGAAGAACAGAAGTAACCACTAATCGTTGCCCTTCCGATAACAGTGTTCGGCCGCCCTCAGATGTAATCACCTTTGACAGCCCTTGTCATGGGCCGGCCCAGCGGTCGGGCAGAAGGCAGCCTGAGGGGAATCGAGCCCCCACTTTCGGCTCCACAAGCCGACGTGCAGCAACACTACACTACAGACTGCACAACAATGATGCCACCCAGCCTGAGATGCGCCAGGAAACATTAGTCCGCACTCCGTTGCCGAATAGCATGGCAGCAAGCTGCCCGCGACCGTAGGACACGTGTTATCGCGACTGGTTCGTCTTCCGCACGTGTCATTCCGACGACCCCGCAGATGCAGCAGTCAGGCATAACAATGATTCTGCAATAACAGCAGCAGCGTTCTCTGGCGCCATTCCGCGAGCGGCTGTCTCCATGGCCACACGCGGAACACCAGCCGTGACAGTCGTTCTGGCAGCGTCACTGGATACCTTTGGCATATCCTCAGAGTCCGCACCGGCCCCGCAGAGCTGATTCTTGCATGTCAGCAGGCGATCAAGTTGCTGACTCAGCAGCAACGATGCATTCGAATCTGTCTCCGCGATAACCACAGCCGCTCCCGACGATTCTAAACATTCGGCATTGCGAAGCTGATGCTGATCGGCGGAACCCGGCAGTGGAAACAGAACCGACGCTTTTCCGCTGGCGGCAATTTCCGCCAGGGCGACAGCACCGGATCGACTGATGACCAGGGTCGCAGACGCAAGTCGTCGGGGCATATCATCAATGAAGGCGCAGACGTCAGCCGGAATACCCGCCCGGGCGTAAGCCTGCTGAACGCGGTCTACGTCGTCGCTTCCCGTCTGGTGCACCACCTGCAGGGGCCGGCCAGCCCCATGGGAATCGCCATTCGTCAACGCGTCCAGCACTATTGAATTCAGCCGAACCGCTCCCTGGCTCCCGCCCAGAACCAGCAGGCAGGATGCCTCACTACTCGTGTCCGACTGTGACTGAGTGCCGACTTCGTCGCCACGAAAAGAACGACGCAGTGGAACACCGACTTCAACAACTTCGGTTTGCCAGCGATCCTGCCACTTTGATTCCAGCGGCCAGCCGGTGAAAGTCCGCACCGCCAGACGACGCAGCCATTGATTGGCACGCCCGGGGATCGTGTTCTGTTCCAGCAGGACAATCGGAACTCTGTTCCCCCATCCGGCGACCACTCCTGCAATAGACGCGAAGCCACCCAGCCCGACCACGATGTTCGGTGGCACCTGTTGAAACCGACGTCTGCACTGAAAAGCCGCACGCACAGTTTTCAGAGCAAAGGAAACTCGACCCGCAGAACTGCGCAATGGCAGAATCATCTGTTCGAATGATTCGGGCGGTAAACCGCTGGCGGCGATGATCTGATGGTCGATGGCCCGGTCGCTGGTCACGAAAAGAAAACGAATGTCGGGATTCGCGTCCAGCAACTCCTGGGCGATGGCGATCGCAGGAAACAGGTGACCTCCCGACCCGCCGCCGCAGAAGGCGATTTGCTGCAACTGGTTCATACGAGTGACCGTCTACAAGTCACAGTATTCGCTGACACCGTCTGCAGAAATCACAAGCAGACGGCTGGTCAGTGGATGGTGCATGGATTGATAGTCCTGAATGACACGCTGTTGCACATCCGACACCAGACCAGGATGATTCAATGACACGGCGACGAAAAAATCACGGTTCGGCACACCGACCGCCACCTCAGCCCCCAGCAGTTTCCGCAGTCGGCCGTGAAGTTCAGTCCCAAGCAGACGGACACTGTTGTAAGCATTCGGACTCACCGGTACCAGCATGCGAGCATCATCATCCTCACCAATCACCGTGACCTCCAACGGATTGTCGCAAGCAAAGGTGTTGAGATTGGCCATCGCCAGTGCCTGAAGTTCAGCCTCAGACATTTGCCACGCCTGCAGCATTCGGTGATGAACGAAACGATACGTCTCGTCCTGGTCCAGGACGAACATGACTGACAGCCCGCATACCCATGGCATCCTCACGAAATCCTTCAGTGTCGTCTCTGCCTCAGATTCGGGATACAGCATTGGCATCACGCGTCTGGAGACTTCCTCAAGTGGAGGCATCAGCTGATCAGGACCCCATTCCTGAAGTCGTACCACCGTGGTCAGGCCCGGCAGCACAATCTGTTTGAAGTTATCCGGCTGCTGCAAATAGGAACGGTAGAAATTAGTAAGATTAATTTCCGAATCCTCGATCTTCAGCCCAAAGCTGCCGACGGAGTTTATTTCCAGCAGTGGGTAGTACTTCCGACCGAGTTCAACGACGTCAGTACGAAAAACCTCCGGCGGATTCGCCAGCACTTCAGCGAATTCTATGGACATCAGCGTCCGCTCACAGATTGCCACTGTCTCTGCATCAAGCGCGGCGCCCCCGCGTGACTGCAGGCTGGCGACAACCATGATCTGTTTGTGTTCCAAAACCCAGAGTCGCCAGTCATACGTGCTGGTTCTGCGAAACACCCGCTGCCACAACGAACCGCGGCACCGGTGGCGAGACATTCCTTTCCAGGCTCTGCCCCTGCTGCCCAGTGGCAGTGCATCCACCACGTCACTGCTGATCACCACGGGAAACAGTGTCTCTGCCTCAAATGATGCAACATTCGTTTCCGGCTCAGACTCGTCGATCCACGCAGCGTACAGCGTCATCGTCCATTCCGGAACCCGGGCGGCGGCCGACAATTCGCCGTCCGACGGATGATTCCCGGCAGCTCGGAATTCAATGAATGACTCCGTCTGTTGCACCTCCAGCTCAATGGGACACACAAGGGAAAACCAATTGGCCGGTCCGCGAAATAAGGTATCGCCGTCTGAAAATTTCGAATTGGAATCAGACGGGTCAGTCATTGGATAAAACACGAACTGTTGAGTTTGACGACATGATCTCAGCTGCAAAGAACAAAAGCGACTGTTCGGCCACGACAGACTCTTCAGGCTTCAGCTCATCGCAGATGATAACAGACCCGAGCCGTGGCACAGCCTGAGCGCCACCTTCCGGAAAGGAGAAAATGCAAGACCTGACAATTGCCTTTTCTTCGGCGGTCAACAACTGATCGCCAACAGCCACAAGCCTCGAATACGCCGGGAAGCTTCCCCGTGCCGGACTGTGTTGCGGCCCGCACTCCTTCCGATACGATGCACCCTGGACGGTGATGCTACGATACAGACTCGGCCGGGGCAAAGGGTGAAGAACATTTCCGGGAAATCAGTTGCCCGCCACGCTGTATCTGCTCCGATAAACGACCCACACCGGTCGCAATAACCCGCGCGCCCGGTGAACTATCCTTCGACCACACTGATGACGAGTCACTCATGAAACTGGGAATTCTCGGCGGCACGTTCGATCCGGTGCACTATGGACATTTGGTCCTTGCCGACACCTGTCGAAACCAGCTGTCACTTAATCAGGTGCGTCTTCTTCCAGCGGGAACACCGCCACACAAAGCGGCACTGAAAATCACGGATGGGCATTCCCGCGCCGACATGCTGCAACTGGCGGTTTCGGGATATCCGGAATTTGTCGTGGATCGCCGGGAAATTAAACACAAGGGCCCGTCGTTCACTGTCAACACGCTGACAGCTTTCCGCAACGAATCTCCTGACGCAGAACTATTCTTCCTGATGGGCGCCGATTCACTGCGTGACCTTCCCACATGGAAAGACCCCGAACGCATTCTCCAACTGGCAAACGTTGTGGCCGTCAACCGTCCGGGATTGCCGGAACTTACGCATACGCAGGTCATCCAATGGGTTGGTGAAGACCTCGCCAGGCAGGTCAGAACTGTGTCTGTGCCAGGAACGAATATTTCCGCCACGGACCTGCGTCAACGAGCCCGCGACGGAACAGGACTGCGCTTTCTTGTACCACGGGCCGTCGAAGCGTACATCGACGAACATGGGATCTATTCCTGACAACGTTCCCACAAAGCCACGTCGTGAATTTCATGATCACTCAGCCTTCACCGGCAGCGGCACCTGTGCTGGCGACATCAGATAGGCGATCAGATTCTGAATCTGCTGATCACTCAGCACGTTCAGCAGTTTGTCCGGCATCATAGAAACAGGCGCTTCCTTCATCTCGTCAATCTCCGTACGCTGAATCACGATCTGCTCGGTCGCTGTCTGCAGCGTCAGCGTTTTTTCCGTGCGCCCCAGCACGATGCCATTGATTACGCGCCCGTCTTCCAGCAGCACGACGGACAGTTTGAAATTCTTTGACACAGTCGCGCTGGGGTCGACGATATTTTCCAGCAGGTAATTCAGATTGTTTCGCTGGGCACCAGTCAGGTCCGGGGCAATCTTCTTCCCTTCACCGAATAAAGTGTGACAATTTGCACACGCTTGACTGAACAGCAGTCGTCCCGCCGCAGCGTCGGCCGCCGCCACAGTCTCTGAGGTCAGCATTCTTCGGAGTTTGGCAATGTGAGACGTCTTTTCTTTGGACTGTTCAGCCAGTTCGGGCCACATGCTGGCGACACGTTCGCTGAGGTGGGCGTCACCGGAATTCTGCATCTGGCGCAGCTGAAAGGCCGAAACGTGGGAACGGTCAATATTCCCTTCCGCCACAGCATCCAGCAGAACGTCGGCAAAGCGGGGACGCGACACAAGTGTGGTAATCGCCGCCTGCCTGGCGGTCAGATTAAACCCACCGAACTTCGAAACGAGCAAACCTGGCGTTTCTTTGTGGCCGAAGGCAGCCAGGCCACTGATTGCGTCTCGTGACATATCGCGGTCGCCCAGCAGATTCTGCAGCAGTTGCACGACGTCCCTGTCACGTGCCAGGACCAGTGCACGAATTGCGGCGCGGCGTTCCGGCAGGGCAGAGTCGCGATCGGCCGCAATCGCCCGTATTTCCTCCAGCGCACGACCGTCTCCGAACACCAGAGAAAGCTCGCGATTTAATCTCCGGACCTCTGCGACTCCGTTGTTCAAATTAGCCGCCGAGAATGCATCCCAGCCTTTGACCGGCGTTGTTTTGCGCCAACCTCGCAGCGCTTCCGCCATACCCCGCAGGACGTCGACGACGACTGATGAATCCCCCTCCTGGTTCGTCACTCGCTGCACCAGGCGGGCGATGACGTCCGGTTGGCGTTCAATTTCCAGCGTAATGCGACGTGCAATGTATTCGCGTACAATAGGCAATCGACAGGACATCACCATTTCAATGGCCTGATCACTGTTAGCCAGAATTGCAGGTTCGACTCCGTACCACACCATCAGCGGCAGCACTCGGTCAGCGGCATATTCTTTGTGACTGCCCAGCGCCAGTGCAATCGGCCACCGATCTTCATACCGCAGACGCTGCAATGCGGAGGCCAGCCACGTCAGAACCAGCCCGGAGTCATCGCCCTGAGCCATGGACTGAAACGTCTCCAGTACGGATGGCGGCGGTTTACCATCTTCCACAAGCAACTGAATGGCCCAGCAACGAATGTGCTCGCTGTTGTCGTCAAGGCAGCTGGCAAGAAATGCGTCACTCGCTCCGCCAGTCACGTGCAGTGCCCACAGGCGTCGCAGTCGCCGCTGTTCAGATTCATTCGAATGAAACTTTGTTCGCAGGTTTTCGTGGATCTGCGTGGGCAACGTTGAATGCGAAGCACGTTCGGCGAGTTCCAACAGACATTGTCGCGACAACCATTCCCACTCGGACGCCACGTGCTCTGCCAGCTGTTGATTGCTGAGTTGCCCCACTGAAGTAACGGACGGGTGTCGGGCCTGCAAATTCTCGTTTAACGTGAGCCGGTAGATGCGCCCGGAAGTTCGATGAATCCCGTCGTTTTCGTGGCATTCCCCCACATCGGACCAGTCTGCGATAAACATCTCGCCGGCCCGGCCGGTAATAATTTCTACACCACGAAACCACGGATCCGAGACTTTCATGAAATCGGGCGCGTGCCGAGCCGTGTATGTGGCGCCGTGACGATGCAGCGTGTCTCGATTGATGCGACGACCATGCAGATTGAGCGCCAGCACCGACCCTTGCAATGCTTCGGGGAAGGGCTGCCCCTGCAGAATTGTCATGCCGCAGTGCGCATGCCCGCCCCCCGCATCGTCGGTCGTTTTGGTCATCACCGTCACTCCGTCTTTGCGAATATCGTGCCACAGTTCCTTTGTATCCCAGTGAAAGTGATCCGCCGTCTGCTCGATGATGCCGTACGTGTGCGGGTTAAAATGTTCACCGTACATGCGTCGAAAGCGAGCGCCCGGAACGACGTGCCACAGATGTCCAATCACCGTGTTAATAAAGAACATCTGCCCGTTTTTGTCCCAGTCCATGCCCCACGGATTAGTCGTACCCACACAGACCACCTCAAACTGATGCCGAGTGGGATGGAACCGCCAGATTCCGCAGTCCAGGGGCTGCCTCTGGCCGGAAGTGGCACCGGGCACGCCAACACTTGAAATCGCCATTATGCCGTTGCGTCCGTACAGCCATCCGTCCGGCCCCCAGCGGAGCCCATTCACCATCGTGTGTCGCGCAGCACTGTCGTCCCAGCCATCCAGCATGACGACCGGCTCTCCATCGGGCACGTCATCCTTGTTCGCATCAGCAATGAACAGCAGATTGGGAGCGTCCAGCACCCACACGCCTCCATGTCCGATTTCAACGCTCGTCAGCCGTCGACCCTGATCCCAGAACACGGTGCGGTTGTCGAAGTGCCCGTCGCCGTCGACATCCTCCAGAATCACAATGCGATCGCGCATGCGTTCGTCAAAATTGGTGGGCCGTTCGGCGTATGTGTAGTTTTCTGCCACCCACAATCGACCGCGATCGTCCGTCGCAAGAGCAATCGGTTGCTGAACAGCGGGCTCGGCTGCAAACACGGTTGCCTGGAAGCCGGCCGGAAGTGTCATTCCAGCCAGGGCGTCCGCCGGAGACGTAATTCTGGCTTCCGAACTCTCCGTGTTCAGTGGTTTGGGAAACTCGTCTCCATGGACTTTAGAAGTTGCAACCAAAGACCACAGAACAAAGAAAGAGCAGAATCGATCAGTCATAGTGAATAGGCTCAGGGAATGGCACGGGAAGGCATGCGTGAAAAGCCTGTCTTCTGAGGCAGGTTTACTGGCGTCGCGTGCGAAGCCGACGTGGCTCTAAACAGGAGTGACAACCCAACAGGATGGTTCCTGCGGCATTTCCGGCTGTTGCTGCTTCGCCTCCGCGATTATGCATTTTAGTTCCTTCAGCATTTCAAGACCATCGTCCCGTCAGAAACCACCCTCCACGCCGACCACCGAAAGACGTTTCGACCGCGATACTGTCGTCGACCACGCCCCACACGTACAATGACAATGTCCGCGAGGTGAAACCTGCGAATCGAAAACACGTCGGACACCTTGCGAAGGACGCTCGAACACCCGGACATCATCCACGAACGAATTCACACAGCAAAGATGCTGCCACGGTCTCAATTAAGGTATCTCCATGCACTGTATCTGTCGCGTGTCTGTTTGCCTGACGCTTATATTCTCCATCGGCTCAAGGGGAAACGCAGCCGAACGGTTGACGCTGAATAAGCCTCAATCGAATCAGATCATCCAGCGCAAGGGCATCGCCTCCGGCCGGGGTTATGCAGACGTAAGTGTTCAGGGGTTGCTGCCGACAAACTCTGAAACTGCGGAATGGCAATACCGAGTCATCCCGACTGGAGCGACAGAGGCTGTCGGCGTCAAATCCGCGACTGCCGCGTGGGAAGCACTGATGATCATCCCGGACGGGGATATCTTTACCGGAAATGTCCGAGTGGGTGCCGGCGGCTGGTATCGCCTGGAACTTCGTTGCCGGCGTCAGGGAAACGTTATTGCCGCCGGGGCAGTTCAGCCGTTTGGCGTGGGCGAGGTCTTTCTGATCGCCGGCCAATCCTACGCCACCAACTGTAATGATCAACGTTTCCTTGTCACCGACGCACAGACGCGTGTCGCGGCATTTGATTCCGCTAAGGGGACCTGGCAGATCGCAAATGATCCACAGCCAGTTTCTGACGGCAGCGATGGCGGATCTATCTGGCCGCCGCTGGGAGATGCTCTGGCCGAAGATTGCAAAGTGCCGATTGGCTTTGCGAATGTCGCTGTGGGCGCAACATCGTCTATGCAGTGGATGCCGCAGGGGCGTCTGCATCAGCGACTGGTCCTGACGGGGCAGACGCTGGGAAATTTTCGGGCAGTTCTGTGGCAGCAGGGTGAATCAGACGTGATTGAGAAAACGTCGACCGCCGGGTACGTCGCTAACCTGATTGCAATTCGTGACGCCGCAGCGAAACAGTGGACGGGCACTGCGACGTGGCTGTTAGCAAAATCCACCCTCCATCCCACCGTCTACCACGACCCGACAGGTGAAACCCGTATTCGGACCGCCATCGACGAACTTGTCAGACTGCCCGAATTCAAACCCGGCCCTGATACGGATGTGCTGCAGAATGAGAACCGAGGCGACGCGGATTCGCGGCGACATTTTACAGCGGCTGGTCAGCGGAGAGCGGCCGATCTGTGGCGCACGGCAATTCATCAGACGGTCCTGCCGCAAGCCCCCGCAACCATTGCTTTGCGCGTGGGACTGGCTGTCGCCGACATCACCCCACCGATTGGATTTCCCATGGCCGGCTACTACCACGAACGATTGGCCGACGGGGCCATCGATCCGCTGCAGGCAAAGGCAATCGTATTTCACGATACAGATGTATCTGGCGCTTTGGTTGTCTGCGACCTGATCGGCATCGCCACCGACCTGTCACGTGAGGTGCGAAAACGAGTGTCAGAAAACACCGGTATTCCGGAAACGAACGTCGTGGTTGCAGCGACCCATTCGCACACCGCTCCGGACTACATGAAGGAACTGTGGCTGAACATCACAAAACGACCGCAGCAGGCACTGCGACGAAAATATATCGACTCGCTGATCGGACAAATTGCTGCCGTAACAGAAGACGCCGCAACCGATGCTCAGCCGGCCTTTCTTGAATCCGGCGCGGCAGTGCAGCGGACGCCCGTATCATTCAACCGTCGCTTTGTCATGCGGGACGGTAGTGTGAAGACGTGGCAGAACTTCAACAATCCCAGTGTAATTCGGTCGGCAGGCCCGATCGACCCGGAAATCGGTCTGCTGGCAGTGCGAACGCCATCGGGCGATCTGCGTGGAGTGTTCAGCAACTTCGCCCTGCACCTGGACACCGTCGGCGGCTTGAAATGGAGCGCAGACTATCCATTCTTTATCGAGCGCACATTGAAATTGGCAGTCGGCCCCGATGTGATCTCGATATTCGGCACGGGCTGCTGCGGAGACATTAACCACTCCAACCCTCACAGCCCAAAACGCAATACGGCCGGTTTTATCGGTACGTCTATCGGCGATTCCATCGTTCGAAGTGTGAAGCAACTGCGGCCGGTTGAGCAGACGCGATTGGTCGTGAAGTCAAGGCGAGTTAACCTGGCGCTGCAGGATGCCACCCAACATGACGTCACCAGCGCGGTGCAGATCGTTGAGCGGGCCAAACGAGGTGAAAAGGTCGATTTTTTTCAACACGTCACCGCCTACAAGAACTTGATTCTGGACCATTTTCGCCACGCTCAGCCGTACGTATCCACACCTGACCATATTACCTGGGGGCTGAGCCGATCACTGGCTGGAATCGGAGAAAGGCTGCCTGTTGATGTGACCGTGATGACTATCGGCAGCGATGTCGCGATTGTCTGTCTGCCCGGTGAAGTGTTTGTGGAACTGGGGCTGGCCATCAAACAGGGATCGCCGTTTCGCACGACAATGATCGTGGAACTGTCGGACGCCGTTGAAACAATTTACATCCCTAATCGGGCCGCCTATGCCGGCGGAAGTTATGAAGTCACGAATTCAGCCGTCCAACCAGGCAGCGGGGAAATACTGGTCGAGACTGCCTTGAGTCTGTTACGTGAAGCGGCCACTGCAAAATAAGTCGACTGAACTGAACCATCACCTGTCTCTTCCTCAGCAGCTGTTCATTCGTCCGCATTCCGCGGCATGCCTGACGCAAGCCAGCGGGCACACTCACTCCCCAATCGCATCTCAGCCTGCTTTTCATACTCATGTGACTCCGCAGACGTCAAGACATCCGCCCATCGACCATTGACGCCCTTGTTGATGAAGACCTGAGCACCTCCGTCCCAAAATGCTCCCCCCAGCGGTACGCTTCCGGACGCATTCTGCTTCATCCAGTCAAACGAACAGTGTTCCAGAATGGAATCCCACTGTGTTTCGTTTATCGGAATGTCCAGGAAGTCTGCAATACTCCGAATCTGTCCGGGCATATCACGCTTCAGGTCAGAAAAATGCACCATCAAAACGTTAGGCAGGTTGCGGATGTCCCACCAACTGCTGACATTGTCCCAGAACGACCAGAAAGGAAATCCGTCGCCGGTCAGCCAGTCACGCCAGTATTGCCCGATGTCATCGGGCGGGGGTTCAATCGGCGGGCCAACACGTCCGGGAGTATTATTTAGAGCGTCGTACCACATCTGATTGGCATTCACGTGATGGTTGTACAGGCTCCAGACCACATCACGTCCGTCACGTCCGATATAGATGTATTTTGCCTTCGCTGAGAATTCCAACGCGTCCACCGGAAGATGAGTCTTCAGGAAACGTCGGTGAGTCTGCGACTCGACCAGAGGAAGCTTCACTTCCTTTGGCGGAAGGCGCAGATCCATCCAGGGAGACATTTCGGCGACCTGCAGTTCTCCGTCGCCATCAAACAGCAACTGAGCAATGATTTGCTGCATCCACGTTGTCCCCGCTTTGGCATATGTGGAGATAACAATATCGTCATCGCGGAACAGCAGATCGTTCCAGATTGTGGAATCAAAGTGGTGGTTGTGAAGCTCGCGGATCTTGACCGGCCATTTGATGTTGTCTGTCATTAAGAATCCATAGTGATAAGGAACTTCGGAATGGTTTACGATCTGTTGACGTCGCCAGTTCTGCCACAGTCCCCAACGTCACGCTTTCTTTACGAGCCTGAACTTCGATTGCCTACCGCCAATGCCGTTAATTCTGCAGTCGATGTCACGGTCGCCATCAACAAGTCGATGTTTTCTGACATTCGCCCCCATTGACGACCGTCGACGAGCCCCTGACCTTCAGATGCTCGATCACGAAATTCACCAGGCTGCAGAACATCCCCGTTGGCATCCCGAACCACTGTGGCATCCGAACCACTGTGGCATCCGACTCACTGTGGCATCATACGTATTACCTTCCGAAGGCAACCATTCGCGGGTACAGCACGAGCGCACAAACCGCACACCGTCTGAGTATGTGAATTCGGACGCACATTCGCAACAGTTCGGCAGATCAGTTATCGAAACAGATTTATTAAACAGCACAGTGTAGACGAGCCAGCGATCGTTCAGGCCGAAGGACCGTATCGTTCCCTGTCACGGGTATCCAGCGCCAACGGTCCCTGAATGATTCCCCGGCTTTCCAGTTCCGCCACCAACACACCTCAGTTTAGTTCTTTCAGTACCCGAAGACCACGTTCACGGTCGCTGACTGCATCCGAGTGGTCAATCAGCAAATGGCCGTGCTCATGTCCGGCAACGCTGCAGTTCAGAACACCTGAGCACTTAGACTTTGTCCCAAAGTGACCATCAGCAGATCCAGTGACACTGCGGCCAGATGCGATCCTGACATCGTACGGCGAACAGCACGGTGACGGATTTCTTATGCCTGGTCAAACCGTGAAACCAATCTGACAATCCTGCCGGCGTTCCTCAAAGATGCGTCTCTGACCAGCTCAGCATTGGGACCGTCGTTTGTCACGACACGGAGTTGGGCTTCGTGTCTGCTAAGCCCTGCCTGGACGTGCCGCTCCTCGACCCTTCGTCGGCACTCGGCTACATTTACGTCCAGAAACCATGTCTCGTCAAAGACGTCCGTCTTCAATGATGCCCACGGCGCATCATCAAGCAACAGGTAGTTCCCCTCGACGATAACAATCTGCCGTCCAGGCCTGAGTTCGATATCGTGTGCCACAGGGTCACCGACGCTGTGATCGAAACTGGGAAATGACCCGGTTCCCTTCTGCCGCGCCACGCGAAGCTCGTGTACTAATCGTTCTGCGTCGAACGTAAACGGCGCACCGCGCCGGGCGAAGGCCTCCTCTGGATCCTTCATGGCGTGAAGTTGTCTTCGGTAATAATGATACCCATCCATGGAAACGACGGTGATCCAGTAGGGCATTCGTCGCCGGATCGCAGCGGCAAGCGTACTCTTTCCGCTGCCGGGAGATCCCGCCAGGCCAATCCAGTGTTGCTGATCGCCATCAAGACTCTCAAATGCTGCCGAAACCTGCGCCGCCAGCTGGTCGTAGGTGGTTGTCATGCTTGCCCTTGTGAAGTGCGGCCTTTACGGCGGCGGGGGATACAGGCTCGCAGGCCAGAGGAAACGAATCGGGAATCAATTGCGGGAACGGTCGCATTACTTTTGATCTCGACCATGATACTGCTGTGAGCTCAGCCCTGGTCTCTCCGAATTGACAATACATCGCTTCCAGCAGCAAAGATGGAATCGTCAGGTTAAGAGCGGTCGGACCGGCAGAGCTGGTCACAGATGCATTTTCGGTCGCAGACCAGCCGGTCTGCGATCTTTAGATCTCACCTGACAGCCAGTTTCTGGCCAAATTGAGAGCACAAGCCGCAGAGGGCGGAAAGTCCTTACTGCGGCGCATTCAGATCCGAGACGTCAACTCACACGCATTGCCCTTGAAACGGCCGATTCAAGGGCGCTGATTTCCATAGACTTTATTGAGTCCGGCCGATCCGTTTGTGCCGTGGGCCAGCCTGGTACTTTTCTGCAATTCTCAGGGGTCGATGGGAAGCTGATAAGACAACAGGACACGTCCCGGAGAACATACTGGAACCGTTGACAGGCTGCCCGGCCGCGAAGCATGGTATCGGACAGCCCTGGGCGGGCAGATGCATATCATGTCTTCGGAAGGCAGAGAGCAGCGGCGGATGTGGACGCATACGAATTCTCTTGGACATGTCGCGTGCGCGAACGACGGATCTTTCTGTGTTGTCGGAAGCGGCGACCAAACAGCAAAGGTGCTGACAACGGACGCGGCATTTCAGCGTGACATTTACCGGGACGGTGGCGTTGTCAGAGATGTTAAGTTCGCTCGTGACAGTCAGTCGTTGATCATGGCGTGCGAAGACGGGGGCATACGCGATTGGAATACGGCCGATGGCAGGGCCAGGGAAGTCGCCCCAGCCGTTGGCAAACCGGCGATTGCGTTCGCCGTCAATCCGATCACGGACGCTATAGCGGTCAGCCGCATGATGCGCGAGCATCGTGTGGCGGGCGGATCCTGAATCGTCGACCGTCATTGCTGAAACACGTCGGCCGTTTGGGGCTACTCATCCGCGGCCTGTTCCCGTGACGGACAAATGCTTGCCGTGGACGGTCGAGCCGGAAACGTGTTGCTCTTTGACGCACATCACCTGACGTGTCTCCGGTTTGCGGGTTCTCGACAGAAAGCAGCCGTGAAAGACGTTTGCTTCTCTGTTGACGGGGCGGCTCGGACGGTCGCGTGGGATGCTCGAACTATTCAGCAGTTGTCTGTGGACAGCGGCGATATTGCCTCCGGCTTTCCGTCGACAGAAGACACTTCCCGGCACTGACTTTCTGTCCGCATGGCAAACGCCTGATCGTCGGAACTCCGGACCACTACCTGCGTTTTTACTGGATGGACACCGGCGAACGGGCGGCTCACCTGAAGGCCCGTTCCGGCCTGAACAGCGCCGTCACCGTCTTTCCGGACGTTCGTCTGTCGGCCTCCGGTGGCCACGATGGAGAGATTTACAACTGGGACGTTGCCACTCAAAAAATCGTGAGGGTGCTGTCAACCGCCCCGTATCCCAGTCGACACTTCAGCGTAACCGTATCTTCGGGCGGAAAAACGGTTGCCTCCGCAGGAGACCGAGGTGGCATGTGGCTCTGAAGAAATCCCGGTAACCAGAACGGAACAGAACCGGTGTTGACTAAATCCGAACAATGAGGCAAATTCTGCCGCAGGACGTTTTTTCATCCGCCCGTTTCGGTCTGCAGGACGGAAATGGCAACGAGTCGCAACCATGGAAGGTCCGCGATGACACGCTTAAAATCTGTTTTGGTGATTGCTTTCATCGGAGCTTACCTGTCCGCGTTGTCTTTTGGCACAGTGGCCCACGCCCTGAAAGTCGGCCTTTGTGGTAACACTCTCAGTTTTTATGTCGTGTGGGACATGTTCTGCGGCTGGACCGCCTGGGATGCCCGCACGCACCTGATTGCTGAAGGCGCCAGCGGACAGTACTACGACGTTCGCGCGCCCTGGGGCGAGTTCCATCCGTTCGGTCACCTGGCACGAATTCACCACGACAACACCAATGATCTGCTGCCCCGTCACATTCAGAACGTGCTGCGGCACACGGCACATGAACCGATCGATAGAGTCTACACCATCGAAGAAGTCTGGCCCAAACAGTATAACCTGCCACCGGGTCTGTACGACGAGCACTTCGGACGTCCCAACGACAAGCTGTCGTACTACCATCTTCGCGCTGTCTTTCGTGACGACGGTACTCCGATGAGTATTTATCCGGACTGGCACGCGAAACAGAAATTGCAGGCGGTTTACGACAACCCTCGTCTGCGACGTCAGTCTGCAAATGCGACCAGCCTGTTCAGCACGCTGTATAATCCCAGCCAGGCACGAGCGGGCAGCACTCTGAACACTTCCATGAGCGCTGGTCTTTCGACGAATTAGACAGGCTCGCAGTGCCCGTGCGTCATTGGGGCAGAGATAGTTACTTTCACGGAAATTCGTATCGTTCACACACCGAGAGATTCACGGATGAATCCACCACCTGCCGAAAATTCTCCGCGTACTGCCCTGGGGCGTTTCTTCTTTGCACGGGAAACGCCCTACGGGATGGCGTTGTTGAGGATCGTTCTGCCGCTGGCTGCCGGCGTACCCATGACAATGCGGTTTCCATTTGTCCGGGAACTGTTCACCACCGATGGCTCCCCTGTGCAGCTGTTCGAAATGTTTCGTCAGGGTTCAGTGCTGCCCGTGCTGACCCCAGCTGTTGCGGTCCCCCTGTACGGCATCATGCTGTTATGCATGTTAACTTCCATCGTTGGCTTCCGCACGCGAACGTCGCTATGGGTGACAACTGTGCTGTATTTGTATTTTAACGCGTTGGACGGAGTGGGCACGTTGACGAAGTACTCCGTCATCGCCTCGCACATGCTTCTGCTGCTCAGTCTCTCGCACGCAGGATCCGTCTGGTCTGTCGATGCCTTTCTCAAGAAGCGTTCCGGCGACGTCAATGTTCTGCCTCCCCGCTTCCCCGTCTGGCCGGCTCGGCTGGTCCAGTTGTTGTTTGCGTTCATCTATTTCGGCGCGTCCATTACAAAGATTCAGACGGCTGAGTTCTTCAGCGGTGAACAGATGAGATACTGGATGTTGAGCGACTGGAATTACGAGAATCCTGTCGGTGAAATCGTCGCAATGTCGTCACCACTGCTGCTTATCAGTGCCTATCTGTCCGTCATCTGGGAAGTTTTATTCGCATTTCTTGTGTGGCGACCCCGGGGACGCATTGTGATGCTGGGAGCCGGAGCCATGTTTCACTTTATGACATGGCTGACACTGGGGCTGTATGTATTTCCCGCCATCTGTTTAAGTGGCTATCTGGCCTTCGTCAGCGAACAGGACATTCTCCGGCTGCGGCGAATTTCAGTGTTGCGCCCCATCAGGGCGGCAATACGTCTGCCCGCACTCGCTGTGTCTCGCGTTGCAGACATCTTCCCGCAGACCGTCCCGGCGGGCGTCGTCTGGATATGTCTCCTCGCCGCTGCGGCAATTGGAGCGACGGAAGCAGAACTTCAGATGGACATCTACCAAAGCCGCAGCGAAGCAGGTCTGCTGAAATTAATGCCGATAGACCGGGATATCGCCCTCACAATGCTGCGAGACAAAACGCCGGTCCGTGAACACGACAAGTTCTTCAACTTTGAAATCGGCACGTCAACGATCGGATACCAGCTGTCAAATCGGCGAACGGACTATTCTGTGGGCGATACGATGATCGCTCAGTGCAATCTCAACCCGCCGCATGAAGACATGTGGGTCGAATGCCTGCTGCAGGATGATGAGGAACGAACCATTGAACAATTTGGTCAGTTTGTTCCTCGAGAAAGTCTCCGGGCCAATTTCTTCTACACGGTCGACAGCAAACTTGTCGCAGGTCGATACAGCATGGTCCTGAAAAGCGCGAATCAGGAAATTTACCGGCGTCATTTTTCACTGTCCGGCAACTCGACGCCGCAAATATTTGACGTCTCGACCAACTAGAAAGTGGCTCCGCTTGTCGTAGGATCAGTCTCCCCCTTTCGGCATCACACATAAAAACCTGAAATGTGAGCGAGGGAATGTGACCGAATCCGCCCATCCCATGACACCGCTCGCGGACGCAGCCGGTTCCCGGCGTTTTTCAGACTCAATGCAGACGACACTCGCTGTTGAATCAATCAGCCGCCTTTCGAAGTGATGTCTTCGCAGGCACATGTCGGGGGGTTAACGCCGAAACCATGCGTCAGATGCCGCCCGCATCTATCGTTTTCGTGTGGCGGACGCTGTTGTCCCGCACGAAAACCCGGAATTCTTTCGTGCCGCCGGGCTGAATCCCTGAACGGAAGGCACTCTCAGACGTTATGCTGGGTTGCTCCGCCACGTTTTTGACCTTTGCGGTTCCAACGCCTGTTATGTTGCCAATGGCCCGTGCCTGAAGACCGTCTTTATTCTGTGCCGCTGAACCGCGTCGGTGATTTCGAATTTGACGACGATGTTGCCGATGTTTTCCCGGACATGATTCGCCGATCGGTGCCAGGCTATGCGTCGATGCTGTCGTTGATCGGGCAGTGTGCCGCTACGTATGTCCTGCCGGACACAAATGTCTACGACCTTGGCTGTTCTCTGGGAGCATCAACATTTGTCGTGCAGCGAAACGCGCCACCCACTTGTCAAATTCACGCGGTGGACAGTTCAGCCGCGATGGTCGCTCGTCTGCGTCAGAGTGTCGGGCGACAACGTGGCACGCTCGCTAAGATCAACGTTCACGAAGACGACATCCGCCAGACAAATGTCCGGAACGCCTCCCTGGTGATTCTAAATCTGACGCTTCAGTTCATCGCACCGGATGAACGCGACTCGTTTATTGCGGCCGTGTCCCGCGGTGTTCTGCCAGGCGGAGCGTTATTGCTGTCCGAGAAAATCGATTTTGCCGACCCGGCACAGCAGGAACTCATGACAGCTCTGCACCACGATTTCAAACGCGCTCATGGCTACAGTGACCTTGAAATCGCTCAGAAACGCACCGCCATCGAACGGCGTCTGATACCGGAGACCCTGGAGACCCACGTGGAACGACTTCAAATCGCCGGATTCCGGTCGGTCTGCCCGTGGTTTCAATGCTTCAATTTCGCCTCCGTGCTGGCGATCAAATAGGCGGACCTTCGCCGCCGGCGCAACAACGCGGGTCCTCTGTCTCCGATGAAACCGCGCGGCCATCGTACACCCCAATCCCGTCCCGCTTAGTTGCCGCCCCTGCCCTGCTCGACCTACTGATTCTCGATACGATACAGCGACGTTTCACTGCGCAACAGGATAGCGTTGTCCAGGAATGCAAATGATGCGAACGTGCGAATCTCACCGTCACCCACCTGGTTCTTTGCAACTTCCAGGTACTCTCTGCCTGGCGTCACCACAGTTGTTGTTCCGGTCTCACTCTGGAAATAGATACGACCGTCGGCCAGTGATGGCGACGCAGAGAACTTGCCGTTGAGACGTTCCTGCCAGTGCACATCTCCGGACACTGCGTCCAGACAGCTGGCAATTCCCGCATCGTCGACCATGTACAGTTCCTCACCGACCAGCAATACCGACGGCGACTTTGGAACTCCCTTCCTGATCTTCCAGCGAACATGCGAGTCTGTCACGTCACCGCTTCCGGTGGGATCAATGGCGAACAGTTGCTGGTCGCCGAATCCACTGCACACAAACACCAAACCATGCCCCGCAACGGGCCGCGGCACGACGGAGTATCCTTCGCCATACGCCACCTGCCACAGCTGTTTTCCCGTCTGAGGTTCATAAGACCAGACGCCTCCGCTTCCCGGGCAGATTGCCTGTCGTTGTCCGTCGACGCTGATGATAGTGGGGGTACAGAAGCTGAACCCGCGCGACGGCTCCAGCGGACGCTCTGTCTTCCAGACCTGTTCACCGGACTTTTTATGAAGTCCCGTCACATAACGATAATCTTTTCCGTCACAGCAGATGACCAGCACATCTCCGTCGATGGCGGGAGAACCGCCATTGCCATGCTGCGGGGCATAATGCAGTTCTGTATTTTGCCAGACAATCGTGCCGTCCGTCTTAAGACAGGCTGTACCGTGCGGGCCGAAATGTACGTATAATCTGTCGCCTTCAAGAATCGGCGTGGGACTGGCATGGCTGTTCTTGCCGTGAACTTCAATAGTGTCGTCTGCTGCATGTTGAAAGGCCTCAATATTCCAAACGGTTTTTCCGTCCGACGCCGACAGACAGAGAACTCGCAGCGAGTGCTGAAGGGGGGTGTCATCGGCAACAGGAACGGCTGCAGTGACATAGATGCGACCGCCGGCAACCACTGGCGAGGACCATCCGTTTCCCGGCAATTCAACCTTCCACGCAATGTTCTCATCTTCGCTCCAAGTTGTGGGCAGGTTGACCGCATCGGAATGCCCCTGTCCGGTCGGGCCGCGAAACTCTGTCCAGTCAGACGCAGCTGCCAGATTGGAAACCACGGTCACTGAAAAAATCAGTAACAGGCATTTTGGCAACATAAGATTTTCTTTCGGCAGAATGGTCATCTTGCGACCGGACGAGCAATAAACACGCGGCACGCGACGAAGATCGTCTTCTTCGCAGTGCAACGGACAGGGGCGAGATTCGTGAAGCGGGACTTCGCACATTGGCGGTGAGGCGGGCTGGTCCTGTATCTGTACCAGGAATCCGAAACCGACGCTCAGGACGTTTCGCCCATGGCGGCCGCAAACATCCCTGATCCCACCCCAAGGGCAAGATCGATCGTTTCAGTAGCATATAGGATATCCCAACGGCGGGCCTGTGTCATGCGACTCAGTGAGCCGGACGAACTGTCACGGTCGTGTCTTCGGCCAGGGAAAGAGTTCGGGGGACCCCACGACGGATCTCCGCAGTCTAATCTTGCCAGCTTCGCTGTCAGGCGACACATTTGGGTGGAACCAGAGGCCGGTCACAGCTGCGGACTGCCTCCTGTAGGAATTTCGAGTGTTTTTGGGCCTTTCAGCCCCGATCCCTGGCTGGCGATGTCGGCCGCTGATGGGTTCGGCCTGATCAGAAATCAATGTGGACGGCCCTATAATGTCCCTACAACCGCTGGCAGACTAATAATCATGGAATGAAGCGGGCTTCGGCATGTTGCCGGTCATCGGCCGTCAGCTAGAATTTGACTTATGGTTTCCCGATTGCTCTCCCACCTGTTTGCGGAGTCTCAAACTTGGCATTTCTGTCCAAGGTTCATCTGTCATGCTTCCTGCTGAGCTACCTGGTCACATTTGGTGCTGAGTTGTTTCAGCTGTTGCGCCACCGGTCCCGATTGACTCGTGGCCTTGCACTATGTTCGGCCACCGCCGGCCTGCTGGCTCACACAGCCTATCTGGTGACAAGAAGCTTGGATTCCGGACTCCCGCCGCTGGTGGGCAGCAGCCACGACTGGTTCCTGGTGCTGGCCTGGCTGGGGGCATTGTTCTATGTCGGACTTGTGGCGACGCACCGGCGTCTGGCGATTGGGCTGTTTCTATTGCCGGCCATTCTGGGCCTGATCGTTCTGGCGTTGTTCGTAGACGACATTGCTGCGGAATCTGTCAGAGAAAAGAACGCGATTTATCGATGGGGCATGCTGCATGCTTCCACCCTGTTAGTCGGACTCGGCACCGTGGCGGCATCAACGATCTGTGCTGTCATGTATCTGCTGCAATATCAGAAGCTGCGTGGGAAAACTTCGTGGCTGCACCGGCTGCAACTGCCCAGCCTTGAACAATTGACCGGTTTCAATCGCTGGCTGGTGGTCAGCACCGTGATCATGCTGACGATCGGACTGGTCACAGGATTCATACTGGCCACCGTGCGGCGACCTCTTGAAAGCAGCTTCAGCTGGCTGGACCCGTTGGTGGCAGGGACCACCGTTGTCTGGGTGACGATGGTGTCAGCGTTGTGCTGGATTTTGACCCGCAGGGAACAGACAGGACGCCAGGTAGCGAAATTGACGTTGATTGCCGGAGGTTTTCTGCTGCTGACGGTGTTTGGTCTCACCCTGTTATCGGGAGGTATTCACGGAAGTTCCGCAGACAATGTTCTTCACACGATCATAACGACGCCAGAACACAGTCTGGTGCAATCACGATGAACGTTGTTGTTCTGAGCTGCAATCATCATCACGCAGGACTTGAAGTCCGCGAGAAGCTGGCGTTCGCTTCCGAGCAACAGCTGGCGCTGGCCTACGAACAATGGCAGCAGCGGCATCCTGAATCGGAACTGGTTGTACTTTCAACGTGCAATCGCGTTGAAATCTACGCAGCTTCGGATGAGGCATCCGCCGAGTTGTCAACTCAGCAGCTCACCGAATTCATTTCGGCTTTTCACGGTCTTCCTCCGGACGAATTCACCAGTTCGGTGCTGTATCATCACGGCGAGGCAGCCGTCGAACATCTGTTTGAGGTTGTTTGCAGCCTGGACAGTATGGTTCTTGGCGAACCCCAGATCGTGCAGCAGGTGAAAGAAGCTTATCGAATTGCTCAGGAGAACAGTTCCTGCGGGCTGTTGACCAACACCCTGTTTCAGCAGGCACTTGCCGTATCGGCAAAGGTTCGTACGAATACAAGACTGTCAGAAGGCCGGGTTTCCATTGCCAGCGTTGCGGTTGGTGATTTCGGACGCAGTATTTTTAATCGCTTCGACAACAAGGTTGTGCTGGTTATCGGCGCCGGTGAAATGGCGGAAGAGACTCTGCGTTATCTTAAGGATGAAGGCGTACAACGTATCGTTGTCGTGAATCGCAATAGACTGCGAGCTGATGCCCTGGCGGAACAGTTTGGCGGAGCCTCTGACGACTTTGACAACCTTGAAACACGACTGAGCGAAGCCGACGTGATCGTCAGCACAACGGGAGCAACGGAAACTCTGATCAGCTACGATCAGTTCTTCAAAATGCGTCAGACCTCCGATCGAAAACCGGTATTCATTCTTGATCTCGGTGCACCGCGTGACTTCGACCCGACAATCAGCCAGATCGATGACAACGTGTTGCTGTTTGATATCGATCGTCTAAAAGAGACGTGTGAAGCCAACCGCCAACTGCGTGTATCGGAAGTCGAACACGCGAAAAAGATCATCAGGCAGCAAACCGATCAGTTCATGCATGAGGTCTATCATCGAGCAACCGGCCCCGTAATACAGCGTCTGAGGGAACAGTGGAGTAATGTCAGCCGCAGCGAACTTGACCTGCTGTGTCGCAGAGAACCGAATCTGACCGAATCGCAGCGGGCGTCCATCGAAAAAACGATTCATCGCATTGTCAACAAGCTGCTGCATCCGCCGCTGGAAACACTGAAGGATGAAGCCAAAGCCGGCACTCCTCACGGACTGCTGGATGCGATTCGACACCTTTTTCATCTGGGTGAATGACCACGCCGACGGCCGACCGTAATCAGAGTGGTTTCCTTATTATCGTAGACGATGCTGGCTCGTTATACCTGACGAAACAACTACCGAAAAACGGTCTTCTCGCTCATTCACTCAGCCTGAACCGCTGTCGTATCGTCGGAATGTTCAATCAACAGACATAAACCTCTGTTGGTCGTTAGAATGGCATCTCGATGACGGTTACGCCCTGCGGATGGAGTGAACCGAGGACATCAGCCGAACGTAAGATGGCTCCGCAAACGTGGTGTTCCACAGTGCAGGTTTCTGACACTGTTTACTGTGTTTACTGCAGAATGGCAGTTCCCATGAACCAGACATCCGGTTACCAGACATGGTCCAACCTGTTTTTCGCGCACTGGAGGGTTCCTCCCGACACTCTGCAGGCCGTTTTACCGCATGGACTGTCCGTTGATACATTCGACGGCGACGGCTGGCTGGGCATGGTGCCGTTTGCCATGGACAAGGTGCGACCCTGGTGGTTCCCGGCCGTTCCTGGCATCTCATGGTTTCTGGAAACCAATCTCCGCACCTACGTGACTCTGCCCGATGGCCGCAGCGGTGTCTGGTTTTTCAGTCTGGACGCCACCAAACGTCTGGCGGTGCACGTCGCTCGAAAATTCTGGCACCTGCCGTACTTCGACGCGGACCTTTCGCTGCGTCGAAATACCGACGGGGTCAGCTACCGCGGAACGAGGCCCGGCCAGCCCACCGCCAGCTACGAGGCCGAAATGAGCCTGGACAGTCCCCTGCCTCTGGCTGTTGCAGCAGAAGGCACACTGGAACACTTCCTGCTGGAACGCTACGTACTTTTTGCACGCCGCCGTGACGGTCAGTATTATCTGGGCAACGTACACCACTCCCCGTATACGTTCTGCACGCCGCAGAGAGTCACTGTCCGGCAGACACTTGCCGCCGCCATCGGATGCCCGATTGAGCCTGACCGGCAGCCGGACCACATCGCGTTTTCACCTGGGGTTGATGTATCGGTAGACAGTATTGTGCCAACCTGAGCGACGTACTGCACGGAACGCGCTACGCAAACGCTGACTGCAGCATTGCCAGACTCTTCGGAATGGCGGTACGAGGATCCTCCTTGCCTTCGAACTCAAGGGACACATACCCACCAAAGTTGTGCTTCCTCAGAAGTTTGGCAATTCGTGGATAGTCCAGATCCAGTGAATACCACATGCCGCCACCGTAGTAGGTCTTGGCCTGAACCAGCACTGCGTCATCGGCAATCTGCTCAAGACGGTCATACGGATCCTCCAGAAAGTTACCCGTATCGAGTGTCGTTTTGAGCCATGGCGAATCGATGGCATCAACAATTCGCATGACGCCCTCGGCCGTGCGACCGAGTCCCCAGTGATTTTCCAGCCCTAGTGTCACACCGCACTTTTCGGCCACAGCCAGACAGTCATTGAGTCCGTCGATCACCCATTTGAAACCGTCTTCCTCGGAATAGCCTTCCAAAGTCGGTTCGATACCGCGATTGGCCATGAGCACGTCAAAATTGGCGCTGGTTCCCCACCGCCCGGTATTCACTCGCATCGTGGGAATGCCCAGCTTATACGCCAACTCAATGGAATTGATGGTCTTCTTTGTGTTTGCCTGTCGAACTTCCGAGTCCGGACTGACCCAGCCCTGATGTGTGGAAAATCCGCAGAGGTCCAGCCCATTCACGAACGCTCGCTGCTTCAGTTTCTGAAGAGTTGAGTTTTCCGTATTCGTCATTTGCATCTCAAGAATTTCAACGCCATCGAAGCCCCACTCCGCAGCCAGGTCGATGCATGTTTCAATGGACCTTAAGTCCTTGTTCTTAAACTGCCAGAACGAATACGTCGACACGGCGAACCGAGTTCGACGTGCTGCTGCGGTTAATGTCACAGCTGCCGCAGAAGCAGGCTTTGGTAACAGGCCTGCGGCAACGGCGCCGCACAAAAGGTCTCTGCGTGAAACTGGGGGCATCTTCTGCGTCCTTTATATTTATTGAGCGGATGGCAATTCTGCACGAACAACGTGACCATCCGCGTTGCGACCGATGACGTGACCATTCAGCAGCAGGGGCACGGTCCAGCAGCGCCCGGACAGAAAATTCGTTCGGGCTAGTTCCTGATAACCGTCCGGGCTGGCGTTTGCGACCACTAACTGGCCTTCCTCGCTCAGAATGATCAATTTGCCGTCGGCGATCATCAAAGAGCCACAGCCCAGGCCGCGTTTTTTCCAACTGACTTCTCCCGTCCGAAAGTTCATGCACGTCAGCGTGACAACGCGGCCAAGATTGGAATTCCCGTCCATGCCGTACAGATAACCTTCGTACAGAATGCTGTTATTGAAGTGATTTCGCATACGTTTGCTGGTATAAACTTGCTGTAACTGAGGGTCTGCTGAACCGTCTGCGGTCAGCTGGAAAAGACCGCAACCCACGTTATATCCGGATGAAATGTATACCATATCATCGACAACAACGGGCGTTGTGGAATTGGTACCGAAAGGCGACCTCCATTCCTGCAGGGCAACCAGCGAACCATTCGATGCCCTGCTGATTCGCAGTCCGTCGTTGTCCAGACTTGCCAGCAGTGTTCGTCCGTGATGCCGAAAGGCCCTTACAGAACCGTAACCGGCCCGATGTTCTTCAGAACGCCAGATCAGTTCGCCCGTCGTCTTGTTGTACGCCGCCAGACGTCCGGCTTCAAACAACAGATGGTCGCCCAGAATACACGGGGATCCATTGAATCCCCACTCGTGCATCTCCACATCCAGGTCCTCCTGCAGATTTCGCTGCCACAGCACGGCACCCGTCACACGATGCAGGCACAGCAATCGACCGTCGATGCTCAGCGTATAGACCGAATCACCGTGAACCGTCGGCGTTGCTCCAGGACCACCTTCGTACAGATTGGGGTTCAGCTCCGCCGGATACTGGTGCGACCAGAGTTCCTTGCCGGTTTTTTCGTTCAGGCACCAAACCGTTTCCATTCCATCGTCATGCCCCATCGTGTACAGGCGGCCGTCGACTACGCTGACCGAGGAAAAGCCGATTCCGAGTTCTGTTGTCCAGACCTGGCGCAGGCCGTCCTGCGGCCAGTCTGTCGACCATCCGCCTTCCTGAGATATCCCGTCAAGTCGTGGGCCCATCCACTGCGGCCAGTCTGCTGCCGATGGCTGGCCAGAATGCTGCAGCGCACACGCAACAACTGCGGCGCCGACGACAATTCGATGGAGACAGTTCATTCACACGCATCCAGCAGCAGCGAATAGAAAAAGAAGACCCGGCCAGGCCAATAGTTCACACATGTGCCTAATCAGTGGTGAAGTGGATGGCTGGATTCGTGGGGATTGACAAACAGGTCCCACCGATCCATAAAAAACCCCCTCGTGCTGTTCCACGGATGGACCTGACTCACACGCTTTCACTCCCAGAGATTTTAGCTGACCGTCACTCTTCGTCCAGCATCCTGCCACCATCTTCCACGGTCAAATCTGCCGGGGACTCCGACGACGGTTCTTGACTGCGTGCATCCAGAAACGCCTGCAGCAGAATATGGGCTGCCAGTTTGTCGATTCTGGATTTTCGCTGCTTCTTTGTCAGGGCAGATTGCAGCATTAGTGCTTCTGCCTTCACACTGCTGAAACGTTCGTCCTGGAATTCCACTGGCAGTAAGGTGACTCGCGACAGCCACGCGCCATACCGTCGGGCTTCGCGCGACTTCTGACTTTCGTCGCCGCTCATGTGAACCGGCAGGCCGACCACAAGGCCCACGCTTTCGTACTCTGCGGCGACGTTGCGGAAGAACTGCTCGTCCGCCTGTTGCCCGTTTCGCTGATAATTGTGCAGCGGACTGGCCAGTTCCTGAAAAACGTCACTCACCGCCACGCCGACTCGTTTGGTCCCAAAGTCAATTCCCAGGACGCGCCCCCGGAGCGGGATCTTCGCTGGTGCGTCTTCGACGTTTGCCTGATTCATGTTCGTAACAGAAATATCGTTCTGGAAATGCGATGAGTCCGGCGATTAGTAACATATTGTTCTGTGACGGTATAGCTTCGATGGAGCTCAATTGAGTGGTGATTGCAGTAACCGATATTGGTTGTGGACGCGGGCGCGTCGCTGGGGGGGAAGTTCTGAAGGGGGGCCGGGGCTTTACGTGTACCTCGCCTCATCCGCGGACATGCCCTTCAGCTTTACAGCCGTTCGTAATCGTTCCCAACATTTGTTGAACACCAGATTCCCTGGGCGGACTCAGTGTGGCCGATTCCGGTACAGCACGTGTCTTCTGTGTTCAACCACGCTACACTGATCGACCCGCCACAATTCCGCTCATTTCAAAACATAATCACCGGCCCCATGCCCCTTCGTCCGCCAATTCATTCGTTCGCAGTTGTGCTTCTGCTCGTTTCGTGTTCGCTGTTCGATGGCGGCTCTGCGACGGCCGCTGATGAGCCGCCGATCGATTTTGGGCAGGACATTAAGCCGCTGTTGTCAGATCGATGTTTTCTGTGCCACGGACCGGATGCGGACACTCGTGAGGCCGATCTGCGGCTCGACTCAGCAGACGCGATCTTCAGCAAATTGGCGTCGGATGAGACGCTGTCTGTCGTTTCCCCCGGTAAGCCGGAAGCCAGTGAGCTTGTTTCACGAATCCTGTCCACGGACCCCGATGTACGCATGCCCCCGCCGGACTCGGGATTGTCGCTGAATGAAGAAGAACAGCAGCTCCTGCGACGCTGGGTTGCCGCAGGTGCTGAATGGAAGGGCCACTGGGCGTTTGAACGAATTGTCGCGCCAGAGTTGCCGTCTGTGAACAACCAGCAGTGGGGCTACAACGCGATCGATCAGTTCGTTGTCGCTCAACAGGAAGCTCATGGATATCAGCAGAATCCATTGGCGTCAAAACCAACGCTGTTGAGACGGGTCACGTTTGACCTGACAGGGTTACCGCCGACGCTGGCAGAGCTTGATGCATTTCTGGCTGACGAATCAGCTGCTGCCTACGAAACCGTCGTCGACAGACTGTTGCAGTCCGGGACGTATGGCGAACGCATGGCGGCAGACTGGTTGGATATCGCTCGATACAGCGACACTTATGGATACCAGGTCGACCGTGACCGTTATGTCTGGCCATGGCGGGACTGGGTTGTGAAGGCTTTTAACGAAAACATGCCTTACGACCGGTTTATCACGGAGCAGCTGGCCGGTGACCTGTTGCCCAATGCAACCCGCGATCAGGTCCTGGCCACAACATTCAATCGACTGCATCCGCAAAAGGTGGAAGGCGGCAGCACCCCGGAAGAATTCCGTGTTGAGTACGTGGCCGATCGTACACAAACCAACGCCACCGCATTCATGGGGCTCACGTTTGAGTGCGCTCGGTGCCACGACCACAAATACGACCCCATTACTCAGCGCGAGTACTACCAGCTGTTCTCCTTCTTCAACAATATCGACGAAGCAGGACTGTATTCGTACTTCACCAGTTCCACACCCACACCGACGCTGCAACTTCCCACCGAAGCACAGACCAACAAACTGCGGGAATCCCGGCACCGCCTCACCACCGCCGAAGGACAATTGACCGCCGCTGCAACTGCACTGCAGACGGGCGACCGTCGCGGGAAGTTGCTGTCTCTGTTGCGGACCGACGTTGCGGCACGGCTGGCGGATCCTAAAAAGCTGATCCCCGGACAACAGGCTGCGTTGACCTTCGATGAAGGCAGCTATGGCGCGAATCCCGTCGTCAAAGGCAAACACGGCAAAGCAGTGGAACTGACTGGCGATCACGGCATCGACGTCAAAGTCGGCAACTTTCCCCGGTGGCAACCCTTCACAATATCTGTATGGCTGAAAGTGCCACGCAAATATGAGCGTAGTGTTGTCTTTCATCGTTCGCGTGCGTGGACGGATGCAGGCAGCCGGGGTTACGAACTGCTGATTGAAGACGGGCGTCTGAGCGCAGCGCTGATACATTTCTGGCCGGGGAATGCGATTCGAATACGCTCAGCCCGACCATTGCCGCTCAACACATGGACACAGGTGACGATGACCTACGACGGGGCCAGTTCGGCCGCAGGACTGAAGCTGTGGGTTGACGGACGTCAGGCGGCGACAGTGGTTGATCGCGACAATCTTTACAGGAACATCACCGGCGGAGGCGGCGACACCGTCACAATCGGTCAAAGATTTCGTGACAAGGGCTTCCGCAAAGGCATGGTCGATGAATTCCTGGTCTTCGATCGTCAATTGACAGAACTGGAAATCGCCCAGCTGTATGATGGTCGGAGACTGAAGGAAGTCCTGCACTCAGATTGGTCGAAACTAAGTGAATCCGATTCGGCGGCGCTGACTCGCTACGCAGCTGCAACAGCAGACGGTGATTTTCAAACCCGCCTTATCGAACTGCAGTCATCGCGAAAAACAGTGTGCACAATTCAGGATGAATTTCAGGAAATCATGGTAATGCAGGAGCGCGTTGTGCCCCGGCAGGCCTACGTCCTGACCCGGGGAGCCTACGACGCTCGGGCAGAAGAAGTTCCTTCTGACGTACCCGCATTCTTGCCGCCGATGAAAGCATCGTGGCCGAAAAACCGACTGGGGCTGGCCCAATGGCTGACGTCTCCCAATCACCCGCTGACCGCTCGAGTGGCCGTGAATCGCCTGTGGCAGTCAGTGTTTGGACACGGACTGGTACGGTCGCCCGAAGATTTCGGCAGTCAGGGACTGTCGCCCACTCACCCATTGCTGCTGGACTGGCTGGCCGCTGACTTTCTGGCAAGCGGCTGGAATGTCAAGCGCATGCTGAAGCAGCTGGTGATGTCATCCACATATCGACAGAGCAGTTTGAGCTCACCGGAGCAGCAGCAGCCAGACCCGGAGAACCTGTGGCTGACTCACGCGCCGGTGTTTCGCCTGAGTGCTGAGATGCTGCGTGACAATGCGCTCACCATCAGCGGTCTGCTGCATCGCAGCGCCGGCGGTCCCCCGGCGAAACCTTACGAACTGGCGGCTTCTTTCAAACCTTCCAACCCCGACAAAGGCAGCGGACTCTATCGCCGCAGTCTGTACACGTATTGGAAACGTACAGCTCCGGCGCCCATGATGATGACACTGGATGCCGCCAAACGTGATGTTTGTCGAGTTAAACGAGAACGCACGTCGTCGCCTCTGCAGGCACTGGTCGTTATGAATGGTCCTCAGTTTGTGGAAGCGGCTCGTATGCTGGCGGATCGTCTGCTGCAGAAACACGGTGACGACGACCAGGTACGTCTGGCCGAGATGTTTCGTCTGCTAACCAGTCGCCACCCGACCGACAGTGAAACCGCCGTTCTGCAACAACTGCTGCAGGATCAGCGAGTGCATTTTCGAGCCGACACAGCAGCTGCGGCGAAGTACGTTGCCATTGGCGATGCCGCAGCAGGCTCAACGGACATCGTCAGGCTGGCAGCATGGACCACTGTGGCCAATGTTTTATTCGTACACGACGAATGCATGATGCGGCGATGACTGGGCATGAGAAATCGTTTCAATACCAGCACGCAGTGCCAGCAAGTGAGTTGTTGCCATGGTTTTGAAGTGAGGCTGATTCACTCGCCAGCCCGTAGTAACTGTGTCATTCCGTTTTGAAATCAGTTGTCGCGTGTGGAAACAGTGCCTGTTGGTTTCTGTCACGCACCTCAGCTTCTATAGCCCCAGACGCCGAGCTCGTTAAACTCTTCCCGTCGTTGACGCATTTCCCTCCCACGAAGAATTCCGGATGAAAGCGGTGCGGGTATGAGAGATAAGATCGGACGATCCATAGGCTTCTTTAAAGCCACAGCTCTTGGTGGCGTATTATTCATGCTGCCACTGGCAGTTGTGATCGGCCTGTTGGGATATGTCTACAGCTTCGTCGTCGTTATCTATGAACCGATGGAAGCATGGATACCGGTAAAAACCGCAGCCGGCGTCGCGGTGCTGTTCGCCGTGGCCGTGGGCATCCTGCTGTTCGCATGTTTTTCTGCCGGGCTGATGGCTCACCGAGCCATCGGTCGCAGATTTCATCAACTGATCGAAAAATACCTAACAACCTTCTTTCCGAAATACGCCATCTACAAGGACCTGCTGGCGGGCAATATCGGAGGCACTCGAGACGTGCCCTCGCTCAAGCCCGTGCTCGTCCGCACACCTGAATGCCGCCGAATTGCGTTTGAATCCCAACGTTTGCCGGATGAAACTGTGGTCGTATATTTTCCGGGGGCGCCGGATACCTGGATCGGGACTGTGGGAATCGTCGCTGCCGATCAGATCGACCCCCTCAACATCCCCTTCAATGACGTGGTCGGGATACTGGAACAGCTGGGCCGTGACGCCAAAATACTACTTACGAACGGCCAGGCGTAAACCGCAGCTCATACAGTTCTTCTTTCACAGGACCCATTTTTCCCGCAGGTGCCTGTAGCCGCACCCCGAGCAATTTGGACGGAAGTTGGTGTCGCGTCTGAGAACCACAGTGGCTTACCCCAGGTACCAGACCGTTGTTCAGCAGCATCCGATCGTTGCGACGAGGCTGAGTGACACGCTGTATCGAATCAGAGAATCTCTGACGTTGCCCGAGGTGTTCTCTATTTCCATTTTACCGGAGTCGCCATACTCTCGGACGATACTTCGAACACATTATTCTAATCGGGAACGGAATTCACATGCCTCAGGACGACCGATATCGCTGCGTGCTGTTGTTCGGCCCACCGGGCGTTGGAAAAGGAACTCAGGGAGGCATTCTGGCCAATATCCCCGGTTTCTTTCACCTGTCTGTGGGAGACGTCTTTCGCTCGATCGACATCGGTTCGGAATCCGGCAAGCAGGTGTACGACTACATCTCACGTGGTGAATTGGTTCCTAACGAACTGACGATGAAGATCTGGAAGACAGCGGTTGACGCGTACGTGGCTCTGTCGTGGTACAAGCCCCGCGAAGACCTGCTGATCCTGGACGGCATGCCGCGGAATGTCGAGCAGGTTGAGGTGGTGAAGCAGTATCTGGAAATCTACCGTGTCATCTATCTTGAATGTGGTGACCTGGAAGACATGGTGCACCGCATTCGCCGCCGAGCCATCCGGGAGAATCGTACAGACGACGCCAATGAGGATGTCATTCGTCGGCGTTTCCAGCTGTACGAAGAAGTGACAGCCCCGGTGCTGGAACAGTATGATCAGAAGATTATTCACCGCATCAACTGCAACCGATCCCCGGCAGAAGTGCTGCGAGCCATTCTGGACTGCACCATCCCCGTGCAGAATGAACATTTTCACCAGAATCAGTAGGTCGCCATACACCAGACTGCACTGCAGCCTACTCTTAAGTTGTGAGTCCGTCGGGCGCCAGTGCCACACGTCAGACCGCAGATTTTCGACGACGTTGAAGACCGGCGCCACAGACCGTCAGGAAAACCAGCGCAGGAAAGATGGTTGCTTCAGGTACGGAGATCGTCGTGACATTAAACGACATCGCCTGCAACGCGACCTCGTTCGCCACTCCGCTGGCCTGGACGGAAATCGTATCGCCTGTCAAAAAAGTGATGCCATCGGGGGACCAGACGTCAGTCGAACCATTGAAGTCGGGCTGGCCGGTAAACAGAGTGAACATCCCGGCGGACGTTGTCACAAGGGCCGAGTCATCCGACGTGCTTCCAATGCCGGAGAAGTCGATACTCACCAGTTCAACGGCAAGTGCAGCATCGTCGAACGTCAGCGTAAACGTCAGTACCTCTCCAACATCCATTTCACTGGGGGAGTCCAACACGCCAACACTGTTCAGCCCCGCAGTCGAAGCGTTGGCAGAATATGCCCCCGTAAAGGATCCCAGTGAGGTAACCGCGGCAGCAGAAATCGTTACGTCCGAAATTGTAAACGGATTCCTGGCCTCGAACGCCTCTCCCGCCGTGCCCCCGACACCGGCCGGATCCAGCAAATCCAGACTGATCACTCCGGCAGAAAGGTGGCCGCAGGCAATCGTCGCAACAAACACCATGCTGCACGTACGCAAATTCATGACATACGCTCCAAGGCCATTTATTTACTTAACCTAGGTGTTATTGCGCAACGGGCGGCTGAAGTCAAACAATCTACGCTACTTGTTGCCAAACAAAGTCCTCTTCAGCCAAACACAAAGCACCCTGAAAAAAACCACGGATGGGATGGATGACACAGATCAACCGCACGGCAGAGGGTGCTTCATTGTCCGGCGTGCGGACCAGCCAGCCAACTTTTGACCAGAGAACCGCTGTGCGTTTTTACTCTCCATTGGATTCGTGTGATCCGTGATTGTTCACTTTTTTGTACGCAATCGTAGCTGAGATGAATCACACGCGTGAATCGCAGTGCTTACGAAGCACGGGCCACAAGGGCGACGGTCTTCGACACGTCGCCCGGAGCAACGCTGGAAAGCCGAGGCGGGGTCGCGCCAAAGAGAATAGCGGGAATCATGGTGACCGCACCGACACAATCAATGACAGACAGGCACACGCTGTGAACGCCATCGGCGGGAGATCTTCCCATAAGACGGAGGGCCAACTTGACTCGGCGAAATGGTTGCAGCACCGCAGCGGCGACGACAGTCTGCAGTCGAGGAAATCGTATTGGTCTGTTTGGTCGCGTCAGGCACCCGTGCCTGGAGGCAAGTATTCGCAGGAATCGCCAGTGCTTTCTGGCCTGCCAGCACGACAGCACGGTTGGAGACGGAGGCTGTTGATGAACGATGGCACCGGGAACCAACCCGATTGGCCCCTGCTGTAGAACGCGAACTGCTAATTCCAGGCCTTCGTACCCGGCCCCGGGAAAGTTTTCGTCGAGACCACCAAGGCGCCTCAGGATGTTGGTGCGATATGCGATGGCGGTGGTGTCAGAGCACCCACTGCGTGACGGCTGTATTAGCTCAACGGTCGTTGTATTCGCCGGGCGGGTTGAAAGAAGTCGGGGTTTTGCTCCGTGCCAGTCGGGGTTTTCACTTAAAGCAGTGGTCAGGCGAGCAATCAGGTGGCGATCAGGCTCAGCATTGGTGTCAAGAAACACGACAATATTACTCTTTGCATGAAGAATTCCCATGTTGCGAGCAGCCGCGGCCCCTCGGTTCTCCTGCCGCAGGCATCTCAAGTAGGGAAGCGACCGCTGAAAGTCGGCCACCACCGGCCTGCAGGACTCAGTACTGCCGTCGTCACACACGATGATTTCGAATTGAGACGACGCTGTGGTCTGCGTCTCCAGTAGCGCCAGAAGTCGGCGTAGTTCTTTGGCGCAATTGAACACGGGCACAACAACGGATGCGCAAAACTGTGCCGACGAGCTCTCCGCTGCCGAGCCGCTCGGTGATTCTGTTAACACCATTTCGTACAATCCTTCGTACAAATTGCTCAAGCGGCGGCTTCGGAAGACTGGCGTTCGGTGGAAGCAGTGGCGAGGGGAACGGGGATGATATGACGTCGAGTTTCCTGCACGACTTCCCGCAACGTCAACGCAAAGGCATCGACCGACTTTGTTTTCGAATATTGTTCTTCTGCAACGTACCGGGCTCTTCGCCCCATACTTCTCAAGGACGCACGATCACTGCGGGCAGCACGAACAGCCTGTGCGATGGCAGCCGGTGAGCCAGCCTCCACGGTGAATCCCACGTCGTGTGACTTAGTTACCTGATACAGCTCTGAACTTCGGGGAGCGTTCGTCAGAAATGGCCGCCCGGCCGCCAGAATGCCATACAGCTTGCTCGGCATCAGGCATCGGCTCAGCTCAGCTGTCAAAGGGACAAGGTGCAGGTCTCCGGCGCCAAGGCTGTGAGACAATTCCTCAAGCGGCTGATAATCGCAGAACATCACGTTCGACAGGCCCAGTGAATCGACCTGGTGTTGCAGGTCGTTCCGCCGAGCTCCCTGGCCCACAAAGACAAACTGAATCTGTGGATCGTCCTTCAAAATCGCCGCGGCCTGGACAAAGTCCTCCAGCCGTTGAGTCAGGCCGATATTTCCCGAGTACATCACAATGAACTTGTCGTTCAGTCCAAATTGTTGGCGAAAACGGTTGCCCGTTTCTACGGGAGTTATTTTCTGTGTGTCCGCCCAGTTGGGGATGATCGCGATATCGTCTTCCGCCAGGTCGCTGTCCAGCAGTAGCTCTTTCATGTCACTGCTCAGTACAACCATCCGTTGACAGCGACGGTAAATGTTAAACAGCGAGCTGCGCAGTTTGCGGATCCCCCAATTGTTCTTGACCTTCCCTAATGCCACGGCCACGTCCGGATACACATCCTGCAGATAGCCTACCAGACTACATCCGCTGTGGCGTCGAAAGCCGTCTGCCACAAATGGCAGCAGAAACGGATCTGTTTCAAACACAACTACGTCGGGCTGCGGCAGCGTTGGGATTTGTTTTCGACAGGCCTGCACAAACGAAAGATAATTGACCGCCTTTCCCAGCATGTTTTTTTTTGAGAACGTCGTGTGCCGAACGCGATGAATCGTGACCCCGTTTCGTTCGCTCGCTTCGCCCCATTCTGAGTCCGTCAGGCAAACGTTTGGCTGACCAGCCAGAACATGGACATCAAATTCGTCGGTCAGGCCTTCGCACAGCGCAGTCAGCAGCTGCCCGGTCGCTTCCGTATCCGGCCAGTAGGATCTGTTAAGAAATAATATCCGAGGTCGCGGTTGCATAAAGAATCCATTCTTTAAGGAAATGAGAATGAGGACAGGCCCCTTTTCATTCCCGCGGTACGTTGTCGATTGTATTTCAATATTCGTTTTTACGCCTAGACCTCTTTGGCGAAGGGCTGCCTTCCGACGCATTTCGTCCGCGGCGCATAAAAAAGACACCTTGACACCCCAAAGGGCAGCAACGTGTCAGTGCAATATTCAGGCAATTACCGGCCGGGTGAGTTGTCAGAGCCCGCAGGTCGCTCCAGTGTCAGCAAGGGAGTCACTCTGCTGATCTGTTACCGAGCCTGACTCACAGGCCCCGCGTTCCGCCTCCTCAGTCATTTCTGCCGCTCATCCGTGTAATCCGTCCCATCCGTGGTTGTTAAACAGAGCAGATATCGACCACAGATGACACAGATTCAACGGATAACGAAGCACTGACGTCGGGGTTCCTGTGCCCTCTTAGCGACTCAACAGATCCCCGCGCTTCGCCTCCCCTGTCAATGCTGTCCGCTCATCCGTGTAATTCGTCCCATCCGAGGTCGTTAAGATGAGCGGGCATCAACCACGGACAGCACAGCGCCGTGCTACCTTGCCATCAGTTCGGCGACGATCCGCTCGGCGGCTTTCCCGTCCCACAGTTCCGGGCAGCGACCGGACTTGTACGTCCCGTTCAGAACGGCGCGAAGATGATCATCCAGCAACCTGGGGTCGGATCCACACAGGACGCTGGTCCCTTCGGTGACCGTCACCGGACGTTCTGTGTTCTCACGCATCGTCAGGCAGGGGATCTGCAGCGCCGTCGATTCTTCCTGCAGCCCACCGGAATCGGTCACAATCACTCGTGACTGAGAAGTCAGACACAGGAAATCAAGATAGCCAAGTGGTTCCAGCAACGTCACTCCCGGAGCCGCCTCCAGTTCCTTCAACAGATCATATGACTCCAGGCGAGCTTTCGTTCTCGGGTGCACGGGAAACACGATGGGCAGCATCTCCGAAACTCCGACAAGCACGTCGATCAGGCCTTTCAGCGTTTCCGGCTGGTCGACATTGGATGGGCGATGAGCTGTCACAACGGCATACGACTTTGGTTCAAGGCCCAGGTCTGTCAGCAAAGGCCGCTCGGCCGCTTGCTTCACCAGATGCAGCAGCGTGTCAATCATCACGTTACCCACCAGCAGAATGCGGTCCTGCGGATGCCCCTCCTTCGTCAGATGGTCGATACCGGAAGGCTCGGAAACCAGCAGCAGATCCGAAAGACTGTCGGTCACGATTCGGTTGGCTTCCTCCGGCATGCGACGATCAAAGCTTCGCAGACCGGCTTCCACATGAGCCACGGGAATGTTCAGCTTCACAGCGGCCAGCGTGGCAGCCATTGTCGAGTTCACGTCACCCACGACGACCACGCGATCAAAACTCGGCTCAGCCTGCATGAAGACTTTTTCGAGTTCAATGATCAGCCGTCCCGTCTGTTCACCGTGACTGCCGGATCCGATTCCCAGGCTGATGTCCGGGGTCTTGATGCCCAATTCCTCAAAGAAGACATCAGATAGATTTCGATCATAGTGCTGACCGGTGTGAATGAGCACCGTATCTGCGTTTTCGTAGGCTTCAAACGCACGCAG
>JAQWOH010000026.1 GCA_029245955.1 Fuerstiella sp. | reverse complement strand
CGGCATCCGGAAGCGGCCATCAGTGAAGACGAGCTGCGTGAACTGATGAGGTCGTATTATGCAAACATCTCTTGCGCCGATCGAAACATCGGACGCGTGCTGTCCACAATCGACTCGCTCGATTTAACGAAGGATACGCTGGTTTTTTTCATCGGCGATAACGGGTTCAGCGTCGGACAGCACGGATTGCTCGGAAAGGGCAACGCTGTGGTTCTCGGCACAAAGGATCGCAAGCCAAACATGTTCGACGATTCCGTACTGGTGCCTTTTGTCGCGCGGTGGCCTGGGGTGATCGAAGCGGGATCAATCAGCGACGTGATGGTATCGACGATCGATGTGCTTCCCACATTAATCGATATCACGGAGACTGAAACACAGTTGCACCTCGATGGAAGAAGTCTGCTGCCGATTCTCAAGAGCCAGCGCGGTGTGAAATGGCGGGATGAGTATTGCGACACTTACGATATGACTTACCTCAAAGAGGATCACATGCGGATGATCCGAACTGATGAGTGGAAGCTGGTGTTGCACTTGAATGCGGCTGGCAAGCCGTCCCCGCACGGACGACACGAACTCTTCAACTTATCCGCAGATCCCGGAGAGCTGAAGAATCTGTACGGTAGCGATAATTTTTCCCAGGTGCGGCGAAGTCTCGAAGCGAAGCTTCATAAATGGATCGCAGACTACGACGTGCGGTAATCTATTCATGCTGGTTTAATCACATTGAGTGCAGAGACGACAAATGAAACCAATGAAAAGACGCTTTCTTCTCTCCGCCGTCAGCCTGTTCTTTACCGGGCTGGCCTCGACATTGTCAGCGCAGACTCCTGCCACTCTGGCCAACCCCACACCGACCGAGCGCGTGAACCTCTGGCCCGGCAAAGCGCCCGTTGGCGAAGGCAAGTTCGAGGATTGCAGCTTAGAACTTGAGGTATTCCTTCCGCCTGCCGACAAGGCCAGTGGCGCTGCCATCGTGCTTTGTCCCGGCGGTGGTTATATCCGCCACGTCACTGATCGCGAGGGATATCCCATCGCGCGATGGCTCAGCGAACACGGAATTGCCACAATTCTCCTGGAGTACCGACTGCCCGAACTACGTCATCAGGTGCCGTTACTCGACGCGCAGCGCGCCATCCGTCTCACCCGCGCCAACACCGCAGCGTGGAAGATTGACCCGAAACGCATCGGCATCCTCGGCTTCTCCGCCGGCGGCCATGTTGCTTCGACTGCCGCCACGCACTTCGATAACGGCAACGCAGATTCGCCTGATCCCATCGAGCGATTCAGTTGTCGGCCCGATTTCGCCTGGCTCGTCTATCCCGTCGTCACGATGGGCAAATACACAAACACCGGATCCAGAAACGAACTGCTTGGCCTCCAGCCTCAGCCCGAGCTCGTTCGGCTTTATTCCAACGAAACTCAGGTTACAACCGACACTCCGCCCACTTTCCTCGCGCATGCCGTTGATGACAAACCCGTGCCGCCGGAGAATAGCCGCCAGTTTGTCGCAGCCATGAAAGCCCATCGCGTTTCGGTCGAACTGCTCGAACTCCCGACAGGCGGTCACGGTCTGAACGGCTGCAAGGGACCGCTCTGGGAGCAATGGAAAGCTGCCGCACTCACATGGCTCGCAAGTCAGAAAGTGATCCCGTAGGGTCAAAGAACTCAGCTGACAGCAAAGCTCCGTGGCAATCAGGTTTCGGCATGAGGATCAGCTGCTGATTTCAAATGCAAGTGACCTTATCTGAGCGTCGCTGCACCCCGTAGAGTCAAGAAACTGAATCCTGCTGAACACCAGGACCTTGGGGACTTTTGGACGCGAGTACTCGCCACTTGGGTCGCAACTGGTCATTACCATAGGGACAGTATCTGGGTTAGGCTGGTGACATCAAGCGGCGGAGATGCGAGACTCTGGTGAGCCATAAGTCCCGTGTTTTACGGCGTTTTGAGTTCGGCGTAGTTTTTTGACCCTACGAGGTTCGAAATTTGATGTGCGGAGGGTGCGCGCGCATTGTTACGATGAGGTTTTTGTACGGGGAGGTAGCGATCGTTTGCCTTAAGGAAGGTGACATCCGTACGCTCGACTTCGGTACCCGGCTTGGTACTCGTGGGGGATCACTTCGGGGACAGCGGCCGCAAGCCTATGCATGTCAACCCACCCCAGCAGCTTTGCTTTCGAACCATACTCGCCATCCGTGACGCCGTTGGAGGCAATAGCTCGCTTCAGTCGCTTGCAGGCATAACTGGGTTGACCTTCTTCAGCTTTCTGTCCGCCGTCAATCGTATTCAACATACTGGCGCTGGCGCTTTCAATGATCCCGATATGCTGTGTCATTCCCTTCTTGATTTTCCCTTTGTCCTGTAGAGCTGTCAGTTGATAAATGTCGCCGGGTTTCGGAATTTTCCCCGGTGCAAACGGAACCCAGGTACTGACGGACGGCGACCGTTCCCGATCGATTTTCCGAGCATATTTGTACCACTCAAATCGCGGTTGAGCGAACGGCTCGCCAGCGATTCTCTTGAACATCTTCCGGCGGTCTTTGCCATTGATGTACGAGAGAATCAGGCCAACGAAAATATTGCAGTTGGTGACACCTGCGCCATCGGACCTGGGCGGGCCCGCGACATAGTTATACTTGATGCCCTTCGGTACTTTCAGGTCGCAAATGGCCATGATCCGCCTTCGAATGGGACTTAATGGACCTCCACTGGACACGGGGGCCGTGACGGGGCCTATCGTTTTCCACGATAGCACCCGTCGCCCCACCGATTTATTTTTCGGCGCAAAAACCTGCCCATTTCCCGATCGGTGTCTCATGTCGCCGGGACTTTTGGGCGGGTTGCGGATGATAATCGTGTTTTTGCGTTTTGGAGGCGCAAAACCATCCCAAAACCAGATCACTCCGTTGTTTCGCACCTCGAATTTCCCCGTCGTCGAGTACACGATTTCCGCCCACAGACCGAACGGATTTGGTATGGACCATTCTTGGTCAGCGAAATCGAGATGACAATTCACACTATGGGATTTGCCATTATCCTTGATGCTCAGTTGAACAGTGTACATAGTGGACGCTTTCGTCGTAGTTAGTGTTTAGCGATCAATCACAATGGTCCGTCCGTCGTGATTCGCCGTCAAGATTCGTTGACAAAATTCGCTTAACCGAACAAGCTCAAGGATTGAGCAACATGTGCCAGGGTTGGAGTAGTAATGGCATGTTCAGCGCGGAAATTTGTCAGTTTCCAAGGCAGACAGGTGAAATCAAGCGGCGGAGATGCGAGACTCTGGTGAGCCATAAGTCCCGTGTTTCACGGCGTTTTGAGTTCGGCGGAGTTTTTTGACCCTACAGGAACAGCAGGCCTCTATTCAACGGATTTCAACATCGCACTCGGGTAAACGGCGCTTGAGATCCTGAATCAATACGTCGTTGAACTGGGTAGCTCGCAAAAACAATTGCGTAAGGCTGGTAAATGAAGCCAGAGTGTCAGTGTCGAAATGACTAAGTTGACTGTTGCCAGAGAGTTCCAGGAATGTCAAGGTGGAAGCAAGTGGCGTGAGTAATTTAAGCTTGTCACCGTCGATATCGCAGCCCCACAGCCCGAGCATCTGCAAGCCGGAAAGCCGAGAGATGGTCAACAGCCATTCATCCGACAGCGAGACTTCGTTCAAAAGAAGACTTTCCAGTTGTCCTAAATCCAATTCATCTTTGACACAACGTTCGAGGAACTGGAGTTGCATGCTGGATTCGCAGGATGTCAGGTTCAGGTTGTAAAGCCGTCCCTCGTGAATTTCCACTTCTCCGTTTTGAGCTGTCACTGCATCGGCGAACTCCTTGATTTTCCAGTCGCCCTCTGGGGGGTCTTCCGTCTCGCCCGCCGCGTGCCCCGGTTCCGCTGTTTCGCCGTGGACGACCTCAATGTTGAGTGCACTCGCCAGTCGCTCCGCAAACGGAGCGAGTTGGCCACGGGCAGATTTCTCCGTATGCCGCGATTCCGTAGACGTCAACAACGTGTAGTCCTTGCCGTCAACTGACAGCTCGATTTTACTTCGATAACCAGCGTCGTCTTGATAACCAGCGTCGTCTTGTTTGATCGCCGTCAGAGACAAAGGCGGCAGGACGTCAAATGGAACAGTGAACTCGCTCTTTTTCTGATAGCGCAATGTTCCATCCTCCCTGGTAGCACCCATGCTGACGGTCAGGACACGGGTTCTCCAGTCGAAAACGAAATCTCGCGATGGATGCGTTAACCGATAGCTGGAAGCGACCCGCCAGGCAATTGCCCCGATAACAACCGCTGCGATACCCTCAACAAGCGACACGTTCGGCCTGTCACTGAAATGGTCGATTAACGCGAACAGCCTGTCACTGAAATGGTCGACTACCGCGAAAGTAAGCAGACCGAGCAACAAAAATGTGACCCAGCCGCAACCCATTGCGCAGCCGGAAGAGTCGTCGGAAACCGAAACGCGTTCGCCGGGCACCCATTCGTAAACGGTTTCTACATGCTCGATGTCCCTCAGTTCGGAGACGACGGCTTTCGCTTTCTGGGGTCTTCCCAACAGCACGTAGCCAACGAAATTAAGGACCCAGGTGATTGGCAGGCATGCCGCATCCCCAACCCACGAAAACGGACGATATGCATTGTTGATTACCCATGCAGGAAAGAGGAACATCGAACTGAATATAAACAACAACGCCAACTGCAGAACGGGGACGCCTCTTTCCAGCACCGCTTTACCAGGATCGTTGAGATCGTAGTAAACAGGGACCCTGGCACCGACGGGATATGTCTCAAGCAGTCTTCGAAGTCTGAGGTTGCTGTTTGACCGTTGGGAATCGCTCAACGTTTCTTCGACATTCAGCGAGCTTCCCTGGAATCGCTGGCCAGACACGGAATAGTCGAAGGCAAGCCCAATGGTTGTGGTCTTGCTGTCAGGTGTCTCTTGTTCGGTTGTCGTTCTGTCGTGTATCTGCGATCCGGCCTTAGCAATCGTGCCTTCCGATGTTTCCCACGTATAAGTTCGCAGCCCCACAGCCAACGAATCAAATACGAAGGAAATTCCCCAGGCACCGGCAGCGAAGCACACGACAAACAGGAAACGGGGAACCAGTAGTCTTTTCTTTGCATTCATCGTTTATGGATCCGAGAACTAGTGTCTGCGTTGTCAGTTGGAGGAGGGCAAAGGAAAACAGAGTCCCGATTCCTGAGTCACAATCGGGACACGGGCAAAAGCGAGCCTATCACCAAATGTCGAGTTTCCTGAGGCAAAGCACAAAGCTGTCAACCAACTTAAAAAAAGTTCGAGGAGAGTTGGTTACCTCCGAGCCACCGTAAAGGACTCGAACTTTTATAAAGTGTTACTGCTTCAAGACTTTCGCAATCGGCTCGCGCGCGAGTCGTTACGAAGAGGGCTGTGTACGGGGAGGTCCCGCTTTCTATTCGCAAAGACGCAGGCGTCAAGTACTATGACTGCAGCGTCGCGTTTATGTCTATTCCGTGGCACGTAGTGGGTATCGAGCATGAGCTGTTATGTTTCCTGGGTGATCAGGAAAGTCGAAACGGTACTGGTTTCCTGTGCATTGTGTTGTGTCGTGACAGGATGCCAGACGGACCATGAAGAAAATGGCCGGCCACCTCACAATTCTTCCAGCAAGGGCCTGTCAGAGAGTCCCAATTCGCTTTCCGAACACCTGGAGGGCCCCGAAAGCCACAAACAAATGCTGAGCGTGCTAGGTCAGATTGCTCAGGCGTCCCGACGCACTCATCCGCTGCTGGGGGACGAGAAGTTGCGGCACTTGAGACGCCAAGTGGCAGGACTGCGGCCCGATGCTGATCCCTTTCAGGTTGTCTTTCTTCAATCCGAGCTGGGACAGGAAGAACTTAATATGGACAACGTCGAAGTGGCCATCCGGCACCTTGAGATTGCGCTGGAGGCGTTTCAGCGAGTCTCTCACCCGGATGCGACAGTCCGACAGCGGTTCAGGAATCGGCTTCTGTTTACGGTTGGTACGGCTTACATCCGGCTTGGAGAAACTCAGAATTGTTGTGCTCGGTATTCTTCGGACAGCTGTATCGTCCCAATCCGTGGTGACGGAATTCACAACAACGAAACCGGCTCCCGAAAAGCGATCGAGTGTTTTCTGAAAGTACTTGCGAATCCGACGGAAGACAGAGTTGAAAAAGTGCGTGTCGAAGAAACAGCTCGGTGGTTGCTCAATATCGCTTACATGACGCTCGGTGAATACCCTGCACACGTACCCAAACAGTATCTTGTTCCACCGAATTTCTTTGAATCAGACATTGATTTTCCGCGGTTTCGAAACGTCTATCCGGACCTGAGCCTGGACACCAATAATCTTAGCGGAGGAGCCATTGTCGACGACTTCGATGGCGACGGCAGTCTTGACATCGTTACCTCAAGTTACGATCCCGCGGCGCAGATACAGTACTTTCACAACAATGACGACGGAACGTTTACAGAGCGAACGATTCAGGCTGGATTAACAGGGATCTTCGGGGGCCTGAATCTTGTTCAGGCCGATTACGACAACGATGGAGATACTGACATTTTCGTCTGTCGTGGAGCATGGCTTGGCGACAAAGGACGCGAACCGAATTCGCTGCTGAGAAATGATGCCGGCAGATTCACGGACGTCACCTTCGAAGTCGGCCTCGGTAATGAAGCATGGCCCTGCAAGTCGGCCGCCTGGGCGGACTTCGACAATGACGGCGACCTGGACCTCTACGTTGGCAACGAATCGGACGAACGGATATCCGCTCCGACGCAGTTGTTCCGCAATGATGGTCAGGCTGGCTTTACGGATGTCAGCCGAGCCGTTGGGCTGAGTGAAAAGATGTTCGTCATGGGAGCCGTCTGGGGAGACTATAACGACGATCGTTACCCGGACCTGTTCGTCTCCGTGTCCGGTGTCAACAGACTCTATCGTAACAATGGTGACGAGACATTTACGGATGTGGCAGAACAAGCGGACGTCGCAGGACCAGTGACGAGTTTTGCCACATGGTTCTGGGACCATAACAACGATGGTCACCTGGATCTGTTCGTAAGCTGTTCGAACGGCACGGCCGGAGTACTTAGTATAAATCCGTTTGGGCTGGACAAGGACCTTCAGGGCGTGGCCCCGGAGGTCCGGCAGTATCAGAAGGAAGGCAAATTGGAATTGATGGCCCTTTATAACGGTGACGGAGCAGGATCTTTCCGGAATATCTCAAGAGACGCAGGTCTGACATACGCCACGTTACCGATGGGGGCCAACTTTGGTGATCTCAACAGTGATGGCTTTCTCGACTTTTATCTTGGCACGGGCGATGTCCCCTACTCTGAGATCTTCCCCAACGTAATGTTTCTGAATCAACAGGGACAGTCCTTCGTTAATGTGACGATGGCTGGCGGTTTTGGCCATCTGCAGAAAGGCCACGGAGTTTCGTTTGCCGACATCGACAACGATGGTGACCAGGACGTTTACATGCAAATGGGGGGAGCCTACGCCAGCGATCGGTTTAACGATGCTCTTTACGAAAACCCCGGCTTCGGAAACAACTGGCTGAGTGTCCATCTGGTTGGTACAACGTCCAACCGCAGTGCTATCGGCGCTTGCGTGCGGGTGGACGTCACAGTCAACGGTATGGAGAGATCCATTCACCGGCGTATCGGCAGCGGCGGCAGTTTCGGCTGCAATCCACTGCGCCAATTCATTGGTCTGGGCCAGGCAAGCCAGATTCGCCGTCTGGAAGTTTACTGGCCAACAAGTGACCAGACTGAAGTGTTCGAGGCACTTGCTCCGAACCAATTCATTCGCGTGACGGAAGGCGAGGGCACGGTCGAAGTCCTTTAGAGCAGTTTTCGAAAAGAGGTGGTCGTTCGGACTCGTGGAAAGCACCCATAGCAGGCCGGAAAACGTTTTTCGCGGCCACAAGTCAGCGTAATACGCCAAAGCAGACCGGGCGCGTCATTGGGACTTGTGACGACGTTACTCAGACTGCACGCCAGCTTTACCTTCGACGACCACACAGAAGTCAAAGGTTTCAGCGTCTCGTTGCTGCGACCTGCATATCATGTTCCCGACGGCGACGCAGCATCCATCCGGAACGGGCAGCAGCGCCTGCAAGTCCGGCAGCGACGATCGCACCAACGGCTTCATGGCTGCCAAGTGGTTCAGAGGGATCCTGCAGCAAGTTCACATCCGGCATCCCGGCAGTCTTGACTCTGCTCTGGGTGTCATCACTCGCCTCGGTCAACAACCGCAGCATTCGTGCCTCCGACTGACCAGGGTACATGACTGGCAGTTCAAATTGATCGAACTCCGCAGCGACACCGTGGAGATGAGAAAACTCCCTGAACAGCTGATCCAGTCGGCCGAGCAATTCACTGCGGTCACGCACGCTGTCAGTGGGTGCATCGTTTGACCTTTCTCTGTGGCGCTGAACGCGGTTGCCATCCGGAAATGACTCGGTGGAACTGTACAGAGACTTCGTCTGATCAGCCTGGGGCATCAGCAGAAAATCAACAGTCGCCGGAACGCTGCGGCCTGTGTTCTGCCGTTCAGAACCGGCATCGACAAACTCCACTTTGGATCGAATGAAACCTGTCACCGAAGGGACATAAGTCATTGCAGTCGTAAATTGAGAGACAGCAACATTACTACTTTGAACGGTGCCGGCAACTACAGTCGGCGTGTCGACCGTAATCTGATTCGCTGCGGATATGGCACTTTCGACTGGACCCGAGTCTTCAACATTGGTCTCAGAACTACCCGTCACCAGACTGCTCGAATCCTGGACGAATATTTCCAGCCAGGCGTCCGTGGCTGTATCGGTGTAGTAAGTATCGTCAGGAAAATACCAACTGTCGTCAAAGACGCCTGACAGATCGTCGGCAGCCGTGGTGTCATACACGTACAAGTCCGGCTCGGCGGTCTCTTGTTCGTACAACCAGTCCCAGTATGCGGTCTGTGCCCACAGCCACTCGTCAGACACCGTCACATCGTCCCACCAGCCAGAGTCATCCGTGTACTCACTGCTCAGGTCGTACAGTTCATAATACGCGGCGTCAGCAAATGGATCCGTCAGGTCATCGTAGTAGTATACGTCTTCTGCCGCGAAATCTGACACCCAAAGACTATCATCAAATACTTCGTCCGAGAACGTGTGTTCGAAGGACACCATGTCGACCACGTCAAAGCTCCATTGCTCGTCAGTCCATGCATCCGGCTGAAATTCGTTGATGGATGCGTCGAATTCGCCATAAAGATCTGTCACCTGGTAATCGTCGTCGAACAGTTCTTCCATACTGAATACGTCCGCGTCCATTGCGACGGCACCCATTACGACCGCGGAAAGATTGAGCCGTACTTCGAGACACTCGGCGGACGGCGGAGGTCCGGAGACGCCGCTTCTGCGTTTGCGATGCTGCAGAAACTCAGGTGCGCGGCTGATCAACTTCAAGACATTACCTTTCGTTTCTGACACTTTGCTGACCGCCCCAACCACTGCGACCACGCGGCAGTCTTAGGCGAAGACGCCGACCAAAAGTGAATGACTTCTGCAGCTGACTGGACTCTGACTAAACGTGGTTACCGCCGGTCGTCCGTACCGTTTTTTTCCAAAATCATGTTTTTGAGCGATTCGACGTGTTTTCGCTGCATTTCTCCGGTTTCCCCGGTAGTTCCTGCGGTCGAATCCTGCGCCGATAGCCCGACCAGATGTCGTTCGGCCTGCTGCAGAAACCGGGTCGCCTGCGTTAAATGATCCAGCGCGAATTCGGCGGTCGCGAGTGCTATCAGGCAGTCCACCAGCGTGATTCGGTCTGTCGGCAGCGACTCGGAGTCGCGATCAGCAGCGGTCCGGCATTCGCGGAACGCATTCAGGTTAGGTAGTGCTTCTGCATAACGTTTCTGTGCGACCAAAACCTGTCCAAGTCTGAGCTGAGCCATGGACTGCAGTCGCGGCATCGCCTCGTTGCGGGATGTACTTGACCGGCATTGTCTGATGACTTCGCGGAATAACTCTTCTGACTCATCAAGATTGGAATCGTCCAGCTGCTCTGCCAGAATCAGACTGCACGTGATCCTGCTGAGTTCTATGCCCCTGTCGTGAACTTCGTCACTCACATCCAACTGCGAAAGCAGATGCCGTGACTGACGAAGCGCCGTGACTGAGGCCGAAACATCGCGACTTCTCAGCAATCGGCCATATTGCAGTTGTACAGTTGCCAGCGACCGTGCGACCTTCGAAGAGTCCGGATGGGCGGCCAGAAACTCCGTCGCGCGGCTGACGCAATGTTTCAACGTAACAATGGCAGCATACGTGTCTCCCGTGTCGACCTGCAGTTGTGCCGTTCTTTCTGCTCCAAGCAACAAATTGACCTGACACTCCCAATCATTCGGCGAGACATCTAACCAGCGGTAACAGGACCTCATCCCCGCTTCGTATGTCGCAAATGCCCTTGCACAATCACCACGCTGCGCCAGCAGGGCAGCCAGGTTCCAGCACGTCAGCGCATGAACCTGCAGCGTCGACACGTTGCTCGATTGTGCCTTCAGCATCTGCAGTGACGTTGACAGTGCCCGTTCGTAATGCTGCTGAGCAGCTTCCAACTGTCCGATTTCCCGCAAGACGTCAGCGAGGCGGTTCTCAGCCATCACACGACTGGAGTCGGTCGCAGGCGTCGACACGGAAGACTGGCTGACCCGGTCAAGTCCGTCCAGTGCTCGACGCAGTAACCGTTGTCGCAGCTGCTCCGTTCCGGGCTCGTCGGCCAGCTCAGCCTGAACTTCGAAGACCAGCGTGCGCACCATGTCGAACGCCACATTTAACTGGTCTTCAGCAACCGCAGCGTTCTGATTGGCTGTGTGTTCACCGGCCTCAGCGCGACGAATAGCAAGATCGAGCTCGTCATTCGTTCGAGAGACTGAATCAATGGCATCTGTCAGCTGTTGATTGTTGGCACTCAGCGATGTAGTGAACGACATCCATCCGTAAATTCCTGCCAATATCAGCAGCATGATGACGAACGACATGCCGGCAACAACCGGATTCCGAAGACACCAGCGTGAAGCCCGCTCAGGCAAAGTGATCGACCTTGCCCGCACAGGTTTGTCGGTCAAAAAGCACAGTAGATCTTCACGAAATTCGGCGGCAGTCTGGTATCGCCTTGAGGGATCCCTGGCCATGGACATCAGGCAGATATTCTGCAGGTCCTGAGGAATTCGGTGATCGCGTTTGCGCGGCGGGATCGGATCGTCTTTCAAAACGCGGTGGAGCAGCATCCGCACAGTTCCGCGGTAGGGCTGTTCGCCGGTCAACAGTTCGTACATCACCACGCCGGCAGAATAGACATCACTGCGCTGGTCAACGTCAGACGGACTGCCGATCTGTTCGGGACTCATATAGGCTGGCGTGCCGGCAATTTCTCCGTCTGCGGTCAGATCTGTGGTCTGCAGTTCGGCCAGTCGTGCCAGTCCGAAGTCCGCCAGCTTCAGAGATCCCGACTTGTCGTCGACCAGAATATTGCCCGGTTTCACGTCACGGTGAATGACTCCCTGTGCATGAGCCGCACTGAGACCTGACAGCAATTCGCACAGCTGTCGGGCTACCGTAATGGGGTCCATAGATTCCCGTCGCGGAATCGACTCCTTCAGCGATCCACCGTCGACATATTCCAGAACCAGCCACGGTGGAAATCCGTCCTCACTGCCGACTTCGAGAATGGAAACAATGTTCTGACCCCTGACCTGAGCCGCAGCGTTTGCTTCGCGAGCGAAACGCTCACGAGCATTCTTCAGCGTGGCCAGTTCCTGCCGCAGCACTTTGATAGCAACGACACGATGCAGTTGTGAGTCCCATGCGCGGAACACATGGCCGGTGCCGCCGCTGCCGACACTCTGAATGATGTTGTATCGGCCCAGCGTCCCTAGGGGCGCGTCGTCTGTCGGTTCTCCTGGAAACCTCACGCGACTTGTCCCGTCAAACCGTGTGCACGGTGACGAAACATCGTCCAGAATCAGATAGTCCGGCGACTGCAGTCGCCGGATAAGATCGTCGATGCGGCTCATCTGTTCGCTGGTCTGATGTCGTTCAATCGCAGTGTCTTGGCCCGGAGACGTTCCCGCATCGACGAGATCTGACAAATCCAGCTGCGCTGTTAATCGATCGAGCTGGTGACAGCATTGAACACACTCGTCAAGGTGCTGCAGTACGACTGCAAGAGAGTCCTGCGACAGCTCTTCGTTAAGAAATCCGAGCAGCGTATGCTGTGGTGGGCAATCCGTCATTGTATCCCACTTTCAGTGTCTTCGACGTGTAGATTCCCGACAGCCGCTCGCAACATGTTTGTGATGCGAGTCCGGGCCACATAAACGTCGGAAACTTTCAGCCCCAGTTCCACTGCCGCCTCGGCCGCCGAAAGGCCGTCACGTGTCGTCAACTTCCATGCGTTCCAGTTCGCCGTCTTTACTCGCATCTGCACGGATTCTTCTGCTTCCGCGAGAATTTTTTTTCGCGCTTCTTGTTCCAGAATACGTTCGAGTTCCAGCTGAGGTTCAAGAGCCTCCGCATCCTGCAACTGACTAAAACGCGAAAGACTGCCCAGACCGTGTTCCACTCGATTCATTTCCCGAAAAAGGTCACGCACCGCGTTCTGGGATACCGTTTTCAGCCATCCACGAAAGGCCCCCCTGCTTCGGTCATATTTGAACTTGCGCAGTGACTGAACAAGCTTGATCAGCACGACCTGAGTCGCGTCCTCTGCATCTGCTTCCTGCAGTCCCAGACGAGTTGCCCACAAATAAATCTTGGGTGTATAGATCGAAACGAATTCGTTCCAGGAATCCCGATCTTGGGGATCCTGCACGCGCAACAGCAGGCTTGCCCGGGTTCTGCCTGTGGAGTCTCTTCCAGCCATGCCACCAGAATACCGCAGTCACCACGACATCCGGCACGCTAAAGACAAAGAATCTCCCGGGATCTGCAGGATTCCTCTGGCAGCAAACCTGAGACCGAAAATCGACGCAGGATTGAGACTGAGGAATGCCTCACAACATCATATCGAACTGCTTCCTGAGAAACCGGCCGAGGCAATCTTCCGGGATGCATGTGACTTACGCCCCCGTCCACAGATCATCATCGTCCTCTGCGAGACAGGCAAACACGTCAGCCGTGTCATCCTCGTTCCTTTGCTGTCGCAGTGAATTGTCGTAGGCATCATACAGAAGTTCAGGATTAGCATGGTACTCGGGTGAGAACATGAAAATCAGACGGTCTGATCCGTTGCTGTTTCCACCTTCCTGGTAGAGCGCGCCATCCAGTGTGACGTACACCCAGCCAACATTGCTGTAGAGCCACTTTTCTCCGAGACCTGCCCAGTCTTCCCACAGGTTTCCAGTCGTTCGCAGATCATACTGTTGATCAATCTCGATCGCGCTGGCGGCAAGATCCACTGGAGTGTCGTCCTGTGGTCCTCCCTGATTCAATGAGTTATCGTAAGCCCGATACAGCAGCTCCGGGGCCGTGTGATACTCCGGCGAGAAGGTCGCAATCAATTGTCCCGTCGCTCCGCCGGAACCGTCCCACTCATAAAGCGATCCATCGGGCAGAATAAACACCCAGCCGTTGTTTCCGAACATCCATTTCTCGTCGGCTCCACCCCAGTTTTCAAAATCATTTCCCGTGGTGTCCAGATCATATTGCTGGTCGATCGCGATGGCCTGCGCGGCAAGTCCGCCATCACCACCCGTATCTCCGCCACCAACTGTGGTCGAGAGAGAGACAGAGAAGCTATTGACCTGTCCTCCGTCGAGGTCAAACGAATCCTGCACTTCCAGGGTCCACGCACCATTCGGATCTTCATTGTTGAATCCTGAAAGATCTCCCGATGGGCGGAAAGTCCCAGTGAATGGAGCATCGGCGGCGCGTATTGGCACTGCCGCCTGCTGATCCAGCGTTGTCTCTTTAAAGTTATGGCTGTCGCCACCAACTGCGTCGAACAACTCAACACGCGTGCCGGACGGACTGATCAGCGTAACGGTCAAATCTTCATTCCACGTATGATCAATATCCAGGGTAACATTGACGTCCGTGATCGTTCCGGACATGCCGCTGGCTTGCACAACCGATGACACCGTAACCGGCCGATCATCTCGAATCGCGACAACGGCCGTGCTGGAAAACGTCCCTGCGAGACCACCGCCCGTATCACCGCCGCCCGTATCCCCGCCGCCCGTATCACCGCCGCCCGTATCACCGCCATCGGTCGTTCCCGCGACCTGGTCAATCCATGCCGCCAGCGTATCGACTCGCGTGTCAAACGAATTATCGCCGAGACGATGGGGGTCACTATCCCCGCCTGATGTAATTCCCGCGATGAACAACTGTCCATTCACCTCAAGGAACGCCGGCCCGCCGGAATCACCCGGTGCCGTATTACTCTCACTGTGACTATCGAAATTCCATTCGATATGCGTCTCGGTCACGTTATCAATTGGCGTCTGTCCGACAGTCTTGTTGCCAAAATCTCCATTCGAGCCACCTATGCTGGTTCCCGTTTCCCCAAAACCGACAAGTGTCAGAATCTGCCCAACCTGTGGCGTAGCCCGATTGATTTCGAACGGTGTGATTCCATTCACCGGGCGATCCAGCCTCATGACCGCAATATCGTATCCAGCACCAAAATTGTTGGCGTCGTAATTCGGGTGAACACTGATCTTCGTGGTACCGTACGTCTGTCCGTTGACCTCAAACGTGCCATCCGTATCTCCGATAAATCCCCCCTGCAGTCGTTCCACACAATGGGCAGCCGTCAGCACAACATCAGAGGCGATTAACGTACCCGTGCAACCGTTGTTAACAATGCCTACCGCCATGTAATCACTTGTCGAAGTCCCGTTCACGATTCGTGCCTGGACACCGTCCTGGTGCGAACTTTCCAATTGTGTTTCGCCCTCGGTGTTCACGGCGTTGAGCGTTTCGGAGCCGACGTCAGTGACAGCCGCAGTGACGGCAGACAGAACCCGACGGATCTCCAGTGGCTCTTCAGTGATTGACAATGCTGACACCCTCTGTTGCTGCCGACTTGGTGAGCTTCTGACGAAACGACGATTTCGCGGAAAGAAACGTAACATGACCGGATCTCCTTGTGAGTTTTCGCTGACGGGAAGTGCTCCTGCCCGTGCCGTACCCGATCGGGTTCTGGTACAACATCAGGCAGATCGCGACATGCAGCGGAACTTGCTGCTCGTCGCATTCACAGTGGTTACGGGTCGTCCAGCAGAGTCTTGCACGCAAATCTCAAATAAACTCGAACATCCGACTGACACGTGGAATCTGAACGGTTTCAGTCGAGCCACAGACAACTGCCAACCACACGACTCGACGAGGGCCGTACTGACGTCCAGCGGAGAAACGCGGCAGCCCCACCTAAGACTGCAACCTGGAGTCCTGGGGCACCATGGCCACGCGGGTCATGAACACAGAGTTGAAATATCGCGATAGCGGTTGTCATGCCGCCGACAATCGCAGAGATCGCGATCAAGTGGCTGAACTCCAGACACGGAGATTTCCCGGACAAAGGCCGCTGCGGTGGTGTTTAGGGTGATGCGTCAGAATTGTTTGGGGCTGACTTGTCTCGTATCTTTCGCCACAGCCACCATCCTGCCAGTCCGTTTCCGGGCAGGACAAGAAAAATGGCGACCAGTGCCACCACAGTCAGGGCATCCCCATGAGGGGCGCTGCAATACTTTAAAAACACGAAGAAGCCATAACAGATTAAAGTATCCAGTACAAAAAATGGGAAGACTGCAGTTTCAGCCAACGCCAGCCTCAGTCCCACAAGTTGTCCGTCGGAGCGTCGAATGTCTCTTGCTGCCAGCAGTCCCAGAACCGTCGTGAGGAACGGGAGAACTAGCGTCGGCAGTATCAAAAACAAGAGATAAGCAATGACTGGCGGCCGCGATGTGTATGGCCCCATCTGATATAGCCACGGCATAAAAATCGCCAGCCACACCAAGGTCATCGGCGGCAGGCAGGCGGCGAACATCGCTTTGCGAGAAAACCGTGGCTGCCTCAAGGCTTCTGCGTCTCGTTTGTTCTGTCGTGCTCTCGTGATGAATATGTGTCTGACATCACTTCTGTTGAGAACACGGATGGCCCACACGCTCAGAGGGATGGTCAGAATTGCTCCCGGCGTCACAGGCAGCAGGCCAAAGACAACACCAGCTATGGACAGGCCGAAGGAGTTCCGACGACGCATGTTCCAGGCCCCGAAGGCGATCATCGGACTAACGACGACGCCGGTAAGGAGCCACATCAAGTTAAATTTAAAGTTAGTTGTCAACGGGTCAAATTGTCCACGGGTTGGGTCAAGGGTTTCGTCGATCAGACCGATCAGGTTGGCAATGGACAAAAAGAGAGCCACCGCCAGAAGTGAGGTGGCCGGACCATCGATGAGGGCGTGCACGTGGTCGAGTCCCATCGGTGTTGTGTCCGAGTCAGGGACGGGCCTCTTGTTCAGCGGACTGTCGCTGACGCCGTGAGCCACGGCGTGGCGAATTCCGGTGGCACTCAGGACCAGCATTGTGATCGACAGACCAAAGGCGCAATAGAACCCGACGCGGTACGTTAAGCGGTGATCGATTTCCCTCAGAAAGAAACCATTAGAAGGGTCGTTCTGAAACAGGACGAAATACGGCTGCGGGTTCTGAATCCGGGCCGGGTTTGCAGCGTTCTTTGCAACGTGCCGCATCGGGTCACGCAGACTCCCGTCGGACAGTATCTTGTTGCCTGACGGAAGATTTACTGATGACATGCCCACTTCCGGTTTGAACAGGAACGTGTGCAGCAGAGCCAGTCCGGCGAGCAATGTCATCAAGAGCAGCCAGCGAACCATTCGTCGGTGTTCGGCGGGCAATGCGATTAACAGCAGTGTCAGCAGCGCAAATGATCCGCAGACCACCAGTCCCGACCACATGTCCAGACCGTTGAATGTATGATGTGTTTGGCTGATGGAAACGTTGCCTGAGGACTGAAAAATGACTGATTCGCTCTGCCAGAAACACGGTGTAAATTCATTCGGGTCGGCGTCGACAAGAGCCACCGCAGATACCTTTTTGGTGCTCGGGCCGGGCTCCACAATATCAACGTCAATCCACGGCAACAAAACGCTTAGACATCCAGCGACGCTTAACAGAACCATCATCAGCGCAGGTAATTCAGGACGGTCACTTTTCGTTGAAGAACCGGCGTCACCCGCAACCCACTGCCACGCAGCCACCGCTTCTCGTTCCATGATTGTGGAAACGCCGGGCCGATGTGCCGGAGTAACTTCTGATTGCTGCTCAGCCGTTAAGTTTATGTCAACGGATGAGACCGCATTCACCCGTGACCTGAGTTCACTGGCAGACTGAAATCTTCGTTCCGGTTCGCGCGCCAGGGCGCGCAGAACGACGTCATCCAGGCGAGCATCGACAGACGTATTCTTTGACGGTGGTTCAAAGTGCCCCATCGGCACTTCACCCGTAAGCAGTTCGTAAAACACCACGCCCAGCGAATAGATATCCGCGCGGTGATCAACTTCGTGGGAAGCGTCCATCTGTTCCGGCGCCATGTACCGCGGCGTCCCCATCACCTGATGTGTGCCGGTTAATGTGAAGTTGTCCGGTGAATGTTCTGCCAGTTTCGCCAGACCGAAATCTGCGATTTTCACGTTGCCTCGTGAATCAACAAGGATGTTTTCCGGCTTGATGTCGCGATGAACGACGCCTTCGTCGTGAGCATACTGCAGACCTTCACAGATCTGTGGTATGATTGTCAGAGTCTGGTCAGACAACAGCTCCTGCGTTTCCATTAACTGACGCAGATTCGGACCATCCACGTATTCCATTACAAAGAAGAACAGCGTGACTCCGGACGGAAGTCTGCCAGCGCTGAGCACGACTTCGCCGAAGTCGTGCACACCGACGATGCTGGGATGATTCAGCCGAGCCAGGGTCCGAGCTTCCCTGTTGAATCTCTCTGCAAATGCCGGATCCTCCGCAGATTCCGGTCGTATGATTTTCAATGCGACAAAGCGATCAAGCTTTTTCTGCCGCGCCTTATAGACGGCCCCCATGCCGCCCTGTCCAAGCACTTCAAGAATTTCCAGATGCGGAAAGTACTCAGCCAGCACGGCTGGTTCCAGAGGCACGAAGCTGCCGGACTGTGGCGTCGTGGCAGCAAACGCCGGGTTTTCGGCCGAGCTCGTTGAGCTGTTCAGGCCCATCTTCATCAGGCACGCCGGACACGGCTGGTCGACAACGCCGCCTGAAAATTCCGCGCCGCATGCCGGACAGGTTTGTACGTCGAGGTTTGTCATGGCCTTGCTACCTTTCTTGAATTATGCTCCATCTTCATAAGAAGCAGAACCGAAAAAAGGTAACGCGGAAATTCGAAAAATTTAGCGGGACCTGCCGAAGGTATCGGGGCCAGGTGTCAGCTGGCTGAATTGCGAGGCTTTTGTGTGTGTTTTCACGCATTCGGCCTCCGCAACGCGTCAAACAGGTCGCGAATTTCGTCATCGATCTCTGCTTCACCAGACACGGTCTGAGCGATTTCCTCACGCAGCAGCGCGCGATACCGCTTTCGCAGACGAGACATGGCCATTTTGACTGCAGCTTCTGTCATGCCAAGCAGATCGGCCAGTTCGGTGTACTTTGCAGCGCCTGGTTCGCCGGCAAGGTGGGGCAGCAGAGCGTCGTACAGATCGCCTCGACCTTTGGCAGACATGTCGCTTTTGAGTTGTTCCTGGACATAGGCCAGCAACGTCAGCGCCCACTGACGCTGGAAAACGAATTCGGGCGTTGTTGTTCCTGCCTGTTCTGAGCCAAGTTTGGATTCCGCCAGATCAAAATCAAGAGAAAACAGCGGCCTGCCACCCCCTCGCTTCTGGGCACGGGCCCTGTCCCACTCGTTGAGCAAATAATTTTTCAACGCCGCCAGCAGAAACGATCGGAACCGTCCTTTGTCCGGATGTACGCGCTGCAGGTCGTGGCGCTGCAGCAGAGAGGCAAAGAATCCCTGAGTCAGGTCCTGAGCTTCGGCCTGCTGATACCCCTCACGTCTGACAAAGGCGTACAGTGGATACCAGTACGACGCACATAGTTGCTCAAATGCGACTGCCGCATCAGGGGACGACTGCAAACCTGCTGCCAGCACGATGCTCCATCGTGTGCTGTCAAAACGGGGACTGGCGGATCGCCCTGAATCAGGAAACTGGGCCATTACTGCATTGTAGTCAGAACGGTGAGCATCCTGCCTGTCCGATCAATCGTCATTCTCAGATTGAAAGAATTCCTGCTGCGGCACGCAGCCAGACCAGGTGCATTTAGAGTAAAGGCTCTCAATGCTCCCGAGGGAGCGACTGATTCTGAGACGTATGGTTTCGCCACTGTCATTGACTGCAAGAAGATGCAGGAAGGAGGCAAGTTGAACCACCACGAGTACTGCCCGCATCATTCCAACGAACAAACAGAGCTGTTGCTGACTGAGGGCGAGGACGGCAGCTACCCGCAGGTTATTGAATACCGTGAGATTGGAGAGAATAAACGTCCCGGTGGGGCAGTTTGGTGACAGCGACGACGTCATATCGGAACCGTCTGGACAGACTCTGTGCCCGATAACCCGACACGTAAGCGATGCCGTCAGCTTTGATGCGTTTAGCCTCGCTCACAAATCGGATGACGATTCCGGACGGCCTTCAGGCCGTAACATACGCAACCACATCCCGGGACGCTGCGATGGAGACACATTTCGGAATAATGATCACCCAAATCACTCTGTGAAGCCACCAGTACTCACCTAAACCACTGCGCCACATCTCGACTTTGCTGAGAATCAGCTCAGAGTAATCATACAGTCCCGCTAACTGATAATCGGTATGACCACCGACCCGTGCACGTCGGTCAGACGGAAGTCTCGTCCTGCATATCGATAAGTCAGTTGCTCGTGATCGAGTCCCAGCAGGTGCAGCAACGTGGCGTGCAGATCATGCATGTGAACCTTGTTCTCGACCGCCTTGTGCCCGAACTCGTCCGTGGCACCGTAGGCGAAACCGGATTTCAGGCAACCGCCTGCCAGCCAGGTCGTAAATCCTCCTGCATTGTGATCGCGGCCGGTGCCATTATTCTGAGCGTACGGCGCGCGACCGAATTCACCGCTGAACCAGACGATC
>JAQWOH010000016.1 GCA_029245955.1 Fuerstiella sp. | reverse complement strand
ACCAGGTGAGATCGCGATGCACTTTGGTGCTGGTCGATCTGCCATGCTGCCGTGCCTGTCGGGTTCGACGCGTGCCTACGACCGGCGGTGAATTCGCGGTGGTTGAGGCTCACTGGATGGTCCGCACAGCGGACCCTGCGTGTACTGCAGGTCTCGCTGGCCCGACCGGTGACGTGGATTGAACAGGCTCAGCGAGATCGTGCGGGTCGGCTATGGCTTGAACTCTCCGAACTCGACATCGCCAACTGGGCGACGGTTATCAGCATCGACGAATGTCCTGCAGAAATTGAAGGCGAAGGTCGGCTTGTCACCGGCCGCTTTGAGCACTCGTCTGCAGAAGTTCTGAATCTGTATGTCGAAGGTGAACCGGATCCAATCGGCACAACGGCCAGCCACCCGTTCTGGAGCCAGGACCGCCAGGCCTTTGTTTCAGCAGAATTGCTGAGGACGACAGAACGTCTAAGGCTGGAGGACGGTCGGACGGCGGCGGTCACCAGAGTCGAGCAGCTTCCCGGCACTCAGTCGGTCTGCAACCTCGAAGTCGACGGCGAACACGTCTACCATGTCGGTCTCAACGGCGTGCTCGTGCATAATACGTGTGGGGTAAATCTCGGAAGGCAACAGACTCTCAAGTCGATGCACCGGGAGACCGGCGGGTGGTCATATCATGCGTGGGTGCGCGAAGGTTTGAGTACGGCCAACCCGAAAAAACAGAGAGAGTGGATGCAAGCTTTCAGCGAGGCAACGGCGAATGCGAAGACTGTCAACTTCTCGCTCGATGGGTTGAACTTAAGAAAGGCCTTCACGAATGGCGTGAAAGGTCCATTCGAGATTCCGATGAATGTCACGAATTGGGAATTCCGTCAGGTGCTCCGCAATCCAAAGACGGTGTTCTGGCAGAACGGACAACAAATCCCACCGAGCCGCGTGCTTGAACGACTGGGAGACCTCGTAAGATGACCGACAATCAATCAGCAAAGCGCTCGTGGGAAATGGTTGAACGATTCTACCGTTCAGTGCGCGGGCAATATGGAGGCGATTACACAGGGATAGAATCCGTTATTGAGCACGTTCGACAGAACGGATTAGATGATGTTCTATTCGGCAGTACATCGCATGAATTTTTGCTAATATCATCACAACGTGACTGCAGTACCAAGGACAGCATTCGAATTGGTCAGGAAGGCGGTGTTGTCCGGTTCGAGTTTTTCGACTCAACCATTGGGCATTATGAGACTGTGGGAGAGGCAGAGGTCGGCCAGATGGCAGATCTAGTTCGCGACTGTTTGTCTCGGATCACGTGTGTCTAACCCCTTGAGGAATGTCATATGATTCCGAATGGAGTTGCAATATCGGCAGTCAATTCGGAAGAACAACTTAAACAACTGCCTCAGTAGCTTAGGACATGGTGGCAGGGTGGTACCGACGATTGATGCTGATGTGTGCGACTGACTTCGTCAGTGCCCGGTCTTTTAGGATTGCGAAACAGGCACGGGGGCCGTGCTCCTTGAAGGGAGTACTCGACGTATTGGAATGCCGTGGTTGAAATGATCCAGAAGAAATGAGAGTCTCAACGCCGGAAAGCATCAAAGGGGTCAGGCCTCTTAGATGGGTTTAGTGATCCCAAAGTTTCGAATGGACACCAGAAGAACACTGACGGATGCGTTTATGGCCTATGTGTTTGTTTGCCTCGGATGTCGGCACTGCGCAAATGAACACTATTCATTGAGTTCCATTCACTCATACTAAATCGTTTCCAATGGGAATCCGGACCAGATGAGGGAATTCCTGTCTCGGTCCGCCAGGAGATAGCAGATGAGTCTGATTGTGGCATGTCGACGTTGTGGCAAAGAGTATCGAATGCGCGATGCCCACGCCGGCCGCAAACTGCCCTGCAAAGCCTGCGGTGCTTCCCTTCGAGTTCCGTAGAAACCAACGTTCCCTGATCTGGCACGGTAGCCCTGACGCTTGATACAGGAGTATGCCAGCGTCTCGTCGACGTGTCAGCCGTGCAGGGTCCGCTGCGGCGACTGCGGTGTTGGACACGCGGCTCGAAATGCCTGACTCACGAATACCCCGAGCAGCCTCCTGTGGCAACACTGAAACCTTCAGTCCTTGTGCGGCAGCCGACTGAAGAAGCGTTGCTTCCGACGGCATAATTTGGGACAATTTGTAAGCGACGCAACCTGTGCCTGTTGTTCCCGAGTGAGGTTCATGGCACAGCGTCTGAATTCCATTGGGGGGCAGCGGGTGTTGTCTTTGTTCAACAACAGATCGTCACGTCGCGGGGCGATGATGCAGATTGGTGCGCTGGGGGGCTGTGGTCTGGCAGACCAGCTGGCTGTGGCCGCATCGTCGCCGGCAGTACTGAAAGAACGTTCCGTCGTGTTCCTGTTTCTGCATGGCGGTCCCAGCCAGATCGAAACCTTCGATCCGAAGATGACCGCACCAGCCGGGATTCGCAGCGCGACGGGAGAGGTGTCGACGCAAACGCCGGGCATAACGTTTGGTGGCACGTTTGAACGGCTCGCTGAACGGTCAGACAAGTTCACCGTCGTCAGATCATTTACGACGGGCAACGGAAATCACGACATCAAACCTGTGGTATCGGACGCGTCCCGCAAGGCTTCCATAGGCTCCATCTATTCTCGCGTTGCCGGAACCACGAATCCGTCCAACGGCATGCCGACAAATGTGACGTTGTTTCCGCGCTCTGTGGATTCTGAACGGCAGCCCGCCAACATGAATTTTGGACGATTCGACAGCACCGGATCGCTGGGCAGCGCTTACAGCCCGTTTGTTCCAGGCAGTGGCGGTCCGTTTCAGGAAAGCATGCAACTTAACCTTCCTGTTGATCGTATGGACAATCGTCAGCAGCTGCTGGCCAGTCTCGACCTGCTGAAACGCGAAGCTGATGCGTCCGGGATGCTGGAAGGAGTCGATCAGTTCCGGCAACAGGCGTTCGACACGATCGTGGGCGGCGCCGCTGAGGCGTTCGATCTTTCTCACGAGAGCCCGGAGATGTTGCGGCGTTATGACACTGCTCCCCTGCTCCCTCCTGATCGCATCAGTCGCCGCTGGAACAACTACAACAACTATGTGGACAATGCCAAAACTCTGGGAAAACTTCTGCTGATGTCCCGCCGTCTGGTGGAACGCGGCTGCGGCTTTGTCACGGTCACTACAAATTTTGTCTGGGACATGCACGCCGACGCGAACAACGCGACGGTGGAAGAGGGCATGCGTTACATGGGCAATCCACTGGACCATGCTCTGAGCGCTTTCATTGACGACCTTGAAGCCCGTGGTTTGCGTGACAAGGTACTGGTAGTCTGTTGCGGGGAGATGGGACGGACCCCCCGAATTAATGCTCGCGGTGGTCGTGACCACTGGGGAGGGCTGGCGCCATTGCTGTTCTACGGTGGCGGTACGAATCCCGGTGCCGTGATCGGTCAATCGACCACGGATGCAGCGAAGCCGCAATCTGAACCATGGCATATCGACAATCTTCTGGCCACAGTTTTTCATTCCCTGTTCGACCTTGGCAGACTACGACTTGAACAACGTCTGCCGGTGGACCTGGTTCGCCTGATGACCGGCAGTCCCCCCATCAGCGGCGTATTGAGCTAGCAGACAGGCCTGGTCGAAGTCCACAGACTCAGCAGCTCGCCCGCGCGGACGCAGTGCTGAACCAGACGCCCAAAGTGCTATTCACTTTCTTCACGTGCGGCCTCCTGTCGACTTGCCAGTTGTCGGTTGTAGGCGCCGATCGATTCTTTGCGACGCAGCATGCCCACGAGCTTTCCCTCTTCACCAGGATCCAGCACCGGTAGTTCGTCGATGTTCAACGCTGTGAATTTTTGCAGGGCGACATTCAGATCGTCATCCGGACATACACTCAGAAATTTCGTGGTCATCACATCTGACGCATCCGCCAGTTGCCAGATTGTCTCATCGTAAATATACGTGCGCACGTCGTCCGCTGAGAAGATCCCCACCATTCGATCGTCGCTGTCCATGACGGGGAAATAGTGCTGATGCGTGCGACTGAGCACTTTCACGATTTGTGAAAGTGGCATCGCCTCGGGAACATTTTCAATGAGCCGCCCCCGACGGTAAACGTCCGCAACCTTGATACCTTCAAGTACGTCAACCATGAAGTCACCTCGATGAGCAGGTGATTCCAGGCGTGATGCAACCTGTTTGGTGTACAGTGTATGTCCGTTACAAAGCAGAAAACAGAGCGTTGAGACCCACATCGTCGGCAACAGCAGCTGATAACTGCCGGTCATTTCAGAGACCATGATGATGGTCGATATGGGAGCTCGCGCGATGCCCGCAAAAAAGCCAGCCATCCCCACCACACCGAATGTGCCGGCCGAAATGGGCCCCCACCAGAACTGCTCCACAACTTTCCCCGTTGCCACACCGACACATCCGCCAATGACCATAGATGGTCCGAAGACGCCGCCGGAACCGCCGGAGCTGATTGTTAACGACGTCGTCACGATCTTCACGAAGCCAACCAGCAGCAGAATCTTGATTGTCAATTCTTCCGGCGACCGCAATGCTGTCTGCAGCACACCGTAACCCGTCGACAGAACAGCCAGCAGATTCTCATCCTGACCACACGAATAGAACAACGCCACAGCCACGCACCCGGCCAGACCGGCTCCCAGAGCCGGTTTCAGATGCGGAGGACAGGGAACTTTCTTAAACCGATCATGAACACCGTAAAAACATTTGATGTAGCCAATGCCCACAAGCGACAGTATCAGCGACATGATCCCATAGGGAATCAGTTCGGACAGAGAATGCATAGAATGCCCCGCCAGTCCTCCGAAGACATGATCAAACGTCTGTCCAGCGGGAAGAAACAGGCCATAGATCGAGTAGGCAAGTATCGAGGAAATTGCGGTTGGCACAATCACGTCAGATTCCAGATCGGCGTCGCGATACAGAATCTCACCGGCAAAAATAGCACCGGCCAGCGGAGCACGAAAAATGGCTCCAACTCCAGCACCCATCCCTGCGGCCATGAGAATGCGGCGGTCGCGCGCCGAAAGTTTCAGTCGCTGCCCCAACCATGAGCCAAGTGATGCGCCAATCTGAGCGATCGGGCCTTCGCGGCCTCCGGAGCCGGCTGTGCCCAGCGTAATGGCTGAAGCAAGAGTCTTCACAACGGCAACTCGTAGAGTGATATTTCCGCGTTTACGATGAAATGTGTCAATCGCGGCATCAGTACCGTGACCCTCAGCTTCGGGAGCAAACGTGTAGACCAGGCAGCCGGAAATTAGTCCGCCGACAGTCAGAACGGCCAGCAGCACGGCAAAGGAAAACGGGGTGCTCCCGACGTCAAACAGGTGATGTTCGCCTGCAGCGCCCGGGGGGGCATAACCGGACAGATTGACCAGTACATAGTGCGAAACGGCCTGTCCCAGAACGTCGAAGATGATCGCACCCAGCCCGGCAGCAACACCAACCGCGATCGACAGCAGAAACCACTTTCCGGTGACCTGTTCAGGGAGCGATTTCATAGAGCGACGGAATCTGTCAGAATCGTTGTTCGGCACGCACCGACAGTTCGTGTGCGATGTGTTTGCGGCCTGCTGATGACAGCACAGTCTGTAGTGGAACGCCGGCCCGATGCCAAGCCCAGTCAACTAAATCAACACGGTAAAAAGAAACAGGGTGGACTGACAAAAGCCAGTCCACCCTTTAAGAATCAGCTGAATGATAAGTGCCAGACAGACGTTGTGTGTTTAGCGCACACGACCTCGAACCGAAGCCGCCACAGGATCAGGATTCTCGCCGCGTTCGCGAACGCGTGCCACGGCTGTTGTACTGATCATCTGTGCGGCACGAAGATCGTTACCGTTGAAGTAGGGAATTTTGTTGCCCACAACTCCATACGAGAATTTATTTGCCAGTTCCTGCCAGCTCAGATTATCCGTTCGGTTCCAGACGGCCGCCTGAGCAGCCTGAGGAGCCAGGCGTCCCGTACCGACCATTAAGATCAGTTCCTTGAGAACTGGATCCTGCGTGTATTCTTCGACTGGCACGATCGCATAGTTGGCTCGCGGGGTTGGATCGGGTTTGCCGTGGTTCAGACACGCAGAAACGTATGACAGCTTGATCGTCTTTTCTGGTGGAATGGAAAAGAAGCCACCGCCACCACCACCGCCTTGCTGTCCACCAAGACCACCGCCACCAGACTGCTGACCGCCCTGCTGACCGCCCTGCTGACCGCCGCCCTGTCCACCGCCGAATCCTCCACCCTGTTGCCCGCCTCCGAACTGCTTCAGCACGTGGACGACCACAAAGGATTTCGGGAACTCAACGGTCAAAGGCTCTTCGGTTGTGTTGGTCACCAGTACACTGCCGTGTTCCGGCCCCATAGCAATGACCTTCGATTCCAGAGTGCCCTCTTTCATCCCCGAGAACAATTGAACGCGTTCTGCCGACGGATCAAATTTGGGACGGGTGATCGGACGCGATGTCGCACGTCGTCGCTTCGATGATTCTGCACGGACCTGAGTGGCATGGCTTAACAAAATCGCTGCAGCCAGCGCGATCAGAGTGGTGTTTCGAATCCGCATCGGTGGAACTCCTGTATGTTTTGACCGGAGATTAGGCTCAAATCAGGACTGATGCTCTCAGCCCGGGTGGTCAAACGAAATATTTGTGTGTTCTTCCGTCAGTTTATCGCCGATTTCACAGACTTCGCAACAAAAATCCTGGTGGAGATCACATCCTTCCCGGCAGAAGTCGCCAGCAGGGGGGATGAGTCGGGCAGACACGACTCGGCAAACCTTGCGAGATATACATTGCAAATCGCACATCAGCCCATCCGTCACGTTGGCACGAACAATCGTTTCCTTCGGATTTCATGCCCTGTTCGTTGCTGCCGGCCCCCACTTCGACACGAATCCTCAGCCAATGGCCCCGCAAACTAAGGCAATTCTCAATTGCGTCATCCAATCCAGGAACATCTTCCCGAACAGGCAAAGTGGACCACCGCGCAGTATGCGAAGGCAATCGAGACGGGCAGTTTTCAGTTTTGGACGGATTTTCGGTGGTATCGGGTTCTCAATCGCGATTTTGTGGACATCCAGTTGGTCTCTGCCTGTCCCCGGAACAGGCGTCGGAGCGGTGCTGACATTAGTTTCGTATGCCCTGCAGAAGACATGATCGCGCTCTGAAGCGTTGTCTCGGCTCGCATTTCCGTCAGCGACGGCCGTCGGTGTCCCCGCCACAGGCTGTTCCACACTCGTGAAATCAGCACAAAACCTGTAATCAGAGCCCCTGCAGGTCGCCCCATACAGCAGCAGCTGCACGAAAAATTCTCCGTAAACCCGACGGTCGAAGAAATATCCGGAGCACCTGGACTCTGATTGGATGTGACGATGGAGCGTCGCTGATTCAGCCAGCAGCTCAAACGGCCCCCACCATCGTCTCCCGAGTGAAAGAATTCTCATTCCCACCCCGTCGCACCTCAGTGTTGTCGATCACGTCTGAAATTGAACAATCGGCACAGGTTGACCGGAATTCGTGCCTGTCCCTATACTTCCACGATGATTGCGAGGCTGAACCACTTCAGCGCCGCTTTTCCCTCTCCTCCCATAACCGAACAGTCCGAACCGATGTCGCCATCCGAATCCAGCAGAGACCAGACCGAACTGGAACGTGCCCTCCGCAGCACCAAGCCCTGGTTTGCTGAAAACGGCACCACTTTGATTTATGCCCTGGCGGCAGTGCTCGCGGTGGCGGCTGTCGTTGTGTTTATGCAGCGGAAATCATCGGGGGACGTGCAGGCCTCCAAAGCTTTACTTCTGGCCACCGGGCCTGAAGCTTATCGCGAAATCGCCGACAGCCAAGACTTCAGCCAGACTGCCATCGCCGACTGGGCTCGACTTCACCAGGGAGACCGCCTGCTGGATAATGCCATTGGCAAAATGTTCACGGATCGCGAAGTGGCCATCGAGGAACTTGAGCAGGCGATGGCTGCCTATCAACAACTGACTGGCCGCGATGTCGACGACGCCAAGGTTCGTGAACGTGCCCTGATCGGTTTGGCTCGCGTCGCTGAAACTCAATGCGATGGCCAGCCGCAGACCACCAACGCGGCGGTTGCCGCTTGGCAGAGGGTGTTGGATGAGAACATGGCCGTGGACGGCGAGTCCTCCATCTCCATCTTTAGAAAACATGCTGCAGAGCGGGTTGCGCAGCTGCAGAGTGACGAAAGCAAATCATTTTATGCATGGTTTCAGAAACTGAATCCGAAGCCGGCCGATCCGGGCCTCGCGCCAGGTCAACCCGCCGTACCTGAAATGCCGTCGCTGCACAATCTGACAATTCCTGAAAGTGCTGGCACAACAGGCGGTGAACCAGGAAATGCGGAAGCTCCGATTCCGGCGGAAGCAGAAGCGCAGGGTGTCACAGCTGAGAAGCCGGAACCGGAAGACTCAACCGAAGCGACAAAGGCCAAAGCGGACGGCAACGGAAAACCCAACACGAGCACCAGCAAAGAAGAAGCTAAGCGTGCTGACGTACCAGCGGCCGACAGTGAAGCGGCAGACGATGATTCCGTGGAATCAGAAAAAGCCGCCGCACCGGCAGAAGACGATAAGCCTGCCGATAAAGGTGGAGCGGGTGACAAATGACCCGCCAGAATCGCTCGCCCGAGCGATTGGAATCCGGGGACAATGAGAACCCATCGGAAGACGCGGTGGGGTTTTCTTCTATTGCTGCAGACGAGACCGGTCCGGTGCAATTGACGGTCGAACCCAGGGCGCACGGGTGGCGACTTGATCATTATCTGAGCCGTCTGTTTGGCAACCACAGCCGGGCGCACCTGCAGAAGGCAATCGATGCCGGACAGGTGCAGTTGAACGGTATGCTGTCCAAGCCGTCGCGCCGTCTGCGAGTCAACGACCGGATAGACGTTCATCTTCAGCCCGCGGACAATCGTCACTTTGAGCCGGAAGACATTCCCCTTGAGGTTTTGTTTGAGGACGATTTCCTGGTTGTTGTGAACAAGGCAGCGAACATGGTCGTGCATCCGGGGCGAGGGACCTATGCGGGAACTCTGGCGGCCGCACTGCAGTTTCACTTCGATCAGCTGAGCGACGTCGGTGGGCGCCATCGACCGGGTATCGTGCATCGGCTCGACCGAGACACGACCGGCGTGATCCTGATCGCCAAAGATAATCAGATTCACCAGAAACTCAGTTCTCAATTCGAACAGCGTCAGGTCAAGAAGGAATACCGGGCCATTGTGCGAGGCATTCCGGAACTGAAATCCGACCACATTCGTACTCATGTCTGCGTGCACAATCATGTTCGCGAGAAGATGATGGTTTGCTCACCCGGAGGAAAGTCTCGCGAAGCTGTGACGTTTTACCGAACCGCCGAAGTATATTCCCGGCATGCATGGATGGAATTGCACCCGCACACTGGGCGCACTCATCAACTGCGCGTCCATATGCAGCACATCGGTACACCGATCCTGGCAGATCGTCAGTACATTGGTGAAAGCAATTTCACCAAAAGCCAGGTTACCGGTGAGTCTGCTGACACGGAAGTGTTGATCGCTCGACAGGCGCTACACGCCTTTCGCCTGACGATTTGTCACCCAGTGAGTGGAAAAACGATCACATTTGAAGCACCATTACCCTTAGACATGCAGCGAACGCTGAATGCCCTGCGAACACATGCCGCGTGAAGTTGCGCTGGTGCCCGCACGACCATGACGCGTTAATTTTAAAGAAGGATGACCGCTTACCGTGAAGCTTGCCAAAATCCGAATGAGCGATGGTACACCTGCTGTCGCTGTCGTCCATGCTGACACCATTCAGACGCTCGACCTGACGCAGATTGACGGATGTCACTCCTTGAGCGACATCCTGCACACAAACGATCCACCGGGACTGGCTCGATTTCTGCTGCGGCCCGACACAAAGCCGATTCCCCATAGTGATGTTGAGTTCCTGGCACCGATCGATCAGCAGGAAGTCTGGGCTGCCGGCGTGACCTACAAACGCAGCCAGGTGGCTCGTATGGAGGAATCTGAAAGTGGTGCGTCACATTACGACAAGGTGTACGAAGCAGACCGCCCGGAGTTGTTTATGAAAGCCACGCCGTCGCGGGTTTCAGGACCGGACGAGCCCGTACGAGTTCGGCAGGACAGCTTCTGGTCCGTGCCGGAGCCCGAATTTACGCTGGCCATCAACCCTCAGGGCAAAATTGTCGGTTATACCATCGGGAATGATATGTCCGCGCGAGACATTGAGGGAGAAAATCCACTCTATCTGCCGCAGGCCAAAGTCTATCGTCAGTGTGCCGGGCTCGGGCCGTACGTGCTGCTGGCCGACGAACCACTGGACCTGCCGACTACAGAAATTGAGTTGCTGATTCAACGGGATGGTGCTGCAGTCTTCAACGGCTCGACAAATCTGGGCCAGCTGAATCGTTCGCTCGAAGATCTGGTAAACTGGCTCTATCTCGAAAGCGAATTTCCCGAAGGAACTTTTCTGATGACAGGGACCGGGATCGTACCGGACGATGAGTTCACCCTTGAGGACGGCGATTCCGTATCGATTACAATTGCGGGCATCGGTACCCTCAGCAATCCTGTCACCAAAGATCCTGCGCCGGCTGTCTAGAGTGCATCTCACGAAGAGTAGTGGCAGAGACGCAGCTCAGTAACCTTCGCAAACAGGGAGGTTGCTATGAAAACATGCTTTAAGGACTTTCGTCGTAATGTGCTGTGAGCCTGTGATACAGGAGATGGAACGCGAATAATCGCGTTTCAGTTCAACGCGAATGAGTTGTGGGGTCACCGAGTTAAGCAGCAATGTCACGAACAGAGACGGACTGCTCCATTCACGACTCGCAAACGAATTCTGACATGGCAGACTGTTGATGGTCCTCGTTGGATTCACCCGAGAAGGCCTCGCCGTCGAGGTCGCTTGATCGTCCACCTCAATGCAGATCATTGATGTGTCACAACATTTGTTTGCCGTATGCGGCCCCCCAGGCATATCCGTGCGACGCCGGCCTCGAACTCCCGGACAGGAAGCTCACCACACGGCTCAAACAGGCCGCTGTCGAAACGTTGTTCATGTCACCAGTTAGTTCATGAAACAAATGGTTGCCTGAAAAGCTTCAGTTGCAGGCTTCGTGATGAATTATTCAACGGTGACTCTTTCTGAGTTGGACGGATGCTCATGGGGTAGTTGACCGTTGGCAGCTTGTCCACAACCACCATTGACCGGAAACTTCGATGCGCGTCAGACCCCAGCGGTATTCGCCGTACGCTGTTCTTCTACCGATCGTCTTGCGGTCTAACGCCGGAAGAACACCGGTCCCACTCTCGCACTTAAGTTGATACTACCCCCAGCGCCAGGTCAGTCGTGTCAGTACGCGTCCAGGTAGTATGCGATTTGTTAGCGTCGCCGCTGCCGCCGGTGGTCACCGCGATGCTTCCGCACCCACGGCCGGTAAATGCGAATACGCGTTTACCGGTGATCACAACGCCGGAATACGCCGACTGATCGCGGCGCGGCTGCACTGGCAAACCAACGTACCTTCCGGGAATTCCGATCCAGCCCCCGCCGGCTTTCCTTCACAACACACAGGAAAATGTTCGTGCGATCGTCGTCAATCTGCCCGGCGATGGCGTACCCCACACCCCATCAGACGCTTCCGCCTGCTGCCGCCATGTGGGCTGTCCTGTTATGCGATACAGACCGGTGGTTAACTGGCTCTTTGCTGGTGGCTTGCTAATGACTGTGTTGTCGTAAACGATCTGACTGGACGAAAACGCCCGTTTTCCCGGTTCAGATTCCTCCCCAACGTCCGCCGGCCACACCTTACTGCCATTCAGATCGAAATCATGGAGGGCACTCTGCGCGCAAAGCACTTGAATATTTTTTCCTCCCAAACCGGCATGTGTGAAGCGTAGCCATGCCGCCGATTCCGGAATACGAGTCTTATGACAGGGAGGCTTCACGTCTTGCAGCCAGAGAATTCCCCCTGATTCGACATCAACGCACACGAAGTGCCGAAGCAGGTGTTCAACTCCACCAGGGGTTTGCGGATTCAAGCCGTGACCAGAAAAGCAAGTTACGAGACTCCGTCCACGTCAGATTCGCCTCAGCCGACTGGCTGGCAGGAAGGGATTCCGAATACTCCGGAACACCAGCGCCACCGTGTCCGTGAAATCGCAACCAATCGCCGGCGATAACCGTCTGCAAGATGAAGGATGTCAGAAACAATGCCCACCACATGGACGAATCGAATCGAAACTTCCAATAAAAAGGTGTGTTTTTCTAAATCACGCCGTCCGTCATGGCATGGTGCCAGGTCAGAAGGGAGTAGTTCTGCATCAACTTCGCTCTCGCCAGAAGTAAAGTGGCTGTGTTGAGCGATCATCAGGTAACTTCAAACGACGGAAAGTCTGCGGCCAACTTCAAATGCGGCCTGATCCTTTAATAACGCCATCCAATCTGCAGGACTACGCCGTTGCTGAGGTCGAATTTAGTTGAGGTTGATTCGTACTCGATCCGGCGATTGAATGCGAGGCCGCATTCGGAAAACCAACCTCCACCACCGTCCGTGAGATGATCAACGCCGAAGGTGAGCCTGAGGTCTCGCAGCGACAATTCATCAGTCTGTCCGCCCGCTCTTGTCACAGCCCAGGTGTTGCCGCCGATCCCTGCTTTCACATAACTCCACGTTTCGCTTTTACTTCCGTCTTTCGACAATTGCCACGCGAGTTTTGATTCCGGAAAACGCAATTCCAACTTCGTGGTCGCCTTCGGCGTCCACGTGAGACCAACGGCCGGCAGTAGCGGAAGATCCGCACGATCCAGGTACACCGCGCCGAATGAGAGGGAAAGAATTTCCGGACGGTACTGCCAGTTCACCACGCCAAGCCCAAAGATCCGAAAAGCATCGTCACCCGTCGTGAAATCGCTGCGGATCGATGGCTGGATGATCGTCATCGTGCTTAGCCGATCGTTGATCGGTTTTCGGTAAAAGAAAGAGACTCCGGTTTCGAAAAGTTCTCCGGGAATGTCGATTGCTGCCGCCGCGTCGACAACGTCGACACGAAATGACGGAGTGACGGCAAGAATGTTGTCAAAGCTGCCCAGCGGCACACCCAGCCCGATAGAGGTTTCAAAAAAACTGCTGCTCAAATCGTTACCGGCCCCCGCCTGCATCCACCCTGATGAAACTGAGAACTGTTGCACCGCCTGCTTCTTGAAGCGACGGACTGGATCATTATCGAAAGAAACAATCGCGTCGGATCCACAGCCCTGCCGGGTACATACCGCGACATTCAACTCACGGTTGGTGAGACGTGACGGGACGGTCTGCGCCTGAGCGCCGGTCGTAGAAAGTAAGATGATGCAGAAGATGAAACGCACGGGGGAAGTGTAGACTCCGAGGCTTGAAGAACTTTCTTTATGGTTGAGTTTCCACACAATGCGACGGACAGCGAGCTGTAAACGAACAGCCCAAGCGGCAACTGTTGCCGCTTCGCACTGCCAATGTCAACGATCCGTCAACGCGCTCGACCGACGCCGAATCGATTTCGATTTTGAATGCTGCCGGTTTATTGTTGTCCGGAAAGCCGCCGATGCCGCCGACTTGCTCTGGCTTCAACCGAGCGCTGCAGACGACTCGTCCGGACCAGCTAACAACAAATCTGCAGACGCACCTGTCACCGTAACCCATTCGTCGATTTTTCCTCTGGAAGGTTGCTCGCCCCGAGGAAGCAAACCGTCAAGCAGGTGTGTAAGCATTCAAACTGTATCTTCGATCGTCACCAGGACTTTTCGCAACCATAGAATCTCCGCTCCTTAGATTCATGGCAAAGCCTCGCGAACGTTCGTGTCTAAGCACGCTGTTCCCGCCACAGATGTGCTCATCACCCGTGATTCGTGTCGACGTTTGGATTGATCGATCGTGAATCTGATGCCCATCACCTGCCAGCTAGCGAGCACAATGATGGAGAGTGTCTTCGAGATTCTGAAAGCGCTGCTGAAAGACCGGGGCGGCAACAGGACGATGTTACAGTAAACCGGGCTTCGGTAATTCTCAGTCAAATCGGAAGCGAGGGTTTCCATTCAATCACTCGGTAAACCGCTCGTACGCTGACAAATGGTTTCTTACATCTTCATTCGAGTCAGCACAGACCCCAGCCCGCCATCAACGCCGATAGTCTGGCCCGTGACCCATGAGTTGCACGGATCAAGTAACCACACGATAGCTCGGGCGACGTCTTCCGGCGCGCCGAGTCTACCCAACGCGTGCATCTGAGCGGACATTGCCTCAGCTCCATCAGTTTCCCAGAGCTTGCGAGTCATCGCAGACCTGACTAAACCAGGTGCGACAGCATTGACGCGGATTCCGCGCGTGGAATATGTGGCCGCTGCAGAAAGCGTCAGGCCGATGATTCCGGCCTTGGCTGCAGCGATGGCTTCATGATTGGAAAGTCCGATCTGCGCGGCGGCCGAGGAAACCAGCACGATCGAACCGCCTGTCTTGCGCATCGCTTTCGTGGCAGCTCTCACGAGCGAAAACGACGATGTGAGATTCGTGGTGATCGTATGATGCCATTCTTCGTCACTGGTCATGTGAGCAGGCTTCAACAGCACCGAGCCTATGCAATTCGCGACCCCCGTGATCTTGCCATGCCTTTCCAGGGTGGCTTTCACACAGGCTTCAATCGAGGCAGAATCGTCCGCCTCGACCTGGTGCGCGTCACCTTGAAATTCTTCTGCTATTTGCGAGGCTTTATTGAAGTCTCGTGCTCCCACCACAAGATTGGCTCCGGCCACTGCCAATTGTCGAACAACGGCGCTGCCGATGGAGCCGGTCCCGCCGAGAATGATGTATGTCTGCTGTTCGTCTGTCATTAAGGATGCTTTCTCACGCTGAATAGCTGGTAAGACGTCCCGTCTTCTTTGCAACTCTCGAAGTGATCGCCGCTTATCCCTCCAGCTAAGATGGGTACAGGAGTCATATTCTTAGTCAGTAACACGGTCCGGACGCCGTATCCGCGCCGCAGACTGAGAGCCTCTGTTCGTCGATGTCTGACATGTCGATTTTCTTCATCTGAATGATCCGTCGGCAGACGGCGGGGCGTGCTCCCTGTCCTCTGCTTTCGCCGTTCAACCGAGCCGTTGTCTTTGCAGCAGCAGGACAGGTGTGCTGGTGAATTGCGAACAAGGAACAGCCTGTGTTGAGGGCGGCAAGAAGGGTCGACGGGGGCGTCCTTGGAATAATCGGGCCAAACCGCACCTCAGTATGCACGCGAAAACAACATTCCACAGGCGTCACCCAACCTCCATCAGCCACTCGTCCGTGAACTTCTATCATCGATACGGCGTTAAAGTTTCCACCGAATCTGGTATGGAACTTCGGTCCAGCAATGCTCGTGAATCGACCGCGCTGCTGACCATCTAACCGCAGTCGCAGTTGTGTTTCCAGCTTTTGTAAAGGCCACTCGTCCTCGAAGAACCTGTCCATGGAACAGAATTTACTCATGTTAGAAATTCATTCAGACACTGAATTTTTCAAGAGTGCCCCAACAGACCTGGTTTTGGATTTCCTGCGACAATGTCGTCAGCAAGAGCGTCCCACATCAGCTTTCGAGCCCGGAGAGATTTGACCGCTGCTTGCTCGGCTGTACTCCATTTCCCAGGGTCGTTCCCGCAGACAGTTTCCATCAGCTCTCTGGCCATCGCAGTATGCTCGCCCCCATCCAGTGCGACATGTCGGATCAGGTAGTACTCGAACGCGTCGAACGTGCCATCGGTGCAGACCTTGAGGCTTGACGCGATTCGTTGAAACACATCGGGCAGCAATTTTTCTCGGCCGAAAGTGAACGCTGACGCGATTTGGCATACGTTCTGACTGTCGGCAATCTCGAAAGTCGTGTTGACGAAATTGCGCGTCGCAGATGGCATCACTGTCGACTGCAGGGCTTGTTCTACTCGGCTGCCAGCTTCGATCTTGTGCAGAAAGGTCTGCATTGTGTTCACGTCAGCGCCTGCCTGCTCCATCGCCAACAGGTAGAGTTCGAAATGACTGACGGGCTGTCCATCGGGGCCAACATCTGATTCCTCGGCCAGTACAAGCTCATTGATCAAACGACAGGCGGCTCGATTTTTCGCCGGACGCCACGGTACCTGCACGCAGGTGAGCTGACGTTGAAGTGCCTTGAGCAGCGACATGAAGTCCCAGACCGCAAAGACATGTCCCTGCATCAGCAAATGCAGGGACTGCATTGTCGAGAGGTATTCGTAGATTTGATGATTCACGACGTCTTGCCTGAGCCCCGCAAGGCGCGACTCTAATCGTGAAAATCTGCTCATAAGACATACCTTACGGGTAAAAAACTACGGCGCTTCTATGTTTTCGCCGCAACAGTTACAGGCATCGCACACGTCGTGTCGTTCGTAGTTGCACTCGATTGCTGACACAAAATGGCAGCCTCGCCAATTCGTCTCAGCATGCCCGCAAAAACAAACTGATGCAGTGGCCAGATCGAATACCAGTAGCACAGCCCGATCAGGCCGACGGGATCGAACATCGCCGTCTGAGTGATATTGCAGCCGTCGTCCTTGGGCGTTACGGTGAATTCCAGCCAAGCGCGTCCGGGCAAGCGCATTTCAGCATAGAGTCTGAGCACGCGTGGGGCGTCAAGCTTTTCGACGCGCCAGCAGTCGAGTGTATCTCCAACGTTCAGTTCGACCGGATGCCTGCGGCCACGTCGCAGCCCGGGACCTCCAACCATGAGGTCCATGAATCCTCGAATTCGCCACAGAGAACCACCGTAGTACCAGCCGGTCTTGCCACCGATACGCTGGATCGGTGCGAAGGCATGCTTGGGTGTGCTGTTCAGTGAGATGGTTCGGCAGTCGACAAGGCGGCTGCCAAACTGCTCGCCGCCGAATCTGCGGGGAGCCATTGATGAAGAAACAGCATCCTGCCAGCGAGTGTTGGCGAATTCCTGATCTTCTCTCGACAACGCTCGCTGAATGGCGGATTCCAACGACATGGGACGCAAAGGGAAAGCCTCCAACGCCGAGTCGTCATTCACAACTGTCGGGTTCTTCAGGCTTTCGACGAGTTTCCTTCCAATTGTTGCGTACACCGGCGTGACTAAGCCGAGCCACAAGCTGGATAGCCTCGCTGAAAGAAACGGCACGGGAATCATCAGGCGTTTCAATCCACGTTGCCGCGCATATTCCCGCATAAGATCCCCGTAGGAAACCTGATCCGGTCCACCGATCTCATAGACCTTGCTCACTCCGTCAGGGTGGTCCAGCGAATAGCACAGGTAGGCCAGTACATCTTCGACAGCAATTGGTTGAGCCTGTGTCGAAACCCACTGCGGGCAGATCATCACCGGCAGTTTCTGTACTAATGCCCGGATGAGTTCGAAAGACAGACTACCGGATCCGATCACGATCGAGGCTCGATATTCAATTACCTGTGCACCGGATTCCTTCAGTATTTCGCCGACCTCATGACGACTTCGCAGGTGCTTTGAAAGCGACTCGTCATGTTTACCGAGCCCCCCGAGATAGACAATCCGACGAACACCTTGCAGTTTCGCCGCCAGGGCAAAGTTCCGGGCAGCAATTCGATCCTGATCTTCAAAGTCCTGCCCACTTCCCATCGAGTGGATGAGGTAGAAAGCGGTGTCAACTCCCGATAAAGGCGTGGTCAGGGTATCCGGCCTCGAAACATCTCCGGCGACGATTTCACACTCAGCTCCGATCCGGTCACGAAGGTACTCTGGCTTACGGACCATCAATCTGAGGTCTAGCTCGCTGCCACGGTTTCTTAACAGAGCAATGAGACGCCCGCCGACGTAGCCGGTTCCACCCGTAATCAGTATTTTTCTAAGAGCCTTCATTTCGCTTACGATCTTACACACAGAAGAGTCGACGCTCGGAGTGCGTGTGCACACGCAGTTAAAGTGCTTGAACGCATCGGTCCGGCCGTCACTTCAAGAGAGGTGCAGCTCCGCATTCGTGACATCCACCGGCCACATGCCCCACGGCTTTCCATCACCAGCAGTCGGCAGCAGTTTCGGCCGCGGGACCTGCACCAAAGTGCACCGCAACTATGCAGGTCGAAAAACCCAGGACGCTCTCCCGTACTGGATTCATGACTCACACGTGTCGCTCCTTCCGGAACGGTCGCGGCCGGTACGAACACCTGCCGTCTCCACGCATGACGAGGTCACTACCGATGACGATCGTGACATCCGCATTGACGGAAAACGCTCGTCGGTTGGTCATGCTTCCGCTAAGTTGCGCGTCATTACCCGGATGGCTCCGTTGAGTTTCCAATGAGCGTGGTCTGCGGCGGCGTCCGTACTGCCGGGAACACCAATTTCAAAGTTGTCGAAGTTGTAAGCAATCTCTGCGTTTCGTTCGGTAAGCCGGTCGTACAGTCCGATCGCGAGTTCAGGCCATGTTTTGGTGTCTTTGTTTTCTGACATTGACGTCGCTCCTTTTTCAGGGTGTGTAGTGAGGTCGCTATGGGCCGGTTCTAGACAGCAACAACGTTCTGGCCATCCAGAATTAAGCATGTCCCGAAGTCTGGAGAAATAGATTCCGAAAATGTCGAATCAAAGAAAGCAAATGCTCGCCGTGAGTCTTCCTGTTGTTTCTGGCCAATCGGTGCGGTTGATCAATCACGATCGTTCCTGACACCACTGAATATGAGGAAGAACCAACATGTCAGCTGTCTCCACTCTCCGGGGCTCGTCCGAAGAAAATCACACGCCCCCCGAACAGTCATTGCGAGCTAAAAGAATTATTCAATGCGAAGTGAAGTTCATCTACTGCTCTGAGTTTGACCAACCGCGTGCCGAATCACGAATCCTGAAGATGCCTACCTCGCAAGCTACCGCCAGACGGCGAGAAGCAGCCCCTTCCGATGTCCCGGGACATTTGCTGCACCTGTGGGAGATTCCGCTTCTGACTGCCGACCAAGAAAGGGATCTCTTTCGCCGAATGAACTACTTAAAGTACCGATCCAATGCACTGCGAAGTCGACTGAAACCTGACAGGCCGGTTGTTCGGCACATGGATGACATCGAACGCATGCTGGCCGAAGCCACTGAGGTTCGCAATCACATTGTGCAGGCAAACACAAGGCTGGTTGTGTCGATCGCTCGTCGACTCATGCATGTGCCCGACGCTTTCGATGAGATGATAAGCACGGGAAACATGGTTCTAATCAAAGCAGTAGAACGATTTGACTACAGCCGCGGGTTTCGCTTCAGCACGTACGCCACCCATTCGGTCCGGCGGGAACTCTTTCGCAGTTTCGGTCAACGGCAGAAGCTGCGTCTGAGCGAAGTGTCGACCGCTCCGGAAATACTGTTGGATTCTGTAGAAAATCGGGACGAGTCACGCAACTACCAGGAACAGGATCGCAAGGTCAATTACGTGCGATCGCTCATGGAGAAAGTGCTGCCTGAGCGAGAACAGAAGGTGGTCATCTCGCGGTTTGGTCTTGACTCTGGCAGCGGTCACACGCTGCGGGAGATTGGTGAGGCGATGGGTTTGAGCAAAGAACGAGTCCGTCAATTGCACCTTCGAGCAATCGACAGACTGCAGGCCGTCGCAATCACTGATATGCCCGATATTCTCAGGGATTCAAGATCATCGAACAGAGAGCAACACATCTAAATACGGGAAACCGCAAAGATGCATGGTTCTTAGAATCCGACTCCAGTCAATCCGCTGCAAAATCATATCGTACAAATCTGATGGAAGCCTGCGATCTTCGCCGCCAGGACAATCTCATCAACTTTGCACGTGTGTCGGTCCGGGCTGAAGACATGCTCCAGCAGCTGGAAGCGGAAAAGTTCACCTGCATCAGTGGAAGGACTTGAGGCCGTCGCAGGATCGACTGGAGAAACGGCTCCGCACACCGATTACCTTGCATCCAGTGTAATTTGCAGCACGTGGCCCGTCGCGGAGGCCGCGAGGCAGGATGGCAGCAGGAGCACCGCATCACATTGCACAGTGTCGCGCTATTCCTGAGCACACAATGCACCAGGCACCCCGCCTACGAAATGGCTGTCGCAGTCTGGCGGCAAAAGTTCATGCTCTCAATAGCTATGGTCAGTTGCTGTCCCGCGTCTATGAACAGCAGTCCATTTTGAAAAGGAGAAGATCCAATGTCTAAACAATCGCAAGCAAAGGTCGGTTTCATCGTTGCGGCCGGTGCCTCGTTTCTACTGTCGATTTGGCTGTGGTTTGGCGGCAGCAAAGACCAGGGAATGTTCGTCGGCCTCTGGGTACCTTCAATTCTGTCATTCGGCACCTTAGTGCTGTCTGGTGGTCGCCATGAGTGATCTCTCAATCTTCATCTTCGGAATGCTGGTCTTCGGTGTAGCCATTGGCTCTTCGCTGATTTCAATCATCGGCACATCGCAGTCGGAGGCAAAGGTCAAGGATGGAGAGTAACCAAGGCTGGATACATGGGACACGCTGTGTGATCGTCACGGCAGTGTTCTTCAGAAAACCATTGTGAAGTCAGCGAAACTCATAGATCTGTCGAGTCTTGTGGTCAACTGCAACGGCCACACGCGCCTTCCTACGACGTCCGACCTGCAAGAACTTCGTCACTGTCGCGGCGGCGCAGCTGTTTGTTCCGCTCCACTGATGCACGCCCCGATTTCCCGTATGGATCGACGATGTAGAATTCGACGACGAAGAACGTGCCACTCACTTTGGATTCCACCAGAACGTCCAGATGTAACCTTGCCTGACGAGAGATGATGTAGTCTTTGCCGCGGCGGATATCGAGTATTCAGGCGATTTCTCGATCCAGGCAGTCGCGACACGATTCGTCGTCGCGACGCTCGGCCGTGACAACGTCATAGAACTTGCGACCGAGGTTCCCATAGGCCAGCCATTGATTTTCGAGTTGATCCGGATGACGAAGTAAAGCGATTGAGCGGGGAGGTGATTCATTGGGGAGACATCATACATTCATTCTCACGCACAGTGTTCTGGAGCGGCAACGGGGGTGATGGCAGCAACAGATCCAGCCCGTGTTGAAGACAACGCCCCCGTCGCGTCATTGCATGAGTTTCTAACCCGCGAACAAGATTCGTCGCCCCGTACACGCGACGGTGCAAATCCAGATGGCGGAAGCGAATCTCCGCCTCGCATTGGGCGACCAGTCAGCTGTGGGTGAGTCGAGAGCACCTACCGATAACAACGCGACGGACCTCCAATTGACGAGAACGAACGCCACGCGGGTGTCTGAAATTCGTTCGAAAGCTGTTTTACTAACGTTACCGCCGCAGCCGGTTTCACCCGCGCTGCAGGACCAACAACCCACGTGGTCCATCGTTAGTGAAGCTCTTCATATATTTCAACGTGTTCACGGACCACATCAGCGGACATCGGGTGACGAACAAGTGGCACAAACCTGATGAGTCCTACCGGAAACATTTTTGGAAAAAAGATGAATCAATAGAATTAACTTCGTTGATCGAGGGCCGGACGTGAAGGAGCATCCGCCACGCGCTTCCCTGTAAATTTGAGATCTGCCTCGCGTCGGTCGGTTGTCGACACGAACAGGCTTTTGGCGAGCCGAGTGTGGTGACAATTCCCCGGTTCTTGCGGTCGGCGACGAAGAATTGAATTCTTGCAGTGCATCTGAATGACACTGGGCCAGAGATCGCCTGTATCTACTGGCCATACGACTTTTTGCACCTAACACGGCCGGAGGAGTATTCGTAAGGACGGGTTTGACTCCCTTCCGCAGTTTCAAAGATCTCACGGCCCAGGGAACTTCAATGAAAAAACTTCTGCTTTTCAATCTGTTCGTGTCATTTTTTGTTCTGCTTCTCGCGTTTACTGTTCGAGCATTCTCAGTGCGGGGCATTTTCGACAACCGGTCGCTGATGGAGGACGTATGGTTTCAGGTAACGTTGCTTGACGCATATCTCGGTTTTCTCACAGTCTACGTTTGGATCGCGTGGAAGGAGCGAACACTTCTACGACGGTTCGTGTGGTTTGTGTTCGTCATGAGTTTCGGCAACATGGCCGTGTCTCTGTACGTGATTTTGCAAGTCGTCAAGCTCCCCGGCGGGACCGGCCTGTCTGAAATCCTGACGATGAGAACCGAACCGGTCTCCGTCAGTCGCCATGGCCACGACTGATGTCTATTTCCGCTGGCAAGTCATGCCCCGACCGATGGCAATCTGGCAGCGGCACGACGCGACTCGAAAACACTGCGCGTCTGACGACGGACTGAACGTCGGCCTGTGTGGGGAAGCAGCGTCTTCAGGCAGTATCGCCGCTGCCAGTCGCATCTTGGCGCCCATGAGAGCTATGGATGGCTAGATGGAACATCGTGGACACATCGCCAACGGCACGATCACTACTGCCGGATTCGGCGGACGTGTGCCACATATTCAGAGGATGGAACAGGGCGATTCGGTCCGAAACAACTAGGCAAGGGCAGGCTGCTGGTTCGTCTTAATCTGCTGTGCCAATACGAGATAGTCGGGCCTGTCGGACGCATAGTCGTGCCGGAACCCGCCGAGAATCTGTCCACAGTGATACAGATATACGCCGGGCATCTGAAAACTGTTTCCGCTCACTGCGCCTCGACCGTGACCATTTAAGACACCAGCGATCAATCCGCGGATCCAGACACGCAGCCCAAACAATTGCGAAAACCCGCCAAGATCAAGTCCGAATTGCCGGTACAGTCGACCCTCCGGATCTGAAAAACGAGGCACATCCTCGAGGCCATATCGTGCAAAGAATCCGTCGTCGTCTTCAGCTGTTCCCCCCAAATGTACAATAACAATTCCTGCTCCGGCCTCTTCAATCTGTTGGCGCTGCGTTGAGATGTCAGACAGAGCTTCTCGGCAAAACGGACATCCGGCGTGACGCAGAAAAAGTACGAGTTGTGGCGATTGATTCGCAAGGTCATTCATGTATCGGCCCGTATTGGCCACGATGTCACGTAGCGGATCGTCTGCTTCCGGAGTTACGTATGCCGTCCCCGCGGCGTGGCAGGAAAGCACAGCCCGCCAGAGGATGACTCCGAACGGAATGCACCAGATCAGGTCGTTTGTCAAAACGGTCCAGCCCATACGTGCCGGAAGCATACCTCCCACGAAAGCAACGACGAATCCGATGACTCCACACACTTTCCCCAGCAGTCCAACAACTGTGATTGCCCAGTGCCGATAGGGATCATAGGACGCGATGAGGTATCCCACACCATAAACGCCAACCATCATTCCGATGAGCTGCCAGAGCTGTGAAACAACGGGCGTAGTCGGCAGATCAGTGAAAGTCAGCAACTTGGCTGGCGTAAGCACGCACAGAATCCCCCACAACAGGTTGTACAGACCGGCCGCAAAGAGTGTCCGCTTCATCCACGCCTGAGCATCGTAGTCATTAGTCATTGGTGAACCTTGAACTAGCAGTTTGAAACTACGTTGCAAAAGTGGACTCAAACGGCTGCGCGACTTCCGCCAGTTTTTCAAGGGCGGATAACTGCAGTTGTCGAACCCGCTCCTTGCTCAGTCCCAGCTGGGCTGCAAGCTCCCTCAGCGTACTGGTTTGTTCAGACTCATTCAGCCCGAATCGTGCGCGAATAATGATGCGTTCGCGTTCGTCCAGTACATCATCCAGACGTTCCAGCACAGCTTCGGCAGCAACAAGGACATCGGCTGCCGAGGGTCCGGTATCATCTGACGAATCAGCGGCAATCGCCTCAACAGAGTCGGTCGCCAGCTTTTCGCGGACCCTGCGTTTTGATGCACGCTCAATGAAGCGATAAAGATGTCTTTGTACTGAATGGGTCGCATACGTGCTGAAGCGGTATCCTCTGGCAAAGTCAAATTTGTCGATTGCATTCAGCAGGATTCCATTTGCTTCGCTGACAAACTCATCGAAGTCGTCCGGGCCTGTGGAAAACTTTCGAGCTATCGACATCACCAGTCGCATGTTTGCACGAGCGATGTCGTCCCGAGTTTCCTGAGCTCCCTGCAGGAGACGATCAATTTCCTTCATCGTCTTTCTTGGGCGTTTCCCTGCCAGCGTAGACTGTAGAGCGTTCGCTCGAAAACGAAGAAAGTTGAGACGTTTAAACAGGAACTGTTCACCTTCGAAAGTCAGTATTCGACTCTCTTCGATCGCCTGAATGAAAGTTGTGGCGGCTTCACTTCTGTCAACCGGCCCGGATCTCCCTTCTTCTGCAGCATACAATTCGATATCCACGGCTTCGAAGTCAACTTCGGTAGTGGTGTCGAAAGCCTGATTTGGAATGAATTTAATTTCAGGTTCGCTCAAGCAACTCTGCCTTTCGTGAACATCGGGACCGTTGTTTCTAAGCCGTTGCCGCTATTCTTGACTAACAAGAACAAACGAAGTCCAAAGAAACCCGCCGCACTGTAGCAGAACACGAGTATCAAATTTCAGGGGCACGTCTGGCACACCTCAAAATACGCAAATCTTTTTAGCAAGGCACTGCAACCATCTATTGCTGCCTCGGGCAGTGGTCAATCCGCTGCGACGAATGCAGTTTCCAGAGTTACGTTTATCGGAAAAACGTGTGGCCACAGACATTTCATCGTCTACGAACTGAAGGAAAGGGCGACAGCCACACGGTGGAAATCAGAAACGTCGGGCGGAGGCTTTGATGAACCAGGACGTCTTCGGAACGAAGTGATCATGAAAAGAAGCAAAATGGCCTACCTTGTGGCTGGCGGAGGATTGGCAATCGTCTTTTACTTCAGCTGGGGGCTAACTGCCAGAAGTGCCTACGAATCAGCCGCCTACGAAGTCATCCTTTCGGACGAACCGTTTGAGATCCGTGAGTATCCCCAATTGCTGATGGCAACGACGGAAATACGATTTGCCGGGCGTGGTAACGGAGGGAGTTTCAGCCGATTATTCGCCTACATCAGCGGGGCAAACGAGAATAATCAGAAAGTTGCAATGACAACCCCGGTCTTCATGAATGCGGAAACTCAGGATCAACCGGGTCAAATGGGATTTGTCGTGCCTGCATCGGTTGCAACAGACGGTGCGCCTGCGCCTTCCGACGACGCTGTTGAATTGAGAACCCGAGTCGGAGGTCGGTTTGCCGTGGTGAGATTCAGTGGCCAACTTGACAGTTCGACTCGCCACGCCGCCGAACGGCGTTTGAGCCGATGGATGGCAGATCAGGGCTTCGCTGCTGACGGCGATGCCGAATCTGCCGGCTACGATCCGCCGTGGACTCCTGGCGTATTTCGTCGTAACGAAGTACTTGTTCGAATCAATTGAGCCAGCAGCCGCAATCGGAACAAGGTCCATTTCTTGCACAAGCTCTCTGTTTCACGGCTATCAATTGGAATCTCTGAAATAACCAGAGCACCTGCGGTAGATCGAATCCAACCGTTGAAGAAATGGCAGGGCGTTGGCGGTGGACGTTGTTCCTGTATGCGCCGCTCAGAAAATGTGACGGCGGTGGGTAAGATGGTGCAGCGTGGATACGGTGAGCCGGTCGCGGCTGATCAACTCCGTCAAGTTTGCGAACTGCAGATTCGTGCTCACAATCGGGTTCTGTCGCTCCCAGGCAGTACGCCCTACAGCTCAAAACAGAATCCTGTAGAATGTGAGTCGTCAAAATTCAAGTGGGTATCCGCAGCCGGTAAAACAAACGGCGATGCCCTGATCATTCACTGACGCCCTCCACAAAGACGAGTGCCGAAGACACATCAGAAACTGCGGATTCCGGGCAGCGCACTCTAGAGTCAGCTTTTTCAACATACCTTGACTGCCGTCATCGTTCAGGTGAAGAATTGTATGCCGGCACTGTGGCACATCCGTGAGACGAGCACATGCTCCCAGCGGATCAGAATCTGCGGCGCACACAAAAGTCTCGGCCTGTACAGCAGACGGGGCTTAAGGCTTCATTGAAACCGTGGACGTCAGCGTCTTTTGCCAAGGTCAGGCGACAGCTTCCGACAACGAAGGGCTAGCCACCGATGTATCATCGGTGTCAACGTCGTTGGCTTTTCGTCCTGTCGGAATCTTTGACTTCACGTCATACGCCAGCCCTGTCGCTTTCAGAACACGAATAACCCACCAGGTCATGTCAATTTCCCACCAGCGATGTCCTGAGGGAGCAACACTCGGATGAGCGTGATGGTTATTGTGCCATCCTTCACCGTAGGCAAGCATTGCAACCCACCACAGATTTCTTGATTCGTCACGTGTGTCGTAGTTGCGGTATCCCCATAGATGTGTCGCCGAGTTGATGAGCCACGTCGTGTGGTATGCGGCAGTCATTCGCACGCACATACCCCACACCACAAACGATACGGCCATCTGCCAGCCTCCTACGGCCCAGCCGGCGGCAATAAGCGCCAGTCCCTGAGCCCACAACCACATTGCAAACGTCTTTTCAAAGAATTGCATCATTGGGCGTTCAGTCAGTTCAGGAATATACTTACGACAGAGCAATTCCTGGTCCGTTCGTTTTCTCTTCACAAACAACCACAAAATGTGTGACCACCAGGCTCCGATCAGCGGAGAATGGGGATCACCATCCTGGTCTGACTTCTGATGATGCAGGCGATGAGTTGCCGCCCACGTCATAGGAGAACCCTCACCGGACAGACTCCCCGCCAGCATCACGAAAAACTCCGCCGGAGCACGCAGTTTGAATGATTTGTGCGCAAGGTATCGGTGGTAGCCCAGACAAATACCGATGCTGCACGTCACCCAGTGCATCACCAGACAAATGGCGAGTGCCTGCCAGCTAAAGAAAGCCGGCACAAATGCGGCGAAACAGCCAACATGGACAAATATCAGAAAAACAGTCACCACCCAGTCGACGTTGTCACGACGCAGTTGATTCCGAGAAAATGCAGCGCGAAGCGTTTCTCCATCTGCCTTCGCCTGGATCCGACGTGCTTCCACCTCGGTAGAAATTGTTTTGGGGATCCCCAATGTAGTTAGTGAACCGCTCATAGATGTCTTCAGTCTGTGATAACGTCAATAGAACTCATCGAAGTGGCATTCCAGCACGTCTGAGTTGACGATACGGACGTTACCGACTGACCTCAAGCCGGACGTGTCCGGTTGCAGTCAAACATCTGTCAAAGGATTGTCACCGCCATAACACGTTATTTCACATTCACTTACGGCACACACAATAACCAAAACTCGGTATGATCGGCATACTTGGCAGTTCGGTTACGCTGTCCTGCTGCGTCAATTCCAACGCTCAGGAAACGTAAACCAGCTCCGCGAAGGACACGCTGTCGCCTTACATCAGGGTAGCCTTGAAGCCGCCAGACCCAGGGAACTGCGAATCCACAACCGGCGTCGCACACATGTCCCGTCAATGCGGCGGGAACGAAAAGAAGTAAACGATTCGTTGTTTGACCGTTACGGATTGGCCGGGCGAGCCGCAGCCGGGGCCAGAAACACTTCAGGCTCAGCCACAAACGTCTTCATGTTTTCAGCGCTGTTGAGAAGCCAAACCTTCTTTCGAAAAATCACCGCGTACTTCAGTTTTCCCTCTACAGACTGACCGGTCTGTCTCACTGTAACCGGACAGATACCGTCGTTCTGAGGCCAGTATTTCTCGGGATCTTCGCGAAAACACTGCATCTGTTGGACACTGCTGAAGTGGAGCACCTTATTACGATACCGCAACGCGTGTGTCGGCTTGCCGGCAACCAGACTTCGCGTCTCCTGGACCGCAGACAGACACAGCCCCCCAAACGCCGGGCCATCATTGTCGACGGGAGGAACAGACATAATTCCCGGCGTGGCCGTCTGTGGCTCTGCAGAAACAACCTGCTGAGAAACGGGGAGGGCCGGGGTTGATGGTTCTTCCTTAGCGGCAGCCGTCCTGCTGGCAGACGATGGTCCTGAACGGACATAGCTGGCAACAATCTTCTGCAGGCCTGGCAGCAACTTCTGCTCTGACTGAAACCCTGTGGTACGACTCAGAATAATCATCTCCGGAGAGACGATCAGCACTGCGGGAACGCGACTGACATTCAGTTGCTTTGCCAGCTCTTTGCGTTCGTCGATGTCAACCAGGACCGGCACGAAGTTCTGATTTACATACTTCGCGACCGCAGGGCGGGCAAATGTTTCACGTTCATATCTCTTGCAGGGGCCGCACCATTCCGCTGTAAACTTCATAAGAACCAGGCGGTTCGTGTCGTTTGCGGTTCGCAGGGCCGATTCGACGTTGGCCAACCACGAGACGTGATCCGCCCGAACGTTGGTCGGGACTGCAATTCCCAGCACCACAGCAACCACCAGCGCGGCGCAACGGAACGGCCCGAACTGCAAGCCTGCTGCTTTGGGCGCCTGTTTCGAACCTGCCTTGTTGTTCACGGATGTCACGTTCTGTGTGCCTGAGGAATGACGCATAATTTCTCTGTTTGGCTGTCCATGTGAAAATCAAGAGGGTTCGAGTCTGCCGCACGGCGTTGATGTGCGGTGCGATGCAGCGGTTCGAGGCCCCGGTGCACGGTCTGTAAAACCATCTACGGCGTGTACCCGTCACAGATCGGCGACTGTGTGTGAGGTGCGTTACGTTTGAAGAGGATTTCATATTTACGGATCCCAATGAAGCACCAGCGCATTGTCGACAGCGATGGGGTGTCGCAGAATCAGCCCGCTGGCGGCCAGGGAAGCGAAATCCGCCGCACTGCCAAGCAGTCGGAGGCCCGTGTAATGCGTGGGGCAGATCTTCGGTTCGGTCACCGCACTCAGTGTTTTCTTGCCAGCGACAGCACAGCAGCGCGGTCTTGCCGGTCGTTTGGAATCCCACGCTGCAGCTCTTCGGGGACCCCACGAGAAGAGGCGGTGGCCCGTGTCAGGTTAAGGGATTTTCAGCAGACGTGCCCCGCATCGGGTCTTCACCGGAATCGCCTTTCTGATCCGTGATCAAAGCACATCAAACCGTACACGTCTACAGCACCACAATGGCACGTTCATCACTGAAAGCATCGATGACGTGTTGTGGATCATCAGCCCGGGTTCCCATGCTGCAGGTACGGCCGGCGTTTGGGACTTCGAAGCCGTGGTTGCCATGGCTTCGAAGAACGACCGCACCGCAACAAGACAGACGTTGAGCGACGGAGCCTCGAATGGAAGTGCCGGACAGTGGCCACAGCCAGCAGTTCGCAGCATCACTGTCATGAGCGGATCTACCAGCGTTTATGCGTTGGCCACATGCGGTGTTTAGTTTATCTTACTTTTCATCTGCCTGACAGGCATCGATGTATTCCTGCATTTGTAACAGGGTTTCGGGGCTAACGTGGTGTTCAATGCCCTCCGTATCGATTGTTGCAGTGCGTTCAGAGACCCCCAGCATCAGCAGAAACGTATACACGGTTTGGTGGCGGCGCTGAGAATCGCGTGCGATACGGCGGCCTTTCTCGGTAAGCTCCACCGGAGCGTACGGTTGTGAAGTCACCAGACCGTCTCGCTGAAGTCGCCCGATGGTACGATTCACCGTAACATGACTGACTTCGAATTGTTGCGATAAGTCAACCGCTCTGCACTGACCGTGCTGGTCGATTATCGCAGCGATGGCCTCAACATAGTCCTCAGCCAGCTCCGTCGCGTGGTCCTGGCGAGTTCGTTTGTGCTGATTCTGCTTTCGCTTTGCCGTTGACATATTTTCACTGAATTTGCAGCAATGTTGGCACCAGATTCCCGGACGTAAGGGATTATGACGAAAGGAACCCGTCTGGCGGCAGGCATTGTTGAGACAACTGATTTGGTTGACAAGCGCCAACGTGCAGAAGATGTAAATGGGGCTGAATCCGGCCATACGCTGGTGGATGAATTGAGGGACGGCACTGAAGCCCGCTAGAATTTCGCTGATCCGATTGCGGAATCCTCTCGTTTCGGGATACTTATGTCTGTGGGCAGTCGAGGGCTTTGGAATGATCTCAGGGTTGCCGTGCAGAACAGTACACTCACATTTCTGACGTTTCGGACCATACACAAGTACCGTAAATAATGCGGACACCTACCGCTGTAACACTGTGCATCGCTTAAGACGTCAGCAGAATTCAACACGAACGGGAGCTTTTCAGATGTCAGGTGGTCGTCCAACAGCCGTATTCTATCTCGCGGTTCTTGTGGTAATCGGAGGACTGGTTTACTTTGCTGGCATGCAGGCTGGTTTCTTTGGTGACCAGCCTGCTCCTGAGCCGCCCGGGGAAAATGGAGGTGAGGCAACTCTGGATCCGGGCATGCTGAACATTGCAGCAAATACAGCGGAAGCGGCTTCTTCCGATGACCTGGTCACGACAGTCAAAGAGTATTCGTTTGTTCCGTCAGAGCGGTTGCCGGCGGTCAAGGGCACGGCTGCGTACAAGCCGCTGGAAGACAATACCGTTCGCTTCGCACTGAACGTGTGGGCCGGCTGGGCACCAATCATCCACGCGAACGAAGGATTTCAGCCGAAGAAAGTCTGGCAGACTCCCGACGGTAAGGAATTCAAGGTCCATCTGATCCTGGCTGACGACCCTGTGGTCATGCGAGATGCCTACGCAGCGGGCGATTACCACATCGGGTGGGCAACAGTAGATATGTTGCCACTGTTCATGGAAGGATTTGTTAATAAATCCGGCACACCCCGCGACAGCCGCATCATGCCACGAATTTTCCAGCAGGTGGACTGGTCCAACGGTGGCGATGGCATCGTTGTGCGAAACGAAATCAAGACCGTCGCAGACCTGAAAGGCAAGACAGTTGTTCTGGCCAAAAACTCGCCATCTGAATATTTCGCTCTCAGCATGCTGGTGGCCGGAGGCCTGCAACCCGGAGACGTCACCTTCCGTTATACCAACGACGCATTCGAAGCCGCCGCAGCCTTTAATGCAAACAAGGAAATCGCGGCCTGTGTTTCCTGGGCGCCGGACATCTACACGCTGTCCGAACAGGAGGGAAATCGCATGCTCGTCAATACTTTGACAGCCAACAAGCTGATTGCTGATGTGTGGTATGCTCGCGCCGACTTTGCCAGCGATAACCCGGATCTGATTGAAGGACTCGTGCGGGGCATCTTCGGTTCTGTCGAAGCACTCACGAACCAGGCCGAGCAGCAGAAAGTGGCCGAATGGATGGCGCAGGGGTATGCGATTCCCAAGGACGAGTGTCTTGGCATGCTGGCAGATGCTCACTCAACCAACTTTGCCGAGAACCGCGATTTTTTCCTGAATCAGAACAACCCGGCACGTTTCGAATCTGTCTGGAATCAGGCTTACTACATCTATCGCCGGATCCGGTCGGTGACCCATCAGCCGGTTCCCTTCGATAACGTTGTTGACTTCAGCATTCTGCAGAAGCTTGGACAGGAAGAGGCATACGCGTCGCAGAAGAATGAATATCAAGTGCAGTTCGCGCCCAAAAGTACGGGCGAAATCAGAGCGGAATCGGACGAGGTGCTGACAAACACCGTGATTATCCACTTTCCGCCCAATCGACACGACCTGGACCACAAAGTGACCAGAACCCAGGGCGACGGCACTCAGGTCGAAGAACTCTACGACCCGAATGTCGATTTTGTCCTGGAAGAAATTTCCAAACTCGTCGGACAGTTTGGCGCCGCCCGTGTTGTGATCGAAGGCCACACGGATGCCTCGATGAAATCGCTGCTGCCGGATGACAGTCTGGTGAAAGAGCTGTCAGGGAATCGGGCAAATTCCGTGAAGGAGGCTCTGGTACAGAAGTTTCAGCTGGATCCGAATCAGTTCAACGCAAATGGTGCTGGCTGGGATACTCCAGCCGACCCCAATGACCCCGGCAACCATGCCAAGAACCGCCGCGTCGAAATCCATGTCTACGCCGCTGAAGTTGAGTAAGGCAGAAAAAAGACGAACAACACTGTTGTCGGCGAACCATTCGCCTAAAACTCCATGTCGCATTACTGCGAGGATGCCCGAACGACGTCTGAATCGGGCCGGACGGGACGTGATTCAGACAGACTGTCGCAGTATGATTGGGCGACCTGTGAAGGATATGGAGTTTTCTCTTGGCTCGTGAACCGGCTTACACGAACGAACAGCTCGAAGAACTGGGGTTGTCTCGAGAGCGACTTGCACAGCACATCGCCATCATCATGGATGGCAATGGTCGCTGGGCACAGCAACGCGGATTGCCCAGAATTGAAGGCCATCGACGTGGCGTGAAGTCTGTGCGAACCGTCGTTGAGGAATGTTCTCGACTTGGGCTGCAGCAGTTGACGCTCTATTGCTTCTCAAGTGAAAACTGGAAGCGACCAAAGCTGGAACTGAGCCTGTTGATGAAGCTGCTGCGGCACTACCTGGTGGAAGAACGCCGTTTGATCTGTGAGCAGGGCCTGCAGTTTCGCGTGATCGGGAAGACCGCGGAACTTGATCCTGCGATACAGAGAGAGATCAAGCTGACGGAAGACGCGGCTGCTGGTAACGACGGTATGATGTTGTGTCTGGCCGTCAATTACGGAGCTCGAATGGAAATCACGGAGGCTGTGCAGCAGATTGCACGCAAGGTTCAGCAGGGCACCCTTTCCGCTGATACAATTACCGAAAACACAGTGGCCAGCTATCTGATGACATCCGGCATGCCTGATCCGGATTTACTGATCCGTACCGCCGGTGAAATGCGTATCAGCAACTATTTGCTGTGGCAGATCAGTTATTCCGAACTCTGGGTCACGGACTGTTGCTGGCCGGACTTTCGTGAATCGAATCTACACGCGGCGTTACAGGAATTTGCCGCTCGAGACCGTCGTTTCGGAGGCCTTCACACAACGACGGAAGGTCCATCCTCGGCCAGTGCCTAGCACAATTCTGTAAACGGAAACGCGGTTATGCTTGGATGGAGGTTAGGAATATCAGCAGTCCTGGTGCCCAGCCTGCTGGTACTGTTCTGGTGGGATTCGACGTTAGGTGCCGGCGCTCCGGTGTTGCTGGTATTCTGCCTGTTACTTTCGATTCGCAGTACCTTTGAGATGAGCCGGTTGCTGAAGACTCGCGCGATGCAGCCGAGCTTCGAACTGACCGCTCTGTGCAATGTGCTGACCATTTTTGCCGCGTGGGCCCATTCGCGGATGGACATAAAGGCCGCCCCTCAGCAGGCGCTGCTGATTTCTCTGGGCTGGGTCGCTGCGGCGATCGTTGGTGGGTTTGTGTTGCTCATGCTGTTTGAGGCGGTCCGGTTTCGAAAACCGGGCCGTTCTATGGAGTCGCTTGGTGCGAACGCAGTCAGCCTGCTGTACGCCGGAGGACTGCTGGCCGTGATCGCTCAGTTCCGCTGGTTCCCGGAAGCGTCGATTGGGTATTTTGCGATTGGTTCTGTGATTATCGCCGCCAAGAGCGGAGACATTATGGCCTACACGTTCGGAAGACTGTGGGGCCGGCGAAAACTGATCCCCCGTCTGAGTCCTGGGAAAACATGGATGGGCGGATTCGGCGCCCTGGTCGGCAGCTGCCTGGGGGGCTGGCTGTGGCTGACATTCGGGGGACGATTCTTTGAGAGTGCTCCGGCGGCAGCCAGCCTGGAGTGTGTGCTGGCGTACAGCGTGACAATGGGATTTGTTGGTTTGATTGGCGATCTGTGCGAATCGCTCATAAAGCGTGACGCAGAAAAAAAGGACTCGGCAACGTTGTTGCCTGGGTTTGGAGGACTGCTCGATTTGCTCGACAGTCCTTTGTTCGCGGGCCCCTTTGCACTTGCGTGGTGGATGCTGTGGCCCCCCGCCGGTTAGAATTGCCCTAATAAAAAGTTTCTGCTGTGTGATTCGTGCACCGGAGTCGGTCCGGATCACCAGGCCGTTTAAGGTAATACTAATGCTCAGGATGTTATTTCTCGTCGGCACGTACTGCCTGCTGTCGCCTCTGCATGCCGTCGCTCAGAAAACACCGATGACACCGAAAATTGGTGATGTCGCTCCGGGCTGGAAAAACCTGACCGGCACGGACGGTAAGGCACACTCCCTGACAGACCTGGACGATGCCGCTGCCGTGGTTGTCGTCTTCACCAGCAACAGCTGCCCGTACTCCATTGACTACGAAGACAGACTGATCGCTCTTCACAAGAAATACGCGAACGCCGCAGCAGGCATCAGAGTGGTGGCGATCAATTCCAATGCATATCCTGCGGATGAACTGCACAAGATGAAAGAACGAGCTGCGAAGAAGCGGTTCGAGTTTTCGTATCTTCGAGATGAATCCCATGCAGTCGCCAGAGCCTATGGCGCCGTTTACACGCCGGAATTCTATGTCCTGAACAAGGAAAGAAAGCTCATCTACCGAGGGGCAATGGATGACAGCACCGACGCCGGAAAGGTCACTGTATCCTACATTGATCTGGCCATCGAAGCCGCTATCGCCGGAAAACTGCCGGAGGTCACCAGGACAGGAGCTCGAGGCTGCACGATTAGATTCAGCCGACGGCGTCGATAGATTGGCACGGACGCCCGCCCAGCGAACCGTCCGCTTACCCCACTTCGGCTTTCGCCAGTTGTGTCTTCATCTCTTCGGTTGCTTCGGCTGCTCCTTGACGCACGCGGTCCAGTTCGCGCACTGTCTCAGCCATCTTCGCAAAGGCCGACGGCGCTTCGTTTCGCGTGTCGCCCTGTGCGGCGGCCAGTTGCAGTATGTGCAACTGATGGCGCAGAGCCTGGTCCAGAAGCGGGACGAATGGTTTGGTGAAATGTCTGGCCGTTTTTGTCAGATCACGCAGTGAATCACGCTCCTCATTCCTTTGCAGGGGAGTCAAGTGACGCTTGTCGGTTCGTATCTGACGATTTGCCAGCTCTTGCTCATTAACCAACCGCCCCAGAGGCGCCTCATTCAGGCGGCGGCCCTCTTTCAATTGCTTGGCCCGAGCAAGAACAGCAGCAAGCTTGGCGGACTTCGGACAGTTCCTGAGACCCTCTTCCAGACATTTCACGGCCTGAGACAGGCTTTTCATGTCTACGTACATGTTCCCCAGATTGGTGTACGGTTCCGGCATGTCAGGAGCAAGCTTGATCGCTTCACGATATGACGATATGGCCATGGAGTTCATCTTCAGGGCCTTCTGTGCGATGCCAAGATTGTAGTGGGCAGACGCGTTCTTCTTGTCCTTCTTCAGTGCCTTGCTCAGTGTCCTGGCAGCGACCTGGTGATCCCCCATGAGGTTTTGTACGGCACCCAGATTGACCCAACCGGGAGCGTAGTTGGGATCCAGTCGTGTCAAATCCTGAAATGCAGACAACGCTTCCTCATACTGCTTTGACACAAAATGACAGACAGCCAGCAATTCCTGCGCATCTCGGTCGCCTGGCTCCTCCTGCAGGTGTGCAGTCAACACCATTAGTGCGTTGGCCGTTCTCTTCTTTTGCAGCAGCCGGCGAGCCTGGCCAAGCACAACTGAAACTTTCTGTTCTTCCGTCATGTACCTGCTCCACCATCTTCATGGTTAAGGGGAAGACCCGTGCAGCAAAAACCGCCACCACAACCGCCTGGGTGGCCGGATCGGCGACTCGAAGTTCGCAGCAACACCAACTAATAGGTCAGGGGAACGGTCTAAGTGGCACCACTTTAGTCGCCCACAGTATTTGAGTCGAATGAATTCAGAGAAAGGCTGCCAACCACGACAAGATTACCTAATTTAACGCAGATGGAACACAGGTAAAGTTTGCGTCGCCGTGACACCGTGTTCAAGGGTCATTTTCCCTCCTGCCGAAACTTCAGTTGGCGTAGTGGCCGAGATGCCCGCAACAATACATACGAGTCGCTGACGAAGAAGGCGCAGGTTCTGCATGTACCCAGTCCGGCATAAATTTGTCGCCGTTTTTCTAATTGTACCGTGTGCGTGCACTTTCGCCTCGCTCGTTCGAGGTGACGATGCGCGTGTAACGCCGCTGGTCAAAGCCGTGCGTTCCTGCATGGAATCCGTAGTCAATATCCACACAGAGAAGGCCGCACCTGCTGACAAAGAGTCGCGGTTCTTCACTCAGAAACCGCGCCGCGTGACTGGTATGGGCACTGGTATCGTGGTCGACGAACGCGGCTATATCGTGACGAATTACCATGTCATCCACGACGTTGACCAGATCACAGTCACGCTCCAGAATGGTGAAACACTGGCTGGACGAAAAATCTCTTTTGATCGCAAACACGACATGGCGATCATTCATATCGATCCGACAAAACCTTTGACCGTCATGCCGCTGGGCACATCCAGTGATGTGATGCTGGCAGAGCAGGTCTTCGCAGTGGGCAATGCATTCGGATACGAACACACCGTCACATCGGGTATCGTCAGCGCGATTGGCCGGGATGTTGAAGTGGACGAGACCCAGTCCTACGAGAATCTCATACAGACAGATGCCAGCATCAACCCGGGTAACAGTGGTGGTCCGTTGCTGAATGTCAACGGGCAGGTTATTGGAATCAACGTCGCTATTCGTGCGGGTGCCCAGCGAATCGGATTCGCACTGCCGATAGACGAGGCGCGCCGTACGATCGCCCGGTTGCTCAGCACAGAACGCCTGAGCGGTGTGTCGCACGGTGTCTTTACAACCGACGTGAAGACCCCGACTGAACAGAAGCTGGTCATCGACGATGTGATGGCCGGGAGCGCGGCGGCAATTTGTGGATTAAAAAACGGTGACGTGCTGACGGAAGTCCGGGGCATACGAATTCGCGATACCGCTGACTGGGAACGGGGACTGCTTGATATTCCTGTCGGAACTGTCGTTGATGTGTCCATTCTGCGTAAGGGTGTGGAGACAACGCTGCCATTTACGGTCGGTATCGGCAAGAGTGTTCCGAATGCGGTCGCCGCGCCCGCAACGCCCGCAACGCCCGCAACGCCCGTAAAGACTGTTGCCAGTGTCAACAAAGCCAAGGCAGCGTCCAGTCCATCGGAGATTCGAAACAGGGTGGCGTCAATGCTTGGCCTGCGGCTGGCGTCGCTTCACACTCAGGACCGGAAGATTATCGGGCGAAAGTACAAAGGTGGCATGCGGGTCACCGCTGCTGATTCCGGCGGCCTTGCTGCTCGCCACGGAATTCGTCGAGGAGACATTTTACTCGGTCTGGACGGATACGAAACGCTTGATGACCGTAACCTGCAGTTTATTCTGCTGGAGTCCCGTATTAAGAACCTTAAGTCGCTGTCGTTTCAGATATTCCGACAGCATCATGGCGCCCTGGTCGGAAGTATCGAACTGCCTTCAACGAGGCAGTAGCTTGTGGCAGCTATGACAGCCATAATTCGTCTCGAAGGTGCCTCGTATGTCGGACTGGGAATCACGCGTCGGCGAATGGATACGGCTGGCGTGTGTCGCGGAAGTCAGTGCCGAAAAGCCCGGTAACGTCACTCCTGCTCACAGGTTCGATGATGTCGCGTGCCAGCAGTTCTTGCAGTCGGCGGCCATTATCGGCCCCATTCTGTCCACCGCTGGCACGGGAGGCGTTGGCAGGACGATCTGCGAGGCCGTCACCGCGACTCAAACAGCAGTAAAGCGCAACACCAATCTGGGAATTGTACTGTTGCTCACTCCACTGGCAGCGGTACCCGAGAATCTATCAGTTTCAGCCGGCATTGGAGAGGTCCTGTCTGCACTCACCGTAGAGGACGCCAGGTTTGCGTACGAGGCAATCCGAACGGCAGGTCCCGGGGGAATCGGCGTCGCGGAAGAGGAAGACGTAAGTGCAACGCCAAGTCGAGATCTTCGTTTCTGCATGAGTCTGGCTGCCGAACGAGATATGGTGGCGGCACAGTATGCCAATGGATTTTCAGAGATTCTGGACGTGTGTCTGCCGCTGTTACATGACGCAGAAGAATCCGTGGCGCACAGCAGACGCCGAATCGGATGGCTGGCCACTCACCTGCTCGCTCGCTATGGTGATTCGCTGATCCGTCGAAAATGTGGTGGCGAAATCGACATGACGGTCAGAGTGATGGCCGATGCGGTGCTGACGGCGGGATGGCCGGATCGAACGGGTGGTGAGGCCGCGTATCAAAGGCTGGACCGTTTCTTACGGTCTGACGGGAATCGTCGAAATCCGGGTACCACGGCCGACCTGATCGCAGCAACACTGTTTGTGGCACTGCGAAACGGTGACGGCCTGATTGATCCCGAAGGGCAATTTCAGTTTGCGCAGTAATAAGTCATGAACGAATCCTTCGAAGCAAGAGTCACCAAAGATTCACTGGTGTTCAGTGCCGCGCATTTCATCACATTTAATGGCAACGTCTGTGAACGACTGCATGGACATAACTGGCGACTGGATGTGACGGTCGCCGGCGCGCTGGACGACAACTTCTATGTCTTCGATTTTATTGCGCTTCGTGATGCCTGCCTGAAACTGGTGGGGAAGCTCGATCACCAGGTTCTGTTACCACAGCGACATCAGACCATTGCCGTTGCAACGTCGGATGACGGTAAGGAAGTCACGGCGAAGTTCGAAGACCGACGGTGGGTGTTTCCGGCGGAGGATTGTTGCATACTACCAGTTGAAAACACTACTGCAGAGCTAATCGCCCGATGGATCGGTCATCGCCTGATCACCGACTGCGACATGCAGTCACGTGCGGAACTGCAGGAACTACGAGTGAGCGTGGAGGAAAACTTCGGACAGTGGGCTACGGTGCGACTGTCGCTGCGCCCTGCATGATGGATCCACGCGGCCATGTTCGTGTCGCAGCGTCTGCTCTGTGAAGCAAAATTCTGAAGATCAGCGTGCAAAACGTGTATACTGCGCAACAGGGCAAAACAGTGATACAGAAAAGTGCGTTCCCGGGCTGCGACCCGGGAACGAGTGAACAGCACACAACGATCCAATGATCGTTACGACGTATAACCTGGTCGCTGTGGTCGCGTCTTCAGCGCGTTGGCCTGATCGTCTCCGATGAATTCCTGTGTTTTCGGATCCCAATTAAGTTCCCGCCCCAGCATCAGCGTGATGTTGCACATGTGGCAGGAAGTCATCGTGCGGTGATGCGTGAATACGTCCGAAACGGGATTCTTGCGGCTCTCGACACAGTCGAAAAAGTTCTGCATGTGGCCGGTCGGCTCACCGCCGTACAGTTCCACGATTCGGTCGTCAATCCTCTTCATATCCGCGTCGGTCAGTTCTTCGACCGGCTTCCCTGTCAATTTACCCCGGTTAACGAAAAAGCGACCTTTGGAGCCTTCAAACAGAATTCCGTTCGGAAACTCAGTCTTGCCGTCTTCAGAAACGTACTTGTCATGGACAGTCATCACCAGGCCATCCGCGTACTCCAGCTTCAGATTGAAGTTCATGGCAGAATTGAAAGCATTCGGAAGGTGAGCTTCCCCAGCGAACCATTTCACGAAATCGAAGTTATCCGGGACACACGGCGGGAACTGTCCCGTGCCACTGACCTTGACCGGCCCGGTGTCCTGTTTGCCCAGCGCCCAGGTTGCGATGTCGATGTGATGAGCTCCCCAGTCGGTCATTTTTCCTCCGGAATACTCAGCGAACCAACGGAACATTTTGCGTCGTTCTTCCATGTACAGAGCTTCTGGTGCCGGCCCGAGCCACATATCCCAGTCCAGATCTTTCGGCGCCATCGTGGCCTCAAAAGGGCCTCCTTTTGCCACACCGCCGATTGCGACGTGGGCGGTCACATTGTCGCCGATGACTCCCTCGTGAACCATGGCGACTGCCTGCAGAAATTTGCGGTCATTTTCCGACCGCTGCTGCGTTCCAACCTGAAAGACCTTGCCGGTTTCGGCCACCACTTTGCCAATCTGAATCCCTTCATCGATTGTCAGCGTGAGAGGCTTTTCACAATAGACGTCCGCACCTGAACGCAGTGCTGCAATGGCAATCGGCACGTGCCAGTGATCCGGAGTACCGATGGTCACTATATTGGGCTTAACCTTGTCAAGCATTTCCCGATAGTCAGTGAACATCTGCAGCTGACTGTCAAATTTCCCGTTGAATTCGTTGTTGTGCCGCGTGTCCACATCGCAGACAGCGACCGTCTGCCCGAGTCTTGCCGCCTGCATGGCGATCGAACCACCGCGACTGTAGCGGCCACGGCTGCCACCGACTCCGACAGATGCGACCGTCTTTCTGTCATTCGCGTCCTGCCCCGCATGAGCCCGTCGATTCCAGAACAACGGCACACCCAGTGCAGCGGCACCGGCTGAACTCGTCTTCAGAAAATCGCGTCGTGTGTTGGTTGGATGACTGAGCATATTGACTCCTGATGGTCCGTGCAGTAACGAATGTCAAAGATATGGTTGCGATAGTACAGCGAATGCCCGCCCTGGATTCAACCACCAGCGCCGCGAACGCGGGCAGACATCGGGAAACGCCGGAATTCCGGCGGCCTCGGCCAGACTTCACTTAAGTGTCTGCCTCCACTCATCACGCAGTAATCTGCGCCGTCGCAGCTGATCACGTAATTGCCAGGGACCATCACAGCGCGCTCCGCGTGCTGTTTTTTTCACCGTTTCCCGAGACGAGCTGTGATCACCTGCCGACAAAGTTCTGCCAGCGAAATTCCAGCCGCAGCAGCCGATTTCGGGACAAGACTGTGAGCCGTCATGCCGGGCACGGTATTGACCTCAAGCAACCATGGCTGATCCTGCTCGTCCAGTCGGAAATCAACACGGGCGATGCCGGTAACGTCACAAATATCGCAGGCGTCCACGGCGATATTCAGCAACGATGCCGGCAGGTCTTCAGAGCCATCGCGATATTTCGTGCGTTCATCAGCGTACTTAGACTGATAGTCATACCACTGCAATGCCGGTTGAATCTCGAGCGGTGGCAGTGCAAGACCGTCGACCACGGGCACCGTCACTTCTCGACCTGGGATAAAACGTTCCACCAGGCATTCATTATCATACTGAAATGCAAGTGACAGGGCGGCTTCCACACCTGACGACTGTTGCACAATACTGATGCCGATGCTGGACCCCTGGCATGATGGCTTTGTTACAACCTGTCCGCCGAATTGGGCCACCGTCGCGATGTTCTGACTCATAGTATGCCGACTGTGGACGACGATCCCGTCAGGAACGACGATGTCAGCCTCGCGGAGCAGGCGCTGGGTGCGGATCTTATCGAACGTCAGCTCAGAGGCCGCCGGAGAACTGCCGATGTACGGAATGCCGACGTCGATCAGTTGACGCTGCAGCACGCCGTCCTCGCCCCCTGTACCGTGAACCACCGGCACGACCACATCCCATCGATCCCGCTGCAGTGATCCGACGTCAAGATCGCGTGGATCAATGACATCAACGTGATTGTCATCGCTGCGCAGGGCGGCAGCCACGCAACGTCCACTTTCAAGGCTGACATCACGTTCGGCTGACGTTCCACCTGCCAATACCAGAATTCTAAGCAATCGGGATCCAGTGATTGTGTTTTGGCGGAAGTCTTTGTCTTTTCGACAGAGGGAAACGCCGTGTGTTCACTAATTCATCGTTGACGTACTAACATAAACCGTCAAGTGCAAATCGGCCAATGCCTCTTGATATTTCACGTCCGGAACTGTTCGATTCACTTTCAGTCAGTATTTGGTTTTCCCTATGATTATCGGCCTCGGAACAGACATTGTTGAAATCGAGCGTATTCGTGCGATGATCGAGCGGCACGGCGAGTCATTTCTGAAGCGTTGTTTCACGTCGGATGAAATTGCGTACGCCGACAGACATCGTGATGCCGCCGTGCGATTTGCCGGCAGATGGGCGGCCAAAGAAGCTGTCGTAAAAGCTCTGGGCACAGGCTTCGTGAAAGGTATCACCTTTCACGATATCGAAGTCCTGCCTCTGGAAAGCGGACAGCCATTCATACAACTGTCCGGCGGTGCTCAGGAGATTGCTGCCGGCATGGGCATCGTCAGTGTCCTGATTACGATTTCACACGCGAAGCTGTACGCCACCGCTACAGCCGTGGGAATGTAACAATCGGCTCGAAACGGCAGACAAACCCGAGACGCGAAGTATCCAGTCCGCCGACCACAGCGTCTTACTGAAAACACATCAGCTGACCATTTTCAAGTGTCACAAAAACGCGGCCGGCCGCATCAACCGCGGTACCTCCCTTTACGGCATCTGCCGGCAGATGTTTTGTCCACACATCGGTACCATCTGCGATGTTGATCGCCACAAGAAATGGTTTCTCCGGCCTCTGGTCAGCGTGGCCCGTCGCCAGCAGACGATGTTTTGTGACAACGAAGCTGGTAAAACGCCGGTTCAGGCTGTCTCGCCAGACATGTTTAGGAGCAGCCGCCCCTTTGCCGCGTCGACGAAGAAATTCACGCGCCACGTCCTTCGTGATTCCCTGGGCGCCCTCCGGCAATGGAGTTTCCAGACCGAGGTTGCCAAACATGCTGCCTTCGTAGCTGGCATCGTGGCACAGAGTGTTTCCATCGCCACACTTGTGCTCCAGCGACACATACTTGCCGTAAGCAGGGTACCAGGGATAAAACGCCGTCCGAAACTGTGAAGTCACCTGGTGTGTCGGTTCATTTCTGCATTCCAGTGTCGTGAGGTCATAACGAGCGGTCTCATAGACGCCACCACCCGAAAACCGGAGTTCATTATCCGCAATCATGAGGTTGCCCTGCATGCTGACACCGCTGTTTACTGCCTGCGACAGGAGCCCCGAGTCGTCGTTTCGAGCCTTCAATTTTCCGGTAACGGCGTCCAGTGCTGCGATATACGTGCCGTCGTAATGCGTAATGCCGGCAGCGGCATAGACGGTGCCTTCATGAACCACGACTCCGCCAGCGACTGGCCAGCGAGATACAAGTTTTCCGAACACAGGGATCCGTCGGTCCTGCGGAGCAACGCGGAATGTCCACAACAACCGCCCCGTCACGGCCTCGAATGCGTACACACGTCCATCCGCCGATCCAACAAACAGTCGGTCGTTCGCAACAGACGGTGGATAATAGACCGGGCCGTTTGCATACGATTTCCACTTCTGCTGCCCACGAACATCAAATGCCCTGATAACACCCGTACGGTCGGCCACGAATACCAGCCCGCCTGCAGCCACGGGCGCTGTGGGCAGTTCGCCGTTGACGACGTCCGCTGTCCACGAGTGGCTGACAGATGCGGGCAGTTCAACGGCCGTTTTGTCTGAGCGGTCGTTGTCGCCGCGGTAGGCCAGCCAGTCATCCGCACTCGCTGCCAGGCGATTTGATACTCGGGTATCGGAATGAACCACCAGTGACTGCGCTTCAACGGTCGCGTTGTCAGAACGTTGAATCGTTTCGTCACCGACGGGCCGCAACCCAATGTTGCCGTAAAGCGAAAGCTGACAGCCACACATCCATGGTCCCCAGTACAAATGGCCATTCGACACAAGCACGCCGTCCTGGCACGGCGGACGCATGGGAGCGATATGTTCCGCTCGATTGTCGTCGGTCATCAGCCGCACGGTGCCACCGGTGGCACGAAAGAACACGCTGTCCGCACAGCCGGTCGCACGTGTACACGCTCGACGAGCGGGAAAACTGGCGATTGTTGTGCCAGTGTCGTAGTCCAGCTGCATGCCGCTGGTTTTCTGAGGACCCGCAGCAAAAACGGCGTCTTTTCTGAGGACAAGCTGCAGGTTTCCGACATCGTTGGTCCATTGCAGCGAACCGTCTTTTGCTGACGCCACCACGGTTTTCTTTCGCTGCGGTCCCGCGAAAAACACGTGTCGGTCAGTGCACTTGATGTAACATGTTGTCGCATAGCCCGTGATGTAATGCTGGGCTTTCTCATTGGGACCGATTGCCTCCAGCAGATCCGCGTCCGAATTTTTCCAGAGAAGCTTACCGTTTTCTGCATCAATGCACGCCAGAAACTTTTCTGCACAGAAGCAGAAGATCCTGCCGTTCTTCATGCAGATCGCGCGAGCATCCAGAAATTCTTCATCACGGTAATGCCACAGAATGTCTCCGCTGTTTCGGTCAATGGCGACCAGCGTTCGTCCATGTCCAAAGGCGGTGCGAGGGTCAGAATAGTCGTGTCCCTTCCACATGCCCCACGGCCAGTGGCCCAACCCCGGCCTGTCGGACCGCATCGTTTCCACCTTCACCTCCACGTTTCCGACAAGCGCAAACAGAACATCATTCTGCAGGGCCATCCATTTCCAGACCGGACCATCACTGATCTTTTCGGGAATTCTGATCTCACGTCGAACCGCGCCGGTCACGCCGTCAATCACTTTGCATGATTCATGATCGCCCATGTACAAAGCATCGCTGGCACCCACCATCGTATTTCGATGAATCAGAAAACCTTCGGTCAACGGACGCCGCCACTGAATCGTGCCGTTGTACGCATTGATGCACAACAGAGTGTTGAGCATCTCATTCTGATTGGTCTTGTGAGCGATGTGGCCCATGGCTTTGTAGATTCGGCCACCGGCAACAACACTCTGTTCCGGCATCGGACTGAACTTTGGTTCGGCGATGAACTGAGTATGAAAGTTTCCACGTACCAGCTGATCCTCAGACTGCGGATTGTTGTCCGGTCCGTGATATGGATGACTCCAGTCGTCCGCTCCGTCGGGAACAGGTTTGCTCAGCCGTCTGTTGCCGACCAGTGCCGTTGCGTTCGGGTTCATAACGCGGCGAATTTCCGCGTCCAACGTCTGTTCCGAGACAGTTTCATCCACAATCACAGCATCCGCCACGTTGTGCGAAAGATGAATCACACCCAGGTCGCCGGTATCCACAAACACACGCGTTCCCAGCATGCCCGCTGCATCTGCGGCAGCCTGCACCTGAGCGGCTTCGCTTACATTCGATGACTGAAAATAGACAGTCAGTGCACTCTGTTCTGCGAGATCCGTAACAAAACCGACCTTGCCCGACGGCAGGCCCAGCACGGCCACCACACCGTGTTGGCCATTGACAGCAGACACTGCTTCCGCCACTGTTCGATCAGCCGCCAGCAAAGGCGCAGTGACGATGACAAAGAACAAGGAACACGCGCATCGCTGTAACTTTAACATCGTAACGCATCCCGCAGCTGAAGAATCGTGGATTGAACCATGCACCGACGGCGAAGTCTGCAGGACATCGGCACGTGACCCAGACCTTCTCAGCCTCGCACCAGTCCTGCAACAGCGATTATGAACCTCACCGTTCAGATTATCAATCGGAGCGGGCAAGTCACCCTGCGGTGTATCGGCAAACGGCGGACTGAACGCCGGCATCCTTGTTGCCGCAGTTCCTGTACAAATGGTCGTCGCCCGGCGATAATCCCGACTTTCGCAGTTCCCCAAAACCGTACCCTTAAGACCCAATGCCCGTCTCGCCCCTTACCTCCCGTTCAATCATCGCCGCCACGTGCTGTCTTTCGTTTTCCACGCTCAGCTTCGCCGAAGACTGGCCCTGGTTTCTGGGACCGCAACACGATGGCAACTCTGGTGAATCCAATATCCTGCTGAAGTGGCCGGAAACCGGTCCGAATGTCCTCTGGAAATATCCGGTCGGCACCGGCTATAGCGCTCCCTCTGCTCTGGGCGACCAGTTGGTCGTGCATCACCGGCAGGACGACAGGGAAATCGTATCGTGTCGTTCCGCAACCAACGGAGAGGTACTGTGGGAGCACAGCTACAAGAGCACATTTTCAGACCCGTACGGTTACAACAACGGGCCTCGTTGCTCACCGGTTCTGACGGAAGAGCAATGCTACACACTTGGTGCAGAGGGCCTGCTGTGCTGCACGCGAATGAAGGATGGTACAGTTGTCTGGCAGTATGATCTTCAGGAGCAGTTCGAGTTGCCGAAATGGTTTTTTGGCGTTGGTTGTTCGCCCGTGCTTGATGGCGACCGCCTGATTGTCCTTGTCGGAGGGCAGCCGAACGCCGGCGTCGTCGCGTTCAATACGAAAGACGGTAAGATACTGTGGCAGGCCGTAGGCAGGGACACCTGGGACGGCGTCATTGATGCTCACGCAGGAACACCGTACGAATGGACCGGTGAGGAAAAAATCGTCAGCTACTCGTCGCCGTTGATTGCAACGATTCACGGCAAAGCACATTTATTGTGTCTGATGCGTCAGGGACTCGTATCGCTGAATCCGCAGACAGGGGCAGTGAATTTCAAGTACTGGTTCCGTCCGAAAATCGGGGATTCGGTCAACGCGGCTCGCCCGCTCGTGATTGGTGATCGCATCTTCCTGACCGCCGCCTATGAACAGGGTTCCGCCATGCTGCAGGTGAAGGCTGACGGCAAGTCCTACACGGAGCTGTGGCGAGATACAGAGAACATGCTCGCTCACTGGTCCACGCCGATCTACGTCGACGGATTCATTTATGGCTTCAGCGGTCGGCACGAAAATGAGGGGGAATTGCGCTGTATTGACGCAAAGAGCGGAGCCGTCGCCTGGAAGACCACGGGGTTCAACGGCAATGTCCGCGAACTGAGCAGAGATCGTGAGACCGGAAGAATTGTCAACACTGTGACAGGCAAACCCGTGCCGTTTCCGTACTATGGCAGAGGATCGCTCATCAGGGTGGGTAAGAAATTCATCGTGCTGGGAGAACGCGGGACTCTGGCTGTGGTGCATGTCAACGATCAGGAATTCAAAGAAGACTGCCGAATTTCGTTTGATGAGATTGGATATCCGGCGTGGGCAGCGCCCGTGCTTTCCAACGGCCGGCTTTATCTAAGAAGCGAAGACTGGCTGCTCTGCCTTGATGTTAAGAAGAAACCCTGAATCACCGGTTTCGTTTTGATTTCACCAATTGTACGGGAGCCGCCCACAAAGCCTCCCCCGCATTTTTTTTTCGGAGACAACAACAATGGTTCGAATCTGGCAATCACTTTTCGCATTGATGCTGCTTCTGAACGCCGCACAGAGTCCGGCTGATGAAGAATGGCAAACACTCTTCGATGGAAAGACGCTGGAAAACTGGGACGGCGATCCGGAACGATGGAGCGTCGAAGACGGAGCCATCACCGGCAGGACCACCGACGAAAACAAGTTGAAGTCCAACAGCTTTCTGATTTATCGAGGTGGCGAGTTCGATAATTTCGAATTGCAACTGGATTACAAGATCGTCAACGGCAATTCCGGCATCCAGTATCGCAGCTTCGAACTGCCCAACCGTGAATGGGGCATCGGTGGTTACCAGGCTGATTTCGAGGCCGGTGACACCTACTCGGGAATTCTTTACGGCGAACAGTTTCGCGGCATTCTGGCTCTGCGTGGCGAGATGACAGAACTGACTGCGAACAAGAACGGCAAGATGGTAAAAACACTGGTCGAGAAGATCGGAGACACCAACGAAATTCAGGCGAAGATCAAAAAGGAAGACTGGAATAAGTACCGCATCGTAGCCAGCGGGCACCGTTTTCAACACTTCATTAACGGAACAAAGACCATTGAGTGCGTCGACAACGATCTGGCAAATCGCCGCGCTGCCGGACTGCTGGCACTACAGATTCATGTTGGTCCGCCGATGACCGTGCAGTTCCGGAACATTCGCATCAGGAAACTGCCCGCGCCCAAGAAGGTGGCCATGATCTCAGGCACACCCAGCCACGGTTACGGAGCTCACGAGCACAAGGCCGGCTGTATGCTTCTCGCCGATGCACTCAACAGCAGCAACCTGGGCATTGAAGCCACTGTCTACACGAACGGCTGGCCGAAAGATGAAAGTGTTCTGGATCACGCGGACTCCATCGTTATCTACTGCGATGGCGGTGGTCGACATCCGTTTAATGACCATCTGCAGCGTCTGGAAGAGATTCAGAAACGCGGCGTCGGCATGGCCTGTATTCATTATGGAGTTGAAGTGCCCAAAGGACCGTCGGGTGACGCGTTCATAAAATGGACCGGCGGATACTTCGAACCGGACTGGTCCGTCAACCCGCACTGGACAGGCACATTCGACAGTTTCCCTGACCATCCGATCTCTCGGGGAGTGAAGCCATTCACTGTCAATGATGAATGGTACTACCACATGCGATTCGCGGAAGACATGGACGGTGTGACGCCCATTCTGACAGAGCTGCCTCCCAGCAATACACTGGTCAAGGAAGACGGTTCACTGGCCAGACGTGAAGGTCCGCACAGTAATAATCCACACGTGCGGGCTGCGGTTCTGGAACGCAAAGAACCCCAGCACGTGGCATGGACAAGAGTGCGAAAAGATCGAGGCCGCGGCTTCGGATTTACCGGCGGCCACTACCACTGGAATTGGGGCAACGACAACTTCCGCAAGCTGGTCCTGAATGCCATCGCGTGGACGGCACACGCCGAGATACCAGACACCGGTGTTCCGTCAAAATCCTTGACCATGGACGAACTGATGGCCAATCAGGATTACAAGCCTTCCGACAAATTCAATCGGGCACGTGTTCAGGCAGTGCTGGACGAGTGGAACGCCACAAAGTGAATTTCGAGGCAGTCAGTTGCGACCGACAACCCGCAGGGCCTGAGTGTCGCGAGCTGGCGTACCCGGACGCAGATCGCGATGAATCTGTCGCAGTTGCTCGTTGATAACGTGGCAGCGGTCGACCAGCTTGCCTTTCCACTTCACCAGTTGCCGGGGCTCAAACAGCCAGTATTCGGCCGAATCTGCAATGGAAGTGGTTTTGTCATTTCGAATTCCCTTCGCCTGAGCGGAACGTCGCATAGAGGTGGGGCCTGCTGTCGAATTCAGTTTGGAATGGGCTCTGGTATCACCAAAAACGTCTCACGCGCGAATACCTGCGTCGCTGCGGTCCGAAGTGGTCTTTGATGATACTTATTTCTGTCGTGATATAGGCAGTCCGTATGTGACCGCCAGCACAGTTGTCATCGGTTGCGTCCTTTCACCAACTTCACAACTCTGCCTCATCGATTCTGCCATTCGCGACGACCACCGCTCACCCGTCTTTTTATTACGAAGCACCGTTGCGTCCGTCATAATCGGAGCTCGACTTGACCGTCTCTGTCCCGAGGTTCGGCCTCGGAGCTGACCGCACCCGCTGGAAATGCAAAACCGGGTGATTCTCTTGCGAAAACCAACCGGCTATGGATTTGCTGATTGTTCAGCGGAACGCTGTCTCATCATGTCCTGCGGTCTCCTCATGAGTACCAGGTAGTAGGTCACTTTTGAACCATCGTGGTTCAGGTTCACGGATTCGTTTCAGTGCAGTACTGTGGAACTCCTGCTATTGAAGCACTGTTCTGGGCACAACCATGTCGGAGATGTCGCCGCCCTTAAAACTGTTCCGCTGCGGACTCTGGTCTGATGACGGACGACATCGTTTTGCAGCCTGAGCAATGTCCCGCAGACGCTGACTTTGCGCGATCTTTACAGCTTCTGCCAGAACACGGTCGCCGTTGGCCGGTCCGTCTTCGTCCACAATGCGAACATCCGGTATCACTCCCTGACCGGACATTGGTCGACCATTCGGGCTGTAGAAGCGTGCCGTCGTCAGTCTCAGATTCCCGCCTGCAGACTGCAATGGAAAATGTGTCTGCACGGTTCCTTTTCCGTAGCTCTTTTCACCAACTACGATGCCACGTCGATTGTCCTGGACAGCGGCCGCAAAGATTTCACTGGCACTGGCACTGTCTTCGTCAACCAGAACCACAAGTGGAGTACTCCACGTTCTGCTGTAAGTCGCGGTTTCAAGCATATTGTCAGCGGAAAGACGCCCCTTCGTGGACACAATGGTGCCGCACGGCAGAAAGCGATTCGTGATGTCAACACAGACATTCAGCAGACCGCCAGGGTTTCCCCGTAGATCCAGAATCAGTGATTTCATCCCACTGTTGTACAATTGCTGCAGAGCCTGATCGACCTCTTCCGTTGACCTCTGCCCGAACTGGCTGAGATTCATATAGGCCACTTTCTGCGTACCTGGCAGAATCTTAACGTCGTTCACTGTATAGATCCGGATTCTTCGTCGCGTCAGGGTGACATCACTGCCACGGGAACCGTTTCTTGAAATTCGCATCTTAATCCGGCTGCCCGAATTACCTTTCATCAGGTCCACGCTGTTCGCCATAGACATTCCATTGATACTGCGACCGTTAATCGCAGTAATGATATCGCCTGCCTGTAGTCCCGCCTCGGCAGCAGGACCGCCTCGCAGAGCCCGCATGACCAGCAGCCCGGTGTCATGCACCTTTACTTCCACTCCGACACCAACGATCTCACTTTCCAGCATCGCACTTCGAACCTTTTCCGCTCGTTCCAGATCCAGCGACGCTCCTCGGCCAGGTTCGCTGGGTTCCAGAGCAGAAAACCTGTCCAGAGTATCGATTGTGGCGCTGCTGAATTCGAACGCCACAATGTTAGCGGTCAGGCCGGGAACATGTTGAGCCTCACGCATCACCGTCTGAACAATCTGTTCCGCATCGTTGTAACCGGAGACTCGCATCGAATCTTCCAGTCGCGACAGAGTGCTGCGAAAACCTGCCACTTGAAACGAATCCGCCTGAACTCCCAGCGCCCCTGTGAACGCGGGATTCTCCAGCGCCAGAGCGAGGTTTCTCAGACCACGTCGAATTCGCAGATCGTAACTACTCGGCTCCAGGTGACGCTGATCAGTCTGCTGAGACACTTCTCGATACACTGCTAAAGCCTGTCTGGAAGACATCGAACGGGCCGCACGGACATTCACAGGATTCCCGTACCGTGCAGAAATCGCCTTGAAGATGGATTCCGCTTCGCTTCCTGTTTCCCGTTGAGGCAACGGCGGCGTGAACGGGTCCAGCCCCGGACGGACCGGGTTCTCTCGGGACCACAGAGGGCTTCGGAAGTCCAGGTCGTCACCAACTGTAGGATCACCACCACGATCATGACGGAGCGGCGACAGACGGTCGTTGCTGTCGAAATTCGAGTAGTCAACCTGTTCCAGCGGAATTCGATAGCGGCTCTCAGAGCTGCCTCCTGGTCGTGGAATGTGACTCAACGGCAGAGTGCGATAACGACGCTCTCCGCCGAAACCATCTCCCGAAGGCAGCCGAAAGGGATTCGCCAAACCATGCCTGCTGCCAATGTTGTATTCAAAATCATATCCGTGCAAACGGTAGTCGTGGCCGTAATTCTGCCCGCGAAGCCGGTAGTCGTCCGAACGCGGCTGTCGATAATTTTCCTCGACCATACTGTCCAAAGGAGCGTGGTAATCGTATCCGTTCGTGAAACGGTTTCGCTCATGATTGAAGCGTCTCCGAAGTGCTGAGGAATCCTTGTCCGTACGACCGGAGGACAAAGAGTCGTTGCTTGGCCAGCCACCGCTTCCATGGTAGATATTCCTGCCGGCCGGATACGACGTGGCCGCAGTAAAATCGTCCTGGGCGAACGGGTAGTTTGAGTTTGATCGACGTTCCAGGCTGCACACACCGTTCGAGCAAACGCCGCCGTTATTCTGAGACTGAGCCATCGTAGCCGGGGCGGTCAGCACCAGAGCAAGAGTAGCCAATAAAGTCTGGGTTCGGGTCATCATGTCCATTACTCCTTCTTGGGTTGGTTGCCTGACTCTCTGAGCAGGCCCGCTGTAAAATTCGAACAGGTGAATTCGTGGCCCACTCAGGCAACGTGGGGATACTGATCGGAAAGTACGTTGAAATGATCTACCATCTGGCTCACGACAGACTCCGGTTGAACCGGGGCAGATGCCGCCTCCAGCAGTTCACCGCGGATCACCCTAACTTCGTCCGGAGCCTCAATTCCAATCTTCACCGTACCGCGAGCGGTCTTAATCACTTTGACGACAACACTGTCCCCAATACGGATCGTTTCTGCCGGTTTTCGAGTCAATACGAGCATGTCTGCTGACCTCCTAAAGGTGTTACGTGAACGGATATCACGTGCTGCCGCTGTTGAACAGAACCATCTGTTATCACTATGACTGGATTATGCCAATAGTGTGCCAAAACTGACTCACTGAGCAAAATTCCACACCATTTAATCATAACTCGTTTATATAATGCACCTTAGGACATATGGCAGGAACTGCTGATTGGGCAACTGCGGCAAATTCTTACAAAGACAGAACACGCCGATTGCAAAGTCCGGAGGGAAATCTAACCGTATATTGTCATTTTGACAAAACTCACGTGACGCCGACGTTCGCCGGCCCCAATAATGCAGACAGGCCGCATCATGCCTGCGGCTCAAATCGTTGCTCGTCCGTAATCGAGGAGCAGTGCGAGTGTCCCGGGGGCGCAAAAAGCTAGAATTACGGTTGCTGCAGACCAATCTTGCCCCTTTTCATGAGTAAACATGAGTTTTCGTCCTCAACATCGCGGTTCTCCGTTCTCGGCTGTTGGCGGACGGTTGGACTTGCAGAAAGCCTGGATTCGCTCACAAGCGGTAATCGAACGCTTGCAGCGAACGCTTCTGTCCACACCGTTACCACAACCGCCGGCATGCGTGGCGATCTCCGGCTCGCTTAGTCGAATGGAGTATCACGCCGCCTCTGATCTGGATCTGCTGATCGTCCTGGATGATCGCGCTGCGGCCGTCAGCGATAAAGCGGCCGATGAACTTTTCAGCGAGGCCTGGCGGCGGATTGGCGCAGAGGGCCTGGGTGCGACACGTCCCAAACCTGACGGAGTGTTTGCTCAATGTGTTTCGTGGAAAGCGCTAACAAACCCGGCCGTTCGGGGTGTCGTCAATGAAGACGTGACGACCTACGGGCACCGCATGCAGTTGCTGATGGACGCTCAGCCTGTGCTGAACGACCATGTTTTCGAAGAATTGCAGACGGAGCTGTTGAACTGGTACGTTGAGACCAGGGTGTCCCAATTATTCAAAGAAGCGGGCCCGTTCGGCTGGTTGCGTCAGGATGTGCAGCGATATTGGCGCAGTATCTGGTCCAGAGCGTACTGGCTGCATGAAAAGAACCCTGAAAAGTCTCTGAAGGTCAATGTAAAGCTGCGTTCCAGTCGGGCGGTCATTGTTGCGGCATTTCTGCATGCGGTCGATGTGGCTCAGAAGACAGGCGGCGACACCCCCGAGGTCGTCGCCACATTGCAGAAACAGCTCAACCGGACGCCACTGGAACGACTGACGTCCGAGCTCTCACCTGTCGAAACGTCGAAGCTGGTGGCGAACTACCAGGCTGTCTGGTATTTCGTCTCAAATCGAGATCGCACTGACAACAAACTGACTCCTGAAATTCGGTGCGCCCTGACAAGGCTGGCCGAATGCCTGCCGAGTACTGTTACAGATTTGACCACTGAGATCCGGCATTGAGACACTTTTACCTTCCGGCGGAAGCCACAACAGCACTCGTTTGGGCCAGAAGCCGGCTACGGAATTGTTTTTGATGTCAAGTTGTGTGAAGTGTCGCCGGGCACTTGTAAGAAACATTGAAATGCCAATCACAAACGACCTCGGAAATCTCTTTGACCTTTCTCTGGTCGCAACGTCCATCGCCGCACAGATCTCCGTTCGGTCCGACCAGGTCAGCAGTGCCATTAATCTGTTGAGCGACGGCAACACAGTGCCGTTCATCGCTCGCTACCGCAAGGAGGCCACAAGGGGTCTCGACGAAACCGCACTGCGTTTTATCGATGAAGCTACAGCGAAGGCCCGCGACCTGGCGACTCGCAAACGAACAGTGCTCAAGACGATTGAGGAGCAGGGACATCTGACGGAAGATCTGCGTGCCGCCATTCTGAAATGCAGCAACCGACAGGAACTGGAAGACCTGTACGGTCCGTTTAAACCCAAACGCCGTACTCGTGCGGCTGCCGCCAGAGAAAAAGGCCTGCAACCGCTGGCTGACATCCTGCTGCAGCAACAGCATCTGCAGGAGCCGGCGGGAACAGTGCTTCGCAGGTTTCTGAACCCCGAACTGGGTGTTACGGAAACGACAGCAGCCCTGGGGGGTGCCTGTGACATCGTGGCCGAAACCTGGGCAGACTCACCGGAACTGCGACAGTGGATGCTGGATCGTGTTCGGCGCGGCCGAATCGTGACAACCGTCAAACGCGGCAAAAAGAACGACGGCGAACGATTCGAAATGTACTTTGACCACAGCGAACGCATAGAGCGATTGCCGTCTCATCGATTTCTGGCCATAAAACGTGGTGAGGCGGAAGGCGTTCTGCGGGTCAACATCCACCCTGACGAAGATTATCTGCTGCCTCGACTGCAACAGCGACTGCTGCGGAATCCGTCTTTTGAATTCGCGATCCAGATAGAAACAACCATCGAAGACTGCTATCGGCGGCTGCTGCAACCGACTGCCGAAGCAACGTTGATGCGGCAGCTGAAGAGTTCGGCAGAGGCAGAGGCGATCTCTGTTTTTGCAAAGAACATGAAAGAACTTCTGATGGCAGCCCCTGCCGGACCGATGGTCACCATCGGCCTGGACCCGGGTTTTCGTACGGGTTGCAAGGTTGCAGTGACGGATGGCACCGGGCAGTTTCTGGACAACGCAACGATATTTCCGACTCCGCCGCGCAACGATACCGCCGGCGCGAACAGAATTCTTCTGGATCTTATCCGAAAACATGATGTGCGGCTTATCGCGATCGGCAACGGCACGGCATCGAGGGAGACTGACGCGTTTGTTGCTGCGCTGCTGGCCAGCCATGATCTGCAGATCACAAAGGTGGTCGTAAGCGAAGCGGGTGCGTCGGTTTACTCAGCAAGTGAACTTGCCGTCAGCGAATACCCGGAACTGGATGTCACCGTTCGTGGAGCGATCAGCATCGCACACCGGTTGCAGGACCCGCTGGGAGAACTGGTTAAGATTGACCCGAAGGCAATTGGTGTCGGGCAGTATCAGCACGACGTAAACCAGACTCAGTTAAAGAAGGCTCTGGACGACGTCGTGGAATCCTGCGTAAATTCCGTCGGGGTTGACGTCAACATGGCCAGTGCCGCGTTGCTGTCCCACGTGGCCGGCATAGGCCCGGCACTGGCAAACCGAATCGTTGAACATCGCAATCGAAATGGAGCTTTTCACACACGCAAAGCACTGCTGGACGTTGCAAAACTGGGAAACAGGGCCTTCCAGCAGGCAGCGGGGTTTCTGCGAATTCGAGGCGGGGCTGAGCCGCTCGATGATTCAGCTGTCCATCCTGAGAGCTACAGTGTTGTGAAGGGGATGGCCCGACAGCTGAACGTGACCGTTGAGGAGCTGGTCGGCAGTCCAGATCTGGTGTCTCAACTTGATCCTGACACCTTCGTGAACGGCGACGTTGGTGAATTTACCGTTACGGACATCCTGGCAGAGCTGAAGGTACCAGGACGGGACCCCAGAGCCGACTTTAAAGTCGTCACGTTCGCTGAAGGCATTAATCAGGTCAGCGATCTGACTGTTGGGATGCGTCTGGAAGGAGTGGTCACGAATGTCACGCACTTCGGGGCTTTTGTTGACATCGGCGTGCATCAGGACGGGCTTGTTCATGTCTCGCAGCTGGCCGACCATTTTGTCCAGGACCCGGCTCGGGAAGTCAGCGTTGGTGACATTGTAAATGTCACCGTCCTGCAAATCGACGAGCCCAGAAAACGCATCAGCCTCTCACGGAAGGCGCAGTCGTGATGTTACTGATCCGGCGCTCGCTTAAGTCATGCTTCGTGTGGCTATGCGTATACTAATTCTCAACATCCGATAAACTGGGCAGTCAGCAGACCTCGTTTTTCGCAGGCGTTGCTGGCATAACAGAACCGGGTACCTGAAGAGCGAACCAATGTACAGTCAGCGGACAACAGGGCGAATGATTCCTGTCAGCATTGTGTTGGTGGTGAGCCTTTTCCCCGGGCCTGCTGACGCGTCGCGGCCGAATGTACTGTTCATCGCGGTTGATGATCTGCGCCCCGAGTTGGCGTGTTACGGCGCAACCCACATTCACAGTCCGAATATTGATGCACTGGCCGCGACCGGGCGACTGTTTCTGCGGGCTTATTGCCAGCAGGCGGTCTGCAATCCGTCACGAACCAGCCTGATGACCGGAATGCGACCGGATTCCATAGGCGTCACGGGAAATCATTTGCATTTCCGGTCAAGGCACCCTGACGTAGTCACTCTGCCTCAGCATTTCAAAACTCATGGCTATCACGCAGCAGCGATTGGCAAGCTGTATCACGGCGTGTTTCCCGATGGAGCCAGTGTCACGAAATGGGACACGATGGGAGATCCGCAGAGTTGGTCCGTACCTGCCATTCGGTTTGGGCCACGTTACTACTATACCGAAAAAGGCATCGCCGCCGCGAAGCTCGCGTATCAGCAAATCTACACACCGAAGAACGCCGGCGTGCAGGACTGGACGCAGAAGTTGTTGTTTGGCCCGGCCACAGAAGCTCCCGACGTGCCCGACAGTACACTCTACGACGGGCAGGTGGCTGACGCCGCAGTAGCGGCACTGGGGCAGTTGAAGCACAAGAGCAATCCGTTTTTCCTTGCCGTGGGTTTCATCAAACCGCACTCACCGTACATTGCGCCGCAGAAGTATTTCAACATCTACAAGCATGTCACACTTCCCGCCCGGTCGAACTTTCCCATCGACGCTCCGGCGTTTGCCGGTCATCACTCAGGTGAGTTACGGCGCTACACGGACCAGCCAAAGTCCGGCACGATTCCAGACGAAATGCAGCGCAGAGTGCGCCAGGCATATTTCGCGTGCGTCAGTTACATCGATGCACAAATCGGCAGAGTGTTGGCAGAACTGGATCGTTGTGAGCTCAGCGACAACACGATCGTCATCCTCTACGGTGACCATGGCTACCATCTTGGCGAGCAGGGAATGTGGGGTAAGACGACAAATTTCGAGCTCGACACACGTGTGCCTTTAATTGTCCGAGTTCCGGACATGAAGGACGCCGGCAAAAGCAGTATGTCGCTGGTTGAGCTGGTCGACCTGTATCCCACTTTGTCGGAACTGGCAGATCTGCCGGTGGGAGAACACCTTGAGGGACAAAGTTTTGCACCGATCCTCGACGCTCCGGAGGCTGTCTCGAAGTCCGCAGCATTCAGTCAGTTCCCGCGGGGCGACGGAATGATGGGGTATTCGGTACGGACGGAAATGCATCGCTTGACTCAGTGGGTGAGTCGTCAGACAGGGGAAGTCCGAGCGACTGAGTTGTATGACTATGCCGACGGCCCTGTTGAATCAGAAAACACAGCGAATGCAGCGCCCGAACTGCGGAAGGCACTGTCATTCCGACTGACTGAGGTTTTTCCTCGCACTCTGCCGTCGGCGCTGACTCCATCAGATGCGAGTGTCACCCAGTCCGGCGCCGACGATACCGTACCTGTTGCTGGATTCGAAAACACGGCCGCGGGCGCGGTTGACCGCTTCGAATCTGCTCTGGGCACGTGGAAGTCCGTCGTCGGCAAGGTGGTCATCGACGACAGACATGCAGCGACAGGGAAGCAATGCCTGCAGATCACCGGTGGCGAGAAATCGTCGATTGTTCTTCAGCTTGCCGAAAGTGCTGACCGCAGCGGAGACCTGACTTTTCGAGCAGAACGGTGGACCAGACGCACGCCGTTTTCATTCCGGATTGAGAAAAACAATGGCGATGGCTGGACCGAAATATTCGACGGCGACAGAGACATACGTGTCGGACGACCATTTCTTTCACATGTTAAGATTCCACTGGGTGATGACAATGTTAATCAGTTGCGGTTTTCGGTCACCAGTCCGCCGAAGACCGGAATCCTGATCGATGACGTCCGCATTGCGCCCGCCAGACCTCAAAAAATTGTCAACGCTGAAATCGTGCCACTGGTGTTGCCGGCATTGATCGGCAATCAGACAAGTCCGCTTGTGAAACTGAAAGTCGAAACCAGCGGTCAGCTTAATCCAATTTCGCTGACACAGCTGCGGGTCAAGACAGATGACACGACTGACAGTGCAGATCTGTCGTCGGTACGGATTTACTATGGGGGCGACTCTGAAGGCAGCGCTTTGACAGGCACGCCGGTAGCACTGCGGAAGGTGGCCGGACGGCAGACCGAACCGTTTGAGTTTTCGATTCCAGCGTCATCGTGTCAACTGGTCGAGGGCACTAACTACGTCTGGATTGCGTGCGGGCTCAGTGGCAATGCGAACCCTGATCATCAGATCGGGGCTACGTGTGACTTCCTTGGTTTTTCGAACGGGGAAACTATCCGTCTCAACGCAGATGCCACTCCACAGAGGGTGGGAGTCGCGGTCAGGAAACGCGGTCAGGATGGGATCCATACCTGTCGCATCCCCGGTCTGGCAACGACCAACAGGGGAACACTGATAGGTGTCTACGATGTTCGACGACGTGGGGGTGGCGACCTGCCGGGCGACATTGACGTGGGGATGTCTCGATCGACGGACGGCGGACGCACATGGGAACCCATGAAAGTCATCATGGACATGGGGGACGATCCGCAGTGGCGATATGATGGAGTTGGTGATCCTGCCGTTCTGGCTGATAAGACTACGGGCACAATCTGGGTGGCCGGGACGTGGAGCCACGGAGATCGATCCTGGCGGGGTTCCGGACCGGGCCTGACGCCTGAGGAAACCGGTCAGCTGATGTTGGTGCGCAGTGACGATGATGGTGTGACGTGGTCCCGCCCGATCAACATTACCGAACAGGTCAAGCGGCCGGAGTGGTGCTTTCTTTTGCAGGGGCCGGGCAAAGGAATCACCATGCGTGACGGCACGATTGTGTTTGCTGCACAGTATCAGGATCCGCCGGAAGCAGATCGGCTGCCGCATTCGACCATTATCTACTCAAAAGATCACGGTAAAACATGGCATGCCGGTACCGGTGCGTTTGATGACACAACGGAAGCACAGGTAGTAGAGCTTGACCCGGGCGTGCTGATGCTGAACTGTCGTTATAACCGAAAGTCGGTACGCGTTGTGATGACTTCTCGCGACATGGGTGCCACCTGGCAGAAACACGAAACATCTGAAAGATCGCTGATAGAGCCCGGCTCCTGTATGGCGAGTCTAATTAATGCAGACAGGGAAGTCGGTCGGGATCTGGGTGGTTGGCTGTTGTTTTCCAACCCGGACAGCACACGTGGGCGACACCACATCACAATCAAGGCGTCGCCTGATACCGGTTTGACCTGGCCAAAGGCACACCGACTGCTGCTGGATGAAGGCGCCGGTGCCGGGTATTCGTGTATGTCGATGATCGATGCAGAGACGATTGGCATTCTGTACGAAGGCAGCCAGGCCCATATGACATTTCAACGTATTAAATTGAAGGACGTGGTGGCGGCCCAGTCAGGCACCAGCCACGCAGAGTCCTCTGCACCGCCCCCCGTATTACGGCAGAGTCTGCGACTACCTCGTGTGTTCAGCAACCACATGGTTCTGCAGGCCGGTGTAAGGACCCCGGTCTGGGGCAGTGCGACCGCTGGAGCGACAGTGACAGTAACCTTCGGGGATGAAGAACTGAGTACCGTTGCTGAAGCCGATGGCCACTGGAGCCTTCAATTGAGTCCCCGCGCAGCCACCGGAAAACCAGCGCGACTGGAAATCATCGCTGCTGGTGAACGCATTCAGTTTGCTGACATTCTTGTTGGCGAGGTCTGGATCTGTGCAGGTCAATCCAATATGGAATGGCCTGTGAGCCAGTCCGCGAATGCCGCACAGGAGCTGACAGCGGATGAATTTCCGGCAGTACGCCTGCTTAATCTGTCTGGTGGCGCACGCGGCAGTTCAGGAGCGTACTCGCCGGATGATCTTGAACGGCTTGTGCCGGACAGATTCTGCAAGGGCGAATGGAAGGTCGCGGATGCAGCGTCTGTTGCATCGTTTTCTGCCGTGGCATGGTACTTCGGCCAACACCTGCAGCAGGAACTGGATGTTCCGGTTGGCCTGATCTGTCCCGCGATCGGTGGGACACCGATCGAAGCCTGGATTGCCCGGGACGTTCTTGAGGCTGACCCGGATCTGCAGGGGATTGTCAATGGCAATTGGCTGGACAATGAACGTCTTGGCCGTTTCTGCCGCGAGAGAGGACAACAGAATCTGTTGCACGTCATTCAGGCCGGAGAAACAATTCCACGTGATGAGCTGGGCCCGAATCATTCGTTTAAGCCAGGCTTCATGTGGTCTGCAGGCATACAACCGCTGCTCCCGTACGCGATTCGAGGCGCGATCTGGTATCAGGGTGAGTCCAACGCCGAGACGTTTTCTCGTGTCCGTGAACACGGGCGACTGTTTCCGTTGCTGATTCGTGATTGGCGCAAACAGTGGGGGCAGGACGATTTCCCCTTTCTGTACGTTCAGTTACCGGCTCTGAATCGTCCGGAGTGGCCACGATTCCGCGAAAGCCAGCGCCGCGCACTCAGTCAACTCCGAAATGTGGGCATGGCTGTGACAATCGACACCGGACATCCGACAAACGTTCACCCCATCGAAAAACAACAGGTTGGTCAACGACTGGCGCAGCTGGCACTGGGGGAAACATATGGACGGGCCGGCGAACAGGCTCATTCCGGGCCGTTGCTCAACGGTGTCAGACGTAAAGGCCACACAATCGTCCTGTCGTTTGATCATGTCGGTCGCGGGCTCACGTCCATGGGATCACAACCGCTGCGTCACTTTCAGCTTTGTGGTGCTGATTCCGTTTTTCATCCCGCAGTGGCAAGGATCATTGACGGGGACAAGGTTGAGGTTTCGAATCCTGAAGTCCCTGAGCCACGTCACGTACGTTATGGCTGGCACCCGTATCCCGATCCCCCCGTCAATTTTTTCAACCGCGACGGACTGCCGGCATCACCGTTTTCGACAGAAAATGACGAAGCTCTTTTCCACAGGCGGGAACAACAGCCCGAAAGTGAAGCCAGCACAGACGGACGCCCCAACATCCTGCTGATCGTGGGGGAAGATCACGGTTGTGAGTTATCATGCTATGGTGATCCGGTCATTCAAACGCCGCATATTGATGGCCTGGCGGCGGAGGGAGTGTTGTTTGAAAATGGATACGTTACTCAGTCCGTCTGCAGTCCTTCTCGCAGCACGATCTTCACGGGTTTGTATCCTCACCAGAATGGACAGCTGGGCCTGGCGACACATCAGTACGAATGGTTTCAAAAGTGGCCCACAACTTATTCTCTGTTGAAAATGGCAGGCTACCGCACGGGCCTGATCGGGAAGACGCACGTCAATCCCGCCGATGCTGTTGAAGCATTTGTCGACTTTCGCTTTCAGCCGTCCTCAAATTTCGCAAAGAAGGACGTTGCTGACTATGCAGTTAAGGCCGGTGAATTCTTTGAGGCCGACGATCAGCCTTTCTTTATGACGGTCAATTATCCGGACGCCCACTGGCCGTTGCAGGGACAGGTCGACGGCCTGCCCGGAACGCAGGTGCCCCCCGACGACGTGGTGGTGATGCCTTACATCGGTGAACAGACGCCTCGGATGCGCGAAGTCGTTCGCAACTACTACGACTGCATGCTGAGACTCGATGCTTGTGTGGGCCAGTTGCTGCGACAGCTGGAAACTTCCGGCAAGGCCGACAACACACTTGTTGTATTTATCGGCGATCACGGAGCACAGATGGCTCGCGGTAAGGTGACGGTTTACGAAGGCGGAATGAGGGTACCATACATCGCCCGGTGGCCCACAATGGCCACGCCGGGCCGCAGGTCCACGGCGTTGGTTTCGACGATTGATCTGCTGCCGACGTTTCTGGATGCTGCTGATATTCAGACGCCGGCCGGATTGCCGGGGAAGTCATTGCGTCCACTAATTAACGGAACGATTAATGACGACAGTTTCCGTGAATATCTGGCCTGCGAACGAAACTGTGATGCGGCCCGCCATACGTTTCCTCAGCGTACAATTCGCAATTCACGGTATAAGCTTATTCACTCTCCGGTCCGCGATCGTCAGGATCCTGCCGCACGATATTATCGAGATCATGGTGCGTCACACTGGTCCGGGTGCCTGAGCGATGAGGAACTGGCTGCAGCGTCACAGCAGACGAAAGCAGGCTATGCTCGTTGGTTAAATCCGCCGAAACTTCAACTCTACGATCTTACAGACGATCCGCACGAATGGACCGATCTTTCAACCGACCCGGCCCACGCAGCCGTGAAACAGCAGTTAGTAAAGGCACTGCAGCAATGGCAACAGGATACGTCTGACCCCCTGGCCGATGCCGACAAACTCAGCAAACTGCTGCAGGAGAGTGATGCCGTGTACAAGTCAGGACGACGTTCTCCGAAAGATGGCTGGAAGTATCTGAAATACCTCAGGCCACGAGTTCTTGACGTGAACGCAGATTCGAAGATATGAACCGGCGATTTGTGATACGCGTGCGGCGCAGGCTGCACGCAGCATGATGTGCAACAGACGCGAACAGTGAGGGCCGAACTATGCAAATGACCAATGCGGTGGCGATGATTGCTGTGCTGGCTTCGACGGCCATCGGGGAAGAATTCAGGGACTCGTATCCGGTAACGCTCGACCTCAATGATCACGGCAACCGTCAGGTGATTGTCGATCGAGAAGCCGGACAGTACCTCGGGCATCCGACGACCTGCCTGCTGGAAGACGGCAAGACGATCGTTTGTGTGTATCCACGAGGCCATGGGCGTGGAGCGATCGTCTATAAGCGAAGTGAAGATGGCGGGCTGACATGGAGCGATCGGCTGCCAACACCCGCCAGCTGGGCAACGTCGCAGGAAGTGCCAACGGTGCATCGCGTTATCGGCCCGAATGGCACGAAGCGCCTCATCATGTGGTCCGGACTCTATCCGGCTCGTCTGGCAGTCAGTGAAAACGACGGCCTGGACTGGAGCGAACTTAATCGCGCTGGCGACTGGGGAGGCATCGTTGTCATGGGCTTTGTGGAAGCTCTCAGAACCGGTCCCGGACACTACATTGCCATGTTCCACGACGACGGTCGATTCTTCGGCAAGGAACAGGGACCATCCACCTTCACGCTCTATCAGACGCTGTCCACGGACGGTGGCCTCACCTGGTCTTTTCCCCGGTCCGTTTTTCAATCCTCTGACATACATCTGTGCGAACCCGGCTGCATCCGGTCGCCAGACGGAAAGAAAATGGCCGTCCTTCTCCGTGAAAATTCCCGCACAAGGAATTCACACGTCATTTTCTCCGACGATGAAGGACAGACCTGGACCGCGCCGCGTGAGCTGCCGTTGTCTCTGACCGGAGACCGACACACCGGCAAGTACAGTGCCGACGGAAGACTCTTCGTCAGCTTTCGGTGTCGTTCACCCGGAAAGAATGTCGCGGAACGACCATTCGAAGGTGACTGGGTAGGCTGGGTTGGTACATGGGATGACATCGTGGACGGCCGCAACGGACAATACTGCGTACGCCTGAAGGACAACACAAAGGGTTACGACACAACCTATCCTGGCGTGGAACTTCTGCCCGACGACACATTCGTGGTGACCACCTATGGACACTGGTCTAAGGGAGAATCTCCCTACATTCTGAGTGTTCGATTCAAGCTGGATGAACTGGACGCACTGGCAAAATAGGTACATCCTCAGATTCGATTAAGGGCAGCCCTTCAGGCAGCAACTGCAACAGTTATTGCCCTGCAGAAAAGAAGATCTGGCGTTCAGGCAGCACCTCGAATTCTTCTTGATGCTATTGATTGTATCTCTGCGTGATTCTGTGTTCTGTTGCGACAGATGTGTAGGCATGTTTGTGCATACAGGTACGTTTGGGGCAACCTCAAAAAAAGACATTCAGCAGGAAATCATGACCAGATCGGCCCTCCCAGACGACGTACGCTTCGACATTCTATGCGTTCACGAAACCCTGACTCCTCCCGTGCATCCTGGGCACCATACAGTTCGAGAAAGAATCTGCTGAACATTGCAGGAATCGGATGAAAAGTCCGAAAACCATCGACCCGCTGCACGTTATCTGGAAAACGTTTTCCTGCGAATGCGCATCGGCTAGAATGCGGCTATGAACAAAACAACCAATCGTCGCCGTTTCGTCATCCGGTCCGTTGCCGGTTCTCTTGCTCTGCCGGGTTTGCCGTCACTGATGCCCCATGTCGTTGGCAGAAACTCGGTGGTTGCAGAGTTGGATGGTGCCGGGACGGGCGCCCGCCGATTCGTCGCAATCGGTAACCTGCTCGGTTTTCAGCAGAAGCATTTCTTCCCGGACACAACGGGCAAAGCGTTCGAGGAAACGCCGCTGCTCAAACCCCTTGCCGCAAACCGTGACCAAATCACAATCTATCGTGGACTTGATCATGGACTCCGTGGCGGACACTTCGCCGTTCATACATTTCTGTCGGGCTTGCTGCATCACGAATCGAAAAACCGAGCCGATGGCAATGTCACCATCGACCAGTTCATCGCTGATGAAATTGGCAGCCAGACACGATTTCCATCGCTGACGGTCGGATCAGAAGGTGGTATCCATGGAGGGTGCCAACTCTCCTGGACCAAGTCGGGCGTTCGCGTCCCTCCGATTACGGGGCCGGCGGAATTGTTTGACAGACTGTTCACAACGGATTCCCGGAAACACCAGGTTCAGAAGGTCAAAGCGAACTCACTGCAGGCCTCCGTTCTCGATTCCATACGCGAGGAAGCAGGCTTACTCTCGAAGCGAGTGAACAGCGAGGACAAGGCGAAACTTGACGAGTATTTCAGCTCGATTCGCGATGTTGAACGACGGCTGGAATTCCGCAGACGCTGGGCCGATCAGCCCAAGCCGAAGCAGCCTTTCGACAGGCCTGCCGATCAGAACACCGTCGACGACCTTCCCATGCTCTACCAGCTGATTGCCCTCGCGCTTCAAACCGACTCCACGCGAATCGCCACGCTGGAAATCGGCGGCAGCTTTCTGCCCCAGCACCTTGGGATCAAGAAAGCCTATCACGGACTGTCGCATCACGGCAATGATGAAGAGGTTATTACCCATCTGATCACTCTGGAGAAGTATCAGCTGGAACATTTCGGAAAATTCCTGACTCGCCTGGCCAGTATGCAGGACGGAGAGCAAACCCTGCTTGATTCGACGTCTGTGCTTTTCGGCAGTGGCATGGGTAGCGCCAACTCCCATACAAATACGGACCTGCCTATCATTCTGGCGGGCGGTGGGTACGGCGGTGGCGAATTCAGGAAGGCTGCGTCCAGCGGTCCGGGCAAGGTACCATTGTGCAATCTGTTTCTCGATATCGCTCACCGAATGGGGGTTAGAAAAGACTCATTCGGGACCAGTACCGGTACGTTTTCCTGAACATGAACATTCATTTCTTCAGTTCCGTTCGTCCGGTTTCTTTTCGCGCCGTCGGATTCATCGTCCTCTACGCTGCAGTGCAGCCCTATGGACTCGCGTCTCAGACGGACTCCCGACACGGCCACGTAATTTCCAGCTTCCTGGACAAATACTGCCTGCAGTGCCATGACGCCAACGAGGCTGATGGCAAGCATGAGTTCGAATCGTTCGCACTGCCCATCACATCCAAACAGCAGCTGACCATCGCCGACGGCATTATCGATCAGGTCACACTGAAGCAAATGCCGCCCGAAGATTCAGACCAGCCGACCGACCAACAACGGTTAGAATTGGTCGACGTTCTGCGAGCCAGTACCCGAGGAGCCCGCAAAAGACACGACCGCTCCCCAGCACGCACAGTCATGCGTCGACTCTCCAGTCGCGAATATGAAAACACGCTGGCCACTCTTTTCAACCGCCGTATCGACACGCTGGGACTGGTGGCAGGTTTCCCGAAGGAGGAGACCAGCCGTCATATGGACAATATCGGCGAATCCCTTGTGACGTCGGGATTCCTGCTGGATCAATACTTTCAGGCCGCCACGCGACTGGTAAACGCACGTCTTGGTAAACCAGTGATGGAACCGGCGTCGTGGCACTTCACCAATAATTTTCAGCAGTTCGAGGAACTGACTGGCGCTCACCGAAGCGTTTTTAATTTTGAATATCTCTGTCTCTACGAACAGCCCAACACAGATACACGGCAAGGCGGCTATGGGCATATCGAAGATTTCCTGCAGGGCGTTCCAGTGTCAGGGCTTTACGACATTGAAGTCCACGCCCAGGCCATGCATCGTGACACCCACTACGATCCGAAAATATTTCGGATCGACTTTTCAGAACCCTTTCAACTGGCCATCGTTCCCGGCGACGCGACCAAAGGACATATCCACTATCCACAGGCGATCGAACCGATTCTGGGCAGGTCCATTGTGCCCGATGAGCATCCTGAGTGGCTGAGTTTTCGTGTCTGGCTCGATGTCGGGCAAACCCCGCGATTCATCTTTCCCAACGGCCCGTACGAATCACGGGCATCGGTCATCCAGGTCAACAAACGCTACAATGAAGAGTTCAAAGACAAGAAGGCAGCAAGCGGTGTCCGCCGTACGCACATCCTTCTGGAAGGCGCTTTGCCTCATATCAAGATTGGCGAAATCAAGATCCATGGCCCGATCCCGGAAGCTGGCGGCGCAAAGGAAGAGCTTGCCGTTTTCGGGAGCAGTGGTTTTCAGGAGGATCACGCACTCACGCAACTGTACGCATTCGCGCGGAGAGCCTACCGTCGGCCGCTGGTGGAATCCGACAATAAGCGAATCGAGGCGCTGTATCAGAAGCGACTTTCCGAGCAAGCCACACCGCGTCAGGCGGCGATCGATACGGTGAAGATGATGCTGTGCTCACCGTCTTTTCTTTACCTCAGTGAGATCACTGCGGAGGACGAAGATACACTGCATCCGTATGATCTTGCCTCACGTCTGTCATATGCTCTTTGGACCGCGCCTCCCGACGACAAGCTGTTTTCCGCTGCCGCCTCTGGCCGCCTGTCCGATTCTGACGAATTGAACACGCAGGTTCAACGTCTGCTCAGCGATGAACGGTCCGTCGAATTCGTCAACGGATTTGTCGACAGTTGGCTGAATCTGCGTAGTCTTGGGAACCTTCCTCCCCCCCGACAAGCGGCGTGGGAGTACTATGCGCAAAATCTACCCGAGTCGATGAAGCAGGAGGCCCGCCTGTTTTTCCGCCACCTGCTGGAAAGTAACGGCCCGGTGACCGAATTTCTGGACGCTGATTACACGTTTGTCGACAAGAAACTGGCCGGCCTGTATCAACTGCCGGCCCAGAATACCCTTCGCCTGGCAGATGGTTTTCAGCGTGTCAGCCTGGCGGAAAATCATCAACGCGGAGGGCTGTTGGGAATGGCCGGAGTATTGACCGTCAGCGCAAACGGCGTTGAAACCTCGCCGGTGACACGCGGAGTGTGGGTTCTGGAAAATATCCTGGGCGCAACACCTCCGCCACCGCCCGACGAAGTTCCGGCCATCGACGCCGACGTCAGCGGAGCAGTCACGATCCGCGAGAAGCTGGCAAGACACAGCGTTGATAAGACATGTCACTTGTGCCATCGAAACATGGATCCACTCGGCCACGCACTTGAATCGTTTGATCCGATCGGTCGCTGGCGAATCCACTACGCGAAGCCCAGCGGAAAAGGGGCCGGACCAAAGGTCGACCCCACAGGAAGACTGCCTTCCGGAGAAACATTCACAGACTTTGCAAGCTTCAGGAAGGTGATCCTGGACAGCCGACTCGACCTGTTCACACGCAGCCTGATTACGAAGCTCCTCACCTACACGACCGGCCGACACATGGAGTGGAGCGATCAGTATGAGATCGATGATATCCTGGCCCGTATAAGAACTGACAATTACAGACTGCGAACGATCGTGACCGAAGTCATGACCAGCGAAGTTTTTCGATCGCGGTGAACCAACGGCTTCTAAAACATACGGTGTTGCAGACACAGATCACACTGTTGTGCTCGCTGGTACAGCACGATTCCAGGATCGCCATCGCCGTCAATATTCGCGTACCGCAGCAGACGGTCTCACTGAATAGAGTCCTCGTCCGCTCACGTGTCAGCAACCAGGTAACATCGCCCGAGCAAACAGCCGCATAGAAATTCCTGGCAACTCAGTCTATTCTGTAAGAGCGAATCCGGTCGTTCTTTGATGCTGCCGGCTCGTACGGATCACACGCGCGGCTTTTCGAGTGATGACGATCTCTGTGAAACAGGTGAAGACTATGCAAATTCCTTCGTTTTCCGCTTTCCGGCTGCCCCTGAATCTCGGCATACTTTTCCTGCTCATGGGCCACGGCGCTGCAGAGCTCGGAGCGCAGGACCGTCCCAATATCGTCTTCTTTTTCAGTGACGATCTGACAACTCAGGCGATCTCGGCGTATCGCTACGGACTTGACTTGCCTCCGACGCCGAATATTGATCGTCTGGCGAATGAGGGCATGCTGTTTGAGAACAGTTTCTGCGGCAACAGCATCTGCACGCCATCGCGGTGCACGGTGATGACGGGACTTCACAGTCACAAGAACGGCATTGTGAATCTTTCCGGAGCTCTTGACCCCGAACGCCCGACATGGCCCAAGGCCCTGCAGCAGGGCGGTTACTCAACAGCGATTTTTGGTAAGTGGCACATGAAGACCAAACCAACAGGTTTCGACGAATGGGCCGTCCTCAGTGGGCAGGAGAGCTATTACAACCCGGACTTCTTTTTCTCGAACGGCGAAGGCCGACGTATCGAGGGCCACTCGACCGATGTTGTGACGGACCTGGCACTCGATTGGCTGAGGCGCCGAGATAAGTCGATGCCTTTTGCATTGATGGTACAGCACAAAGCACCACACAGAAACTGGAAACCAAGTCTCCGTGAGCTTGCCCTCTACAGCGACATCGAATTCCCCGAACCTCCCTCGCTGTTTGATGATTACGAAAGCCGAATCGCCGCGGCGTCGCATAAAATGGGCATCGACGGTCACATGCGAATGGCGTCAGACCTGATGATGTTCAGCACCGAGAAAGACATGGGGGTCATCAACCGATTTACGCCGGAACAGCGGAAGGCCTATGTGGCGGCATTCGATACGGAAAACGCTGCCTTTCTGAAAAACCCACCGACCGGGAAGGAACTTGTGCGATGGAAATACCAGCGTTACATGAAGAACTATCTCCGGTGTGTTGCCGGCGTGGACCGCAATGTCGGCCGCGTCCTGGCGGAACTCGACAAGGCGGGGCTAAGCAGGAACACGATTGTCGTCTATAGCGCCGACCAGGGATTCTATCTCGGCGAGCACGGCTGGTTCGATAAGCGCTGGGCGTACGAAGAGTCGTTAAAAATGCCTCTGATCATTCGGTGGCCAGGCAAGGTGAAACCTGGCACACGTTGCGCCGCAATGGTACAGAATATTGACTACGCGCCGACGTTACTTGAAGCCGCCGGGTTGTCCACGAACTGGGACGTGCATGGGATCAGCCTGTTGCCACTTCTTATGCAGGGCGGAGCAACGCCGAAGGGATGGCGGGACACGATTTACTATCGCTACATGGATGGCGGGCACGGAGTTGCACAACACAGCGCGATACGGACTAACGACTTCAAGTTGCTCTATTTTGACCGTCCGCGGAACGAAGCGGAACAGAACAGCCGCTGGGAGCTGTTCGATCTCAGGAACGATCCTCAGGAATTAAGCAATCTCGCCGCCGACCGTGTTCACGCACAGAAACTCAAGTCATTGAAGGATCGCTTCGCTTCAACGCGCAAGTTTTACGACGACACTAATGAAAACGTTTGGCAGCGAGGGCCCGGGAAACGGTACGCGTCTGAGACTTACATACGGCCGCCTCGAAAACGGTGATCGATGCGTCTGCCATTGCGGCGTTGGTTCCTTGCTTTGACCGTCTGCCGAGCACACCGTGTAATGGAACGTCTGCCATCTGTTCGCTACGTGCGGACAAAATTGAGACCGGCTAACTTCGAAGATGAGATCATAACGTTGCATGTCGGTGGAGTGGTGAAACCGTTCGAGTCAAGAGCAGCGTAGAAGCCACAGGTACTTCAGTCTATGCTGTCGTGTCTAAACCTGTGTACGCCGATTCTTGCGGCGTACACACACACATTAATTCTTCGGCGCGGGAAGGTCTGACGGACAAGCTGCGAGTCGGTGGCTGCAGAAGGCGCCCGATCAGCACGACCTAAGATGTTGATTTCGGAAAACCTGCCACATGGCGGCCCGGCCGTATTACCCTTACATGACGCCATTTGCGGGAATCTCCAGGGCAACTAAACTAATGTTCCCTATCGATCACCGCCTGTTAATCCTGCCTGCGTCTTTATTCACTCCTGCTGTGCATCTGGTGTGGAAGGGAGTGCGTGTCAGCATCGACCTCAATTGGTGCGGCTCCACGAAGTACAACACGAGTGACCGTCAGGTTGCTTTAACAGATTGATCACGCTCGACCGTAGAAACCTGCCGTAAGCAGCATCAGCCACCGCTGGTGCCACACTTGCCACGTCGATTGCCAAAGTTGGATTGCCGCATGACTCATACAAGACCACTCATCTCGCAGGGCACCTTGAATTTGTTTTTCTGCGTGGTCCTGCTGGTATGTACTTCGGAGTGCGCACATGGCGATCTTCAGGCTGATCTTAGCACATTTACTCAGGATATCAGGCCTCTACTGCGAACATACTGCGTGCAGTGCCATGGCAGCAACAAACAGGAAGCAAAACTTCGCTTCGACCAAATCGACCCGGATATCGTCACCGGCGAACATTTCGGGAAATGGGAAGACGTTCGCGAAGCATTCAACTCCGGTGAAATGCCACCGCAGGATCAACGGCAACCGACGGCTGCCGAACGAAATATGATCACCCGCTGGCTGGATGCGGAATTCAAAAAGGCGAAACAATATGAAAAGCCGAACAGGAGAGGCAACGTACGTCGACTGACTCGATATGAGCTGCAGTACGCGCTTGAAGACCTTTTGAAGATTTCGGTAAAGCAGGAAGTCAGCGCGCTTCCCGAAGAAGGAACGAGCGATGAAACCGGACTAAAAAACAGCTCTCGACTGCTCATGATCAGTGGTCCTCATCTCGAATCGTATTTGAACGTAGTACTATCCATCATTAACAGGATGAAGAAAATTGCAGCGTTCGAGCCACACAGTGAGAGTGTCGATATCGAGAATCTGGACACCGATCCGCTGCCGACCGCCACGCCCGACGGAAGAAAGATCAAGCCGCTGGTTGACAAAGTCAAACGTGCCGGAAAAGGTGTTTTCGTAAATCCGAAGGGATATATCGATCTGCGAATTCGGTCAATTTCCAAATACATGTTCCAAACGATTCTCCGCGCGAAGGCGGATGGCCCCCGGCAGGTCCGGGTTGCCATTGGGTTCACACATTCCGAAGTGGACCCACGTCAGAAGCTCGCGGATCTGGGAATCCTTCCAATTGAACAGAGCGAAGAGTTGCAGACGTACTCGCTGAATTCCTTTCCGGACACGCTCCCTGTCGAAATGACGCGTGCGTTGGATCGTCCTTTTTTTATCCGGATCACCAATCAAAGCAGGGAAAAACTGTATCTGGAAGCGTTTGACTACCGCGGGAACGTCAACACTGCGTTGACTTCGACGCTTATCCCCGCGGACATCTCAGAGTCGGACGTCGAAAATCATATACGCCAAAGCATCCTGGCGTTCATTGAAAAGGCGTTTCGCAGACCGCCAACCGACGCAGAGTTTGACAGGTATTATCTAATCTATCAGGGGCACGTCAGGAAAGAAGATGCGTTCGCAGCGTTGTTGAGTACGTATAGGGAAATCCTGTGCTCGCCGAGTTTTTTCTATATGGGCATTCCAGGTAATCTCACCGACGAAGAGAAACAGAATTACAAACTGGCGGAAAGGCTGGCGTTCTTTCTGTGGTGTTCGGTACCCGACGATCTTCTGTTGCAGGCAGCATCGGCCGGAGAATTGTGGACATCATCCGTGCTCGCGTCACACGTTGAACGTATGCTCAGCGATGAGAGATCGAGAAGGTGGGTCGAGAACTTCGCCGATCAATGGCTTCAGACCTCGAAGCTGTTCAATGTCGCGGTGGATAAGAACTACTACCCTGAATTTAAAGACGCCCTGAAGAAGTTGATGCATCAGGAAACAATGGAGGCGGTCAATGACGTTTTCAGAAACGATGCATCGGCACTCAACCTTTTGGATGCTGACCATGTATTTGTAAATCAGACGTTGGCGACGTTCTATAAAATCAAGGGCGTCCGAGGCCAGGACTTCAGGAAGGTTGCCATCGATCAAGACGACAATCGCGGCGGGTTACTGACACAGGGGACCTTCCTTATCGGCAACTCGGATGGCATGAATTCTCACGCTATCCTCCGCGGTGTCTGGTTGGCGGAAGTACTGCTTAACGATCCACCTCCGGCACCACCGAAAAACGTGCCCCCTCTGGATGAGAACATTTCCGGTTTCGACAGAATGCCGCTTAATGAAAAATTGTTTGCGCACCGTAACAACGACGCCTGCAGGAACTGCCATCAGAAAATTGATCCCTGGGGCATCCCGCTGGAAAACTACGACGCCAGTGGCGCTTGGCGTGAACAGGTCCTGGTCATTTCCAAAGCATCTGGCCAGCCAAAGAAGCGTAAGAAGCCTGTTTTTGAGAAGAATTATGTAGCGATTGAACGACAAGCGACCTTGCCAGACAAAGTGACAATCGACGGCGTCGGTGAACTCAAAGAACATCTGGTCAGGCATCGCAGACAGCATTTTGCCAAAGGTCTTGCACAAAGGATACTGGCTTATGCGCTGTCACGCGACATCGACTACCATGACGATGACCTGGTGAATCACTTAGTCGACGGTTTTGAAAAGAACAACTATTCGGTACCGCGACTCATTCGCGAAATTGTTCAGAGCGAGCAATTCCGCATAGGATACTAAGACGATGGCAGACAAATCCTGGCAATTACAGCGAAGAACACTTCTCAGGGGCGCAGGCGTCTCTCTGGCTCTGCCGTTCATGAACGCAATGGCCGTCGGCAGCGAACAACGGGCAATCAATGCCCTGCCGAAACGAGCGGCGTTTATCTTTTTCCCCAATGGGGTGAGTCTGCCAAAACAGAACGACCCGCAGCATGAAGACTGGTTCTGGTTTCCCAAAGGAGAAGGAAAAGACTATGAGTTCAGAACCAGCCAGGCGTCGTTAAATCCATATCGTGATAACATCTCAGTTATCTCCGGCCTTTCACACCCGGCGAATCGAAACAGCGGAGATGCGCATGTGAATCCCACCGGATTCCTGACGTCGAAAGATATCGTGAAAGGAAAAACGACATTCAATTCGATTTCCATTGATCAGGTCATCAGCGATTATCACATAGCTCAGACGCAGTTGGCGTCCATGCCGCTCTCGACAATTGGCGGAGTCGGCAACTTAAGTCGCACCTATACGTTGTCTTTCGACAAGAACGGGAAGGGGATCCCCGCATGGTCAGACTTAAAAGCAATTTACGAAAGAATGTATATCGCCAGCAGTCCCGCTGCCAAAGCCAGACTGAAGGAAAAAACACATCTGCTGAATGATATCTATCGCGACGCAAGAGACCTTAAACGCAATCTGGGGAAGGAAGATCAGACGACGCTCGACGAGTATCTGGCGGCCATCGCAGAGCTAGAGAAAAAGGTAGCAAACGACAAGTTGTGGGCAGACAGGGGAGCACAGTCCGCTCCTCCTGAGATCAATCTGGATATCGAGTTCACCGATGTCGAGAATTACATTCGAACGATGTACGACCTGATGTATCTTGCCTTCAAGTCAGATATTACGCGCGTCGCGACATATCAACTGGCGTCCGAGGGCGGAACCGCCCCCACAAACAATCTGTCAAAGCGGATTGGCATGGTCAAAGACCTGCATCAACTGAGTCATTCCGCAGCCAAGAGTGACGTCGGTTTCAAGGACTGGGGGCTGTGGGATCAATTTGTCGCTCGGCAGCTGGCCTATTTTGTTAAGCGACTGAAAGACACGAATGAGGGAGACGGTTCCCTTCTCGATCGTTGTCTGATTTTTCAGGGAGCCGCGACTTCCAGAGTTCACGACAACACAAACTTTCCGTTGATTCTTGCCGGAGGTAAAAAGATGGGCCATAAGGCCGGGCAGTTTGTAACCTACGACGAAGATAAGAATAATCTTTCTAACCTCTTTGTCAGAATCGCCAACTCGATGGACGTTCCGATCGAAACGTTCGGAGACAGCACCGGCGTCTCGATGAATGAGCTCTTTGTTTAACGCACGTCCCCAGGCATCGTGTCCGCGAATTCAGGCCTCAAGTGAACTGTAGCCCCGCGAATCGTACTTCTGAACGGATCGGGCGTGAAATTATTGCGGACAGGATGGGGCGGGCACTGGTGGCTGGGAGTCCTGTGAACAGTGTGGACGAACCATGTTGTAACGACCTTGGCAGCGTTTGACCCGCCAGCAGAGTGTTAAGCAGTTCTACGTGAAGCAACTCATTGCGCAGCTTTCCGTGAGCCGATACACACCAAGTCCTGATACCTGCTCTGGCGCCGAAACACCACGTACATGTTCCACCGTACGAGGACACATCGAAGGGTTCGGAAGTTTCCGGACGCCAATTTCGACAGGATGTCCTTGTCCAGCGCCACGTTAGCCACCAGCTTCTTCAATGGAGCGTTCTTATTCTCCATCTCCTTCAGAAGGTTCACCGATTCCGTCCAAAACCCGCCGTGTTCTTTCTACCAACGGTATCTATTGTCCGTTAGCTCTATCTTCCGGAACACGACCGCGACGTGGTTTCCCTGCGGAAGGAAGACTTTCGTTTCCCGTTACTTCTGAATAATCTCTTCCGTGATATTTCCGGCCTGCCTCTGCTGTGACTAAACCCCGAGTTTACACTCAATGTCTGCTCACAGTCAGTCAGGGACACATCAAGTTTGAACGCCCGTCAGTGAGTATCAGCTGCTGACCGGCATCGCGCCACGTCCGCGCGAGCTAAACTCTACTCGGCGGAGCATGACGCAGATCGGACACAGGAAGAACTTACTCTGTTTTCATTTCTTCAATTACAGGCAACCCTTCCCGACTAGGTCCGCCGTCCGGCGGACCAGATGTGGGATTTTCCGGAATGTCAGGTTCGTTCGAGGAACCACATCCTGCAAAGAAGGCCAATGCCAACAGGCAAAACATTAACTGTCGTACACAATTCATAAAACTTAACCCCTGTTTCCTGATCGGAATGGACTAATGGGACTGCATCATCCGCGACAATGCCTAGACGCCGCGCGAAAGTCAGCCGGAGACAAGTACACGTATTTGTACCGGCAAACGATACAGCAACGGAGAGAGAATCGTAATGCCGGGAGCGATTAATACTCGCCGATGATGTTCCCTTCACTCATGCCCCCAAGGCTGTGAAGAATCCCGCTGATCCACTTGGCATCGATATTCTCGGATAAGAACCGTACGGACCCATCACCAAGGAGCACTTGAATTCCACCTTCATGGGCGCTACTCAGCTGATGCCATCCGTCGCCAAAACCCCATGCGGTAGGGAATCCGCCGTTGTCTATCCACCAGTAGCTGTACTGGTCGCCCCCGGTGACTTCGACGAAGGCCATCGTATTACTGGTTCCATCAAGAATGTCGCGAAACCTGGTCGTTACGCCGCTGCCGAACACTCCTTTGTAGCGACTGAAACCGTTCGTCAGATGCCCGCCAATGGGACCACCTGCAGGAAGGTAGTTGGTCTGGCCAATTTCAGGCACATTACCGAACCAGAATTCTGTGCCCCAGACTCCGCTCGGACCTGACTCCCAGGAATGAAGCCCCGGAAGTTGGCCGGATGTGGAAATCCCGGGATCGGAGGGGCAAAGAAATGCAGGGAATGTGATCTGAGCATCATCCCAGTCCCGGTTCCACCACATATCGCGACGGCCCTGCGGATCCGGGGTCGGCAGCACGTCGTAACCTTTCCATGTGGCCAGATCGTTGTACAAAGCCGCCTGGTCCAGATACGGCAGTAACAGCGAATGAACGCTCAATGCCGGGTTAGATCTTGTGATCGTAAGATCCCATGAACCGATTTTTGCGGGTACGGGCGTGTCCTCAAAAGCGACTTTCGCCGGCGGGAACGAGCCTTCAACGTCGTGATGATTGTGAAGAGCCAGACCCAGCTGCTTTAAGTTATTCTTGCATTGGGTCCTTCTGGCCGCTTCCCGAGCCTGCTGCACGGCGGGCAACAGCAATGCGATTAAAATCGCAATAATTGCGATCACAACCAGTAGCTCGATTAACGTGAAACCATAACGCTGCGACTCAGCAGCAGCCCCCTTTAACTCGAACTTACGATGCATAGTGAAACCTCAGGAATAAAGAAAAAGAAGAGGAAGCCCGAACACAGAAGTGGTAGGCGACATGAATGTCCACTTGTCAATTGTTCAGACTCCCTAATTCTATGCATAATTGACAGGATACCACAGGAATTACATAAAAATCCCAAGAAATAAGTTGACCTTCCCGATATGTGTTCCGAGAATTATCTTCTCGCAAGTTCGAGTCTTGTTCAGGACGAGAAACTTGTGGCTCAGCACCCGCACAAGGACGGATTGAGGCACAAGCCCCTGAAGCCGGATGGCTGTTTGCATTCAGCCTTGAGCCGGCGTGATCAGCATTGGATGACATGGTTTCTACGCTGAAGCACGACAGAAATTTACTGTTCCGTGAGCTGGCTAAACGTGGGAAGCGTCTGGCTGTGAATCTGCCCCCGCAAGTTTGAAAGAACTTCTTTCGGTGCGTGCAGATGTGCATTTCCCGGGCGTGTGTCGAGCTGTCCCGCGACATGAAACTGCACCATGCTGAGTCGTGTCAGCTATGGTTGTCAGTAAGTGATGCTGATTACGCATAGTCAGCGGTCGGGACGCCGGATCGTCAGAAGTGCATCTGAACATTCATCGGTCCGGGCGTGAACACTTTGTGTTGAGGCGGAGCAGCGCACAAGAATGGTGATTGCGCAACAGATGCCGCCACGTTGCCTGGTTCTGAGGAACTTCTGGCCGTTCTTCACGGCATGGCAGACGAAGTACCTGCGATTGAGAACTCAATCTTCCCAACGATGTTACATTCAAGACAGACCGACCGCACGGCAGGCGTGACGCTGCACGAACCGATTCCTCCAGAAGGCGTCACGTACATGTTGCACGGAACGACCACGCATTCACAATACTCAGAAATCGTCGGCCAATGTTATGACGACTCTCATCACGAGACCGTGCACTTCAACGCAGCGGGAATCTGCTTTTCCGATGAAGTGTTTTCGTGAGAAGTTCAAGGGCATTAAAGAACGAAGCCCTGTGAAATACGGTCGTGAGTTTACTGGAAGGACGCGTTGCCACACCTTTCCAATTGCGAAGAAGACACTCGTGGTCATAAACGAACTTTGTCCCGCACATCTGAAGCGAAATCAGTCTGGTCTGATCGAGAATGATACTTTCTGTCTAACCGCCACGTCCGAACCATTCTCACAGACTCTTAACGCGACAGCACATGATCCCGACCGGACCTGGACACAGGCGTTAAATAATTGTGAATGCCGTTTTGAAATAGCGCCGTAGCAGACGTCTTCCACGCATGATTCACCCCCGGGCCTACCAGCCAGGTAAGCGCATTCCGATGTCCATGCCCCACTCCTTGAGACAGTCGTTCGCAGATCATGTGCCGGTCTGTTGAGACTCACCGTCGCTTAGGGCAAGGTCGAAGGTAATCCGCCAGAACTTCTGCTCTCTCCAGCCCAAAGCCCATTCCGTGGCCTTGTCTCGGTCGCTCTCCCAGTAGGGATTCCCTTCGGTACTGATATCATTAATGAACGCCAATCTCCCCTCTAAGTATGCCTTTTGTAATCCGCCGGCCTCAACCACGTGAGGTACACATTCGGGCGGCGCAAAGCTGCTCAGTGCGTTTGTGCAGATCAGGGCGAGAGGAAATAACAAGACAAAGATGCAGAAGGGCAACCTCGTATAGTCCGGCAGTTGATTTTTTGTTTTGAGGGGACACATCATGAACCGTGATTCGTCTGTGCATGACGTTTCCTGGGTACACTGCGGCGTAAACTGCAAAAAAACTGAAATGGGCAGTCCTGCAGATCACGAACGGATCCGAGATAGAAGCTGGCAGCATCCGTGGGTCCGGCAAAACCTTGCCGTAAGTTGCAGGATGACTGCGGCTGTCCACGCAGGCAACATACAAAGCATGTGCGCTTTCTTTACCATCTGTCCAACGCAACTCAGAGCAAAGCGGAAATTCAGCCAATTTCCAAACACTGAATTTCCGAAAGCTCTATCGATTGGGCGCTGTGCCATGACACCACCGTCTGTGGCATAGCTTGATGTGTAGTACCTTCGAATGCTGGTTTTGGCGCTCAAATTTCCGGCCGAAAAGCTTGCAAATCGCGGCCGTGATCTCCACGCTGTACTACGCCCACGATCATCTTCGCAAACATTGGATTCTCTATCATGTCGAAAGCTTCGATACTCCCGGCGGTTTGGAACGTCCCCGCGGAATTCCGGGACCGCCTGGGCGACCAGGTCGGGCGGCAGCGTGCGATGTTTTCGGACGGCCACCTGCTGCTGATTCTGCACGACTTGCCATCGCCCGAAGACATTGGGCGCCAGGGCCGATTCTTCTGGCGTCAGCCCGATGGAACATGGAGTTCCTATTCTCGTGGCGCAGGACAGCGAGGGGTTGCTAAGCACCTGGACGAATACATTGACCTCGTCACGCGCTTCGAAGAGCAGGATGAGCAGTCCACCAGTTCCACCGACTATTTTTCTGTAATTTATGGTCTGGCACCAATTCAACGATCAGCCAGAAACATGCACCAGGCGCTACAGCAGGCGCGGGAGTTATGTCCGCAGGATCGAGACATCATCAATTTTAGAGACAGAGCTTATCGCATCGAACGCACGGCAGAATTACTCATGGGCGACGCAAAGGCGTCACTCGAGTTCTTGATCGCCAAGCGAACTGAGGAACAGGCGGAAAGCAGCCATCAAATGGCCGTGTCGTCCCATCGGCTCAATATCCTGGCCGCCTTTTTCTTTCCCATGGCCACGCTGTCTGCACTTTACGGCGTCAATCTGCAGCACGGTTTGGAGAAGATTCAGAGTGTCTCTGAATTGGCATCTGCTCCGCCGCCGTCGTTCCCATTTTTGCTCGTAATCCTGGTAGGAATTGTGCTCGGTTTTATCCTGAAATCATTCGTAACGAGTAAGAACGCCTCACAACCTGAAAAAGTGGAACAGGCTTGACAACGGGCTCGTTCCAGCCGCCAGCAAGTGGAGTGAGGAATGATTCTCCGGATGGCGCTCGCCGGCCTGCAGTTTGGCCGATCACCGACTATGGAAAGTTCGCCCGCCCTGCCCGTTCCGGGCGCTGACATTGACGCTGTGAAGCTCTACGTCAGTCAGCAGGTGTGGGCCATGATTCAGCTGCGACTTGCTACCCGTCATGTCCATCAAACGGGCCAGGAGATGCCGACCACGCAGATGTCGCTGCACAGGTCACACCTTCTACAAAGTATGCGGCACCTTATTCCTGTTGAGCGTGTGGCAGGTCATGACAACCTCTTTGCCCCACTCGGTGGGAATTCTGTTCAAGCAGTGCATTATTCTCAGGGGGTTTTAAACAGAGAACACTCCCTGCCAGCAGAAGAGCTTCTTATGTGTAGGCCATCATCTCAAGTTTTTCCCTGATCTCTTTGTAATCACAAAGACGTTCCTCCGGATCGCTGTGTAACATTCCACGAATAGTGCTCCGGACTTTATCCGGGAGTTGCTGCCATTGGTGCGTTTCCTTGACTTCCTTCAGAGAGATACGATTCGCCGGATTTTCTTCGGCTAACTGCAACAGCGTTGTCCCGGAGAACATTTCGTACCCGATACATCCCAAGCTGAAGAAATCACCTCGGTAATCGCCGGGCATACCTTTGATACGCTCTGGCGGAATGTAGCCTTTGGTGCCGGTGATCCAGCGGTCCGGCGTATGCTTGGGGGCATTGTCGACGGCAAGCCCAAAGTCAAGCAGGTGACATTTTTGTAAGTCATCACTCAAAACAACGTTGCCGGGCTTGATGTCACGATGCACCATGCCCAGCCGATGGATCGCATCAACACCGTCGAGAATGTTGCCAAAGATTCGCAACGCGACTTTCAGATTCAATGGTCCGCGTCCCAGTCGCGAGAGCAGTGTGAGCCCCGGCAGATACTCCATGACAAAATATGGACGTTGGCCAGTCTTGCCAACGTCATAGATGCGAACCACGTTGGGATGATTCAACTTTGCCAGACGTCTTGCTTCCGCGAGGAAAAGTTCCTGCATGGATGACTCAATCTTCGGATTTTTTATGGTCTTGACGGCAACGGTTCGCATCAGCGATTCGTCGATCCCTCGATAAACCACTCCCATCCCCCCGACACCCAGCACCTCGTGAATCGAGTAGCGGTCAATTCGTTTGGGGAGCGGGATCAGCTGGGAAGGTGCCTGTCCCATTTTAGGTTCGCGTGAAGACATGGTACTTGTCCCTGAACCTGACGTCTCACTTTCTTGCATTAGCGCGAATTCGCCATCGTCTTCTCCGTCAAACGCCGCTGAAATGGGCATGTCCGTGGTCATGGCATACGGATCACTGTTAGATGAATCCTCTGGCAATGAGGATGACGCTGACTGCGAGTTTCGGTCATCTGCGGCAGCATCATCGATATTGTCGACGACTTTATTAACAGTGAACGTACAGAATGGGTCTCCATGTTGGCAACACGTGTCTTCGATAACCTCAATCGACTCGTCAAACACTTCACTTAAACCCTGAAGAATTCCATTCGCAAGCGCGCATAAGCCTCTATGCGATGAATAGACAATCTGGAACTGACTGTCCGAAAGCTCAAATGCCTGAATTGTGGCTGGTTCAGCATCCGGATTGGAGATACGAATCGTTCGGTGGATTAAGGATTCGAGGTTCCGTAATACTTCAAACGACTTCCAGGAGGGATGAAGCATTCCCTTTGCAAATCGTATCAATTGCGGAGTGGCAAATTTCCCAACCTCAACGAGTGCTGTTCGCTGGTCAATTTCCAAATGCTCACACGCTGCCCCGATGATCGCAATGACAGCTTCGTCCGGATAATTCTGGATGGGCGACAGTACGAGACCTTCATGGCCGGCCGAGTTCAGAATCTCCCGCCAGATATCAGCCCCATAATTCTGCTCCACAAATTGTTTGACAATGACACAGATCGAACCATGCATATTTAATCTTGATGGCGATCGCGGGGTCGCCATCTCCCTTTAGTTTCGTCTGAGGAAGGCAAATCGTTTCAAAGTCCGGGACTCTTATCCAACATAACCTTTGATTCGATCTGAGCTCCACCTGATTGGTTGGCCCTGGGGGGGGAGGAGGGACAGGGCAGGAAAGCAGAACCGGTTGGAGTTTACAGTCGCAACGAGCGTCATCAAAGTAAAAGCGTATCTGTTTACGGACAGAAGCGGGTTTACCAGCAGAGGTGAATCAGGACGATAGGCCATGCAGTGTGCAACGCAAATTTCGTCAGTGTTTCATCGTCTCGAACATTGCTACACCTTGCACTCGATGTTGTCCGTTTTCATTCCGGGGTAGTTTTCAGTAGTGGAACGGGGAGTTGTCGGACCTTTGCGTTCGATCACGAACAGCCTGCCTCAGGTCACTTGTGTGTCGGTTTCCCCGGCTGCGCTTGAGCGGGTGTGGTGGGCGTCTCGATCAATACAATACCCGGATATTCCACCTCTGCGTGCGACAGTACGCAGCCCAATCCTTCAATCAGCGTCATGCGACCCTGTCCGGCCAGTCGCTCCGGTCGGCCGTGTGAATCGACAAGTAATAGTCGGTCCAGTACCAAAGGGAGGAGTGTTGCGGTGGTGCCGCCAGTGGGATGTGTGCGGGCCGCATCTGGATGGCGATATCATAAAGGCATTGACGTCAGGAGTCTTGACTGGAATATGCAGGTCGGAATAGATGTCGCGACATATTGGAAAAGCCATTGTTGCAGCCTCCGACACTTCGCAGTTTTCGGCAGGATTCGACGTATGAACGTATTTCGGTATACGGATGCAGCATGTACCGCCGTCGATCTGTGTAAGGTGGACGGCAAACTCAGCTAGATGTCAGCGTAACAGAGCAGTAAAATCGGCCTGCATGCTGGCGCGACATCAGCCGTGTGGTTCGAGCAAAATACTGCAGCACGAGACGGAAATGAGGCAACGCCAAAACCGTCCTGCGTCCGCGCCGGGGCGATGACGATTGCCATCGTCATTCATCTGTGCGGAGTACAACGTCTGAACAAATTTCGAATCCCAAGAAGCAGTCATCCACCGCTAACGAGCTACGTAACGGATGTCATCCAGAAAGAACGTGACGGGGCTGCCCTGACCAGCGAGTGACCAACCGAAGCCCGTCTTGATCCGGCTGAGATCGTGACCTTTCAGGGAGATCGTCATTTTTTTCCATTGGTTCGTAAGTTTCACGTCCTTGAGTTCACCTTTGGCTGTGTCGCGGTAAAGCTGGTTTCCGTCCAGGACACCTAAGACAAAGTTCACCGTTTCACCACCTTTGGCGCCACGCACCCAGAACTCAAGATGAGTTGCCCCCGTGAGATCTGCGCCACCAGGCTTCTGACCGTCCCAGTCGTTGGCCGGTGACTGCCAGAGCACTCCGCCCCAGTCAGCACCGGTCTGGTATTCTGCCTGAAGACAGGTTTTTCCACTATGAGGGTGGTTGGGGCTGTCAAATTTCATCTTCACAGCGGCAGCATTTCCCATATAGCCCGATGGGACATATATCGTTTGACGGGAATCGTCGGCGTATACCGCGAATGGCAATTTGACTTGCGGTGCAGCCATAGTGACGGAGCCATCAACGTACAGAGGCACGTTGGCCACAGCAGCACCGCCCTGACCATCATACACATAAACAAACAGACGATAGCCGCCTTTGACTTTCGGCACAGTGACCACTGCGCTGTCGCCATTTGCCTGCACTGAGTTATCAACGGTCACTTCGTTTTTCTGGGCATCGCCGCCGGTGCCAATCGTCAACGAGTCAGACCGCAGGACCCACTTAATCGTCAGCTTATCGGATTCCGGATCAGTCGCGACGACAGCGGCATTAATTGTGCTGCCGGGCTTCAGATTGGCTGTCCTGTTAAGTGTCAGGGATGCGATCCGGGGGCAAACGTTGTCCGGGGGTGAACCTGTCCAGGCTTCCGTCATAGCATCGACAGCAGCCAGACGCGCGCCGTCGGAAAGAAACATGCCAAACCACGTCGCAGTTGTTTCCTGTTTGTGTCCCCATAGAAAAGCATAAGACCCGAGACAAAGCCCGGACTGTTTCAGTACGGCGGATTGATAACCACGGCTGAACGCCAGTCCCTTTTCTGTACTCGTGGCTTCAACGGGTGAATTCCATGACGTTTTCGCGGTCTCCCACGGCCCCATGGGGCCATGTTCGGTGACAATATACGGCTTCGTGACGCCTGCATTCCTGTAACGTGCCGCCAATGTCGAAATACCTCCATAGGAATTCACTCCGATGATGTCGATATCCGGACAATAGCGATCGAGGTTCCTGATTTTGACCTCATTTTCTCCCAGTTCAGCCACCACAGTCATGGTCGGATGATCGGGGTCGATGCGCTTAATCTCACGAGCGATGTCGTTCACGGCTTCCCAGATGGCTGGCGTAGTGCCTTCGCCCTCCATCTCATTGCCGACGCCCCACATCAACAGGGCCGGGTGATCCTTGTACTTGTGAACGGCGGCCAACGATGCTTCAAGCTGTTTCTGCACAGCCGCCTTGTCATGGTAATTGAATCCGTGTCGTTCGTGGCCCAGCCACAGTCCCGCACACACCGTCAACCCGTGCTTCCGGGCTTCATCCAGAGTTTTCTCAAGCTGCTCAACACCCCATGTACGAATTGAGTTTCCCCCGGCCGTCACCAGTTCCGCAAGATGAGTGTCGCCCCCCACGCCCCTGATACTGTACGGTCGACCTTCACGAACGAGCTGAAAACTGCCACTTTGCCCCGTCACGGCAACCCGCGATCGGGCCGAAGCATATGAAAGACCACTGACAGACAAAGCGACGACAGCGATGTATGCCGTAAGATGGGGGGACAATCTGTTCACGGAAATTCCTTACGAATAAAAAGAGGTAATCCGAAGATTATGAGGCTTCAGCCATTAAGTGATTGGGAACTACGCTCTATCGCTCATGCAACCCGGTTGAGTCATTCGACATCGGACAGCGGTATTGACGGCAAACATCGCTCAATTACGAAGTGATGCGAACCGGCATTCAACCGCGGTAATTGCCCCGGAACGTGAAAAAAGCTGTCGGCTTACAACCTGATCGATTCGGCGACCGTCAAACGCTCGCTGACTTCCGTCTGCGAACCGGATACAGATCGCATCCTCGTTGCCTGATTGATAGATGAAGGGAACCTGAAACAGGGTGAATCCAAAGCCATTTTCCGGAACCTGAATCGTGCGGTATTCTCCTGCAAGATCAAAGAAGTTGAACGTACTTGCTTCGTTGACAAGTTCCCGGCGATCAAACAGCTCCAGACGAAAGCACACACAGCCGTTGTCGATATGAATGCCGATTTCGGAGAACCGAGCCAGGATGTCTTCCTTGACCTGACCGGTCATTCCCGGTTGCTTCACGCCAGCGTTCTCTGGTGTATGGGAATACGAATCGGAAGGAAATCCGCCGTATTTCAGCGGAGATTTCTCGGAGCCAATGCCCCTTCTGATGGCTTCATAATGCGACCGAAGCGAATCGATTGTGCTCTGCGAGGCGCCCTGCCGAAGAGCACAGAAATAAGTTTCCGAAACCGCCAGACACAACTTGGAAACCATGTGCCAATAGATCGAGCCCAGTCCTTCATAGGCAAAGAACGTTCCGGACCGCCCCGTAAACTGCCGATGGCCGAAAATTTCATCGAACCTTCCGCACAGTTCTGCGCCCCAGCTCTGGACAACGACTTTGTACTCCGAACCCAAACTATCGAGTGCCGACCGCAGATCTGCCGAGTTTCGAAATTCGCCGTTGAAGTGAACACCGCCACGGACGTCACGCGTGACAATGCTTTCGTCGCCCTCCTCAAGAAGAGCCTGCAGCAAGGGACTGGCGTTTACATCCTCACTGCCCAGCTGATTCTTATCCAGAAATCGGGGCAGTTGTCGATCCGGATAGAGCAGATAGCTGTCTTGGTTACGACGATATAGTGCGCTGTCTCGCAGGGCGCCGAGAAGTTGCACGGACTCGGTCGCCGTCAGCAGTCCTGAACTGAGTGCGGCGACCTGACCTTCGAGCATTTCATAAAGGTGTTCAACCTTAACGCCGCCGTCCCGCCAGTTCAGCAGGTTGTAGGTGTGGTACAGTCCGTCGGGGCGTTTGTTGTTTCGGATGGTCGTTTCGATGTGTCGGCGGGCCGCCTGGAAGAGTTCCAGGCACTCCTGTCGCGCAAGAACGGTCTTTTGCCCGCTCAGGCTGTCAGCGTAAAGTCCGGTTCGATATTCACTTCCGGATTTTGACAGTCCTTCCACCATCTTAATTCGATGATCTGATGTCGTGTCACCATACAGTGAGCCCGTGTCTGCTTGAAGGATGCCGTTGATTCGCCGGAAGAAAACGGCCACCTCCTGCGAGACCGCAAATGATTCGTCCGCACTGTCTGAAACCCAGTCATGCAGGAACTTGAACCAACGATGCAGGTAGCATGCCGTGACCATGGACAGGCCGTTGCCGACGAGTGCATTGTTGGCATCATTCCATTCCGGGCGTTGCGTATTCAGCCAGATGCCGCCGTTGGGAACAAAGTTAGACAGTTTCGCCAGTGACAGTGTCAGCAGTTTTTCCATCAGCGTAACGTACTGGATCTGATCCTGTTGATTCCGCAGCAGTTTTCCGTCGGCTCCCAGACGTGCCACGCGTTCGTTGATCGTGGCGGACAACTTTGAGTCAAAGACGATGGTGTCGCGAACGTCCTTCCGAATCTGTTCGTAGTCTTTGATGCGGTACGGAACGTTGGCATGCACGAAGGCTGGTGAGTTGAGCAGCCGGCCCAGGCGTTCCGGGTGAAACCGACGACTCCACTCCAGCAACTTCAGCAGATAGATAATCTGATGATCGCCCCAGTAGCCAATGTTGGCCCATGGGTCACCCGGCAAAGGTTCTTCCCATTCGAATCCGTCTTTCGAAACGCGGTAGGGGTTGTAGCCGTCCGCCGTGGTCGCATTCACAAAACGACAAATCATCGACGTGATGAACTCCGGAAAGGACAAACCCACTGCCTCCCAGTTCTGAAAAATGTCCCTCCAGTTCCCCTGATAATTCAGATTGGTTCGACCGTTCGCGGCGTAAAGATCGATGGAAAAGTGATTCCAGGGACGAGTCGGGTCACCATGACGTCGACTGAACGCAAAGGGCAGGTATTCCATGCCCAACCGCGTCAGGTCCGGGTCGTTCAGCTTAGCAACGGCATCTCGCAGTTCCGCAAGGTTCTGAACGCTCGGAAGATCTGTCAGAAATGACTCATGTTTCTGGTAGAGCTGACGATTGAAGTTTGTCACGTGTTCAGAAAAGTCTTCTGTAGAAACACGATAATTCTCCAGCGGAAGCCCGCCACGCATAGCATTGAATACAGTGTTGGAAAGATGTCTGTTGGTCCGCCGACGATTGGAACCGAACTGCACAGCATCAGAGGTTGAGACAATGTGGAGCAGTTTATGTTCACCGGCCTGTATGTCATCTGCGAGCTTTGCTGCCGGAACCGATGTCCGCTGCAACCAGTCGTCCAGTCCGATAACAGCGGAATGATCCTGGGCCAGTTCCGCAACAATATGCCATTCAAGGTTCTCACCAGGCCCAAGTTCGATCCCCTGATTCAGAAGATATGCGCCCGCTTTCCCTCTGACATCGGCTTCGGTCTGCAGTGTCTTGCCCGCCCGAAAACACCGCAGTTGATCCGCAGACAGTAATGTGAAGGTGGGCACAAGGCCGGTCTGCCATATGGTCGTCGCCCTCAGTCCTTCAGAGGCTTCGGCCCGGTCCGTGGGGACAGAACTGAGGTAGAACACACCAAGGTCTGAGCCCGAAATCAGTTCATTTTTCTTATAGGCGTTGCCCAGGTTGCTGAACCGCATCTGAAACTCGTTACTGATACCATACGGCAGAATGTTTCTGACCCCATCGAGCAATTCCAGGGAGCACGGTTTCTCAGCCGTGTTTGTCAGGCGACAACTGCGGACGAAGCCGAACTTCTCACTGAACGTCCAGCGGTAACGGAACGTCAGTTCAAGAGCCTCGTTGATCTCCTCAAACACCAATTTGTTTCCCAGTGGCGTCTTGTACAGATTGCGGCGAATACGTCCCGTGGCTGCGTCGTGGACACCGAAGGGTTCCCATAACGGGCCGTTAATCGCGTCCTGTTCCGGTGGCATGACTCGAAGCAGGGTAATACAGCCGGTTTCACCACGAGCGGCTGAAATTTTATCGTCACATGCATAAGGAAAGAGAGCCTGGTCAGCGTTGCGGCGTCCTGCCGTCAGTGCTCCGTTGCTGGATATAAACATCCAATGATCGCTGGCGCCCACCACCGACATGAAGAAGTCCGGCATCAGGTGACTGTTGATGATGCGATAATACTGTTCACCCTCGAAGTCGACGTACTCGCCGATGACTTCGGGTGGGATTCGTTTCGTCATATATGTTTCCGTACTCGAGAGTGAGTGTTGGCAGCCGACGCATTGTGCGAGGGGGACCTCAGTTACAGCTGGAAGCCCACCACTGCGAGCTAAGCAGAGACGGACTTCCGGTCGGCGAGTTTCTCGCGAACCTCAGCCGCCTGCTTCTCGGAGATGTCGTAGTCCCGCATGATCCAGATTGCGCCCACGACTCCGATGATCGGCAGCACTGAGTAGGCCCAACGCAGTCCGGTGATTGAAGACTGCGTGGCCGCATCCGGGTCAAAATCCACAAGCCACATGATGAGACCGGCCAGCAGTCCAGCGAAAGCATGTCCGAACTTCACCGTCCACCAATAGACCGCCCCCAGAATTCCTTCACGACGTTTGCCGGTGTTCAGTTCATCAACATCGCACACATCGGCGGTCATTGACATCATCAGTGTGAACAGTCCTCCGATTCCAAACGAATGGAACGGCAACACATACAGGAACAGATAGGGCTTGCCCGGAACAAACAGGAACCAGAACAGGATATAGCCGATGATCGAGATGGACTGCGAAACAATAAATGTCGTCTTCTTGCCGATCTTCTCCGCCATCGCTGCGACCACCGGAATGACCAGAAAGGTTGTGATCAGTGCCCCCACACAGCCGTGCAACGCGGGCCAAACTCCCGCCGCTTCGGCATCTCCGTCAAACAAGTGGTAAACGATGATGAAGAATGTGAACGTCGCGATAATGTTAAAAGAATTGAAGATCAGGAAAGTGGCAAAAGCCAGCTTGCGAAATTGAGGAATAGAAAAAGCCTCAATCGTTGACTTGCAAATCTTCTTGAGGCTGTTTCCGATCGACTCTATATTGACAGGTTCAAAGTCTTCGCGATCCAACGTCGATTTGCTTTTAATAAAGATTGCCGGCACCAGGGCAGAAAGCGTGCACGGAATCGCTACCCAGACGGCCAGGTACCTGACTCCCATATCAGGTGCTGCACTGTCGCCCGCAGGATTAGGAAACCAGTCTTTGTCATAGAGAATAACCCAGAACCAAGGCGCAATCACCCACGCCCATTGCCCGATGAACTGAGCGACAGCCATGATAGTGGTTCGCTCATTGAAGTCCTCGCTCATCTCGTACCCCATGGCTACATAGGGGACACTGAAAATCGTCAGTCCCAGGTAGAAAACCAGCGACCAGCCCATGAAATAGGTAAAGTTGTAGGTCAGACTGTTTTCCCGATACAGTTGCCACATGGCCACATACGCAACACCCAGGATCAGACCTCCAACGAAAACGTACTGCCGACGCCTGCCCCATCTGGATCTCGTGTTGTCCGAGATGAACCCCATAATCGGATCAGTGACAGCGTCGAACAATCGGGGGGCGAAGTAGATGAAGCCCCAGGCAAGCGGGGAAAAACCGAGATCCTTGACGAGGACGACCAGGAACACACCGAGAGCGGCTGGAAACATCTGATTAGCCAGCATTCCAAAGCCGAAGGCCAGCTTTTGCCCGAACGGCACCTTAGTGACGGATGATTCAGTCATAAGTGTCTTCTTTAATTGAGCGCATCTCTCGAAGGGCGCCGGTTCTAAACTGATTCCAAAACCGGTGTCAAACCACTGGAAGCGGGGATCCGGAACACGAATTGCACCTCAGAACAGACTGCCGCCCGAAATAAGCATGGTGTCCCTTCCGGACCGCGAACATGTGTTGTCCGACATGTTTCCATCATGGGTCAGAGATTCCGTCAAACATTCGGGACAGAAGGCGACTGATCCCCGGCAGTCGTGAGACCATGCCCAGCGCGACCACCGTCGCGGGCTGAGCGGCCGCCTGAGAATTGTGGACCAGCACGCCGCGGGAACAGTCAGGTATCCGGTCAACCGAGATACGCTCCTCGAGGGCACGATTTTCGGAAGCCAATAGAGGGGAATTGGGGAAGCTCATAAATGGAACTCAATGACCCACCGAAGCAAATTGTCAGCCCTCCCTACAGAAGGGCATTAAATCATGAAGAACCATCACGTCCGTGGCAGATACAGCATTGAAACCGCTTTCATTATCGATCTTTAGTTTGCCATATTCTATACATTTGTCAACACTGTACTGGAACCGCTTTCATTTTCCGGTATATTCTGAATCCCAGAGGGCGGGGTAACTGAAAACGCTTTCAAGTCGGTTATGGGGAAGTTCTGAGACTCTGATGGCTACGATTCAGGATATCGCTGATCTTGCTAACGTCTCCAAGGCTACCGTTTCGCGTGTCCTGAACAACAGTTCGCTGGTCACCACACAGAAACGAATCGCAGTTGAAGACGCGATGAATGAGCTGAACTTTCAGCCCAACGTCATGGCGCAAAGTTTGGCTGGTGGCCGATCCATGACGATCGGGGTACTGACCCAAAACTTTGGTAGTCCGTTCTACGACTCGGTGTCCCAGGGTGTCATTGACGGACTCTCCGATACGGGCTACTCGCCGATCTTTGCGGACGGTCAGTGGAAGCAGAATACCGAACGTGAGGTGATCGGCACACTGGTCGGGCGGAAGGTTGACGGTTTGATTCTCATCGGCGGTGATGTACCGGTCAGCAAACTTAATGAACTCAGAGATCAACTGCCAACCATCGTGGTTGCCCGAGAACTCGACGACTGGGAAAATCAGTGCATCCATGTCGACAACGTTGATGCTGGTTATCGGGCCACAAAGCATCTGATCGATTTTGGTCATCGCGAGATCGCCCTGATCCATGGCATCAGGAATCATCCGGACGCAGTTCAGCGTTTCGAGGGATACTCAAAAGCACTGGCTGATGCGGGAATCGAATTGAATTCAAATCTGGTTTATTCGGGCGATTTCAGCGCTCAGTCAGGGGTGCTGGCTGTGAATTCACTGCTGGCGCAAAGCACGCACTTCAGTGCAGTCTTCGCGGCCAACGATATGGTTGCATTTGGAGCGAGACTCGCGCTCCATCGTCACGGGATCCGTGTTCCGGAAGACGTTTCGATAATTGGCTTCGATGACCAGGCAGAAGCCGCCTTTATGACACCACCTTTGACAACCATGAGACAACCCGCAGTAGAAATGGGCATGGCCAGTGCCGCTGCACTGGTCAAACTGATTGACGGCGAATCATATGAACTCCCCAGGCTCCCCATCGAACTGCAACGACGAGAGTCGGTTGCACGACTGCGTTAAGCATCAATTGTGCATGTTCCCTGTAACTCAGACTGTTGAACTCTCCCTCCCACGCAAAAGGAAACCATCATCATGAAACGCCAGTTTGCCTTGTTACTTTTTATCGCATCATCGACTTTCGCCGTGACGGGCTGTGGCGAAACAGACTACTCAGACATCCCCGAAGTGGATGCTGCAAAAACGGCGCAGAAAGAAGCTGAAATTGAGAAGCAACTGCAGGAAGAAATGGAAAGGCAGACGGGTGGTGGCGGAGCAAAGTAGCGTTGCCACTTTTTCCACACGGTATTCAGCGTGGGAAGCACTGCCGTATCAATACCCCAGTGGACGACTCAGCCGACTCAGTTGCAGAAACGAACGACACATTAAGTCAAAACAGCAAAAGCCCGGCAAAACGTAATGGCGAGCAATTTGAGCTCGTAAGTATGCATCAGTTTTATCTTGCCCGGATGAGCGCTTGACCTGGTGCTATTGTATTTTCTTTACTCTCATTAGGAGCCGTTAGATGTTACGAACTCGAAGATTGGGAAAACGGATTGGTTTTACTCTCATTGAATTGCTTGTGGTGATTGCGATCATCGCGATTCTGATTGCGCTTCTGCTGCCCGCTGTACAGCAGGCTCGCGAAGCAGCCAGACGTACTCAGTGTAAGAACAACCTGAAACAACTGGGACTTGCACTGCACAACTATCATGATGTGTATGGAGCGTTTGTTTTTGGTAAGGGCGGAACCGGTTGGACCGGAAACGACACCGGAAACTGGGGGCGACTGAGTGGTCTGCCGCCACTGCTGCCGTATTTTGATCAGGCACCTCTGTACCTGATGATGACCACTGGTGGCTCAGCCAGTGCCATGGATAATACGTTTAACTATCCGCCGATGGGGCC
>JAQWOH010000080.1 GCA_029245955.1 Fuerstiella sp. | reverse complement strand
GCTTGGTAAGCACGCCGCTCAAGGTAGCGATCCGTTCCCCAAACGTGTTCGCTTCGTGACATGGACGCTCAAATTCAGCCGTTGCCATTGGATCGAAGTCCTGGGACTCGTTGAGCATTACCAACGTGCGGAAATCGATGCTCACTTTGTCGGCGATGGCTCGATTGCAGTGGCTGAACCAGTGAATATAACGCGCTTCGCCATCCACGCTCCGGACGTGCTGGGCGAACAAGGTACGGTGATCATTGCTGGAAAGCGAGTTGAGTTACCGCGAGAAGCGAGCCGGGCGAAGTCGCTTCTCTTCGAGCTGCTCGACGGAAAGTGGATTTGTTCAGGCCCACTCGATTCTGCGAGGCTCACTGGCAAACTTCCCGGCCTTCAAGGGCCGATAGACGATGCTTTCTCGCGACCATTTCTCTGCGTGCGTGGAACCGGCACGCCTTGGAATCCCCGCGTCGCCCACTGGGCCGAGGCAAACCTCAATCGCTTCGCCGACGAGTGGCGTCGCCACTACCGCGGATACCTGCCGATTAAGGATGACACGGAGGTGACACAGGAGGATGTGGAGCGCTGTAATCTCATCTTATTCGGTGATCCCGGCAACAACGTTTGGATACGCAAGGTCGTTGCACAATTGCCAATCCAATGGACCCGTAACGACGTGCGACTTGGCGCTCAAAAGCATCGATCCGCGGATCACGTGCTCCAATTGATCCACCCCAACCCGCTACCCGGTGCTTCCGGCCGTTATGTCGTGCTCAACAGTGGGCACACCTATCACGACGCCGAATTGCGATTCAGCTACATGGTGTTTCCTCGACTTGGCGACTGGGCCATCGTCCAGGTCGGAGACAATCCACCTGAGAAAAAGGACACGCCGGTGGACGAGACCGTGCTCGACTCCGGCTTTTTTGATGAACAGTGGAGGGTGGCAAAGTGACGGGGTGGGCGCGGAGGAAAGGGGTCAGGCTTGGGTCAGACTTCTTTTCTTTTGCAGCATCACCACGGCCAGTTGGGGAACGTCTACCCCATTGGCAACAAACACTATCTGGCCCAGTTGTGGGGCGAAGGGACACCTCTGGAAGTCGATGAGAACGGTCAGGAAGTATGGCGATACCAAGTGCCAAGAGCAGGAAAGGGTGGCTATCCGGCGGGGACAGTTCAGGACCTTCTACGGTTAAGAAACCGCAACACTCTTTTGGCCTGCGGCACACAGGCACGACTGCTGGAAGTCAATCGAGCTGGAAAGATCATCTGGGAGTTCACCGGAAAAGATCATCCCGAACTCAATTTCACCAATGCCTGCAACCTCCAACAGTTGAGGGACGGATCCGTTCTGGTGACCAACTTCCTCCGTGGTAACTCAGGCCGCGGCGCGCACGCCTTTATTCTGTCCAGCGAGAAAAAAGTCACCTGGACGTTCACCGACCACAAGAACTTCACGGCGACAAGCCAGGTATGGGCGATCGAACGATGATACGCGGAACCGTTCTGATTGTGATCGAGGGCGACTGACAAAACTGCTTCGGTGACGCACCGAGGGAGGTTCCCCGCCTGACTACAGCTCTTCAGTGACATGGGCCAGGCGTCTCAAGCCTCGGCCTCTTCGATTGAACGCACTCCAGATGCCAGCGTACTAAGCGCTACTTTGATCTGTTCGGGTAACAACGGCCAAGCTTCAATCAACACCCTCAACTCGCTGTCAACCCGGGACAAATCGAGCCAATCTGTGCCGGTGTCGTGCAGCGCATTTGCAGCGCGCGGTGCCTTACTGTTCCTAACCGCTTCCCCTTCAATTAGTTGTGGAGAATCAGATTCGGGTTCGATTCCCGCCGCCTCCATTTGAATCTTCGTAAGTCACTGAATTGATGTTACTTATGTCGTTTAAAGCGGCGGGTTTGCAGCCCGCCGCTTTTCATTGACTGACCACGATTGTCACGACATGTCGCTTGAAAATCGTTCAATTCTGCAGGATTTCCTGACAATATCCTGACAAGGATCGACGCCGGACCGTAGATCGCCCACGCGGAGCCGCGGCCAAATCCGTAGCTGTCATAAGCAGACCGCTCCGGATCGATCAGCAACGGCCACGGCAATTCAGTCTGTTCCACGTAGGCTCGTGCCATAGAGTCCGGATCAAAGGTAACAACCGCAACGTCGATGCAGCGCTCCTGCAACTCCGCTTCGTGCTGGCGCAACTGCGTTAGATGCTCCCGACACGGAAGTCAGCCTAAGTGCCGATGAAACACCAACAACAACGACCGTGCGCGATAGTCCGCAAGAGCGTGCTGTCCCCGGTCAAGATCCCGCAAAGTGAAGTCAGGAGCAGGTAGGTCGATGTGTTCGCTCATGTATTTTCGGCCCGGAGGTAACTGTTATTCTGCATGTCCAGGCTCTCCGAGCCAGAGGCGAACTGGTCACGCGGGTGTTGTTGCTGACAAATGGAAGACAACAGGTGGAAGACAACAGGTTTGCAGCAGGCGACACACCATGGGTGGCGGTAATACGCTCCCAACGATATTGCGATGCAACCACAATGCAGATGTCGGTCAGCATCGGCTGTGGTCCTCGAAGAAAGCCTACCAGTCGAACAGGGACTCAATGACCGTGATCGCAGTCATTGCATTGAAGACAAATCCTGAAGCCACACCAAATAACACAGCCGGGTAGATCCTTCGCCGCGTGCGAAAGATGGAGCAGTACGCGCCGCTAAAGCCCAGGCATGTCAACACGCTGGGCAGGGTTGTCACGATAAGAAATGCCGTTTCCAGTACTCCCGGTGGGTCTGTTCTTTTTTGTGCCGGTGGGGTCATATTCACGAGCACAGCCAACCAGACTATGGTGACCGTCAACGCAACGGCGAGGCTGGTAAAGTACGAGTATTTGAACATTCGAATCGGCGTTACGGTCGATTCACGATTCGGCGAAGTGCTGTTTGGTGCGGAGTATGGATTGCTTTCGATGCTCATTGATCCTTCACCGGGTTTCGTTCTGAGGCTCTGTCGTCGTTTGTTGCTGTCCAGTTGGACATCCGATACCAAGGATTGGGGCAAGTCGTTCGGGGCGGTCTGGCAGGAGATCAGCAATGGTGATGTCGGTTGTTGGCAAAAGATAGCCCCCGTGTGTTTTTTCCGCCGGACTCGAGCGAGCCTGCGAAGTGTATCCGGTCCCGCCAGTGCCAGCTGCTTGTGGCCTCGTATCGACTGGGTGGGGCGAGTCCTCGGTCTGGGCTAAGCAAGCGATCGCGCCACCAACGATGACAGAAAATCCGACAACAAGGGACAGGTATCTTCAAGCTCCTTGAGCCGCTTGGCTTCCTCGGCCTACATGCCACCGTACTTGCTCTTCCACCGGTATTACGTCTGCTCGCTGACTTCCAAAGCCTGAACCACTTCGACAACTGTCTTGCCAGCCGTCAGATCGTCTCCGGGTCGCGAAGCTTCTTGACGATCTGCTCGGCCGAATGGTGTTTACGTCGTTTCCTGGACATCGAATCTCCTTGCCGATCATTCGGCTCTGAGACTCACATTTCTACTGGACCATTTCAACCATGGCATGCCACCACGCTCAAGAAGCCTAATGAATTCAAGAAGTGGCATGTAGGACTCGACGAGCGGCAAACGGCCGAACAGTATTCGTCCCAATTAATGTTTCCTGCAGCGATGAGGGCGCGAGCCACTGTTGGTGTTTCCTCAATCTCGCACAACGTCACAATTGGGAAGCGCTTGTTCCAGTTCAGCGATACGGTTCGACGTCAGGCCAGGGCAATTGGAAAGGACCAGGTATTTAAGAGACGCGAGGTTGCGAATACTCACGAGCGCTTTGTCGGTAATCCCAGGACAACCACCGAGTGTTAACTCGCGGAGTTCCGACAGCCCGTCGAGTTTGCTGATACCTTTGTCTGTAATTTTCACACAGTTGTCGAGATAAAGATTCTTCAGCTGCGCACTTTCACTTGCGTGGTGAAGTGCCTGGTCGGTCAGGTTGGAGCAGTCCGCGAGGTTCAACGTTTGTAAACCTGGCAAGGACCGCAATACTTCCAGACCTTCGCCTGTCAAATTGGGTGTGCTCCAGAGATTCAGTTCTTTGAGACCGACCATCTGCCTGAGGCTGACAAGTCCGGCGTCAGAGAAATTGTCGTTGTCACCCAGGTTGAGATAGTTCAGGCCTGAATTGCCTTCGAGATTCTTCAGGCCATCGTTTGTCAATGCTTTGATACAACCCAGATTCAGGTATTCCAGGTCCGGAAGATTCTGCAACGACTCGAGGCTCTTGTCCGTTACCTCCAGGCAATAAAAAAGGTTGAGTGTCCGCAATCCTTTCTTGTTCCTGAGGTTGATCACGGCGGCGTCGCCTAGTTGAAACGATTCTCTCATGTCGAGGTGCACGACTGATGAGGGAATCTCAAGGTCTTCTCCCTTGAGCGGCCAATTGAAACCCAACTCGAGTTTCTCAAGCCGTTTCAACCTGGCAAACAGCGGGTTGTAGCCTTTCGAATTCACTTTGAAATGACCGAACAAGCCGAGAAATTCAAGCGAAGTCATTTCCTCAAGATGTTTCAATCCCGCGTTCGTGAGCCCGACATTCGCGTGGTAGTTTCGACTTCCATTGGCGTTGAGATACTTGAGATTCGTCAGGGTCGCCAACGGCTTGAGATCGGCATCAGTAAGCCGGCCGCGCTCGCAGGAAATGTCCAAATGTGTCAAACCGGTTAACTGGCCCAGGCCTTTGGTTCTGGGTTCTGTTGCTTCCCTTAGATAAAGCTTCTTCAGGTTGGGCATCCTCTTCAACCATGCCGCAACCTTCGGTACTTTCAATCTGGTTGAGCTGATGTCCAGGCAACAAAGTTTTTCGAGTTTGGAGACCTCTTCAAAAACAGCATCATCGAGGCGACTGCAACGTGTGAGATTCAAAGTCTCCAGGTCAACAAGTTTGGAGACAGACGAAAACCCCGCATTCGTCAACCGACTGCATCCGGACAAATCCAATTCTCGAAGCCCGGAAGCGGTGCAAATGAGCTGCAGTTCCTGGTCGGTAAGTTCAGTCCCTCGTTCGAGCAGGAGTTGCTTCCCGTCTGCGGCGCTGATTTTGTCTGCGGTCGATGATGGCGATTGAGCTCGCGCATTGATCGCGACCGATGTAACGACAAGGACTACGCCGATGACAGACAGCTTCGACATATTCGTCCGCAAGAAACTCTGGCTGTTGAAATCGATCCCCATCATGCGACCAGTTCGCTCAACGGCCCTTGTTGGTCTTCGGCTTTGCCGAGTGCCATATCGGGTTGACCAAACAAGTCCTGCGGGACACCGGCGACATGGCAAAGGGTCGTAAACCAATTGCAGATCGTATGGTTGTGATTGTGGGTGCCGTAGCGTGGATACGAGAGGTAACGCCCCTTCGACTTAAGTGCTCCGCCCGCGTTGCCCAAAACAATCATTGGCCAATCAAGTCCGACGGAATGATGATTGGCCGCGTTGTCGCTGGTGTAGACGATAATCGTGTTGTCCAGCATCGTGCCGTCACCCTCTGGAATCTTGTTGAGACTGGCCGCCATCGACGCGATCAGTTCAATGTGAAACGTTCGAATAGCGTCGCGGCAATCCTGTGAAGAGAGCGTTGCGTAGCCGGCTCCGTGGCCGATCGCGTGAACATTGTTGCCAACACCGATCCCGGAATAGACGCAACTGAGATCGTCCGCGTGAACGGTGACAACATTCGTCAGCCCGGAAATCAATGCCGCCGAAGCCATGTCGAAGTGAGCTTCAAGGTGGTGTGTTTTGACAGACGACGTGTATTTGTCGTCAAGCTCGGGGGCGTTTTCCTTCAGTACCTTTTGCATCGAGACCAACTTGATGCGGCGGTCCCTCAGTGCTTCAAACCCTTCCAGGTAATGCCCAAGCTTTTCGCGTTCCTGTGACGGCAGGTTGTTTTGGAGTTTCCTAATGTCTGCGGACATTGCATCAAGAACGTTGCCGGTTCGCGTGTATTTATTCTTTAGGTCGCCACCTTCCAAAATGCTTCCGAAAATGCTCTCGAACGCACTAAGTGGGTTCTGCTGAAATGGAAGCTGCTTACCTTTTGCCTTGGCAGAAATCGCAGGAAATGTTGTGCCCTGGCTTCCTTCGCCCATCTTGAATCCAAGGTGATTGAATACCGAAGGGAATGTTTGTGAAAGGTGCCCGTCGATGGTTGCGAACAAAGGTGGTGCGTGGGCAGTGGCCTTGTAACCGCCCAATGCGCCGTAGAAGGAGCTATGACCGGACTTGGTCATCTTTCCGCTGAGGCCCTGAATGATCGTCAACTTGTCTTTGAAGGGCTCCAGCGACTTCATACTTTGCGAAAGCTTGCGGTCTTTGAGCGGGGCATCAACCAATTTGTCTCCCCGATGACTTAGCCCTTCGGGATTGAGAAAGTCTCCCTGAAGTCCGCTGCTCTTGACAACGAAAACAAATCGTTTGGGCACCTGCTGTTTTTCAGCGGCAGAGAGACTGTTGATAAACGGCGACAACGCAACCGCTCCCGCCCCAAGCGATACGCCTTTAAGCAGTGTTCTACGATCGAACGACTTCATTTTTTCACTTCCTATACAGGAATGAATCTGACGTGAGTAAGCAGACCAGAAGTTCTTTGAAACTTCCATCGCTTTCGACGTACGCCCTGTCCATTGCCATTAACGTTTTTGAATCGCTGAGCATTTCGTTACGTCCCATCCAAAATCGGAAGACGTGACGAATGAAACTCTGCCTGACAAGTTTCGACGACGCAAGTTTTTCCATCATTTCCCGAACACCCAGTACGTCTCCTTCGATCGTAGCGTCCGCTGTCAACGAAATACTGCCCGAGGTATCAACGGGTTTGACTTTCTCCGTAGCTCGCCAACGTCCGACGTGGTTGAACGCTTCAAAAGGCATTCCGAGTGGATTCATCTTCTTGTGACAACGCCAACATTCGGCATCGTGCACGACGCTGAAACGTTCCCTTAACGTTTTGTGTTCGTCGTCCGGGATTTGTGCATTGACCGTAATTGGAATATCCAAAACAGTGCCCGCGAGTAGCTTTTCGCGAATCCATTTGCCGCGTCTGACTGGATCGTTGTCGAAGTTTCCGCTGTGAGCCACCAGCCAGCTTGGCTGAGTCAAAATTCCACAACGTTGTTCTTTGGGCGCTTGCAGAATGCGTGCGGTTTTTTTGCTGCCTTCGTAGGCCATTTCGAACGGATCAAGGTTGTAGCTTTGCAAGAGGTGAGTTTCGGTATATTTCTCTTTGCCTCTGGCTTTCTTGATTTTGTCCTTTGGATTCGTTCCGTTCCAATAGCTCGTCGCGATCTTGTCCGTTGTCAGCAGTTCATAAAGCACGTTCTTGTCGTCAGCCAGAACGTGTTGAATCAGCGTGTCGGTGTCGTACGCCAACTTCGCCGCTGTGCCTGAATTGAATTGCTTGAATCCGGGCCGTTCTTTGAATTTGTTGACGTCCTTGAAGACTTCATGCGCTTTGTAATAACCAAAGTATTCGCGGAAGAACTGAAGAATCCGTGGGTTGTTCGTTGTCAGGTATGTTCGGTTGTGATTGATGGCATTTTGATTGGGTTTGCCGTCGAGCATTTGACGGACGACTCGCTCGACATCGGCTCTGGTTTTTAATTTGCCGGCCCGCATATCTTCGACCACGGGATTATGTCGGGCTTCCCAGGATGGAGTCGGAGTCGACATTGTTTTTCGGATCGGTGCTTCGCTCTTTTTTGTGTAAACGTCAACAGTTTCAATTTCGTCGATGCCAAATGCCGGTCTGTTTTGAAACGCGTAGTTGATTGCGTGGACAAGTTCCTGCGGTGAAAGAAAACGTCGACCGTGTTTGTCTTCTTCGCCGATTCCCAATTCCATTCGGTAGACAAATTCGGGCGAAAGACTGACGTACATCAGTACGGCCTGCAAAGCCATGGTGTTGCCGAGTGAGGCGTTCTTGCTGAAGACGTTTTCCCAATAGTGATCGACTTCACCTTCGCGCGGAACACGTCGCAGAAACAGTTTGAACGCGACGCTCAGTGCTTCGTCGAAATCGGCTTTGGGAATTGCGCCCTCGGTCTTCATGATCTTTTGAAAGATGACGGGGACGCGGCCGCGATATTCGTTGGCCGATGTTGTGACACCGCCGACAAACATCGCTTCATTATTTCCGGTGCGACTGCCTTTATTTTTGACTTGAGTCACAATGCGAACTTTTTGCCCGAGCGTCAGAATCTCAGCCATCGTTTCCGCGTTCACCATCAAAGCTTCAAGTGACGACTGGTCGGCGACAATCGCGGCGTAGTCAGTGAAGCCTGACGCGTGATGGACGAATTCAAAAAACGGGTTGGCGTACTTCGCATCGGAAAAGTAGCGGTGAGCCAATAGCTTGCCTTTGTGCGGACCACGTTCGATCAGATGCTTTCCCGTGCCGCCAATTTTCACGCTGTACCGAGGTGCCCGCCCGTACGCCTTACTCCACACCGCGTCGTAAATAATTGGCCGCTGACGCCACAGCCGGGCGGGAGTGAATGGCATGTCCTTGATGCTGCCATCAAACAATGATTCGTGGTCGATGTAGTTGCCGTATTGTGGCAGCAGCATCTTTGCTTCGAGTCCAAAACCAGCGCCGAACCGCGTCAGTTCATCTTCGACAAGTTTCAGGAAGTCAGCCTTCGACTTCGTCGCGGGCTGTTCAGCGTCACTCGGCGGCATTTCAGAGAACTGAACCTGCGCGAAAATGCTGCTCCATAGCTGAGCGGTTTCGGGGTCAGACATGTCATGACCAATCATGTCGAACCGGATGTCGGCCTCCTGCGTATCGCCGCCGTGGCAGTCAGCACAATACTTGCTCAGGAACGAAGACGTCTGAGCTTTGAATTCCGCGGAAACGGGCGCGGGTTTGGTTGAGGCAGCGAGCGGTTTACTTGCAGGAGTTTCGTCAGCGGCAACTACGTTCGCAAAGTTCCCGAAAACGCAGACGCCAACCAGGCAAAGGCCACCCGTTGCGATGAATCGAAAACATGGAGCGAACAGTTTGCCTGACATCAAAGTATCCGCATTGCATTCTTGGGAAGGACGATTCGCGTGTTACCTGGACGGTATTGGGACTTCCGTTGATTTTGACGTACGCTGGCCAGCAACGGAAAGTGGCGTGACGAAGTGGTTGCAGCAATAGAGTATATTCTGTCCCGACCCACCTCCACAGGGTAATGTTCAGAGATCTCGTTCGCGGTTTTTCCGCGACAGAACTCTATTGGATGGAAGAATTTCAGTTTTCCACCCCAGTCAACCAAAATCAGAGGAGCTCGTAGCTAACAAGCCGAATACAGGCGACGGCCTTGCATGGCCATCTACGTTGTCGAATTGGAGAGATTCAAAATGCGAACCATGAAATTATGGTCCTTTGTTGCTACATGCATGTGTGCAGCGACGCTCTGCCTTGCCGACTCACGGGCTGATGATCCCGTTACAGTTCGTGTCGCTTCTTACAATGTTGAGTTCAGCAAAAGCGCGACGCCTGAACTGATTGGTGAAATGTTCAAACCATACAAGCTGGACATCATCGGTTTCGACGAAGCGCCGGATGGCGATTGGACGGCTCGTGTCGGCAAGGTGCTGGGCATGCCCTTTAGTTTTGTAGGCAAAATCTCTTCGGCAAATCACAAGGATAAGTACAAGACGATTCTCAGCAAGACACCGTTAGAAGGAACGGTGGAACACAAGCTCACGGGCCGTGGTTGGAATCCCGCATCGGCTGTCAGAGCGGTGACTCAGATTGATGGAGTTTCATTCGCATTTTACTCGCTGCATATCTGCAAGTCGGGCGCAGATGATGGCCATGCTCATCGTCTTGCGACCACGGTTCTACCCAAGGAGAAAACTGGAAGGGTGATCGTCGTTGGGGATTTCAACAACAAGATTGGCGACGCTGCCATGAAAACGATCGAGGGCGCTGGATTTAGACCAACGTGGAACGACCTGAAGATTAACGTCTCCAGGGAGTTCACATACAACGCCCAGAACCCCAAAAAGAATCTCGGGGTCATCGATCATATCATGTACAACAACGATTCTGGCGGCCAGGCAACAGACGGAGGCATAATCGAACTGGAAAAACCTTTGTCTGACCATAAACCCATCTGGGCGGAGATCGCATTCCCTCGAAAACTCAAGAAATTGAATGCCTTCGAATAGACGGGACGTTGCAGGCAAGGCGTTGCATAGCGCGCCGCGGTAAGCTGCACGCGTGAAATCAGGCGTTAGCGAAACCAGGACGATGACACCGTTGCAAAATCTATCACTCAACCACTGACCCCAGTGAGCTACAAGATGCCAATTGTTCTTCCGCCGATCACTCGTCGTCAATTCATCAAACGCTCGATCGGTGTTGGTGGCGCAGCGATGATGGCGTCTCGCGCGTTGGCTGCGGATGGCGAACCTGGCGGGTTGGATCGAAACCGAGTTGCGTTGCTTGCGGATACGCACATCAGTGCCGATCCAAATCGCGTCTACCCAGGGACGAAGTGGCCGGGTTCACCCGTCAAGGAAGGCGATCACGAAAGCGTCAATATGGCGGATTGTCTGGCAGAGGCAGCCAGGAGCGTCATCGCACTCAACCCTCGGCCTGCTCATATGATCGTTAACGGAGACTGTGCTCTCAGCAACGGTAAAGAAGCCGAGTACAAACAGTTTCTCAGGCTTGTTGAGCCGATTCGTTCTGCGGGCATCACCGTTCATGTGACGATCGGCAACCACGACAATCGTGAGAACCTGTGGAAGCTACTCCCGTTCCTGAAGAAAGAGAACATCGGCGTTCAGGCGGGCGTCATTGAACTGCCGCACGCAAACCTTGTCCTGTTGGATTCAGGAAGAAAGGGAATCCTGGGAGACGACCAGTTGAAGTGGCTCGCCAACCAGCTCGACGAACAACCGGAGAAACCAGCCCTCATCTTTGGTCACTTCAACCCGTATCCCAACCGCGGCGTGCGTCCCATCAAAGGAATGCGTGACGGGGCGTCTCTGTTGGAACTGCTTGCCAAACGAAAGCAGGCCAGGGCCTATTTCTATGGCCACACGCACGAGTGGCAACATGATCAACGGGACCATCTCCATCTCATCAACCAACCGGCGGTCAGTTACTATTTTGGAAAAGGCCATGCTCACGGCTGGGGCGATATGAAGCTCACGGAAACATCCGCTGACGTTGAGTTACACTGCATCAACCGCAAACACAAGCAGCATGGTGATCGGAGACACGTCAGCCTCAAGGACAAAAAGGGCAAGGGTCTTTGAACAAACGGAACGTTGTGTTGAGTTGTTTGCTCATCTTGGCTTGCTCCCTGACTTTGTGTGGTTCGATCGCCAACCCTCAAAAGTGTTCTCGGAAAGTGTGACCTTCGATCCATCAAGCGCCCAGACACCAATTGAAGGGGGACCTTGTTTGCGCGGCTTCGGACAGGTAAGGGTATTCTTTACTGCCGAAAGTTCACCAGCGACTCGGATGCCCGCGACTCCTTCGCCACGGATGGTGTTTCCCACAAAGCTCGCTTTCGCGCCGGAGAAGATCATCACAACCGGCGGCATGCCACCGTCACGCGTGAGTTCGTTGCCAATCGCGATGACACTCCAACCGGAATGAATCCCAACGGCGACCTTTGCGTTATTGGTGACTCGGTTCCCGATCAACGTTGCTTGTCCGCTTTCGCACTGCGAAAATCCCATGCCTGCCGCTTGATTGTCGTGGCAGTGATTCCGAATGAGCGTCGTGACGGAATCGCCCTCGTGACCGATCCCCACCGTGCCATTCTTATAGCACTCGTTTTCGCTGATCGTGGGCCGGGCGTGGTCGCGACAGCCGATGCCCGCCAGTTTGTTTTCGTAACATCGGTTCTTCGAAATCACCGGCGCCGCGTGCTCTTCAGCACCAATGCCTGCCATCATGTTCTTATAGCATTCGTTGTTTTCGATCACCGGACGGGTTGTCGAACCTGTCCGCACACCGATCCCGGCACGTCGGTTCTCGTGGCACCTGTTGTCCCGAACAATTGGGGCCGATCCGTCGCTAATTCCAATCCCGGCGCGAATGTTTCGGTAGCAGGTGTTGTCGACAATCAGGGGACTGGCGTCGTTGTTGCCGATACCTGCGTAGAAGTTCTCAAAGCACATGTTGCCGCGGATCGTACCCGTCGACTTTGCCATAGATCCGATTCCGCCACCCATATTTCGGTAGCAGGTATTCCGGAAGACAAGCGGTGAACACTGACGGTTGCCTGTGGCTCGAATAGCAATTCCGGTGTAGCCAATGTGGTGAACGATATTGTTCCGGACGATACAGTCGACGCCCTCGATCGCGATCCCCGGCGTCCCTGGAGCACCGATATGTTCGTGGTGTTGCTGGTTCCCCTGCGTCGTGTGGTGTTTTTTCCAGAGTGCTTCGTCGTAGTGTCCCACGCCGACAACAGTGAACCCATCCAGCACCGCGGCCGCCGCCATGGTTACCCCGGGGCGGTTGCTTCGAACATCATTGGCTTTGGTGTCGGCAATTGTTCCGTCAATGATCGTGGCTTCTGCCCGTGCCAACCCCAGTTTACCAGCTGCATCGTCTCCATCGCTTTTCACAGTGACGCGAGGTTTCAAGACAATTCTTTCGCGGTAGGTGCCTGCCGAAACGAGCACGACGTCATCGTCACTTGCCGAGTCAATGGCGGCTTGAATTGTCTGAGCGTCTACCGGAACGCGAATTGTCTTTCCCGCCACTGGCGTAGCCGTGCAAAGAAGTAATCCGGCAAGTGTAAGGACTTGATTCATTTCCGAGCTAGCGCGTTGAGAGCGGGGACGAGGCAACTATCTGTCGGCTTGGAACCAACGCCGGAGGGAGACACCGACGTCCCCGGTTCAACGGTCCCGCGTTGGTTACAGTTAGTCAAACTAGTCCGTTACGTTGCTCCCCGCTACGCCAGTTGCTGGATTGAGCAACGGCATCATCATCATTGGCAACCCCATATGGCTGTAGAGCCCGAAAGCATGCGTACACAGAAGATGATTCACAGCATTTGAACGGGCGAATGTGCGTCAGGAAGTCGCTTCATTCGTTTTAGTGAACGCGCTCCGGTCGCCTCCCCCGCGGCTTCGATTTTGCAAGACTCCAAGATGAGGTGTCGTCTATTTGATGACGAATCTTGCCGTCCGAGTCTGTCGGCCACGGCGACGGTTTGGCTGGGTTTCGTGACCAAGGACGAACCGTCATGAGTTAGTTACCAGCAACGCAAAATTCGTTGGTTTGTTGGCTCTGATCGTGGATTGAGCTTGGATTGCCATAATTCCACAGAGATGAAATCGAAGAACTGATCTCACTACTCAAACAACCGAAAGCCCGTGCGGCGCCCAGGCTTTCAAAACAGCCAGGAATGACCGTGCAGCGCGAATCCGGCCGGTTCACTTGTCGATCACAAGAAGCGATCGCGTCGTGGCTCCGAATTGATCACCCTCTCTGACGTTGTATTCAGCTTGCCGCATGCTGGACATACACGTTGGCGTAGAATGAAGCCACCGCTCGGTCTGGTGCGGTAGACTCGTGGCAGCGGCGAACCACAGGATTCGCATTTCAGGCCACCGCCCGGCAGTTGAAATTCACGTGCCTCATCCACGGCGTCTTCCTTCCGGCAAGGTGAAGGTGCGCGGCTGTGTGTTTCTGTGAGACAGGATCGATTGCCCGACCATGGCCATGTAGCCCGCATCGAGCCAGTGGTTTTTGTAGTAGGTACTGACGAACTTCAGCACGGTTCCCTGTCCCGCCACGTACTCGGAAACCTGCTTTTCTGCCGTCAGGTGTTTTGCCAGTTCCCGCCGTCCGTTGGGAGCCGCTGAGTTAGGCAGCAACATTGCCTGAGGATGTTTCACGTCTACGTTCAACGATCGTTGCAGCCTTAGCTTCCAGACGTCTGCGTTGCTTTCGGCAACTCGGAAATTCTGCATGATGCCGTCAAGAGCCCGCGACATGACCACCACATGCCACGCGTCGCCGAGTATGGGAGCCGCTTCGCCTCTTTTTCGGGGAGCGTGATATGTTGCCTTGTGCTGCTGGTAACCAAAACCCAGAGCCGGCATCCATGATTGATGCCACGCACATGCCTCGTAGAGTGCGTCAGTTTCCCAGTGGCAATCGAGCAGGACAATATCCGCTGACCGGGTTTCATCACTGTCCTGTAGTTTCCAGCCGTAATCGAATCGTTCCTGCAGATCTGCGACTGCGGCCTGAAGGGCTTTGCTGAGATCCATTT
>JAQWOH010000076.1 GCA_029245955.1 Fuerstiella sp. | reverse complement strand
CTCTTTGACCAGGCCCAGAAGAATGTGCTCAGTCCCGATGTACTCGTGGTTGAACCGCTGAGCTTCCTGGTTTGCAAGCTGCATGACCTTGCGGGCTCGATCGGTAAAGCGTTCGTACATTGGTGTTTCCTCTTCCGTTTGTGTTCTCATTGAGCAGTTGCGCCGTCCGATGGCCAAACTGCCTGATTTACTAACTTGAGTCGGGAATTCGTTTGTTGGTAGTTTAGCGCCCAAACCCTTGCTGGGCGGGAAAACGGTGACTATGTCGGGACTTTTGGAGAAACAACGATGTCGGTTACAACGGTGCTGGTTGCGGCAATGCCGGTTCCAACGATGTTGGTTACATTGATACCAGCGGTTCCGGTGAGAGGTATCCACCCTCTCGTCTTCAAAGGCGAGTGTTTCAATACTTTCGGCAGAACTCGTGCAAACTAACACGCCACTATGACAGCAACATGCACAATTGTTCCTGTAAGCGAATACCGTGCCGGATTCTAGGAATGCGGGCAATCTGCGACAAGAGAGCCATTTGCAGCAAAACCCCGTTTGAGCCGAATTCCCTGAGATCCGGGTTCTTGTTTTTCAATGCGTGAGTATTTCCTAGAGAAGCATTTTCTGTGGTACTACGGCGACTTCACACGATTTATACTTTTCTGATTCCGCACTTTCAGAATTACTTTCTGAACGCCATTACTCACATGCAACATCATTCCATCACGCCGTCCTGTGAACGAATTCTGCAGCGATTCTGTGCCCGGACGATTTGGGACAAAACGCCAGCTCCCGGACATCTGGTCGCCGCCCTTCTGGCGGAGGAATCGTTAGGAGCTCAGCGCCTGACTGGTCTGGGCATCACGTTATCTGATTTCCGGCTTTCTGCAGATCACCGTCTGCAGTCCACTGACTCTGAAAAGCGGCAGGATCTTCCCGCTGCGGCGGATGAGTTTATTTCGCCGCTGAACATGCGCAATAGCGCTCTGACCTGTGTGTGGTGTCAGCCCCTTATCGATCGGGCCTTCACGATCGCTCGCCGAGGACACGGTGCCGTGGAAGTTTCCAGTGAGCATCTGCTGCAGGCGATGGTTGAGATTGACGGACCGGTGAAAGTTGTCCTTGCCGATGTTGGCGTGGACACTGCATTATTACTGAAGCAACTTCAGGGGCATGAGACCTCGGAGAGTTCGCCGTCTGCACTGGAGGTCGATTTCGAACTGAATCCGGACTCATCTTCGCTGTCGCCACGGAGACCGCCGACCGCAGCGATTGGGCTGTCGGCTCCGCAGGCGGAGGCCCCCGATTGCTTTGAAGGCATGACCGACGATGCATTGCTCCGGGTGCATGCGGTTGTTGATGCGAATCTGAATCGCGCGCGGGAAGGACTTCGTGTGCTGGAGGACTTTGCCCGCTTCGTGCACCGTGACGAAGATGTAACGTGCGCTTTGAAGCAGCTGCGTCATTCGGTGGTGGGGTGCGAAAGAGAATTGCGGAGCGAGATTCCCGACCTTGTGAGTTACAGAAATATCGCTGCCGACGCGGGAACAGGGGTTACGACGACGGGGGAAGCCAGTCGACAGTCGCTGGCCGATGTTGTGGTCGCAAACGCCCGTCGCATTCAGGAGTCCTTTCGCAGTCTGGAAGAATTCGGGAAGCTGCTGAGTCCGGTGTTTGCCGGACAGATCAAACAACTACGTTATGAAAGCTACGATCTTGAGCAGCGTCTCAACCCCGCGGGGGCAGATGATTGTGCGGCAGTCTTCCGGGCCCGGTATCAGCGAAGGGCTCGACTGGACTCTGCACGACTCTGCGTTTTGATCAGCGAATCGAACTGTTTCCTGCATTGGCGGGACGTTGTCGAAACGTCGTTGGCAGGCGGTGCTGATGTGGTGCAGCTTCGTGAAAAGTTACTGCCACTTGAGGAAATTGTCCGTCGTGGCAGGTGGATTGCAGGTGCTTGTAAGGCCCATGATGCGTTATTCATTATGAACGACCGATGCGATGCCGCGATTAAGGCAGACGCTGATGGGGTCCATATCGGACAGGAGGACGCAACGGTCGCTGAGGCGCGTCAAATACTGGATCCAACGATGTTGGTTGGGGTGTCGACCCACAGCAGATCTCAGCTTTTGCAGGCGCACAGTCAGGATGTTGACTATCTGGGGGTTGGGCCTGTCTTCCGGTCGGACACTAAGTCCTTTGACAGCTTTCCCGGCACGCGATACGTTGTCCAGGCGACTGAGTTGGCTGATCGAGCGTGGTTTGCGATTGGCGGAATTGATATTACGAACATTGATGTAGCGCGGCAGGCCGGTGCTCAGCGCGTAGCGGTGTCCAATGCTGTGATCGCTTCGGGCGATCCGGAGCAGGCTGCCCGACAGTTGAAGCAGGCGCTGTTGTGTCCGGCCGCCAGGGTTCCGGACACAGTTCGACTCGAACAGGGGTGAGTGCCACATGTCCCGGATTTTGGCACGATCGCGGTCAGCGGCGAAGACATGGGATTCTATTTCCCAGGCAGCCCTCGATTTTGTTTTTCCGTGGGCGTGCCAGCTGTGCAAGTGTTCTGACGAGGAGTCCCGTCGTGGTGCTGCAGGCAACTTCTGCTTTTGGTGCCGGATGCGACTTGCACCGGAAATTCCTCACAGTTGCGACCGGTGCGGTGCTGCGCTGGGGCCACATTCGTCGGCAATACGCGGCTGCGTTCACTGTCGCCGCGAGCCGATTCGATTTGATTCGCTGACGTGTCTTGGGATGTACGAAGACGCGCTGCGAAACGCGGTGCTGTCGACAAAGTGGTCGTTGTCCACCACGGGAACTGCATCATTGTCTGATCTGCTGTTCCGTGCCCGGCGTCAGGAACTATGTGACTACGACGCCGACCTGGTGATCCCGATTCCCCAAAGCTGGCAGGTGCGCCTGCGTCGTCGGTTTAATCCCGCCAGCGTTATTGCAGAAGTACTGGCGAAAGCGCTTGGCGTGCGGGCTGACGAACATGTCCTGCGACGCAGACGACACACGCGTCCACAGAAACGTGTTTCCGTACAGCGACGTTTCGACAACCAGAAGAACTCGTTCCGTATCCGCGACGGGCATGTTGTTGATGGACGGCGCATTCTGCTGGTCGACGATGTTGTTACGACCGGAGCGACATGCAGCGAGGCGGCCCGAATGCTCCGGCGACATGGCGCGAAGTCCTGTCGAGTGGCCGTGTTGGCGCGGGTTCTGGACGGACGTTAGCAGCGCCTCCAGCGTCATTCTTTCGGATATTCGGAAAATTCACGTCCAAACAGATTCGTTTCGTCGTCCATCAACAGCAGTTGCGTCTCAACAATCTTCTGAGACTGTTGGAAGAAAGCGTCCAGTACAGCTGAGTCGAAGTGTTTTCCCCTGCCCTCTTCCATGATTTCAAAGCACTTCTGACGAGAGAACGCTTTCTTGTATGGCCGAACGCTGGACAGAGCATCGAAGACGTCGGCCACCGCGACAATACGCCCCTCCAGAGGGATATCCTTGGCTTCAAGACCCAGCGGATAGCCGGAGCCGTCCCATTTTTCATGATGAGTCTGAGCAATCCGAGCCGCCAGCATCAACAGTGGTGAGGAACGAATATGCAGCAGATTCTCTCCCTTTCGCGTATGCGTCTTGAGGATCTTCCAGTCTTTTTCCGAGATGGGTTTAATGATCTGCTGGCCGATGGCGCAGTGCCGCTTCATCAGTTCGTACTGATCCGGGTCAAGCTTGCCGGGATTGAACAGGATTGAATCGGGAATTCCAATTTTTCCGACATCGTGAAGTTGTGCTGCCTGTTCCAGCATCGGCAGCTTCTGTGTCGGATATCCCATCGCTTCAGCGATGATCGCGGTATATCGTCCAACTCGAATAACGTGGTTTCCGGTGTCGTTATCCCGATGCTCGGCGGCCCGCGCGAGACTGAGGATCAACTGCTGCCGAGTCGACTCAAGTTGTCGGGTACGCCGTTCGACCTGCTGCTCAAGGCGAGCCGCTTCGTTGGCCAGCATGTCGTAGTGTTTTTTCAGTATGACCGCATTACGAACTCTGGGTAGTAACTCGTTCGGGTCAATTGGTTTGGCCAGAAAATCGCTGGCGCCCAGGTCCAACGCACTTTTTCGGATGGCTGGATCGGTCGCCGCTGTCAGGACAAGGACGGGAATGTGCTGCAGAACCGGGTCCAGTGCCATGACTCTGAGAATATCCAGACCGCTGATCCGGGGCATGTGCACGTCCAGCAGGATTACGTCCGGTACTTCACGTTTCGCCAATTGCAATGCTTCACTGGCATCTGTCGTTGACACAAAACGATGGTAGCCCTCAAGTTTCAGATACTGGCGAAACGTCATGATGTTGAGCGGTTCGTCGTCCACGATCATGATCTTCGCGGTCGTGTTCACACGGCGGGGCAACGCTTTCCGGTCGCTACTGTCATCGACGGAGTCTGATTCGTATCCGAATCCTGCCTGCTCAGTGTCCTGGTCGTCGGAGTGAAAACCTTCATCAGATGATTGCTCGTGAGCAATTTCGGCGATCGTCCACGCTACGGATTCATCAGTTGCTGCCTTGGCGTTCGCTGGAGCAACTTCGATGTGATTAGACGCAGGCGCGCATACGAACGTTGACGGTTCAGTGCCTCGGATTGCATTCAGTGAAGCAATCGTTGAACGAATTTCGTCAAGGACTGACCCTTCGTGCAATTCGTCATTGTGCTGCATTGTGCTGTGTCCAGACTGGTAGCGCAAAACCGCACAGGCATATTTCCGGCGGATCGCCATGAACAATACGTCGTCGTTGCAACGTCGCAGAAGATCAACACAGGTTTTGACCAAATGAATTTACCTGCCGCTTTGAGCTCCGGCAGCAGGGGCAGGACCAATACAGTCGTCAGGAATGGTATGGGGGCTCCCCGCACTGCTGAACTTATTTTGGTGTGTTGAGACACATGTAGCGGTCTTTTTCCCGCAGGTGAAAATACGTACAGGCGGAATAATCGCGCCAATCCGAAATCCGACGTCGTTGTGGCCGACAGGATCGATTCGCTGGCCCTGCAGACATTTTACGATTCCTGTTGAGAACAACACATGCCAGGCGGAAGCGACTGTCTGTCGATACTGACTAATGTCATTCTTATACGATTCGCGCTACATTGCGCCCAAGCGAATCTTCGATCATGCGTTCGCCACAGCAGTCTGCAAACAGAAAACACAACTCACCAGAAGCACGCGGCGGCCACCGTGGCCGTTGGTGCATGACTGTCCTGTTGATGGTTGGCGTTGCGCCCACCCTTTTGTCCGGCGCAGGGCAGATTCCCTTGCTGTTACGGCTGTTTCACCCGGAGCTGGGTCGAGCTGTGGAGTTCGAGACCGGAACGATGCACTGGTGGTCCGAAGTTCGTCTGACGGACGTTGTTGTGAGCGATCTGTCAGTAGCGATGGATGAAAAATCTGCTATTCCAATGCTAACGGTCGATGCGGTGGCCACTCGCCAGCCACTGTGGAAGCTGGCCCTGTCAGCCAGTCGAGACATTGAACTTAGGATTCATCGGCCAACGTTGAATGTTCGGGTTTTTGACGGCACAAGTAATCTTGAACAAACCATCCGGAAGCTGTTCCCGGATAACCACATTTCAGGTGAAACCGGCGTCCCAGCTGCGACCTTCACGGTGACGGAAGGTCGTGTGCGTCTGCTGTCCGAGGGTCGGACGTCGACTGCAGTAACCGCGCTGAGTGCCATCAGCGGACAGTATGCCAACGGAAGTTCGACACCAGGTCTGCCACGCATTTCGGTTACGGCATGCTTCGGCGAATCTGCAGCTGGTGCTGCGGACCAGCATACTGCCCGATATCCCGAGGGTGTCGATCCACGTATTGCCGCCACCCTGAACGATCTGGCTGGCGATTATCCGCAACAGCCCCTTCGCGCCGGTCGACTGAAGAGTCCCACGGGCGCTGCGTTTCGTCCCGCGTTCTCATTGCAGCTGGGGGCGCCGGAAGGATCCGGTGACAGTCAGCAACTTACCATCGAAGCTCGTCAACTGGATCTTGCAGATCTAAGGCCCGTCATCCACCGATTCCTGCCCGACGCGGTTTGTCGCGGCACATGCTCGTGCCGCTTACAGGCCAGAATTCTGGAATCGACTGCAGGGCAAGGCATCGCCGGGCGAATTCAGTTCCTGGGGGAAGCCGTTCAGTGGCGTCAAGCGTCGTGGGCAGCTGATGAATTTCTGGATCTGGATACGATTACCGCGCGCGGTGCTGTGGCGGTGGCAGCCGACGGGATTCTTTTGCAGGGGCTGCGAGTTCAGTCAGGAATCTTCAATATGGATGGCGACGGCGAAGTACGGCTCAGTCCGGCAGACCGTGTCACACAGATACACGCAGTTAACGGCCAACAGACACGCCAGCGTCAGTCTGCTGTTTCAGAAGCGACAGCTGCAGCCGCCGGGCAGGTGCATTTGAATGGAAGCATCGACCTTGCCGCGGTTTGCGGGATGATCCCGCAAACTCTGAAAGTCAGTGATGATGTCGTCGTCGATTCCGGCAGTCTTCGTTTTTCCTGTCGTATGCAAAGAGCATCCCCGACGGCAGCGATGACGTCGGGGAAACAAAAACACGGGACGCAGCTGCAGTGGCAGTTACTTGCTGAAACGTCTTTAATTCAGGCGTCCCGTGCGGGACAGCCGATCACGGTGAAGTCGCCGATGCGTGTCACTGCCGTGGGTTTGGCTCGACCGGGCCGGGTGTACATGCGTCGAGCTAAGATTGACGGCAACTTTGGCTCGATCATGGCTGACCCGGTAGAGGGCGGGATTGCGGTCCGGGGTACCTTCAGCCCTTTGAGACTGTGGCAGGATGTCCGACACTTGACGCAACTGCCCCAGCCGCAGATCGCCGGTGAAGTCAGGCTGGAAGTTGATGTTCGGCGCGATGGCGACGTCCTGAATCTGCACAACGTTCTGCTGGAAGCGAGTGAAGTCAGTGTCCGAAGCCGTTTATTGACAGCCGACCTGTCCAGAGACCTGCTGCAGATGATGGACGGCAGGCTGATGGTTGAAGGGACAACAGCTGCCATTAAGACGATGGTCTCGCCATGGCATCAAATGCCATGGTTGTCGGAGAATTCAAGGCTCGTTGCCAGTCTGAACGCGCAACCTGATCAACGTCTGACGCTGCAGGCTGAGCTTCGCAGGTACAAACAAACTGCGCGACCGGAGTCCGGTGTGAGCGAAGGTCGTGTTGATGTCAGTATTATTGCGGATCGCAAGACAGGTGCGTTTGTCGTCGAACGCGGACTGGTCGAGCTGCCAGGGCTGCGTTCGAAAATCACTGGCACACTGGCGGTCAGGCATGGCCTGCTGACAGTCCATCTGTCCGCGGACACATCTTACGATCTGGCATCACTCTCAACACAGGTTTCTGGAATACCTAACGCGGCCGTCAGCGTTTCCGGTCAGGGGCGGGATACGTTTTCTGTACGGGGGGCTCCCTCGTTGCTGACGGAAGCGGACGTAGTTCGTTTTTTGGCGCGTCATGTTGACTCGGCGAAATCGGACACTCTTTCCATCACGCCGATTTCCGCGTCCGGGCGGATCGCGTGGCAGGGAGGAAAACTCTACGGGCTGTCGATTGGTCCGGGTGCCGCGGCTGTCGAACTCAAGAGCGGACGGCTGAGAACCGACCCCATTCATTGTACCGTCGGCAGCGGTCAGGTGGACGTGATGCCGCAATGGGATATCGCAGCTAATCGGTTACAGCTGGCACCGGGCAGTCGTCTGCAGAATTTGTCATTGACAGAAGAATTATGTGACGAATGGCTGGGTTATGTAGCACCAATGATGGCGGAAGCGACCAGCGTTCAGGGGCGGTTTTCAGCGCGTGTCCACAGATTTGACTACGATTTCGGTCAACCGGAACAGAGTATGGTCCAGGCTATGCTCACCGTTCACAGTGCGACCGCCGCGCCGGGGCCGTCGTTGGGGCAGTTATTCCAGCTCGTTTCTCTGCTGAGGAAGCGGAATTCATCCGGGACCGTGACGATCGAACTTCCGAGTCAGGGAATTCCGTTCGAAATTCGAGACGGAATGGTGGTTCACGATGGACTGGAGGTCGTGGCGGGCGGCTATTACATGACCAGTCGCGGCGGAGTGGGTTTCAATCGTGAATTGCGCCTGGCGCTGGAAGTGCCGCTGGAACAGAATGGCAATGGCCGCGAAAACTCTGTCCGGGTACCGATCTTGGGCACAATCGACCGGCCACTGCTTGACACATCCGGGCTGTTGCAGAACGTCGGGAAGCAACAGATCGGAAATCGCATTGACGAACAGATCGACCGCGGTTTGAACGGGCTGCTGGACAAACTGCAGTAGCGCCTGCGTCAATTCCAACTGGCCCGCCTGTTTCTGTACGACCGCCTGATGACGCCTCGTCGTTGTTCGACGATTTTTCGCAGCAGATCGAGTCGGCAGTGCTTCTCCTGTGCACACTCGCTCAGGAGCAGGTGCTCTGCCTGGACGATCAGGTGCCCGGCTGCAACGACAGAGCCGTTCTGTAGTTCTATGTCGATTGACAGACTTAAGTCGATCAGAACCTGTTCAGAATCACCGGCCTTTGTGTGAGCGTCCTGTGAGAGTTTCAGCAGCAGTTCTGCTTCACGGTATCGCTGTTGACGAAGTCGCGTTGCGGCCAGCACAGTCATGGCGTCGGCACGGGAATCGTGCAGTGGGTTCGAAACGCCCGTTAACGGACGATGACTGGTGTCGGCAATTGCCCTGGTCGCATAGACTTCCGCAGTGTGAAAGTCATCCACGTGCAGCGCTATGTTTGCCATGGCGATCCACTCCACCGCAGTGATCGCGGGCAGTGCGTTCAGCAACACGGTTTCTTTTTCCCTTTGATTCCGCCAGCTCAATGCCAGTTGCAACAAGTGACACGCATTATGAGCCTGGTTGGATTCCAGCTGAAGTATCGCGAGGATCAGACGAAGGTGAAAATGGTCAGCACTTTGCCACGGACAGGCAGCCTGAGCCAGATGGATATATCGCATTGTCTGCTGACGTTGTCCATCGTTGTACAGATCGATGGCTGGCTGCAGGTCTTTGCGCGTCGAGTTGAAAGGGACGCGGCAGAGCGGGACAACCGGGGCACCATCTTCGTTTTGAAAAACGTCGACGGAACTCTTACACCCTCGGTGCATGCTGTTGAAGTTTGGATTCACGAAACTGCTGTCACACAGAGAGTGTTAAACGCAATGCGTCTGAACGGAAAGGTGACAAAGCAAATCGGGCTGTGAGCATCAGCAAGAGAAGTCCGGTTAATTTAAGGGACCCCCACACCGGTCGCCACAGCAAATTCGCGGAAGTCGTGCAGAATGTCCCGATTGTCCAGGACACTGGACATGACGTCTTTTGAGCTGCGGAAGGGATCCGGCCAGTTGTCAAAACGGCAGCGTACGGGCGATGAGGCTGCCAGAAGTCCAGGTTGTGTGGGTCTGACATGGCTGTAACTTATTATTTGTATATCACTTACGTCGGATTGTATTCAGTGGCACGGCGTTCGCTAAATGTGAGAACACCTGATTTTCTGTTTACGAAGTTCTCGCTTTGAATGGTGGAAGCTCAGCATTTTTGGGTGAGTTGTCACCCATAACGTCGTTGATTGACTGTCAATGCCGTGGAATTCGCCACGATGGCAGTCAGTTTTGTTTCAGGAGAAAGTAATGGCAAAGAAGGCATCTTCAAGTGGCACTCGTATTGTGCCCTTGGGCGATCGCGTGGTACTGAAACGTGCCGAAGCTGAGGAAACTACGGCAGGCGGCATCGTGCTGCCGGACGCAGCTCAGAACAAGCCGCAGCAGGGCGAAGTCATTGCCGTTGGTGATGGTCACGTCAACAACAAGGGTGAGCGAATAGCGCTGACTGTTAAGGAAGGCGACAAGGTTATCTTCAGCTCATACGCTGGCGACGAGATCAATATCGGCGATGAAGATTATCTGTTGCTCCGCGAGAGCGACATCATGGCGACTGTGTAACGGACGCCGACTGACAGTTTCGGTCAGGCGGCTGTTGCCACGCGGGCGAACGAATTGATATTCGGCGCCTTATCCAATCCGGGCTCCGGCTCGTACAAACGCTCGAAGAGGACTTTTCGTGCGTGCTGCATGTTAGCCGTTTCAGGTTCTTGTACTGCACAGCGGAAGAATGATGCCCTCAGCGAGTTCATCTGAGACTGAATCTCTCTGGTCTCTGATTCATCGAAAAACGTTCAAATTTAGTTTGGAGAATTTCCACTATGGCAAAAATCATTGCCTTCGATCAGGATGCTCAGGAGTCTATGCGTCGCGGCGTCGCGAAGCTGGCCAAAGCAGTCAAAGTGACTCTGGGACCACGCGGTCGTAACGTCATTATCGAAAAGAGCTTCGGATCGCCCACAGTCACTAAAGACGGCGTCACGGTCGCACGAGAAATCGAACTGTCTGATAAGTTCGAAGACATGGGCGCTCGCATGGTTCGGGAAGTGGCCAGCAAGACATCAGACGTCGCCGGCGATGGAACGACCACTGCAACCGTGATGGCGGAAGCAATCTATAAGGAAGGCCTGAAAGCTGTCGTGGCCGGCGTCAGCCCGCTGGAAATGAAGCGTGGTATGGACAAAGCCGTTGTCGACATCACTGGTCAGTTGAAGAGTATGGCCACTGATTGCAGGACCAAAAAAGCAATCGCTCAGGTTGGTTCTGTGGCTGCCAACAACGATGGTGAAATCGGCGGCATTCTGGCCGACGCTATGGAGCAGGTTGGCAAAGACGGCGTCATCACGGTGGAAGAAGGCAACAGTCTGGAAACCAATTTTGACGTTGTCGAAGGTCTGCAATTTGACCGAGGCTACTTGTCTCCGTACTTCGTCACTGATTCCGAAACTATGGAATGCGTGATGGAAGATGCATTCGTACTGATCCACGAAAAGAAGGTCAGCAACATTAAGGATCTGGTACCGGTTCTGGAAAAGGTTGTGAACGCGGGCAAGCCGCTGCTGATCATCGCTGAAGATGTCGAAGGCGAAGCTCTGGCAACCCTTGTTATCAACAAGCTGCGAGGCACCTTTAAGATCGCTGCAGTGAAGGCCCCTGGTTATGGCGATCGCCGCAAAGCAATGCTGCAGGACATCGCCATCATGGTGGGTGGGCAGGCCATCTTTGAAGACCTTGGCATCAAGCTTGAAAACATTGAACTGACGGACCTGGGTCAGGCCAAGAAGATCATTGTCGACAAAGACAACGCGACCATCATTGAGGGTGGTGGCAAGAAGGCCGACATTTCCGCTCGTATCGATCAGATTCGACGTGAAATGGAAAACAGTACCAGCGACTACGATCGTGAGAAGCTGGAAGAGCGGGTCGCGAAGCTAGCTGGTGGTGTGGCTCAGGTCAATGTTGGTGCCGCAACCGAAAGCGAAATGAAGGAAAAGAAAGCTCGAGTCGAAGATGCCCTGCATGCGACACGCGCGGCCGTGGAAGAAGGCATTCTTCCTGGCGGCGGTGTAGCCTTGCTTCGAGCCTCTACCGGAGTTAAGGCCGGTAAGCTGGCTCACGACGAAAAGGTGGGCTACGACATTATTGTTCGTGCCTGCAAAGCGCCGCTGACACAGATTGCAGATAACGCCGGCGTTGACGGAGCCGTCGTCTGCGAAAAGGTCTCTAATCTGGAAGGCAACAGTGGCTACAATGCTGCCACTGACAAGTACGAAGACCTGGTCAAGGCCGGAGTGATCGACCCTACCAAGGTGACTCGCACTGCATTGCAAAATGCTGCCAGCGTTTCAACACTGCTGCTGACAAGTGACGCTTTGATTGCAGAAGCTCCCAAAGCTGATGCAAAGGGTGGTCACGACCATGACGAAGAAATGTACTAGGCCTGGCCTGGAACAGATCTGAATCGAACGAAAGCCCGGCGTTGTTTCTTGACGTCGGGTTTTTCTGTGCGCATGAAAAACGGCATCGAGCGAAATGATTCTCTCGATGCCGTTGGTGTTCTGATCCGATTCGAAGCCGTGTTATGCGGCTGCGGAATCGCCTGGCAGCATGGCCTGTTCGCCGCGGACCATTTCCTCTGTTATGACAAACGTCTGGTCGGCTTCCTGCTCGGGCAGTTCGTACATAATGTCGAACATTGCTCGTTCCACGATGCTGCGAAGGCCACGTGCCCCGGTATTCTTCACACGAGCTCGTTTGGCTATTTCGAACAGAGCACCATCGGTGAACTCCAGCTCGCACCCTTCCATTTCGAACAATTTCTTGTATTGCCGAACCAGTGCATTTCGGGGTTCGGTCAACACCTGTACCAGGGCTTCTTCGGTAAGAGGTGCCAGCGATCCCAGCACCGGAAGCCGTCCCAGAAGTTCGGGGATCAGGCCGAATTCCATGATGTCGTCGACATCCACCTGAGCCAGCAGTTCTTCTCTGATTTCGTCGTCCGATGTGGCTGAGTTATTTCCGAAACCGATGACCTTCTTGCCCAGTCGTCTGGCCACGATATCTTCCATGCCGACGAATGTCCCACCACAGATGAACAGAATGTTGGTGGTGTCGATCTGGATATACTGCTGTTCCGGATGTTTCCGTCCGCCCTGCGGCGGCACATTGGCGACGGTGCCTTCCAGCATTTTCAAAAGTGCCTGCTGGACACCTTCACCGGAAACGTCCCGAGTAATTGACACGTTCTGGCTGGTCTTGCCAATCTTGTCGATCTCGTCAATGAAGATAATTCCACGCTGAGCTGCTTCCACGTCGAAGTCTGCTGAATGCAGAAGCTTCAGCAATAGATTCTCAACGTCTTCACCGACGTAACCGGCTTCGGTCAGCGTCGTCGCATCTCCGATTGCGAACGGCACCTGCAGCACGCGAGCCAGCGTTTTAGCCAGTAGTGTTTTACCGCACCCGGTGGGCCCGACCAGAAGGATATTTGATTTTTCAATCTCTACATCGTCATCTTCACCTTCGTGTTGATGCATCAGGCGTTTGTAATGACTGTGTACTGCGACTGACAGAAGCCGTTTTGCCTGTTCCTGCCCGATGACGTACTCGCCAAGTTCGGTCACAAGTTCACGTGGTGACGGAACCCGATTGAATAACTGGTCGGATGAGCCTCGCCTTCGGCGTTCCTGATCCAGAATGGATTGACAAAGTTCAATGCATTCCCCGCAGATATATACGTCTTCAGGTCCCTCAACTAATGGCCCGACTTCCCTGTAATTCTTGCGGCAAAACGAACAGTTCGCATTGCGTTTACCCTGTGAGGGTTTCTTACCTGTTCCAAAATCCTTACCAGATGGCATTTCTTTTCCTTTAGGTCGTCGTCCGCAAAGTGGCAGTCAAAAAATGTCTTGGCCCTGGAGGTAAGGGTCCGTCACGACAGCATTTTTGCGAATGGTATAAGAGGGAGCTGAATCTCCGAAAGTGTCGGCGTCCCTGCCAACCATTTGTTTCAAGCGAATGACATCGTCGCGGAGAGTCCGCAATCTGGCATTCTACGATAGGTGATTAAGTGGACGTGAGATGAACATCAACAGTGTGCCATGTGTCTGCTGTGTGGGTTTCAGACTCGTGGTCAGTTCTGTGTCGATGTGTCGCCTGTGTCCTTCTGGTTCGTTTCAGTCTCAGGTCCGACGGTCGTTTCCCCCGAATCATGGGGGATTGACGGGCCAGCGACTGTTCCTTGAGTTTCGGTTGTCGGTGCGGGTGTTCCCTTGCTTTCTTCCGCGAGGTGATCCTGAGGTGATAAATCAACAGAATCGTTAGATCGCGTTTCATCAGCAAGTCGTACCACGAGTCGACTTTTGATCGATCGGAATTCCTCCTGAGTTATCTCACCCCGGCTCCTTAATTCGCTTACTGCGGTCAACATCTGCCGATCGATTTCGGCAGGATCCGTATCATCGGTGGCTGTTGCAGTCAGCCGAGCAACCATCCAAATAAAGAAGATCAGAACAATCAGAACGACTGCGAAAAACCACCAGTTGTCCACCGGTAGTTCTGGCGATGACCAATCCCATTTTGCTAAATCTGCCATGAAGCGCCTCGATACGGCTCCCCTTTGGAAATCACAGAGGATGCTGCGGAATATACTGATTTCACAGCCAGTCACACCTACGTTGGACTGCCCATCCAGTGTAGCAACCACAATGCCAATCAGCCACAAATGAGCAGTGGCCCCTCGATTCAGGCGGTCAGCGGCAATGCCGGCCGAACATAGTGTGTGTAATACACGACTCAGCCTGCCCACCGCTGACTGACGGCAAATTCCAGACACAGATTGCAATCGCAGATTGTTAACTTTACATCTGGCTGAGTCCTGCGAATCATTCATTAATTCTTGGATGTATCCGGCCAGGCCAGCTGATGTGAGGTCCGGTCGTTCGTTGATGTTGACTTTTCGCACCAGAGAAAATTGGGCTTCTGCAGCAATATTCCGCAAGTACCCAGAATTCCCGGTTTACATTTCCTTCGTGACCGGAACGTTGTGTGGTTCTTGACTGCGTTTTTGGTCTGTTATTGCCGTTTCTTGTGAAACCATGGCACAACTGTAAGTAGTTTGTTTGCCTTGTTCGTGGGCACTGATATCCCCCGCAAACGGATTTGCGGATCATGTGATTGTGGAGGTCTGGAATGTACGTTGCAAAATCTATTGCTGCGCTCACGTTGGTTGTCGTGTTCGCCCCGACAGTGAACGCTGGTCTTTGTGGAGTATCCTCGTACACCTGTTGTCCCACAGCGGCGTGCAATCCGACGTGCTGTTATACAACCTGTAAGGTAGCCACACAGACCTGCTATCGCACGGTCTGTGACACCGTCTACGAACCGCAGCAGTATATGGCAACCAGAACTGTCTGTGAAACCGTCTACGAGGACGTTGAGCAAACCTGCTATCGAACCGTTTCAGAGACCGCCTATCGAGAAGAACCGTATACCGTTTGCCGTCAGGTGGCGGAAACGGCCTGTCGCGAAGAGACCTATTGTGTTCAACGCCCCGTCTGGGACACGAATTACCGTGAGTGCAACTATAAGACTCAACGACGCGTGTGGGATGATCGCGTCCGTGAATGCAAGTATACGGTGATGCAGCCAGTTTGTGAGACGCTGGAGCGTGAGTGCCGCCAGGTGGTCATGCGGCCCGTCACGAAGACCGTACAGCGCGAACAGTGTTACACGGTGATGCGTCCGGAAACGCGAACTAGATGTGTTCGGAGAATGACTGGCCACTGGGTGACTAAGCAACACTGCATTCCTGGCTGCGTTGTACCACGCATGGTCTGTGGCCCCTGCGGTCCCTCGTTCTGTATGACTCAGGCGCCGCCGCGTACCGTGTGCCGTCGTGTCTGGTGTCCTCGCATTGTCGAACAACAGGTCCCTTATACTGTAATGGTCCCGCAGATTGTACGAAAACAATGTCCGTATCAGACCACCTGCTATGTTCCGGAAACGATCGTGAAGAAGATCCCTTACCAAGTCACTCGTATGGTACCTAAGGAAATGGTTCAGCGCATTCCTTATCGGACCTGTCGCATCGTGTGCGAGACAAAAACACAACGTATTCCCTATCGGACCTGCCGTTTTGAGACCGAGCAGCGGACACGCAAGATTCCATACACTGTCTGTCGGCAGGTCATCGAACAGCGCACGCGACGCATTCCTTACTGCGTTCAGAAGCAGATTCCCTATACGACAACCCGTCGCGTGGCCCGTGTCGTTCCTCGCCAGGTTGAACAGACGTGTACACGGATGGTCGCGAAGCAGGTGACTCGTCAGGTGCCATACACCAAAACATATTTGGTGCCCCAGACACTGTGTGGCTCTGCAATGTCAGTTCCCTGTTGTGGTGGAGTCGGAGCTGCTGGCGGTTGTGCGTCAGGAAACTGTGGTGGCATTCAGGTTGATACCAACAAAGTCCCGATGCCCACCAGGGATCCGATCTCCGAAATCTGATTGACAGATGGCGTCGCAGAACGTCGCAGTCGAGGTCTCAAATGCTGGCGGGTGAGGTCCCTTGTAATCTGCGCTGACGCAAGGTGCCCGACCGCATGTATTGAGCGGGGATCAGGGACGATGACTGGCGAGCGAAATTCCCTGAGCCATATTCGTGACATGACTGATCATGCCGTTGTAATACGCAGGATCCGCTTTCTCAAGACGAGGCATCAGTGCCGCCGCTACTGATTTTGACTGGAGCTCCGCTACATAGTCGATTAAGGTTCCGCGAGTGGTATCACCGCTGTGCAGCATGAAGTGGACCCATCCCCAGGCTTCAGCGTAGTCCCTCTGCGTCATTTTTCGAAAGTCGGACAGCTGTTCCAGCTGATACAGCGACGGATTCCAGCCCTCCGCCCGTGCGGACTGCAGGTATTGAACGTGCGTCTTGTGCGGCGTCCCAACGCTCTTGCCTCCGACTTCAAAGTATTCTGCCAGGCCCTCGTCCAGCCACAGCGGCATGGAATTCAGGGAGGCATGTAACAACCCGTGGGTGAACTCATGTCGCAGGTCTTCACGAACGCGTTTGCTGTGAAACGAATAGATTGCCAGCTCGCGGCTTGTGCCGACAAAATAGGCTCGCCGTGGCGGCAGATTCGGCCAGGTCGCATGCATGTACCTGCGGTACGATTTTTCATCAGAAAACAGATACACAACCACCGGGTCGCGTTGTTTGGGCAAGGCCAGGGTCGCAGTGATCTGGTGACGCAGTTGATCCAGTTCACGTACCAGAGTCGCATCGTTCGGGATTCGGAAATCGCTCTGGATCACAAAGTGGGGTGTTGACACCGTGTGTCGCACAGGGCGTTCCACGGTGAAGGTTTTTTGCGGAGCCGCGCAGCCAGCCACGATCGCACAGACACAGACGACTGGAAAAGGGACCAGTACGCGGGACCTGGAGCGGAACTGAGCTCTCTGTTGATAGCGTTTCTGCGACGACAAGAAAGAATACAGGATTGGGTGATGAACCGGCGAGTACTCGGAATGAGTCGGGGTTCTGCTGGAGGGTTATTTGTGCAGCTGGATATTCTCAGAACCCAGCATTTGGGGCAATGTTGTTTGGCTGAGACGCAATATGGGGGCTCAGAGGGCGAAGGGCCATCTTTCCACCGGTCTTCGGAGTACTAACCCTCATTATTTGTAATGGTTGAAAACGCATGCTGATTGCTGGGTCAGGCTGAGAGACGACGACTTCGGCCATTTCGATTTATTCTCATAGAATTACTGCTTAGAAGTGTCGATTGTGTGAATCCGAATTGACTTGACTGCAGTATTCAGGAAGTCTCTGACGGCTGTAGCCGACCGATAGAATGCTGCATTCTGTTTGGTCAGCCGTGGAGTGTGCGTAGCATAAGTGTGCATGACGGGGTGTGGACGAAATTCACTCGATTCGTCGGCAATCGCTATGGCGAGTTTATCAGGCACTACATCGATTCTGCCGTTGAGTCGCGGAAGTGGGTGCAGGCGGCGAACATCTTCCCGGTTTGTGTCGTGTTTTTGCCGCTCAGCACTACTTTCATGGTGGCCGGATGGTCCGTATTTGACAGCAGGGTCAGCGCAAATACAGAATGTGACGTCGAAAAAAATGCGAGTATGCACTCACCGTGACGATCGTCAACAGCACGCCGGACAGCGTCATTCCGACCATAGATCGTTTGGGCAGCATCTCATTTTTTCTTCCTGTTGCGGGCAAAACATCGCAATCAGGCACGTTGAACCCCAATAGACGGGGAATCTATGCCCGTGGACACCGACAAACGTAAACTTAAACACAAGCCATAACAGAACGCAGAATATTCCGGGAAACATACCGGCGTGAATGAGCCCCTGGCCCGCCGTCTTACACCCCAGGAACCACGGATGTAAAGGGATGAGTGGCGCGACGATCATTACAAAGGCAATGTCGAACGGTTCGGTTTCCCAGTTCGTCTTTGCGTCCACGTAGTGGGACGCGACTTCAAAGCCGGCGGTGAAATCGTGACTGATGTCAGCGATCTGCTGACTGGCCAGCATCCAGAAAAGCAGTGTCGCTCCTGCGATGGCGACAGGCTGTATCGCCGACGTTTCGCTTCCATCAATCCGTTCTGACGTCGTTAGCTCAAAAATAGCACAGAATAACGCCATTTCCCGGACTCCGCCCCGTCCAGTATCTTGATAGACCAGTGGACGCTGCGAAATATGTGTTATCGGACGAACCTTTCGAATAACGGCGACTCATCCTCGCCGCCCCCGTTTTCAGTGGCCAGGAACCGGCGGAGGCGTCTTTCACTGCAGTGTTTGGGGGCCGAAACTGCTGTCGTGGTATCTATCGAATAGTGTGATTCCCTTGAGCCAACAACGAGACCAATGACAAACCAGACGGGTTCTTAGTCAGATAATCGTTTCTGAATGGGCGGATGAGAGAAGTCGGAATTGACGGGACAAATTCTTCGAAGTACACTTCCTGCACTTGACTAAGCGACCAACTATGTGTCGCCCCGGTGTTTTAGGGGCTTTCGACAGCTTCTTTACGGGATTGCTTGCTAATGCGTCCCCATCCTGCCTTCAGGTGCAGGCTCTGATTCCGCCGGATTTGCTGGTGCCTGAACAGACGTGCTGTCCGCCGGTGATCTTCTGCACACCTCAATATTGGATATTCCTTTGCAGCTCTTATCAGAGACAAGCTTCGCAGCTTTTGGCCTGAACGAAAAGACAGTGGCCAACCTTGCCGCGAAAGGTTACGAAGTCCCCAGCCCAATTCAGGCGGAGTTGATTCCCATTGCCCTTACCGGACAGGACTGCATCGGGCAGGCTCGCACCGGTACCGGCAAGACAGCAGCGTTTATGCTGCCGTCGATGGAACGCCTCGATCTCAGTGAACCCGCCATCCAGATTCTCGTGCTGGCACCAACGCGGGAGCTTAGTGAACAGGTGATGGAAGAATCGAAGAAATTGTGTGGCGGACGTGTGCGTCTGGCCCTTGGCGTGGGTGGGCGACCCATTCATACTCAGATCAGGAAGCTCGAGAACGGTGCTCAGGCAATTATCGGCACGCCAGGCCGAATAATCGACCTGCTGCGTCGTGGAGTTCTGAAGCTGGACAGGCTGAAGATCGTTGTACTGGACGAAGCAGACCGCATGCTGGACATCGGTTTTCGTCCAGACATCGAACGGATTCTAAAACATTGTCCGCAGCAGCGGCAAACACTACTGCTGTCTGCCACCATGCCGGAGCCTGTTGAAAAGCTGGCACGTCGGTATATGGCTGATCCTCAGATGGTGGATCTGTCTGAAGACAATGTGGTCGTCGATACGATCGAACAGTTTTACATCACGGTTGACGAGAATCGGAAGCGTTCCACGTTGCTGCGCGTGATTGCTCAGGAAAAGCCGGCTCAGGCAATCGTTTTCACGCGAACCAAACGTGGAGCGGACAAACTGCATGAAATCTTTTCCAGACGACTTAAGTCGGATCGAATCGCAGCAATTCATGGCGACCTTCCGCAGAGCAAGCGTGATCGCGTGATCAGAGATCTGCGAGCTGGAAAACTTCGTTTGCTGATCGCCACCGACGTGGTTGGGCGAGGCATCGACATCAGCGGCATATCGCACATCATCAATTACGACATCCCGGAATTCTGCGACGACTATGTGCACAGAGTCGGCCGAACCGGTCGTCTGTCTTCGGCCGAAAACGGTCGAGCCATCACGTTCGTCCGTGGCGATCAGGGAGGCGAACTGACGAATATCGAAATGCGAATCAACACGGTGTTGCCGGAATACCGCATTGAAGGTTTTGAAGCGTCAGTGCCCCGAGAACGAACGCTGCGAAAAGTGCGAAAGTTCGGCGTCTGACTGTTTTCTGTAGAACGGTGGTGTCAGACACGCGAGTCTGTGCTGGTCGTATGGTCGGCTTGCACGCGGCCATCAGGAATCAGGTAGCGTCCGGCAGTTTGGTAAGTGCGTCGACTGTTATGCGGCCAGCTGCCAGGCTGTTCGCAAGTTCATCGGCATCCAGTGCGGTTAATGGACTGATCTCAACCTTGGCCGATTCGGCCAGCGTGTGCCCCGCGTTCGCCAGCCATTCTCTGGCGATACGACTAAGTGCCGCACGCGACGTCGCAGGTGAGTCGTTCCCTTCAGCGTTCTTAACCGGATTGAATTCGCGCTGCCGGTTGCCCTCGACGATTAGAGCCGTTGAGGCCAGGGGGAGTGCGTCAAAAATAAAACGCTCAAATTTGTTGGCGTTTGGCTCCGACGGTTTGATCAGGTTTCCCGCGGAATCAATGTGCTCAACTGTTTTGCTGGCGACATGCAGTTCCAGTTGTCCGCCACCAGACGTCAGATGTTCCAGAAAACCAAGTGAGAACATGTGAATCGCTGTGTTCCCCGCCCAAAAAATCCACTGACCGGATGCGTCTTTGCCGGCGGCCTGTGCTTCGTTCAGTTCGCTGTACTCAATAATCTCCACATGGTCGTTGATATCGACAAGAACTCCCATCGGTTCCGTTGGGTACTGCTTTCTCACAACGCTTGTTGTCAGTTGCGAGTTGTTCAGCGCGTGCAGGCCGATCAGCGCCGTATCGCACAGAATTACTGTCGGGTTGTCGACCTGGTGATAGAAGAAATCCTCGACTCCCTCTGACGCCATTCGATCCAGCAGGCCGGAGGTTTTTAACGCCATAACGAGTCCTCCGTGGCCGTCCGGCGACAGGCAAAGAGCATCCGGGGCACTCATCAGAACCCGACCGCTGGATGCGTCAACAGCCGGCATGCTGCCCTGCTGGAAGAAGGCAACGGTGTTGCGGTCGAGGCCCCAGAAGTTATGCTGTTCAAAGAATTCCATCGTCTCCGAGTGAGTGGCGGAACTTGTCATGATCAGCCATGGGATCTCGCCGCCGTGACGTCGTTTTCGTGCCAAAATTTGTTCTGCAAATACCTGAAAAAGACTGCGGTTGCTGATCGGCCCAATCGGGAACATTCCTTTTGGATGTGCGAACCCCAATCTACTGCCCTGTCCGCCAGCGACAGTAATGACGGCGACTTTGCTATCGGTCAGCAGCTTTGCTCCGACTTTGGTCGCGTGCTGCCATTGAGTTTCTTCAGCGTCCGAGGAAGGTTGCAACACGACTGCTCCTGGTGCAGCTGCCTGTTCCACTCGGTCCACGCCTGTGTCTGCTGTGTCAGAGCCCTGTTTTGATTCCTGCCACACTCGCTGAATCGTTTCAAAGTCGACCGATTCGATTTGAGTCTTCAGCGACGTCTGTTGTTCGTCTGACAGCTCGTCCCACCACTGCAACAGGTGCTCCTGGTGATATTCAGCAAGTTTCGTCGCGACTTTCGGCGGCGTTGTCTTCATGTCCTGACGATTCCCGCACAGATTAAATAGAATATATTCGATGGCATTCACAGCGGGTTTTTGCACATGCAGTTGTTCTCATCTAGCAGATGCACACCCGGTGCGAGAGCATAGTTGCTTTGCATCGTTTTCCCAAGACAAACACCGAGCATGAGGCAATCGAAGCGACTTACCCGGCTTTCTTTGTCTGGCTGTGGTAAGGCCGACTGTTAACGGCGTTCGCCTTTCGATTGCGGCTGCACGTCACTCGCCAGAAGCGTTCCGTGGCCCCCGACTGTGTCGGGGGCCACGGACTGTTTCACAAATTCCTCTTCCGACATGGAAGCGACCGTGACTCCTGCCGTTTCGGACATGGGTTTCAAACTGCGACGGTCCTCCCATTCCTCTTTGTCCACACGTCGGCTGGTATCCCGATCCAGCACATGGAAGTAGCGGTGTTCCTGTTTTTTCAACTGTTTAATTTCAGCTGAGTATTCCCCGGACGCGTGCCTTTCAGAGTGTCGATCTTCAGTCGAGGGCGTCTTGCCCTTGGATTCCGGCTTGGCTCGTTTGTCTCTCTGAGCGTCATCGCGGCGTCCGCCAAATGCACCACTGTCGCCCCCAAACTCATCTCCGCTGCTGCCTCTGAAGTCACCACGGTCGCCGGGGCTTCATGCGGCGCACCCTGCCCGCGGCTCCGGCGCTTCGAATTCCCGGCGATCTGCGAAAGGTCGCGTCTGTACCCTGATCACGTTCGGGTGTTCTTCCGGTTGCTGTGCCTGGCTGCTGTTCGGCCGTGCTTGCCACAACCGTGATCAAGACGTCGCGACCGTCGTTACGGTCCCTGGAAACGGACGCTTGAATCGTCTGGCCTTGGTCAGACTTCAATGGCAGAGTCGTTTCGGCAACTGTCATCAAGGAAATCGGCAGGGCGGCTTCATCCGCCTCAGAACTTCCGGGCTGCGGAAATTCAATTCGGGGCATCTCGACGCTCAGACTCAGCATAATCGCGTTCGATGGCAATCATGGCGTTGCTTTGAGAAGTGTTCCCGCTTTTTTATGGTGATTACTGTGAGTAATGGTTCTGCTGCCTGCCCGCTGAAGTCCTTCCGGCACTGTCAGCTGCTGACCGAATTGCAGCATGGCCGGCATGTTATTCACAGTCAGCAGCTTCAATTCGTCAGCGATGTGGTCTTCGCCGGTTGATGTACTCATGACGACAATCACGAATTCGATATTGATCCTCTATGGCGGTTGGTTCAGTACCTGCAACAGCTTCGCTGCTTTCTTCACGTCCAGCTGGAAGTCCGTGATCATCAGGACATTCGAATCCACCTCCGTCGTGATTTCTATCGTACTTCGGTGCGTGAATTCCGACAGGCTATGTGTCATTGCCTGCACCGGACGGTTCGCGTGAATGATTGTGTGCCTGCCTCGGTTCGACCTTTGAAGATGCCGCCGGCACGTCTGCCGCAGCACTGGAGCCTTGTGGAATGAAGTTGCTGAGCATGGCAGCGCGGAGTCGTAACGAAGGAGTCGTCCGGGGCATATCAATTCCCCTGACTGTTATCAGGTGCCTGCGTGTGACGTGCCAACACGGGCGGTCGTTCGTCTTTAACCAGCGGCACTTAACAGCTAAGTCCCGTGCCCGTCAATGGGCGTCGCAGTGATTCAGGTATTGCGGGGCTGTGCGGGAAAGCTCCCACGGATGCACGAAGGTCTGCGACGGCTGCTGATGCCCCGGGGGATGTTGACAGACCCCTAACGCATCAGCGTTCGACATTCATCACGTCTGGAATATCCATTGCCAGAAATCTGACAATCTCTGAGGCTGCGATACTGTGTGCGCGTTTGTTAGGGTGAGCATCGAACTGGCTGACCACCACTTCGCTCGGTTCAAATGACTGATAAGCCGGAAGAAGGTCGAGATGGGGGACGTTGTTTTTCTGCCAGAAACGGTCCAGTTGTTTGTGAATCGGCTCGTACCGGTAGTCCGGTGCAAGCGCGTGCAAGAATGGGAATGTGACTACAAGCAGTCGACCGCCGCGCTGTGTCACCATGTCGTGTATGTGTTCAAGGCGGTCTGACTGAGCTTTCCACGTTGGTCCTTCGTAGAGATTTCTGACAAACTGATAGTAATCGCCTATGTCCGGGTCGTTGAACGCTTTCCAGCGGTAGTACATTGTGTTGAGCAGATAACTGTTTTCGACCAGAAACCCAGGGTCAGAGAATTCCATAATTCGCTGTAACACTCGCTGCCATTCCGGTGATATGTCTGAGATGTCATTCAGGCAGTAAACGAGAACAACAGTTTCGAAGTCATAGCCGGAGTTTCCTGCCATTTTGAGACAGGATATCTCCTGTGGTGTGTCCCATGCGCACATCGAAAACGAATGAACGTCGTATGCCGGTAATTGGTCCCGGACGATATTCACAAATCGATCTTCAACATTGGCGATTCCGTGTCCCGCCGTAAACGAGTCACCAAGAAACGTCACCCGCGGCCTGTTGACTTCAGACGCATTCGGATATTCGACGGAGTCACGAAATCCGAGGCTGTTGCGACGGAAATGTCTGGTGAACCATCGCTGCGTCGTTTTCGACAGGCCGAATGATTCTGTCGTGTCGTAGACAAATCGGTAATACAGTTCGCCCGACAGTATGAACACGGCCAGCAACAGTACGCAGACAAGTGTGTTGCCAGTCACTAAGGTCAGTAGGTTCGGTCGGCGATGAAGTCTGTACTTCCTGAAAAACAGTCGCACGCCGGCGGACGCCAGCGCCACCATTGCAACAAATCCTGCAAGGACAATGTTCTCTGCCACCAGTTCCGTCTCCTCACACGTCAATTAATGTGTGCCGTTGACACGTCAGTGAAAAATCTGACAGTCCGACAACTGTTCCTTTAACTTCCGAATACCGGCTTCTGAGATGTTTGTATATCGAATGTCCAGGTGACTCAGATGCGGAATGGAAATAAGGCTCTCGACACATGCATCAGTGACCTGAGTATTTGAAATGACGAGCGAATTAAGTGTTTCGCTTCCACGAAGATTTTCAATACCGGTGTCAGTCACCGTCGTGCCTGGAATCCAAAAGCGTTCCAGTTTTCTGAAGTCGCGTGCCCAGGTGAAATCACTGTCGCTCACATTGGCGTTCTTCAGGACAAGCATCCGCAGCTCCGGATATCCGGCGATGCTGCGTAGCTGTTCGCTGGTAATTGATGCGAAACTCAGGTCCAGAACCGGTGCAGCGGCCGCGATTTGTGCGTGTGTCGCGGCTCGGTCGGTCTGGCCGGCACTTCTTAAGTTTTCAGCCAGAAGAAAGTGGGCTGCAAAGAATGAGCGATCGATTCTCAGGGCCTGTTCGAAACTGTCTGTCGCTTCCGACAGATCGCCACTGCCCTGCAGAGCCACACCCCGTAAAAGACAGGAAAACTTTTCTGCTGAACTCGCCCTGAACAGTTCGCTTGCTTCTTTAAAGTGACCCTGAACCAACTGCATTTTGGCCAGCCAGTTGCGGCAAACGCTGCTGTTACTGGATTCGAGATTCATGCCAGCTCGAAAACACGTTGCTGCCTTCGCAAACTGTCCGGACAGGTAGAATTCTGTCCCCAGTGACATTTGTGTTTCCGCGAAACGTGGATTGGTCTTTGCCCACTGCTGTGCGAATGCCATCTGTGTAGCGAAGTACTGACTGCGTCCGAATGTGATGCCACCGGAAATCACCAGCAGGATGACGGCGCCAATGGCGAGCACGGGGCGAGTCCGATCTGTTGGAACAGACGAAAGAACTCCTGCCGCCATGGCGATCGCTGCGAAAACGGCCAGTACCACATATCGTTCTGAATACGGTGCCTGCTGTTCAATGATATTGGCTGTTGGTGCAGTACACACCAGGACCCATCCCGTCCAGAACATGGCAGCTCGAGTATGTACCGGGCGAAGGCGATATACAGCAAGTATCAGCGCGCCGACGGCCATGCAGCCGACGCTGAATCGCCACGCCGAATGCCATACATTCACGGCGGGTTCATACATCAGTTCCACGTAGGGCGCGAAAACTGTTTGAATGGTGAATCGAAATGACAGCAGAACATCAGTGGGATTTTCAAGCACGTTCAATCGGTATTCAGAACCGGAGAATTGAGTCCATCGAAGACCAAGATACGCGACGAGTACGATTACCGGTGTGCGATGGCGCTGAATCCATTTCCGCAGGGACTTGCCTGGAGCGTCTCGTGATATTTCGCACGCGTCCGCCAGCAGAAACAGAACCGGAATGACGACGGCCTGTTCCTTTGATAACAGCGCACATGCCAGCAGTATCATCGAAGCCGTAAACCATTTGTCTCCACCTTTGGCAAAAGCGTAGACAGACGCAATCGTAAAACAGGCAACCATCAGAGTTTCACGTCCAACGATGGGATGCACGGTCGAAGAAATCGCAGGGTGAACAGCAAACAGAAGCGCGCCAGTGACCGCCGGTAACGGTGCGATTCTTAACCCGGGTAGCGAAAGTAATGCAAAGCTGGCACATGCTGTGATTCCCATCAGTACAGCATTCAGTGCGTGAAACGGACCAGCACTGTTGCGGTCCAGCATGTACTGAACAAGGTATGACGCATGAGGCAGCGGTCGGAAATAGGCGAGTCCCGGGAAGTGGGGAGAAAAGGAACGCTGCACCAGTTCTGTGGCTGTTTGCGGTGGTGCCGCACGAAACAGAATCACTGTTTCATCGTCAAGAAAACCGGATGAGACCGAGGGCAGATAAACCGCAACGACAATCGCGACCAGCACTGCATGAATCCAGGGACGCTGTCGCGCGGAGCCTCCCTCCGATACTGCTGGCAAGATGGTTTTCTCTGTTGATATCAAAACGAAGAGCCTGCCATAGTCGACGAAGTGTCGGCTTATCGGTGCAGAAGAATGCGAACGTGTCGTTCAGAAAAGTGAAAGCAGGCCCCGGGCAGCCGTAGAATCATATGGCTGCCTGTCGCAGAAAATGCGGGCATGGCAGCAACGTTACCGTCCCGTCAATTTTGTCCGGCTCGGTACACGATGTCAACAACCCATCTGACCGTATCCGAATGAGAGAGCTCAGAGACGGGCGAACAGGGCCCGGAGAATGCGTGCGGCTTGTCGGCTGGCGCCCGTGTTCGATCTTCAGGATCAGGCACCGTGAGCGTTGCTGCATGCGGATTCCCTCTGATGGCCCCATTGTGTCACCGTGTTGGATGAGCGGTCCAGGGCGGGGTGCTCTGCGCTGGTTGCACACATCAACACTTGTTTTCGAACCGATTCTTGCCTGGAAATGAATTTCGATGAAGCAAAGCCTGTCGTGCGATATCTCGTTTCGAGAGAATGGTTCGTGACAAACGGATGCGTCGAATTCAGGGGGCCGTCAGTGAGCAGGATTGAAAACGAGTCCGGAGGTGAGAAGCGGCGTGTTCGCGTCTTCGCTGTGGCGCTGGTTATTGTTGCGGCTGGCGTCGTTGCATATGTCCTCAGCCGGCCGATCTGCTGCAGCAAGCATGTAGCGCGCTGCGGGCGCAGAATTATGAGGGCGCCATTGATGCGGCTACTGCGATCGACCGCGACGATCCGCTGTGGGCTGAAGCCACTGTCATAGCAGGCGACGCTGCACGCCGCGCGGGCCAGTTAGCGACAGTTAAAGAATACTACTCAGCTGTCCCGAGAGACGGTTCACGGCATGCTATTTACCGCGGCTCTTCAACTTGCAGAGTCCGCCTTTTCTGAAAGGCGATTATTTGATGCGGAAACCGACGATCGGTACGTACTTGAGCATGACCCAGGCCATCTGCCGGCCAGCGAACGAATGGGATTTCTGCTGGGGGTGACCGGGCGCCGCAGTGAATCGAGTAGATATCTCATGTCTCTGGTTCGTTCTGCACACCGCAGCCTGGAGGAGCTCATTTTCCTCGTCGACCTGGATCGGCCCGTGGATCAGGGGCGCATGTTGCGGCAGTTCGCGCAGTCAGCTCCGGATGACATTGCTGTTCGTCTTGGCCTGGCAGCACAGGCTGTCCGAGATCAACAGCAGGATGTTGCGCGCGAACTGCTTGCCGAAATTGTCTCTGAGCAGCCGGGTTTCACCGCGGCCCACGCATTGTTGGGAGAATCACTGATTGACAGCGACGAAGTGTCATACGAGTCATGGCGCGCGAATCTGCCAAAGAGTGCTGATGAGCATCCGACCATCTGGTTTATACGTGGCGTGCGAGCTCGCCAGCGGGGCGAACTCAGAGTGGCCGCTCGATGTTTTTACGAAACCCTGATTCAGTCACCGAACCATCGCCGTGCTGTCTATCAGCTGGGGCAGGTTCTGGTGAAACTGGAACTGTCGTCAGGCGACGAACTGGCTGCTCGTTCACGTCAGCTTTATGAACTCACTCGTTCAATGAACGACGTGGTCGAGGGAGATGGAACTGACCCGTCCGTGCTACGTCATGTAGTGGATCTGTTGCAGGACACGGGACGAATTCTTGAAGCGCGGGCATGGGCTCTCTATGCCGATCGATCAACCGGAAGCAGCGAATGGCGCGGACTGATTACTCGGCTCAATGCTCGAATTACTCCTGACACACCGCCTGTTCTTGCCCCTATGAATCTGGCGCTGCGTTTCGAGCTGTCCGACTTTCCGGCTGAGGGGACTCGCTCACCGGCCAGCAATGCCGATGTCGCGTCGGACGCTCACGGCGGCATTCGATTTGTTGAAGGTACCAGTGGCGGCATTGAGTTCGAATACAACAACGGTCCGGATAAATCGACCAAGGGTGTGCGGATGTTTGAGCAGAACGGTGGTGGGGTTGCCGTCGTTGACTTTGATATGGACAGTTGGCCGGATCTTTATTTTCCACAGGGAGTGGAATGGAAACACGGTGCAACGGCATGTTCACTTTCCCTCGAACTTACTGATCGATTATATCGTAATTTGCGGGGACTTGAATTTCGCGACGTGACGGCGCGATGTGACATTGACGAACGCGAGTTTTCACAGGGATGTGCGGCGGGCGATAGTGACAACGACGGTTTTCCTGATCTCTATGTGGCAAATCTGGGGTGCAACCGTCTGTTTCACAACAACGGAGACTGTACATTTACAGATCGTTCGAGCACTCTTACACCTCAGGACTGGACCTCGAGCTGTGCGGTCGTCGATTTGAATGCCGACGGGAATCCGGATTTATTCGACGTTAATTTCATCAGTGGCGAGGATGTCTGCAAACGTATCTGTGACGACATCGGCTGCAATCCACGGTCGTTCTCCGGAGTGCCTGATCGTCTGCTCATCAGCCGTGGGGATGGCACGTTTGCTCATGTTCCTGATATGACGCCGACCAGGCAGCCGAAAGGCCTGGGCTTTGTTGCGGCTGCTCTGCGGACTCGCGGCCGTCCCGATTTGTCCATCGCGAACGACGCGGTACCAAACTTTTTACTTCAGAATTCCCCTGCAGCAGAAACCACGTTCAATATTTCATTGACTGAGGCAGGCTTTCCCTCAGGACTGGCATTTGATCGCAACGGACTGGCCCAGGCCTGTATGGGTATTGCAGCAGACGATGTCGACGGTGACGGGCGAATCGATTTCTTTGTAACCAATTTCCGGCTCGAACCGAACACGCTCTATTTACAGACATCACCAGGACACTTTGTCGACGCCACGCACGCCGCGCGGCTGGATGCGCCCGCGATGCCGTACGTGAGTTGGGGAACACAGTTTCTTGATCCGGATTTAGATGGTGATCTGGACATTGTTGTCGTTAACGGACATGTCGCGGACAATCGTATTTATGGCGGAGATTACCATCAACGTCCCCAGATCTTTGAAAACACCGGGGATACTCGGTTTCGGGAACTCACCGCAGCTGCTGCTGGTGACTACTTCGGGCGCGAATTCCTCGGTCGCGGGCTGGCACGCATTGACTGGGATCGCGATGGGCGAATGGATTTTGCTGTGTCCAATATGTTATCTCAGGCTTCGCTGGTCACCAACGTATCGGAAAAGTATGGTCACTATTTCAGTCTGTTGTTGCGGGCCACGTTGTCTGCCCGTGACGCCGTTGGCACGGTCGTGGAACTGAAGACAAGAGATCGAGAGTGGACGAAAAAACTGGCGGCAGGTGATGGTTACATGGCGTCTAATGAACGCCTGCTTCAATCTGGCCTGGGCTCCGTTGACAGCGTATCGTCCCTGCGCGTTACGTGGCCGTCGGGAACTCAGCAATCATTCACGTCGCTGCTGACGGATGCCACTATGATACTGGTTGAGGGGCACGATATTCGGCCATATGGAAACTAGCGGCCCACGTCGCTTTGCACATATTGCTGAATGATGGCGAGGATTCCGTTGAGGATGCACGCATGGCCGCAGAGAGTTTTCAGACGGGAATCGGGTCAGTAGTCTGCCTTTCGGTGGTGAATCGGGTGGGGTAGCATGTACGTTCGGACATTTACGTGCGGCGATTCTGGCAGCATTCTCATCGGTCTGTGGATGAAAGTGACGGGTGTTTCAAACTGGCTACATTCTGACGCGACGCCAGGACCTGTTCTGGTTTCTGGCTTTGCCGTTCCTGGCAGCGGGTATCGCGCTGGCATGCCAGCAGTGGCTCAATGGGGTCGCACTTGTGACGATTGGATTGTGGGTCACCGTGCCCCACCACTTCGCCGGGTGGCTGCGCACCTACGGAATTCCGGAGGAACGACAGCTCTGGAATGATCGGCTTTATGTCGGACCATTGTTGATTTTTCTGGCTTGTATTGCCGGATTGAAATGGGCGCCCATTACGACCGCCATGCTGGTGATTCTGTGGGACCATCAACACAGCATCATGCAGCAGCATGGCTTTGCGCGTATCTACGATTTTAAGGGTGAGACCGGTGCACCATCAACGGGGCGGTTCGATCTGGTCCTGGGCTGGGTCCTGTTTTGCAACATGCTGCTGACGTCTCCACTGTTCATGCCGGTGCTGGTTCGTGAGCTTTATCGATTCCGGCTGGCTATCAGTCCTGAGGCAGTGAGGCTGATCGGCGCTGTCAGCTGGACCGTGACCGGAGTTTATGCGGTCATCTATCTGGGGCACGTTTTATGGTCGTTGGCGAAGGGGTACCGCATCAACCCTGTCAAATATCTGTTTATTGCCTGCAGCTATTTCATGTGGTACTTTTGCGCGTGGCAGGCTGCGAATGTACTGGTCTTCGGTGTTGCACACCGCATCCTGCATGGCACGCAGTATTCCGTGATGGTCTATTGGTATCTGCGTCGCCAGACGATGAAAGGTGAGTCGAAGAGTCGTTTCGCGGCTGCGCTGGTGAGGCCCGGCAATGTGGCCGCGTTTGTTTTAATGGGCCTGTTCTATTCGGTGGTACTGCACCTGCTTAGTGGAGGCCCGGTTGGTGGTTTGATTTTCGGATGGGGGGATTTTCCGAATCTGTACGAAGCGATCCCATCGCTCAATCTTCCCAGCATGACGCCTGACGAAGGATACGCGGTCGTGACACAGGCGCTGCTCGAAACGTTTGGGCTGACGCATTACTATTTCGATTCGTTCATCTGGAAAGTCAGTGACCGCAGAATTCAGAAAGGTCTGGGATGACACGGACCTCTGAATTACCTCCACGTACCGGAGGCCGCATACTGTTCGGTCTGTGCGTTGCCGTCAGTTTGTACGGCTACGCGTCCGGCTGGGACAGCTGGTTGCTGCTGTTGCTGTTGTTTGGCGTGCCGGTGCGCCGTTTTTGCAGTTGGATGTATACCGGCCGACTGAACCGCTATCGCTTTCTGTTTGGAATCTACATGGTGGCCGGTGTCATTGGTGCCTTTGAGGCGTGGCAGTATGGAAAGACGTCTGAGTTCCTGCTAAGAGCTGTCGACCTGCCCGTGGGGCCGGGTGCACCGGACTTGTTTCTGGAATATGATCTGCCTGGTGTCCTGTTCGAACTGTATCCGGAACGATCCGAGGTGCTGTTTATTCGTGGGTTTCAGATGAAGCTCTGCCACGATGACCTGCTTTCAATGGAGCAACACTCGGTTTGCCGACAGTTCAGGAACGCAGACCTGAACGCGGTTCGTGAATGTTTCGAAACCGCGCTGGCACTTAATTCCAGGACGGACGAGAATCTATACTACCACTACGTGGAGATCCTGATGCGTCAGGGAGCTTCGCAAGGAGAAGTTGATGCGGCAGCAGAACGATGGCGTCGAGTTTTTCCGCTGTCGGAACGAAGTGACCCACGACAGGTCTTTGTGCAGGACGCTCCGACTGACGCAGGGGCATAGATGGGCGGTCGTGAAATGGCACGTCGCTGTTCCGGGTTTTGTGCCTGCGTCACTGGTGCCGGTACATGTTACGTGACACGTTCCGACGACTACGAACAGAAGTCTGCATACTTATTGTTGTGACGGCGATCCTGCGGCTGCCGCCTGTGCAGATCCGTCAGCAGTTGCATCCCGAAGAAACGTGCGTGTTGTCCTGGCGTGTTATCGCCCCGACTTCTTCGAAGCGAAATTGGTGTGTTTCTTTACCGCTTTTAAAACGAAGTACGAATCGACTATTCGGCAGTCGACAAAGCCAAAAATCGCTCGCAGTTTGTTGCGGTACCATTTGTCCCGTTTCGTGACGAACCAGAATTCACCACCAATCGTCAGACGATTGAAGCCTTTTTGAATGAAGTGTTTAGCAACTGCGAAGTCTGTGTGGTACGGAGGGTTAGACAGGATTCGTGTGAATCCGGTTTCGCGGAAGTTGCGAAAACCATCGCTGAGTGAAATCGATACGTCGGGGACGTTGTTCAGAACGGCATTTCGCTGTGCATACCGGACTGCGGTTAAATTACTGTCCAGCATCCAGACGTCAGTCTCTTCAAGTATCTTCGCGGCGTAGATACCAACCAGCCCATAGCCACAACCGAGATCCAGGACCTTGTCACCGGGGTTGAGTTCTGTGGTCTTCAGCATGGCCAGTGTGCCGGCGTCTGCTCTGCGTGGTGAGAAAAGATCCGGGTGCGTTTCGAATGTGAGGGACGTCTCCTGAATCGTCGTTTGAAATGAATACACGTGAGAATCTTGCAACTACCGTAAGCGATTCGTGACTGCTCAGTTTACTGTGTTGTCGATCCTGGTCCCACCGATATCCTGCAGCATGGCATACAGGACAATATTCATCGCCAGTTTCATCGCATCTTCTTCAACATAGCCGTCACATGCGAGCGATGCCTGGTTCTCAAGAGCACAGCTAATGTCGTAGCGACTGTAGACTACCGCATAACGGCCATCAATTTCGATACCCTCCAGCAACGGCGGACCGGTTTCAGTTCTGGACTTCATGGCGGCATTTGCTGTTCCGGCTACCATTTTCCGCAGTTGCACTGTGTCGATACGATGGCCTGTGACTTCCGAGAAAAGTTCGTGGTCTGCCGGAATGGCCTGCAGCGGATGGTCCGGAAACATCTGGCCCATCAAGTCGCGAAAGCTGCGATCAAATCTGGTTGAGCCACAGCAGGCATCTGCGAACAGCACCGGTCCCCGACTCAGATAATCGCGGAGTGCACCGCGTTCCTGCTGCGACAGCTGAAATCGATAACGACCGTGCATGTAAGCGAGCGGAAAACGACGCAGTTCACTCAGTGTAATTGGAATTGTTTTTCGTTTCGGGGCAACGCCGATGCCGATGGTCTCGTTGAGTCCCTGTAACAGGTTTTCGAGGGCTTTGGGAGCTGTGTCCCAGCCGCCTTTGTGCCGCAATTGCGCAATTTCGATGAGCCCGCGTCGAATTCGCGACCGCGGAGTTTTGTGCTGGTCATCGCTGCTGTTGAGTTTGACCGGTGGTTCCCTGCCTGTCGCATAGGCCAGAACGTTCACGCCTATTCGGTTCGCTCGAAGGATTCGCTGAATCAGTCCCTGTGATCTGGCAGGCGGGTCGTGCCGCATCCACTTCTGCCACAGACATCCAAGATCTTCGGGTGAATAAATAATGGCGGTTCGGCAGCCGAAGTCGACACCGTACAATTCGATGGATTCCGTATTCGTCAATGCGTATTCGCTGCGGTACACCGGGTGATCCGCCTGCAGTCGCTGCAGCGACGCTTCGCCGTCCGGGAACATACGTTCCACGAGGTCACGAAAACCATCATCAAAAGTGCCGTCAGTGCAGTTGGCCACTGCGAAGATGAAGCCTCCTTCATCGACATATTCTCGCAGCCACGCGACGTGGTCGTCCGTGAGCGTCGGTGCCTCTTTGCCGCTGATGTACAGCACCGGGGCCTGATTCATGTCATTGACCGCTGTGTCACCATTCAGACGCCCCAGCGAAAGCACCTGGCTGATCAGTCTCGGCGGCCAGCCTTTCAATCCATCGATTTTTTCAATCAGATTTGTCATATCGAAGGGGTGCCGGTTCCACTCGCCGTTGGTTTCTTCTTCGTGACCGACTGAGTTGTAGTCGAGCTTGTTGACCACAACGCGAGAAAGTCCCTTCGCCAGAAACAGCAGTGCGAACGATGACGACAGAACCGGCGTGGACCCACTTCGTTCGTTCCAGCCACCGTCGCCGTTCTGTGCGGCGACGAGATAGCGAGCCCCCTGGCGATACCAGTCGTGCTGTCCGAAGAAACGGACGTTGCCCAGTCGCCCGGCGCGTTCAAGGCCGTACAGGTAATAATAGTGCCAGTTCTGGCCGGGCGGATTCGTATTGACGGAGAAGTGTCTGGCGAGCCACTTACGTCCTTTTTCGAAGGCATCGGGTACCGGTTGTGGCATGCAGCAGTCCGGACGACCGTCTCTGTCCACGTCACTGTCGTCCTGCAGCATGCGCGCCGTGACGGCCAGCGTTGACAGTCCTGCTGTGGTCATGCTCCCTTTGGCCGGGTCGTTGGGCTTGTAACCCCACCCGCCGTCACTGCGCTGAGTCCTGAGCCAGTGTTCATGAGTTCGTTCCCACACGGCCCGGTCAATCTCAATGCCTGCGTAGGCGGCGTCTCTGAGTGCCAGCACGGCAAACTGCCCGTTGCTGTGGTCTTCGCCATTTCCGCCCGGAGAACCACCTCGTTCGACCAGATGATATCCCCACAGTCCGCTGTTGGGGCCTCGTGCGCATTGAGTCCTCACGAGCAGCCGGGTCAGGCGGTCAACGCGCGCGAAGTCCTTATCCAATTCGTCGTCCGCCGCACAGAAGGCCATCACCATCAGGGATGCCTCATATACAAATTTCGGCTGGTTCGGCGGAGCAGATCGCAGAAAGGCCAGTCCCTTCTGGATCGGGACAGAGTCGACCGGAACGTCACTATTGATGAGTGCCAGAACAGCGAGTGATGTGAGTCCGTATTTGTACGGTGACTCGTCGCCCGTAGCAGTCCATGATCCGTTGTCGTGCTGACGACGCTTCAGAAAGTCCCCGCCATCACGCAGAGAACGCAGAATCCTGTCGCGAAGCTCCACGTCAGACAGTTGTCTGTTCTGTGGCGCAGCTGCTGCCGTCGGGACGGTGACCGCAAACGACACCGTCAACGTCAGGCAGACAGACCAGGCTCGCGGCACTGACACTGTGAATCCGGGCATGACTTCTCTCCGTTTGCTGAGCTCATACGCTGTCAGATACATGCAGCAGAACCTTCAGTGTATCGGCCTGCTCTGCATGTCGAAACGCCTGAATTGCCTGATCCAGAGGGTATTCTGCCGTAATGAGAGACTCGACCTGGACGATTTTGTCTGCAATCATTTGCAGTGCAGGCGCAAACGGCCCACAGCGGGAACCGATCACCTGCACTTCATTAATGACGACTGGCGCAAGATGCAGAGACTGCTCTGCGGCAACGGTGGTTTTCAGAATCACGGTTCCGCACGGTTTCACGGTCTGCAGCGACAACGGGAATCCGGTGGGCGAACCGGTACAGTCAACGACGAAGTCCGCTTTTGAGCGAGGCTGAAATTCGGATAACAGCATCGTCTGAATGCCGAGTTCTTGCAGTTGCTGCAACTTCCAGCTGTGCTTGCCGACGACCAGCACATCAGCCTGGGTGGTTGCGATGACCTGAGCACAAAGATTTCCCAATCGTCCGTCGCCCAGAACTACAACACTGTGATTGCTGTTAAGGTGCGTCTGTTCCAGAATGCGACACGCTGCAGCTACTGGTTCGGTGAAAACAGCGTGTTCCGTTGAAAGGTGGTCCGGGACAACGTGCAGATTCTGTTCCGGCACGAACAGCGAATCGGCGAAGGCACCGTCGTGACTCAGAATGCCGATCACCGTTCGGTGCTCACAATGTGTGGGCACGTCGCGTCTGCAGAAGTCGCAACGACCACAGACGCAGTTGATTTCGCCAACCACGCGTTGCTCGGCAAATCGTCCGGACTGAGCGACTCCGACGAATTCATGCCCCAATACGCCGCTGAAGCCCATATACCCCTGTTTCAACTGCAGGTCGGTTTCGCAGATGCCGGCTTTCAGAACTTTAACTTCCACCAGGCCATCGGGCGCTTCGCAGGGCGCGTAGCCTGCATCGTACTGCAGTTCGCCGTCAATGAGTGTGACTGCTCGCATCTACCTTGGCTGACCCAGAGTTGCCTGCAGTTCAAGTTCTTCGTCACCTCGAGCGATCGAAAGACGAAGCTGCTGTCCAGCTTGACTGGCCTGGAGGAACTGAATCAGGTCAGTATATTGCTTGATATCTGTTTCTTGAATCTTCACGATCACGTCGCCGACCTGCAATCCTGCCGCGGCCGCCGGGCTGTCCGGCCGAACGGAACGAACAGCAACGCCGCTATTGTCTTCGTCGCCGTCAAGATTCGGAGCAATGCCCAGGAATGGTATTCGCCGCGTGCGAGCTCTGCGGGATACATTCTTGAATTCGGGAGCTGTTCGCAATGAATCGATGCCCCGCAGCAGCTGCTCTGTATAGTCGATGACAGAAACCACTCCGTCCACATTGATGGTTTCAAAGTCGTCATCAGGTGTATGGTACCTCGATGTTACTCCCGTGAAACAGAACATGACGGGAATCTGCCGCTGAAAAAAAGGCAGGTGGTCGCTGCCGGCAAACGGGTGTTCCACAATGGTCACATCCAGCGGAGACGACTCGTTCGCTGCCTCAACGACCGAACGAAACTCAGTTGCCGTGCCGACTCCGTTGACTTCGACCCGATTGTTTCGCAGCGTGCCAATCATGTCGTAATTCAGCATGGCAACAGTATGCTTAAGCGGAACAATCGGGCTGTCCACATAATGCTTGCTCCCAAGCAGTCCGCGTTCTTCGCCGGAAAAGCAGATAAACACAATGCGGCGGCGCGGTGCCGGGCCGCCGCTCATTCGTCGCACGATCTCCAGAACGGCTGCTGTTCCTGTTGCGTTGTCGTCAGCACCGTTATGAATCTCACCTTTTCGGTTCTTGGCTCGTGAACCATACCCGCCATAGCCCAGATGGTCGTAGTGAGCACCGACCACAATGGTTTCGTCAGCCAGATCGCCTTCCCCTTCAAGAATACCGATCAGATTGTGCGCGATGACGGATCGCGAATCGAACTTTGTCGCGATTTCAGCGTGCCACCCCGGAAGTGACTGCGATACAGGATTCAATGTCGTGTCGATGAACTCGGCCACTTCGCGCAATGTCGTTAGTTTTGTTTCTACGCCATCATGTGTTGCTGTTATAGGAGTTTTCTGCAGCAGCTGGTCAATGACAGTCTGGCGAACGTGCACAAAACCGATCCCGGAGTCCTCGGTTCCGAATCCAGTCGGATCACTTAATTCGTCCTGGCTATTGTCGCGAACGGTATGGGGGTCGTTTACGAAAATGACACCTGCAGCGTTGTGCTCTTTGGCCAGTTCCAACTTCCGGTTGATGTACGAATGTTCAGTGGTTGTTGTACCCTGAAAGGCCCCGTCAGCCCTGTCCTGATGCGGCTCACGCCGAATCATAACCAGCACCTTGCCGGCCACATCGACATCTTTGTATTCGTCAAAATCGTCTTCCGTCGACGTAATCCCGTATCCGACGAAAACCAACGCTCCAGCCGCCGAGCCATTCTTTCCGCGTCTCAACGGCTGAAATTGTTCTTTCACTTTCAGACGCAGCGTCGTGCCGGCCGGGCTCTTTAGAACGACAGACGTGTCATTGGATACGGTGTTCCGCAGTTGAACTTCGAACGACTGCTTATAGCTGCCGTCGGGCATTCCGGGCTTGAGTCTCGCCTGTTTGTAGTCTGTGATGATGCGATCGGCTGCGAGATGGATACCCGTCGTCTGGATCCCTCGGCCTTCCAGTTCATCCGATGCCAGATAGCGAATGTCGTCACCGACACGTTCCAGAACGGCATTTCGACTTTCAGCGGCAGCAACGGACGGGCACGGTGGTGCGCATATTCCAATCAGGACACAGACTGATACGACCAGTAAAAGAAAACGTTTCATAATAGTCTTTCGGGCCCCGGCAACGAATGGCGAACGCAGGTTAACGTGACCACGCCAGCCACACCAGCTGTGTGAAGATACAAACTATTACACCAAACAGCAGCCAGAACGCAGAACTGACATTGAAACTTTTTCGACTGCTGGAACGCAGCAGTCGAAAAAGGGCCGGCATTCTGTAAACAGACACGGGCTTGCCCAGCAGAAACGCGCGAAGATCGTCCGTCATCTGCCCCATCGAACTGTAACGATCCTGGGGGGCCTTCAGTAAGGCTTTGCGACAGATCGCATTCAGCTCCGCCGGGACAGCGTTACGTGGCAGTGTATCGGCCGGCGTGCGGACCGGGCCGTCCAGAATCTTTCGTTTGATTTCCTTGAAGTTTCGTCCGGACATGAAGCTCTGATTGGTCAGGATCTCATACAGGATGATTCCCATATTGTAGATATCAGTGCGACCGTCGACATCGCTGGTCTCACGAGCCTGTTCGGGAGACATGTAGAACGGTGTTCCCTGAACGTCGCCCCGCCCCGTCAGTCGGCCGGACATATGTTGCTGGCCACTGCGGAGCAGTTGTTCAATTTCTTCGTTGTCTTCCATGTTCCAGACCTTTGCCAGCCCCCAGTCCAGCAGGGTCACTTCGCCATAGTCGCCGATCATAATGTTGGCGGGTTTCAGATCGCGGTGGACCACGCCAAGATTGTGCGCATATGACAGGCACTGACCAATATGGACCAGCACATTCAACAGATTCTCAAGTGGAAATGCGGCGACCGTCGCGCTGTCGCCTTCCGCGATCCGGTCCAGAATGTCACAAAGATCACGGCCGCCCAGTCTCTTCATCGTGAAGTAGGCATTGCCTTCACGGTCGCGACTGATCTCGTACACCGGAACTGTTGCGGGATGAGGGATTTGTGCCGTTACTCGTGCTTCTCGCAGAAATCGTTTTCTGTAGACTTCCAGATTCTGCAGCTGCGGCAGCAGCGTCTTCATCACAACCGTTCGGCCGAGATTTTCGTCAAAACATGTCTGCAAGAGCGCTTCGCCGCCCTGAGTCAGCGGTTTGAAGTCGCGATATCGCATGAAGCCGTTCTTGACGTGCTTCGGCAGGTCACGATCTGTTTCACTTAGCCTGATGTTGTTCGACACGGTCTGGGAACTTCAAAAACGTCTCGACGGTCGTTGTTGACAGAAGAGTACGATCTATCGCTGCAAGTGTACAGACCATCAGCAGAATCAGTCTTTCGGGCACCGTGCGATAGATCATTGATCGGATTCGCATGTGATTCAGTCAACATTTATACAAATAAAATTCGGCCTCTTAGTGCATCCCGCAGTGAGTCATGGAACCCCCATACAACTCAATGCCAAACAAGCGATGTTTTCGACCAGTGAAGTCGAATTGTGGGACTGCCTGATGCACGGAGCACGGTTCGCGGGCCGGTCCTGCTGAAACTACAGATATTGCTGGTCTGATCCCTTGAGTACTGTAAGAATGGTTCCGGGAGTAACGTGTGTTTGTGCGACGGACTTTTTAGAAGTCAGGAACAGGGAATACCAACGATGCGCCGACGTGAGTTTATTCAGACCACAACCGGAGCTGCAGCTGGAGCGGCTCTTGCACCGGCAATGGCTGACGCCGAGGATGCGCCCGCGCGGAAACCGAATCTTCTGATCATCCATTGCGATGAACTGAACTTTCGCACTTTGGGTTGTTATCGCGACACGCTGCCTCCGGAGCAGGCTTTTATGTGGGGTCCAAAGGCCTACGTCGAAACGCCGCACATTGACTCTCTTGCACAGGAAGGAACGCTGTGTACCAAGTTTTACGCAGCCACTCCTGTGTGTTCGCCGTCCCGGTCGAGTTTTATTTCCGGCATGTATCCACACCACACGCCGGTTACAACAAACAATGTTCGTTTGAGCGATGACGTTGTCAGCTTTGCGCACATGCTGGGTGAACATGGATACTCAACAGGCTATGCCGGCAAGTGGCATCTGGATGGCAACGGCAAGCCACAATGGGAGCCCGATCGAAATTTCGGTTTTCAGGACAATCGGTATATGTTCAACCGAGGCCACTGGAAGCAGCTGGAACTTACCCGGAACGGTCCTCGCGTGAAATCCAGGGATCGTAAGGGACAGCCCAGCTACAGCGTTCAGGGGGCCGATGCAGAAAGCTTCACCACAGACTGGTTGACTGATCGTGCCATCGAATTCATTGACGAACACGAAGACGAGCCGTTCTGCTACATGCTCAGTATCCCGGATCCGCATGGCCCGGATACGGTTCGCGCTCCTTACGATACGATGTACGACGATTCGGTCGTTGAAGCACCTCGGACATTCGGTAAGTCGACCGAAGGCGTGCCCGGCTGGGCGGCGCCGACAAAGAACTGCAACTACAGGATGGCCAGCTACCACGGAATGGTGAAGTGCGTTGACGATAACGTGGGACGAATCATTGCGGAACTGCGTGAACGGGATCTGCTGGACAACACAATTCTTGTGTTCACTGCCGATCATGGCGACATGCGTGGTGAGCACGGTCGGCAGAATAAAGGGATTCCACTGGAAGCTTCGGCAAAGGTGCCCTTTGTGGTTCGCTATCCGAAATCCATTCCGGCGGGGGCCCGCATCGACGAGGTTCTTAATACTGTCGATTTTCTGCCCTCGATGCTGTCACTGATGGGTGTTGATACAGCAGACCATGTACAGGGACGAGATGCGTCAAGTCTTCTGCAGACCGGCACGGGGCCTGACGACTGGACCGACGTTACATTCATGCGAAGCACTGGAAAACCCGGAAGTACATTCGGCTGGGTTTCGGCTCTCACGCCGCGTTTCAAGCTTATCCTGTCGTCCGATGATGATCCATGGCTTCTGGATCTGCAGACGGATCCGGATGAACTGGTCAACTTTATAGACTCTCCGGAACACAGGGAAGTTGTACAGCACCTTGCCCGGGAACTCAGTGACTACGGTAAACGGCTCAGTGATCCGTACACGACGAACCCCAAGACAAACGCGTGGATCGAGAGGTTGATGTCCTGAGCCCTGCGTTCAGGGCAAATGGCCGAAGTGTCAGGATGCATCGACCGTCGCTTTGGCAGAAGTCACGAACAGTTCTTCGAAACGTGGGTCCGGCAGCAGGCAGGGATGTTTGTATTGCTCCACACTTCCGCCGGACATTCGGAGCCGATTTCTGGCGAATCTGCTCCACGTTTCCGGTGCGACGACTTCACATTCGATCATGGCCAGGCGTTTCGTTGCTCGCTTCTCGCTGTATTCGCAGTTCTGCTGACAGAGAGCAGCATCGACAGCACATGCCAGTCTGTTTCGATCGCGGCTTTCGGCAGCTCGCAGATGTGCCGAATTGACGTACAGCTTATATCCCGGTGGCTGTCCCCATGACGGTGTCAATGTGAATTGCGACAGGGACACTTTCGCCTCCCGGCAGGCTACTCCTACTGACTCCACTACCTGTGATTCCGAAATCTTCTCGCCGGCGATGCTCGACAGATGCTGCCCTTTATGACGAAATTCCAGCTTTGGAGTCGCACCGAAGAATCCCGTGCAGCGGACCACGTCAAAGATGTTGTACCGGTAGAGTCCGGACGAGGTTGTCAGAAGAATGAAATACTCGGCGTCGCGTTCCAGTTCATGAGCGTCCAGCACAACCGGATTCGCGGACTGCACCTCATCGACCGGGACGAATTCAAAAAAATGCGATTCGATGTCCAGGACACCGGCCGGGGTGTTGTCTGCGAACGGAATTGTCATGCGGCCTTCACTGGCGTGCAGGCCATGATCGCGCAGTGCGATGTTACCGAATGTTCGCTGCAGTTGGGGCCCGTAGGCTGCGGCGCTGCCTCCCGTCCAGACCGCCAGACACTGCAGCTCCGGCCAGCAGCGTGACGGTGAAAACATACTGCATTCGGACGCAATGGATTCCAGTACAGCCGCTCGCGCCGGGCTGGCCTTCAGGAAGGGACGCAATGACTTCGCTTCGACTTCAGAAAGGCCGGCATCTGTCAGCGTGCCGTCGTGGATATCTCTGATCAGTCGTGTGTCGTTTGCGTTTGAAAATTCCATCAACTGCAGCAGCGTGCCGGGATTCGCTGTCACGAACATACCAACGCAGGGATCGGCCAGTGCAAACCGGGCCGTGACATACTTTTTTGCGTCGGCATCATCAATCTGAGCTGTCTGTGCGGGGACGGTGTACAGTTTCCGAATGATCGACTTCTGCATCGACGTCACAAGGCCACTGATGTTGCCGCAGGAAGTGCCGTCAGCCGTAACGCTGCGATTGTGGCTGCTGATGATTTGTACCATGCGCAGCAGTTTCATGCGTGGGTGGGCCTGGTGAGTTGCAATTCCCCAGTGTTGCCAGCTGCGACGATAGTCCCTGACAAAGTGATCGGTAATCGGAATCAGCTTCGCTTTGGCGGTGGTGCCGCTGGTTGTGGCAAACATCAGCAGCTTGTTGTTGTTTCCCAGCAGTGCGTCGTGCTCACCACGCTGCATCTGTTTAATCCAGGGACGGAAGACTTCGTAGTCAGAGACGACAAGCCGTCGTCGGAACTCATTTACGCTCAATTCAGGAGTGATTGAATGTTCACGAGAAAAGCGGCTGTCTGCATTCAGACTCAGCAATCGCCGCAGCGTTTGCTGCTGTGTTTCGCGGCAGGCGGTACGCGCGGTGTGAAGAAACGTATCTTTCGCACGAATCAACGGGCGACGAAAAACGCCTCCCACTGCAGAACGAATTCGGCTCCGCAGCGGTATTCTGGCCGTTGTTGCGAGTTTCGACCGGGGGATCATGTTCAGTCGGCTTCCTCGGCGATCACATGATAAATCGCTTCCGCTTTGTCGTAGGCTGCCTTGGCGGCCTGGCGTTCCTCTTGGCGAATCCGACCCTTCTTTGAATTCCAGCACGTCTGTACAGCTTTTACACACCAGGCTGCACTTTGCCTGCTTGCCCGAATGGGTTGATCGTTAACATGAACGAACACAGGATTGGTGTGGACCGAAGGCAGAATTCGCACGGCTACCCATGACGACTTGTCAATTTTTACCGGGATTTCGAATGACTTGTTGCTGCCGTCTGCCAGCATGGTCTTCGTGGCCACAACCTCGCCATTTACGATGACTTCTACAGGGACGTTACGTGTGTCATCAATGCGACAGCGTTCGATGTGCCAATACGGTTTTTCGTCCAGCCGCCGGCTGCGAATCTGGCGAGTCGCGTCGGACTGCTGTGCATCCAGCAGTGCTGTTGCGTCAAAGGTAACGTTGACGGTTGATGATTTTTTCAGATTCAGCCGACTGATTCCGGACTCAGATCTGCTGCCCACTCCGACGCCGTCGACAGCGAAGTCCAGAATGTGACTTAGGCCGTCGCCGCAGTAACTACGACCGTCTTTCAGTCCATCGACCCACGTTTCGTACGTCAACTCCTGATCGTCATCCAGTTGCACGTAGATTCTGCCGAGTCCCACGCGGTCGCCATAGATGCACGGAAAATCGGTCTCGCCACTGATGCGCGCTGTCATGCCGCAGTTAAGTGTGTGGTACCAGACGTTAAGTTCCCAGATGGCGGGGGTGTCGACTGCGGATATGAAATCACAGACACCGTGAGGTGCAGTGACGACAAACTCGTTGGCTCCGATGCCGTCGAACAGAGGCATCGCGTAGTCGGGCAGCGTACTGGCGGCTTTGCCTGGCCAGTTGTCCGGTGCGCCGCCCCACGGCCGTTTTACGAATTGTCGGGTGCCGTCGGGCATGACGTCCGGCAGAGCCAGCCCCCAGCCGCTGTGACTGTATCCGACGACGCCGCCCTGGTCTTGCCCCCATTTTAGAACGGGTAGTGTCCAGCTGGGCCATTGCTCAAGGTGAGTCGTTCCGGGATAATCGTCTTCGCTGAGTTTCAGCAGACACAAATGACCGGCGTGGGATGAGGGAAAACCACTGACTTCGACGTCGTATCGCATCAGATTTCCCGGCCGGGAAAGTTGCGATATTTCAGCTTCGAAAAATTGTTTTTGAGTGTACCAGCATGGTCCCCAGCTCAGCACACACCCGACATTCAGGTCTTCGCCAAGGATATGACGCATCATGTCTTCGGGCCCAACGCCTTCCGTCGGGCTGTCATAGTGGGCACAGCCGGCTGCGTGTACGTGATGATCTCCTGAATACCAGTTGCGCTGTGCCACATGAATCCACCGCTGCAGCTGAATATCCAGCGAGTGTTGTTTCAAGTCCGGCACCCTGACGTGCATTTCGACGGGCAGGTATTCCGGACCACGAGTGACAGTAATCTCATAGTCGCCAGGAGGCAGTTCAACAGACTCTCCGTCGTGACGGTAAACCTGGTGGTGAAAGAAAAAATCGGGAGCCAGACGTCGTGCCGGACTGGGATAGATTCGTCCCAGGCGATCTTTGATGACGAATGCTGCAGTTGTCGGTTCGCCGTCGATATCCTTCACATTCAGCACCACCTTCACGGCTGGTTCACAATCGAAAAGAATCGGAACGGCGTTACGAAAGCCAATGTCCTGCGTGCCCTGGCCGATGTTGAACGCCAGTGATGCCTCACGTTTGCCGACGTCACGACTGAACAGCAAAAGTGGGCGGTATTCCAGCAGCAGGCCTGACAGGGTGTTTGTCATTGGTTCGCGATTCAGCAGTGATACATCCAGCCAGCGATTCGGCACATCGGATGGGTTTACCAGTTTTTCATCTGTTCGAGGCTGTTGCCGGGCGCCTTTTCCTTTTTGGTTGACCGGGGCTGCGTTGGGACTTTCAACCTTGAGTTCCGGATTGATGCCTGCTTCGTTGTGCACCTTGACAAGAAACGTGCGCCAGCCCTGCTGCATCAGTCGCTTCGCAACAGGTCCCGCTTTGACCTTTACGCGGCTCTCTGCGTTGATGTTGATTTCAGTCAGACACAGCGGATCCAGAAGTTCCTGGATACGTTTTATTGCAGTGCGGTCGTTTTTTTCCTGGAATGCATTCTTCAGCTCTGTCACGACGGTCGGAGCGAGTGGTGTTCCGGAGTACTGCAGAGCTTCCATCAGACGCTGCGTCGCAGCTATCAAAGGCTGGCGTTCGACGCCATGCACCAGCGTCAGATCGTCTGCAGTGGACCGGGGTGCGGCGGCCAGCAGCACCACAAAGAACGTGCTGCAAACGATACTCGAACTACCAGCAAGACGTAACATATTCGTTCTCCCGCAAACGGACTTTAGCCCCTGTGGTTGCGGGCATTGTGAACGGAATGTCGTCGTCGAGCAATCCAGTGGTCGAGAGTCGTTTCCGAACAGAGGATCGTTGACACAGTTCGAAACCCTCGCGAAAAAGACTTCCGACCTTCGCGCAGGCTGGACCGGGAAGTGCAGGCTGACTGCCTACGTGTGGTCCGTTCGAATACGAACCTGCAGGGCCCCCAGCATTTTGGTAATGCGTTCTTCTTTTTGGTTGATGAAGAAGACGTTTTCCAGCACGATTGCTCGACGTTCCTGACTGGGATGGAGAATCAATCGCCCGGATCGAAGCAGTATATATTCGAATATGTCGTTGATTTCCTTATCGATACGCAGGTTTGGGGCCGAGAAACGCTCGAGGTCGCTCAGAACACCGTGATGATGCAACAGCTCGTTGCCACGAACTTCCCAGTAGTCAAACCGGCGACTGACCATCACGCAGGTAAACAGAAACAGCATGAGCAAGACGTAGATCATATAGAACGAAGCGTTTGCCGTCGGGGACACTTTGAGCATCTGTTTTGAGACCCATGGGGAGAACTCCGGGTAAAGACTGGCCAGCGTCCACAATCCCACGCTGACGGCAAGGACCGCAAAGAACCAGGTCAAAGAAGTTGTGCGAGGAAAATCGAACGCTATCACAACGAAATTGACCATCATGACCAGCAGGAAAATTATCCCGGGAAGCCGAGCATAACCCTGAGTCGGATCATTACCGTTGATCCACATGAAAATTGCTCCGAACAATGCGGCAAGTACGGTTGGATACAGGAACACCAGCTTGGGATAAGACACCAGAAAGACCGGGCCGGGCGTTCCGGGGCCCAGTGTGGAACTGTCATCGCTGCTGGCCACTGGAGGAGTGTCGGGTGTTTCGTCTGTCATCTGTTTTGTTTCTGTGCAATGGGACGAGAGGCGGTGCTCACCGGGTGGCGTCGACCGTCAGGGGATTTGAGCTGCCGCTCGGGAACAGAAAATTTGAAGTGAATCCGAAATGGGAATCTGCAACACAAAAAAAGGAGCCGTTACAACGTCGGCTCGTAATTTCCTTATAACGGCATCGCCCATATGTACACTTTATCGATAGAAGCCACTAACATCCAGGCAGTGGGCGGTCGCGTACAAAACAGTGCTCTTCTGTCTGATTCGGCGATCGGAACAACTGGCCCGAGACCAGCTAACGCAGAAATACTCCATCCGGATCAATTGATAGTGAAATTGCCCTGGATTTCATAATCACAAAAGCACAACAGACTAAGCTTGCCAGTCCGGAATCGCAATTACGATCGATATGTCGCCTTGAGCCACCGTCAGTTGAGCACAACGGTGCTGAGCGAAGCGATCTGCCGGTACTGATGGCGTTAATCGTGTCGTAGGGTTGCCACGCTGAGCATAGTGACGGTGTATTGAACGGCTACGGCAGTGGCACCTGTATGAACGCAAAGGTTCGGCGACTGCCTGCGGGTTATCAGTTTTGATCTGCAGAAGAACCTGGGGATTGCTGGACATGCTTGGGAAGGTGACGTGGTGCTATTGCGGGAATTCCGAAAAGTCAGCAGAGAGCGGATCGTGACTGTGGTATCGGGCAATTGCACATTGTTTGACGTTTTGATCTGAGCGGACGTCAGCTCGTTCACTATCTTTCCCGTCACGCAGCCAACGAGTACCTGAATCCGAGAGTCCAGCTTCTGCGGGCGGATGCATGCTGCGGTTGTCGCACGTAAATGACGCAGATTCGTTGCCGCGAAGAATTCTATCTTGCCCGCTGTTTATATCTGCAAGGAGCCGAATGAGCTACGTGCTTTGGTCGACTGCCGTTGTGGAAGCAGTGGACTCACGGCGGGCGATTGGGAAAATACAACGCGTGTGTGTCTTATCAGGTGGCGATGACCAGTCCGTGTGAATGATGCAACAGCGATCTACTGCTGTACCAGTTCTCGCTCGATCGCACGACACAGAGTGCGGGATGAAGACACAGCCCCGGTTATCGTGGATTTCGGAAACATCAGTTTAGGCACGGAACCTCGCCCCACTTTTTTGTAGAGGTCAACGTGTCGCTTGATGTATTCGGCCGCATGTGGCTTGGCCAGTTCTGCATCCAGTTCCGTCCTGCCGACCAGCTGTTCTGCTTTTTGTCTCGAAGAAGCTGAACTGCGGCGTGAGCTGGCGAACAGCCAGTCATGGAAATCCTTGAATTTGGACTGATCGACGCGCCAGACCGCCACGGAAATGCGGGCCAGCTCGCAGGCGTTGGCATGCGATGAAGACGTGCCCTGCACGGTGTCATTGCAGGAACCATCCAGTGGAACAGGCAGAGCGATAACGGCCAGATCGTCGCCGTATTCCTTGAACGCCCCGTCGATTGCTCGCTGGGTCTTTCGGCAGTGCGGACAGGTATAGTCGAACATTTCGACAAAGATATACCTGGCGTCAGGGTTGCCCAGCAACGGCCAGTGTCGGGAATTCAGGCGGAACTTGTTGCCCGATACACTGACCAGTCGAGGTTCCGGCTTTGGTGGGGCTGTTGCTGCTTTGTCTGCGGAATCCGCGGCTGGCTGTGTCTTAACGACAGTCTTTGCTTCGTCGTTTCTTTTCTCCTCGCTCGTCGTGCCGCTGGCAGTCGGTTCGTCAAGGAATACGATTTTACTCAACAACCTGGCGGTTGATGGCGAAATGAACAGGTAGACTGCAGTCGCAACGGTAGACTCAGACGCATCATCGGCGGACGGCTTCGGGGCAGGTTCAGCGGGTTCTGCAGTTGTCCCGTCCTCGCCGGAGACCTGCTTGTCAAAGACATCGACGACTGGTGTTTCAGGTTCGCTCGTAGCGGCATACGGATCTGCCGCTACGTCTGCTGGTTCACTGAAGTCAACCGGAGGCGCGAAGACGTTGTTCGCGATGACCGGTTCCTCTGTGACCGGCGGTGCAAACAAATTGTCGCCGTCTGCTTCCGGAAGTGCGTCGCCGGGGGGCGCGAAGTCAATCCCCTCGTTCAGGTCAGTGATCTGTATTTCTGAAGTTTCGACGTCGTCGAATCGCTCGACGACGAACAGGTCTGGTTCTTCACTGGTTACCTGAGCCGTAATCATAACAGCTACGGCCGCCATACTGGCACCGGACCACGCAGACGTCTGCCAGTTACCGAGTGGGCGTTTCCACAGAATGATTCCAGCAAGAATCAGTCCACAACTGTGAGCGCCCAGACAGTACTGACACAGATGTTCAAGTTCGAAGACCTGCACATTAATAAACCAGACCGCTGACAAGGCGGCAGCGACTGCTCCGAAAGTAAGCACTGACCATCCGGCCCGCAGCAGGTTTTCCGGAGTGTTGCGGCGGAAGAATGCCAGAACGGTCAGCAGACTCAGGTACAGCGCAACGGCCGGAACGCTCACCGGCAGACCAAACACCTTCGCGTACTTACTGGTCAGCACGTGACCGCAATCAAAGACTTCTCCGCCGCCGCAGCCATAGACGGGAATTGCATTCAGTGCAGTCCACGCGAGATACCCGCTGAGCGTGAGTGCTGTGGCACACAGAATTCGAAACGTCCACAATAACTTTCCTGATGGAAGCAGTGCGCTGGATAACGATTGATTCTGACTGGCTGAGGTCGTCACAGCAAAATCTCCCGGAGTGGGGTCTGGGATCCATATTCGATCGACATCAAAGTCCACCTGGACTCAGCGTTCGTGCATATCCTGAATGTTCTGCTGGTTTAACTTAGCCGCTTTTTCGCGAGGAGCGGCCACCTGAAACGTTAGAATTCTATTTATGATACCCGAATCGAACGCCCGGGAGTCAAGAATTGCCCAGCTAAATTAATTAGCACTCACCATACCATCGGATAAATCGGGACCCCGTTCCTTATCCCGCCAGAAGTTTTGATGATTGCCGATTTTAGCTAAAGCAGTGTCTCGGAATTGTCAGTTCTGCTCGGCGAACCCTTGCGTTGTGGTTTCGGGGCGTAGGCAGCAATGTCGCTTTCACTGCCGGATTCGACGGCTCAGAGAAAAAAACGCAGCATTGAGTGGAGTCGCGGTTGATGCGTCGGCCTTGTCGTTGAAGGATTACTTGGATGATTCGGAAATCGCCGGGTCTGTCCTGGACGTGCAAACGCCGCTGGGCCCGTTCGACCTTGAGGCCTGCGACTGCATCACTCCAAGTACAGTTCAGAGTTTTCCGGCACTGCCGGCGGCCGGCAACTACGACGGCATACTCTTTTATCGTTTTGTTCCCGGTCTAGTTATTCAGGACGGGGATTCAACTATTCTTCGGGAGCGACCGGCCTCGGCAACGTCACCAGCAATACAACGATTGTTAATGTCTTCGACAGCTGGTTCGAATCTCAGTTGGGTGGGCTGCAGGTGGGAGACCGCGTCAATCTGCGCGGAACCCCGGCTATGGGAAAGGCAGGTGGAGATCCCGACATCGCGACGTTGCAGTGGTTTGTCAGTCTGGACGACAACTCAACCATTCTGGATCCTCAGAACGGGGCTTTACGGTTTTCGCATGTTTCCTTCACGCCGTCGACAGGCCTGCCCGCGAGCACCTTTCTCGCCTTGGTGCGCGTAATGAACAGCGACGGATATTCGAACTGGAGTGCTTTGTTTGATTTTCTGATTGGCCTTTCAGCACCGGGGTCCGTGTCGGTCACCAGTCCTTCGTTGACGGTTGTTAACGGACTGGGCCTCGGCATCGTACACGTCGGCCCGTGACCTGTCAGACGGGGCGTACCGTGTCTGGGTTAAGGCGAAAAACGTCACCGGAGATTCCGAATAGAGCAGTCCCGTGACGTTTCAGGTGGGAGCTGCACCTGTGTCGCTCACGAGTCCAACAGGATCTTCAATTCCGATTCAACGGACGATTACATAGACATCCGGAGGGGGCAGGTGCCACCTTGAATTGTGGGTTAACCAGCTTCACGGACCCTCACGTGTGACCCATGAGGCAGCAGTGACCACAACGTCGTTTACTTCAATCAGTGACCTGTCCGGTGGAGACTACAGAGCTTTAGCTTGTGGCACACTGCATGTGGTGTGCCACAAGTATGAAACGCGGCCTTTGATATTGCCATTGGTACCGCGACTGGTTCCGGCACGACGGCAGTATCCACAGTCAGCGGTACTGATACGGCTCGTCCCAAGAGTTGCCGGGGGGCGGTAGCGGACGCTGTCCGTTACGAACTATGGGTCGCCAGGATGGGAGACGCCGCTTGTGTGATTCACGAAACCCAATTGAGCAGTCTTGAAATCACAGCCGCGGACGATCTGACAGATGGGATCTATCGAGTCTGGTTGCGGCCATTCAATGCCGCCGATGTCGTCAGCGACTGGAGTGAAACCTTCGATTTCCCAGTGACGTGACTGCCGGACCGGAAGGCCTGGTGGTTCGGCCCACAGTCAGCTCAGTACTTCACAGATCTCGGCCAGCAGAGTTGTAGCGAACGTTCCCGCTGCTAAATCGAAGCCAAGCTGCAGATTACCGTCGCTGCGCGCTTTTGCTGAAACGTTCTGCGGGAACTGCAGGTATTTTCGGCGAGTCCCCGGCGTCAGTCTGGTATTGCGAGAAAAGTCAGCGGCAGTCAGGCCCAGCCGCTTCGCGACCTGCTGTTCGGTTGCGTGGACAGCGCCGTATGTTTGTACCATTTTGTCGCCTGGCATGGGGCCCATCGGAATGAGGTCCTGAACGTCCACCTGTGAGTCGGGACCGTAGGCAAATGGTTTGACGCCGCCGCGCCGACACGCCACATCACCGAACGCAACAGATGAGACTGCGTTCTGACGGACCCGTTGTGCCAGACAGAGATTGAATACGGCTGACTGGACAGCACTGGCGGACAGCCTGGACAGATATCTACGCTGCTGTCGTTTCCACGACTTTGGCGGTTTGCCACTTGTCAGTAGTTCGATGCCGTCGCTGATGGAGTTGCCATCGTGCCCGAAACGCTGCGGGCCGAAGTAGTTCGGGAACCCGTTCGTCTTCAGAAGTCTTAATCGCTCTGACACCGCATCTGCATCTTTTTCGGTGAGTGCTGTTCCGTCCTCTCCTCTCAGTACGATTGTAAATCGATTTCCGACAAGGTGTCCGGTTCGGAGTTTATTGCCATGTGCAGAAATCGACAGGATTTGAATCGTCGGGTCGTCCAGAACGGCGATATGGCTTGAGCAGATGCGCGGAACAGAGACGAACTGCCGGGTTACGGCGCGACGATCCTTTTGTCCTGCGACCCCGATATCGCGAGCGGACACCTTCAGTTCCCGCGCCAATCGCGAAATCAGGTCGCTGGCAGACACGTTGCGTTTCTGGATCCACAGAAACAGGTGCTGGCCAGTTCCGTCCGGCAGGTACGCGGGGATCTCTTCGACCTGAAAATCTTCCGGCTGCCAGCGAAGAACTGCTGCCGGCAGGACGGGCACATTTCCACGGGGAGGAGAAATGATTTCGTGCACCAGTTCGTCATCCATGACGTAGCGTTCCGGTGGGGATGACGAATTCACCGATTGTCAATCGTTATTCCTGGCCAGCTGTCTGTACGAAACGGTGTGACCGGCAATCCTTCCCTGTTCTGCACGTTGCACACCGGGTTATCGGCCCACGCATATCGGACGGCAACAGGTGATTCGACCGCATCAGACCAGACTTCGACGGTGTTGGCGTTGACGATTTTTGCGGAAGCCGAGACGAATTCCTGATCTCTGCCGGCGATCGTGAACCCGATCGGTTCTGTCACATCGAATGTGTCCAGACCACCGCCAGCATGATCGAATGTCAGGACAACCTTATTGGCACTGACTTCCAGAGATTTGTAAATCGGGCTGTGATACACCACATTCAGGCGGTAGTCCTTTGCCAGGGCCCAGCGAGCCAGCCGTTTTGCAACATCCTGTTTATTTTTCGGGTGAATGTCGGCTGCTTCGCCGAGATTCAGAATAACCGCCTCGCCCGTATTTGGCAGTTTGCTCATGGCCATCGTCTGAGCTTCACGAAGCTCGGCCCAGTCGCTGTCTGCCGGCGCAGGCTGTTCTGGTTTGAAGTCCGCCAGCTGGACCCAGTAAAACGAAAAATTACCCTGACCCCATTCGTCGCGCCAGCTTTGAATCATCAACGGAAAAAGCTCTCGATACTGGTACGCTCGCCCTGTGTTGTGTTCGCCCTGGTACCAGATCGCCCCCTTGATGGTGTAGCCCAGCACGGGCTTCAGTACGCCGTTGTAAAGATTCGCCGGACGATGCTGGCCGATCAATGGATTTCGAGGAGCCCGCGGCTGACGACCTTTCCTGCTGACCTTCCATTTTTCCACGCGTTTTTTCCAGGCGGCTGTGGCTGCGTCGTGGTCATAGGTTGCCTCGGTTTTTTGCCATCGTTCAATCAACGGGCCATATAGATCTTTGTCAGTGAGCAGGTCTCGCCGTACCCATGCCTCGCACGCCGATCCCCCCCACGCCGTGTCGATGAGCCCAATCGGAACGTTCAGCGTCTGATGCAGTTGACGCCCGAAGAAATATCCAACGGCCGAAAAGCTGCGAACGGATTCAGGATTGCACTCTGTCCATTCACCGTTGAAATCGTTCTGCGGCTCCTGAGTGCCCACCTGAGGAACGGAAATCAGTCGGATCTCCGGATAATTTGCCGCCAGAGCTTCCAGCTCTGAATCGTTCGACGATGACACGGCAAATTGCATGTTGGACTGTCCGGAACACAGCCACACTTCGCCAATCAGCACATCCTGAAAGGTCCTCGTTTCATCTGCCGCGACCGTTAGTGTATACGGGCCACCGGCGGCGACAGGTTCCAGATTCAGCTGAAAGCGACCGTCGCTGTCGGCCTTTGTAACAGCTTTCTGAGACGCAATTGCAACTGATACACTTTGGTTCGGACTGGTCCAGCCCCAGATGCGGATGGGCTGTTTCTGCTGCAGCACCATGTGGTCGCCAAAAACGGAACTCATCTTCAGTTCCGCCTGACACGGGGCCGTCAGGAAAAGGCAGGTGGAGGCCAGGAGTAGATTGCGTATCATAGGATCATCCAGTTAGTCTGGAGGAGCAAGAAGCCGCGATTCAGAATTTGTATCTGCTGAAAATACGTGAGGTTCCAAGCAGCATGTAGTGCTCCAGGCGTTTTTTCACGGGACGGACTATGGCACGTCTCACGGGTGTTTTCAACTACATACACAGTCGTGTTTGCAGCAGAGTGGATTTCTGCTGGGGTGCGCAATGCCAAGTGTGCTGAGTATACCGCATGTGTCTGACCGACTACAAAACAGGGTGTATTCGTCCGTATCGATCAGTAAAGGAAATATTATGACCCGGATATTTCTGTCCCTTGCCGTCACCGCGGTTGTTTCTGTCAGCTCGGGAGCCATCTCCTTTGGTTCTGACGGTGAAGGTTCACCTGAGGCAGCGCCCACCGTGAGCTGGGTGCGAGTGACCGAAGCTGCGGGCTGGCAGCCTCGAGATTCTCAGGGGGAACTTGTTTTTGACAATAAGCTGTGGATCTTTGGTGGATGGTTCAATTCGTACGAGGCCCCGCCACGCGACGTGTGGAATTCAGCCGACGGAAAGACGTGGAATCCCGTTCTGAACGACGCACCATGGAAGCACAGCGATTTATCGATGTCGGTAACGTTCAGAAATCGTATGTGGTTTATGGGCGGGTGGTACAATGGTCGTTTGCCCGGACATTCGGCCAGCAACATGGTCTGGTCTTCAAACGACGGCACTTCATGGACGCAGGAAACAGCCGCCGCCGGCTGGTCCCCCCGGCTGTCAGCGGGACTGGTGGTGTTTAAAGACCGCATGTGGATGCTGGGTGGCACTGAAAACTACTATTTCGGCGACAACGACAGCCTCAAGAACGACGTCTGGTCTTCAGCTGATGGTGTAACTTGGCAACAGGAGACTGCAGCGGCTCCGTGGTCGGCGCGGGCCTATCACCAGGCGGCAGTCCTGAACGGCCGCATATATGTCTTCGGAGGTGGGAATTATGTACCGGAATACAAGGCATTCAACGACGTTTGGAGTAGTGCAGACGGAAAAACCTGGCGACAGGAAACGGCTCATGCTCCCTGGCACGAGCGACTCTGGTTTCCGTCGGTCGTGTATCGCGGTCAGATATGGATCTTTGGCGGCTGGTCGAATAACCCGTCGACGAACTGGGGAGACGTTTGGTATTCGCCCAATGGTCGTGACTGGAAAACGCTGCAAACCACAGAATCTTGGAAAGAACGTCACGAGCATTCCGCATATGTGATGAATGATCGCATCTGGATTGCCGGTGGGCACGCCAAACCTCTCAGCAGTGAAGTCTGGTCACTGCAACTGCCACGGAACTGGACAGGCCGTTAACTGAAGACGTCGACATGGTCGGGGAAATCGCACCGATCAACTTGCGTTCCTCATCAGTCCTGTGGCGCTTGGCCCAGTGGCCACAGCTCGAAGCGGCGAACAAACATTTCCGCCTGCTCGGTCTGCAGCAGCAGCCTGCCGAAGTCAGGTTTTGCCTCGAACGCTTCATTTACAACTACGCCGTTGACTTTGTACAGCAGGTGTCCTCCGTCTGCGATGACCTCCATACGCGTCCATTCGCCAAACGGACTTTCAACGTCATTACGGCCCCGGAAACCGATTGTGTCGGCCCAGTCGACGTCACGGCCAAACCAGTTGATGCGTCCGGACGAAATCGTTGTGCGTTCACCACCCTTCTTCCAGACCTTTTCGCCATCTCGGTCTTTTGTGATTTCCGCCGTCAGTGATGTCGGTAACACCTGTCCGGTTTCCGGATCTGTCCCCGTCAGCACAAGGATGTCGCCGACGCCACCTTCGATAATTTGCGCCTCGATCGACGCCATCCACGTGTTGTTGTAGCCACCGTTCGGTCCCCAGCAATGCAGCAGCAGGCCGGAATCCCGACTCCGATCCACTCGGTTGCCCCAGGTCTTTTCGCCCCATTTGAATTCCACAATCAGGTGGTAGTCGCGATAAGATTTGTTCGTGATCAGTCCACCATAACCATTCCCCGAAATGTGAATCATTCCGTCCTTGACCGTAAATACCTTGTTGGGGTCCGAATACGTCTCGTCCCGAATCCACGTGTAGAACCCCTCCATGTTGCGACCGTTAAACAGTTTGATCGGTCCGTCGGCGGGGCTGACCGCGACATTCCGCGACGGCGGTGTGGCCGGTTCTCCTGGGAGTTCGCGAATGGATAGATTACGAAACGCGACAGGGTCGTTGTGGCCCGCGAATCCGAAATGGCCACTTCTGGCTTTCACACCTGCTGGTACTGCACCGTCCTTCGATTCGGTGACTTCACTCAGGTCTGCATTCAGAATGGTCGACCCATTCAGTTCGACCTTGATCTTTGTACCTTGTACAGTCACCTGCTGAAAATTCCATTCGCCGGACGGCCGCAGATGTCCGCGGTGAGCCGGCACGAGTCCGTACACTGATCCGTGATACTGTCGTGGGTCGAGCTTTGCGTATTTCGGATGTTCGGAATCCAGCACCTGTAGTTCGAGTCCATCCAGATGCGGTGCGCCTTCACCCGGGTAACGAATTGCCAGGCCGTTATTGCCGCCAGGCGGGAGCTTGAATTCCAGTCGTGCAATAAAGTCTGAGTACTGTTTCTTCGTGAAGACGTTACCGCCTTTGCCTGCCTTGCACCTGATTGTGCCATCAACAACTTCGTAGTTTTCCAGATCACCCGCCCAACCGCTGAAATCATGACCGTTGAAGACGCTTCCGTATTTCTGTGCGTCTTTGGCAGCGAGAATTGAATTTACTTCGTCTGACGGCAGTTCGCGAACATACAAATTGCGAAAGTACAACGTGTTGCCGTGGTTCTGCAGTTCAATCTGGCCTCGGGGATAGAGTGGCAGTCCGCGTTCCCAGTAGTTTTCCAGTACGACGTCATCGACGATCAATTGATCGTTCAGCCTGATGGTCACGCGTTCACCAATCATCCTAATGAAGAACGTGTTCCACTGCCCAACCGGGTTATCGGCCTTAACCAGCGGAAATCGTGCATGGTTCCGGTTGTTCCACATCGATCCGGATCCGTTTTCAGCTCCATGGCGAAAGTAATCCTGGAATTCCGTATCCCAGATCTGGACCTGTGGGCAGCCGCGGAGATAAAGTCCGCTGTCGCCACCCTTGAGAATTTTCCAGTCTACGTACAGTTCTATGTCGCCATAGTCCCTGGCGGTGCACAGGCTCTTCCCTTTGCCATCAAAGACAAGGGTACCATCGACGACACTCCAGTGAGCTCGCATGACCTTATCGGCTTCCTGCTGTGCGGCGTCGAGTTCGTCCGGTGACATCGCTGCACGAGTTCTGGGATTTCCTACCAGGCCCTTCCAGCCTGTCAGGTTCTTGCCGTTGAACAGCGACGTAAATCCGGCCGGCGGCTTGGCCTGGGCGAATGCTGTCGGAGCGGTCAGGTGAAATAGTGCCAGGATCAGAACGGTCTGCACATAAGACCAGTGTTTATTGAGTGGTGTTCGCATATTAGTGCTCCTGGTGTGTCGGGGAGGGAGGAGAGATGATCAGATTTGCGTCACTGTGAGGCGGACTGTCCTTCGTTTTTGCGAAGTGGAGTTCGCCGGCATCCGAGAATCAGAGGTCTTCAGGGTGCAGAGACACAGCATACAACCGGGTACGTTCGCTGTGAAGCAATCACTCAGCCTGAGATCAGCCGGCGCCTGCAGATAGTACGAGAGAACTTGTCCACTGCGATAATGTACAGTTGCCGATGCTCATCTGAGTTCATTTGTTAAGTAAATAATTCACGGATCGCCGTACCGTGGTCCGTAATCGGGATGGGACGATCGCCATCGTACAGTTCGGTCGCTGCGTTCATTCCAAGTGCGGTCATGATGGTGGCATGAAAGTCCGGGACTGAGATTGGGCGATGTACAACGCTGCGGCCCAGATCGTCTGTTGCGCCGATTACCTGTCCGGTTCTCAAGCCTCCACCGAAGAGTGCCGCACTAAATGCGGCTGACTGGTGACCTCGTCCGCCCTGGCCGTCGAAGTCGGGAGGTCGTCCGAACTCTGTGGCCACGACGATCAGTGTTTCATCCAGCAGACCACGCAGATGCAGGTCTTCAATAAGTGCACTAAGAGAGTGGTCCAGATCCTGAATCAGCAGGTACTGAGCCGTTTGGCCGTGTCGATGTGTATCCCAGCCTGTGCCGTTTCTGAAATTCAGATCGTACGCGACTTCTGTAAATCTAACTCCCGATTCAACCAGGCGGCGGGCCAGCAGGCATCGCTGACCGAATGCGCTGCCGTATCGTTCTCGCGTTGTGCCCGGCTCGGTCGTCAGGTCAAACGTCTTTGCGAACGAGCCGTCCATCAGCTTCTGTGCCTCAGTGATGGCGTCGTTGTATTCACGGATAGAATGGTCGGCAGTGGACCGAGTCACTTCCTTCGCACGTAACAGTCTCAGCAGGTCTTTTCGCCGACGAAGCCGTATCCCGTCCACGTCGGGGGGACGTTTCATGAATTCCGGACCTGCATTGGGATTCGTCAGGTACAGATAGCCGTAACGGCTGCCAAGAAAACCGGGGCCGCGGGTGACATTCGGATAGCCCACCACAACGTACGGCGGAACTGTCGGATCCCGGGGGCCTCGCTGATGACTGACCAGCGAGCCAAGGGCAGGATAGATGATCGTACCACTCGTCCTGCGCCCAGTCTTAAGCAGGTTGGTCGAATCTGCGTGATCCACCTTCAGGGGGTGGTTTAGCGTACGCAGCAGAATTCCGTGATCCAGCAGCTTTGCCGTGCGTGACAGATGCTGACAGACTCGAACGCCCGGGATCGCTGTGGGAATTGATCTATACGCTGAGCCCGGTTTGTTGGTCCGGGGGTCACCGATCGTCTTCGGATCGAAAGTGTCGACATGACACATTCCACCTCCCAGCCAGATCAATATGCAGGATTCTGCTTTTCCGCGGGGGACGGTCGACTGCGAAGTCTGCGCTGCCGTACACGTCAATGACATGGCACCGGTGGCAGCGACTTGATGAAAATGGCGACGCGTTTTTCCGGCAGACCGTCTCATGGAATTACCACAAATTCAGGACTGTTGATGAGTGCCCACAGCACGTCTTCTACTCGTTCTCGAAAATCGCTAGCCAGTCTTACTGTCGGTGGCTCGCCGCGAGACACACGTTCCTGCGCGTCAAGCATCAGACGCGTCTGCTCTGCTTCAAGGTGTTTTCGCCAGTCAGGTTGAAACGTACTTAACGGCTCGATCGGCCTGGCAGGTTGCCCTGTGCGGCGGTTATCGAATCCTGGACGCAGGACGTCGGTGAATTTTGAACGTTCTTCCTGGTCAGGAGGTCGTCCTACCGTGGTCAGAAACAGGTTGTCGACGAGCTCTGCCGCCGAGATGTCGCGAAGACAAAGTTGGGTCACAGTACTTTGCTCAGACAGTCGGGTAACGCGTTGAGACATCAGTCCGTTAAACAGCATCAGTGGTTGGAGCGATGATGTTGTTAGTTCGCGTTCGCTGCGAGGCTTCTGGCGACTGCCACTCCAGCCAAACGCTGTCATTACGTTCACGATCGTCTGACTGACGGGCATTCCCAGTGCCGGCCGATCTCGCTCATTGGGCAATGACGCAAACTGCCAGGCCCGGTGCGGTTGAGGCAGGTGAACAGCACCGGGGTCTGTGGCATGAACGCCGAGTGTTTCTGCTCGAAAATCCTTGCCTACGGCAATAAATAACGAATCAACCAGTTGTTCGCCCGACATACGTCTCCGACGCTGACGTTGTCGCTGCCACGCCCGTGAACGGAAAATCGTTCTCGCAAGCGCCTTCACGTTGTAACCCGTCGTAACGAATTCTGTGCTGAGGTGATGGAAGAGTTCCGGATGGGACGCGCCGGGAAAATTATTCCACTGATCAACGGACTCTACCAGTCCCGTGCCGAAGAAACGCTTCCACATTCGATTCACAAATACATCTGAGAATCGTCGGTTGTGTGGCGAGGTGATCAGTGCCGCCAACTGTGCTCGCGGGCCTGGCTGAACTGATCTAAGGCTGGACGCATCTTCACGTTTGTTCAGCCAGTGCGACGACAGTCCTTTCGGTTGAATCTTCTGGCCGGTGAATAATGACGTTGTGATCACGCCCTGCTGGTGCGTTCTGTTGACGGCTGCCACGCTGGTGTTCGGAATGACCAGCGGTCCTCCTTTCAGATAGGCTGCCAGTTGAAACAGATCAGCCTGCAGGAAACGATCAACAGGTGAGTCGTGACACCGTGCACATGTAAGGTCGACAGCGGCGAAAGCCTTCATCAGCACGTGAGACCGCATTGCCATTGGTGCGTCGTTACCCGTCGCCACACCAAACCCGGCCGGGCCGTCGTCCGTCTCGCTATGAGAACTGTTTTTCTCCATCAGGATTAACTCGGTGGCGAATTGATCGAAGGGTTTGTTTTGGCGAAAGGATTCGTAAATCCATTGCCGGAAAGCACCTGAATTATTAAGCGTCGGGAAAACCACTGACGGATTTTCGGCCAGCACGTCCTGCCAGTAGCCGACCCATCCATCACCCCATTCGTCTGATTCCAGCATCTGATCGATGATCCCTATGCGTTTATCCGGTCGGGGGTCTGCAATAAAAGAAGTGACTTCGTCCACGCGGGGAATGCGTCCTCGCACTGCCAGCGAAAGTCGGCGCAGAAATGCGTGGTCATCAATTTCCGGTTTGGAGCTGTCGAAGTATTCATCGATGGACCATGAAGCCGATCGTTCCGCAGTCCACTGCGCCGCCTGTTCCTGAGCCCGGCGATGTCGATCATCCCAGAACGCTTTGTTATGTTCTGCCTGCATCGCGTCTGTAGAGACAGTCTGTTGCAGGAGTGCGGCGTCGGTACGCAGGAACTCACTGACAGTTAACGGTCGGGGGACCATGCGGATTTCGTCCACAAAGCCATGGAATCCGCGATTGACCTGCTCACCATTCTTAAGCCGGGCGCCGATTGTAAATGGTGCCGGGCCAGGTGGACGCAGCGTATTCTGGTCAGACTGTCCGCCAAGGAACAATTCGCCTGTCAGTTGGTAGTCCAGATACCAGCGAATTCTGGCAGCCGCAGCTGTACCTTCGTGTACGAGTGCGAAATGATGCCAGCGGTCTGCTACGAACGACTGATCACCCATACCAAAGCTTCGCCCCTCGAAACCTTCCAGCTCCACACACAGTCGCGGATCGCCTTCATCGTCGGCCACCAGTCCGATTGCCAGCCGCGTCCAGTCACCCTTGGCAAATGCAAACTGAGTCAGCAGACGGTCAGCGATTCCGGTTTCCGGCTGAAAGGTGTTCGTCGCTGGTGAAAGGAAGAAACCTTCCCACGTGAAGTTCTCGGCGAATCCGTCGGTGTTGCCCGGGACGGCATACACAATAGCACTACTTCCGTCGAATTCTCCGCTGGCTCTGTTCTGCAAGGGCGGCACGATCAGGTCACCTGGAGACAACGTCGCCTGCAGGACTCCGTGTGCTCGGTAGTTGCCGCGCTGAACCTGAGGTGCCGTTTCAAAGCGGAGATGAATTGCTTGTTCTTCGTCGGCGCAGACTGTGCATGAGAACGAGGCCAGCAGCAGCAGACCCGTCGACAGAATGATCCTGAAACGACTGAGGATCCGCATGAAACAAATCCACCATACAGCATTCTTGAGTCGGTCTTCGGCGGACGTCGTATGAAGAGCCAGTAACAGACCCTCCTCGCCAGCAGGACCACGCGATTTTAACGGGTTGAAGTAAAGATGTCCCTGCACGGGCGCAAATATCAGGGCGCGGCTGACAGGATTTTCCGTCACCGTCAGAACCGTCGAAATGCCCAATCCCGGCGTTTCTTTCCTTAACCTGGCTCACTGACTTTGTCTGCTTTTGCGGCACTGTTGATAATCTGGTCGCTTATGCGTACTTTTATGAGGCCAACGAAACCTTCAATGACACGGAGAATTCATGCTCAATATTCCCATCATCCGCTGGGGCGAATCCTACGACTCCTTCGATCTTGACGAAGTCCTGCACTTCGCCACGGGTGAGCCGATCGCGAAGGTCAGTCAGACCAACGCTGGAATCATTACGAGAGACATGAAGAAGACGAGCAATGCTCGCGCCATTCTTCGTGAGATTCCCTGCAGCGAGCTGCTGAAGTGTCTGGGAAAGGCGGCGGACCTTTATGAAAGTGCGACGCTGCCGATCGGTGACGGCACTCAGACCCCTGACGAATTTGCTCATCAGCAGTCGGCCAGTACCGGACTGCCCGAGCACATGTGTCGGCACAATATGTCGAAAAACTCGTTCGTGTTGCGGAACATGGAACAGATTCTGGACTGCCTGACGCGTGGCCTGGATCTGGATATTCTGACCCGCGGCTGCGGAATCGAAGATCGTGGAGTGGTTCTGAGCTATCAGGCGCAGACGTCAGCGCTCAGTGCTGTGCTGCCGTCGAATTCGCCAGGTGTGCACACGCTGTGGCTGCCGGCGATTCCACTGCAGATGGGGCTTGTTCTGAAACCAGGTCCGCAGGAACCATGGACACCTTACCGGATGATGGCGGCGTTCGTCGAAGCGGGTATTCCGAAGGAAGCGTTTGCGATGTATCCCGGTGGTGCGGAGGCAGGGGCTGCTCTGCTGTCAGCAGCGGATCGCGCGATGATCTTTGGTGGTACGCCGACGGTTGAGCGATACCGAGGTAATCCCTCGGTGCAGGCTCATGGACCGGGGTTTTCGAAAATCCTGCTGGGCGATGACTGTGTGGACGACTGGGAACAATATCTGGACCTGATGGTTGAAAGTATCTATATCAACAGCGGTCGGGGGTGCATCAACTGTTCAGGAGTCTGGGCTTCGCGGCACACCAAAGAAATTGCTCAGGCGATTGCCGAGAAGATCGGACCGATCGAAGCGAAGCCACCGACCGATCCTGAGGCTGGACTGGCTGCCTTCACCGTGGAAGGCCAGGGGCAGGCGGTCTGGGGGATGATCGAAGACGATCTGGGCGAAGACGGTGTGACGGACATGACAGCAGAATATGGTCCGCGTCTGATCGAACTGGAACGCTGCTCGTATCTGCGTCCGATGATCGTTCATTGCGACACACCGGAGCGTGACATCGCACGCAAGGAATATATGTTCCCGTTTTCGACGGTTGTCGAGTGTCCTCAGGATCAGATGCTGGCGAAGATAGGGCCGACTCTGGTATGCACCGGCATTACGAATAATGAGCAGTTGATCGAAGATCTTACGGACGCAACACACATTGACCGGCTGAATATCGGTCCGCTCCCGACCAGCAAACTGAACTGGCTGCAGCCCCATGAAGGCAGCATCATCGACTTTTTGTTCCGTTCACGCGCCTATCAGGTGACGGAAGAGCGGCAGGCGACGTTTTGAGAGTTACGGCCTTTGCAATTCGATCCTGTCAATCGCCACAAACTCACCCTCTGAGGCAAAGTCGTTCAGAACGCTGAGACGCAGAAAACGAGCAACGCGATCGGTGGCAATTTTTCCGGACCCGTGTTTCCTGAAATCCAGGCTGTCGGCAGTTCGCGACGAGATTGTGTATCGGGCGGCGTCAAGATCAACGGACAGACGCAGTACGGTCGGTGTCTCAAGTCGGCCTCCCTGCGCCAGCGTCGTCGAGGGTACTTCGCTGCCTTCACCGAACGCTTCTCCGCGGACAACAGTGCTTCCCTGTCCGTCCCTGCCGAAGATCATGCGGGCCGTAACGCGGGGCGTGCTGTTGTCGTCGTCAGTAAAGCCGATTCGCAACTGTTCATTCCGTCGCTCGCCGGAAAACTGTGCCGCGTTAATCTTGAGTGTCACCATTATTCGGCCGGAAGAAGCGGTCTGAGCGCCCAGCGGAACGTACGAATCAAGTGGCTTGTCCGGTGCAGCGCGTCGAATAATGAACTGATCCTGACCGTTGGACGTGCAGCCCCCGATATCGGCCGACCACCGCGTCTTAAACGCTCCGGCTGTGCCGGTTGCGGTGAGTCCCCGGCCGGCGGCATCTGAGAAATCCCAGACGGCCAGTGTGTCGGTGGAAACCGCTGCGGGGCGACCGCTGCGACGATAATCCGCGACACCGATAACCGTGCCCGTTACGTGATCGACACCTATGGTATGGGCGGAGCCCTGTGTCGTGTGGTTCCCCAGTTGGTGTCCCGTTCGGCGCAGCCAATCCGCGACCCGTGAATGGGGCGAGTGCGCCAGATCTTCCAGGGTCAGTCGGTCGGGGAACCATTGATGGTGTTGTCGGGGCGCCGTCACGGCTGAGGCCACGTCCATTCCGAATTCGGTGTAATTCAGGACGATGCACAGGACCGTGTTGATGATCGTTCGGCCTCCGGGACTGCCGGTGATCAGCTGTACCCTGCCGTCTTTTTCGACAATTGTGGGACTCATGGAACTTAGCATCCGCTTGCCGCCAGCAACCAGATTGGCATCCGTCCCGATGCGTCCTTCGCGGTTGGTTTCTCCTGGAAACCAGTTGAAGTCGCCCATTTCATTGTTTAGAGCGTAGCCAGCGCCGTGCACGACGACGCGGGATCCCCAGGCTCCTTCCAGTGTATACGTGTTGCTGACCGCCATACCGTCGGAGTCGATCACGGAAAAATGAGTGGTGTCGGGACTCTCGGCCGTCAGTTCGATTTCAGGGGCGACGTCTTCACTCTGTGCAGCAGTGTCCGGATCAATCAGCGCCGCAACCTGTTCTGCATACTTTTTCGTTACAAGGTGCGGGGGAATGTCAGTGAATTCCGGGTCTCCCAGAAACCTCGCGCGATCAGCAAACACTCGGCGGCAGGTTTCTGCAATCAGGTGTATGTTGCGCTGATCAAATCGATCACGAGTTGCCAGGTCAAAGTTTTCCAGAATGTTTAATGCTTCAATAACGCACGTTCCTCCGGAACTTGGCGGCGGAGCACCAATCACGGTATACCCTCGATATGTTCCCCGTAACGCCGGACGAATCCTGGCCTTGTACCTGAGCAGGTCCTGGTGACTGATCAGTCCATCGCCTCGTTTCATTTCCGCAACCAGCAGGTCTGCCAGGTGACCTGTGTAGAAAGCGTCCGGCTCAGCAGCGATCGTCGTTAGTGTTTGTGCGAGGTCCGGCAATACCATTCTGTCGCCAGCCTGCCATGGCGTTCCACCAGGTTTGCCGTACACGCGGCGCAGTTCGTCAAACTTTGCGTCTGTCTTCACGTTGGTGTTATTCAGTACACGGTTGACAGATCCGGCAAGGGCCGCAGTCACCTGAAAACCACCGCTCGCCAAGCGTGCCGCCGGCATGACCAGTTCGCGCCAGGGGATCCTTCCATACTGAGTGTGTGCCGCCGCAAGCCCACGAACCGTCCCCGGGACTCCCACGGCCTTCTGCGAGTGGCGTCCGTCATTCCGGTTGAACGATGTATTATTCATCACCATTGGAGCGGTTTCTCGATAGTCCACGCATACGGGATCATGGCCGTCAGCCGGGCGGACAATCATAAAACCTCCTCCGCCAAGATTTCCGGCTTCCGGCCATGTTACGGCCAGGCCAAACGCCGTGGCGACAGCCGCGTCGACGGCATTTCCGCCTTGCATCAAAATGTCACGGCCGATTCGGCTGGCCAGAGCGGAATCGCTGACGACCACAGCGGAATCGCTGCGGTCAACATGAACACGGTTCTGGGCGACAGCCAGTCGCGTTAGCCCGCCAACAGTCAGAATTGCTGCCAGCAGTGTGCAGGTCATGTTTGACATACTCAGCTGTTTCTTTTTCTTAAAAAATCCGCGTGAGATGGCCGCCGTCAGCTAGCTGCGATCTGAACAAGCTGATACGCCATTCTGGATGTTGATACGCCCTGTCCCACGTTGTCTGAACGTTCACGTAAACCGGAAGCGTAAGCTGCACGTACCATGTTTGTCGAATTGCAATTGAAATTCTTTGGCCATACGCGTTGACTCGGATGCTCCGTCACTAAGCGTTTGCGAACGCGCAGACACCAGCTTTCGGTACCTGCCGCCCTTGCTCTGGCAGGGTCGGCACAGTTTCCGCCGATGTTCGATGGCGTTGAAATGGCTGAAGACGTTTCAACGAAGTGCTTAGCTGGCCCGAGTCGTGAGAGGTGTCAGATTCCCTTCACTCACCTATTCTATCAGTACTTCTCCGGAGCTAACCTCAAGCTGTCTTCCGGACAGCGGACCTGCGAAACTTGACGAGCCGGTGACGGGTGTATACTGCGGTGAGAAAGTGTGGCGATTGGCGGTTGAATGGTGCGGCGCTCTGGTCACAGAGAGTCCTGGCTGAAGCCTGGTTGACACCTCGCGACGAGGCGTTGGAGGCTTTCTCTGCCCTCCGTGATTTACTTCGTCGGTGTTACCGTCCTGTTTGAACCTGACGTTCGTTTTCGCCGTTTCGCATCCTTAAGTCAGTAACTTTCATCTGAGGCTTCGAGGATGTGGCAGCGGTGGGAATGGCGGTTCCGGGTTGTTTCGGTAAGCCGCTCGCTTCTGAGCACCTCTGTCCAGTGTTCGAATGGCAGATTCGTGGGTCTGATCAGGCTTTGTCGCTCATAGGCCGGCTGATCACATCAAACAGCAACTCCGATCCGATCTTGCTGGGCGGCACGAAACGTGGTTCATCCGGAGTCCGCAGATGCTGTTTTGACAACTGCTTGCAGACTCGCAGCAGATCACGTTCCTCATGAGCTTCCATAAGCTAAGTAATGAGTTCTGTTATGCGAGAGAAACGAACTCGTTTGCCCTGAACACGCGCGACAATTCCGAGAGCCGTGGCGACGTGAGTATTGCCGGTCCCTGAGTTTCCATCCCGCAGTACGTTTTTGCTGCCTGTCGACGTATTCTCTCCGAGTCAGTTCAGTCACCATGACCTTGTTCAGCGATGGCTACGAGTTTTGAGGCTTTTCCGGGTGTTACGCACATGGTATCTGATATTGCGTGCACACCTGACCAGACGCGGCGTAAGACCATTCGAGTTCTTCGTCACGATTACTGAAGCGATGGTGTGGTTGTCATGATCGCGGACGTTATGCAAAAAGGGGGGCGTTCGTTACTATCGGAAGTTATATTATCGACGTCGCTTCGCTCTTCATCCTTTGGCTGTTCTTATGCCGATGCTCACACCTTTTCATCATGCATTTCCTGTTCGTGACATCGCCGAGGCAAGACAGTTCTATGGCGAAGTCCTGGGGCTTCCGGAGGGCCGCAGCGACGTCACATGGATTGACTTCGACCTGTTCGGTCATCAGGTCGTAGCCCATGAGAATCCCGGCATGCCGCTGCCGGAACGCCGCAATCATCATAGTCAGGTGGATGGCCACGACGTACCCGTACCGCACTTCGGCGTGGTGCTGCAGATGGACGACTGGCAGGAACTGGCCGACCGCCTGACATCGCACGATATCGAATTCGTTATCGAACCGTATATCCGTTTTGCCGGTGAGGTCGGTGAACAGGCCACGATGTTTTTTCTGGATCCGTCCGGAAATGCTCTGGAATTCAAAGGATTCACTGACATGGATCAGTTGTTCGCGAAATAATCCATGCCGGTCTGCCGCAGCGTTTTACGCCTGTCTGTGGTCGCGGTGAACGTCGTTGCCCTTACGAGCGTGGCTTTCCGGCAAGCCCTGCGACCATATCGTTTGAAGACTGTTCTAGCCGAGATCCAGTGGACCGTCCGTGCAGAGTTCCGGCTTACCGAATGTTTCCAGATGATGTCCAAAGCCATGGGCGAGCGACAGCAGCATGCGGTTATGAGGCACATTCGGAAACTTCAGCGAACGGCCCATTTCGAAATCAAGGCCATTACCAACCATCACAAACGGTATATCGTTCAGCGTGTGGTTGTTACCCTGGCCGAGTTCGTTGCTCCACAGGATTACTGTGTTGTCCAGTAGACTCCCGTCGCCTCCGGGTTCGGGCGTTTCAGCCAGACGCTTCGTTAGGTATGCCAACTGCTCACAGTACCACGTGTTAATCTGCGTCAGCTTCTCATGCGCTTCCTTATTGCTGTCCGGTTCGTGTGACAGAGTGTGGTGGCTTTCGTCGATGCCCAACCAGTTCATCTTGGGTTGTCCGACCGAATTCGTGATCTGGAACGTCGCCGATCGTGCGAAGTCGTTAACGAAACTGTTCACCAGCAGATCCATCTGCATCTTTGTGATCTGCGGAATGTTATCGTTTTCTTCCTGAACTCCTGCCGTCATTTCGGGAACGACATGGTTAAGTTCTGACGCATCTCCCGCCTGCAGTTGCCGCTCCATGGCACGTACAAAGTCCGCGTGCTCTTCCAGCAGTCGCCGATCTTCCCCCCCGATCACTTTGCTTAGTCGCTGCAGATCCTCATGTACGTCATCCAGAACGCTTGTCAGATGCTGTCGGTCTTTCATCTGACCATACAATTTCTTGAACATCTGGTACGGATTATCGATGGGAGCGACCGGCTTGTTGGCTCCCGTGTAGCTCATCCGAGTCCACGTATCAGCCCGATCGGGCACCATCACGCCGAATTCCAGAGAACCGAATCGGGTCCGAGTGTTATCATTCGCCTGAAGGAAATTCTTCACTTCCTGATCGATGGAAATTCCGCTGGCCCATCCGGCTGGCGTGTCAGATCCTCCCTGAATGTTCCCCGGAAACAGTTCGATGCCCGTCAGCATGCAGCCCATGCCGCGCATGTGGCGGTCTCCGTCGCCCTTCAGTTTGTCGCACACACCCTTCATAATCAGTGTGCGGTCCTTGAATTCGGCCATCGGCTGCAGGATTCGCTTCAATTCGAAATCACTGCCCTCTTCGTCCGGCCAGAAGTCCCACGGTACGGTGCCGTTGGGGCTGAACATGACAACCAGTCGCTGTTTGCGGGAACTGACCGCGGACGGCGTGGCGAATGCGCTAAGATTGCTGATGAATGGAAGCGCGGCAGAGGCCAGTCCAAGCTGTTTTAGAAAATCGCGGCGTGTTTTCATGAGAAGTGGGGCTTCGGCTGAAGTGGATCGACCAACGGTGGCTGTGTGGGGTTAAGGCTGTTCGTGTTCCGCAGCGCGACAGGCAATCTCAACCATCAGACTCTTCATACTCAACTGATGATCAGCGAAAAACTGTGCCAGCTCGTCGATAGACTGCGGTCCATAAGCAAGTATCGGCTGTTGAACCATATGATGGAATAACTGACGTGCAAAAGAACGGTGGGTTTCTCGACTTTGCAGCAGAAAATCGGCCAATTCGTTGGCTCCGTTGAATTCGGCGATCTCACCGGTTGTCAAGCGGTAGTACCCGGCTGCGTCAATCGGTCTGTCTTTTTCGGTTTTACGATGTCGTCCCACGGCGTCGAATTCCTCCAGGGCAAACCCCAGCGAATTAATCATCTTGTGACAGCCCGCGCACATTGTTGGACTGGTTTGCTGGCTGACTCGTTCACGAGTCGTCAGATCCGGCGTCAGATCCGGAGAGAGAGGAGCCACTGAATCGGCAGGCGGCTTCAGTGCGCGGCCCAGAATTCCACGTGACAGGAAGACGCCTCGGTGAATCGGCGAGCTCGTATTCTGATACGCCAGGCCGCTCAGCAGATACGGGTGAGACACGATACCGGCGCGAAGTTCCGGTTCGAACTTCACTTTATGAAATAATGTATCTTCCTGCTGCTGGTCGATGCTGTAGAACGAGGCCAGCCGGTTGTTGAGCCAAGTGTCGTCACTTGTCAGCAGCGTTTGAAAACCTCCATCGTTACTTGAAGCGGATTCATCCAGCAGCAACTCCAGCGATGCTCGCAGATCGGCAGCGAATTGTGGCGTGAAGTCAGGATAAGCCTGTTTGTCTTTTCCGATGTCTTCGAGCCGTTCAAGATTCAGCCAGACCCGCAGGAATCTGTGCAGCTGAATCCGGCCCCGATACGAATTCACGAGTCTTTCGGCCTGTTCTCGCAGGCGTTTGCCGCTGTCCAGTTTTCCCTTTTCGGCCGCCTTCAACAGATCGCCATCCGGAGGTGAATTCCATAGTGCGAACGACAGTCGCTCTGCTCTTGTGAACTGATCATGCTGCCCGCCGATTTCGCGGTAAAGGAATCGCGGCGATTTTAGTACGGCCAGCATACTGCGACGAACGGCATCCTCTGCCGTGGCGGCCGAGTCAAACTGTGAATCCACGTAGACGTTTATTTCGTGTTCGGAAATTGGTCGTCGGAAGGCGCGATTTGCGACCTTGGTGCAGAACTGTCTTAGTTTTTCGTCACGTTCTTCTGATTTCCCTACCGGCACAATTCGTTTCAGCATGGGCCACAACCTGTCGATGGTCTCAATGGCAGCAAAGGTTGTGGCTTCGTCCCATTCTTTTGAGACCGAAGTGCCACGAACGTAGCCATCGCTTCGGTCATCCGGCGGAAACGGAGTTTCGACGACCAGGATCTGTGTCGAACGTTGTGGCGAGAGATGTCGAGCCGGGATCGGCTGATCTGTTCCGTGAGGGCGTTTCCACCACAGGCCGACAGAAGATGTCTTTTCTTTGAAAGTGAACCATTCCAGGCGAAGAGGATAGATTCGCCCGGCCAGTAGGAACAGTGCTCCGCGATACTCCGTGTCGTAGCCCGATTTTACCCAGGCATCGATCAACGCCGTCTGCGGATCATTGACAAACAGCCGAGCGCCATTTTCCGTCTTCAAAATGAAGTCGTACCACCCCGTCTCATCAACGACCACGGAGCCTTCCCAGCGAATCGAGAACTCTTCTGCCTTCGGAATCTTCTCCGCGTCCGGCGTCGCTTCGCCAAAATTGAAGTCAATGCTCGCGTCAAGACGCTCGATCACTTTGTCCTTTTCGCTGAATCGACGCGATTTATAGTATCGAGCGTTCAAGCCCTTACGATCGTCAGGCTGAGTGGACCGGGTGAAGCTTTCGACCAGATCCGCGACGCAGTTGCGGTACTGTGCCACCGTCAGGCGGCTGAGTTTGGTTTGCGGGGGGTTAATCCTTGCCTGGGCTTCCGGAGAATAGAACGCCGACTGCATCCACTCAGCGACCGCCACTGCATCATCGCCCGTACATAATTCGGCTTCATCTTCGGGCATTGTCGCAGCGATGACTTCGGCCAGATCGATTGTTGGCTTGTCTCCGAACAGTCGGGCCGAATAGTTGTCGGCCGTTCCCCCACCGTTCTTACCATGGCAACCGGCGCACTGGTCCGCAAATATTCGTGCTCCTCGTTGCAGCCCCTCATCGTTTGCGACGACCGACGAAAACGATATGGTGAAAATCGAAAGAAGCAGAATTGTGAGATTGGCAGAACTAGACATGCACAACAAACGGCAGGAGGAAGGCGGCAGGCGGCAGGCGGGACGGCTCATAATAACCAACCGAGACCGTCGATTAAAGGGCCACGTTCCGGCAACAACTTGCGAACTGTTTTGAAATCATGCTGCGTAGAACTATTATTCGTGCGTCATTACGGACAGGAACGATGCTTGACGGTAGTTATACTGTCACCGCTCCTGCATTCTTTCAGTGGATCAACTGAGGCTCTTCTGTTACTGCGTGCTGAGCTGATTCCGGAGTTACAGTAATTACCATGGGATATCGGAATCTACAGCAATGTGTTCGGGATCTTGAACGACGCCGGATGCTGGTCCGGGTGTCGGAAGAAATTGACGCCGATCTGGAGGCGGCCGAAATTCATCGCAGGGTGTACGCTGCGGGCGGTCCGGCACTGTTGTTTGACAATGTCCGCAACTGCCGATTTCCAATGGTCAGCAATCTGTTTGGCACCATGGATCGCACTCGGTTTATGTTTCGGGATGCGCTGGCCGGTGTGCAGGCGCTGATTCGCCTGAAGAAGGATCCTGCAGAATTACTCAGGCATCCGTCCAACGCACCTGCTGTCCTGCGGACTCTGTTTTCCATGAGGCCCGCAAAACGATCAACCGGCCCCGTGCTTGCTCACGAAACGTCGTTGGACCAGCTCCCGGCATTGAAGAGCTGGCCCGAGGACGGCGGCGCTTTTATTACGTTGCCGGAAGTTTATACGGAGCATCCGGAGCGACCTGGTTATATTCATTCCAATCTGGGGATGTACCGAGTTCAAATCAGCGGTAATCAGTACGCTTCCAATCGTCAGGTCGGTCTGCACTACCAGATCCATCGCAGCATCGGACTGCATCATGCGGCCGCCCTTGCTCAGGGGGAACCACTGCGCGTGAATATTTTTGTTGGTGGCCCACCGTCGATGGCTGTGGCCGCTGTGATGCCGTTGCCGGAAGGGATTCCGGAAGTTGCGTTTGCCGGTGCTTTATCCAGGCACGCTATACGTATGATTCGTCAGGGGGATGGCCCGATGATCTGCAGCGAGGCCGATTTTTGCATCACCGGAACAATAGCACCGGAAGAACTGCCTGAAGGGCCGTTCGGTGATCATCTGGGCTACTACAGTCTGACTCATGATTTTCCTGTGTTGAATGTAGAGCACGTCTACCATCGTGAAAATGCCATCTGGCCGTTCACCGTTGTCGGCCGTCCTCCGCAGGAAGACACCAGCTTTGGTGAACTGATTCACGAACTAACGGGGCCGGCGATTCCAGCCGTGCTGCCCGGAGTTCATGCCGTTCATGCGGTGGATGAGTCCGGCGTTCATCCTCTGTTGCTGGCGATCGGAAACGAACGTTACGTACCATATGCAGAGGAACGGCAGCCTCAGGAACTGCTGACCAACGCCAATGCAATTCTTGGACAGGGGCAACTTTCTCTGGCTAAGTATCTGTTGATCACGGCGTACCAGGACAACCCCGGTCTGGACATCAACGATATAGAAGCGTTCCTCCGCCACGTACTGGAACGAGTCGACTGGACACGGGATCTTCACTTTCAGACCCGAACGACGATTGACACTCTTGATTATACAGGAACGGGGTTGAACAAAGGTTCGAAACTGGTAATTGCGGCAGCGGGCCGAGTGCAGCGTGAACTTCCGAGCCAGGTGCCCGCTGATCTGTGGCTGCCGGACGGATTTGAGAACCCAAGGGTTTGTCTTCCCGGCGTCATAGCGATTGCCGCACCGGGTTGGTCCGTGGCACCTCATCAGACAGACCCGGCTGCGGAAAGGTTCAGCAGACAGATTCTGGTCGATTCAGTGCTGAACCGCTTTCCGCTGGTTGTGCTGACGGAAGACAGTGAATTCTGTGCGCGATCTCTGAGCAATTTTCTGTGGGTGACGTTTACTCGATCTAACCCTGCCGCCGACATTCACGGCGTCGCCGATTTTACGGAGCAGAAACACTGGGGCTGTCACGGCAGCCTGATCATTGATGCTCGAATAAAGCCCCATATGGCACCCGCCCTGGAATCTGATCCTGATGTTTCAAAACGGGTTGATCAATTGTTCGCCAGAGGAGGAACGCTGCACGGAATCTGCTGAAATCGTCGTCCGCCAAGACAACCTGCGAGTCGAGGGTTCAATTGAGCCATAGGCTCTGATAGTGTGGGTGTTCCTTCGCCTTCCGTCCCACCTGACGATCAGACTGATTATGCGTGCTACGATCCTGATTCTCACCGGCTGTATGTCCCTTTGCCACTCTGCGGCAGAGGAAGTGGACTTCAATCGCGATGTTCGTCCACTGCTGTCCGACTCCTGTTTCGCCTGCCATGGTCCGGATGCCGGTCAGCGTCAGGCCGACCTGCGGCTTGACCAGAGGGAGGGACTGTTTCGCACAGTTGACGGTGTTACAGTTGTTGACGCAAAGTCGGCAGATAACAGCGAGCTGCTGAAACGTATTACGACAACAGACCCTGATTTGATGATGCCGCCACCGGATTCCGGAAAGTCGCTGACCGAAAAGCAGAAGCTGGTGATGAGGCAATGGGTCGAAGGCGGAGCCTCCTGGAAGGGGCACTGGTCGTACCTTCCTCTGGTTCGTCCGGATGTGCCGAAGACAGAAGTCAGCAATACGGCCAACGATGTGGATCGGTTTGTGCAGGAAACACTTAACCGCAAAGGAATCAAGGCTCTGGGTCCGGCAGACGGTAGGACCCTGGTGCGACGCATTTCATTTGACCTGACGGGGTTGCCACCGACCGCGGATCAGGTCCGTCTTTTCGCAGCCGATCCGTCGACCGGGAATCTGACAACCTACGTCGAGGAACTTCTGTCGTCGCACCACTACGCAGAGCGCATGACGGGATTGTGGCTCGACCTTGTGCGATATGCCGACACCAACGGTATTCATGGCGACAATCATCGTGATGTCTGGATGTACCGTGACTACGTCATTGACGCGTTTCATAGTAACATGCCCTTCGACCAGTTTACGACGGAACAGCTGGCCGGCGATCTGCTTCCGAACGCAACCGACGAACAGCGAATCGCATCCGGTTATAATCGACTGTTGATGACAACGCGGGAAGGCGGGGCACAACCTAAAGAGTATCTTGCCAAGTATTCAGCCGATCGAGTGCGAAACGCTTCCGCCGTCTGGCTGGGAGCAACCATGGGCTGTTGTGAATGCCACGAACACAAGTTTGACCCCTATTCGCTAAGCGACTTTTATCAATTCGCTTCGTTCTTTGCAGACATTCAGGATGTTCCTGTGGGTGTACAGCCACAGGTTAAGATGCCATCCCGGCAGCAAAAGAAAACAAGGGGCAAACTTGATGCGTTGATTGCAGAGTTGCAAAAGACGCTGAGCACGCAGACGCCCGAACTTGACGCCGCCATGCAGGCATGGGCTGCAGATCTGCAGAAAAAGTTGAAGTCGACCCCCAAGAACTGGGGTGTCGCCTCGACGGTCGATATGAAGTCCACGAGTGGACAGATCCTGTCGCTGCGGGATGACGGCAGTATCCTGACTTCGGGAACGTTGCCGAAGCATGACACATTGACCATCATCGTTTCGCCGTCCGCCGGCAAGTTGACAGGGCTGCGACTGGAAACTCTGCGCCACGAATCGTTCACGAAGAAGTCGTTGTCCAGGCCTCCGGGAAACGGAAACTTTGTGTTGTCCGGGATCACGGTGACACAGATTCGTAACGATGATGGCGGTGAACACCAGATTGCGATCAAGGACGCAGTTGCTAGTTTTGAACAGAAAGGCTGGCCCGTCGCAAATGCACTGGATGGCAAGTCCGACACAGGTTGGGCCGTCGATGGTCAGGTGACATCGGAAAGGGATCCGCGGGCAGTATTCCGCTTTGCTGCTCCGATCGACCTTGCTGCCGGTGATCGACTGGTCGTTACGCTGAAGCAGGAAGCCGTCGATTTTCACAACATCGGTCTGCTTCGGCTCAGTACATCAACGGCCGAAAACCCGGGGTTGCAGGACAACGCCTTTGGTCTGTCCAGTTCTCAGGTGGCGACGCTGGAGGCGTGGCCTTCCGTTTCGGATGAGCAAAAGTCGGCGCAGACGGTGTATTATCGCAGTCTTGCTCCACTGCTGGCAGAGACGCGGGGTCTGCTGACCCGGACAAAGAAAGATCGGGAGACACTGGAAAAGCAGATCCCTGAAACGCTGGTAACGCGTACGCAGGATCCACGCGAGATACGGGTTCTGGCGCGAGGAAACTGGATGGATGAGAGCGGCAAAGTCGCCAACCCTCAAGTTCCGCATTTTCTGAAGCCGGTTTCCGTTGAAGGCCGCGCCTCACGGCTGCATCTGGCACAGTGGTTGGTGGATGATGAAAATCCTTTGGTAGCGCGAGTCTTCGTGAATCGTCTGTGGCAGCAGTTCTTCGGCAAAGGAATCGTCAAGACGGCTGATGATTTCGGGTCGCAGGGGAGCTGGCCGACTCATCCTGAACTGCTGGACTGGCTGGCAGTTGAATTCCGTGAAAGCGGATGGGATATTCAGCATGTGATACGGTTGATTGTATCGTCCGATGCTTATCGGCGAACTTCCATGGTCACTCCGGAGCTCAGGGAAACCGATCCGTTCAATGATTGGCTGGCTTATCAGTCACGATATCGCCTGGATGCGGAGTTCATTCGAGACAACGCTCTGGCTGTGTCCGGACTGCTGGTTGATAAGGTCGGCGGCCGCAGCGCCAAACCCTATCAACCGGCAGGGTACTGGGCTCACCTCAATTTTCCGACTCGCAAGTGGCAGCACGACAACGACGACAATCAATACCGGCGGGGTCTGTACACATACTGGTGTCGCACCTTTCTGCACCCGGCGATGCGATCCTTTGACGCGCCCACTCGCGAGGAATGTACCGTTGAACGATCACGGAGCAATAACAGTCTGCAGGCACTGGTCCTGCTGAACGATCCGAGTTTTGTGGAGGCCGCTCGAACGCTGGCTGCAATGACGATTGCTGAGGGTGGAGCGTCGACCGAATCACGTCTTAAATTTGTGTTTCGTCGCTGTCTTTCCCGCGACCCTGCCGCTGATGAAGTCGCTGTGCTGAAGACCCTGCTGGAGAAACAGCGACAGCAGTTTACTGCCGCTCCAAGTCAGGCAGACGCGCTGGTAAAGGTTGGGCAGTCGGCAGCGCCGTCAAACGTCAGCCCGGCTGAACTGGCCGCATGGACGGCCGTCGCCCGTGTGATTCTGAACCTGCACGAAGTCATCACTCGCACGTAAAGCTCGCTGTCAGAAACGCTTCCAGACGCGGGATGACTTTCGATTCCGGTTCACGCGTCCAGCATTCCCAGATGGTCAGTGTCTGCCAGCCGGCGCGTCGCAGCTGTTTCAGGTTGCGGCGGTCTCGTTCCACATTGGCGGTCCGTTTGGCCTGCCAGAAATCAGTATTCGTCTTCGGTTCGACTCGGCCGTAACGGCAACGGTGCATGTGCCAGAAGCAGCCGTGGACGAATATGATCTTCTTGTGTCGCGGTAATACCAGGTCCGGCTTGCCCGGCAGATCGCTGCGATGTAGTCGGAAACGGAAGCCCGTCTGGTGAACCAGAGATCGGACAATCAGTTCCGGCTTCGTGTCCTTGCTGCGGATTCGCGACATGTTGAACGAACGCTGCTCTGGCGAATGAACGTCAGTCATTGCCGGCCGCCTCCGGTGTGTCAGTATTCCGGCCACAATCGGCACCGATCGCGATCATTCCTGCAACGTAGCCACCTCGAAAGCCGGCATCGATATTGACGGTTACTACATTCGATGCACAACAGGTCAGCATGGAGAACATGGCTGTGATGCCTCCAAACGATGCGCCGTACCCTACGGACGTCGGTACGCCAATGACGGGACATCCGACAAGCCCCCCCACCACGGGAGCAAGGGCCGCTTCCATCCCCGCGACACAAACGATGGCGGTGACGTTTCGCAGAACGGAAATATGTTTCTGTAATCGCTGTGGGCCGGCCACGCCGACGTCCTCAATCAGGGTGTTTGCGACATTCATCCACCGCAGCGTTTCCACAGCTTCCTGCGCGACTGCGGCGTCGCAACTGCCGGCGGTGACAACCGCCACCAGTAGTTCGTCTTCAGCCAGGGCCCCAGCCGCACTCTCGCCGACGTCGGTGGCAGCAGGAATCATGACAGTACGAGCAATCGGATTGTGCTGGCTGTCCGGAAATGAGGCTGCGATAACGCTGGCCTGATTCTGTGAAACTCGCGTGACGAATCCACGTTGCCCGGCTGTATGCTGACGTTGCAGGATTTCGACAATCAGCTGAGGGGACTTACCTTCTCCAAAGATGACTTCGGGAAACCCACAGCGTGATGCACGCCCGATATCCACATCCGCCCCGTCGATCGTTTCCGATTCCGCAAGCTGCAGCAAGTCTCGCATGGCAGCTTCACACTGCGAGGAATCCGACAGGAAATTTCTTAGAACGCGGCGAATCTGTTCCGGGTCGGGCAACATTGACAATCAACTTTCAAGCGTTACACGGCGACCAGGACGTAGACAACAGCAAGGACGATCTGAACCGCGGCAAAGGGAACGGCGGCTTTGACAAAGCCGACGAACGTCAGACCAAGTTTCTGTCGTTGAATAATTGTCATCGCCACAACTGTCGACGCGCTGCCGATGGGAGTAATGTTGCCACCGAGGTTAGCACCAAAGATGACACACCACCAGAAGGGAGACGCAGCATCTGTACCGAGGTCGCCCAGAATCTGTGCCAGCATCGCAGCCAATGGAATGTTGTCGGTGACAGAGCTGGCGACGGCAGAACTGATCAGCAGAACCGTTGAATTCACAGGACTCGGAAGTTTCAACAGAGCCGCGATGCCCTGCCCAATGACGTCCAGCACCAATGCGTGTTCCATCACGTGGATGACGACGAACAACGCAGCGAAGAATGCCAGCAGGTCCCAGTCAACGGCGGCATAGAATTTGTCCACTTCATTCTTGTAGGCAATCAGTACGACGCCGGCGAAAAACAGAGCAACGAAGCCCATCTCCAGTTTGTCCAGTCCGAACGGGAGAGCGGACTGGCCGGCCAGACATACGATGAAGGCTCCCAGTGACACCACGGAAAACCAGAAAAATCGCTTACTGGGAATCCCTTCGGATGCGTCGAAACTGTCCACCATTCGCTTCGCTTCTGCTTTTTCTTCGTTCGTTGTCAGCCCGCTGATGCCGAATATCCGTTTTGCCATCAGCAGCGTGACGATCGTCGACACGGCAACATACGGTGCGGCGACGATGAAGAACTTCGCGAAGCTGATGCCGGCGGCTTTACCGACGATAATATTGGGAACACTGCTGATCAGCGTCAGCAGGCCGCCCACGTTGGTCAGCAATCCTTCTGTCAGCAGAAAACCGAGCATCAGTTCGGACCGATGCAGTTTCTTCAGCGAAACCGTTGTCAGGGAACCAATGATGATCATGGCGGTCACATTGTTCAGTACGGCTGAGAACAAAACGGTCAGCAGGCCGTAGAACATCAACAGTTTCCATGGATCACCCCCGGATTTGCGAGTCAGAGAGATCGCCATCCACGTAAAGACGCCGGATCGACTGGTCACTTCCACAAACAGACTCGCCCCGAGAATGATTGTGATTACGCCCCAGTCAATTGACGGTATATACACAGGCAGGCTGACGAGGTGATGGTCCGGCAGTTCTACCGGGCCAAAGGCCAGCAGCTTCAGAACCGTTGCCAGGATCAGACACAGGCCCGCGAACGTCCCGACGATGATCGATTTCCTGGCGTGGATTTTTTCCTCCAGAGCCAGAGCAGCGATCATTGCAAAAAGAATGACGCCGAACAGCGCCGTCACCCAGCCGGAAATGCTGTGGACGGCTTCGTCGGCCGCGAGTACCACAAGTCCCGGAATGATGTTGATCAGGTTTTCTGTGTGCTGCAACATGTCGGATTCTTCAGAGCGGGGCGGCCCGCATGCCGATGCGGGCTGACGCCCGGAATGTCGTTCGTTCGATACCGCAGTGTAAATGATCGCAGAGCGTGAATGATTTTCCGGGAATCCGCTAGAGAAGCAGCATCGAAACATCCGTTAATTCGACGCTGAGTGAGTAGGCGCGGCCATGCATTGCCAGCTGGTCGTCATCTTTAGTGTTCAGAACCAGCAGGTCCACGTCATTGTCCTCAATCAATTTTCGGTAATCCCGCAGGTGATGCCCCCGTGTAACCACGCTGTTCACGGTGACGTTGGGACCCTCTTCGTGGATGATTTTCGAACACCCGTCGATAAATTCCTGAGCGTCCTTCAGCAGCTGATTTTCGATGAGAATTCGGGCGTCATCGGAATCGATTTCCGGTATACGTTCTATCGCCTGCATATATCGTCCAAAGACGACGTTGTCTTCCACATGGCACAGCCACACCGTGCCTCCTTCCCGACACATTCGGACACCGTAGTTTATGAGACGGTGATCTCCCGTAATGTGGTCGGCCACGACCATCACACGATCGCAGACGCGGTCGGCGACTGACCCCGGCTCAGCGGCGGACCCCGGAAGTACGAACACCGGGATTGACGTCGTCTGAGTCAGGACATCAAGGTAGACACCCAGACTATGCTGCGGCACGAACGACTTTTCGTGCAGATGGCGGTGTGTCACGATCAGGTCCGTCTGTTGCTGATTCAGGACTTCCAGCAGTTCTGCGACTGTACGGAAGTGATCGGCTGTGATCGTTCGCCAGTTTTCCACCGATTCCAGTCGTGGCACGAACCTCTTTGTGTCGGCGATCATCGCTTCCGCCTGTTCGATACCGCCGTCTGAGACGACAACCACTGATGCTACCGGAACGTCCACGTAGCAGAACAAATCTCGTTCTGCTCGTCGGAATATCGATTCAAATTCGTCAATGTGATCAACCATCGTCATTCCATGTGCAGCGTATCGGGAACGCAGGGGTCGTTGTCTTTTTCGGGCAGAGAGCGAATCGGTACAGGTCTCAGCTTTCCGAAAAAGACTCTCAACCCCGTTCGCTCAACCAGTGAACTGCAGGGCAGCATAACAGTACCGGGGATACTGTCCACAGGTGAGAGAAACTACATCACGGCGTGTCGAAGCTGTCGTGCAGGCGAACTTCCAGCAGCATGCCAGGCAGAAACGATTCCGGCAGATCGTCCAGCGAACGCTGATCTCGAGTGCGAAAGGGCAGATTGTTATGTTTCAGCAGCATTTTCAGCTGCCGGATTGCCGGTACGTGCCCGTATGCCAGAAACGCCCGTCCATTCGGGTTCAGGTGCTCCGGCAGACCGCTCACAATGGACTCCATTAGTCGAAAATCGGGGTCGTAGAATGCGAAATCTTCAACTCGAGTCGCGCGGCCCAGTTCCCACGGCGGGTTCGAGATAATAACGTCGAAATGTTCGTCTCTGTGGATCACTGACCAGGCCAGTGGGCGTTTCTGAGGCACCAGTCGCACTTGCATGCGGTCGTTGAAGTTAAGCAGTTCCGCATTGAAGGCTGCGTTCCTGGCAGCCCAGGGATTAATGTCCGTCGCGACTATGCGTACGGCTCCCGCCTGTACGCAGCACAGCGAAACAATGCCGGTACCGGTACCAATCTCCAGTACACTCTTGTCGTGGACCACGTCTGTTGTTCTCAGCAGTTCACGCAGACTGCTGGTGTCGTCCGGTTCCCAGAACACATGATCAAATACCGCGATCTGTTCCGGCAGCGTCTCAACAGTTTCCCATTCCAGAATCGACGGATTCTTCCTGGTGGCAGCACTGACCACAAGTGCGGTCGCGGGGGGCTTCTGTGACTGTGGTGTGTCAAACGTCGTCTGAGTTCCGGAGTCTGCCTTCCTGCCGGGACCGCACCCGGTCAGGCTTGTTGCAATGATCAGGATACGTAGCAGGGTGCTGGGCATGCTCGTTTCTGAGGTTGTCTTGAAAGACCGGAATCTGCAGCTCTTCAGTGAATTCATCCGGCATGACCACTGTTACGTCATTCCATCTTCTCTGACATTGTCTTGTTGCTGTCAGTGTCCTTGGCGTCCGGAACCGTCATCTCAGCAGCTTCGTTTGTCGAAGTATCGCTGTCCATGTTTTCGTTTTCTGAATCGTTCGGCGGAGCCTTGTCGGCCGAAGTCGCCGGTGGAATGGCTTTGGTAGTCACGCTCACCAGATACTGACCGGGAAACTGAAGAGTACTACTGTCGATCTTACGGCCCTGCAGCGTGAAGTGAGACGTGGTTTCCGGTAACACGAAGTACAGCGTGCCGTTCGTGTCTTCGTGCACACATCGAGACCGTCGTTGTTCCGTAACTGCCTCAACGATGTAGCCAAATGCGCGTACGTGAGTATTCAGTCCGAAGTCGTCCCGATAGAGTTGCGCGTCGAAGACTACCGGGCTGCCCGCGAACTTCGCCATCTTGTCGCGACACAGGTTGGCGCCGTTCTCTGTCAGCCGCAGCAGTCGCTCGCTGTTGATCTGGATCTTATGGGTGTTGATCCATTTGGAAAGATGCTGATCCACTGCAGGATTCACCAGGAACAGGGAAAAGCCGTCGCCGATAGTGATGTCCGTTATCACATCCGATCCGTCAATACGGATGCGACACGTCATCTGACTACTCATAAATGCTTCCGGATCGTTTTTGAAGGCATCCTGTGCCCCCGCCTGTTCTAAAGGGGGCAGGCCCAGCTGTGTCAGAGAAACCGTCGCAGATGGAAGGTCGAACTTACCCGCATTCGACCCGATCAGCGTTCCTGTGAGTTCCGGCTCGGTGGCAAAAAAGATAACTCCAAGGACGCCAATCAATAATAGAAAACAAACCACCGGAATGGCGACAGCGAATATTCGCTGTGACTTCCGGCGACGTTGCTTCTTTCGCAAAGAACGTGTGACGGACGGGCGGCTGTCTGTATTCGGCATCGGGATGTCTGCGACTCCCGGGGCGTCGCAGGATTCCGGTGCCGTCGACAGATCGTGTCCATCAGGCGGAAACTCGGTTTTCAAATTCGGGGCAACTGGGGCATGTTCTGCGGCATCCGCCATGGGAGGATTGGCTTGCTGACCAATCTTGGGCGCGATCGCGGGAACCAGCAGCTTTGTCGCGCACTTCGGGCAGGATCCCGATTTTCCCCCAAACGCATCGGGAACGCGGATGACGGCCGTGCAGTACGGGCAATGAAATTCAATGGCCATGGAAAGCTCTTGTCGCGATATTCAGAGTGTCAAGTCAGCGACGATCGGTGGTTCGCGAATACGTCGAAGGATTCGTACCAACAGCCCAACTGTTAATTAGGGCCGACAGCTTACCGCACCGGGGCAACGACCTGTTCCGCACCGCAGACGGACTACTGTGGATTTTGCACGAAATTGTCTATCAGGCAAGGCCTTTCGGAGATTGTGTCAGCTTTGAAGCGTATGCAGATTCAGACTGGTGACGTATTATCATCTCTCGTTAATATCTGACCTGGCAGGCGCTGTCTCAGTACGTGCCAGAATTGCCCAGAGATCCACTCAAACAGAAATTCTTATGCGACTACCAGATGTCTTCGCCTCTCAGCCGTTCGCGGTTTCGATCGAAATCTTTCCACCGAAGACGCCCGCAGGGGACGACGCTTTACGTCGCCACATGCGGACGTTGGCCGAGCACAAGCCTGCTTTCATGTCGTGTACCTACGGTGCCGGCGGATCGACACGGGATCGCACGCTCAGCTGGTGCCGGGAAATTCAGGATGATTTCGAACGTCCGTCGGTGGCCCATTTCACATGCGTGGGTTCGACTCGGGAAGAACTGAATCGTTGGCTGGACGAGGCTGAGGCCGCCGGAGTGCGAAACATCATGGCGCTGCGAGGCGACTCCCCGGAAGGCCAGGGCAGTTTTGAGGCTGTTGCAGGTGGTCTGCGCTACGCCAACGAGCTGGTGGAGCTGATTCAGCAGCATAATGGGAATTTCGGAATCGGTGTGGCCGGGTACCCGGAGAAGCATATGGAGGCGCCCAGTCTCGAGGTGGATCTGCAGAACCTGAAACGCAAAGTCGATGCCGGTGCTGACGCAGTGTTTACTCAATTGTTCTTCGATAACGAAAAGTTCTTCGTCTTTCGTGATCAGTGTGAGAAGCTTGGGATCAGCCTGCCTCTTGTACCCGGCATCATGCCGATCACCGACTTCGCGCGAATCAAACGCATTACCGCGATGTGCGGCACTGCCTTTCCGAAGGATCTGGCAGCCAGACTTGAGGCGGTTCAGGACGACAAGGAGGCTCAGTTTGAAATCGGTGTGGAGTACGCGATTTCTCAGTGCAACGAACTACGTTCCAGCGGCGTGCCGGGCATCCATTTCTACGCGTTGAATAAGTCTCAGGCCTGCCAGAAAATCCTGTCCGCGCTGTAGCGTGGTTTGACGGATGCGTTGATGTATCGGACGCCGTGGGGGCTGACGCGTCATCTTACCGTTGCTGTTTGACGATCTTCATTTCCGGATTTCTGTCGTTCGGAAACGCACTCATTTCCTTTCGCAGTGGCAGTCATTAGACTTCGTCGTTGCGATTCATCGCGCTGTGTGCTGACCGGCGCAGGAGCAGGTCAGTAGTTCGTCCGTTCTGAGGCCTATGAGTCTGTGAGCACTATGAGTAACGATCTGTTCGATTTAACCAATGATGTGGCTGTTGTCATCGGAGCGACTGGTACGCTTGGAGGCGCGATGGCCGATGCTCTTGCCGGGGCCGGTGCCAAAGTCGCTGTGCTGGGTCGCAGCGAAGAACGTGGTGCGGCAAGAGTCAGGCAGATTGAAGAGGCCGGCGGCACTGCCATGTTTCATGCGGCGGATGCGCTGGATGCAGCGTCGTTGACGACCGCTCGAGACGCCATCAACGCAAAGCTGGGGCCGGTCAGTGTGCTCGTCAGTGCAGCCGGAGGCAATCGACCGGAAGCGACTCTCCCTCCCGGGAGCGACTTTTGCAAGCTGCCGAAGGAAGCATGGAACGACGTTTTCGATCTGAATCTGGTCGGCGGTTCTCTGCTGCCGTCTCAGGTTTTTGGCGAGACTATGCTGGCTGAAGGAAACGGCAGCGTCATCAACATCGCGTCCATGGCCGGAATGATTCCGTTGTCTCGTGTTGTGGCTTATTCAGCGGCCAAGGCGGCTGTCCTGAATCTGACGCAGTTTCTGGCTCGTGAATGGGCGACCAAAGGTGTCCGCGTGAACGCCATCAGCCCCGGGTTTTTCCCCGCCGAACAGAACAAGGCTCTGCTCTTCAACGACGACGGCAGTTATACGGAAAGAGGAGGCCAGATTATCGGACATACGCCGATGGCTCGCTTTGGTACACCCGAAGAACTTGCCGGCGCGGTTGTCTGGCTGGCCTCTCGCAAGGCCTCAAGCTTTGTCACGGGCCAGAACATCGTCGTCGACGGCGGATTCCTGTCCACTACCATCTGATGCGGGACGGGCGAGACGGCCCGTAGCCGCCTCGGACTGACGTCCGGAATGCAGGACGGCCCGCGGCTGACGTGGGCTAACGCCGGGAATGTGTCAGCGAAATGCCGCTGGGTGCTGCCAAGCTGTATGCGGCAGACGCCTAACGCACTGGCAGATTCGTGTCGTCGCTGCGAATGACCGCTTCGCCTGCGCAGAGTATCGCTTAACAGACTTCAATCAGAAACAGCCCGTCGTGAACAACCGGCATTTCAACTTTCAACGTCAGCTCAACCGGCGGACGTTGTTGCGAGGAACCGGTGTTTCGCTGTCGCTGCCGTGGTTGACGGCCATGCAATCCGCTTTTGCCGGAGTCGAAGAACCGGAAGCTCCCAGACGTTTTGTAGCAATGACTCTGGGACTGGTGGCTGACAATCTGAATCCGGAACAGGCCGGTTTCGGCTACGAATCCAGCATTTACCTGAAGCCATTACAGGATCTTCGAAACAGAATAACGGTTATATCGGGATTGTCGCATCCCGGCGTGAGCGGAGGTCATCGCGCGGAAGCCAGCTTGCTGACTGCCAACCCGTTGGGTAACTCGGGCAAAGCAAAGAACACCATTTCACTTGACCAGTGCATGGCCAGACACCTGGGCAATTTTACTCGTTTCCCGTCTCTGGTGCTCAGCAGCAGCCCCCTGTTACACAGGTTACACAGAGAACGGGGCGATGATACCGGCCGAGAGTTCTCCTTCGCGTTTGTTTACTCGACTGTTTGTCGACGATTCTCCTGCCGAACGACAGCGGCAGGCTTAGCGAGTCCGCCAGGGACGCAGCATCATGGACCTGGTCGCCGGAGGTGCCAAACTTTTGTCGAAGCAACTGGGGGCTGGCGACAGAGACCGTCTCGACGCTTACTTTACCAGCGTCCGTGAACTTGAACGCCGTCTGGCGGAATCCGAGACGTGGGCTCACCGTCCAAAGCCCCGGGGGGGTGTTTCCAGCCCCTCGATATCGGTAATTCGAATGACTTTGTGGGACGTCAACGGTTAATGAGCGACGCGATCAGACTTGCGCTGGAAACCGATTCCACCCGGTTCGTTTCGTATCATGTGGGAGGTTCGGGCGGCGTGGTTTCGATACCGGGTGTCGCTGAAGGTTACCACACCCTCAGTTATCACGGTCTGGACGAGGACAAACTGGCATTGGTCGAAGCCGAAATTATCAAGACCTTTGGGCGGTTGCTTCGTGACATGAATTTGACGGGAGACAGCGGAACAAGTCTGGTGAACAACACGTCCGTGCTGCTCACCAGCACCTTGGGCAACGCCTCCAGTCACGATAACCGTAATATGCCTGTAGTGCCGGCGGGCGGACGATTCAAGCACGGACAGCATCTGGCCTTTGATCGCCGCAGGGATCACCCATTGCCGAATGTGTTCGTCAATCTGCTGCAGCAGGTTGGTCTGCAAGAAGATCGCTTTGCCAGCAACACCGGAACAGCGACCGGGCTGGAGACGATGTAGAGGCAGACGCTGGTCGTCGTTTACTCTGTGCTGACGGCGACTGGCGCGGGGGCACGCCGCCAGAAGAGTCGGAGGACATGGCGAGAAAGACGAAAGGCTGTGCTGCGTTCGGCTTCTTTGCCGTACTTCCAGCGGAAGAACCAGCACTGAGTGACGTACAGAAGCTGGTCGATCACGTAGGCCACCAGCGGAATGGTCAGGATGATGATCATCGTGTATTCCGTCAATCCGCGACGTCGAGCGATGTTCAGCAGAAAACCCAATCCACCTGCTTCCTCGCCTTCGTGCATAATTTCAACCAGCATGATGTAGCCAAACGCCAGGCCGAACAGCACTCGCAGAGAATTGAAGACCATTGGCATGGCCAGCGGCACAAGGACTTTAAAAACGATCTGCAGCCGTGAGGCTCCCAGCGTCAAAGCTGTCTCAACGTAACGCTGAGCCACTTCGCTGACGGCGTCAATGGTATCGGCGATGATGAAAGCCACACAGGCGACAAAGATGAACATGTATTTCTGCATTTCATCTGTGCCGAACAGTGCCAGCACCAGCGGAATCAGTGCGGCAATCGGTATGTTGCGACCGAACAGAATCAGCGGCGCAAAGAAACTGCCGATGAGCGGAAAGCAACCGGCCACGACACCGATCGGGATGCCAACGAGCAACGCCAGAGAAAAGCCGATGATCACTCGCTTCAGCGAAACGATCATATTGTCCCAGATGTGTCGCTTCGGACTCTCCAAATCCAGGAGTTCCGGCAGACGCTCCCATGTTTCGGCGACTGAGGGCAGTTGACTGTGCCCTAAAATCCGTTCTTCGCCGCTGCCAAGAGTCGTCCACCACCACAACAATGCACAGATAGCAACGCTCACGCAGCCGGCGGTGATCATCAGCCAGCGTGGAATCTCGGAACGAAGTGCCAAAACTCTAAGCCGCGGTTTCTTGTCGACTACCGATGAAGGCAGAGCGTGAGGGGGAACCTCGGCAGACGCAGACTGTTCTGCCGGTGTCAGATTTTCCCCTGGTGAATGCTCGGCCTGCTCAGTCATCGTCTATCTCACGCAGAATGGTTCATCATGAATTCAGCATTGACGCTGCGTCCCGTTTTGCCAGCTCGATTATTGTACACATTTACAGAGTCTGACGTCCAATTCTGTGTCTGAACACCTCGACACACCATCATCCGCCCGCATCACGGCTCCAGATTCTAGTGGCTGTGCTCGGCCGAGGGAAACTCTCCTGACTTCACCTCACTGACGTAATTCTGAACGGCGGTGATTGCCTGGCCGCGCAGGTCAGCGAAGTGTTTCAGAAACTTCGGCTTAAAAGACGGGGTGAGACCCAGCATGTCGGGGCCCACCAGGACCTGGCCGCTGCAGTGCGGTCCTGCTCCGATACCGATGGTCGGGATCGAAAGTGTCTCGGTGACCCGTTTGGCCACGTCGGCAGAAACGAGTTCCAGCAGAACACCAAAAGCACCAGCATCTTCTGCAGCACGAGCATCGTCCAGCAGTTGTTCTTCGTTTCTCTGGATCTTGCCCATACCGCCGAGCTGTCTGACGGCTTGCGGTCTCATGCCGACATGAGCCATGACCGGAATATCGGCTCTCATGATGGACCGAATCGTTTCGCTTTGAATTCTGCCGCCTTCCAGTTTGACCGCATCTGCGCCCGTTTCCTTGATAATCCGACCCGCATTGCGGACCGCTTCTTCGGGACTGACCTGATACGACATAAAGGGCATGTCAACGATGACCAATGCCCGCTGCACCGCCCGCGTTACAATTTTTCCGTGGTAGATCATCTGGTCCAGAGTCACAGGCAGCGTTGTGGAATGTCCCTGTACCACCATACTCAGGCTGTCGCCGACGAGGATGCTGTCCACTCCGGCTTCGTCCATGATCCCGGCCCACATGTAATCATAGGCTGTCACCATCGACAGTCCTTCGCTGGCGGTACTGACGAATGCGGGAACGGTGATTTTTCGAACTCGAGCTTTACTCACGTAATTGAATCCACACTGACGCGAATCGGCCCGCGAGCCGATTCGAGCTGACGCTCAGAAAAAGGTGGTCCGCTCCTGTTGGTCGCCACAGGAGACCTGCAATGCTGCGATCACGAGATAAATGGGACCGAAGAACGGTGTGAACGGATTCTAACAGGACGACCGATCACTCGAAACGGACACAGCGAAAGCGTTTCAGGATCGGCAAATGCCGGGCGTCCCATCAACTCGTCAGCGCGTCCGCAACGTTGGTGCGGTAGGCCGTCATGGCCGGCAGAAAACCGACCAGCGCTCCCAGTACCAGCAGCACCGGAAACAGAACGAACTCCCACGGATTCAGGGCCCATCCGTCCAGCAGCAGACCGGTTCGTGCACTGACATACGGTGCGAATGCGACGGAAAGTCCATGCCCGATCAGCCAGCCCGTCACTCCCCCTCCCATACATAATACGGTTGATTCGGCAAGAATGATCGAGAATACGCTGGTGCGACGAGCCCCGAGGGCTCGCATGATGCCAATTTCGCGTCTGCGGTCAGACATGCTGTTGTAAATGCTGACAAAGATACTGATACCGGACACCACGATAATCATCCCTGTCAGCACCACCAGGGCGCTCTGGATGTGTCCCACAAAGTTTGTCATCAGTCGCTTGATCGGGCGAATTGGATTGACGGCCATGGCCTTGGACCCGTTCTTCAGCTCCGACTGCAGGCTGATCGCATCAAACACTTCGCGTGTCTTGACGTAGACGGCAGTGATCTCCTTCATCGCTTCCGGTGTGTCCAGTCCGTACCCCATGGCCTGGTCGCCGATTTCCTGCCCCTTTGCTCGTTTTTGCTTCAGTTCTTCCATTTGCATCAGAGCAGCGTTCAGTCGTTCTTTATCATTCCCGTAGAAGTCATTCAGACGTGTCTCGACTTCATCAATCGGTTTCTGATGCCCGTCAAGAATGTAAACGGCTTCCAGGTTCAGGAAAACACTGCGATCGTTGGGCGTTCCCGTCTGTCGCAGCACTGATACGATAGTGAACATTTCATCATGAGTGTCTTCGCTGTCAGCGCTGCCGTGGACGATTGTGAACTGATCTCCGACCTTCCAGCTGTTTTTGTGCGCAACCTGCGAACCGACGACTGCATCATACAGTTCGCTCAACTGACGCGTCCCCGCCTGATCAGCGACTTCAAACATTTTCCCAGGCGTATATTCGTTCAGGAAATACTCGTTGGTGGTGCCAACAATCGGAAATCCACCATGTTCCGGTTTGGTGAAGTCCCCGAATGCCAGTGGAATGGCCGTTTCGACACGCCGGTCGTTTCGCAGCTGGTCCAGATACATGTACGGCAGATTGGCAATCGGTGGCTGCACTCGATAGACAGAACTCAGCACAAGCTGCAGGTCGCTGCCCTTGGCTCCGATGATCAGATCGTATGCGATTGACCGCTGGTTGAAGGCTCCGTCGACTGCGCCCGCGATGACCAGCACCACGACCATCAGCATCACGCCCAGTGCGACGCTGAACGCCGTCAGCAGGGACGCAACTTTCCGTTGCTTAACGCTTTTCCATGCAATGGAGAACAGATTCACGACGCCACTCCCTGATAGGCAGCCTGTGGGTCATTGAAGTTCGCCAGTTTGTCCAGCCTGTCAAATCGGTTGGCAACTTCCATCGCGTGGGTCACCATCAGTAGAGTGACGTTGTTTTCTTTGCAGGTGTCTCGAATCAGATTCAGAATCAGATCCTGATTGGCCGGGTCCACATTGGCCGTTGGTTCATCCGCCAGCAGCAGAGCCGGCTTGTTCGCCAGCGACCGGGCGACTGACACGCGCTGTTGTTCACCGACGGACATGCGTTGTGGTGTATGATCCAGTCGTTTTTCCAGCCCGACGCGTTCCAGCAGCGAAATGGCAAACGCTCGATCGACACCACGCCCGGAAAAAGACATGCCCAGCAGCACGTTTTCCAGAGCTGTAAATGCCGGAAGCAGATTGAACGTCTGGAAGACGAAACCGATCTTTGCCGCGCGAAAACGGTCACGCACGACTTCAGGCAGTGGAGCAATGTCTTTGCCATCCACGACGACTTTGCCGGAATCCGGCGCCAGAATACCGGAAATTACATTCAGCAGCGTCGTCTTGCCGCCACCGCTGGACCCCACCAGCGCTGCCTGTTCGCCCTGAGCGAGTTCGTAGCGCGCGATTCCCAGTACCGGCAGGCGGTTTCCGCTGGGTTCCTTGTAGGATTTTCTGACGTTCTCAAGCAGAAGTGACATCAACGAACTGTACGCTGAATGTCACCACTGCTGCGAGACGTTTTTCCGCCTTTTGTATCGGACTCTATTTGTCCGACTTGAACTTGTAGAGCTGACCAAAGGTTGTGGTGAAGTAAATCTCACCCCCTTCGTCCTCTCCAAAGCTCATGACCGGCATTTTTTCGCCCACACCGGTCAGCGAATAGTTTGCCACCGTGCGATTCCCGTCGTGTTCCAGAGCCCACAGCAGGCCGGTGACGTAATCAGCGTAGACATACTTGCCGACAAGCTCGGGTACGGATTTGCCTCGGTAAACGCTGCCGCCGGTAATCGACTTGCCGATGTCGTGGTGATATTCCCAGATGGGATCGATCAGCGAGTCGCGTGGTGCGTCATTTCCGTCCGGACGAAACCAGTGCTTTGCTTCACGGATATTCCAGCCGTAGTTACCGCCTTTTTTGATGATGTTGATTTCTTCCCACAGATTCTGGCCGACGTCTCCGGCCCACAGTTTTCCGGTTTCGCTGTCGAACGCCATTCGCCACACGTTGCGCAGTCCACGGGCATAGATTTCCGGGCGGGCGTAAGTTGTCTTCCCCTTCCTGTTAACGACGACTTTGTGGCCTATGAAAGGATTGTCTTTGGGGATGGCATAAGCCTTGCCCCCGGCTTTGTTGTCGACATCTATTCGCAGAATGGCACCCAGAAGTGTTGTCAGATTCTGGCCGTTTCCGTTTGGGTCGTTGCCACTGCCGCCGTCTCCAAGCGCCACGTACAGGTAGCCATCCGGTCCGAACGCAATGGTTCCTCCGTTATGATTCCAGAACGGTTGCGGAATACGCATGATTTCAACTTCAGACGACGGATCCGCTTTGTTGGGATCGTTCTTCGACACAGAAAAGCGAGTGACAACCGAGGTGTGCTCTGCGTCTGCTGTCGTGTAGTACAGAAAGAAGTAACCGTTGTCTTTGAAATCCGGATGGAATGCGAAGCCAAGCAATCCCTCTTCGTTCTGGTTGTCCTTGTAGACGCAGCGTTTGTCGATATCCAGAAACACTTCCGCTTCTTCAACATCGGCGTCGTTCGGGAAAACCTGCAGCACTCCCTTCTGTTCGGCCACAAACACTCGATCGCTGCCATCGTCGGCATGAGTCACCACAATGGGACGATCAAAGATCAGGTTTTCGAAGGCTCGAGTCGCGCTGACGGGCAGCGACGCCTCTTTGACGTCGTTGCCTGCATCAGCCGAAGCGGTCAGATTGACGAGGCCGGATAGTACAATAGTCGCTGTCAGAAGTTTGTTCACAGTATTCATACTCCGAGTTTCTGGAATGGTGGGCAGGAAGATCCTGAGGACGGGTCGGGGTAGGCATTCAGTTAGAGCCTACGTGCAGAGTTTTGGCTGCAGACGGCGTGCTGTCTCCCGCCAGCTCATCGAAACACTAATGTCCCGCAGGCCTGAAATCAAACAAGGCCACATTTGCAGCGGCAATGCAAAGAGTTGCTCAATTTTCGCCAGCAACGCCGATGCCTACGGATCCGTCAGGAACTGTTTATCGTCGACGGTCAGGTCACCGAGATCAAGTTTCTCTGTGTTGACGTCAAGTTCCCATATGCCGCGAGTCAGTTCCAGGGTCTGCGTGCCGTGCCTGAGCGTCTTCAGGTAATCGGATGTTTCGTGCCAGAATCGAAACTGCCATTTCCCCTGCGGAACGTTCTTAATCGAGAAGTGTCCATTCTTGTCAGTAACCGCTGCATACGGATGTTCCGTCACAACAAGATACGCTCGCATCCATGCATGGATCGAACAGTCGACACGAATCGGTTTGAGTTCCTCACGAAGGAATGTCCGCCCCAGCGGTTCACCCCGGGGGACGATGATGCTGAATGGCTGGTTCCGTCGAGCGTACACGGCAACGTTGTGGCTGACGGGGTCAGCGTTGGTGCACTGCAGCACCTGCCCGGTTCTGATTGGCACAATTCGTGGCACAAATCGGCAGCCCTTATTGTCCAGTTGCACAGGTTTCGAAGGATCCGCCAGGGACGGATGGACGGGCACCTCTGTTTTGGACGACAGCCAGACGACCACGTTCTGCAATCCGCCGTTCTGTTTGTTTACGATGACCGTTTCGTCCAGCAGCCCGAACTCACCACAAACTTCTTCGTCTCTGGTGATCACCAGAGACGTCTGGTCGGGGATTTCTCCGGAAAAAATAACTCGTCCCTGCAGCGACGCCCACTCTTCGGAACGGGCGGGATTCCACGAACACGCCGCCGCCAGAGTGAATACGCCTATGCCCCGCCACACACGCAGAGCATTTTGGGCCTGCACGCGCGAAAACAGTCTGCTTGTGAGAGACTTGAACCATCGAATGGACGGCACTGAGCACGACATTATGAATTCCCTGACTTGCCTGATGCGGGACGGCCCGCAAGCCGATTCGAGCTGATGCTCGGAAACTGACAGTCCACTGCCGTTGGTCGCAGCAAAGTTGCAGATACAACGGATTTCCGATTTTCGAAGACGATCACGTAGTTTGTGACGTTCAGATCTGACCACTGGAACTGTAGACCCCGAACGTTGGAGGCGTAAACGGAACTCACGTCTTAGTCGTAACGATATCCTAAACGTTAGTCCAGGTACATCTGGCACAGACACTTCGACTGGTGTGAACGTCGACTGACAACGTGCCGCCAACCGATACTTCAGAGTATAGCGGTAATGAATCCGCATCTCAGGCAGATGCAATTCATTCCCCGAATTATCGCAACGCAGTACTGAAGCGTCTGATGAGCATTGGTGTGGCATCGTCAATCAGCCCCCCGCTAAGTGGCAGACTTCGCGAGCAGGACGATATGCGCCGATTGTTTGTCGGATTGGTGTGCGTGTTGATCGGTGTGGGGGTCCAGATGGTCCACAGCGCCAGTCTGACGTCGTCCCCCGGACAGGCCGAGACCATTTTTCTGAATCGTCACCTGACGTTCCTGGCGATCTCGGTTGTGTGCGGATTCGCGGCGTCGGTGTTGCCATCGTCATTGCTTAGACAGAACGCCAGCCGATTGCTGATCGTCCTTGTCCTGCTACTGGTGGCAGTCCTGATCCCCGGCGTCGGAACGCGCGTAAACGGGGCGCAACGCTGGTTGCGATTTGGCGGCATGTCGATTCAACCTTCCGAGCTGGGTCGCATTATTCTGCCGATCGTCGCTGCGAAGACATTGACTGAGATCCGATTTGGCGCCGGGTTTTCTTTGAGAACACTGCCGCGGACACTGTTGCCGCTGCTTGTCGTGCTGCCCCTGGTTGTCACAGAGCCGGATCTAGGGGCCACGGTCTTTCTTGCCGTTGGTTACGTGGCGGCGCTGTTCATTGGCGGATGGCCATTGAGATATTTCATTGGCTGCGCTGTGCTGATAGTGCCAGCCGCCCTGTCGTTGCTGGCACTGAAATCTTACCAGATGAAACGTATCACCGGATTTATGGCTGCCTGGCAGGATCTGTCGCTGGCACCCTGGCAGATTAGACAGTCGCTCATGTCTCTGGGATCCGGAGGGCTGGAAGGCACGGGGATTGGCGGCGGTTGGCAGAAGTTGAGTTATCTTCCGGAAGCCAATACTGATTTCGTCTTTGCTGTCATCGGCGAAGAGCTGGGATTGTCCGGGACCCTGGCCGTCGTCATCATCTGGATGGGCGTCTTTCTGACCGGCCGAGCTGTCATGAGACCCCTGCGCCGAGATTCCTTCGAATGGATTCTGGGCTCAACTCTGGTTATTCAGATTGTCCTGCAGGCGCTGGCGAATGTGGCTGTGGTCACCGCGATGGTGCCGCCCAAGGGGGTGCCGCACCCTTTTATCAGTTACGGTGGAACAAATCTTCTGGTGAACGTTATTTCTGTGGGCCTGATCGTGGGACTCTCTCGTGCGCGACCAGTTCCGGTTGCTCCGGCGGCCGCAGAGTTTCATACCGACGCAGACTGTTATGAACAGATGGACCCGGAAGAAACCCCGTTCTTAACCGGCTGACCGCAGGGGGATACCGCTACGTAGCAAGCCATTGTTCAGAATTCTGCGCGACGAAAGCCTCATCCTTCAGGAATGGATATGCCGCGCATACGCGGTCCAGCTCGGTGGCCTGTCCCGGCGAAAGGACTTCCTTCGGGTCCAGACATCTGCTGGACGGCAGCAGGCCCTGTCGGCGGAGCACCTCGTTGACACCCGGGATACAGCCCGCGAAGTTATTCGCTGCATCAAAGATGACGGCGTTGGCGTCCGTTAAGGACGCGTTCCTCGTGAGCCACTCTGTGGGAATAGATGCCTGCTCTCGAATCACTTTGATTTCTTTAAGCATGTCCACTGCCGCCTTAGTCCAGACCGCCCACTGCCCCAGCAGGCCACCGACGAATCGGCGGCTGACTCCTTGATATTCGAACCGAGTCAGCAGGTCGGCAATAATGTTGTCGTCGTTACCGGTGTACATGGCTACGTCCGTTCGCCCCGATTCAATCACAGCCCGCATGACATCCCATGTCTGATACCGATCGAATGCGGCTATCTTGATCGCAATGAGAGATTGAACGTCACATAGTCGTCGCCAGAATTCATAGCTCAATACGCGTCCCCCGACACCGGGGTGCAGGTAGAAACCGAAGATTGGAATGACCTCACCGACTGCTGCACAGTGTGCAATCAATGCGTCGTCACTGTCTTTCTGCAGAGCACTGAGATTCAACAGACCGCAGTGATAGCCAAGATCGGCAGCCGTCTGAGCCTCTTTGACCGCCTGTTCTGTTCGTCCGCAGATTCCGGCGACCCTGGTAAACGGCCGTTTGAGCTGTGCATTGTCCAGAAACTGAGCGGCGGACTGCAGCACTGGCTTATACAGTCCGTGCTGTGGATCACGGATTTCGAATTGAGTCGTGTGCACGCCGATCGCCAGTCCACCAGCACCGGCTGCCAGATAATAGCTCAGCAGTGCCCGTTGATATCGCTCAGACCATGAGCCGTCTTCATTCAGTGCCAGCGGGCAGGCTGGGATCACGACACCATCGTTTAGAGAATTTCGCCATTCTGTCATGTGTTAATAACTTCCGCTACGAACTTCAAAATGAGTGGGTTTGCCAAGTGTTTCGCCGCCATGCTTCAACCAGTCCGCTGTCCAGTCCACCATTTGCGTTAACGAAATTCGTGGTGCGCCAAACATGGCATGTGCTTTAGCAGCGTTGCTGAGCCATGCGGTTGCTTGTTCGTCGCCTTCTACAGTTGCCACGGAGTCGAAGCGTTTGGCGAACATCTGTGCGATTTCGCGAATACGCAGTACCTCTGCCCCGGTGATGTTCACGACAAAGGGGGGCGCGCTGGCGTGAGGCAGCGATTGAATGGTGTGAGAGATCGCATCGCCCTGCCAAATCACGTTTGCGTAGCCCATCTCCACGTTTACAGGTTGTGATGTATGAACCTTCTGGGCGATATCCATCAGCACGCCGTATCGCAGATCGATAGAGTAATTCAATCGGATCAGTGATGAACGCGTACCGAATGCGTTTGCTGCGGCTTCAAAGGCTGCCTCACGTCCCCGGCATGACTTGGCATATTCTCCCGGTGGATCGACTTCACTGTCCTCCGTCGCCCCGCCTGATTCCGGCGTTGTGAAAGAGTAGACGCATCCGGTCGACAACGCGACGATTCTAGCCTGCTGATAGCGTTCGGCCACCAGTGCGGGCATGCCCACATTCATGCGTTGCAGTACTTCCGGCTGATTACTGGTGCCGAATTTGACTCCTGCAAGGAAGAAAATGTTGTCCGCTGCAGGCAGGGATGCAACCGACTTTGGGTCGCTGAGATCTGCGGCGACAACTCGAAAGTCCGCGTCTTCAAACTGCTGCCGGACTCTCGGTGAACCGAATCGGGAAATGGTTGTCACGGGTTCATGCCGACCAAGCTCACGCAGAGCTCGCTGCAGCATCAGACTGACATGAAAGCCCATCTTTCCAGCGGCACCAAGGACCGCGTAATTGCCCGGACACTGTTCCACTGCTCGAATGACGGCTGCGGTCGGTCTGGAGATTAATCGGTCAAGTTCTGCGGTGGATTGGGGAGTGGACTGCATGTTTGTTCTGTGTTCGGGGCCTTGCTCAGGTCATCAGGAAGTCGGCACGATCAATGATGTCAATTCAGGACCTGCGCCTTCGGCTGGCCGTCGATCTTTCCTGCCGGCCTCTGCCCGGCCCCGGGTTGTTCAGCGTCTCCCAGATCTTTGCGTGCCGTATTCGCCTGCTTCATCAATTTCCGCACAACGTCCGGATGTTCGGCGGCGACATTCGTTGTGCAGGCGATATCCGTCACGACATTGAAGAGCAGCGGTTCTGCTTTTTCGCCAGTCTTGAAATGAGGATGTCGTATGAAACTATCCAGGGGCAGGAACAACTTCCACGGGCCGCTGCGGACCGCCTGCAATTGGTCACGATAATAGTAATAGAAGGCATCATAGGGTGATCGTGCATCCCGTTCGCCCAGAATCAGTGAACGCACATCATGCCCGTCGACCGCATGATCGAAAGGGACGTCCGCAAATTGAGCAAATGTGGGCAACAAATCCATGGTGGTGGCCAGTTCTTCGCACGTTGTTCCAGGTTGGACATGTCCTGGCCACCACATGATTGTCGGAGACCGAAACGCGCCTTCCGACGTCGTGTAACCACGACCGTACAGCGGGCGATTGGTACCCCGCGTTGTACGGCTCATGTCATTTCCGGACATTGGTGCACCATTGTCCGATAACCAGATCACCAGAGTTTGTTCGGCAATTCCGAGATCGACCAGCTTGTTAAGAATTTCCCCGGTGGACCAGTCGATTTCCTCGATCGAATCGCCCCATGGACCGTTCCTGCTTTTCCCTTTAAATGAAGGACTGGCAAACGGCGCTGCCGTACTTCCTGGCATTGGCTGGGGGAAATACACGAAGAAAGGTTTGTCTTTTTCGTGTTCGATGAAATTCAGGACCTCTTCTGTGCATCGTTTCGTCAGCATGTCTCGATCAACGGGAGCGTCGATAACCTGTTCGTTCTTCATAAGTGGCAACTCCGGCCACGATTCGCCCTGCAGTCGCTCACCAAGTCGCAGACCGACCGCTCGAGTCATATCGTCGCTGTAGGGGATCCCAAAGAATTCGTCGAAGCCCTGTCGAGTCGGCAGGAATTTCGCCTGATCGCCCAAATGCCACTTGCCAAAGATCCCGGTCGCGTATCCTTTTTCTCGCAGAACTTCGGCAATCGTAATTTCGTCCGGGTTCAGGCCATATGGCGACACTGGCCGCAGCACCTGCCCGTCGCGAGGATTGTCGTGCATTCCGACTCGCTGCGAATAGCAACCGGTCATGATGGACGACCGGGAGGGTGTGCACACACCGGCGGTCACGCAGAAATGAGTGAATCGGCAACCTTCCCGGGCCATGCGATTCAAATGCGGAGTGCGGTGGACCGTCGATCCAAACGGTTCAATGTCCCCGTATCCAAGATTGTCGCAGAAGATTACGACAAAATTGGGCCGCGCTCCGAGTGTCGCTGTTGGCGCGACCACGGCAAGATAGAGGACCGTGGCCAGCGCAGACTGAAAAACGTTTGCCATCATATCATTCTTCTCTTCAAACAACCGGTCGAATCCCCTCAGCAGGCACAAAGCCGGGCGTCCGTCCAAACCCATCTGCCAAGAATAGAAGGTCGAAGTCCGAGTTTCAAAGCAAGCTCAGCAACCTGCCGACCACCAGGCACGTAGGTCGTTTTCTTTCGAGCCGGCACTCGCTGGTGTGCTGAGGAGCGAATTTGGCCATTACAGGCCTGGAGTTTGGTGAGGGACACGCCACGGTTACGTCAGGTGCGTATCCGGGAGACAATGTGATGGACGGAAGACCATACCGTCCTGCCAAAAAGACGGTTCAGTGAGTTGCGACGTTCCCGGACTGTAAACGAGTCGTTTTGTAACGCCTTGTTGATTAACGACTTACGTTACAGTGAGGCCTTTCGGCATGGTGTTAGCTATGTCGGGACGCACGGCACGTTGCTGCCAATATAGACACTCAATATGCGCTCATCCGCATCAGTGGTTCGTAGATAAACTGAGGAGAAACCGTGGCAAAGTTACTGACGTTCGATGAAGAGGCTCGCAAGGGGCTGCTTTCCGGCGTTTCCAAACTCTCACGAGCTGTCGCCAGCACGCTGGGACCTCGCGGACGAAATGCAGTTCTGGACAAGGGCTGGGGAGCTCCCAAGGTGACGAAGGACGGTGTCACCGTCGCCGAGGACATCGAGTTGGAAGACCCGTATGAAAACGCGGCGGTCCAGCTGGTGAAGGAGGCCGCATCCAAGACCAACGACGTCGCTGGCGACGGAACCACCACTGCGACCATTCTGGCAGAAGCGATCTACAAACACGGTTTGAAGTATATCGCTGCCGGCAGCGGAGCGATGTCGCTGACGCGTGGTGCTCAGAAGGCAGTTGACGTCGTCATTGAACAGCTGGCAAAAATGTCCAAGCCTGTAAAGGCGAACGATAAGGATCAGATTGCTCGAGTCGCCAGCATTGCCGGCAACAACGATTCGGCCATCGGCGAAATTCTGGCTGACGCTCTGCTGAAAGTCGGCAAAGACGGTGTGATTACCGTTGAAGAAGGCCGTCAGGTGACGACTGAAGTCAACCTGGTTGAAGGGATGCAGTTTGACCGCGGTTACCTGTCACCTCACTTCATTACTAATGAAGACGATCAGGAATGCGTGCTGGAAAACTGTCGCATTCTGATTCACGAAGAAAAGATATCCAGCGCCAAGGATCTGGTACCCGTTCTGGAAGCTATCTCCAAAGACGGTTCGCCTCTTCTGATCATCGCCGAAGACATCGAAGGCGAAGCTCTGGCAACTCTGGTGGTCAATAAGATGCGAGGCATTGTTAATGTTGCCGCAGTAAAGGCTCCTGGCTACGGCGATCGACGCAAGGCAATGCTTGAAGATATTGCTGTGCTGACCAGTGGTAAGGCGTTATTCAAGGACCTTGGCATCAAACTGGAAAATGTTCAGCTGTCGGATCTTGGTAAAGCCAAAACGATTCGAATTGATGCTGACAAAACCGTCATTGTTGAAGGTGGCGGCAAGAAGGGCGACATCAACGGACGTGCCGAACAGATTCGCCGCGAAATTGAAAACACCGACAGCGAATACGATCGCGAAAAACTACAGGAACGACTGGCCAAGCTGGCTGGCGGTGTTGCTCAGATCAAAGTTGGAGCCGCCACCGAAACCGAAATGAAGGAACGTAAGGACCTTGTTGATGACGCTCTGGCGGCAACCCGAGCCGCTATCGAAGAAGGAATCGTTCCTGGTGGCGGTGTCGCTCTGTTGCGATGTGCAGCTTCACTGGACGGGCTGAAGCTCAAGGGCGACGAAGCTCTGGGTGCTGAGCTGATCAGCAATGTGCTGCAGATGCCACTTCGTATGATTGCGTCCAACGCCGGGCTCGACGGCGCTGTTGTGGCAAACCGAGTTAAAAAGGAAAAGAAAGCCACTTACGGTTACGACGCTCTGAACGATAAGTATGGCGACATGCTCAGCTTCGGCGTTGTCGATCCAGCCAAAGTGGTTCGGACGTCTCTGCAGAATGCCACCAGCGTGGCTTCTTTGTTGCTGACGACGGATTGCATTGTGGTCGAAGAACCAGTTGAAGAAGAAGCTGGCGGCGATGACCATCATCATGACCACGACATGGGTGGCATGGGCGGCGGCATGCCCGGTATGGGCGGCGGCATGCCCGGCATGGGTGGTATGGGCGGCGGCATGCCAGGTATGGGAGGCATGGGCGGTATGCCCGGCATGATGTAAACGGACCGCGGTCTGCGACTCTTCGGGACGCTCCCGCTGGTGTCCAGTTGCCGTTGCTGTCGCTACTGAAAATTTGACAACATTTTGCGGCCCGCATGGGCGGCATTTGCCTGAACAGGGCAGGGTTCCAACGTAAACAATCTGAATTCATACGGAGTACAGAAATATGAAAATCAATCCTCTCGATGACCGAGTTGTGGTAAAAGCTGACGATGCGGAAGAGACTACTGCCGGCGGTATCGTTCTGCCGGACGCTGCCAAGGAAAAGCCCCAGCGTGGCACCGTGCTGGCCGTTGGCCCAGGGCGACTGCTTGAGAGCGGAGAACGAGCATCCATCAGTGTTGAAGTCGGCGATAAAGTTCTGTTCGGCAAATACGGTGGAACTGACATCGAAGTCGACGATGAAGAAGTCAAGATTCTTCGCGAGAGCGACATTCTGGCTAAGGTTGTGTAAGTACCTGACACACGTGTAAGTATGGGGCTGGCTGTTCGCAGACAGTTGGCACAAATCCGTAAGACATTCAAAGCGACTATTCGGAGCAACTGATAAAGTTCCGGTTGGTAGCTTGTCCCTGTTGGCGGCCATGTCGCCCAAAGGAGCATTTGAAAGTGGCAAAGCAACTTTTGTTCGACGATCCGGCACGCTTGAAGCTGCAGAGTGGCATTGAAACTCTGGCTAAGGCTGTTGCTGTCACTATGGGACCAACCGGTCGCAACGTGATTATTGACAAGAGCTTCGGCAACCCGGTCGTTACCAAAGACGGTGTGACGGTCAGTAAGGAAGTCGAACTGGAAGATCCATACGAGCACATGGGTGCTAAACTGGTCAACGAGGTTGCCAGCAAAACCAGTGACATCGCTGGGGACGGCACAACAACGGCGACGGTGCTGGCGCGAGCGATTTTCGAGGAAGGTCTTCGTAGCATTTCGCTTGGTGCTAATCCGACGGTTGTTCGCAAGGGCATCGACAAGGCTGTGGACGCTGCTCTGGCAAGTGTTGAAAAACTGGCTAAGCCGGTTGATTCCAAAGAGCAGGTGGCTCAGGTTGGGGCCATTTCTGCAAACAACGATCGAGCGATTGGCGACATGATCGCTGACGCCATGGAACGCGTCGGTCGCGATGGTGTCATTACTGTGGAAGAAGGCAAGGCCAACGAGACCACGCTGGACTTTGCAGAAGGTATGCAGTTTGACAAGGGGTACATTTCTCCTTACTTCGTGACGAGCGCGGAGGATATGAAATGTGTTATGGAGAACTGTCTGATTCTGTTGTTTGAAAAGAAGATTTCCAATCTGCGTGACTTGGTTCCACTGCTGGAAAAGGTGGCTCAGACTGGCAAGGAACTGTTGGTCATTGCTGAAGATGTCGACGGTGAAGCGTTGACGGCTCTGGTGATCAACAAGCTGAGAGGAATCCTGAAGGTTTGTGCCGTTAAGGCTCCGGGCTTCGGTGATCGTCGTAAGGCAATGCTGGGTGATATGGCCGTGCTGACGGGCGGCACACTGATCTCCGAAGACCTGGGTATCAAGCTGGAGACTGTGGAGCTGTCGCATCTTGGCTCTGCACGCAGGGTCGAAGTCAGCAAAGACAGCACAACCGTTATCGAAGGCGCTGGTGAGGTTGACGGCATCAAAGCCCGGGTGCAGCAGATTCGTGATCATATCGAAAAAACTGACAGTGACTACGACCGTGAGAAGTTTCAGGAACGACTGGCCAAACTGACGGGTGGTGTGGCTGTCATCTCGGTTGGTGCTGCGACCGAAACTGAAATGAAGCAGACCAAAGCCCGCATGGAAGACGCTCTGCACGCAACTCGTGCGGCTGTCGAAGAGGGCATCCTGCCCGGTGGTGGTGTCGCTCTGTTGCGAGCGATTGACAGCGTTGAAAAAGTTGCGGCGGACGGCGATGAAGCCATCGGCGTTCAGATCGTTGCCCGTGCACTGGAAGCACCCATTCGTCAGATTGCCAGCAATTGTGGCAAAGACGGGGCCGTTATTGCTGACGAAGTTCGTCAGTTGAAAGGGCCTAACGGGTACGATGCCGCTAAAGGTGAGTACGCTGATATGTTGAAGTCCGGGATCCTGGATCCGGCTAAGGTTGTTCGAAGTGCGTTGTCCCATGCGGCATCCATTTCGGGGCTGATGCTCACGACTCAGGTTCTGGTGACTCGAACAGACGATCCGGATGGTGGTGCCAAGAGTAAGGTCGCGGGTGCTGTTCGGTAGTTCTGGGCCGGGATGGCCGTGTGAGGGCACCGGCTGTGAGTTGCGAAGTGCACTTTGTTGTTTCGGTGGTCGTTCAGAACATGGGAACGGACTTGAGCAGGTCCGTCAGCCTCGTGAAGTAATAAAGACTCGGGGCACCAGCAATGGTGTCCCGTTTTTGTTGACATAGTTCATTATCGAGTCGTCGACGGTTGAGTTGTCACTTCGACTGCGAAGCAAAGTCAGCTGTTTGCGCGGGTGGCGTTCAAAGTCGAATTCTCCGAAGCTGTACATGCTCTCCTTACGAGGGACCGGAAGTGAAAATGGCAACTCAGACTTGCTACTACGAAGTGCTCGTTGTTTCGCGTTCTGCGTCTGCCGACGAGATTAAGAAGGCATACCGTAAACTCGCGTTGAAGTATCATCCGGACCGGAATCAGGGCGACGACGAGGCCATTGGGAAGTTCAAGGAAGCGTCCGAGGCATTCGACGTTCTTAACGACCCGAAGAAACGTTCTCGCTACGATCAGTTTGGTCATGCGGGCGTCACCGGAGCAGCGGGGCGGGGAGGTGGCGGAGCTGGTTTCCACGATGTTAACGATATCTTTAGTGCTTTTGGTGACATCTTCGAAGGGTTTGGTTTTGGCGATGGAGGAGGTCGCGGTCGTGGCGGCCGCAGTGGCGCGAAACGCGGAGCGTCTCTGGAAACCACAATCATGCTGGACCTGCCGGAAGCGGCTTCCGGATGTAAACGCGAGCTGGAAATAAAACGCAGGGAAGAATGTGACACCTGCGGAGGTTCGGGGGCGAAACCCGGTAGCGACACCGTAAGTTGTTCGACGTGTGACGGTCACGGACAGGTCATTCAGTCCCAGGGATTCTTTCGCGTTCAGACTACGTGCCCCTCATGTCGAGGCGAAGGCAAAACGGTCAAGAACCCGTGCAATGACTGCTCCGGTAGCGGGCGTCAGATGAAGTCATCCACTCTGGAAGTCAACATCCCCGCAGGTGTGGACACTGGTATGCAGATGCCCATCCGGGGAGAGGGCGAAGCCGGCGTAAAGGGCGGACCTCGTGGTGACCTGCACGTCAATTTTAAGGTTAAGGATCACCCGCTCTTTGAACGAGACGGTCAGGATCTGTTGTGCCGGCTGCCAATTTCATATTCGCAGGCGGCTCTTGGCGCTGATATCGAGGTGCCAACTCTTACAGGTCGTGAACCACTAAAAATCAGATCAGGCACACAACCAGGCGAAACGATCACGCTGCGTCATAAGGGTATGCCGGATCCGAATGGACGTCACCATGTCGGAGACCTGCTGGTGGAGATTCAGGTCGAGGTGCCTCGCGGACTGAACGAGCGGCAGGAGGAATTGATTCGTGAACTTGCGGATCTGGAAGATGCCGATGTTATGCCACACCAGAAATCATTCTTCGACCATGTAAAGAACTTCTTTGCGGGTGATGACGAACCGGAAGAATAACGAAATGGCGGCATCCAGCTGCCGAAAGTATTCATCAGAAGCACGAGTCAGACATGAGTGAACCAGAAAACAAAGACCCACAGGAAAAAAGACCGGGTGAAGCGGGTGATGCAGTCGACCCGGTATCTTCATCCACGTCGGAGGAGGTCGCGGACTCAGCCGCCGACGATGTGCAGAGTTTGCAAAGTGAAAATGAAGAACTGCGGGATCGCCTACTGCGAGTTCAGGCGGAACTGGAAAATTTTCGTCGACGGACTCAAAAAGAATCCCTGGACGGAATGAAGTACCAGGCTTTGCCGCTGATTCGCGATATCCTGCCTGGTATGGACAATCTTAAACGAGCTGTTGACGCTGTCGAACAGTCTGGCGATACCCAGAACCTGGTCGACGGTATCAAGATGGTTTCTCAACAGTTGTACGACGCATTGAAGGCGCATTCAGCAGAACAGATCAATCCGCATGGTGACGCCTTTGATCCGAATCTGCACGAAGCTCTGAGTCAGATTCCATCGGCCGAATACGAACCGATGACCGTGTGTCAGGTTGTCGAAGTTGGCTACCGTATTCACGATCGCGTTATCCGACCGGCCAAAGTGATCGTTACCTGTACCCCGCCGGAAGCGGTCGAACCGGCGGCGGAAGACAAGTAAAGTGTTGAGCTGTCTGGCAGCCAGTTGTCTCGCGATTGTGGTCTGTAACGGACGATCTTAAACATCAACAGGAATCCTCGGATGCCTACATACGAATACCGCTGCAACGGCTGCGATCACGAGTGGGAAGATTTTCAGTCGATCAAGGCTCCGCCGACAAAAAAGTGTCCGGGGTGCGGAAAGTCACGGGCGGAACGTATCATCAGCGCCGGCGGCGGTATTATCTTCAAGGGCTCCGGGTTCTATCAGACTGATTATCGCAGCGAGTCCTACAAGAAGGGTGCTTCAGCCGATAAGAAGGCGAAGGAAAACGCATCGAAGGAAAACGCATCGAAGGACTCGTCGTCTTCCGGGAAGTCTGACGCAGCCAGCAAGCCAGCAAAATCGTCGGACTGAGTTGGGTTTCGATGGCAGTCTGAGTTTCTGGTTGTGGCAGCGTTTTACTGTGCCGCGTGGGCACGCAGAACGCTGTTCAACAGCAGTTTCGATACTGCCGCCAGCCATTGTCGTTTACGACAATGATTAAATTGCTCTACATCATCGCCGGTTAGTTGACCGGTCCATCCTGCAGGTCCGGGGATTCCGGCATGTACCGCCGAACGAAGTCGGTTTCCACAAAGCGACGCAGTACCCAGCATAGAACCTGCCACGCCCGCACTGAGGGTTCAACAGGAGAGCCTGTCGCTGAGGCCCGTCTGCCGATGTCCGTTCCCGCGACACTTTCGGATTCGACTGGTGCCGCCTCAAATCCGTCGAGTGTCAGCCGCACGTCCCAGCGTTCGCGTGTTGCAAATTGATTGACGCGGTCCATCACTCGCATTGCCCAGACAAGGCCGTAGAGGTCTCGGAAGTCGCTCCACAGCTGTCCATGCTCTCTCTCCGCAACATGCTGTCGGAAGAATTGTCGAGGCAAAAGGGCCGCAGCCGTTGCCAACATCGTACAACCGGGCAGAAAGAGCCGTTTCTCTGAGAACGCGACCCATTCAGTCACCGGGAGTAGAATCAGAGTGACACCTGATACACCTAACAACATCGACGATGTACACGCCGTTCCAAAGTAGTTGCCACTTCCCATCAGCAGTACCAGCAGGTAGCCCACGACTGTTGGCGAGGGGATTCGAATGGCGGCATCAGAAGTGTTACCCAGCAGTTCTGACGCGGCCGGCCATTGCAGCACCGCGATCAGAGGCAGGACGACAAACCATGGCCAGGCTGTGATGCCCGGTCGTCGCGCGCCAAGGATGTGCACCAGGGGAGTCAGCAGCAGAACTGCTGACAGGTACTGCAGGACGGAGCCGGTTCGCGGAGTCACTGCGACGGTCTCCAGGTGGCACACCGCCGTCACCAGGCAAGCTGCGACTGCCGTAAATGCCCAGTAGAGTGCGCCGGCCGCAGTCGTTGCGCGGGTGATTGGCTTCAGACGAACGATTTGCCAGGCGACGAACAGCAACAAAGGTAAAGCAACAGCATTCATAAACAGGACAAACTGTCTGGTGATGGAACAGTGATTCTACGCAACAAAGACCATGTGGCAGTCCACTTGACTCTGTTTCGTTGGATGGCCGGGTTCTATTCTGATTGGCCTCGATTCGATGGAATGGGCCAAAAATTGTGATTTCTACGCATAGATGGAATGTAAGGAAACCGATCAATATAGCAGAGCTACCTGTAAAATTGGTTGTGGAGTGACGACGGGGTTTGCCCCATTGCCGTCACTTTATCCCCGAAAACAGGCATCTGGGGGATCGAGCATCATCAAAGTACTGACTGCTGACACGCTGTCAACAGGGCCATGTCTTTGACTGTGCATCTGAGAGAAGACAAATCTGTCAGGTTGGTGACGGAGTTTGCTTTGGGGGGATTGGCAATGTTTTGTAAACGCTCCGTGCAGGTTTTCCTGTTGGGGTCCGGACTGTCCATGTTCGGAGTCGGGTGTGCGGTTGTCGACGCGGTTGTCAGTTCACCGCCAGGAAACAACGCCGCCAAAAGTGCGTCACCGCAGCGACTCGCCGCGATCGGCCGCATGTTTGAAAACCAGGGGCGTCTGGGTCACGCACAGGTGATGTACCGTAAAGTGCTTGAGGCTGAACCAGGGAACGTCGTTGCTCAACAGCGCATGGAATACATTGCTGCTTTGGAGTCCGACCGAAGTTTCGACGCAACATCGCGCAATACACGCCAGGCGATCGCCGCGGCCGATGCGTTGAAACCCACCAAGAAGGGGACACTATTCAACAAGGTCTTTCCTGTACAGACGGCCAAACCAGCGATGTCTGACCTGGTAGTTATTGCAGCGAAGCACGATTCGGCCGGTACTTCTGAAGTCCTTCAGACCTCTGTTGTCGACAACTATTCCGTCATCGAAACAGCAGCGACTGCCACAGAGATCTTTGCCACAAGAGCTTCTGGCAGCGAGGAAATATTTACAGCCTCTGAATCAGCGACCTGGGAAGACACTGATTCCATGCTGACCGAAACCGAAACCGAAACCGAAACCGAAACCGAAACCGAAACCGAAATCGAAACCGAAACCGAAATCGAAACCGAAATCGAAACCGAAATCGAAACCGAAATCGAAACCGGGACTGAAACCGGGACTGAAACCGGGACCGAAACCGGGACCGAAACCGGGATCGAAACCGGGACCGAAACCGAAACCGGGACCGAAACCGGGACCGAAACCCCCGAGATGCCTGCGCCCCATCTGGTATTTGCACCGGCGAAAGCTTCTTACGGTGTGGCAACCTATAGCATGCCTGCCCCAGCCGACGAATCTAACGATGAAGGTGCCGGTGGACAGGATACAGCTTCCATGTCTCTGGCGGAAGAATGGACATTGGCAGATCGCGTCGTGAGTGTCGAGCAGATGGCGATCTGGATTGAGTTGCCTGAAAATTACAGCGACGAGTTCTTCACGGCTCTGCAATATGGTGAAAACGATGGAGTCAAAGCGCTCGCAGCAATGATGCTGACCGAGGTTTCGCCGGACGATGTGAAGATCAATCAGGCCCTGCAGAATGCGACTGTCGCCGGAGCTGATCTGCTGAAAGTGACAGCGCTCGAAGCTCTGATCCAGAGAGGCGCCATTACGAACGAAGGTATTAATCTTCTTCTCACCATTCTGGCTGATGGTGATGCGGACATCCGGTCTCAGGCGGCATCAAGTCTGCGTAATTGTGCAGATTCCGAATGGACACAACAGTGTGTTCAGGGCCTGAGTGAACTGCTCTCTGATCAGGACAGCAGTGTTGTGGCAATGGCTGCTTCAACGCTGGGAGACTTCGGCAGTCACGCGGCTACTGTTCGCGTCGACCTGCAGAGGCTGGCGGTGGAACAGACTGATCCACACGTTCTGGAGGCTGTGAGCGTCGCTTTGCAGAGAATCCTGAATAGTCATCCGCGGGAATCGGCTGTTGCTTTGCCTCCGGTGCTGGATTCAACGCAGGACCATCGTTGAATTGGGCTTATGCCGGTCGTGGAGAAAATTATTCGCGGCCTGGAGTTGTTTTAGAACACTGGTTTGCTGACGCGAGAAATCTCGCATGCGGAGTCAAGGAAGATGAAACGCATAACAACTGCAACGCTGCTATTGGCCATCGCGTCCGGTCTCACAGGGTGTGCTGCCATTTGCGACGGTGTGATTTCCATCGAAACGGACGTGCGCAACGACGTACTTGCCAAAAAAGCGTGGGGACACTGGTCGTGGGTTTATGGTGACATTGACCATCCGTGGCACTTCGGAAAGGGATTCAAAGAAGGCTACGTAAACGTCCTGAACGGTGGTTCAGGCTGTCAGCCGACCATTCCACCCCAGTGTTACTGGAAACCGTGTTATCAAACGCTTGAGGGTAGAAGCAAAATACATGGTTGGTTTGACGGCTTCTCACATGGAGCCCTGGCCGCTAAGCAGGACGGCTACGGAGACATTGGGCAAATTCCAATTTCTCCGACCGCACGGGCCAACATGGAAGTTGCCCGACGTCGCCCCGCACAAGACGGAATCCAGGATGGCAGTCATGCCGCAGAGGGGATAATCAGCGACGGGACGCAAGAGGAACTGATTATAGCTCCCGCGGATGGTGATGAGGAATCGCGCGAGCTTACGCCTCTTCCTGACCGGCCTGTTCGGATTAGACCTTATGAATAACCCGGTAAGCGTTCGGGTGAATGTGGAATGCAGACCGAAACACTGACACGACAAAGGGGCTCTGGCGAGCCGAATACAATCTGAACGTTACGGCAGGAAATCTGAGACATCTTCAATTTCTGGGGATGAAGGAAATCTCATGACGATTCTAATGAAAAACGACATACAGCGATGCGACTGGACTTTGTCGATGCAACGGAGCAACCGGGTCTTGGGTGTTCTGTCCGTCCTGCTACTCACGTCTCTCAGCACCGGGTGTTCGTGTATCAACGGAATCCCCGTGGATCGCGTTCCCCGCGATCTGCTGGACGGGGAAAGAAAAGACGACTTTGAAGACATATCTTTGCTGCGATTGCGGCAGGATGCACCTGAGGTGTACATGTTGGCTCCCGGCGACGTGCTGGGATTTCACGCTTTCATCCGACAGGACGACGAACTGTTTCCTGCACTGGCTCCGGTCAATTTTCCCGAAGACGGAAGTTTGCTGCCTGCCATCGGCAGTGCGGTACCGGTACAGGAAGACGGAACCATTGCTCTGCCAATTGTAGGGCCCATTAAAGTCGAAGGTCTGACTCGCATTGAAGCTTCAGAACGCGTTCGTCGCGCCTATACAGTCGACAAACAGCACTTTCCCAATGAAGTGCAGTTCTCGGTGACATTGATTCGCAAACGTTCAGTTCGCGTACTGGTCATTCGGGAAGAATCCGGCGGCGTGGCAGATGTCAGTAAACGAGGAACAGGGATCGTGCTGGACCTGCCGGCGTACGAAAATGACGTTCTGCACGCTCTGAGTGAAACCGGCGGAATGCCCGGCCTGGATGCACAGAACGAAATAATGATATACCGTGGCATGTTTGAGGATGGAGTCAGTTCTGATCAGATGCTGAACAACCTGGCACTGCAGAATGGACAGAACTGCGATGATTCCTGTTTCTGTGACGAATCCTCTCGGCCCGACCCGCCAAATGTGACACGCGTCCCATTGCGTTATCACCCATCCAACCCACCACAGTTTTCACAACAGGATATCATCCTGCAGGAGGGCGACATCGTCATCATTCGCAACCGTGACAAAGAGACATATTTCACCGGGGGCTTGCTGGGCGGGGGTGAGCACCTGCTGCCGCGTGACAAGGATCTTGACGTTGTCGGGGCAGTTGCTCTGGCCGGAGGCCAGTTGGGCAGTACCGGTACCGGTGTTGGTGGAATTGGAGGTATGGGTGGAGGTATGGGTAGAGGTATGGGGGGTAACCGAGGTGGTGGAGGTGGAGGTGGTGGTTACATCACTCCGTCGCAGGTTATCCTGATTCGGGAGTTACCCTGTGGCAACGCGATTACCATGAAGATCGATCTGAAGGAGGCCATACAAAATCCTGCAGGACGTGTTCTTGTTCAACCGAACGACGTGATCCTGCTGAGGTATACGCTGCCGGAAGAAGTTGGCAACGTGCTGCTGGGGCTGATACAGCTTAACTTCCTGTTTGATGGATTCAGCGGTAACGGTGCCGGCCGTCGTTAAGACACGTACATTTTCTATCCACGTCATGTGGGTAACCATTGAGCCCGCTGTGCAAGCGACAGAACGAAGGTTCTTCGCGGGTGCAACGGGCTCGTTTGTGTCGACCAGACAACACTGCTGACAAAGGTAAGATTCCGCTCAGAAGCACTCAAGGCCCGTCAGCTGTGTTCTGAATTCAAAGAAGGCACTAAGCAGTCTTGCAGGCAGCTGCGGCTCATTCGTGACAAAGGCCACACGATCCGATTCGACCAGCAGTCGGCCGGGAATCAAGTCCGTTGTGAGCTCACACCAGGTACTTTGTCGGTCGAACTCCAGATTGATCGCGCCATCGTCGCGGTCTTCAATTGAGTCAATAAAAGCCTCGATATGGATCGGCTCCGGCGGCTCAAATTCTACGGTATCAAACACCATTCCGAACACCGTCGCAAACTCGGGCGACAGTAACGGGACCGGATCGTGAAACTGAGTGATCTGCCGCCGCCATGTGACTTCAGACGGAACGTGCGGGTCGTGAGTAATTGTGATGCGATACTCAAACCACGGCGTGGAAATGGCGCCCTCTCCGTTTTCCGGTTCCGTAACAAGAAGTTCACTGCGTTTGAAGCTGAAATTCTTGCGAAACTCGTGGAAACGAGTATCCAGATCTTCGCCGATTTCGTCGGCTGCAATCCTCCCGACGAAACTCTGCGTTCGTTCCGTGTTGGCAAACGGAACGGAGTGAGCCTTTCTGAACCCGCTCAGGTCGCGCACGCGCTGTCGCTGTTCACTGACTAAAGCTACATTTGTGACCTGTTGTTCCGCTGATGAATCCATACCGGATTGTTATCAGAAACCTGTTTCTTATGACATCAAAGGACACCTCAAAATGCATCGCTGATCGGATCCTGTGGCCGGAACCCCGGTATCGAACGCAGTTTGCTGCCGTTGGGGGGCAGCAGACGGACATATACGGACCTGTCAATTTTATCACTCAACGTGCGTGTGCTTCCGCTGACCATGACTATATTGATGACGCCCGGATGGTTTGATGACGGAAACGGTGTTCCTTCTCCGTTGTGTCGCATCACGTTGGGAAGACCATCAACGCCGTTCGGCACCGGAGGGTTTGGAAACGTAGCTCCGGTAGCCGTCGTCGATTCCACAGCATACACGAATCCACAGTTACTGACGGTGGGGTTCGACCATGTTCCTGCCCATCCGGCATTGATGTTTTCAGTGAAAAACAACGTGTTCTCGAACCCGTCATACACGGTGCTCATTGTCTGGCTGAAGTTCTTGTTCCTGATCTGCAGCCATGACACTCCTGTGTCGCGGGTGATCGTCGCATCGTCTGAATCAAAATATTCCGGGTCCGGTATACCCGGGACGTTCCCGTCGCTATCCCAGTTAAATGGATTGATGTCGTGAGCGTGCACCTGCGTCTGGACGGGAAGGTTGCCTGCAGCAATGGCGGAGTCATATGCGTTCAGAACGGTCATGTCGGCGAATCCGGTGTTGATCACATAGCTGAGAGCTCCTGGTTGTTCATGAGCTGAGTCATCATCCGGGCAGGCAAGTACAGAGGAAGGTGCAGTTGCGACAGCGCCACGTTGGCCGTACTGGAGCTGCCCACGGTCTGATCGAAACGATCGAAGATGTTCTGGCGGTCAAGTTCGGACAGGCACGAAACGACCCAGTTTACGCCGGCAATCCCACCTGCGTTGCCACACTCAATATTACCCGCGTTGGGAGAAACCGATGGCGGAATCGGAACGTACTTGCCGTAGGCCGGAATTCGACCTCCCAGCTTCGTTGCACTGGCAGTCGCGGCTATCCCGATTTGACGCAGTCTGCTCAGGCATTGTGTTCTTCGGGCCGCAGCCCTGGCATTTTGTACGGCAGGTAAAATTAGTGACATCAGTACGGCAATGATGGAAATGACCACCACCAACTCGATCAACGTAAACCCTTTTCTTCCTGCGGGATAACGTCGGCTCCGCGTTCGCTTCACAGTACTTTTCCTTTCAGAAAGGCTGATCAGACAGAATGCATCGGCACGATGATGTGACCGGATACCTGACTGTGAAACGTTCTAAACACATCGGCGTCCGTTCCAATCGGCTGAATTCTTCTCATTCGTTCGATTTGATTTCTGCGTTGCAATGCTCCGTTTGCTGGCGATCAAATGCCCGTTTCCGTCGATTGCTGCTGGTTTTGTGGTTCAGCGGTCGCGCCGCTGTCCGAGACAGCTGGCGGGATTGGTCCCAGAATCTTGGTCGAATTGTGGCAACACATTCAGCCACGCACTAATCCCTGCACGTGTGTCGCGAGGTTCGCTGCAGCAAGTGCAGATGATATCTTCCACAGTCATAGCCAGAGGGCCACCAGGACTACTTCACTACAAGACCAAGGGGCTTGAGTTGCGAATCTGTGGACCGTGTCCCTGTCGTCAGGACCGCAGCAGATCCATACAGGTTCAGTGATGAATCGAAGCGGTACGAATACAACTCAGTCATGACGAAGATCGGACGGGACGCTGGTCAGGGACTGTTAATGGAACTGTCGCACTGCGAAATCGTGGACGCAGCAACTCTAAGGTCTTTATCCAACTCAGCGGAGAAGTCGTCCGGTGTGGTGGTCGGACGGCCATGTGCGGAGCATCCTCAGCCAGCCGCCGACCACTTGCGCGACTCATGCTGCGTGGGCCAGACCACCGGATTTTCGCGTGCCGCGAGTTTTCCACTGCAGTTTGCGCGCTGGCGGCATTACAGCCATCGTCAAAAGAATAGGTGTGCAACGAATTCACTTATTGCAGAATGCCCGCGAGCCGGCGAAGCGTTTCTCCCGCTTCCTGATCCGAATGCAGATCGACCGCAGCAGCGGAAAAGTAGTCATCGCCGATGCCCATGATCTGGCGTAACATCGCGGCCTTTTCGGGCGGTTCGTCCAGAAACTCGCCCATCAGTTCATAGTCCCGGTCCCACAGAATTCGGTCAGCCAGAGACTGCACTAACTCGTGCCATCGATCGGGCTGTCCGCAGCTGGCAGACTCCGGCAGATAGTCTGTATCTCCTGCTGCGGAGTCTTCTCTGCCCGCCTCGTCACGATTTTGCAATTCATCTCCAAAGTATTCGTAACAGGCATCAAGAGTCAGCTGACGCCAAACTTCACGGGATGATCGATTCTCGATTTCCATATCGATTTCGAAACTGATGTGATCAAAAACGGTGCCGATGGTCGCCTCATTCACTGCGGTAAGGTCCGGCATCCGGGCTGTCTGTGTCAGCAGATGTGTCGCTACGGACTCCAGCACAGCAAGTCGTTGAGACCATGTTAATTCGTCGAACAGGGCAATGGTGTAACTGTTTTCGATGCGAACGTCTTCCTTGACCTGTTCAACAAGCCTGGTCAGCCCGGCCTTGAACAGGCGAGCTTCCGCACCCTCAAGAAGACGGTCTCCTTCTGATGTATGCCACATCTGCTGATGTCTTTCTCGTGTTGTCGATCCGTCACCCGAATATGTCAGGTCTAATTCTAACGGTCTTTCCAGTTCGATTCATGTGTGTCCCCGGAATTGACGGCGGAGCCATTGTTATGTGAAGTCTGCTGACCGCATGAATACCGTCTCCGGCCACCAGAGTTCGGCCAGGCTGCGTGCACAATTTCCGGATCAAGCCGATGTGGCCATTGTTTCTTGCGCCGCCCGATCGCCGGTCGTCAGCGGGTATCTGACCGTCGTCCCCGCCCGGGTTATCTGGGCCGGGTGCTGCCGAATCTCCGACCATATCATCCGTGGTTCATGACACGCTGTTCGTTTCCGGTTGTCCGCGGTGGCCTTCCGTGATCGGGGCGGCTCATAAGTTGAAAGCTACGTGCGCAGATTCTGCCGGTTTCAGCCCGCCCGATGCCAGGGGCGTTGGGCGGCTGGTGTTTTCATCGTGGCTGCTGCCGACGGAAGGAACGGCTGTGATCAGCGGGACATCTAGGCAACCGCTCGTGGACGCTGCCCCTTAGTTGTGCGTAATTCGGACACAATCATCACACATTGACTCATCGGCACACATCGAATGACTCACACATGCGGATCGATCCATGTATGTGACGCGGCATAGTCGTTGCGTCCGCGAATTACGGAACGGCCCACAATTTCAACACCATTGATGCTCGATGACTCATCTCGAGTACACCTCATTCTTCCGAAACCGATCAGGTTCAGCGCAATGTTGGACACTCCAACGCAACATCAGTACCAGCTTTGGGTACTTCAGCGGCTGCACCGCATCTGTTTGTCGTTCCGTAGTAGTACGGCCTGCGAACCCTGTCTGGAACAGTACGAACAGCAGATTCAGCTGGTCATGGACGATAATATTACTCACGCGGCGACTGCCTGGATCAAGATTATTGTGCAGAGTTTGCGGACAGGAACCTCGTTTGTCCCCGAAGAATATATGGGGACTGGTTAGGCATCCAGCGAACGCTGTTCGTGCGGTTCAAACCGATGCGAGAACGCTGCTGAGCGAGTAGGGGTACTAATCTCCGGCAAACAACCTTGCTTCAGGCTGGGTTGGTGAATGTTGCCTCCGGATTTGATATGATCGGCGAACGCCTCATTTCCTCCCCGCCTTCGTTCGTGCCACGACCAATGCGACGCATTCACCTGGTTCTTTCGTTCGCTCTGTCTGCAGCCACTTCCTGTGGAAATGCGGGCGATGTTGATTTCAACAACGACGTACGACCAATTCTTTCCAACAAGTGCCTGCTGTGTCATGGCCCCGATAAGGAGGCATTGCAATCCGGTCTGAGGCTGGACATGCCGGATGTCGCAACTTCTCCGCTGGAGTCCGGGAATACTGCCATCGTTCCCGGCATGCCCGCACGAAGCGACCTGATGGCTCGTGTTACGACGGATGATGAGGATCAGCGAATGCCACCGGCGGATCATGGGGCTCGACTGTCGCAGGAAGAAATTGAAACGCTGCGAAAATGGATTGAACAGGGAGCGAATTATTCGCTGCACTGGGCCTATAAGAAACCCGTCCGCCGAGAGCTTCCGCCACCTCCGACGGAACACGTGAACTGGCCCAGGAACGCCGTCGACAACTTTATATTGCGACGCATGCTGGATCATGAACTGAAACCATCATCGGAAGCAGATCGGTCTGCGATTGTTCGTCGAGTTTTTCTTGACCTGACCGGTCTGCCGCCCACAGTGGAAGAGGTCGACGGTTTTGTCGCGAACAACGATCCGGACGCATACGAGTATCTTGTTGACGATTTGCTGCAGCGCCCCTCGTTCGGTGAACACTGGGCCCGTAAATGGCTGGACCTTGCCCGATACGCAGACAGCGCCGGCTATGCGGATGACCCGCCGCGAACAATCTGGGCCTATCGCGACTGGGTTGTCAAAGCCTTTAACAACAACATGCCGTTCGATCAGTTCACAATCGAACAGATTGCCGGTGATCTGCTGGCGGACCCCTCTGAAAGCCAGCTGATCGCCACCGCCTTTCACCGGAATACACTGACTAACAACGAAGGCGGAACTCAGGATGAAGAATTCCGCAACGTCGCCGTTGTTGATCGAGTCAATACGACGGCGGCTGTGTGGATGGGGACTACGATGGCGTGCGCCCAGTGTCATTCTCACAAGTACGACCCGATTTCGCAGGACGAGTACTTTCGTTTCTTCGCCATTCTGAACAACACGCAGGACGCGGATCGTCGGGACGAATCACCTCGAATCCAGATCTACACTGACGAACAGAAGCAGCAGCAGGCGGAGCTGGAGACCAGGATTGCCGATCTGATCGGCGTCATCGCCACACCAACGGCTGAACTGACCGCTTCTCAGCAGCAATGGGAGAAACGTCTGCAGGCGACTTCTGCATGGTCTTCACTGCGCCCCCGCAGCATTCTTCGAAAAAGCAAACAGCTCGCGAGGATTCTGGACGACGGTTCTGTTCTGGTCGAATCTGCGACGGAGACAGATACTTATACGGTTGACGTGCCGTTGTCGAATGTCAGCGGAAAGGATTCAGTCGCCGCTCCCATCGCCGGATTGCGTCTGGAAACATTGCCCCATGACGGGCTTCCCGGCAAGGGAACGGGCCACGGGGGCGGCAATTTTGTAGTCACCGGCATCAAAGCACAAATCGTTCCCGACAGCGATGTCGCCCCCACGGCACAGTTTGTTCGAATTACCAACAATGGAACAAAACAGATTCTGTCGCTGGCAGAAGTTGAGGTTTTCAGCGCGGGCACAAACATCGCTTTGAACGGGAAAGCGACTCAGCATTCCACCGACTACGCCGGTCCGCCGGAACTGGCTATCGATGGCAACACGGATGGCGACTACCAGAAGATGTCCGTGACCCATACAGACACGGTGGACGAACCGTGGTGGGAAGTTGATCTCGGCGATGTACATCCTGTTGAACGCGTTACTGTCTGGAATCGTACGGATAACAATCTGCATGGCCGACTGAGGAATTTTACCATCGCGTTGCTGGATTCTGATCGCGAAATTATCTGGCAACAGACTTTCAGTGAGCCGCCGAACCCGTCAGCCGATTATTCGCCCAGTAACGTGCGGGACATCAGGTTTCGCACAGCCTTTGCCGATTATCACCAGAAAGGGTTCGAGCCGACGGACGTTTTAACGGGAAAGACGGGTAACGATGATGGCTGGGCCATTGGAGGAGCTACGACGACACCACACCAATTGCTGCTTGTTCCCAACGAACCAGTGACGTTGGACGGTCCTGCGTCACTGCGGGTCACAATCGAACAGAACTCGCCACACGAAAACCATCTGCTCGCTCATTTCAGATTAACGACCACCAGTGACGAAAGCACAATTCAGCGATCTCGACTTCCACAAACGCAACTGACGACTCTTGACCTGCCTGCGGCCAAACGCAGCGAAGCTGCGGCTGCCGAACTGGCGTCCTTTTACCGGGAAAACATCGCTGTGGAACTGAAGACACAGCGAGATGACGTGCGCAAGTCTCAAGAGCAACTGACAGAGATGAAGCCTGCCACGTCCGTGCCCATACTGCGAGAGATCGCCGGGAAACGACGTGACACTCACTTCCAGTTCCGGGGCAATTACCTCGACAAAGGTCCGCTGATGGAGGTCGGCCTGCCGGCCGCCTTTAATTCCGCCCCGGAAGGCCGCCGACTTGATCGCCTGGCTCTGGCTGAGTGGCTGGTTGATGCAGAAAATCCGTTAACGGCACGAGTTCTTGCCAACCGCATCTGGGAAACGATCTTTGGTCGGGGAATTGTCGTTACCAGCGAAGAATTTGGTTCGCAGGGAGAGCCGCCAACACATCCGGAACTGCTGGACTGGCTTGCAGTGGAACTGATACAGAATGGCTGGAACACAAAGGACTTGATCCGAACGCTGGTGACATCGGCAACCTACCGACAGTCGTCGAAAGTCACGGCACAGGCTGCGGTCACAGACGCGGACAATCGGTGGCTTTCTCGCGGGGCACGAGTGCGACATAGCGCTGAGATGGTCCGCGATCAGGCATTGTTCGCTGCCGGGCTGCTGAGCGAAAAGATGTACGGTCCCCCCGTCAATCCGCCGCAGCCAAGCATGGGACTGACGGCCGCGTTTGGCAGTTCCACTGACTGGAAAACCAGTGAAGGTGAAGATCGGTACCGCCGTGGTATTTACACGACATGGCGACGCAGTAATCCGTATCCATCCATGGCAACATTTGACGCTCCGAACAGAGAAGTCTGTACGGTCCGCCGTGATCGCACAAATACGCCGCTGCAGTCGCTGGTGACGCTGAATGATCCTGTGTACGTGGAGGCGGCGCAGGCTCTTGCCCGGATTGCACTGCAGCACGATGGTCCTGTTGAATCGCAGCTCACGTTAGCCTTCCGACGTTGTGTCCTGCGTCCGCCGAGTAGTAACGAAATCGCTGCGTTGGTCGGCCTGTTTGATGATTCAAGACACCGACTGCAGAGCAGTTCTGATGAAGCCATGAAGCTGGCAACTGATCCGGTTGGTGCTTTGCCGAAGGGAATCGAGGCTGTCGATGCCGCGGCGATGACTGTGGTGTGCAACGTCCTGTTGAACCTGGATGAAATGTTCTTGAAGAGGTGAGTGAACAAGACATGACCCCATACCTCGCACAACTGCAAAATCGTACTCGACGTCATTTTCTCTCCTCATCGGGCGTTGGACTGGGGGCAATGGCACTGTCGTCTCTTTCCGGAGGATCAGCATCTGCCGACATTCCTATCCAGGCAATGCAGCCACTGGCCGAGCGTCAGCCACATTTCGCGCCGAAGGCAAAACGGGTTATTTATCTGCATCTGACGGGGTCGCCACCGAATCTGGACGTCTACGACCATAAACCGGAACTGGTTCGCCGTGACGGGGAAGACTGTCCGCAGGAGTTTTTAGAAGGTCGCACCTTCGCCTTTACGTCCGGTGTTCCGAAATTGATGGGAACGCCGCGGAAGTTTGCTCAGTACGGCGAAGGCGGAACGTGGCTTTCCGATGCCGTGCCCAATTTTCACGACGGGGACGTTGTGGATGAGATGTGTTTCATTCATTCGATGAACACAGATCAGTTTAATCATGCTCCGGCTGAGTTGCTTATTTACACGGGCTCTCCGCGGTCCGGACGGCCATCCATGGGCGCATGGACAACGTATGGCCTGGGTACAGAAAACCAGGACCTGCCGGGATTTGTGGTGCTGATCAGCAGTGGAGTGCAGCCGAATGGCGGAGCCAATTCATTTGGCAGTGGCTTCCTGCCGTCTGTCTTCCAGGGAGTCCAGTGCCGTTCCAAAGGCGATCCGGTGTTGTACGCTTCGAATCCAAACGGCATGGACCGCGGACTCCGTCGCAGGTCACTGGATGCGTTGAAACAACTCAATGAACTGCAGGCAAAGGATCTTGGGCACCCTGAAACGCTGACGCGCATTGCTCAGTACGAACTGGCGTATCGTATGCAGGCTTCAGTTCCGGAAGTGATGGATATCACGAAAGAAACAAAACAGACTCAGGAAGCGTACGGAGCAAAACCTGGGGACGCCAGCTTCGCAAATAACTGCCTGCTGGCTCGGCGACTGGTCGAACAGGGTGTACGATTCGTGCAGTTGTTTGACTGGGGCTGGGACTTCCATGGCACAGCCGAAGGCAACGGTCTGGGGTCAGGGCTGACAAACAAATGGGCGGCCACTGATAAACCCATTGCGGCACTCATCAAAGACCTGAAGAATCGCGGCATGCTCAAAGACACACTGATTGTGTGTGGTGGAGAATTCGGGCGCACACCGTTTCGGGAAGGACGGACGGCGAAAAGCAAGGTGCTCGGTCGAGACCATTTTCCGGACTGCTTCACAATGTGGATGGCCGGGGGCGGGGTTAAAGGCGGCCACAACTATGGCCAGACCGATGAACTTGGATTCGGCGTCGTGGAAAACAAGGTCCACGTGCACGACCTGCAGGCCACGATCATGAGGTTGCTGGGGTTCGACCACGAGAAACTGAGCTTCCGTTTCCAGGGGCGAGACTATCGACTGACTGACGTGCATGGTGAAGTCGTCGAAGACGTCATTGCCTAACACTTGCTCCAGGTACAGACATCGTTGATTCGTGATTGCGTTGCAGTAAACTTGCCGCATGTTCGCTATTGATCCCACACCCGCATTCCGGTTTGGGTTCGCTTTCACAGCAGGGCTGCTTCCCGGTCCCGGAATTGCCGGTTCGATTCGTTGCGGTGCTGCGGGGGGCGTATAGATATTTCCTCTAGTTGATTGTCTGTCATATGAAAAACGTATTGCTCGCCCTGTGCACGCTTGTTCTCGGTTCGTCGGTACTTGCCGCTGCCGAGACCAGACCCAATATTATCTATATTCTGCTGGACGATGCTGGTTACGGCGACCTGTCGTGTTACGGGCAAAAGCTCTTTCGTACTCCTCATATTGACAGCCTGGCGGCAGATGGAATTCGGTTTACGCAGCACTATTCCGGGTCCACTGTCTGTGCACCGACGCGTTGCTGTCTGATGACCGGTCTGCACACCGGCCACGCCAATGTACGCGGCAACCGAGAAGTGAGGCCAGAAGGACAGGCTGCTATGCCGGCCGACATCGTTACGATTCCCCGGTTATTAAGGAAGGCCGGGTATGTCACTGGCGCGTTCGGTAAGTGGGGGCTGGGGGCACCATCATCGCCGAGTGATCCGGCGGAACATTTTGATCTGTTCTATGGCTATAACTGTCAGCGCGAGGCCCATAGTTATTACCCAACACACCTATGGAAGAATAAAGAGAAGATTCCTCTGGACGGAAAAACCTACACCGCCACGATCATCATGGACGAAGCCCTGCAGTTCGTCCGTGACAACAGAGACAAACCATTCTTTGCCTTTCTGCCGCTGACGATTCCACATGCAGCCATGCATGCTCCTGAAGCATACGTCGCTCCGTGGCGCAAAAAGTTTCCGCAGTTTGAGGGCAAAATCGGAAAATACAGCGGTCCCCTCGTGAAAAACCCAATTGCAGCGTTTGCTGGCATGATGACTCTGATGGATGAAGGCGTCGGTGAATTGATGACGTTGTTAAAGGATCTGCAGATTGACGATAATACGATCGTGTTTCTGACCAGTGATAATGGTCCACATAAAGAGGGCGGGCACGACCCACTGTTCTTTAACAGTAACGGCCCGCTGAGAGGTCATAAACGTGATCTGTATGAGGGTGGGATCCGGGCGCCTCTGATCGTAAGCTGGCCTGGTAACTTAAAGGCAGGGACTGAGTCTGATCATATTTCCGCACATTGGGACATGCTGCCTACGTTCTGCGAACTGGCGGGTGCCGAAACGCCCGCGGGGCTGGATGGCATCAGCATGGTGCCTGAACTGACGGGTACCGACCAGCAGCGGGCACATGAATTTCTATACTGGGAATTCTACGAACGTGGTGGCAAACGCGCGGTTCGATTTGGCAAGTGGAAAGCTGTACAGCTGAATCTGAAGGGCGTCCGACAGCAGGATGGCGTCGAACTGTACGATCTCAGCAAAGACCTCGGCGAAGAGAATGACGTCGCCGCAGATCACTCCGACATCGTGCAGCGAGCCCGTGAATATTTTGTGGCCGCTCATACGCCGTCGGAATTCTGGAGCTTCGGCACGCAGAAAAAGAAGAAGAAATAGAAAGACAGCCGTCACCAGTCGGATGCACTAACCGAATAACTTAAGCAGCGGTTGCCCACCGTCGACAACGGCCGTGGGTCGGCCCTGTGCGTCCTGAACACGTAGTTCGTGATCGATGCCCAGCGCGTGGTAAATCGTTGCGGCAAGGTCTTCCGGGCTGACGGGGGGGGTTGTTGCGTAGGCCGCGTCGTCGTCTGTTTCTCCATAAACAGTTCCGCCACGAATGCCGGCCCCGGCCAGTACAGCTGGAAACAGAGTGCTCCAGTGATTACGCCCCCATTGCGCGTTGGCCTTCGGTGTACGTCCCATTTCTCCCAGACAGACAACCAGCGTCTCATCCAGAAGGCCTCGCTGTTCCAGATCCAGCAGTAATGCTGACAATGCCTGATCCATCGTGGGCAGCAGGTGCTTTCTGACATCGTCGCTGTTTCGGTGTGAATCCCAGCTGTAGCCGTCCACACAGTCATAGTGCACCGTCACGAACTTCGACCCGGCTTCCACCAGTCGTCGCGCCATTAACGTGGATTGTCCGAACAGGTGTCGCCCGTATTGCTCTCGCACTGCCGGTGCTTCGGCGGTGATGTCGAGAGCCTGGCGGGCCTCTTCGGACGTTACCAAAGAAAGAGCACGCTGCTGATGCCGACTGTACGTGTCCAAGGTTTGGTCCGTCAGGTGCCGCCGGGCGTCATCAAACTGTGTCAGCAGAGATTTGCGTTTCGACATACGGTCAAGGTTCAGTGAATCGCGTGCGACCAGGCCGTCAATCTGAAAGGTCAGCTCTTCATCGTTGCATTCGCGCCAGTACGGGTTGTCACTGGCGTCTCGCTTTTCGATTCGTGTGGTCAGCGGGTCGAAGGCTCTACCCAGCCAGCCTGCGGTTTCGCCGGGTCGCTTCAGCTGGACTTTATAATCCTGCAGGCGTCCCAGTGAATTGGGCACCACCGCGTAAGCCGGCATCGTTCCCGCTGATGATTGTTGCTGCTGCAGATGTGAGGCGACCGAACCGATGGCCGGCCAGTCCTTCGGTGTGACGTTGAACCCGTTACCAATTGGCACGTGCCAGCGGTGTCCCGTCTGAATGTAATGTCCTCCTCCGCTGTGGTCATTGAAATCGTGACTCATCGTGCGAATGACAGCGCACCGATCAGTCACATTTGCCGTGAGTGGCAGGTGTTCGCCGATCAGCAGTCCCGGGGTCCGCGAAGCAATGGCTTTGAACGGTCCCCGGATTGAATCCGGAGCGTGCGGTTTCATGTCGAACGTCTCCAGCTGACTGGGGCCGCCGAACAGGAACAGGAAGATTACTGATTTCGCGCGGCCGTGTGCGGACGGCTGAGTTTCTTCAGCAGCATGGAGCTTCGGAACGTTCAGTCCGAACAGGCCCGCGCCTCCGATTTGCAACGCATTGCGTCGTGATCGGCGTTCGCACGTTCCACTGTAGTTGCCAAGAATGTTGAGCATGTGTTCAGTGTCCTGTGTTGCCACAGGCCGCGTCAAGGTTAGACGCGGCACCGGCCGCATATTCAGGTGAAACCATCAGTTGCCAGTTGCGTGCATTTCACGTTCCGGAGGCCCCATGTTCAATAAATCGCATCGATGACTTTTCCGTCACTGATTCGATAGGGGCGGTTGACCTGGTCAGTGTATTCGTGGTGAGGATCGATTCCCAGGGCAGAAAATATTGTGGCCGTTGTGTCCCAGGGGCCAAAGTGTTCTGACGCCGGAAAACCGCCAATTTCATCTGACGCCCCGACAACTGTTCCCCGTGACACACCGGCTCCCGCGAACACGATCGAATACACAGACGGCCAGTGCTTGCGTCCCGGTGAAGCCCCAGCGAAGTTCGGTTCAAGCTTCACCAATGGTGCGCGTCCGAACTCGCCCATGCAGACAACCAGCGTTTCATCCAGCATTCCCCGATCATCAAGATCTTCAATCAGGGTTGAGAAACTCTGGTCAAAGCGGGGCAACAAGTGGTCTTTCAGTCCGGTGAAAATATCGTTGTGATTATCCCACCCATAGGTGTCGGTGTTTGTGGGGGATTTGTCCTGCCCGCGGTTGTTGTGATTCCAGATCACAGTCACCAACGGGATCCCCGCTTCCACAAGTCGCCGCGCCAGCAGGCACGCCTGGCCCGAACGATTCCGTCCATATCGATCTCGCAGAGCATCATGTTCAGCACTCAGGTCGAATGCGGTGCGAGTTTGCTGCTTTGACAACATCTTGAATGCCTGCCGGTACAACACACTTTTATTTGACGCTGTTATGTCACAGTTCAACCGTGTCATCGAACTTTCGATGGATGTCAGCAGTGATTGCCTGGACTCCAGACGACTGGGTGGCACGTCATTGAGAGGAAGCAGTGACGGAATAGCTGCTTCCTGGGCTGTCACATCACCCAGTGTTAATGGATCGTAGGCTTTGCCCAGGAAGCCCCCAAACTGACCGGGGCCGACGATGTTCGGGACTTCGGCGGGGCCGTTCAGATGCACCGCCGTCTGTACGAAAGCTGTCGACGGCCGGACTCTTTGAAGCACCGCGCCGTGACACGGATGATCCTCGGCAGTCGGCAGGGGATTGCCCGATCGGCGACGATGGTAACGGCCGGTCAATGAAAGGTAGAACGCGGTGCCATGGTCGAGATCTTCATGTGACATGCTGCGGACCACGCAGAGCCTGTCCGCCAGCTTCGCGATCTGCGGCATGTGTTCACAAAAGCGAGTACCGGACACTGATGTGGGGATGGAATTGAACGCGCCGCGAATCTCTTTGGGGGCATTGGGTTTCGGGTCCCATGTGTCAATCTGGCTCTGTCCACCGCTGGCAAATACCACGATCACAGACTTTGCCCGTCCGAACCCCGGAGCGTTGGTACGGGGCATCGCAGCAGCACGAATCTGCGGCGGCATCAGGCCCGGTAAACTTGCCCCGAATCCGGCAAGGCCACCGAGTCGAAGCCACCGCCGTCGTGAGAGATGCCGCGCGTGTTGGTCAGGAAAACTCAGCAAGATCAGCCTTTCAACTGTCAGTAATGAGTATCCTACGCCAAACAAGTCGCAGCACAATGGTGATCGTTAAAGGGCGAGCGTACAGCGTGGTCTTCAACAACGGTAACGCATCGATCTGCATGTCCGGCAACGACGACTGCTGCAAACGATAACAACGTACTTGATTCGTCGCATACGCTAGGCTGCTTCATACACCTGCTGTATGCCTTTCAGGACGATCAAACGCCCGCGTAGTGCCTTTTCGAAGACTAACTTGTCTTCCCGAGCGAGCCAGCCAATCGCCTGCAGAGCCAGTTCTTTGGGCAGATCTGTCCCCTTGATCAGCGCCGTCAGCGACGTGGCGCCGTTGTCATTCAGAAATACCCAGACCACACCGGCAGCGGTGCCGATGTCTTCGGCAGTCCGCAAACGTTGACTGAGTCATCCGTACTCTCCTGAAACGAGTTTCAAACCGGATTAAGTGTGTCCGGGTGGACGCAGAACTTATCTGAGAGAAGCTGAACGCGGTTGCGCCAGCTTTCAAAGCCGTTGAAAGAACGCCAGAGGCTTTGTGATTCTATACCATTCGAATTGCTGTTGTCTGCGCCGGCTTGCAATGAACACAGTTCTACGGACTATTTGGCACCACTGGCTGTATCCAGGCCTGCTGGAAATCTCCAGGCTCTGAAGGATTCGGATGCAGACGCGACGATGTTACCACCGCCCGGACATACAGTTCGTCGCCTGTGAACTGATATACAGCAGAACCGCCGGTGGTGGACTGCAGCACAACGCCCACGTCATCACTGTACTGCAGAGTTATGCGTTTCGATTTCTGCGGGTCCTCAGTGGCAGGCGATGTTGTGTCGTCGAAACCTTTTCGTGTGCCGATGAAGTCAATACGGTGGGTCGTTTCTGCCTCTGTAGCAACCGCTAGTGTTATGCTTCTGTTCGTCACGGAAATACTGTTCAGCGTGACGCCGCTGGATGAGTAGAACTGTCCTGCTTCCAGCGCTGACACGAGCGCATCCGGAGTCAGTGTCTTGGCCAGTACCATGACCCAGCCTCGGCCCGGTTGAGCGCCGTCGCCGGGTTTTGTTCTGTGGTACGCGTGACCGTCATCTGTCGCCAGTCCGTACATCAGTGGCAGGTCGAGTTTCGCCAGTCGCCAGGTGTTGATGATGTCCCACATCCGTGAAGTGGAAGGGTGGGTGTTATCACCTGAGTCGTTGACGGTGGGGTGTCCGTTGTACACTTCGAAGAAATTCTCACCAATCACCTGCATCAGCTGCTCAGCCGTGATCGCGTAGTGGAAATTCGGATGGTTCAAGTGTACCAGCGATTTTTCGCCGGTGCGTTCTCGCCGTGAGATGGCTGCATTGATGTTCTGCTGCATGACCTCCACGATACTTTTTCCGTGAAGTGGAGGCAGCAGTTCCGTCGTGTTGGTGACGCACATGTGCACCGGCATGTTCCTGTAGCCGTCAGTAATTTCCTCACCCTGAATCAGCAGGAATTTCTGTGGCACGGCCAGCCGATCGAAGATCTGGTCAAAATTCTTCAGACGAACCTGCAGACGTCCGTCTTCAGTCCTTGTCTGTACCCACTGGCTGTCAAACTTTGCGGCCAGCTTGTCAAAGGCAATTTTGCCGCCTTTGTTTTTTTCCACATCAATCCAGCGTTCGCCACGCAGCAGCACATTGTGGTCCGTGAAGACATTAAAGCTGTAGCCCTGTTCTTTGTACCATACTGCAATCATTTCCGGATAATCATCCCCGTCGCTCCACAGCGAATGGGTGTGCATATTGCCGCGGTACCATTGGGTTTCGCCCGTCGCGTGCAGCTTGAAATTGTCTGCGTCTGCATGGCTGACAATGTTTGCCAGGAATACTACAACGAGTAAGAAAATGCGATGAGGCATGGGCGAAGCTCTGAAAGAAGGGTGGGCGTGTGATGGACGCTGCGGCACAATATTACCGACACAGAAGATCGGCAAAGTATGACTTGCACAGCAACGTCGGTCACTCAAGCTACCGGCGTCGGTTGAAAGGTCAATCGTGGCAGTGCCGATTGCCGGCGGTTTCAACGGATCTGCCCAGTTTGACGATTTCCTCCTCGTAAATCGTTGTCGTGCCGTTCTTGGTCCTGAGCTCAGCCGAGTGCCTGGTGCACGACAGATTCGATATCACTTCCAGATCAGCAGCTCCGTCGTCTGACTCAAGTTGATGCGTGAGCCGCATTCCACCCCGTGACGCGACCGTCTGTCGACTGACGACTGTGAATACGTTATCTCGAATGAGAACTCGATCGTCCGCGCGCAGGCTCAGCAAACGCCCCGCTGCTGGCGACACACGGACCCGGTCAACTGTATACCAGCTGTGCAGCAACTGTAAAACAGACTGTGGCTGCATCATTGACTGCCTTTCCATTCGCGATGTCGTCTGGGCATTATAAGGTTGGCTGATAACGACGGCAGGTCGGACAAATCGTTTAACCGCGTACCCGGCGCGCCGCGTTTGGTCGAGTTCGCGCGGTGATTCCCTCGCGGCTGAACGAACGCTTCGCTTTTCAGCTTGAACAGGCGATCGGCGATCCGTGATCGGCAGCGTTAGTCCGCCGCCGCATCCGCTTTCAGCTGTTCGAACTCAGCATTCACCTGCTGTTCTCGCTCCTGAGTTTCGAACTGTCGTGCCAACTCGTCGGCGTCAGGGTCTTTTCCGTCCATGCGATCCCACGCTTCTGTCATCGCTTCTTCGCGATCGACCCGATCTTCAAGCCGATTGAACTGAGCGAACGCCGATTGACTGTGAGATCGTTCCATCGCGGAGTTGATCTTCTGTGTGGAAGTTGCACGGGCCATACGGGCGGTCAACAGCGTCTTCTTCTGTTTCGCCTGGCGGATCTTGTCCTCCAGGTCACGGACGGAAGCCTGCAGCTTTTCAACTTCGACCTTCTGCTTCTGATGTTCTGCGGAATACTGATCCTTTCGCTGCTGAGCGGACATTTTCTGTTTGAGAGCCGACTTGGCAGTGGAATCGTCGCCTCGTTTCATTGCAGCAGCAGCTCGTTCCATCCATTTGTCTGCATCCGTGCGTTCCTGCTGGCTTCGTTTTCTCATTTGGATTTCGTCAGCAACGGCTTCGGCCACGCTGCACCGAACGCGGTCAAGTTCTTCTTCCATGTCAATGATCAACTGATGCAGCATGCGTTCCGGATCTTCAATTTTGTCCTTTAATGACGTCAGGCTGGAGCGCATTACAAGACTGAACTGTGTGAGCCATTTCATGATGTGTTCCTCTCAGGAAAAGTGTTGAACGGGGACGTCAGCCCCAGGTTGCCAGTTCGGCAGAAACGAGTCGAATTCGAGCCAGTAGTTTTTCACGATGGTTTTCGCAGAAGGCAGCCAGAGCGATAACCCCACCACCCAGTGCAATTCCACAAACCCACAACAGACCGGGATGACTGACCGTCGTTCGCACCACCATCGCGACTAGATCTGCTGCCAGAAATGCAGATCCCGCATAGACGAGTGCTCGCAGACGCAGTCCGATTGACAGCAGAATCACAACAACACTAAGCACCATCAGTGACAGCATATGAGCCCAACTGCCACCCAGGACTTCGAACATGGGTGATACAAGAATGGTCAGTGCTCCGATGTATCGCAGAGGGTCGTGTGAATTTGTGGGAAGTTCCTTCTTCAGCATCTCAACCAGGCCCAGTACCGACAGGCCGACGGGGACCAGGTAGAATTCCGGGGCTGTCAGATCCAGAGATCGCCACAACAGCATCAGGTCGGCGTTCATGATGGTCGCGGCCATGACGGCGAATCGGCGTTTATGCGTCAACATGGCCTGCTGGAAGTAGATTCCCGCAGCCATCATGAGTGAAAGTGCGTTTGTGGCCGTGTCGGTGCCGGTCGTTCCGGTCAACTCACAGACAATCGTCATCAGCGCCACGACAGTGGGCAATGTCTGGCCAATCGCGTTCATGGGGCGTTTTGCGATTGCGAGATTTACATAGGTGTCTGTAAGTTTCGCGATCACCAGTCCCATAACTGCGATCGCAAGCAACACAACCTGAATGACGCCCGTACCCAGTTGAACCAGGTCCTGGCTGAACAGGAAGATCATCGCTGCGCCACACACACCAATGCTGCTCCATACGTGGGCCTCTTTGCGTTTCTGAATCGCCTGGCGGAACTCTGCCCAGATGATCACTACGAATCCGGCAACCATGATGGTCAGCTCTGTGAATGAGTAGATTCCACTGAACATTGCCACTGCCACCATGACTATCAGGCCCGCTCGCAGCAGGCCTGTCCACGTTCTGGCCACGATCGGGTCCAACCATTTGCGTTCACTGTCAAACAAAGCAACGCTGATCGCAGTGGTCAGAAACACCAGTGCCATTGCTCCCGCTGGTGTCGCAGAATTCAGAATGCTCACAATAAGTCCGTTGCATCCGCTCAGAGCGGATGCAACCAGCAGCACGTGAATATTCGTCGCTACCGCCAGGAAGCTGACGCGAGAAGTATCCAGCCTTCGTCGATCGACAAAGAAAAACGTTGTCAGAATCAGAAAGGCTGCCAGCCGCAGTGGCAACGCGAACGTCAAACATCCGAGAATCAGGATGGCCTGCAGCAGGCTCTCACTGACCCTGCTGATGACGCTGTACACGGGAACTGAGTGAGATGACGGCACAGACTCGACTGACGTTTGTATGCTGTTGATCGAAGAGCCAGCCGCATTTGATGGCAAAGCGTTTCCCTGCCGGTACGCATTGACGGCGACATAGATTGTTGCCAGCACGATCGTCCACAGCACAGGCATCCATTCGACCGTGATCGGCATACCACTCCAGATACCCGCGGCAGAGGCCCACAGGGGCAGTGCGACTGTGGTTGCGAATCCTGCAGAACGGCTCTTCAGAGCGACAGTTGCAGCAGCCAGCCACAGCACGGTAATGCTTGTTGCCGTCATGATGAGAGCACTATCGAAGGTCAGCAGGGATGATGCCGTCCCGAAGTGGATCAGTACCAGGAACGGCAGATGAATAAATGTGGCCAGACACGACAGAACCACAAGGCTCAAATCACACAAAGGCACAACGAAGGCCTGTGCCTGCCGTGTCCAGCCGCGAGAGTTTCTTACTTCTTCTGTGGCGGGCAGGTTCTCCGTCGTCTTAATGCCCAGTCGTTGTCGCAACTCTGAAAAGGAATTGAGTCCTTCCATCAGGCCACCGTACTTCAGCAGCAGGTATCCAGCGACAGAAAGCCCCACTGTTGCGAACGAGGCGCCTGCGATCAGGACGTCGAAAGTAACATTCAGTCCTGCAGCTGTCCGTGCCGCGGCAAAGCCCAGCATCAGCCAAATGCTCAAGCCGCTCAGGTAGTGAGGGTTTCTGATCGTATACAATGCGAAGGCTGTCATCAGCATGCCGTACTGCAGCAGTTGCGCATCGCTCAGAGGTGTCCAGAATTGATAGATCGCCTGCCCCAGCCACTGACCTGACAGCGCTGTTGCTAAAATGCATCCGGCCAACTGACAGAGTCCACGGTCGCTGCCATCCCGTCGTTGCAGCAGGGCGGAGTGTTTTGTGAGCTTGCCGGTGAGCATGTTGCGGTGGCGTACAAGACTGCCGGGGGCGACTGGGATTCTGTTCAACAGATCGTCCAGCAGTTTTGTTAACGTCAGTGCGACCGCCAGCCCCGACAGCAATACGAAGCCGTAGTCGGAGGAAATGCTTGTGATTCCCATGCCGTTCAGTGCTGGTATCGCCGAACCTGTCGCGAGCATCAAAGCGCTAATTGCCGGAACAACATAGCGACGGTCAACAAACAGGATGGCATAACCGATGAACGACGCGACGTTAATAAGCGAAACCAGGAACAGTGCTTTCGGGTGGGTGAACGCCGCACAGAACAAAAGGCCGGAAATGACCGACACGAAATGCTTCATCGGTCGGCTTAAAGCAAACTCGCTGCGGCGATCAAACCAGCGGCTGCCAGTCGCGACTGCGGCCAGCAACGGCAGGTACGTGAGACCGTAGAATGCCAGAGGAAGCCGCTCTTCGCTGATCGCACTGGCGGCCCCCGCTTTTAGCTGCTGTACGATATTTGCGAACAGGGTCGGGGCACACTGGTAGGCGATCAGAGCACACAGAAGACTTGCCCATACAAAGCCCGAGTGCTTCGTGTCACGCGCTGCTGTCCACATCAGGCTCGCAGAAACAGCCGCCGTCGGGATGACGGCATAGGTGGTGGCACCAACATAGGAGAATCCACTGAATGAGATCACCAGGCCAAGGGCTGTCAGCACAAGCCCACAAAACATTGGCACGACAATGTGCCAGGGCAGCGGTCGTACCAGGTTGCCCGTTCTCTGCCTGAATACGTCCGCAACCGTGCGCGCTGTCATCAGTACCGTTGCGGAGACCATTACGCAGCCCATTCCGGTCCACTGTGCCGGAATGGATGTAATTGCTTTCGTTCCGATCAGTATTAGGAATTGCAGTCCTAGTATGGCGATCGGCAGAAAGCCGAAGACGCGCGGCATCTGATGCTCTTCCGCCAGCCAGAATGTGTGTCGATTCACTTTCACCACACCTGCCGTGAATACAGCCCAGCAAAGCATCATGAAGGCAAAAGCGGCCATCGGTGTGGAAACGTGCGGAAGTGCGCCGGCTATGCACAGCAACTGGAAGCTGATCAGAAATGTGGTCTGACGACCTCGCAGGAGGTGATCCAGAATGCGACTGCTGGCCTGCCACAGGAAGACGGTGGCACATACCAATAGTGCTGACATTGCTGCGGTGCCCGAGGACAACCAAGTCAGCGAGTAAAAACTGATGGGTAACAGCAGAAGTGTCAGCAGGTGCAGCACTTTGTAGGTGGCTGTCAGATTTAGCCGCCACCGACACACCTCCGCGACCAGGAATGTTGTCACTGTATATCCCAGAATCGTCAGATACTTGAGTTCCGACGTCCAGCTCGGCCAGTTCTTGGTTACCAGCATCAACGATGAACCAAAGACAATCGCCGCTCCGACAACCAGCATCCACTTGATGTTTTTTTCCTGGAAGAAGCTGCTCAGAAATTGTTCCGGGAACGATTGAGCGGCTGGCTGTTCAGGCAGGGTCGGTGGTCGCGCGTGGTCGCCGCTGGCAGGGGATTGCGGCGACTCCAGTGAATTAAGGTGTGTGTGTGACATCGTGTGCGTCCTCCGTTGTGCGATGAGGATGTGAGATGACAAATCGCCAATTCAAATCTCATGCCGAAGTCCGATTTTCGCAGTACTCCGCTCCACAACACCTGATTGTAAATCGATTTACGTGAATCTGACGGCACTACCAGTCGCTGTGCAGGAATCCGGACGCAGTATTAGAGCTGCATCCGCTGTGCAGGTGTAATACTGCGGATTTTCTGACTTGAGTCTTTCGGGCTATTGGGGTTTCAGTTGAGCCCGCCGCAGCGACCGGACCAGGCGGCCCGTTATGCTGCGGCGACTTAGTCCACGGTCGACGTACACCATGACTAGACAGAACAATTCCGTCCGGGGCATTTCACTGGTATCATGAGGCATCGATTAATGACGTTCTCAATTCGACCGTCAGCCTCATAGACAACATCAAGAACACGTGCATCATGCGATTTCTGACATTACTGCTGTTTTATGCTGCAACCGTATCTGTTTCGTTTGCGCACCTGTCACCAACAGCAGATCCGGTCACAGTCACGGTTCCGGATAAAGCTCTGGATGCTCTGCTGCGTGAAATTTTGAAGCGGAAGGCTGTTGAAAAGGACACTCTGGAAGTCGCCGATCTGCAGAAAATTCATTTTCTTAATGGACAGGGGCACGGTATTAAGGATCTCACCGGACTGGAGCACTGTACGAAACTGGCTGAAGTCAACCTTTCGAAGAATGAGATCAGCAGCCTTGCTGCATTGGCCACATGCGTCGACCTTCAGTCTCTTGATCTTTCGCACAACAAGATCGGCAGCGTGGCTCCTCTGGCAACGCTCGAAAAACTCCAGTACCTGAATCTGGAAAGCAATCAGATTTCTGAAATTGATTCGGTGGGCAGCATGAAGACACTGTCTTCCCTTTATCTTACCGGCAACCAGATCAAGAACATCACCGCACTTAACGGGCTGAAGCGACTGCATTCTCTTTACCTGGCGAAGAACCAGGTAGCTGATATTAAGGAACTGGCAACTCTGCCACAGCTCGGAAGTCTGGATCTGCGTAATAATCAGGTTGTGGATGTTACGCCGTTGAAGGCCTTAAGCAGACTGCGTTGGACGTTCCTGTCCGGCAACAGGATCGTCGATATTTCGGTGCTGGCCCAGATGGCGCAATCGGATGTTGACAAGTATTTCGCCCCGTACTGGCGTCTGTATCTTGAAGATAATCCGCTGAATGCAGAAGCTGAGGCTCATGTTGAAACGTTGCGGCAATTGCGTGTGCGTGTGAAGACAAAATCCATATTGCCCGCCACCGAAGAAGAACCAGCGCAGGAAACGTCCTCGAAAACTAGATGATAATCTGTTTCTACCGACGCGTCGTCCGCAGGTTATTTCGGGAAACCGATTGACTCACAGTCTGCCGGCGCCATCGTTATGGAAAACCACTCGGTCCCGAAATCTATGCCCATCGCGTGGAAATCGTCAACAACATCCGCTGGCCGCTCGCTCCACACTATCTCACATGTCTGATTCCAGCCAGGATTCCACAACCGAATACTCTGACGATTCGCGTGACCTCAATTCCTCAAACGAGTCGGAGCTCCGGCCTGTCGGCGATACTGCAGCGCTGACGCGGGAAGAAGAGGCGATTCAGCGATTGGACGGGCAGATCGACGCCCGCCTGGCCTGGGAGTCCTGGCATCGCCGCAAACGCCGACGTCTGCGCATGTCGCTCATTCTTTTTGTTCTGACGTTTCTGAGCACTACGCTGGTGGGCGCAGACTACTGGCCGCTGGATATTATGCCGGGTTTTTTTTCCGATGAAGCACGGGTGCAGATCCTGACGCATCTGGCCCGAATCTGGCCGAATGATCCCGGCCAGACGTTGACCATTGGCGACCGATTCTTGGAGGCCATACGTCTGGGCTGCACCTACAGCTGTCCGTTGATGCTGATTCTGCTGTGTCACGAAATGGGACATTATCTGCAGGCCGTGCGTTATCGAGTCCCCGCGTCGTTTCCGTACTTCATACCGCTGCCACTGCCTCCGCTGGGGACCATGGGAGCCGTTATTCTGCAGGGACGAGGAGCTGCTAATCGAAAAATGATGTTCGATATTGCGGTGACAGGACCCATCGCCGGGTTGGTTGTTACGATCCCGGTTTTACTGTTTGGCGTATCGATCTCGGGATACGTGCCGGCGTCTGCCCAAGCTGAATTTGAGTTTGGTCAACCGTTTATCGTACGCTGGATTATCGAGGCGATACATGGTCCGGCCACACCGGGCATGGTTTTTCACTGGAACGGCTATGCGACTGCCGGCTGGGTTGGAATCTTCATTACGGCTATGAATCTGTTGCCCATTGGTCAGCTGGACGGTGGGCATATTATGTACACGCTTATTGGTCGCAGGGCTCACTGGATTGCCTGGGGACTGATTCTGACGGCTGTTATTGCCATGATTCAGCTGGAAATGTATTCGTATGTCCTCTTGCTGATCCTGCTGACACTCACCGGACCACGTCATCCGCCGACCGCCGACGATTCCGTTCCGATCGGGCGGAGTCGATACTTTGTCGGTTGGGCGACGCTGGCTTTCTTGATCATCGGTTTCACGTTTCAACCGATCGTCATTCCGGATCAACGTCAGGATCCGCAGGAGAATCCGGTCTTTGATCCGGAACGGCAGATTGAGCTTCGACAGGCTGAACCCGACGAATTGGTGCTGAATCGGCAGCGGAAGCCAGGAACAGCCATGAACAGCGAAAAAGCACAGAAAACCTCTGCGATCGATGGACTGGTTTCGAACGAAATTGGAAGTATTGCCAGATTCAGTCGACTATCCAAAGGCGGTTAGTCGTAAATAATGATGTTGGCACAACGGTTTGTGTTCCGAAATGAGATGCCCTGGTGACATTCGACTTGCGACCGACAACGGATGCGTATCTTTCACGACTCATGTCTGTGACGGTGTGCATTTGCGCTTTCACGTGTCTGCCCCTCCCTCAGCTTGCAATGCAGGCACAAGCGGGTTCCGCTGAGGCCGAATGTCCGATCGAAGAGGACGGAGAACATGCCGGGGAAGAACTGGTCGTTTCCGATTCCGCTCGTCGCCGTCTGAAGCAACGGCGAGATCGTGCCAGTCGAAGTCTCCGGCCTGATTGCCGGGGCTGTCAGGTCGTTTCGTATGGCTGTCGACCGGGATTGAAGGCTGGTCACCAGCTTTCCAACGGTCTGCTCGCCCCGCTGGTCGTCTAAGCAGCACACTGTGCGCGATTGTACCCTGGAAGCTGCCCATGCGCAGCCGTCGTGGAGAGCCATGCAGCCGTTGCGCTGAAGGTGCGTCCGGGAACACGTTTTCACCGACGCCAATCCATTGCCTTTCCCGCGCCATTGCCTTTCCCGTATCGGGATCGCAATCGTCTGATCCGCGCACAGAGTTCTGTGCCGCCTGCTTACTACTTTGTTTACTCAACACGGTGCTGCGCGTAAATACGTGTTACGTCCGCTCACCCTCGGGAGGTCTCCTTATGCAGAAACTCGTTGAAGGCGTTCATCAGTTTCAACGTGTTGTTTTCAGTTCAAAAAAGCATCTGTTTGAAGCACTTGCAGGCGGACAACAGCCGCTGGCGTTGTTCATTACGTGTGCGGACTCACGTATTGATCCGTCGTTGCTGACGCAGACTGATCCGGGAGAACTGTTTGTCCTGCGTAACGCCGGCAACATCGTTCCTCCATACGGAGCTGTTGATGGTGGTGAGGCTGCCACCATTGAGTACGCTGTAGAGGTGCTTGGAGTACACAACATCATTGTCTGCGGGCACTCTCATTGTGGCGCGATGGCAGGCCTGCTGGACCCGTCACAGCTGACGAAGCTGCCGGCAGTTCGTGCATGGCTGAGGCACTCTGAATCGACGTGTCGAATTGTTGATGAGAACAATTTGCATGTCGACAGTCCCGTGGATCGCCTGGACGCGGCCGTCGAAGAAAACGTATTGGTTCAACTTGATCACCTCCGAACTCATCCAGCCGTTGCCGCGGCGCTGCGGAGGAACGTTTTGGATCTTCATGGCTGGGTGTACAGGTTTGAGACCGGAGAAGTTTTCGGCTACCACTCGGGTGAACGTCAGTTTGTTCCCGTTGAGCGAACTGAGTTTTCTGATTCACCGACGTCTCGCGGGTCACGACCTGTTGACCAGGAGGTGCAATCATGAATCGTGATACGCGTACTCAGGAAACGAAAACCTCGACGGCGGTGCCCTCGGGGCTGTTGGCTTCGCCAAGGCAGGATTTTCTGGCATCGATCGTAGTTTTCCTTGTTGCTCTTCCACTGTGCATGGGCATTGCCCTTGCATCAGGTGTTCCGGTGGCAGCCGGACTGATTACGGGCATTGTTGGTGGTCTGGTCGTGGGCAGCTTCGCCGGCGCTCCACTGCAGGTCAGTGGTCCTGCGGCCGGACTGACGGTAATTGTCTATGACCTTGTGCAGAATCATGGATTGGAGGTATTGGGTATCGCCGTCCTGATCGGGGGCGGCCTTCAGGTGCTCGCAGGTCTCATGGGATATGGTCGCTGGTTTCGTGCCGTTTCGCCTGCTGTTATTCACGGTATGCTGGCAGGCATTGGCGTGCTGATTCTGTCCAGTCAGTTTCACGTCATGGTGGATGACGCTCCCAAGGGCAGCGGAATCCGCAATCTTTTGTCGATTCCCGATGCGATTCGCAAAGGACTGCCGATGCCGGAGCTGGGAAATGTTCAGGATCGAACTGCGCGAAGAGAACTGTTGCAGCAGTTCGGTGCGGTGCACGAGCAGCAGGTACAGATTCGTGAGTTGGTGGCAGAACAGATTCTTACAGAACGCGAAGATGTCGGACGCGACGGAACGGATCAGCCTGTTGACGCTCATTCGCCGGACCGCTCGAGTATTGCTCCTCTGATCGAAACGCAGCAGAGCCTGTCTGAAGACCTTGCTGGGCTTGTGGAGCGACTGCAGGTTTCCGGTGTATCTGAAACGGTTCGGGATCCTGCCCTGCTCAGACAGGTTGCGAATCAGTCACTTGCTCACGTACGGATCGCGCTGAACGATCTGCAGCAGGCGGACGCAGTCCGCGTGAGAACTTCGCAGGCAGAGGCTCAGCACCATCTGGAGACTGTTCTCAGTGCGCTGAAGAGTCATGACTGGGCCGCTAAAGTGGGCCTGCTGACGATTCTGATCTTAGTGCTGTGGAAAGTTGTGGTGCCTGCGCAGCTGAAACTGGTACCCGCACCTTTGGTGGCTATTGTGGTCGCGACTGTTGCTACCACAATACTTAAACTGCCCGTGCTTTATGTGGAAGTGCCGGACAACTTATGGAGTGAGGTTCACTTTCCGTCCTTTTCCGTTCTGCGGTCTGTTTCCTGGGGTGTTGTCATTCAGGCGGGGGCTGTGCTGGCGGTGGTGGCCAGTGCCGAAACGCTGTTGTGTGCCACGGCGGTCGACCAGATGCAGACTGAGACGCGCACTAACTATGACCGGGAACTGACTGCCCAGGGTGTGGGCAACATGATCTGCGGTGCGGTTGGCGCACTGCCGATGACTGGAGTGATCGTGCGAAGTTCTGCGAATGTTGAGGCAGGAGGCAGAACTCGTTTGTCAACAATTCTGCACGGGTTATGGCTGCTCGTGTTTGTGTCCCTGCTGGCCTTTCTTCTGCGGATGATTCCAACTGCAGCGCTGGCGGCGATGCTGGTGTATACCGGTTACAAGCTGATCAACGTACGAGCCATTCGCGAGCTGAGAAGTTACGGCAGGGGAGAGGTCATCATCTACGCGGTTACGCTGTCCACGATTGTCTGTGCGGACCTGTTGACGGGTGTCCTGACCGGGGTTGCTCTTTCAGCGGCGAAACTGCTGCATCGGTTTTCCCGGCTGCGAACGTCGCTTGAGGTGGACCCGGACGGCAAGAAGGCGTCACTGAAACTGGTTGGGGCGGCGACGTTCATACGGCTTCCGTATCTGGCAGAGGCGCTGGAAGTTGTCCCCGACGGATCAGAACTGCACGTCGATTTTGCTCAGCTGACATACATTGACCACGCGTGTCTTGATCTGCTGGCAACATGGTCCAAACAGCACGAAGGTACAGGTGGAACCCTGGTCATTGACTGGGAATCTCTGCGTGCCAGATTTCGCCACAGGTCAGGTCGTCCGGCCGCGCAGGAAGGTGCGGCCTGAGGAGATACTCGGCTGACGGCCGCAGCCCGGAGACAGATCCGAGGGAAACTATTGCTTTCGGGGGCGGCGGCCCTTTTGCTGCTTCTGTCCCCTCCTGTTGTACTGTGGATTGGGTGTCGTCGGTACGGGCGCTTCTGTATCAGCCCGCCACTGCTTCATCAAAGTGTGCAGCTCTGTGCGCTTTTCCGGGTGGGAATCGCTCAGGTTGTTACCTTCGCCCAGATCCTCTGTGAGGTTGTAGAGTTCCAGTCGACCGGATTCGAACCATTCAATCAGCTTCCAGTCGCCCATCCGAATGGCTCCGGCCGGTGTTGTGCGGAACGGACCGCCATGGGGATCTCCGGTTCCCTGCAGATAACAGGGAAAGTGCCAGTAGAGTGCATCCCTGCTCAGCGACGCGGACGCATCCTTCAGCAGCGGGACGATGCTGAGACCGTCGAGTTCATACCCTTCTGTCATTCTTGAATTCGTGATTTCCGTGAATGTGGGATACAGGTCGACACCAATAACCGGTTCGCTGCAGCGACTGCCCGCCTTTGTGACACCGGGCCATCGGACGATGAAGGGTTCCCGAATGCCGCCTTCGTAAAGCATGCCCTTCGCGCCTCGCAGCGGATGATTTGACGTCGCCCCCATGTGCCCTCCATTGTCTGAAAAGAACACAACTACGGTGTTGTCTGTCAGGCCGAGTTCTTCGACCTTCGCCAGCACTCGCCCGACGCTGTCATCGACGCTTTCGATCATGGCTGCATACCTGGCGTTTCTCTGATGTTCGCCGGGCTCTTTCGCCTGATATTTGGCTGTTACTTCTTCCTTCGCCTGAATCGGTGTGTGCACGGCGTAGTGAGTCAGATACAGAAAGAACGGCTGGTCCTTATTATCGTCAATGAAGCTGACGGCCTCGTCAGTCAAACGATCTGTGAGATACTCGCCTTTCTCCTGCTGAACAAGGTTTGGGTATTTGTACGGACTGTGATATCCGCCACCACTGGGGCTGCCCCATTCCCTGCCGGCAATATTTACATCAAAGCCCTGAGTCGTGGGGTCGCTGCCCAGATGCCATTTCCCCATGCTGGCCAGTGCGTATCCGTTCTTGTCCAGGACTTCAGCCCACGTCACAAATGCGTCATCCAGTACTGTTCTATTTTCAGCGGGTTCAAGTTTGCGCGACTGGTGGTTTCCGCGTTTGGGATCACCAACTGTGTAAATGCCGTGGCGAGGCGTGTATCTGCCGCTCAGCAGACAGGCTCGGCTGGGGGCACAATTCGGTGCGCAGGCGTAAGCATCGGTAAATACCATCCCGCTTTCGGCCAGCCCGTCGATGTTGGGCGACTCATAGAATTCAGATCCCTGATACGACAGGTCTGCCCAGCCAAGATCGTCGATAAAGAAAAACACAATGTTGGGTTTTTCTGCGGCTGATGCAGCGCCGACGGACAGCAAGCTGCAAATGTGCAGCACGAGGATAGTTTTGTTCACGGTAGTCGTCGCCCTGTGTTCTGTGCAGAAAGAATAGTGTTTTAGACGCGCGTTCCGTGCGCAGCCGGTCACGAACGCGCGCCCATCCTAGTGACTTCTTTGCGTCTGTGCGAAACGATGAGCGTGGAGGCGAAGAAAAAAGCCGTGGTGAGGCGCTATTGTTGTCTGCCCGAATGTGCGCTGGCCGCGTCTGTCATTTTTTCGCCGATCATGACCAGCTTGTAATCGTGCAGCCGTTTTTCGTTCAGCCAGTAAGGGCTGGTGATCTCTTTAAAGGCGTAAATTGCGGCCTGAATGCCTTCGGCCCATGCGACGGTGACCAGCTTGATGTCACCGTGTACGTCACCGACTGCAAAAATTCCCCGGCGGGAGGTTTCGAAATACGGATCAATGGCAATGCTGCCGTCCTCATTCAGTCGAATCGCCAGCCGTTCAAAGGTCTCTTTCGCGGACAGAAAACCGATCTGCACAATCGCAAGCTCTGACGTCAACCGAGTCCCATCGGTCAGTGAAGCGACGAGGTGCCCGTCCTGCAGCTTCGCCTCGGTCACTTCCAAGCTCGTCCGCACCCTTCCTCCCAGCTGCTCTATGCGACCGACAGTGTCAGCTTTTCCCACCGCGAAGTCTTCACGCACAACCACATCCACCAGGGCATTTCGCTGCAGAGCCATCACGGCAGCGTCCAGCGCGGAATCACCTCCACCGACAATCAGGACATGGTCGCCGTGGTAATCGTTGATTCGCGGGACCTTGTAATGCACCTTCTTTGATTTCAGAGCATCCAGCGCCGGCAGCTTTCTGGGATAGTGCAGCAGTCCGCATGCCAGGATCACTTTTCGGCACAAATACTTGCCTTTGCTGGTGATCACTTGCTTCAGTGTGTCCTGTTTTTCTTCTTCTTCGGTATCCACGATTTCAACAAGTTCTTCTTCGAATCGGAATTGCACCAGCGCATCTGTGGCCTGTCGAAACGTCCGTTCTGACAACTCATGCCCCGTGATGCCGTCCGGAAATCCAGGAATGTCGATGATCTTCTTGTCCGCATACAGAAACTGGGGCTGGCCGCCTGGTTCTGATTTTGCTTCCACCACCAGCGTTGTTAATCCACGATGAGCGGTAGTCAGACTGGCCGCCAGTCCGCCAGGTCCGGCGCCGATGATGACCACATCCCAGTACTTCAGACTGGCGAAGTCCGTCGTGGGATCCAGCACCGTAACTTTGAAGTCTGCCATCGCGTAGCGCCTCTGTTCGGTCAGACCGGAACGTGGCTTCTCACCAATGAAAAGATGTTACCCGGTTGTTAAACCGGCGCCCGGCCGGTTGTCGCTTCACACAACCTCGAATCGTATTGTTTCGATCTTCGCGTGGCCGGATTTTCGAAACGGTCTGGGCATGGGTTGAGCCGCCCCATTGTTGTCGATTGTGCGACATCGGAGAGTGTACCTGCCTGCCGGCAGGCCTGGATGAAGGTAAGACCAGTGGGCTCGCGTCAGGCGCAGTGGCCACGATTCGGGTTGACCGTGTGAGTCGAATCCCATCGTCGCGGACGGGATCTTTCCGTCCGGGTAACCGCCGCCGTAGTCTGACGGCGCCGGAAGAATTGCAGCATCCTGCCATGGAGCCCTGGTGAAGTTCGGATCATCTTCGGGCAGCGGAGTATCTCTTTCTGAGATCCAGACCTGCACTTTTTTCAGACCGGATATTCCAATCTGGGCCCATCCCGTGACCGGAATCGGTGCGTCAGGTTTGGCAGCATTGGGTGCTGTCAGCGTAGCACAGAACGTCTTCAGGGGACTGTAGACATCATTGTTCTGCTCGATGTAGGTGTCGTTGGCCGTTCCAAGATTTGACAGCACGAGGTTCGTCAGCCATTTGATACTTTTAAAACCATAATCTTCAGGCACAACGATTCGCACTGGGCCGCCCCGTTCGGACGTCAGCCATTGGCCATTCAGTTTGTAACACAGAATCACAGGCGGAAGCTCGTATGGATCTTCCAGTATGCGTCCCACCGGCAGGGAGCTGCGGAACATCTGCTTTGGTTCGTCGTTGTGGTATCCGTAGTAAAAGACGCGACGAAGGTTTTCGGTGGGTTGAGTCTTCCACACGACTTCTCTCAGCGGGACACCTTCCCAGATGCCGTTGCCCAGGGGGCAGCCGATGTTCAGGCACGTCATCACTTTGGGAAATCGCACAGCGTGTTCTTTGGCCAGTTCCATCAACTGGTCAAAAGTAAAGGCGTTGTCGCCTTCGAGTGGATTCTTGATAATCGCCGGATTTTCCGTATCACTAATGACGTTCAGTTTCCACGAATCACGTGTCAGCCCCACCTCTTTTTTCTTTGCGTCATCCAGCTTATGTGGCTTGGGTTTCCCGCGGGATACATCCCGAAAATCATCGGGCAGCGTCAGCCATGTTTCCAGATCGGTGAGGGCCTGCTGCAGTCGCGGATCCTGTTCTGCCTGAGCCGTAAAGGCTTCTTGAGTGGCCAGTACTGCTGCTGACAATACTCCCGTTTTTACAAAGTGGCGACGGGTTACGGAAAAATGTTCGCCGAGGAACCTGCGAAGGTGGTTGTCCATTGTCGGAACCTCTCGTCTTTGTGCGGAGAACGGTGATTTTCCAAATTATTGTACTGCGTGTTCAGCCAGAAAACCAATTCAGCTGGAGCGGGTCGACGATTGCTGTGAATCAGGCGATAAGATCGTCGACCACATGCCCGTGCACATCGGTCAGCCGGAAATCTCTACCCTGGTAACGGTAGGTTAATCTGCGATGGTCGATGCCCAGCAGATGCAGGATCGTCGCGTTCCGGTCGTGGATGTGCATCGTGCCGGGAGTCCAGTTTGCTTTGTCCGGCTTTGGATTTATTGGTGTACCGTCGTTGTGGGCGATGTTGTAGCCGTAGTCGTCGCTCTGACCATAAGTGACACCAGGTTTGACACCTCCTCCGGCCATCCATGTTGTGAAGCAGCGAGGATGATGGTCACGGCCGTAGTTCTGTCGTGTCAGGTTACCCTGGCAGTAGGAAGTGCGGCCGAATTCTCCGCCCCACACGACAAGTGTATCATCCAGCATACCCTTTTGTTTCAGGTCCTTGATCAGTCCGGCACAGGCCTGGTCAATGTCGCGGCACTGCGATTCATGTTCGCGCGGAAGAGCTCCGTGAGCATCCCAGCCTCGGTGAAATATCTGAATGTTGCGCACACCCCGTTCTGCCAGCCGACGAGCATTCAGGCAGCAGGCGGCGAAGGTACCCGGTGTGCGGGCAGCTTCTCCATAAAGTCTGAACGTACTTTGTGATTCTGATGACAGATCCATCAATTCGGGGACCGACGTTTGCATGCGGTACGCCATTTCATGCTGACGAATTCGGGCCAGCACCTCCGGATCCGCGAAGCGTTGACTCTGCTCCTGATTCAGAGTTGCCAAGGTGTCCAGCTGGGCTCTGCGGTCCTGCCCTGTGACGCCGGCGGGATTGCTCAGGTATAAAACCGGGTCGCCCTGGCTTCTCATCAGAATGCCCTGATGCTGCGAAGACAGAAAGCCGGGGCCCCACAGGCGGTTAAACAGACTTTGTTCCGGAAAACTCGTTTTGGCGTGCATCACCACGTAATGAGGCAGATTGTCGTTCAGACTGCCCAGCCCGTAACTGAGCCACGCTCCCAGACTGGGACGACCGGGAATCTGGCTGCCGGTCTGAATATACGTGATGGCCGGGTCATGGTTAATGGCCTCGGTAAACGTAGATCTGACTACACACAGTTCTTTGGCAACCGTGGCCGTGTGAGGCAGCAGGTCACTGACCCAAACGCCGTCCTGATTGTTGTCGTATTTGCGAAATCGGTACTTACTGGGACACAGGGGTAATCCATTTTTCTGATTGGCCGTCATTCCCGTGACGCGTTGCCCGTCGCGAACATGAGCAGGCAACTGCTGATTGAACATGTCCTTCAGTTTCGGCTTGTAGTCCCACAGGTCCAGGTGACTGGGACCGCCGCTCATGAACAGATAGATAACACGTTTTGCCGTTGCGGGATGATGAGTCGCTTCCAGTGTACCTGCCGTGTCTGCGCGGAGGTCGCGGTCGAGTAGTCCGGCAAGTGCTGCGGTGCCGACGCCGAGTGCGGACCGGCCGAACAATTGTCGACGTGTGGTCAGAAGTTCGCATTCCCGAAATGAATTTGTGTGTGGCATGAGTATTTTCTTTTCTCGCCCGGTTGTTGTCAGAGAGGCTGTCGCGATCTTGGGAATTCTGGAACGACGGCGTATGGGAGATTCGGAATCAGTACACCAGTATCGCTGCATCACTGGCCAGCACTATCGTTGTCACCTGTGACCATGCGGCAACTTCAGCCGCGTTGAGCTCTTCGTTTCGCGGAATCTCGCCGGTTGCTAACAGGGCATCTGCATCTGCCAACGACTGTTCGTATCGCTGCTTCATCGCTTGCAGCAGCTGTGTGCAGGCGGATCTTTCTGCTGCCCCGGGTTGTCGGCAGGTCAGCATAGTGAACAGCAGGTCCAGTCGTGCGTCATCTGTGTCGCGTTCAATCAGCAACCGTTCGGCCAGTGTGCGAGACATCTCAATCCGCTGCGTTTCGTTCAGCAGTCCCAGAGATTGTAGCGAGGTGTTTGTCCGTGACCGTCGCACGCAGCTGGATTCCCGATCGGGTGCGTCAAAGAGGGTCATCATCGGATGTGGACTGGTGCGTTTCCAGTACACGTACAGACTGCGGCGATACAGAAGCCGGCCCTTGTCGCGTTCGTACAGTTTTGTGTTGCTGCCGGGGTGTGCCATGGCCAGCCACATGCCGGCGGGTTGATACGGTTTGACTCCTTCGCCTCCCATGTGCGGATCCAGCAGGCCGCTGGCCCATAGCCCCGTGTCCCGCAGCACTTCGGCGTCCAGTCGATAAGCTGAGGCACGCGCGAACAGGTGATTCTCGGGATCGGGTACATCGGTTCGCCAGGCAGAAGATTGTTTGAATGTGCGGCTGTTAACCATCAGACGCAGCATGTGTTTCAGGTCCCAGCCACTGTCCTGTAATTCCACGGCCAGCCAGTCCAGCAGCCCCGGATGCGTCGGCTGCTGGCCCTGCACACCGAAGTCCTCCGGCGTTCGCACAAGGCCGTAGCCGAAGGCACGCTGCCAGATCCGGTTGACCAGGACTCGTGCCACCAGCGGGTGTTTCCGCGACGTCAGCCACATGGCCAGCCCCAGGCGATTTCGAGGAGCATCTGACGGAAAGCTGCCCATGACGTTCAGGACGCCCGGTTCCAGTGGGTCACCAACCGGCTGGTTATATTCACCTCGGTGAAGAACCCTGGTAACTCTCGGTTTCGGCAGGTCCCGGGCGACCAGAGTCGTTGTGAATTCTTTTTCTGCTGTCGCCAGCTGCTGCGACAGTTCGACGGCGGCCGCGTGCACAGAAGAGGAAGCAAACGGGCCTGCCGGATCAGAGATCATGGCCAGCTTTGCGCCGGCGGCAGCGGCGTTCCACTTCTTCTTTATCTCGTCCGACAGTGTCACACCGTTCCCAATGGTCGCGGCTGAGTCGGTGAGCAGGCGTATTTGCTGCGATTCGAGTTCTTCAAGTTGATCCCACGCGGCCTGATGCTGAGGAACTTTAAGCACCGGGCCGAATTCGTACTTGTTACCGTCCATCGCAGGTTCGGCTGTGCTGTTGAAAAATGCCAGCAGGCGGTAGTACTCAGTCTGTGGGACGGGGTCGAATTTGTGAGTGTGGCAGCGGGCACATGTCAGCGACATTCCCAACAGCACTGTACCCAGTGTTTCCGTCCGGTCGAAGTTATTCTTCGCCTGGAATTCCGCGGGGATGGCTCCGCCTTCGGAAGTGGTTGGATTCATACGCACGAATCCGGTCGCGACTTTTTGTTCCAGCGTGGGACTCGGCAGCAGGTCACCGGCCAGCTGCCATGTGATAAACTCATCCAGCGGCAGGTTTTGGTTCATTGCTCGCACCACCCAGTCGCGGTACGGATAAATCCCCCGACGATTATCCAGATGCAGTCCGTGTGTGTCCCCGTAACGCACGGCGTCAAGCCAGTAACGAGCCTGATGCTCACCGTAGCGCGGGTCGGTCAAAAGCTGCTCGACGTATTCTTCGTAGGCCCCTGCAGTTTCGTCACTCAGGAAGTTGGCCAGCTGTTCCGGTTCAGGTGGTAGTCCTGTCAGGATCAGGGCGGCACGTCGGGCCAGGGTGGCTGCGTCGGCAGCCATGGCGAAGTCTATGTCTCGTTCTGCCAGCGGCTCACGGATAAAGGCGTCAATGATGCGGCTGCCGTTGGCCCCCGGATACGCCCCGGCTGGCGGTGACTTCCTGGGCGGGACAAATGCCCAGTGTTTTGCGTAGTCGCCTCCCTGTCGTACCCATCGGATTAACGTATCGCGTTCCTGTTTCGTCAACTGTTTCTCTGCGTCCTCTGGTGGCATTGGATTGTCAGCGGAATGGATACGAGTCAATATCAGGCTGCGTTCCGGGGCCGCCTGGTCGATGGCACGACCGTCGTCGCTGACTGCCGTGGCTGCTTCGATCGAATCCAGGCGACGCATGTCTTTGCCGACTTCAGCAGCGTCCGGACCGTGGCAGACGAAACACTTGTTGGACAGAATCGGCAGCACTTCCCTGGCAAAATCGACGTTTTCCTGGTCTGCAGCTTCGCCGAACGCGGGCATGAATGCAGCCAAAAGCCAAGTGACGATGGCCGCGAATCGATTGCAATGTTGCATTTGGTTGAGCTTTCTGTCGGCGCTGGAACATCCGGTCGAACTGTAAAACGTAGCGATCCAGCGTCGTCGTCGCAAACATTGCTGTCTTCGATCCACACATTCATTGCTGACAATGATCGCAGTCTTCATTATCCTCCTGGCCGTTGCACCAGCATTCTGATGGCAGATTTACCCGTTGGTATGCACACAGGGGTCATCCCGGCAGCTCCCTGACCAATGTTTACCCGGCTCTTTGTCGTCGTTTCATGTATTCAACGGTGGCGCGGCTGTCGGAGTCGGAATCGCCCAATAAAGTTCAGTACATGCCAACAGACAGTCGTTCTCATCGTCAGCTTGTCGTCATCAATGTTGTTGGGCTGACTTATGACATGATTGGTGACAACACGCCGAATATCCAGTCCCTGCTGGCGGACGGTTTCGCTCGACCCATGCAGACTGTGCTGCCGGCGGTGACGTGTTCTGTGCAGGCATCCATGTTGACGGGCCTGATGCCGGCCGAGCACGGGATCGTTGGCAATGGCTGGTACTTTCACGATCTCGCTGAAATTAAGTTCTGGAAACAGTCGAATCATTTGATTTCGGGAGAGAAAGTCTTTCAAACGGCTCGGCAGCGGGACTCCGCCCATACCACAGCCAAGATGTTCTGGTGGTACAACATGTACGCCGATGTGGACTGGTCGATGACTCCGCGTCCATCGTACCCGGCAGACGGTCGCAAGATTCCGGATTCCTACAGTGAACCGGCGGATCTGCGAGATCATCTGCAGAGCCGGCTGGGGCAGTTTCCGTTGTTCAACTTCTGGGGCCCGACCGCAGACATCAAGAGTACGGCGTGGATTGCAGATGCAAGTGTTGACGTGCTGCAGGAATGCGATCCGTCGCTGCTGCTGGTCTATCTGCCTCATCTGGACTACAACCTGCAGCGGCTTGGCCCGCACGATCCCTCCATCGGCCGGGACATAAGAGCTGTGGATGCGGAAGCGGGAAAACTGATCGACGCCGCTCGCACGCGCAATGCTGATGTCGTTGTGCTTTCAGAATACGGCATCACGGAAGTTTCAAAGCCTGTTCACATCAATCGGGTGTTGCGAGAGCACGGTCTGCTGAGTAGTCGGATGGAGCCGCTGGGGTGGGAGACGATGGATTGCGGAGCGTCTCGCGCGTTCGCTGTGGCCGACCATCAGGTGGCTCATATTTATGTTCGGCGTGCGGACGACATTGAAACCGTTCGCGGTATTTTGAGCGGGATTGATGGTGTTGAGGCAGTGTTTGACCGTACGCAGCAGGCTGATGTTGATCTGGCTCACGACCGCAGCGGAGATCTGGTGGCCGTCAGTAGTGTTGACGCCTGGTTCACGTATTACTTCTGGAACGATGACCGACTCGCCCCCGACTACGCGCGGACCGTCGATATTCATCGGAAGCCGGGCTACGATCCCGCAGAGCTACTGGTAGATCCGACGATATCCTTTCCCAAACTCAGGGTCGCTCGCAGGCTGGCCAGCAAACGGCTTGGTTTTCGGTACTACATGGACCTGACGGGTCTGGATGCGACAATTGTCAAAGGCAGCCATGGTCGGTTGCCGTCCCACGATCGGCTGGAGGCAGATGGCCCGGTCTTCGTATGTTCCGCAAAGCGAGTGGAACGCGATCAGATTCACGTCTGCGATGTTCGAGATCTTATCCTGGATCTGCAATTCGGTCGGTCAGCCGGGTGATGCAATTCCCGTGATTAGGCTTGAATGTCTGATGTGATGAAGCGGAGCTTTGCGGCAACTGTTCCGCGCCACGCGTCTTTTCCTTGCCAACATGCCTCAAATAGTTCGCAAATTCGCCTCGCACCGCCGTAACTCTGGTCATTGCCGGGCGGGTTCATAACAATGCGTGCCCAGCGCGGGCATGTTCCTCAACCAAAAGTTCAGGCGACGTTCGCAGGTTTTGGTTGATTGCTGGACTTGAGTCAAAGACAGTAAGTGTTGATCACTGAGGATACGTAGCCAGCCATACCCGCATGTGTCGGATTGGTGTCTGAGTGATGAAGCTGATGACTTCGGCGAACGTGCCGGTGGTCTCGGACCTTTGAAGTGAATGTTGAAAGGTATGAACTGTGGGACGTGGCGACGATGACGACGATGATATCGATCAGGAAGATATGGAACAGGTGCTGTTTCAGGGCCCCATGTTCGGTCGTGAAACGAATCTGAAGCAGAATCCACGTCTTGTCAAAGCGGCCCTGGTTCCCGTTAAGAAAATGATCTCTGACGGTTTGTCGCGCCGAGCTCATTCAATTCTGCTGGAACCGTCGCAGGGTCGTGTCAACATTCGATTTGTTGTTGACGGGATTCCCTATCCGGCGGGTGCCATTCCTGGTCAGCGCGGAATGGCCATGATTCAGATGATTAAGGTTTTGGCAGGCCTGAATCCGCAGGAACGCAACGAGCCGCAGTCCGGTGGCATCAATGCTGAATTCGAAGAGGTTCGGTACGAGCTTTTGACGGACACAGTTCTGCTGAAGCCGGGTGTTGAGCGTCTGAAAATTTGCGTTGAAAATCCCAAGATTACGTATCTCAAACCAGCCGATGTCGGAATGGCTCAGGACCTGTCGCAGCAGTTGCGGGGATTCACGGAAGACAGCAAGGGGATCATCGTGGTTTGCGGGCCACCGGAAAGCGGCGTTACTTCACTTTCCATCTGTGCCGTACACTGTATCGACCCTTATCTGTATTCGGTCTACAGCATGGCTGACGTTGGTGGCAAGCAACTAACGAACGTGTCAGATTATGAGCCGGAAGAAGGACACGATCTTGAACTGAGTTTCGACCGTATCCTGCGGCGTGAAGCTGACGTTATCTATATGCCTCCATTGACCGATCCGGCGGTCGTTCAGACGATGTGTCAGTTTGCAGATCGATTGTGCTTCGTTGCTGAGATGCCTGCAAAGACACCAGCGGAAGCGGTTAAACAGCTGGTTCAATGGGTCGGCCACGATCTGGTGAATCAGCATTTAAAGGGTGTGATTACGCAAAAGCTGATTCGCACGCTGTGTGATGACTGCAAACAGGCCTTTCGGCCCAACCCTCAATTGCTCAAACGGCTGAACCTGCCGCCCGAAACGACCATCCTGTATCGAGCGCCGTCACCGCCCGATCCGGAAGACCCGGATGCTCCTTCCATTGAAGAACTTTGCGAAGACTGTGACGGCGTTCCGTTTCACGGACGTGCGGCCGCCTATGAAGTTCTGGAAATGACCGACGGAATGAAGGAAGTTGTAACCAAGGGGATGGACCCTCAGGCAGTCAAAGAACAGATGGCCGCTGACGAGATGCGAACACTGCAGAAGGACGCCATTCGGCTGGTCGTGGAAGGCAAGACAGCGCTGGAAGAAGTTCAGCGTACTTTTGCGCCTGCGCAGGGTCGACGTCCCAAAGTAAGGCGTCGACCGCGTCAGAGCGAGTAACAAGAACGCATTTTTTCCGCAGCCCATGCGATTGCGAGTGGCGTAGTTGGATTTGACGTCAAAGACAGTTTCTTCCGGTTCGACATCGTCAGCCGCCGCAGTGTATCAGCGGCGACTGAACGAATGTCGAACGCATGCGGAGCGGCTGAGGGCCTGCGATCGTTTTGTCGTTCGATTGCGGATTGCTCTGTTTGTGGCACTGCTGCTGACGGGCTGCATCTGTGTGGGAGAACGATCCGTGTCGTTTCTCTGGATGCTGCTGCCTGCGGCTGCATTCGTCGCGGTTCTGAGATTTCACCAGCCAATTGTCCGAGAGCTCAGACGCGAATCCGCTGCAGAACAGTTTTACGCTCGGTGTCTTTCGCGTCTCGATGGTGACTGGCGGATGTTTCCCGTTGATGGTGCAGAGTTTGGCACTGCAGAGCATCCGTGGGCGGCCGACCTTGACGTTTTTGGCAGCGGTTCACTGTTTCAGAAGCTGAATGAGTGTCGGACCCTGCCCGGCCGCCGCAAACTTGCGACGTGGCTGACCCAGGTGGCGTCTGCAGAGGTTGTGGCAGTGCGACAACAACAGGCGGAATCACTCAGGAACGAAGTCTCTCTGCGAGAACAGCTGGCCCTGATTGACGATACGGCGGACTGGAAGGCCGCGGAGGCGACGCTGAATGGCTGGTTGAGCGATTCGGCGACCTCGTTTTCTGGATTCGTAATCTGGGGAACGCGATTACTGGGACTGGTGAGTGTCATTGTTTTGGGTCTGGTCTTTGGCAGTGGACTGACCGGGTCCGCGATTCTTCTGATGTTGCTGTTGCAGACGCCCTTCATTTACGCCAATCGTCAGAGAATCAGGTCAGTGATGGATCAGGTCGATTCCGTTGATCTTGCGCTGCATCAACTGTCGGAAGTTGCCCAGCGATTCGAACAGTTTCCCTTCACCGAGCCATCGCTCCGTCAGTTGCAGGAGCGGCTGCGTGTTGACGGAGTGATCGCATCAGTACGTATTAAGGAACTCAGCAGTCAGATTCAATGGCTGAATAACGCTCTGCGAAATCAGTTTTTCCTGCCGCTGGCGTGGATGTTCGGACTGTTCATACTTCTGACACATCGCATAGACCGTTGGCGGACTCTCTATGGTTCACGGGTGCCGGACTGGCTGGAAGCGGTGACCACACTGGAAGTTGTCACCAGTATTGCAGGTTTCAGCTTTGAAAATGAAGATTACTGTCTGCCACGACTTTCGGGTCAGAACGTTGTGTTCCGTGCGGAGCAGCTGGGGCACCCACTGATTGGTGCTGCCGAATGCGTGTGCAACAACGTGATCCTGACCGAAGACATGCCGTTACTGCTGATCAGCGGGTCCAACATGTCGGGGAAGAGTACGCTCTTGCGATCGGTTGGCAGCAACCTGGTGCTGGCATATTGCGGCGCTCGAGTGAACGCTGCAGCGTTTGAGTCATTTCCGTTCCAGATCGGAACTGCTATGCGCGTCAGCGATTCACTGCAGGAAGGGCGGTCATTTTTCTTCAGTGTTGTGCAGCGTCTGAAGGCGGTTGTTGACCTGGCAGGTGAGTCGCAGCGAGTGCTGTATCTGCTGGACGAGATTCTCAGCGGAACCAATTCTCACGACCGTCGCCGTGGCGCGGAAGCTGTAATTCGCAGTCTGGTCAACAAGTCCGCACTCGGCATGGTGACGACCCATGACCTGACTCTGACCAATATTGTGGATTCCATGGATGGCCGGGCAGTCAATATGCACTTTGAAGATCAGGTCAGCGACGGACAGATGACGTTCGATTACAAGCTGCGTGATGGTGTGGTGCAGCGCAGCAATGCCATCGAACTGATGCGGATGATGGGGCTGGACGTCTGAAACAGATGCGCATGAAAAAGGCCGGAACCTGGAAGGCACCGGCCTTTTCGTTGTTCACGTTCCGAGATTCGCCAAGACGACTTAACCTTGATAGAACGGGTGAGCAGCCGAGTCTCGTTTCGCGAGCATGTCGTCAACGGACGGCTCATTCTTCATCGCACGCTCGATGGATTCCTTTGTAGCCGCATAGTTGTATTCGTAGATCTTCTTGTCGTCCTCAGCCTGCCAGTGAATGAAAACGCCGCAGACGACGCAGAGGTTGTCTGCCTGGTCCTTGGGAATGACTCCGGATTTGACACAGTCTGAAACGGCATCGGCAACGGCCTTCTGTGCCGGGCCGAACATCTGCACAGCCTGCTTAGCGCCTTTAATCGTCACCTTGGTGATCATTACCGTTGATGGTTTGACCGCAACGTTGGGTTCCATAACGGCCAGCAGATTGCTGTGTCCCATCTTCTGATCAGCCAGAGCATTTGCAAACGCAGCGCCGACGGGGCCGCTCTTGTCACCGATCAACAGGTCGATGTGAGCAACTTCATTACCTTCGCCAATCAGCGATTCACCAACATACATTGACATCTAAGGAATCCTTTACAAAATCGAAACCGTTAGTCGACAACTACGGTTCCTGACAACGTGTCGAAACCGGTGGCCGAAACTACATCAGCAGGCTGTCCATTTTTCTGTGGGTTCAGTCCGCATTTTGGCGAAGCATCGCGACTTTGGACGCAATCTTCAACCGTATGGCAGAAACAGAGGCAATTCCGTTCCGGATTGAAGGGCTGCGGAGTTCCCAGCCAGGAGCTTCAGAATGTCAACGCCGACGGGACAGATCATGCAGACCTGCGGTCACGTATTGACAGCTTAAGAACACCGTCATGCCGGACAGGTGGCTTTCCCGGCTGCGTACCGGGAGGCAGCATGGCAAACCCCGGCAAAAGGGCCACTCAGTGCATCAATAATCGTGTTTTACAACTGAGGGCGGTTTGCGCCGTGAAACTGCCGAGTCATGGATCTGCTCACGATCAGTCCGGCAACGAAACGCAAACCCGGCCCTCATGGATATCGACGTCGTAATGCGGCTGACACAGAGTGTCGTTCAGACAGTGTTTACCATCTGTGACATCGAACTGCCATCCGTGCCACGGACATGTGACGATCTGGCCGTTCAGCATCCCTTTTCCAAGTGGACCACCGGCGTGGGGGCAAATGCCATCCAGCACGTGAAATGTTCCGTCGACGTTGTAGACGGCAAATATACGTCCGTCGGCCACGATTTCGGCAGTGCTGCCGGCAGCGATGTCATCGCATGAGATCAAGGAAATTGTTTTGGGCATGCCGTATTATACGGTTTGCAGATGAGCTACCATAGTGAATATGACAGCAGATCTTCAAAACTCAACCGCCCGTCGGTGGTTCCTGTCTCAGTGCGGTGTCGGTCTCGGGGCAACGGCACTGTCACAGTTGACTGCACCTGCGGCCCAGGTTCGGCGCGATCCTCTGGCGTTGCGCAGACCTCATTTCGAACCCAAAGCCAAAGCCGTCATTCACCTGTTTATGGCGGGCGCTCCCAGTCAGCTTGAGTTGTTTGATTCCAAGCCGATGCTGGCGCAGCTGGAGGGTAAGCCGCTGCCCGGGTCAGTCATCGGCGACCAGCGATATGCTTTCATTCAGCCGGATGCGGCTGTGCTCGGTCCCCGCTTCAAGTTTGACAGACACGGAGAGTCCGGGGCTGAAATTTCAGAAGCCATGCCACACCTGGCGAAGATCTCAGACCGCATTTGTCTGATCAGATCGCTGCATACCGATCAGTTTAATCATGCTCCCGCTCAGATATTTCTGAATTCCGGTTTTGCGCAGCCAGGACGACCATCGCTTGGCTCCTGGGCGTTGTACGGCCTGGGTTCAGAAACCCAGGATCTGCCCGCATTTGTCGTGATGAGCACAGGCAGCGGTCTGAGCGGTGGTGCGGCACTGTGGTCGAGTGGTTTCCTGTCAACCGTCTACACAGGAGTTCGGTTTCGCAGTCAGGGCGATCCGATCCTGAACGTCAACAGTCCACCGGGAGTCGGGGACCAGCTTCAGGCCGATACGTATAATCTGGTGAATGACCTGAACCGAAAGCGTCTTGCTGTTGTCAATGACCCTGAGATCGCAACACGCATCGCCTCGTTTGAAATGGCAGCTCGGCTGCAGGTTTCTGCGCCGGAACTGATGGATTTGAAAAGCGAATCAAAAGCGACGCTGGACCTGTTTGGCTGTGAACCTGACAAGCCTTCGTTTGCGCGGGCGTGCCTGCTGGCCCGCAGGATGGTGGAACGCGGCGTCCGCTTTATCAATATCTATCACAGCGGCTGGGATGCTCACAGTAACGTCGAGGGCAACGTCAGGAACAACAGCCGAACGACTGACCAGGCGTCCGCAGCTCTGGTTGAGGACCTGCAGGAACACGGACTCCTGGACGAAACGCTGGTCATCTGGGGCGGTGAATTCGGTCGTACGCCGATGGTCGAATCCAACCCGGCGCTTGGCAGATCACTTGGCCGTGATCATCATCCTCAGGCGTTTACATCGTGGTTGGCGGGGGGCGGCATCAAGGCGGGAATGACGCTGGGTGCCACAGACGACTTTGGTTTCCACGTAGTGGAATCGCCCGTCCATGTACACGATCTGCAGGCGACGGTGCTGCATTTGCTGGGGCTGGATCATGAACGACTGACATTCCATCTGGCGGGCCGGGATTTTCGTCTGACGGATGTACACGGCCACGTGGTCAATGAAGTTCTGGCGTAGCGAACGCTGTCGAGTGTGAAAATCGAGGCCTGCAGTTTTCTTCAACAGAGACTTCTCTGGAAAACCGAACACTATTTTCCCGGGGCGCGTCAGGTACGCCGGTCCCGCTGAATCAACATCCCACAGAAACCTAGCCTGACGGCTGACTGGACCAATGGCAAGACGAGGCGGAGGAAAAAGAAGGAGTGGACGCGGTAACAAAGTTCGCGTTGATCTTCGCCGCAACAAACAGACCCGCACCCGGGATCAGAATCTCACGCATGAGCTCTTGAGCGACGAAGTGGCTGCGGAAGATACCGAAAGCGGCGAGCGTCTCAGCGGGAAAGGAACGATCAGTCGACGTCGCACCGTGGTTGGTGTGGAATCGGACGGTGAGCAGCTGTTGCGATCAATTGACCTGGAAGGATGTCTGGAAGGACGTGTTACCAGCTTTATCGGACTCAACTGCCAGGTCCAGGCATTGCAGGACGGCAGACGCTATGAATGCACGATTCGCGGCGTATTGAGAACGCTTGCTCGAGACAGCCGCAGCGTTGTCGTGACCGGTGACCGAGTGCTGTTTCGGCCGGCCGGCGACGACTATCAGGGCGTTGTTGAGCGTGTCGAGGCGAGGCATGGAGTGATCTCACGCAACAGTCAGGGCCGCGAGCACATTCTGGTGGCCAACATTGATCAGATACTGATCGTGGCTTCGGCCGCCGACCCGGACCTGAAGCCAAACCTGATCGATCGATATTTGGTCATGGCTGAACGTCATCAGGTTGATGCCATCGTGTGCATCAATAAGGCGGACCTGCTGGACGTCCCTTATCTGGAACAGATTGCGGCCGTGTACGGTCGGATTGGGTACCCGGTCATCCTGACCAGTGCCGTCGACGGTCGCGGAATCGAGCAGCTCAGAAGGTATCTGCAAAACAGACAGACGGCTGTCAGTGGGCAAAGTGGAGTCGGCAAGTCGTCGCTGCTGAATTTCGTTGATTCTCAACTGGATCTGGATACTTCCGATGTCAGTCACAGCAATACGAAGGGGCGGCACACAACCCGCCGTGCTCGCCTGCTGCCGCTGAAGGATGGCGGCTGGGTGGCCGATACGCCCGGAATTCGACAGTTTGAGCTCTGGGATGTCACACTGGAAGAAGTGGACGGCTACTTCATTGAGTTCCGTCCGTTCATTTCCTATTGCCGATTCCCGGACTGCAGCCATACACACGAAGAGAACTGTGGAGTCAAGGACGCGGTGGCCGCCGACTTGATCGATCTGCGCCGCTATGACAGTTATCTCCGGATTCGCGAAGAAAACATCTTCGTGTGGAAAAATCCCGCTCGTGGACAAACCTGACATTTACTGGCAGGATCACAGCGTGCCTGGCGTTAACGGCTGACTGCAGCGGCCTCTGGCCAGTGGTACAGCATTCCGTAAATGAGGACGCCCGTGACCGACACGAACATCCAGATCGGAAACGTGACCTTCGCGAGTTTTCGGTGGGCTGCTCGACGGTCCGCGAAGGCGTGTTGAAACACGCGAATTGCCAGCACCGGCACACACGCCGCCAGCACAATGTGCGGCCAGAGGATCAACTGATATACCACGGCGGCAATTCCCTGTCCGGGAAATCGTTTGCCGTGTTCACCCGTGTATTTGCCCAGTGCATAGTGATATGTCAGATAGCAAACAAGGAATACGGCGGACGTCAGAAACGCCGAGACCATGAAATTTCGGTGCATCCGTTCTTTCTTGTTTCTGATCGCAATCAGTCCGCAGATCAGCAGGATCGCGGCCAGCGTGTTCAGGCAGGCGTTGATCGGTGGCAGTTGCTTTGCCCATGACGGCAATTTTCCGTCGATCGTGGCATTGTGCATCGCTGCGGAAACCGCTGTCGCAGATGTTGAATCATTTCCGGTGTCGTTTTTATCAATGGCCGGCACAGTGCTTCCACCGATCGGTTCTTCGTTTAAACTTGTCTTTTTTCGCAGTTCAGATTCGTCCGTGTTGGCAGGCTGCACTTCAAATTGAAGTTGCAGAGGATTGCCGTCGGACGTGGAAAAACTCAACCCTGACGTTGACCCGGGCGGCGGGAATTCGTCGTGGCCGGTCAGGATTCGACGAAGCTTCACCATGTCCTCTTCGCGCGTACCCAGAAACGTGCCCACGGGAATGCCGTCTTCGTTGACCAGCACTACTCGATTGGAATGAGCCACCTCAAACCCCGGCCGACGTGTGTCGCCCAGATTCTCTTTCACGTACAGTCCGAATCCTTTCACGATCAACTCGTAAATCTGCTGCTGACTGCCCGTCAGGAATTTCCATCTTTCCCGATCCGGACTCCAGATTTCGGAATACGTCTTCAGGATCTCCACGGTGTCGAATTTCGGATCCACCGTAAAACTGACGAATTTCACGTCGGCAGCGTTTTCCATCACACGCTTGTCGTTGTGCAGGCCCATCACGGCTCTGGTGATCATGGGACACGTGCTGGTACATCGCGTGAACACGAAACTGGCAACCCAGCGTTTGCCCTTCAAGCCCGTCAGTCCCAGTTTGTCGCCCAGGCATTCCTGGAGATTGAAGTCGGGCAGGGGCTTAGCGGGAAAACTGATTCGAACAGAGGAACGCTGTTCACCCGGTTTGATGGGCGCTGATTCTGAACCATTGATGGCAGGGACAGCATCGCCGGACCTGCTGGCCGATTGCTTTGCACTGTCGTTGTCGTTCTGCGAAACAGCCACAAGACTCGCGATGACGGTGGCCCACAGCAGGCTGCCTACCAACAGGCTTAAGTTAGAAATCCCTCGTCTTGCCATTGTGCTTTGTCCGGACATCACGAATCGCGCGTTCAACGCACAGCTGCGTCGACGCTTCCAAAATATTTTACGTTGCGACCGAGAAATGTCAGACGTGAATAGGGCCCGGACCGCAGTGTCTCTTGTTCGGGAACTGACGCTGCAGCAACTGGAACTGATGCCGGCCGATAGCAGTTGGATTTTCTGTTGCATCAGTGCAGATTTTCCCGCTCAGAACCGGTCACGTCTGCTGATCTCCGGTCTCGCTGTGCAGGGCCACGCGGGCTGCGGGGCCTGTGAAGTCTTCGCTTGACAGACTCGTGGCCGAGCAGACCGCACTGAGAGGCACTATGAAATTGCCCCTAAAGTTCGGGACACAGGGACTTTGGGACTGCATGACGCACTAAATTGTGGGTCAGACGAATGAGTTTGCACTTCTGCAGGGATTCCGATGCTGCCGGTTTGCATCCGCAATGGCGGATTGCGATTATCTCATTTCGACAACGGTCAGAGAACGGGACGTTCCTGATTGTGAGACTGCCATTTACGTTAACGTTTTGAAGACGAGCCAATCGTCTGATCTGTGAGGTCGAAGAGTGCCGGACCCATCCTTTCTGAGTAAATCCATTCTGATCGTCGAAGACGAAGACATCATTCGTGAGACGCTGACAGAATTTTTGTCCGGCGAAGGGTTCGATGTGGCATCTGCCGCCAATGCGGCAGATGCCCTTAAACTCGTTCGTGAGAAGGACTTCGACGTGGGGATCTGTGATGTACAGCTGCCTGATGGCGACGGTGTGCAGTTGATGCGACGCCTGCACCGGTTGAATCCGGGTATGTTCGTGCTGATTATCTCAGCATATGCCACAGTCGAAAATGCCGTTGGGGCATTTACGGCGGGTGCTTTTGATTACCTGGTGAAACCCGTCATCTTTGACGAACTGGTCAACCGGCTGAAGCGGCTGTTTCAGTTCCAGGATCTCTATCTGGAAAATCAACGACTACGGAAGGACCTGGACCGCCGTGCCGGATTCGATCAGATCATGGGCAGCAGCCGCGTGCTGCAAGACACCCTGAATACGATTCGCAAAGTCGCTGCCACCAATTCTAACGTGTTGCTGGTTGGTGAAACGGGAACTGGCAAGGAATTGTTTGCTCGTGAAATTCATACGGCCGGTCCTAACAAAGAAGAAAAGTTCCTGGCGGTGAACTGTGGTACGCGTCCTGTGGAACTGCTGGAAGCCCAGTTGTTTGGGATCGAAGGTGGTCAACCGGGCCTGTTCCGAACCGCCGGCACAGGGACCGTTTTCCTTGACGAAATCGCCCAGCTTCCGCTGGGTACGCAGTCGGAGCTCCTGCGTGCCATTGAATATCAGGAAATCACTCCGGCCGGTGCGTCAGAAACGGTGAACGTGACGGCTCGAATCATTGCCGCGACCTCGCGTGACCTGATGCGAGAAGTAACCGACGAGAATTTTCAGGAGGATCTGTTCTACCGTCTTGACGGTGTCAAAATTCGCATTCCGCCGTTGCGGGAAAGACTGGATGATATTCCGGAACTGGTTGAGTACTTCATGACGCGACACTCTGAAGCGATGGGCAAACGTGTCACTGGAGCTTCCAGCGAAACCATTCGGACTCTGATGGCAGCACACTGGAAGGGCAACGTCCGACAACTCGACAATGCGATTGAACGAGCTGTCATGATGTGTGAAGGCGACGAGATTCAACCCTCGGATCTGCCGCCTGATTTGCTGGGACTCGGGACCAGTCTGCCGGACACGGACGACCTTCGTTCGGCCCTGCGACATTACGAGCGGCTGCACATTACGCGAGTCTTGAAACAGTGTCCGGACAAGAAAGAGGCAGCCAAACGTCTGAAGCTGGGGCTTTCCAGCCTGTATCGCAAGATCGAAGAGCTCAAGATCGAACTGTAATATTTTATCGAGTTTTCCCCCCGGTCACGCGCTGGCGGGTTCGCGGCGGCATACTGTGCCGGAGTAGTGTATCCACGCTGGGGGCAGGTGTGGTCTTTCACGTCTTACTATTGTGATGCCGAACAGCAGAATATGAACGTCGACGAAATACAAGCGTGCATTCCTCATCGGCCGCCGTTCCTCTGGCTGGATAAGGTCACGGAGATTTCCGAGGACAAGATTGTGGCGACCAAGCATCTGTCCTCCGATCTGCCCGTTTTTCAGGGGCACTATCCCGACTTTCCGGTCTTCCCGGGGGTGCTGCAGTGCGAAGCCTGTTTTCAGGCTGGTGCTGTGTTGATTGCGAAACAGCTCACGGTTGATGATGCCCAGGTGCCGGTCGTCACTCGCCAGAACAACACCCAGTTTCGGCGTTTGATCCGTCCCGGAGAGACGATTAAGCTGGAAGTTGAGCTGAAGGAGCGGCTGGCGAACGCTTTTTATCTGAAGGGGCGAGTCTGCGTCGGCGGGAAGGTCACCGCTCGACTGGAATTCGTGTGCACGGTCACGGAAGTCGAACGGGCCACACCTTGAATCGTTGATACCGTCCGGCCAATCCAGAGGGATTTCGCGGGAGTGACCTCGCATTATCTGCGGTGGCCCTCGTTTTTGCTGATTTGAAAGTTGCCAACTGTTTTTGTACTGAGACGCGGTCAGAACTTTCGGTCACAGTCCGAACAGCGTGTCGCGAGCAGTGTCCTGACGCAGCAATTCCGCCCGCCGCAGGCGATGTTGTTTTTCGGCGGCCTGCTGCATGCGTTGAAGAGGTTTCGAAAAGTCTCCTTTGGTTTCACGATTGGCACCGGCATCACGGCGTATCGAATCACCCAGCCATTTCCCGAAACGTTTCAGCAGAGTGTCTTCCGCCGACACGAATGTCTGAGCGGAACCGGGCTCTCCCTGTCGACCACATCGCCCGATCAGTTGCCGGTCCATGCGACCGGACAATTGACATTCAGCGACGATTACGTGCAGCCCACCCAGAGCTATCGCGTCCTGCGGAACTTTGATGTCTGTACCACGACCTGCCAGATTCGTGGCGATTGTAATCGCTCCCGGTTGACCGGCGTGAGCTACAACCTCTGCTTCTTCGGCGTTCTGCAGCCCGTTCAGCAACTGAAACGACAGCCCCTGCTCGCTCAGCATTTCACCGATAATGTCGCTGTCTGAAATTGACTGGGTTCCGACCAGCACGGGCTGCCGGGTGGTATGAAGACGGGCAATGTCCTCGACAATCGCCTTGTGTTTGGCCTTTGGAGTTGCAAAGAATCGACGGGGAAGGATCCGTCGGACAGAAGGACGATTCTGCGGGATCTCTGCGACTCTGCAGCGATAGACATGCTGAAACTCAAGTTCACATCCGGTCGTGGTGCCCGTCATCCCGCAAAGGCTCTGGTACTGCCTGAAAAATCGTTGTCGAGTGATTTGTGCAAGCGACTCTTTTTCAGGTGTCACGATCAGACCTTCGAGGGCTTCGATGGCCTGATGCAGTCCATCCTGCCACGACCGGTCTTCCAGGATTCTGCCGGTCGTTTCATCGACGATCCGGACCTCGTCGTCGGCAATGACGTAGTGCACGTTTCGACGAAAAACATGAAGTGCTCGCAGCGCCTGTTCGACATAGGTCGTCCAGGGTCTGAGCAACACCGAAGCCGGAATGGCAATATCATCGTCATAGCATCGATTCCGGCCTTCCTTTGTAAGTCCGATGTGTCCGGTCGATATGTCCCAGCGATAATGAACGTCCTCTGCCAGTATTCTTGCCACCTCCCGAGCCGCCAGATGAGCTTCCAGGTCCGGTGCTTCTCCTTCGGCCGCCAGGCTGAGAACCAGCGGCGAGCCTGCATCGTCCAGCAGAACGCTGTCTGCTTCATCGACGATTCCGTACAGAAGGCCCCGCTGCATCGTCAGTCGTTCCTGCCTGCCACCGGAACTGAGATCACGCAACAGGCGTTCGCCTAACGGTCGACGCGCGTCCGCTCGCAGCGTCATCTGGTCTCGCAGATAGTCAAATCCGAACTCGTGACCGGTTCCGTATGTCACGTCGCAGTCATAGGCGAGACGCTTCTCGCTGGGCTGCCCCTGTTCAGGCGTCAACCCCACCGTCATACCCAGACTGGCCAGGCATGTTTCGGCAGTCGCAGCATCGCGTTTTGCGAGGTAGGAGTTGGGGGTCATTACGTGGACACCGCGTCCAGCCAGTGCCAGGTGTGCGGCCGTCGTGATGGCAACAAATGTCTTGCCTTCTCCAGTCTGCATCTGAGCGATATGGCCACGGGCCAACTGAATCACCGCCAGTAACTGAACATCGTACAGTTCAATGCTGTGACTGCGCCGCAGCGCCTCGGTCGCAAGCGCAATTCCGGCGACAAGCAGTTCGGGGGCGTTATGGTCGGCACCCACTGAATGTTCACGCCGCAGACTCTCAGCTTCGCATTCCAATTCGGAATCACGGCAGGAGCACAGGGTGCGCGACAGATGGCGGATGTGCGGAATCAGGTCACCCGGTTCACAGACACGGTTCCGTAATCTTCCTGGCGTCGCCGCTATTGTGGTGGCATCAGACATCGCAGGATCAGAGGCATGGTTCAAAGTGTGTGTCCGCCGGCACGCCGTGGCACCGTAGGTGATGCCGCTTGTGGACTGTCAGCCTTCGCGTGCGGATTCCAGCCTCTGTTATTCGGCTTCGGGACTTCAAACCTATACGACTGACCGGCGTTGTCAGCTTTCTCCGGCAGCAGGGCCCGTGGCACATTTGTCTCCACCGGCAATTCGTCGGCATTGCCAAGAAAGGGCTTTGACTTCGCGTTCGTCGTACGACCGTCCACGGCCTCATTGAGGCGCCCCGACATCCACTGTTGTTCGGATGAATCCACAATCGGACTGGAATTTCGCGACCGCAGCAGAATACCGATTTCCTTTTTCAGCTTCACGATGGCGATGGCGTGGTCGACCAGTGCCTGAACGAACCCCGCCTCTTCGTCTGCAAGACGTTCAAAAGAATCCAGCAGATCTTCAAGCAACAACGTCGCTGAATCTTCAACCATGGGCAGCACGTCGAATCGATCTTGCAGATAGGCTGTCTCATTTTCGGCGGCAGACATTGCCTGAAAACGACTTTGCATCTCTGAATAGGCCGTTGCGACTTCCCGATTAGCGATTTCCACATCGGTCAGTGATTTTTCCACTGTCGCACGAAAGACGTTGACGGACCGTTTTAACTCCCATTGACGCTGTTCATATTTGGCCTGTGCCGCTCGGTTGCCAAGTGGAATTTCAAACTCAAAACCAACCGTAACTCCAGGTCGATTATCCTGAAACTGATCCCGGTATGATCGTCCCACATTTGATCCGCCGGTGAGGTCTGACACGTAAGACTTGACCAGAAAATCCAGTCGTGGCAGCAGCTCCGTGCGGCTCACACCCAATTGCACTCCGGACGCCCGCATTTTTCGAATCGCTTCTGAGATATCGGTGCGGTTGACCAGAGCCGTGTGCAGTACATCTCGAAGTTCTGAGTTTTCTGTAATCATTCCGGGAGGCTCGACGGGAGTCAGCTCCGTGGGGCCGCCGTTTAGCATTTCCGGAGAGTTGACTAACAGCCGCAGCTGCGCCTCTGCGTCTCGCACGCGGGCTACTGTTCGCTGAATTCCAGTCTGCGACCGTGCCACGGCCGCCTTAGCCCGCAGGATCTGCCGCGGTATCGTGTCCACCTGATTGCGCCCCTTAAGTGTTGTCAGCACTTCACGGGAGGATCGAAACAGTTTTTGTCGCTGCAGGAATTCAGCTCTTGCGCGATACAATGTCCAGTAAGCTTCTGTGACTTTGATCAGGTGATCCTGAAGTGCATCAACAACTTCGTCTTCAGATGAGTTTGCCTGAATCTGCGCCAGAACTATCTCGCTTTCGTTATAGGTACGGCCAGCGCCGTCCAGCAGAGGCTGTCGATAACTGAGTTCGAAACGAGCGGTGCCTTGATTGTTCGGGACAAAGAAACTTGAGTTCTGGTTTTCGTGTCCGATGTTCTGGGCTATCCGTAGTTCTCCGCCGTGCAGATTTTTTTTTCGGAAGCCGCTGGTACCGACTGCCTTTCGGGTCAGCAGACGTGTCGCACCGTTGTTGGTTGTGAGTTCATTGCCGATGGGGTCGTTCAGGTCGTCGTATGTTGCCTCCAGAAACGCGCTCCAGTCGAACTTCGCCGCTTCCTGAGTAACGACTCGGTACTGAACTTCGGGCTTTGTCTGAATGGCGATTACCTGCGGGGAATAAAGCATCGCGTCCTGCAGCAACTTGTTCACATCGACATTCACTGACGTCTTCGCCAGACCGGTTGATTGGCGAACAGTTGCATCCCACCACGGCCTGAATCCAGGAGGTAACTCCGTGAGTGCCGGAATGATGGTGGCTAACGCCGGCGAACCGGCTGCCTGGTCGGCTCGGTCGGCATACGGAGACATCCAGAGATCAGCATCATTCTCGATCGTCGCTCGGTAACCGGAGGTGCCAGGTATCGGCCCGGTATATGAATGACCCCAGTGCGACCCCGTCTGCGGTCGGACCTGTACTCTGGCCGGAAGGTCCACATCCTGAAATGAATGGTGCGGTACAGGACTTCGTTGCTTTTGCTGCTGAGGAACTCCAGGCGATTCCGTGTTGCTGGTATCTGTCGGTTTGTCCACATTGGCAGAATGGCCGGATGGATTGTCAGATGTTGTCGATGGCGATCCGCTTGCGTCCTGATTGCCTGGCAACGTCAGATGAATTGGTTTCGATGGTTCCGCTGCCTGCGAGGTTTGGTCGGCGGGAGCCGCCAGCTTGACAGCCGATTTCGGAGCTTCAGGTTGGGGCGCGGCCAGTGATTCTTTGGCTGGGGCAACAGCCGGTTTGGGAACCTCAATGTCGTCGACTTGTTTCGATTCGTCAGTGTTCGTGGTCGCTATGGCCGGTCCCCCCCCGATTTTATCGGCAGGCATCGGAACCGCGGGCGTCGCCGTCACATTCTGCAGTGCTGCAGGCGTACCTGCCTTCGGCTGTACATTCGCTACTTTGATGGCGGGCAGACTCAGTGTTGGCCGTGGAACGATAATTCTTTCCGCGGAAATCGCTTTTACCGGAATTCCTGTTTGTTGCTGTGCCATCGGAGTGCGAGGCGACGGCTGCTGAATCGTCAGTGACGGTGTCGTAAAGACGGCCCTGGAACGACCAATTCTCTGTTTGCCAGGATAAGTACTGCGTGGCCGAATAATGGGACCGGGAACTGCCCCAATCTTCTGCCTCGCAACTATCTGAAGGCCCGGGTAGGGCTGATCCACCGTCGCCTGATGGCGGGCTCGCCCCAGTTGTGGCGAGCGAAGCTTCACAGAGATGACAGGATTCTTACCTTCAGATGCGGCGATCGCTTCATCACGTCGACTTACAGTGCAGTACAATAGCGACAGTATGACTGTCACCACGGATACTGCGCGTAATTGCGGCCCGGATGACAGGATACGAAGTCCCTGGCGGTAAGCGGTGCTGTCTGAATCGGATCTTCTCGACATCGTGCAACTTCAGGTCGGTAGTGGGAGTGCCCATCAAAACCCTCAATTCGACATTCGTCATAATTGATTCAGGCGGAACAACAATTCCTGACTGTCTCAGCTGTTGAATCCCGGATTAAAATCAAGGTTTCCCCGGTGTCCCCATTTTACCAGTGCGTCCGGTCAGATTTTTCGGGGCCCGCCACAGACCAGACTTCCCGTCTCGAGAGAGACTTCGGCAAGACCTTCATTTACTGTGATCCAGCCGTCACATGAACGGCACGTCCGCGTTTCAGTTGCAAACCACATGGGCATAGCAGATAAAAGATAAGACTGGCAATTGTTGCCGCTATTGACGTGGCCCCCTCGATGGTGCTTTCGGCAGAACGCCGGAATTGGTGAATGCGGGCATTTGCTTCGTTCATAATTCTGCAACTGGATGTTTCATGACACCGCACCTTCGCCTACTCGTTCGTCGCCCAACAGACGCCGGTATCTGGTGGCTCGTCCTGATCGGACTTTCGTTACAAAACCGTGTCTTGCTGGCCGAAGTCGAAGTCCCCAACGTTGTTCTGATCATGGCCGACGATTCTGCCGTCGACAACTACAGTTGTTACGGCAGCACGTATTTTTCGACACCGCGAATCGATGAACTCGCTCGTACAGGGGCGAAATTCAATCACTGTTATTCGGAACCGGTTTGTACATCCAGTCGTGTGAAGATCATGACCGGCCGTGACGGTTATCGAAATTATGTCCGATTCGGCACTCTGGATCGCAGCGAAACGACCTTCGGCACTGTGTTGCAGGACGCCGGGTACGCAACGGCTGTTGCCGGGAAGTGGCAGCTGCAGGGAGCCCCCAACGGTTCGCTGGCTCCGGAATGCGGCTTCAGTTCCTATTGTCTCTGGAACTACCCGGGCACAGACCGTTCGCGGTTCTGGCATCCCAGTATTGTGCAGAACGGCCGCTTGCTGCATACGACTGAACGTGACTATGGCCCGGATATCTTTCTGAAATTCGTCACCGAGTTTATTCACCAGAACAAAAACCGACCGTTTTTCGTCTATTACCCGATGGTCCTTGTTCACTCGCCTTTCGTCAGGACACCGGATTCGCTGGACGGCAAAGCGAAGAGTCTTACTCTGTTTCGAGACATGACGGCTTATGCTGACAAGTGCGTTGGCCGACTTGTTGACGTCCTGGAAGAACACGGCGTGCGAGAAAATACCGTTGTTATCTATACCACCGACAATGGTACGGGACGATCTCTGACGTATCCGTTTGCAGACGAACAGCGCAAGGGCGAAAAGGCATACGCAACTGAAGGTGGCACTCATGCACCGTTGATCGTGAATTGTCCGGAACTGGTTCCGGCCGGAACTGTGAGCGACGATCTTGTTGACTTTTCGGACTTCCTGCCGACACTGGCGGATATGACAGGTGCCGTCTTACCGGATGTGGAACTCGACGGCCGCAGCTTCTGGCCACAATGTGCTGGTCGGGAGGGAAATCCTCGACAGTGGATCCGTCAGTACTACTATCCGAAGTTTGGACCGGCGGCAGAGAATCACGGGCAGGGGGTCAACGACCGTGAAATTATCTGGGCTCAGAACCAGCGATATAAGTTATACAACGACAACTCGTTCTTCGCAGTTGCCGACCGACACGAAACAGAACCGATTGAGTCCGGCACCGGCGGAGACGATGCGGAAGCGTGTCGCCAGCTGCTGCGCGCCGCGCTCGACGAACTTCCGTCAAAAGCGGTCAGGCTCGATCCATAGTTTCGTAACGAACCCGATTAATGAAACCTATGGTGTACAGAACCAGAGCGTTACAGCAGGCAGACTGCTCATCCTTTAGATCTGTTCTGTCGTGACCCTCAGCATGCGTGTACCCGATCATTTTTGTATTCAAGACTTTGAAGCTAAAGGATCCCCTATGTCAGAGCAGAATCCATTTGCAGTCAGTCAGCACGCCAGTGGCGGGCATTCGGCGGGCGGCGACCCCAATCTTGACCCCTCGCTGAGTCAGTTGATTCAATTGCTGACGGAAACACGACCCTGGGTAAGACTGGTTGGAATTCTGATGCTTATCGGTGCCTCGCTGATGCTCATCGGTGGTGCCTTTATCCTGCTGGCGGCGGCCATGGGAGGCGGTGCTGCTCAGGTTAGCATAATGGGCGCCATCTATCTGCCGTTTGCGTTTCTGTACATATACCCGGCGATGTGTCTGATGAAATACGCATCCGCAATTTCGGATGCATCGGCCACGGGGCAAATGGTCCATGTCAATGAGGCGATTCTGCAGCAGAAGAAATTCTGGCGTTTTATTGGCATCCTGATTTCGATTGTTCTCGGGATATATGTCCTGATAATCGTCGCCGCTGTTCTTATGTCTGTCTTCTGAACCATTGTGATGGAGTGATCTCGTCGACGACTGATCTGCTGGTCATCATGGCGTCTTACCCTCCGCTCACCGGCGGAAAACATGCGATTTCGTCGTCGCCTTTCAACGGGACGTTGTCATCGGCATACTGGTTGTTCACGGCCACCAGCAGAGAAGCGGCAAGGGGCGCCAATGCGGGTACTGTGCTGGTCAGCCGGGCTCTGAGTTCCGCGACGTCAGCTGTGTTCGACAGGTGCAGTGAGACAACCGCGTTGCCAGCCGCCTCGCGGGCCGCGGCGAAAAGTAGAACGTCAACTTTCATGACATGACTCTTCCACTGGGTTTCGATTTCAGTGCCTTCTCAAGCTGCGGCATCAGACCGTAGGCAAGGGCCAGGATCTTGAGAGGATGGACTGTTGGAATGGTCGCTTCCTGTTCCATCTGCATGCGGCAACTGCTGCAATCGGTGACGCCGGCGTTAACATCGATTGTTTTCATCTCAGATATCAGGTCGCGGCCAATCGAAGTCGACTGAGCGAAGTGTTCGGCCGCCAGGCCAAACGTTCCCGCCATACCACTGCAGCCTTTTTCGATTCGTTGAACTCTGACACCGGGAATGAGTTCCAGTAGATTGCAGAGTCCCGCGTCCGGGCTCAGCGCTTTGACATGACACGGTGTGTGATACGCGACTCTCAGGTCCAGTCCTTCGAAATCCAGTTTCAATCTGCCGTTCAGATGCAGGTCCCACAGAAACGTACCTGCATCTGAAGTTTGGCGAGCCACGATGTCAGCATCGGGATGATCAACGATCAGTGGGTATTCCTGAGTCAGACACAGAGCTGCGGACGGTTCTGTGCAGACGACCGGATACCCTTCTCTCGCGACGTCGCTGAGTTGGTTGATGTTGGCTTCTGCCACCTCGCGAGCCGCTGGCAGGTCGCCCACAGCGATCATGCCCATACCTGACACCAGCTGTTGGGGGGGCACATATACGCGGTAGCCGTTGTGCTGCAGGATGCGCACAAACGCTTCCCCGAGGTCCGGATCGTGATGGTTGACAAAATAATCCACGAAGTAGGCAACGGTCGGAGTGGGTGAGGTGGCGTCAATCGTGTTGTGATCACTGAGCACACGAGTCGACTTCAGAAATGAGCGGTTGGCAAACAGGGGCAGCCGACGATTTTCTGCGATGCCCAGAGTCTTCTGCATGACATTTCGGAAAACGCTCAGACGCAGAATTCGATTCGCCATCATCCTGAATCTTGCAGCGAACCTCGCATGTGTGTGAAAACGAGACAGCAGCCAGTCCGTTTTCGTCAGTCCGTACGTGGAGACATTCTGAGCCCGAGCTTCCAGCATCAGGTGCGGTATGTCGACTTCGGACGGACATTCCAGCTGACACTGCTTGCAGTTGAAACAGCTTTCCGCAACGCGGCGTATCTGTTCGTTTGCCATGATCTCCGCGGGATCAGCACCGCTCAGAAACCGACGGATCAGATTGGCCTTACTGCGAGGACTGTTCTCTTCCACGTTTTCCTGCTGAAAAAACGGACACATTCGCGATGTCGTCGACAACGTTCGGCAGGATCCACATCCGTTACACCGCAGAGCGGCTTCCATCGCGGACTCTTTGGACCAGGTCTGCTGCAGCACAGGCAGGAGCGGCGGGTCCTCCGTTTCCATGGCCGGTTTCGGTTTTACTTCCGTCCTGCGCAGATGCCGCAGCGTAATCTGACCGTCGTCGCTGATGATCTTGTCAGGATTCAGCAAACGCTGCGGGTCGAAGATGTCTTTCACCTGCTGCAATCTGCGATACAGCGGGCCATACTGCGACCGAATGAAAGCGGTCCGTGAAAGGCCATCGCCGTGTTCTCCGCTGATGGTGCCACCGACCGATTTGACATGACGGTACAGATCCCGCGAAATGGCTTCGATCTGCTCAGCCCTGCCGCGATGAGGGGGGGGCATGATGGGTCGCAGGTGCAGCTGTCCGGATGCTGCATGCGCATACAGTGTGGCAGTCACTTCATGCTTTTGAAATGTTCTCTGAGACAGCTTCAGGAACTCTGAAATTCGTTCGGGAGGAACGGCTATGTCCTCGACGAATGGCAACGGCCGGGCTTCTCCCTTAAGTCCGGCAAGCAGCGAGACAACGTTGGCGGGCAGTTTCCACAGATGTTCGACCTCGTGGATGTCTGTCGTTTCACGGCTCACGACGTACTGGAAATCGGTCGACTGCAACAAGGTGTTGGCGTTGCTCACACGGCGTTTCAGGTCTTCTCCGCTGCTGCCGCTGAATTCGATGAACAGTCCCGCTTCCGCATTGGGATGAATCAGGTCCAGAAAACTGTGGTCGGCATCCCGTCCCAGACTCAAAAGACGACGATCCAGCAGATCACACGCGCTGGGTTCCAGAATCAGCAACACCTGCATCGCTCGCAGCGCAGAATCCATTGAACCGAACATCAGCACCATCATGCCCCGGTGCTGGGGCAGCGGCAGAGTATGCAGCGTTGCTTCCGTAACAATGGCCAGCGTGCCTTCAGACCCCGCGATCAGACGAGGCAAATCCAGTGTTCTTCGCTGCTTGACACTCCGCAGCATGTAACCGCTGCAGTTTCGCAGTAACGGTGGTTGATATCGGCGAATGTCATCCGCCGACTCGTCCAGTAATGCTGCCAGTCGTTCGACGATATCCATCTTCCGAGTTGATGGCGTCAGTGAGGTCAGTGCCAGAGTTTCGTTCCGCACCGGTGGAACAATTGTTCCCTGTCTGCGCAGACTTTCGTCCTGAGGCCCCACCGTCGGCTGCCGGATTGCAAATGACCGCTGAAACGGTTCCGATCCCAGCTCCACGACCTGACCGCCGATCAGGACACATTGCAGGCTGCGCATGTGATCTCGTGCAGAGCCGACTCGGAATGCGTGTGATCCCGCAGCGTCAACTCCAATCATTCCTCCGATCGTGGTGATTTCAGAATTCGATGGATCCGGAGCAAAATAACGACCGTGAGGTCGCAGTGCCGTATTGAGTGCTTCGCGGGTGATTCCCGGCTGAACGCGCACGTAATCGCCATCCATGCCGATCAGGTCGCTCATGTGCCGCGTGAAATCCATTACTATTCCAGCGCCCAGGCAGCCACCCGCCAGTCCCGTGCCGGCTCCGCGAGGAATCAGTGGGACGTTGTTATCTGAAGCATATCTGGCCAGCGTGGAAACATCCTGTGCCGAGTGGGGAAATACGACGGCTGCCGGCTTGATTTCATAAAGGCTGGCGTCTGACGCATACAGTGCCGTCGTCACATCGTCGACGCAGATTTCGCCGTCGATGGAATCGACCAGGTCTTCGGCAAGTTGTCTGCGAAGCTCCTCCAAACGCGACTACTCCGTCTTCTGAGGCGTGTTGCCAGCCTTCGATTTTCTATCGGCTTCGTCCTGCCGTTTCTTCATCTGGATGTATCGCTCGCTTATTTCCAGATCGAAATTGACATGCCCTTCGTTCACAGTCGTCTGACGATGGCGTGCACGGCAGCGATAACAGACCAGCATGTCGTCCATGAATATGTACAGCAGCAGATCGATCAGGCCAAACGACATCAGAACGCCCAATGCCCAGATGGGTTCGTATCTGGCCCAGAATATAGAACTCAAAACTATGCCCGCTCCGGCGCAAGCCACCCCCAGTGCCGGCGGAAAATCCTTCTGTCGCCAAAGATCGTCGCAGCCACAGACTCGGCACCGACGACAAGAGTCTCTCTCAAAGTCTGCTGGTCCCTGATCACGTGACCAGTCACAATGCTCGCAGTTTATCGGCGCTGTCACCACTTCCGGACATTGCAGATTGCGCTGCTCGCAGACAGGGCATTGAAAGATGATTTGCATGGAATGACGAGGCCGACAGACAGAAAATGTTTTTACAGATCACGTGGGCATTGTAGAACACCGGCGACTGGTTTCCGACCACACACCGGCAGTATGGTTGAGATGATTTCAATAGGGTATTCGTGAGTCCTGTTCCAGCAGCGCTGCTGCCATTTCACCCATGAATACCACAACCAGTGTTGCAAACAGCACGCCGGTGGCGGATTGAGTGTTTTGATGCTTCAGAATTCGCCAGACCATGACGCACATGAACCCCGGGGCCACTATTCCCCCTGCCCAGCGGATGCCCAGCCACATCTGCTGCGTTGTGTCCGGCAGCGATATACCAGCGCCGGCAACCGCCCAGCCCGAGCCAACCAGCCGACCGAGCACTGCGACCGCGATTGCAATATTGAACCATGTCAGAGGCTTGATACTCATCGTGGGCGTCGTCAGATACCAGTGTCCCAGTAACATCCCCGTGGTCACACCACCAAGAACCGCCGCAGAAGAAAAGTCCGACAGCAATTGCTGAAGAAAGCTGCAGTCCGTGGTTGCATGCCACGAATGCAGTCCGAGCGATAACGCGGTAAGCACCATCAGCAGATGAATACAGAGGTTTCCCGGAAATTTGCGCCCGAGCGCCCAGAACACTGAACCGACATAAGCCGTCACTGCCGCGACGATGGACACAACCTTCGTCTGGCCGGCCACATCCCTGGAAGTCGCCACCATCTTCTGCGCGAGGGACGTGTCAGGCTCCACTGACTGATTCCTTACGTGACTCTCTGAGGCCTGTCTGCCATCGATAGCCGCGTCGGTATTGCCGGACAGCAACAACGCACACAATACCGAAAGCCCCAACAGCACGCGCATCTGGATTCGGAAGAAGCCGTCGGTTACCTCTTGGCGCGGCATCAGCCACCACATCAGCGTGATGCCTGCAGAGAGTTTGAGAATGAACAGAGCGATCATGAATGCGCCGGTTATTTCTTATTGATCAGGGCCATCGCCTCGGCTCGGCTGGAAGGGTCATTCTTCAGCAGGCCGCGCACCGCACTGGTCACCGTCAGAGCTCCCGGCTTCTTCACACCGCGAATTGTCATACACGTATGCTCTGCCTCAAGAACGACAATGACACCCTTGGCGTCCAGCTCTGATTCTACCAGGTCTGCAATCGTGTGTGTCATGCGTTCCTGCACCTGAGGCCGCCGTGATACTTCGTCCACCACACGAGCCAGCTTGCTGAGCCCCGTGACCCTGCCACGCGGAATGTAGCCTACATGAGCCGTGCCAATGAACGGCAACAGGTGGTGCTCGCACATACTGTGAAAGCTGATGTCCCGCACCAGAACCATCTCGTCGTATTCTTCTTCGAAGACCTTGTGCAGGTGGCGACCGGGATCAACGTGCAGTCCGCCGAACATCTCAGCGTACATGCGAGCCACCCGGCCCGGCGTGTCCTGCAGACCGTCGCGTTCCGGTTTCTCGCCGATTGCGCTGAGGATCTCTCGTACTGCCGCTTCAATGCGCGACTGGTCAATGTGTCGCGCTTCCGGCGGTGTGGCTCCTGAGCCCAGTGTTTCGTTTAAGTTTGCCATTGCTTGTCTGTTGGGAACATTAAAACCTGAAACTTAGTAAATGTGAATGGGTTCACTGCGTATGCCAGCTTTTTTTGTACGGCCGCATTTGGAAATTCACTGACTCTGTATGCCGTAAGCCCATGACACCGAAGTCATTCAGCCGCATACTTGATATGACCGCAAACCGGAATCGTTGAATCATTCGTCGCCGCATACTACGGGCCGCAGCCCCATTTTTCGGCGAGAGTCAGTGTTTTTCCTGTCGAGTCGCCGTTTTTCTCGTTTTTGTGCCAGCTGTCCATGACCAGCCACAATACTTGACACTTGTCCGAACCACACAGACGCGTTTTGGGCTCATTCTCACACTCTGATAATTCCCGACATGATGAGACATTCGTGGTTGATGGCCTCTGGTCTGTGCTTCACCGGGCCAACATTCACGTCTTCGCATCGTGGGCAAATCAATCTATAATCCGCCTCATGAGAGAAGGTGCTGTTGCCGTCGTGTTCGACGACCAAAAAGACAATGTCCTGTTTGTCAAACGCCGCGATGTACCGATTTGGGTTCTGCCGGGGGGGGGCATCGATCCGGGCGAAAGCCCGGACGTTGCGGCTGTACGCGAAGTGTTCGAAGAAAGCGGTTTAGAGGTCCGGGTTGTTCGGAAAGTGGCCGTATACACTCCTACCGGAAAACTCACCAGCGAAACGCATCTGTTTGAATGCTGCGTGGTCGGCGGCCAGACGTGTACCAGCAACGAAACTAAGGATGTGGGTTTTTTTCCCGTCGACAGCTACCCTCCGCCAGTGTTTGAGGTTCATAACGGCTGGCTGAAGGATACGTGTGAAAATCGGCCGGAAATTATCATGAAACCAGTAGAAGGACTCGACTGGGCGTGTCTGCTGAAGATTGTCATGCGACACCCGGTTTTGGCCACACGTTACCTGCTGACGAAAATCGGATTGCGCTGGAACTCTCGATGATCCAGATTGGTACTTCAATGCTGACCGACTACTGTTGAGGCGAACTGGCTGGTTTTCTATCTCAGTGGTGGCGTACTTGAACAGGAGAACTGAACACCTCGTTATGGAACGTGCGGTACCGGTCCTGCGATGCACAGCGGCGTGGGTGAGACACCCGATGGAATCCTCAGCGTCACCAATGAAAATACAGTGTGTCCGGTAGGATTTGAATCTGCGACCTGCGGATTAGGAGTTCACTAAGATCGTCCGACGGTCGGCGAATCCATATTATTTTTGTGCGTTTCCAAAATCGTCAGTCTGTGAGACAATGCGCAGCCAGATCGATTCTTGTTGACACTTGAGCTGACACACAAAGGAAAACATGCATGAGAATCCGATTGCCGGAAATGGCTGTGTCAGAAGAAGATCCGTTTGCAGGGGACTGCCTTGAACGGAAGGATTTCGCGGAAGCATTGACTTCGCTCGTGCACGCCGTTGATGGCGGTGGCGTGTTGACGATCGAGGGTGAATGGGGAAGTGGTAAGACTACGTTTCTTCGAATGTGGCGTGAAACACTCGTTATGGAGGGATTTCGTACGATCTACTTCAGTGCGTGGGAGACCGATCATTCAGATGCCCCATTGGTCTCCCTCTTGGGGGAATTTGAATCCCAAATTATGACTGAGGGTGAAGGCTCCGGATGGAAAACGAGACTGTATTCTGCTGGAGAGCAACTTCTAAAGAGAGGCTTGCCATTAGCGGCGCGTGCAGCAGCCGGGGGCATCATAAGCACAGACACCACAACAGAGAACTCACTGTCTGAATCGACAGTGAGTTTGACCCAAAAATGCGTGAATCAGTATTCCCAGGAAAAGGCGGCAATCGTGTCGTTTCGTGAAGCACTGGAGTCACTTTCGAATCAGTCAGATAAGCCGATAGTTGTTCTGGTCGATGAACTGGACCGGTGTCGTCCGGCATACGCTGTAGAAATGCTTGAGCGGATAAAACATCTATTTGGCGTGAACGGGGTCGTGTTCTTACTCGCAATAGACCGGGAGCAACTGGGGCATTCAATACGTTCAATCTATGGGTCTGGAATGAACCCGGATGGATATCTTCGTCGTTTTATTGATCTGCCGTGCAAACTGCCCGACCCTGATGTGAAAGCATTCACAAGAAATATAATTGTTCGTTTCGACCTGCACTCCGAGATTCTGCTTAAATCAGATTACGAATTCAGAAGTGGGCATGCCGGGGAAACTGAATCTGTGCTGAACATATATTTTTGTGCCTATAAACCCGCGTTGCGAATAATGGAACAGATTGTCGGAGAATTAGCTGTTGTTTTTGCCACGACGAAAGTGAATCAAGGTATTGTCCCAATTGCGACGAGCACCCTTTTATTTCTGAGGTACCTCGATCGAAGCCTGTATCACAGGTTTCTCAGTCGGAAGATCACAGCCGGTACGTTGATAAGCGAACTCAGGCGTGACGAGACGTTTGCGGGGATTCTGGATGGTCGCCACGGTCAGTTGATTGAAATCTGGTTGCGAGCGATTACGTACACAGGTGACTCAACCTCATACGATGATTTGGAAGAAATACTGAAAGGTGATCCCGACAACGAGCGGACCAAGCAAATGGTAGACCGATTGAAAGATATTACGTCTCATCTTGACTACGACACACTCGAATACCTCCGCAAAAAACTCAGTTTTAGTGAGGCCTTGATCGTTCGAGATGATGAAGAGAAGTAGTCCGGAGTTTGCACGTAACTGAGCCCCCACAACTCCAGACCAGGCTGATTTCCGAAGCGTATACATAATCGAAAATTTCGTGCGACAGGATATTTCCTGTTCGGTTTTACGACGCGCTGGAACACACCCGCCGATGACGATCGGCAGGATCATTTCATGGTTGCGGACGGTGCTTTTGATGTTTGTGATCTTGAAGATCCTGACATTCGACGGATCATCAATCACGGCGAGGGAATCTGCCGGATGCCGGACGGCATCCGGAATGTACGGACTTAGCCACGTGGGCTGAGTTGCAGTGCCGATTTTCCTGATACGGAAGGTTCTCGGCAGATTTTGGACGCAGTCAAGTCTGGCGGATCGTCGCTGGCGATTCAGGGGGCCACCCGTTCTGTGAAATTCGGTGGCAAGGCCGTCAACAAGTACATGCACATCGACAGGTTGCTCGACAGGTTGCTCGACGGGGCACGGTCAAAGAAGCTCGGGCTATGGGGCGGCAGTCACAAAACAATTGCACCGTGGGATTGACGGAAGATGAGTAAGGTTGAGCGGGATGAGTTTCGGTGATAGTCAACTTGCCGATCGGATGGTGGCATTCAGGAACTCTCGTCTTGGTATGCCTCGATTGCGTCCTTGGCCTCCTTGAGGCCGACGCCGGTTTCCTTCCTGTGGACTTTGATGGCCTCGATCTTCTTGCCCTCATCAGCCAACTCGGCAACTGTTGTCGACAATCCGTATTTTGCGAGTGCCTCAGGGATATCAACGTCGAGGTGTTGAATAAGCACATCCACTTTACGGTCTAAACGACTCAAAAGCATGAGACACTCGCCATCTGCTGGGCTTGATCTCGCGTAGTTGAGGCCGGTCAAGACAGCGACGATAGCCGCGATAATGGTCAGGTCTTGGAATTCTAAAACGGCGAACATGTGTCACTCCTGAATTGCTGTTGGTTCATTGGTACATGAAAGTCTCGCGGCATTGCAGCCGACTTTGCATCAGCGTTCCCACCACATCACGGAAGCAACTTGACAGATGAGCCACGGATCGGGCAAACTGATAAACGCTGGGAACGGGACGGCAATCCCGAACCCAGCTAACCAACACGCCCTTTTATAGGAAAGGACGGTGGGTGCCATGCATTCTACGCACCGACGTAATTGCTCGCAATTCATCATTCGGCCAACCGCTTTGGCTCGCGAGTGTTCCCCATCGACGTTTCATTCTGTGGGATCGGTACGCCCGTTCGATAGCACTTCGGCACGGCGTGGTTTTTCTCCCCAGCAATTCAGGAACTCATTTTAGGAGATGAATCGATGAGCAAGAGAGGGAATGGCGAGGGCACAATTTACAAGCGGCCGGATGGACGATGGCGGGGCCGAATCAGTCTCGGACGAGACAAGACCGGCAAGCGAATTCAGGAGACCGTTTACGGCAAGACTCAGAAGGAAGTCAAAGACAAGCTCGATGACCTGAAGCGGCAGGCCAAGCTGAACCGGAAAGCCATCGTGGCAAAAGACTCACTGGCCGCCTACCTTCAACGCTGGCTTGATAACGACGTCGCAATCGATCGGTCTGACAATACGATTGCCGAATATGAAATGGCCACACGGCTGTATGTCACGCCGTACATCGGAGCCGTGAAACTTCGGAAGCTGGATGGCGAACACCTGTTGGCGTGGCAATCGGCACTGAAGAAAGACGGGCACAGCGACAATACGCGGTTGCGTTCAATCCGGACACTTCGGAACGCACTGAGCCGATTGGGGTTCTTCCAGTCCGTCTTGGCCACTTTGTCCGAAATGGCGTGGGTCGCGTAGTATTGATAGCTCCGCAACACCTTCAGCACGCCGTCGGACTCATCCGCTACGGTATAAAAACCGATCAGCTGATGTGCCATCGGGATGGAGAGCAGGCCGGAAGTGAAGGCCTGCCAGTCACCAATGGGTTCGTTATTAAAGTCGGCCCAGTGGAAGGCGTAGTCTTTGTTGAAGGTTCCGTCCGGTCACCGTTTACCGTCAGGGGATATCTGAAGACAATCGTTGCTGCACTCAATTGGGCGTATGAGCAGGATTGGCTGCCATCTCGGGTGGACTGCCCGCAAGTCAAGACGCCAAAGAATCCCATGAAGGGCAGACCGATTTCTGCCGAAGAATTTCAGCTGATGCTCGATGTGACCGCACAGGTTGTGGGTGAAGAGGCAGCTGAATCATGGAAGTACGTACTGTACGGGCTTTGGGAATCAGCACTGCGGATCGGAGAGCTGATGTTTGTCTCGTGGGACAAACGACGGACAATCCGTCCTTTGTGGGAAGATGGAAGGCATCCCATATTAGAAATCCCCGCTTCGAGGCAGAAGAATGACACGAATGAAGCAATTCCCATCCTGCCGGGGTTCGAAGAATTGCTGCTGGGTACACCTGTACCTCAACGAACCGGCTGGGTCTTCAATCCACTGTCATTGCAATTACGACTTGGTCGCCACGTTCGGCATAGGCGACCAAATGCTGAGTGGGTCGGCAAGGTCATCAGTCGAATTGGAAAGAAGGCCGGAGTCGTCGTAGAGGAAGGTGACATGGATACTGAAAAGACCGTCAAATATGCGTCTGCACATGACCTAAGGCGATCCTGTGCGGAGAATCTCCACAACGCCAACATTCCGCCGTTGCTAATCTGCCGGATCATGAGACATTCGTCGTGGGAGACGACCCAAAAACATTACGTTTCGGGGGATGTCCAGCAGGCTGCAGAGACCCTGAACAACTTGCTACGCCCAAAGGGGCAAGATCAACGTACTGTTGAGACATGAAAAAGCCCCCTGACCGTACCTAGGTACATCTCAGAGGGCAATTGTCGTAACTTAGTACGCCCGAAAGGATTCGAACCTTTGACCTGCGGATTAGAAGTCCGC
>JAQWOH010000056.1 GCA_029245955.1 Fuerstiella sp. | reverse complement strand
ACTTCGCGGTGGTTGAGGCTCAGGTAATGACGTAGTCCAACGCAGGTCTCATCCAAACCTAACCACAATTAACACCACCACAGCTTAGTGCTTGTGCAACTGCAGAATGAGCTGAGCGGCCTTCAGGCAGTCTTTGTGTTTGCGGTCGACCGCAATGCTGGTGACGACATCCATGACGTCACGTGCCCTCTGCAAGGCTGTGAGCTGTGACTGCTTCTGCAGAGACTGCACGGCCTGTCGGTAGGCATTGAGAAACTCGCCGCCTTCGTTCAGCTGGGTCCACAGCCATCGCGCTGATTTGCCGGCTGCTTCAGCAGCTTCCGCCTGGGACGCGCCATTCATCAGCGCGTCCAGGGCACGGACCTGAGTTGGTGTGAGACGTTGGCCGTCGCATTCGGAAATTTCGTGAAGTTTCAGCTCGTCTTCGAGTGCATATCGCGTCCGCCACAGGCCGCTATTGTTACCCTGTTCCTCGGACATCTGGCTGAGTTTACCGTCCACCTCGCGCAGTGCGATGGCGGTAGATGTTGCATCCTCATGCTGAAATTCGGTCATCTTCCGAATCCTTCCGAAAACTGCGAAGTGTACGAGGCTGTTGGCCAGCACACCCTGAATGCGACCGTATCTGGCTTGAAGATGATGGTCAGTTCCAGCAGGGCCTTGCGGCCGATGGCATGAGCCTGCACGGCGAGCAGCCGACGCTGGTCGTCGCTGAGCAGGATGTGTTTGCTACCGAATTTATCGAGGAAAAAGCTGATTTCGGCGGCTTGAAACTCAATGATCTCCATCTGACGCCGATGCACCCAGCCGCAGAAGACGACAAAAAGAAGCTGCCAGGGTTGCAGAATAAAGTTCATGGGTCACCAAGTGCTGGAGTGTGACGTGCAATCCAGCATCCCGGCCTTTTCGCGTGAAATCAAACGCCCGAATCGGAAGAACTGATTGTGACGCAACTTTTCTGCTCTGTCCGAGTTAAAGTCCGGATGAATATCCTGAGCTCACAGGCTCTCTGCGCGTATCCGGCGATGCGCAGTCGATTTCACCGAGACAAGACCAGTGCTGTGCAAGATGGAAAGAACAGGAGATTCAAGGAATCTTGATGGCGACTCCGCTCAGTACAGGCGGTGCGGACTTCGCCCGAGACGTCAATCGTATGTCCAGCGTGCCATCGTACGTGACCACTGGGAAATCTCGTGTGATCGTCCCGCGCGGAGTGCCCGCTTCTTTTGCAATGTCGAAATCCTTCACAACGACTTTCCCGTTGATCGAAACCGAGAAGACTCGTTGTCCGGTCGACAATCCGTCGGGTTCTGAAAAGATCAGTCGCACATTTACAGCGTGCACATCGTCGGGAATGTCTGCTGTCAGTTGTAAACGACGCAGACCACGCAATCCTGATGCGGCCACCCAGTTGCAGGGATTGACGTCCATCAGCGATGAATGTCGAAGGAATGTCTGCGGCGCTCTTGGTACGGTTTCGATACTCAGCTTCGGCGACGGACCGCCGACCGCCGGATAATCAAACCACAGCACGCCGTCTGAGTCACGACGATCTCCGGGTGCACCAAGATTGATGCCCAGACTGCGAACAGGTTCGTCTGTATAGTCCTGGTTCCCGAACGTCCACGATTCGATCTCCGGCATATGCACGAGTGCCAGAGATGTCTGCAGCTGATACGAACAGGAACATGTGCGAGTGTAGTCGGGGGCATTCAGAACGCCGTCGGCGACAATCAGATTGCTGGTGCAGCTGGATCGAAAGCCGCCGATGTTTCCCGTTCCGCTGTCACCGGCGAGGTCACAGAATCCGGCGGCTCCGGAACGAAACGTCAACAGGTGCTGACTGCCGATGGCTGTATTGCAGCCGTACATACGGGAATATTTCCAGCCGGTGGGTCGGCCGGTCAACAGTTCAAGATCGAAGCCTCCCGCCCCGTTTGTGATGATTCGATCGCCATGCAGCAGACACGGTCCGCCGTACTTCACTTCAGAGTCTTTCCAGATCACTTTACCGGTGCTGCCCCGGTAGGCCGCCAGTCCCGCACCGACTTCGTCGGCCGCTCGATCGCGATACGCGCTTCCGCCCTGCAGCAGTACGTCGTGTTCACGGGAGTAGCTCAAAAACGTGCCGAAGACGTTGTCTGTTGTGCTCCAGATTTCTTCGCCGCTGCGTGCATCCACGGCCAGCAGACTTGATTCTCCCTGCGGTTCGACGCCCCTTCGATTTAGAGCCGCCAGCTTTGTCGGGCTCAATGCGTCAATCGCATACACTCGTCCATCCGCTGCACAAATCGCGTTATGGCGGAAGTTCATCTTCGCGTCGCGCGACCAGAGCAGCTGGCCGCTATGACGATCGAACGCCAGCAGAGTCCGGCTGGCGGACGAATATCGTGCAGGCTGCAGCACGTCCGCCAGCGTTTCCTTTGGCTGCGAAGTTTCAAGTGGCGGTGATGTGACCGGTACATCGGACGTCGCGACAAGAAACGGATCCAGTGTGAAGTCGCTGCTGCCTTTGCTTCTGTTGTGTCCTTCGATGGCAAGCACATTTTTCCCGCGTTTGAGCCATCGGGCGGCGCCGGTCAGTGAAAACGTTTCCACTTTCCCTGACTCATGCGACGAAATGTCTTTGGCTTTCGGTCCGCGTCCGGATTTGATGTTTGTCCGGGCGATTTCGTGGCCGTTCAGATACGCGATGAAAGCGTCGTCGTAGTTGACATGCAATTGCAGTTTCGGATCCTCCGTTTTGTCGTCGAACCGGAATACGTGCCGAATGTAAACTCGTGGGTAGTTACCTTTCATGTCTGTCAGTTTCGTGCGGTCGTCCTTGTCTCCGTAGCCGAAGCCGGCTGTTCCGGTTTTCCACGCCGAGTCATTAAAATCGAAATCGGCCCAGTCGCCCGCAGGGTCAGTTCCTGCCAGATATCGCCACTTCGCATTGACGGAAATGATCGAACGTCCCTTCGTCAGGACCGCCGCCTCTTTTTTGTCTGCGTCTGGCACAGACACCGGAGCGGCTGCCGCGATCAGCACATTGCCCTCGACTCGCAGGGCACCCCATGAGGCAACGGTTCCACGATCGGCCGGAAGTTTGAACTCATGGGTCGTGTCTCCTGTCTGAGCGCTCAGTTGCAACAACTTTGTACCGTGGATCAGGTAAACGTGATCTTCCAGCGACACATAGTTGCTGCCGATTTCGCCAGCGCCCGGGTGATGTGACGTCTTGTTGTAAAACGTGCCCAGACCGGGAAACTCTCGTTCCCACCAAACGCGTCCGGTGTAGACATCGACGCAGCGAAGCATGTCCACGCCTTCGATAAACAGCCGCCCGCCGGCAACCTGCGGAGACGGTCCATGACCGTGTCGAGGAAGGACGCGGTCATTCGCCGGACCACCGAACCACAGCAATCCCAGCGGCGTCTTCACGCGGGCGTCAGCGGAAACGGCACTGCTGCTGGCGTCGCCGTATTGATGAGTCCAGACACCGGCATTCTGCAACGCACCGACGCGCTGCAAGTGCGTCCATTCTCCCACGCGAGAGACCTTCGCTCCGTGCAGACGGGACGCTGCGCCGTCAACAATTATCCTGTGCTGATCTTCAGTGGTTCGCAGATAACCCGTTCCGCCGTAAGGACGCAGGATCTCAAACACCGACTCGATCTGCGGCCGAGTCCAGTCACGCAATTCCTCACAGAACACGACTGACGCGAAATACGAGGGCAGTTCGTTCGCGGAAAGGTCCGCGGTCAGTGCCGACACGCGAATGCCAAAGCGATCATCCTGCACCGCAAGCTCACGAAACTGCCGGATTGACGCTTCATCTGTGTCGACTGCGACAATCGTAAGTTCGGACTGCTCCACAACGTGCTGCAGCGCTCGGAAACTCGGCGTGCCAATGGACACGGCGTAACCCTGGGCGTTGCGAGTGAAACCTGCCAATTGCTCGGCAATCGATTGCTGGTCTTCGCTGTGCGAACCAGCGATCGCTTTAAAAGATTTGCCACCCGAGTCAACGCGATACACTTTTGACGATTCATCGCCGAAGCAATAAAGATGACCCTGCTTTGTCGTCACGAACAGATGCTCGTCTGCGGCAATCATCGACCAGACATCTCCGTCAACAGCCGTTGACCAGACGGATTTCAGGTTCTCCCTGCCGGCCTCAAATTCGTAGGCCGCAATCCGACCACCGTCTGCGGCAAACACGCGGCTTCCGGCCTGCAGATAAACCCTGCTCGGGCCATCGACGGAAATCTTTTTCACTTGCTCCGGCTGGAAGGATGTGGTGGTGACCTCCTTGCCACGCCGGTCCTTTCCCGTTGTCTTTTTGATCTGACCACTGGTCGAAGTCAGAACAATTGCGGACCCGTCTGTGCCGATGATGCCGCTCGGCCCGACCAGTTCGGCGCTGATGCTGCCGACATCCAGCCCGTCGATCGTACGTCGCATATTACCGCGAGCGAAGTAGTAATCGCCGGAGGCAATTACTCGGTATCCGCCTTCGCCTTTTCCGCCAAAGTCGAAATGTCGGAGCTCGCCGCTGGCGAGCCCAAAGACTCCGGGCAGCGTGCGGCCACCGGGAACCAGCAGGTTGTCGCCGGAAATCGCAAGATACCCCTGCGGCGAAATCGAACCGAACGACTTCGCTCCGTGTGGGTGTGTGACAAACACGGAACCGGTCGTACTGTTGTTCCACAGCACTTCCCCGGTGTCCGCATTAACGGCTTTGACGAAGACGCCCATCGACGGCCAGATTCCGGCAGCAAAGTATGCCACGCCTGCCTGGACGACGACTCCGCCGCGTGCAGGCCACAGCGAGGTCAACTGGCCGTTGCCAATAATTCGGCGTCGTGATGGCCCCCCCTGGACCGCCCAGTTTCGGTGGCCGGTCTTGAGGTCGAGGCAGTGCAGGCATCCGCCATCGCTGACCACATAAACTCGACCGTCGTCAATCAACGGTGCAAACCGCACAGGTCCGTCAGTAAAGAAACGCCATAGTGGCTTCGCGGTTTCGACGTCAAATGCCACAACGCTGCCGTCAACGCTGGATCCGATCAATAGTTTCCCGTCCGCACAAACCGGCTCATACCCGGCGTCAAACTGAAGCTTGAACTGCGAGGCTGGCCATGCGGGCCGAGGCGGGGGCAATTGCCGCGTCCAGCGCAGATGCAGTTTGCCAGGCAGTCCGTGCGGCGTCGATCCTGACCGAGCTGCATCGTACCGCCACATCGGCCAGTCCGCGGCAGTCGCATCGCGTGACACGACGACAACGACGATAAGTATACAAAGCAGTCGTAAAGGAACCATCCCACTAATCTCCGAGAAACTCAATCTTGGCCCCGGACTCAGCTGGGACGCGACAACTTACCTCGCACTCATTCTTGCAGAATCAAATCAGAATCGCCCGCGCGGTACAATTAATCTGTGCATAAGGGCAAGATCGGCGAATCGCCGTTTTCAGTGTCGCAGAAGAGCCTGAGCGTCAGTGGCTCTCCGTCGCCCTTCGCTCAACCCATTTTACCACCCTCGGAATACCTATTCGAGCGATCTGCTTCTCTGCCTGTATACACATCGCGAGTGTTGGTTGTGACCGACGCAGAAAAACTCCACGCGGTCGGTGCGGGATCTGACGAGGGCACAAAGCTGCGTCAGCTGGAAGGCCGAATCCGATGCTACGGCAATCGAAAACGTGTCTACGTGGAATGTACGGTCAGTGAAGAGCACGGCTGCATCGGGCAGGAGTCTCTGGCTGGCTCATCGGGGCTCGTACACCAGAGCTGCCACAGTTGCGGTGAATTCGTCGCCCCGGAACGAGAGCACCTTGTCAGTTGGGACAATGCAGCGGAAGAACTCGGCGCTGAAAATGCAACATTCTCCTGCCCAGCATGTGGCATTGTGTGGCAAGAAGAAGACCGGCAAAGACAGCTTCAGCAGTCTCGCGTTGTGCATCGGGATCAAACGATTGACAGGACAGGAACGGTGATTGGTGAGTTGCCCAGATCTCGCACATGTGGGTTCCGGTATTCGGCCGCAGCCAACTCGTTCGCCGATGTGGCCATGATCGGCGTTGAAGAATGGCGCGCCAAACGGGCCGTTGATGAAGAACTGGCGGAACGGGAATTAATGCAGTGGACCTGGGCATGGCCGCCAGCTGCTCGCAAGAAAGTGGAGGAACCACTCGAGGTCTCCACGCTTATGCAGCGACAGTCGGTGTTGTCCCGCGGCACCGTTTTGATTCGTTTCACGGCAATTTGGAACTCGATTGTCCGTCAAAACACGTATGGGCAATCTCTGAAGCGAGTTGTGGCGAAAAACGAACGGTTTTTGAAATAGTTCAAATCCTGTCGCCCCTTTCAGGCGACGCAACGGCATCACGCTTCAGTGCCTCTGCGTGCTTCGACGCGATTGACTGAACGCAGTCCAAAACTGCAGAGGTCAATCTCACCGACCCGAGTTTCGATCGAACGCAAGTTGCTGAGGCCGATGCAACCGAAAGCACAAAGCGAATGTCGCAACTCGCGGAGGTCGCGATCACCTCCGCACTTAAAACCAGATCCCTGACGGTCATCTCTTGGACAGCGCGCAGATGAGGGGCTAACGAGCTTGTGAATCAACGCTGAGAAGCTTCGCCGCTGATCAACGCTCCTAACCCTGGTTCCCTGACGCGTCGTGCGACGTCACGTCATCTATGATTGGCTTCCAAAGATTCTTGCTCAATTGCGTATTTGCGACGGTACTCGGTAGGGCTCATGCGGGGCCTCCGGTCCGATTTATGCCCGAATTAGTCGGGATTTGTACGGTAGTGGGGGCCCTCAGATAAACCAACTAATTCCGCCCTGAGTGGCTATTCCGGAATAGCGACAATCACAACCAGCAGTATAAGGCTTTTGGTGACTTTCCTTCATACGAAGGCAGGAAACGGGCGTTTAAAGTCCAACACGATTAGTTAAGGTGTCAAGTGTCCGGGAGTGCCGATCCGTGGCGTGTATACTCGCCTTGAAACCGACTACTCGGATGGATTGAACCTCGAGACTGCTCTATCCGCATTTTGAGATTTAGCAATCATTATTGAAAGAAGAATGCACATGGCGATCCGAATACTTCTCGTGGTGGCTGTGCTCGGACTGCCTGTTTCTGAATGCGTTTGGGGGCAGGCGAATGCACCAGAACCTGCCATCTCGCGTATTTTCAACGGCAAGGACCTGACTGGCTGGAAAGGCAACGATGGTTATTGGTCGGTGAAGAATGGTGCCATCGTCGGGCATTCGGACAAAAACATTGCCCGGAACGAGTTCATCTGGTCCGACGTTGAAGTGAAGGACTTCTATTTAAAAGTTGACGTCAAGCTGACCCCGGACAACCGCAACGCAGGCATTCAGTTTCGCTCGAAGCCGATAGACGCTCACGGGCAGGCAATGGGTTACCAGGCGGACGTCGGTCACGACCAGGTGATTGGTAATGTGTGGGGCAACCTGTACCACGAACATGGTCGCGGGAAACTGGACTGGAATGATCGCGCCGTCAAGGTCTTGAAGAAAGGCGACTGGAACCGGTACGAAATTCTTGCCGTGGGGCATCGAATCTGGACTGCAGTGAATGGCCAGCTGTGCACGGCCATTGACGATCCAGACGGAGAATTGTCTGGCATGATCGCCTTGCAGATTCACGGTGGCGAGGCACAGACGGTCCACTATCGCAACCCGACTCTGACTCACAATCCAAAGATTGAGCTGGCTGGTCTGAGTGAAAAGGAGCTGTTGGCGGAACTGCCAAAGAAGGAACTGCCGTACTGGTCGAAACTGATTGTGGGAGTCGATCCTGGCTCACAGGATGAAGCGTGGGCTAAGCCGACTTTTGACCATGGCAAATGGAAAACGATGAAGGTGCCAGGTCACTTTGACACCGTGGAGCTGCCTGACTTCGATGGGGTCGTCTGGTTCCGAAAGAGTATCGAACTATCGGTTGAACAGACCAAAGCCGCCGCAACGCTCCATCTCGGTCAAATCGACGACATGGACGTTACCTGGGTCAATGGCGCACGGGTCGGCGGTTATGAGAATCCTGGCCACCATTACACGGTGCGAAATTATCCGATCCCCGCTGGAGTGTTGAAACCGGGCAAGAATGTCATTGCCGTTCGAGTGATGGATCACGGCGCGCCGGGCGGCATCGCTGGGAAGCCGGAGCAACTCGTTCTGCAGTTGGATGACGAACGTGTTTCCCTCGCCAATCGCTGGCACTTTGCGCCCGGCGCGAATCTGGAGGCGCTCAACAAATACAGTCAGGTTCCGCCACTGCTTCGCCCGCTGTCTCGCCCCAAGACACCCGTGCCTGCATTCGCCGATGGTTTCGCGATTGACTCACACCAGACGATTTCCATTCTTGGTGGCACAAACGCTATGGAGACCGCGCGGCACGGATATCTTGAAACACTTCTCACCGCAGCGAATCCTGAGCATCGAGTGCGAGTGCGAAACCTTGCATGGCAGGCGGACACCGTTTACGTGCAACAGCGTCCTCGCAATTTCTATGCGGCCAGCAAACCGGACTACGGCGAGCGAGATGGTCGTAGCCAGATCAACGCGGATATCGTCTTTTTCTGGATGGGGCAGTCTGAATCACTGAACGGTCCGCAGCGCGTCGATGAATTCAAAGCGGCCTACTTACAACACCTTGATCAGATCAGTGACTACACAAAACGCATCGTGCTGGTGACTCCCGTTCCATTCAGTAATCCGTTGCGACTCGAAATCGATATCGCGAAACGCAACAGGTCGCTCGCTGTGTACGTCGATGAAATTCGACAGATCGGTCGCGACAGAAAGCTGCCGGTGGTGGACCTGTTTCGTAGCTTGACTTCCCACGCCGAGCAGCCAGCCAACAAGCTCGATTCAGAGAGCCACGCTGCGTTTTCACGGAACGGTTTGCATCTCTCGACGATCGGCCACTGGAACGCCGCTCAGACCATCGCGTCACAACTCGGGTTTGCCGATCGAGTGGCATCGATCAAATGGTTCGATTCTGCCCGTGCGCTGGAGCCGTCTTCCGCGGAGACGCTTCGGCAGGCCATCATTAAGAAGAACGATCTTTGGTTTCGCTATTGGCGTCCAACCAACTGGGCGTTTCTGTACGGCAACCGCCAAAACACACCCAGCAGCCGCGATCACAAGAACCCGGAGCGTCGTTGGTTCCCCGAAGAATTGAATGCCGCACTGCCACATCTGAACGAGGCGGAACAGCGAATTCATGCGTCAGCGAAAGCTGTGAGTCGATGAGCAATAATCGCGTGAACGACAAACTCCCCCACGATATTGAAACTGGTTCGTTGCAACCGATCCTGCTGATCATGGCAACGGTGATCGGCTTCATTGTCAGCGGACCGGATGCGCCAGCAGACGATGTTGCCCAGCAGGCGCGTCATCTATTGGCACAAAGGTGTTTTGTCTGTCACGGCCCAGACAGAGACAGCGAGGACGCCAAAGAGACCGATTTGAGACTCGACATGCGTGAAGTGGCCCTCGAATACGACGCGCTCGTCCCCGGCGACGCGGCGGCGAGTGAATTGATGTCACGAGTTACGTCTCAAGATCCCGATTCGCAAATGCCCCCGCCAGGTCACGGAAAACCCCTGTCTAAAAACGAAGTCGAAGTGCTGCGCTGTTGGATTCAGTCAGGTGCGATTTATGAGTCTCACTGGTCGTTTCGCAAACTACGAAAAACACAGATTCCCGAACTCACTGACCGACGCACATCAGATAATCCCATCGATGCGTTCGTTTCGAAACGGCTCAGCGAGGGAAACATCCAGCCATCGCAACAGGCTGACAAACGCACGCTCATTCGACG